>NZ_JAFBIY010000009.1 GCF_021531975.1 Faecalicatena contorta | reverse complement strand
TTCTATATGTAAAAGTAAAGAATTGTAATGAATTTTGGGAGGTCGAAGTCAGCTCCAAAGAGAAAAAATTCATATTTGAATGAAATGATTTGTTGAAAACGCATTCCATTTTAGAATTTTGTCTCTGAGGAAATGATTTGGTTCTAAAAAAAGTCAGTACATATTTTCTTTTTCGCTCTCAGATAATGAAAAAGAGCTTGTTATCGCGCCGATAACGTGGTGGAAACACTTGAGCTATGCGGTTTCAGTATTTTGGCTGAGACATTACAAGTGACGCGAGACAGCTGAGCTTGTGGAAACGTGGAAGAGCGTTACAAACGGTTGCAGAAAAAGCTGATATAACTTCGTATTCGCCTTGTACTTCCCATACAAGGCGAAAGAGTATCTGAGACGCGGAACTCATCAGGAGTTCCCGTCGAATATACTCGGTTACGAATGTTATATCAGCTTTTGATGTTTACCGTTTGTCAGCGACTGGTTCGTTTTTCAAAGTTCAGCTGTCTCGCATCACTATTCTGCCTCAGATAAAATCACTGAACCAAATTCTTAACTAGCCTTCCGCATTTCGTCATACTGTTCTGCTGCGTCATTGATTGCCGCACGCATGATCAGCATCAGTTCATCCACCTGTTTCTTTGTTACAATAAGTGGTGGGATCATTCTGTTGATGCTGTCGCCGATTGCTGTGATAAGTGCCATTCTGTCAAGGCAGCCATGTTTTACTTCAACAGCGATCGGAATATCATATTCACATCCAACCAGAAGTCCGCGGCCTCTTACTTCTTTAATATGTGGAAGTTTAGCGAGTTCCTGTTTCATGTATTCGCCTACTTCTCTTGCGTTTCCGCTTAAGTCTTTGTCAAGAATCTCAGATACGGATGCATAAGCTGCTGCACAGGCAAGCGCATGTCCGCCATATGTAGAGCCGTGTGTTCCTGCTGTGAATGCCTTTGCTACTTTTTCTGTTGCACAGCAGGCACCGATTGGCATTCCGCCTCCCATAGCTTTTGCCATGGATACTGCATCTGGTTTTACTCCGTATCCCATAAATGCCATTGGGTATCCGGTACGTCCCCAACCTGTCTGTACTTCATCAAACAGAAGGAGTAAACCTTTCTCGTCACACAGTTTTCTCAGTCCTTCGATAAATTCCTGTGTTGCAGGACGAACACCACCTTCGCCCTGTACAGGCTCGATCATAATTGCAATTGTATTTTCTGTTACCTTGGAAGCGAAGTCTTCAAGATTATTAAATTCTGCGTAGGAGAAGCCTGGAAGCATCGGTTTGAATCCCTGCTGGATTGCATTATCCGGCTGTCCTGTTGCTGACATAGCTCCATATGTTCTTCCATGGAAACCATTCTTTGCAGTAATAATATGATATTTTTCCGGTCCGTAATTGTCAACACCGTATTTTCTTGCCATTTTGATCATACACTCATTGGATTCTGTTCCTGAGTTCTGATAGAAGATCTTATCCATTCCGATTGTATCACAGATTTTCTTTGCAAGTAATGCCTGTGGAATGGTATATGGATAGTTAAATGTATGCATAATGTCGCCAAGCTGATCTTTAATCGCTTCAACAACTCTTTCATTTCTGTTACCAGGACTGTTTACTGCAACGCCACCGTAAAAATCAAGATATGCATTGCCATCTTCGTCATATAAGTACATTCCTTCTGCTCTTTCTGCGATGAAATCATATCTTTCATACGTCTCTACCATGTACTTATTTACCATGTCCTTTAATTCCTGTGCTGTAAGCCCTGTGTCTTTTAATCTCATTTAAAATCTCCTCGCTTTCATACCGTCTTCTATAGACAAAAAAAGGCACCGTATCCTTTGATACGGCGCCTTTGCCTTTGACGAATACAGTATATACCTTTGTTTTTGATGAGTCAATACTTTTTTTATTATTCTCGTGAAAATTTATTTACAAGGTTGTCTTTCCATTCCCACACCCTGTCTGGTATATCTTCTTTCTTCTCTCGATAGAGAACACTCATGAAATCAACAACATAAAGTGCCAGCACTATCGTACCACCAATCTTCCCTGCCATAACCGGTATCGCGTCTACAAGCCGCACAACGAAGCCGTGCAGGAAGAAGAAAAGAGCAAGCGTATAGAATCCCCATGCAACAGAACTTTCCAGACAGAGAATACCACGATAATTGAACGGCTTCTCTGTATAATCCCACCAGATCATTCCAAACATCCGCTGCATGACAAGAGCAGTAACATACTCCAGAAATGTCGCAAGAAACATTCCCATAAAAAAGAGCTGTATTGGATTGCCGCTGTAAGGCCGCAAAATGAAAAATACAGTTAATGCTCCCACTCCATAGATCGGACACACAGGTCCTCTGGCAAATCCTCTGTTCGTGAGCTTACGGTTGCATATAGACATATATATGGATTCCACGATCCACCCTAAGATGCTGTATGCAAGGAACCACAAGACTACATGGTATGCACTCCAGCCAAAGATAATTTTATTCCACCACATATCTTCTTTCCTACTTTCACTGTTCACGCCCACAACAGCGGGCAAAACTAAAAATAGAGTGTTTTTTGAAAAAACACTCTATTCATTGCACATATTAGTTATACTTACGTTTTCTAGCTGCTTCAGATTTTTTCTTACGTCTAACGCTTGGTTTCTCGTAATGTTCTCTCTTACGAATCTCCTGCTGAATGCCTGCTTTTGCACAGTTTCTTTTGAATCTGCGTAAAGCGCTATCTAACGTCTCGTTTTCTTTAACGATTACATTTGACATAGTCTCACACCTAACCTCCCCTCCAGTCCTATATTGTGCATCATACGACTGTTCGGGTATATTTATTGCACTACATAAGATTATAACACATATTTATCTTACGTCAACAATTTTTTACCATTTTACGGATTTTTACATCTGGTTTTATAACTGCTGCTCCAGTACTTCTTTCACTTTTGCGATTGCAGCGTCGATTCCGTCTGGATTCTTTCCGCCGGCCTGTGCCATATTCGGGCGTCCGCCGCCGCCTCCGCCTACATAGGATGCGATTGCCTTGATCAGATTGCCTGCATGTGCACCCTTATCTACAGCTGCTTTTGTTGCCATTGCCATAAGGCTTACCTTTCCATCTGCCGCAGATGCAAGTACAACAACACCTTCGCCAAGTTTGTCCTTTAACTGATCGCCCAGATCGCGAAGACCATTCATATCAACGCCTTCGATCTTGGCTGCAAGTAACTGAACGCCTTTCACCTCTACTACCTGATCCATAACATCGCCCATAGCATCCTGTGCAAGCTTACTCTTTAAGCTTTCCACTTCGCTGTGAAGAGCCTTATTTTCTGCCTGCAGATGTCTGATCTTCTCAGCAAGCTGGTCCGGTTTTGCTTTGACAAGTGCTGAAGCCTCTACAAGCTTCGTTTCCAGATCATGGTAATAGTTCATAAGACCTTTCGATGTCAATGCCTCAATACGTCTGACACCGGCTGCTACACCCGTCTCTGAAAGGATCTTAAACGCTGTGATCACTCCTGTATTTGCCACGTGCGTACCACCACAGAACTCTTTAGAAAATTCTCCCATACTTACGACACGTACAATATCACCATATTTCTCACCAAAGAGAGCGGCAGCTCCTGTCTTTCTGGCTTCTTCGATCGGCATATTCTTTGCCTCTACCGGAAGAGATGCTCGAATCTGCTCATTTACAATATCTTCTACTTTCTGGATCTCTTCTGCTGTCATTGCAGAGAAGTGTGTAAAGTCAAAACGAAGTCTGTCTGCATTTACGGAAGAACCAGCCTGTTCAACATGGCTTCCAAGCACCATGCGAAGAGCCTTCTGTAAAAGATGTGTCGCACTGTGATTATTAGCAGAAAGTGCACGGTTCTCTGCATCTACTTCAAGTGTTACGATATCTCCAGTCTTTACCATTCCTTTCGTCACATGACCTTTATGTCCGATCTTTCCACCGGCAAGCTTCATGGTATCTTCCACGCGGAATTCAAAATCTGCCGTGCGGATATAACCCTTATCAGCCTCCTGTCCACCGCTTGTGGCATAGAATGGAGTCTCTTCTACAAGAATTGTTCCTGCATCACCGTCTGACAATGCCTCTACGATCTCCGTATCTGTGGTCAGAACGGTAACTTTTGAATCACATACCAGCTTCTCATAGCCGACAAATCTGCTCGTTACGGAAGCATCGATTTCATCGTATACCGTCGCTTCACGTCCACTGTAGCTATGCTCACCAAAGGTTCCTTTTGCCTTTTCTTTCTGTTCCTCTACAGCCTTATCAAATCCTTCCTGGTCGATAGAAAGGCCCTTTTCCTCCAGAATCTCAATCGTCAGATCAACCGGGAAACCATACGTATCATAGAGACGGAATGCTTCCTCACCGGACAGCACCTTCTCGCCCTTTTTCATCATTTCTTCTTCCATTCCTGCAAGAATAGACAGGCCCTGGTCGATCGTCTTATTGAACTGCTCTTCTTCCTTTGCGATCACCTTGAAGATAAAGTCTTTCTTCTCTTCCAGCTCCGGATATCCATCCTTAGATCCCTCAATAACTGTGCCTGCAAGCTCTACCAGGAACTCATGTTTAATACCAAGCAGTCTTCCATGACGGCTTGCACGTCTTAAGAGACGGCGAAGCACATAGCCACGTCCGCTGTTAGACGGCAGAATACCATCGGAAATCATAAATGTAACGGAACGGATATGGTCTGTGATCACACGGATCGATACATCTGTTTCATCTTTTTTTCCGTACTCCACGCCTGCCATCTTACATACATGTTCACGCAGTGCAAATAATGTATCGATATCGAACATGGAATCTACATCCTGTACAACACATGCGAGTCTCTCAAGTCCCATACCTGTATCAATGTTCTTCTGTTCCAGCTCTGTATAGTTATTATGTCCGTCATTATCAAACTGGGTAAATACATTGTTCCAGATCTCCATATAACGGTCACATTCACATCCTACAGTACAGTCAGGGCTTCCGCATCCGTATTTTTCTCCTCTGTCATAATATACCTCTGAACATGGACCGCAAGGACCGGAACCATGCTCCCAGAAGTTATCTTCTTTACCGAAGCGGAAGATTCTCTCTGCCGGGATACCGATCTCTTTATTCCAGATCTCCCATGCCTCATCATCCTCAAGGTATACGGAAGGATAAAGTCTGTCCGGATCAAGGCCTACCACCTCTGTAAGGAATTCCCATGTCCAGTGGATTGCTTCATGTTTGAAATAATCACCAAATGAAAAATTTCCGAGCATTTCAAAGAATGTACCGTGACGTGCAGTCTTTCCCACATTCTCGATATCACCGGTACGGATACATTTCTGGCAGGTAGTAACTCGTTTTCTCGGTGGAATCTCCTGTCCTGTAAAATATGGCTTTAACGGTGCCATACCGGAATTGATAAGAAGCAGACTCTTATCATTGTGCGGCACAAGAGAAAAGCTCTTCATTGCCAGATGTTCCTTACTTTCAAAAAATTCCAGGAACATTCTTCTTAATTCATTTACTCCGTATTTCTGCATTTTATTTCTTCCTCCTACTTCAGTTCAATCTCTGCCAGTTCCTTTGGCGGCAGTGCATTTGTTGACGCTTTTACAAACTCCTGAATCTTCTTCTGTGCTTTCGGCACCGGTATGTTTGTTCCCGCTCCTGCTACACAGCCACCCGGACATCCCATTCCTTCGATCAGACATCCGTTCATCTTTCCTGCCTTGGCAAGTGCCAGTACTTTCTTACATTCCGCAAGTCCCTCGGCATGCTCAATACTTACATCCACACCCGGATAGTATTCCTTGATGCATTTTTCAATTGCATCTGCCACACCGCCGGCAACCGCATATCCTCTTCCGGCACCTGTTGCATCATGGAAAGAAGATTCCGCCTCGTATTTTGTCAGGTCAATATCCTTTGCATCGAACATTGCCTGTAACTCTTCAAATGTAATAACAAAATCCACATCACTTCTTACACTGCGGCGCATTGCTTCCAGCTTCTTCGCAGCACATGGACCAATAAATACGACCTTGGCATCTGGATGCTTCTGTTTGATCGTACGTGCAGTAGCAACCATAGGCGTAAGCTCTTCTGATACCTGATCGATGAGATCCGGGAAATACTTCTTCGCAAGCATTGCCCATGACGGACAACAGGATGTGAGAAGAAACGGAAGTTCTCCTGTATTTACTTTTTCAACATAATGATGCGCCTCAGCGATCGCGCCGATATCCGCACCAAGGGCTACCTCATAAAACTCTGAGAATCCAAGCTCCTGCAGCGCTGCTTTTAAGTTTCTCGGTGTGATATTATCGCCGAACTGCCCCGCATATGCCGGTGCAATTTCTGCGATGATCTTATCCCCTTCTGTAAGTGCACGGGCAAGCTGGAAAATCTGGGATTTATCGGAAATCGCTCCGAACGGACAGTTTACCATACACATACCACAGGAAACACATTTATCATTATCAATATATGCACGTCCCTGCTCATCGGACTTGATTGCTCCGACTCCACAGGCCTGCTGACACGGACGTTCCTTCTTTGAAATCGCGTCATACGGACATGCAGACTTACACTTTCCACATTTGATACACTTTTCCTGATCAATAAAGGACTTGCCGTTTACCATGGAAATAGCACCTTTCGGGCAGACCTCCATACATGGGTGTGCAAGACATCCTTTACACATATTGCTGACTTCATAGCCACGCTCTTCACACGCCATACATGCAGACGGAATCACCTGCATAAGTGGTGGTTCATAGTATTTTTCTGAAATATTGCTCGCTTCCACTCCGGCTGTCAGATGCACCGGCTTATTTTCCGGGCGGAGAGACAGACCCATGGCAAGTCGAAGTCTCTCTCTTACGACTGCTCTTGCACGGTAGACACTGTCACGATACTTCTTTTCATCATTGACCATTTTATATGGGATTGCTTCCATATCATCACACAGCGTCTCTTCGTTTCCCTGAAATCCAAGCCTTGCAACTTCCTCAAATACTTCTCGCCTGATTTTTCTGACAGTTGTGTTTAATCCTCGTATCATAAGTACTCTCTTCCTTCCTTTATTGCGTCTATTTTACTGTAGTTTTTCTTATTTTACAACAGGAAAATATCATGCTGGCGGCAGATTTCCCTCATCTCTTTTGGCCAGATACTTGCCTGTACTTCACCTACATGCGCTCTGTCAAGAAGAAGCATGCAGAGTCTGGACTGTCCAATACCGCCGCCGATCGTATATGGGAGTTCACCGTTAAGCAGCATCTTATGATATGGAAGCTCTCTCCTGTCCTCACAGCCGGATTTTACAAGCTGCTCATCCAGCGCTTTCTCATCTACACGAATTCCCATACTGGAAATCTCAAGTGCACAGCCCAGTGTCTCGTGCCAGAAAAGGATATCTCCGTTTAACTGCCAGTCATCGTAGTCCGGTGCACGTCCGTCGTGAGGAAGTCCACTCTTTAATTTATCCCCGATCTGCATCAGAAATACACATCCATGCTCTTTTGTAATGAGATTTTCTCTCTCTTTCGGTGTTTTGTCGGGATATCTGTCCTCCAGCTCCTGAGAAGTAACAAATACGACTTCCTTCGGAAGATGCTTTACAGCGTTCGGGTATTTGTACCATACTTCGTGCTGCATATGCTTGATGATCTTAAAGATCGTTCGTACGGTTTCCTTCAGAGTCTCAACTGTTCTCTCTTCCTTTGTAATGACCTTTTCCCAGTCCCACTGGTCAACATAGCAGGAATGCAGGTTGTCCAGCTCCTCATCTCTTCGGATCGCATTCATGTTTGTATACAGGCCCTCACCTGGTTTGAAATTGTACTCGTGGAGCGCCATACGTTTCCACTTGGCAAGAGAATGTACGACCTCAACCGTTTCTCCCGGTATACCTGCAATATCAAACTGCACCGGTCTTTCCACACCGTTCAGGTTATCATTCAGGCCACTGCTCTTCTCTACAAAAAGCGGTGCAGAGATTCGGGAAAGATTCATTTCCTTTCCCAGCTCTTTCTGGAATGTATCACGTATGTATTTAATTGCTTCCTGTGTCTCCCGCACACTAAGATGCGGGTCATAATTCTTTGGTATCACCAGTCCCATATCTCTACCTCTTTTCTAATAATTGTTGTGCATAATAAACAGACTGCATGGCATCTTTCCCATAGAAATCTGCTCCGATCATATCTGCATACTCCTGATTCAATACTGCACCGCCGACCATGACCTTACAATCAGGCTTCTTTTCCCTGAGAAGCTTAATGGTATCTTCCATGCTTACAACGGTAGTTGTCATAAGTGCGCTTAAGCCAACCAGCTGCACCTGCTCTTTGACAGCAGTTTCTACGATCAGCTCCGGTGCCACATCTTTCCCCAGATCAATGACATCGAAGCCATAGTTCTCCAGAAGCACCTTTACGATATTTTTCCCGATATCATGTATATCACCTTTGACGGTAGCCAGAATGACTTTTTCCTTCTTCTGGCTGGTTCCGCCCTTTTTCTCCATCTCATCTTTCAATACAGCAAATGCAATCTTTGCGGCATCCGCACTCATGAGAAGCTGCGGCAGAAATACAGTACCTTTTTCAAATCCTTTTCCCACCTCGTCCAGAGCCGGTATCATCTGCTCATTGATGATCTCCAGAGGTTCTTTTATGCCAAGAAGTGCAGATGCCGCATGATGTGCCTCTTCTTTCAGCCCCTTTTCAATTGCCATACGAAGTGTGATCTCCGTATTCTTCGAAACTGTCTGCATTGACGTCTGATTGCCATACCGTGCAATGTATTGCTCACAGTTCTCATCATAGTTCATCAATGCACAGAAAGAATAGTAGGAACGCATCATATCTTCTGACATCGGATTAATAATGCCTGCACTTAATCCTGCCTGAAGTGCCATTGTATAGAAATGTGAATTTACTGCCGGCCGGTATGGAAGACCGAAGGAAATGTTCGATACTCCAAGTACCGTACACACTCCGTACTGCTCTCTTACAAGCCACAGTGCTTCCAGTGTTGTCTTTGCCCCTTTTGGATCTGAACTGATTGTCATGGCAAGTACGTCTATCACAATATCCTTCCGGCTGATTCCATATTTTTCTGCTTCTTTTATGATCTTTCCGGCGACGCGGGCACGCCCTTCTGCCGTTTCCGGAATGCCATCTTCATCCAGTGTAAGTCCAACTACGACTCCGCCGTATTTTTTCACAAGCGGAAATACGGTATCCATAGATTCCTGTTTACCGTTAACTGAGTTGACCATCGGCTTACCATTATAGATGCGCATAGCCGCTTCCAGCGCTTCCGCATCAACCGTATCAATCTGCAGCGGCAGACTGGTCACACTCTGAAGCTCTGTTACAACTTCTTTCATAAGTGTCGGTTCATCAATATCCGGAAGGCCTACATTGACATCGAGGATATGTGCCCCATTGTCCTGCTGTTCGATTCCCTCACGGAGAATGTAATCAATGTCATGATCCTTAAGCGCCTGCCGGAACTTCTTTTTACCGGTCGGATTGATTCTCTCACCGATGATAACCGGTTTTTCTCCAAGAATAACTGCTCTTCCATAGGAGGAAACAATTGTCACCTCTGATGGTACCGGACGATTCTGGCTTTCCAGATCACGCATTCCCTTTGTCTTATGAATCATAGCCCGGATATGATCCGGTGTCGTTCCGCAGCAGCCACCGACTGCACTTGCACCGTGTCTTACAATTTCCTGCATAACATCTGCAAACTTTTCAGGCACAACATCGTAATAAACTTCTCCGTCCCGCTGCTTCGGCAAGCCGGCATTCGGTTTCACAATGACCGGAATCGTCGCATACTTCATAATCTCATCCAGGATCGGCAACATCTGCTCCGGTCCCAGTCCACAGTTAATTCCAAGTGCATCTACCCGTAATCCTTCCAGAAGTGCGACAACCGAAGGAACATCTCCACCAGTCAGGAGCTTTCCTTTTTCATCAAATATCATTGTAGCAAATACTGGAAGGTTTGTATTTTCCTTTGCCGCCAATACTGCTGCCTTCATCTCATATGTATCGCTCATTGTCTCAATATGGATCAGGTCAGCGCCTGCCGCTTCGCCACACATTACGACCTGGCGAAACGCCTCATAAGCGTCCTCAAAGCTCAGATCGCCCATCGGCTTTAAGAGCTTTCCTGTCGGTCCGATATCGAGTCCTGTATAGACTTCTCTGTTATCATGCACGCCAAGATATGCACCCTCTTTTACATTGACAACTGCCGCAGTCACGATATCTTCCAATTCAAACTCTGTATTATGGAACTTCAGTGCATTTGCTCCAAATGTATTCGTCAGGACGATATCACTTCCCGCCTCAAAATACTGTCGGTGGATATCTACCATTTCTTCTGTATGAAGAAGATTCCACGTCTCCGGAAGTTCTCCCGGCTTAAGTCCCTTACTCTGAAGCAGAGTTCCTGTCCCGCCGTCAAAATAAAGGAGTTCTTTTCCTAGTCTTTCTAGTATCATCTGCTGTTCCTCCGATATATACAATCTGTTTTCCCGCACATCTCACATCCACTCCGGTGGCACGGTACATTTTCTTTACTTACTCCTATCACTGCCGTAACAGACTTTGTCGGACTGAGCATCATCCCATCCGTTACCGTAAGCCCAATCTTCTTTGCGCCATCCAGCATCTGCAGTAATTCTTTCTGATGCCTGATGTCAAAATCTCCATATCCCGGACTGAAGCGTGGTCTTAGATACCACCCCTCTTCCAGCATTTCTGCCTTCAATCCGTCCTGCCACTGATCCAGCACTTCCTCCAGATATGCTGCCGCACATGCCTGTAGTACAACTGCTCTGGGCATATTTGTAACAGTATACTTTCGGATAAGCTGATCGGTCTCTATCCCAAGAGTTGCGCCAAGCAAAACTGCCTGACTGCATCCCCTTACATTCTTTGCAAGATTCTTACTTTTTATATCCAATTTGCCTATTTTTACGCTTTCATTACCGTCCGTCTCTAACTCAAAGATGCGATAGATGATACGATCTCTGGCAATATCCCGTAGCTCTTCTATAGAGGTGCGAACCAACGCCATTGTCTGTTCATCTACCGCATGGTTTCCATATCCAAGGTAACGTACTGCTTCTCTCGTTAATGTATCCATATCCGTTCCTTATATTTTTACTATATCTGACAGATTCTTCATGATTGCTTCTGCCACTTCCGGCTTATTCATGGAATATACATGAATGTGATTGATTCCATTGGCGATCAGATCAATAATCTGCTCTGTCGCATATGCAATTCCTGCCTGCTGCATCGCCTTCGGGTCATCACCAAATCTGTCAAGAACCGCCACAAAACGTTGCGGAAGCGCAGTTCCGGACATCTCCAGAATCCGCTTCATCTGCTTTCCGTTCGTTACCGGCATAATACCGGGAAGAACAGGAACTGTAATCCCCTGCTCCCTGATACGGTACAGGAAATTATAAAAAATGTTATTATCAAAAAACATCTGCGTCGTCAGAAAATCCACACCACAGTCTACCTTATGCTTCAGATTCCTGATATCGTCCTTCTTATGTGCTGCTTCCACATGTCCTTCCGGATAGCAGGCAGCACCTATACAGAAATCACCCTGCTCTCTGATATCTTCTATCAGCTCACTGGCATATCTGTAGTGATTCGGAAGCGGGAACTCTGCTTCTTTGGGAATATCCCCGCGCAGGGCGAGGATATTCTCAATTCCTTTTTCCTTTAATTGCTCAATGACCCGGTGCACTTCTTCCTTCGTCGAAGAGACACAAGTCAGGTGAGCAAGACTCGTGACACCGAATTCATCTTTTATCTGCGAAGCGATCCTTACTGTGTTCTTACTTGTTCCGCCTCCGGCACCGTAGGTCACACTGATAAATGACGGCTTCACTTCTGCGATCTTTCTGGCAGCAGCTGCCACACTCTCGTACCCGTCATCCGTCTTAGGCGGAAATATTTCAAATGAAATATGAGGTTCTCCGCTCTTTAAAATATCTCTGATCTTACATGCCATCGTATAAATCCTCGTATTGCTTTGCAGAATTCTTCCATGAGAAATCCTTTGTCATGCCTCGTTCTACAATCTTATTCCAGTCTCTCTTCTTATCATAGAAAACTCTCTCTGCATAACGTACCGTTCCCAGCATCTCATGAGCATTATAATTACAGAAACTAAATCCAGTTCCTGTCTTTTCATATTCATTGTATGGTTCTACTGTATCCTTAAGTCCGCCCGTCTCTCTGACGATCGGAACCGTTCCGTATCTCAGACTCATCAGCTGGCTTAATCCACATGGTTCAAACAGGGAAGGCATCAGGAATGCATCACAGGATGCATAGACCTTATGGGACATCTCTTCTGAGTAATAAATATTCGCAGAAACCTTGCCCTGATATTTCCATTCGAAATGACGGAACATATTCTCGTACCGCTCTTCTCCTGTTCCAAGCACAACAAGCTGTATCTGATCCTGACAGAGTTCGTCCATAACATAAGCAACCAGGTCGAATCCTTTCTGATCTGTCAGACGGGACACAATACCGATCATCATCTTACGGTGATCTCTTTCCAGTCCCAGCTGCTCCTGCAGAGCAATCTTATTTTTTATCTTTTCCTTACGGAAGTCATCGACACTGTAATTACGTGTGATAAATTTATCCGTTGCAGGATTATATTCATCATAATCAATACCATTGACAATACCGGACAGGCAATTCTCTCTGGCTCTCATAAGACCATCCAGCCGCTCTCCGTAGAACTGGGTCTTGATCTCATCCGCATAAGAATTACTTACTGTTGTAACCTTGTCCGCATATACGATTCCACCCTTTAAATAGTTCGCATCATTATATGCTTCCAGCTTGTCCGGAGCAAAATAATAAGACGGAAGTCCCGTAATATCTCTGACTTTCTTCGCATCCCATGTACCCTGGAACTTCAGATTATGTATCGTCATAATTGTCTTGATTCCGCGATAATACTCATTAGAATAACGGAAATTGTCAAGAAATACCGGAATCAGGCCTGTCTGCCAGTCATGACAGTGAATGATATCCGGACGGAAACCAATCACCGGCAAAGCGCATAATACGGCTTTGGAGAAAAATGCAAACTTCTCAATATCCGCATACATATCTCCATATGGTGCAAATCCGTTAAAATAGTATTCATTGTCAATAAAGTAAAATGTAATTCCGTCATACTGCATTTCCAGGACACCTACGTACTGGGTTCTCCAACCCAGATCCATATAAAAATGCGTATGATACTGTAACTGTTCTTTCCACCGTTCTTTCATGCACATGTACTTTGGCAGCACGACCCGGACATCATATTTCTCTTTGTCGAAATACTTCGGCAAAGAACCTACAACGTCGGCAAGACCTCCTGTCTTAATAAACGGTACTCCCTCCGATGCCGCAAAAAGTATTTTTTTCATGGTCTTTCCTCCCAACCTAGCGATATTCCCTATTATACCGCATTTTTTTTAAGAAGAAAAGTCCTATCTGTTTTTATATTCTAAACGTATTGTATCTGCAATAAGTGCAATGAATTCTGAATTTGTAGGTTTTCCTTTTCCATTGCTTACTGTATATCCAAATAATTCGTCTAATGTATCCAGCTTTCCTCTGCTCCATGCCACTTCAATCGCATGCCGGATCGCTCTTTCTACCCGGCTTGCTGTCGTCTGATGCATCTTGGCAACCGTCGGATAAAGAACTTTGGTAATTGCATTCAGTACATCCATATCTTCGATTGCCATGATAATTGCGTCCCTCAGATAATGATACCCTTTAATATGTGCCGGAATACCGATTTCATGGATCATATCTGTTACTCTTGCTTCCAGATTGATCTCTGGCTGCGCATAAACATTCTGTCCGCTGTCTGCTGTGATCCGCATATCTCTGTGGGGCTGACGTCCTACTTCCTTAATACGATTTAATACCATTTCATTGTTAAATGGCTTTAGAATATAGTAATTTGCCCCTTTTTTGAACGCATCTTCTGTAATTCTTTCCTGACCAACAGCGGTCACAACAATGAAGCTCGGATGCTTTCTGATTTCCTTATCCTGATTTACAAGCTCCATAACCGTAAGACCATCCATTTTAGGCATAATCAGATCCAGTAACATAACGTCCGGCTGTTTTTCCTTTATCATGGTGTAAGCATCTTCTCCATTGTTCGCCTTTCCTACCAGCGTCAACTCTTTATCGTTGTTTACCATTTCGCCAAGTAAGTCCAGTATTCTCTCGTTGTCGTCTGCTATTGCCACGGCTATTTCTCCCATTTTCTATAAATCCTCCTTTCAATATAACAAAATCATCAAAAACATTATATATTTCGCACATATTCAAAGCAAGAATTTGCTGTCGAGAGAGTTAGCCATCTGGCGACACTTTTTATATTATTTTGAGTTATTTAACATTGTTTCAACAAATATGCCATAGCCTTTTGTCGGATTATTTACAAAAACATGTGTCACAGCACCCACAAGCTTACCGTTCTGAATGATGGGACTGCCGCTCATTCCCTGCACGATTCCTCCTGCCGCCTTTAACAGTTCTTCATCTGTTACTTCCAGTGTAAGCGCTTTGTTGATTTCCCTTGGGCTTGTATCAACTCCTGTGATCTGAATGTCGTATTCCTTCACTTCTCCTTCAACTGCGCAGCGAATCGTGGCCGGCCCTTCCTGCACCTCTTCTTTTGCAGCTGTTTCCATCGGTTCCTGTTCGGAAAAAAGAGCATCTATTCTTTCTATCTTTCCGAAAATACCGGCATCGGTATTCTTTTCAATGGTTCCCAGCACATTATAATTATTATAAACGATAATGCCTTCCATACCGCCGGGTATCCCATTTTCCCCTTTTTGTATATCCTTAATACTCGTAATATACAATGTCCCTGAAGAAATGTCCAGCAATTCATTTGTATCAACATCATGGATACCGTGACCAAGTGCGCCAAAACTGCTGTCAGCACTTAAATATGTTACAGTTCCAAGTCCCTGTGCATTGTCCCGCACCCATATGCCAAGTTTGTATTCACCTTTTCCACAATCGACCGCCTGAAACTTTATCTCTCTGTTTTCTTCATCGCGTTTTATCTCTAATATCACTTCTGTATCCTGAAGTGCAGCTACTGCTTCTACAAGTTCAGCCTTTGATGTGATCTCCTGACCGTTGATACCAGCAATATAATCCCCGGACTTTACAAGATGTGCTGCCGGATTATGCTTCATTCCATCTGCACCGGTAATCCCTTCTGTGCCAAGCACCATAACGCCGTCTGTTTCCAGATATATTCCCACCGGCATTCCTCCTGGAATAACCATCGTTTTCTCTGCCATATCTGCGTTTACTTCCTGCCTCATATGTTCTGCTCTGCTGTCGATCAGGCAGTAGCTTCCACCTACAAAAGCTGCAAAAACGACCAGCATAATCAAAATTCTCCGATACCAGTATTTCCTCATCCCGCTACTCCTCTCAAATAAAAAAGATAGATATCTTTCTTTGATATCTATCTTAGTATGTAGCATTTTTGCTTATTTCAATCGGATTTATTTCTTCTCTTTTGCCAGTTCTTTCATTTCTCTTGCGCTTTCTAAAACCGTGTCTGTAATTCTGGCACCGCCAAGAATTCTCGCAAGTTCTCTTACCGATTCCTCTTCATCCAGTCTGCGGATTCCTGTTGTCGTATCTGCATGATCAACTGTCTTTTCGATCAGGTAATGTGTATCTGCCATCGCCGCGATCTGCGCAAGGTGGGTAATGCAGATAACCTGATGTTTCTTTCCTATGACTGCCATTTTCTCAGATACTTTCTGGGCAGTTCTTCCACTGATTCCCACGTCGATCTCATCGAAAATAAGGGTTTCAATGTCATCTCTTTCTGCCATAACTGTTTTGATCGCAAGCATGATCCTTGACAATTCACCGCCGGATGCCACATCTGCGAGCGGCCGCACCGGCTGTCCGGGGTTAAGAGATATCCTAAATTCCACATCATCTATACCTTCTGCTGTACAATTTGCAGACTGTTCAAATGCGATCTCAAATCTCACATCGACAAAATTCAGATCCGCAAGTCCCTCTGTAATCGCCTTTTCCAGCACCTTGGCCTGGGATTTTCGTATTTCAGAAAGTCTGCCTGCGAAAGATAACATTTCTTTCTCGGCTTTGTCACAATCTTCCTGAAGACCGGAAATATAGTTCTCATAGTCTTCCAGCTTCGCAAGCTTCTCCTGTCTTTCATTCGCATATGCAAGAATCTTCGGAATACTGTTGCCATATTTTGTTTTCAGACGATTGATCTCGTTTAATCTTCCTTCTGTCTCGTAGAATTCCTCTTCCGAGAACTCACAGGAACTGCTGTAATCCGAAAGTTCTCTGTTCAGATCATTTAATAGTGCATCTACCTCTGTCAGCTGGTCATAGATTTCTCTTGCCCGCTCATCGTAATCCACAATTTCTGACATAGCACGGATCGCACGACTCAAACTGGCACTTGCATTATCATCGCCTTCACTCGTATACGCATAGGCAGCCGCGGTACTTTCCGCAATCTTCCTGCCATTCTCCATACGGATAAAAAGTCGTTCCAGCTCCTCATCTTCCCCTTCTTTAAGATGCGCATTTTCAATTTCTTCAATCTCAAACTGTAAGAAAGAGATTTCCTTTGCACGCTGGGACTCATCCATGCCTGCTTCCTCCAGACGTGCTCTCATATCCCGATAAGAACGGTATGCCTGCGAAAGCTTCTGCTTGATCCTGGCCACATTTTCTCTTGCAAATGCATCCACAATTCCAAGGTGATTCTTCTTGTACAAAAGCGACTGGTGCTCATGCTGTCCATGAATATCAATGAGAATGGACGCCACCTCTTTTAGCACAGCCATCGTAACCGTCTCACCATTAATACGGCTTACGCTTCTGCCTTCCATAAGTCTGCGGCTAAGAACGATCATTCCTTCTTCCGGGAAAATGTCCATTTTGGCAAGTGCCGCTGTCTGCGCCGGATTCTCCACCGTAAAGCAGAGCTCTACAAATCCATAGTCTGCGCCTTCACGAATCAATGACCTGGAATATCTTCCGCCAAGGGCAAGATTCACGGAGCCAAGAATGATGGATTTACCGGCTCCCGTTTCTCCGGTCAGTATATTCAGTCCGTCTCCGAACTCTACTTCTATCTCATCAATTAATGCCAGATTCTTTACATGTAAACTCTGTAACATTGATTCCTCCTACAGAACAATTCTGCTGATCTTGTCCATCACTCTTATCGTATCATCTACACTGCGGATTGCACACATGATCGTATCATCGCCGGCAATACTTCCCACGATCTCGCTCCACTTCATAGCATCAAGAGCAGCACACACGGCAGATGCCATTCCTGCTACTGTCTTGATCACAAGGATATTTTCAGCTCTGTCCATAGATAAAAAGCCATCTTTTAAGACACGGATGTATTTCTCTCCCATTCCACTTTCGCCGTTCTGGTGAACTGCATACCGCTGTCCGCCATCACCTGACGGCACTTTCATAAGCTTCAGATCACGTATATCACGGGATACCGTTGCCTGTGTCACCCGGAATCCTTCCTGATTCAAATATGCCGCAAGTTCTTCCTGGGTCTCAATATTATACTTATTGATCAGTTCAATTATCTTTGCGTGTCTGTTTACTTTCATGGCCTTAATTTCCTTTCATCTTTCTACGCAGTGTTTCCAAAAAGCTGTCTTTACTAAGCTTCACGATCCTTGTAGCCGCTTCCGCTCTGCGAATTGTGATGGTATCTCCGGTAACAAGCGTGATCGTATCTGCTCCGTCAAACGCAACATATACTTCCTCCATAGCTTCATGCTTGCCTTCTCTGATCTCTATGACAATCTCATCATCTGCCGACAGCACAATACTGCTTGTATTTAATGCATGAGGACAGATCGGCGTGATCACGATCATCGATGCTGTAGGTTCCACGATCGGGCCTCCTGCGGACAGATTATACGCTGTTGATCCCGTCGGAGTTGAAATAATCACACCATCCGCTTCATATGAATTCAGAAGCTCTCCATTTACATAAATCCGGAAATGTATCACGCGAAGCGCGCCTTTTCTTCCCACAACAATATCATTCAGAGAAATATCTTTTCCTCCATCACCGAATGTACCTTCCAGCATCATTCGTTTTTCAACGATATAATCACCTCGCAGCAGCTGTTCCAGCGCTTCTTCAATATGGCCGACCTCTACTTCTGTAAGATACCCAAGGGTTCCCATGTTAATTCCCAGAATCGGAATATCTCTTCCCTGCAGCGCTCTTGCCACTTCTATCAGACTTCCGTCACCGCCGATCACGATCGCACAGTCCATTTCTTCCGGTATAGATGAAGGAATAATATTATTATTCTCATCTTTTTCACACTGAATACAGGTCTTTCCGGCATTCTGAAGAAAACGGATCACCTGTCCGGTTACCTGTCGTCCGATATCTTTGCCATCATTTGTTACGATAAAAAATATGTTGATCATAAATTTGCAAATGCCTCTTCTACTGTTTCTCGTATTACGACAGACTCATTTATGCTGCCGTGTCCTTCACATTTTTTCAAATGTACAAGATATTCAATATTGCCTTCCGGTCCTTTGATCGGTGAAAAAGTCAGTGCCAGCACATCAAATCCATGTTCCACTGCGTACCCTGTCACTGCCTCAACTACTTCAATATGTGTACTCTTCTCTCTTACGACACCTTTCTTACCGACCTTTTCCCTTCCGGCTTCGAACTGGGGCTTTATAAGTGCTACGATTTCCCCGTCTTCTGTCAGATAATCACGGATCGGCATCAGTACCTTTGAAAGAGAGATAAAGGATACATCTATTGATGAAAAATCTACCGGCTCACCGATATCTTCCGGTGTCACATAGCGGATATTGGTCTTCTCCATGCACACAACTCTTTCATCCTGTCTGAGCTTCCAGTCCAGCTGTCCGCGTCCGACATCGATTGCAAATACCTTCGTTGCGCCGTTCTGAAGCATGCAGTCTGTAAATCCACCTGTAGAGGAGCCTACATCTGTACATGTCTTTCCCTCGACCGTCACGTCAAAATTCTTTAATGCTTTCTCAAGCTTCAGTCCGCCCCGGCTTACATATGGAAGCGTATGTCCCCGTACTTCAATATGCGACTCTTCCGGAAAAGTAGTTCCCGGCTTATCTTCTTTCTGTCCTTCTACATAGACATTTCCGGACATGATGATCGCTTTTGCCTTCTCTCTGGATACTGCAAGACCATTCTTCACAAGCAGCACATCCAAACGTTCTTTCATCTTCTACAACTCCTTATATGTTTCTATAATTCTGTCCGTCATTGTATCGCTGTCAATTCCGGTCTCATGTCTTAATACATCTACACTTCCATGTTCCACATAATCATCCGGAAGCGCAAGCGGCAGCACATGCATCGGCAGACGCCTTCTGGAAACATACTCCAGAACATGCTCGCCACACCCGCCGGTCTGCACATTTTCCTCGATCACAGCTATGAGACGATGATTTTCACTGATCGTTTCAATCATTTCTGTGTCCAGTGGCTTCACAAATCTGGCATTTACGAGGCTGCAGTTATATCCGGCTTCCTTCAGATTCTTCCAGACTTTTTCCGCCTCTTCAAACATATGACCCACGCTGAAAATTGCAATATCCTTCTCTTTATAGATACATTCACTCTTTCCAAGCTCTATCGGTGAACGATATTCTTCGTATCCCGTATAAGCACTTCCTCGCGGATAACGCAGCGCTATCGGTCCGTCATAATCGATCGCGAACCGGAGCATATCTGCCAGTTCCCATTTATGTTTCGGACTCATCACGACCATATTCGGAATACTGCTCATATAAGACAGATCGAAGATTCCCTGATGCGTCTCTCCATCGCTTCCTACCAGACCTGCCCTGTCAATCGCAAATACAACCGGCAGCTTCTGCAGTGCTACATCGTGAATGATCTGGTCATACCCTCTTTGCAGGAAAGAAGAATATACGGCAAATACAGGCTTCATTCCACCTGCTGCCAGACCTGCTGCAAATGTTACCGCATGCCCTTCTGCAATTCCCACATCAAAAAACCGCTTCGGGAAACGTCTGCGGAACTGTGCAAGACCGGTACCGTCCGCCATCGCAGCAGTAATCGCAACGACATCCGGATTCTTTGCAGCCTCGGCACACATGACCTTGCCAAATACATCTGTACAGCTGTCCTTTTCTTTCTTTGCCTTTACTTCTCCGCTGGCAATATCAAAAGGCCCGATCCCGTGAAACTTATCCGGAGCCTCTTCTGCAGGCTCATAGCCTTTTCCCTTCTTTGTCAGCACATGAAGAAGCACGGCACCTTCCACCTTCTGTGCTTCTCTGAAAGCTTTACATAGAAGCGGCAGATTATGTCCCGGCACAGGTCCCAGATAGGTAATTCCCATATCTTCAAAAAACATGCCCGGCACAACCAGCTGCTTAATGCTGCTCTTTGTCTTACGTATCTTTTCAATCATAGGTTCGCCCACAACCGGAACCTTTTTCAGTGTATTTGTCACACCTTTTTTTAATCCGGTGTAAATGTCCGCCGTTCTTAAATTTGCCAGATATTTGGACATACCACCTACATTTTCTGAAATCGACATATGATTATCATTTAATACAATAATAAAATTCGTCTTCAGATGCGCCGCGTTATTTAACGCCTCATATGCCATTCCTCCGGTCAGAGAACCGTCTCCGATGACAGAGATCACATGATAATCCTCGCCCTTTAAATCCCGTGCCTCCACATAGCCAAGGCCTGCGGAAATGGATGTAGAACTGTGTCCGGTATCAAATGCGTCACAGTTACTTTCTTTTCTCTTCGGGAAACCGCTCATACCGCCATATTTACGAAGATCATCAAACCCTTCTTTTCTTCCTGTCAGAAGTTTATGTGTATAAGACTGGTGTCCCACATCCCAGATCATCTTATCCTCAGGAAGGGAAAATACAAGATGCATCGCCATCGTAAGCTCAACAACTCCCAGATTTGACGCAATATGTCCTCCGGTCTTACTGACTTTCTCAACCAGAAATTCCCGGATTTCTCCAGAAAGCTCTTCTAATTCCTGTGGATTTAACTTCTTAATATCGTTTTCTTTCTGTATACGCTCCAACATGATGCGCACCCTCTCTATCTGTCCCTGTATATCAACTGCACAAGCAGCTCTTCCAGATATGGATTGTTCCCCGGAAGTCTATGCAGCATATCAATCGCCTCTCGGGACCTTTCTTCTACAACCTTTTTCGCTCCATCCACTCCAAATAATGTCACGTAAGTTGTCTTTTCATTCTTTTCATCGCTATGTATCGGTTTTCCAAGCACTTCTTCTGTACTTGTCACATCCAGAATATCATCCTGGATCTGGAAAGCGATTCCGACATTTTTCGCAATCTTCTCAACAACTCTTACATCTTCCTCGGATGCTCCGCCAAGAATCGCTCCGATCATCATCGATGCCTCTATAAGAGCCGATGTCTTAAGCTCGTATATCGTATCCAGCACTTCTCTGGAAACTGCATGTCCAGTCTCCTTTACATCGATCACCTGACCACCGATCATGCCGTATACGCCGGCTTTTTCACCCAGGACCCGAAGAGCCCGTCCGATCAGGAGACTGTCTTCCGGCTCTGTCACGAATGCCTGAAATGCAGTCTCAAATGCAAAGTTCAAAAGAGCATCACCGGCAAGAATCCCCATATCTTCGCCATAAACGACATGTGTCGTCTTGCGTCCTCTCCGGTAATCATCATTATCCATTGCAGGCAGATCGTCGTGCACCAGAGAATAAGTATGAATCATCTCGATAGCTGCCATAAACGGCTTAAGCGCTTCTGACTTTCCTTCGAACAGACGGAATGTCTCCTGCATAAGCATCGGGCGAAGTCTCTTGCCTCCTGCAAGCAGACTGTATCCCATAGCCTCCATGATGATCTTCTGATATCCCTTCTGCTTCGGAAGATATTCCTGCAGAATATTCTCGATTTTTCTGACTTTCTGTGTCATCTGTGCCTGAAAATCATGATTCAAACTCATGGCTTACTCCTTCATCATCTAATATAAGCATTTTCTTTTCTATCTTATCTATCTTTTCATTACAGGACTTTAACATATCCATCCCTTTATGGTAAAGGCGAAAGGAATCCTCCAGTGATACATCCGGCTTTTCCATCTCACCAATGACATTCTCCAGTTCAGCAAACACTTCTTCCAGTGTCTTCTCTTCCTTAGCCATGCTGTCCCTCCTCGATCTTTTCTATCTTTGTCAGAATCGTTCCATCCGTTACATGTACAGAAAGCATTTCTCCTTCCTGTACCTGATCAATACTTTTGAGTGCTCTGCCTTCTTCATCCTGTACATAGGCATAGCCCTGACTCAGTTTTGTTAACGGAGATTGTCCTTTCATCCTCTCAACATAGAGAAGAAAGCGATGTCTGGTATCGGAAATCTTCTTTTCCATCAATGCACGCATCCGATCTTCTATATCGATCAGGCGCTGCTGCTTCTCTCTTAACTTATTACTCGGATGCAGATATTTAAGCTTTGTCTGAAATTCACGTACACGAAGACGACTGATCTCGGTCTTCTGCCGCATCAGTCTCAGAAGCTTCAGCTGATATTCCTTTCGTGTTCTTTCCAGCTGATAATAATCATATACTGCAAGCTCTGCGGCTGCAGACGGTGTCGGTGCACGAAGATCAGCCACATAGTCTGCAATCGTTGTATCCGTCTCATGCCCTACCGCTGAAATGACCGGCACGGAACAGTGAAAGATGGCCCTTGCGACTTCTTCTTCATTGAAAGCCCATAAGTCTTCTATGGATCCTCCACCTCTTCCGACAATGATCACATCTACATCCTGCTGCTCCAGCATGAAAATACCTCTTACGATACTCTCCTTTGCCCCTTCTCCCTGCACCTGTGCCGGATAGAGAATGATCTGTACATAAGGATTCCGTCTGGAAGAAATATTCATGATATCACGGATCGCTGCTCCTGTCGGCGCCGTCACCACACCTATGCGGGAGGCGAATGCAGGAATCGGCTTCTTATATTCCGGCGCAAACATCCCCATCTCTTCCAGCTCTTTCTTAAGCGCCTGAAAACGTTCATAAAGCAGACCTTCTCCATCCAGTCGTATCTCTCTGGCATACAGCTGATATGAGCCGTTTCTTTCATACACATTTACCGAGCCAAGCACAATGACCTGCTGCCCCTCGCTCATACGAAAAGAGAGCCCGCCGCGCTGCCCCGCAAACATAACACAGGCAATCGTTCCAGACTCATCTTTTAACGAAAAATATATATGCCCTGAAGTATGGTACTTACAGTTCGATACCTCACCTTTCACATAGATACGACTCAACATATAATCCTGAGTGAACATATTCTTGATGTAAGCATTTACCTGTCCTACCGTATATACATTCCGTGTCATGTAAGCCACCCCGATATATTATTCCGCAAGCTTTGCAAGTACACCATTAACGAAGGACGGACCCTCATCACCACTATACTTTTTCGAAAGCTCCACTGCCTCGTTGATGGCAACACTCTCCGGAATCTCCTCATCCCACTTCATCTCGTATACCGCAAGACGCAGAATACTGAGATCCACCTTATTCATACGGGCTGTTTTCCAGCCTTTTGTATTATCATTGATCAGTTTATCAATCTCTTCTGTCTTCAATATGACATCCAGCGCCTTGTTGCGGATATATTCCACATCCTTCAGATCCGGCTCTCCATCATCCATCTGTTCAAAATAAAGCTGCATCTGCTGAGGCATCTCAGCATCACTGTTGAACTCGTAGCCAAATACCATTTTGAAGATATGTTCTCTCAACTCTGTCCTTTTCACTTATGCTTCCTCCGGCACATCCACTCCGGCAACACGGATATTAACATCTGCAACTTCAAGACCTGTCATATTCTCGATTGCTGCTTTTACCTTATCCTGTACCTTTGTTGTAATATCCTTGATACTATATCCATACTTGATAATGATGGAAACAGAAACTGTAACAATGCCTTCCAGAATATCCACCTTAACTCCTCTGGAAAGGTTACGCATGGCAATTTTATTCATGATATCTCTTGAAGCACTTCCTGCCATGGAAGCCACGCCGTCTACTTCCATCGTTGCATAGCCGGCAATAACAGCAACAACCTCGTCAGCAATCTTAACTTCTCCGAGATTGGCATCACATTTGATCGTATATGTGTTTCTTTCTTCTTTTCCCATTATTACATCAACCCTTTCTTAAGCCCCTTTTCGAACATTATAACAAATCTGAAATGATTTGCAAAGACTATCGGGCAAATTCTGTCAGAACGAGTCCGTCATTTCTGTCCACAGTCATTCGTATACTCCATTCATTTACAAACAGAAGAAGCGGACGGCCTTTTAAATCTTTTACTTTCTTCATATCCGATGTTCCGGACAACTTATCCAGATCAATGTCCGTATTTTCAATCCAACGGATATATTCATACGGAAGGTTGTCCATACGGATCTCTACATTGTATTCATTTTCCAGACGGTACTTTAATACATCAAACTGCAGGACACCAACAACTCCTACGATGATCTCCTCCATACCGGTATTGTATTCCTGGAATATCTGGATGGCTCCTTCCTGCGCGATCTGATTGATTCCTTTGATGAACTGCTTACGCTTCATCGTGTCTACCTGACGCACTCTTGCAAAATGCTCCGGCGCAAAAGTCGGTATTCCTTCATAAGAGAATCGCTCTGCTGCATTTGTGAGTGTATCACCAATTGAGAAAATACCTGGATCAAATACACCGATAATGTCTCCTCCATACGCCTGATCTATCATATGTCTCTCACTCGCCATCATCTGCTGGGGCTGAGAAAGACGTACCTTTTTGCCGCCCTGCATATGATATACATCCATCCCTGCTTCAAAGGCACCGGAGCAGATACGCATAAATGCGATTCTGTCTCTGTGAGCTTTGTTCATATTTGCCTGAATCTTAAATACGAATGCAGAAAATGCCTCTTCCTTCATCGGATCGATCAGACCCTTATCTGACATACGCGGCAGCGGAGAAGTCGTCATCTTCAGGAAATGTTTAAGGAATGTCTCTACACCAAAGTTCGTAAGTGCGGAACCGAAGAACACCGGTGATAATTCTCCCCTGCTTACCAGCTCCTGGTCAAACTCTGCACCTGCGCCGTCCTGCAGTTCAATCTCTTCCTCAAGCTTTGCTCTCTGTTCTTCACTGATCAGATCTTCCAGTTCCGGTGAAGTAATATCTACTTTTCTTACTTCTCCCTGGGTGGTTCCTTTTTTTGTATCAGAGAAAAGCTCCACCTGCTTTGTCTCACGGTCATAAACACCTCTGAATTCCTTACCGGAGCCAATCGGCCAGTTAACCGGACAGGTCGCAATGCCAAGCTCATTTTCAATATCATCCAGAAGCTCAAATGTATCCATCGCTTCCCGGTCCATTTTATTGATAAAAGTAAAAATCGGAATATGACGCATGGTACATACCTTAAAAAGCTTCCTTGTCTGTGCTTCTACACCCTTGGATGCATCAATGACCATAACTGCAGAATCCGCCGCCATAAGTGTACGGTACGTATCTTCAGAGAAGTCCTGATGTCCCGGCGTATCCAGAATGTTGATACAATATCCGTCATAATTAAACTGGAGAACAGAAGAAGTGACGGAAATACCTCTTTCCTTCTCAATCTCCATCCAGTCGGATACGGCATGTCTGGCTGTTGCCTTACCCTTTACACTTCCCGCCTGATTAATCGCGCCTCCATACAGGAGAAACTTCTCTGTCAGTGTTGTCTTACCGGCATCCGGGTGGGAAATAATAGCAAATGTTCTTCTCTTTTCAATCTGTTTCTTCACTTCATTTGTTATCTCTGACATATATTCTGACACTCCTAAAATAATTATATCCTTTTATGCATACTATTAAACAGTATAGCACAATGCTTCTTTTTGCTCAACAAAAAAGGTTACCTGACTCTTAATAATCATAAAGTCGGTAACCTTCGTTTTATTTCCCGTTGGAGTATATCGGAGTGATCACTACATTTTCTGCTGCCATCCCGGTCTTTCTTGTCACAATATCTTCTATCTGTGCCAGACTCGCATCACTGATTTCCTCTGCATTTACTACAACATCTACCGAGTCCTTGCTCATGCTTACGACTGCTTCCGAAAATCCCTTTGATGCAAGTAATGTTTCCGCCGCCGCTTCTTTCTCAGCAAAATCCGTCATCGCCACCATCTGATCTATCGCATCCTGCTTCTGTTCATCGCTCAGCTGTTCATTATCGATGATCTCCAGAAGGGTTTCTTTGTTCTTTGCACGTACCTGCTCTCTCGTTACTTTTGCCTCTGCCACCACAGCGCTGGCTTCTCCACTCGTAAGAACCGCCTCACCCGGTGTCCCGTCAACGCTTCCGTCATCTCCGTCGGTGCTTTCAATGTCACCGGATGCGCTCGCAAGATCTTCCTCGGAAATATCCAGAAGCTCCTGGCTGGCAAGCTCACCGTTTGTCTTAGCTGTATCCTCCTTATTAAATAATCTGCCGGAATAGTTCAGATATCCTGCTGCCGCAATCATGATTGCCAGGGCGGCAATAATCATCTGGTTCTTTTTAAAAATTCGTTTCACTGATCTGCCCTCCTACCTTTCACTATCCTAATCTTATGCGTGTCTATCCCAAATAATGCCTGAATTGCTTCAGTTATATTTTTTACCACAACTGCGTTATCCCCTCCTTCCGCGATAACAACAACTCCTTCTACTTCCGGGCTTAGCTCCTTACGCACATAAGGCTCTGAACCAGTACTGCCTTCACTGTTATAGACCGCCTCTTCCCGGTAGCTGCTGTTCTTCGTTGTCCTTTCACCACCCTCACTGTCTGTTTCTTCGACCGTCTCATCTGAGGATTCCGTATCCTTTTCTATCACTTTTTCCTGTGATGACTTCAAAGTAAGCATGACCGACACTTCCCCGGCCCCTTCCATCTGCGATAATGTATCCTCCAGATGTGCTTCCATTACCGACACATAATCATCCGTGCCCCCTGATTCAGCATCCTTTTCCAGAAATCCGTTCTCCTGTGAGTCTTTCTCCCCGTTCTTTGTGGGAAGTGCTATAACAAGAAGCAGTACTCCAGCCAGAAAAAGAATCAGTATCTGATCTTTTCTGATTTTTTTACCATCCAACCTGAATTTCATCCACTTTGATTGCATCTGCCTCTTCCTCCGTCTCTGAAAACTCAATGAGTTGTTCCTTATATTCCACAGGTATATCTGCAATATGATATTCCGTTCCAAAAAGCTTCATGACCGGAGATAAAATCATCAATATCAAAACAAGCCCTGTAAAAAAACGAATATATTTTTTATAATCCGGGTTCGGAATGATATGCATAACCGCCGTGACCATTACCATATAAAACGTAATGTTCTGTATCCACTCATAAATATAATCAAACATATGACTCCTACACATTTCCTGTAACTGCTGAAATAATTACAATTGTCAGTAAAAACAGCAATCCCGTCGTAAATACAACGCGCATTAACAGTCTGCATCCTTCTCCCACACTTTCCACACAGCCTACGATCCTTTTGTCCGAAACCGGCTGGATAAGCGCTGCCGCAAGCTTATACATCAAAACGATACATCCCGCCTGGACAAGAGGAAGTACACACAGTGATATACAGATGACTGCTCCTGTTATGCCAATTCCATTTTTCACAAGCACTGCTGTACCAAGCACAACTTCTGTTACACCGCCTATAGCATCCCCGATACCGGGAATTGCTTCGGCGCCTCTTGTCACTGCACTTCTCTTCACTGTATCCATGACCGGATTGATAAGCCCCTGTACGACATTTAATCCGATAATACATGCAAGTACCGTTTTCAGACTCCATGACACGACCATCTCAATCAGCTCTGCAAACTTACTTAAGCTTTCCTGACCCGAAAGGAAGTCCAGTACCCGGACCATGATGTAAATGCGGATGACCGGAAGCAGAAAACTTACGATCAGAACTTCCACCAGAAGAATGACAAATAAAGCAAGATTATAGAACCCGGCGGCAGTAATACTCCCTTTGGCGACTGACACTGCCAGAAAATAGAGCGGGCAAAATACTTCCATAAAAGAGGTCAGTCCATGCACTCCTTCTTCTACCCAGTCCGCCACTACGCGAAAGGTACTGAGACACAATGCAATCAACAGAAGATACAGCACATAAAAGCTCACATCTGCTATCTGGCGACTTTTAAATATCCCCGAGAAATTACTGAATATCGCTGCAACGATCGCAATCACAAGTATCTGAATGAGATTTTTCCGGCTTACTTGAAATGCATAGGTAAGCTGTTCTTTAACAAGCCGGTTCAGAAGTTCCGCCGTCAATGTAATATCGCCTGACAGCACTCCCATAAGCGTCTCCTTAAAATCCAGTTTTTCTTCCGGAAACAAGTCCTGCAAAACCTGATTCATTTCTCCAAAATCAAACTGATCCAAAAGATTTTCTTCCGTCTGTGAAGTATCGGATGCATATGCGATACGGAAAGAAAATACCCATAATATACCGATGAGCAGAAAAGCTCTACATATCCACTTCATGACAGAAATTCCCGGACAGTGTCCAAAAGCCCCATGAGAACCGGCATACTGAGTATCAGAACCGCAAGCTTTCCAAATATCTCAATCTGCAAAGCAATCGTCTGGTATCCCGCATCCTTACAGATGCCTGAAGAGAACTCTGCAATATAAGTAACACCGAGCATTTTCACGAGCGTCCCTATATAAAGATGATCCACACGGATATATTCCCCTACTGTTTTAAGCGCATCTATTATCGTTTGTAATTGTCCCAACACACTAAAAAAAATAATCAGACTTAGTGCAATGCTGATGTAGATTCCATATTCCGCTTTTCCGCTTTTGAACTGGATTGCAAGAAGCGCCCCTGCCACCCCCAGAACACCTATCTGTACCATGTCCATCGCACTCACCCCTTCCTGCGAACCATATCTACAGGGAAAATAGCCGCTGTATCGATACAAACAATTCATAAATGTAAGGTATGATCCAGAACAGAACAAGCAAAAGACCGGCAAGACTTGTAAGAAAAGCCTGTTCTTCTCTGCCACTGTGCTTCAGCACCTGACTCAGTATAGAAACAAGAATACCCACTGCGGCAATCTTAAAGATTAAATTTACATTCATGTATGCCTCCTCACACAAGCAGAATAACGATCAGGATTCCACTCAAAACTCCCAGACAGTGATACAGCTTCACTTTCTCTTTCATCTCTTCCTGTATTTCTCCCATGGAATCCGTAAGCTGTGTCAGATACAGTTCCAGCGTCTTCACCTGCATTTCCAGATCCGCCGCGCCAAGTTGTTCCCCCAGTTCTTTTAGCCGCATAAGTTCACGCCCGGGAAGTCCACAATCCGCAAGATCGCTTTCAACACTCTCCTCCCACACCTTTGCAAATCTCCCGCCTTCTCTTAAGCTAAGCGTTCTGCCAAGAGAAAGAAGCCACTCTTTATAGGGCGGCCTGACCTGCCTGCCAAGCGCAAGAAATATCTCATCCAGACATGTCCTCGCATAGCGTATCTCGCTCTGCAGATAATAAAAAATCTGGCGGAGCTCTTCCATTCTCCTGTACTGCACCCGGAGCGCTGCTGCTCTCCCTATTCCCGCAAGTGTCGTTGCCGTGATCACAAATATACTGCCTGCAATCTTCAGCATATTTTTGCCTCTATCTGTTCTTCTCTGAAGATCAGTTTCTCATTTTCATCATAGATACCTTCTATTTCTCCGACATGATTTCGACTTCCCAGCACAATATATCGTTCAAACCTCTTTTCCCCGACAATCTGAGCGAAAACCGGCTTCTTCTTGATATCTGCCAGTGACTCTCCATGTACGGTCGCAATCATCTTACAGCCACAATGCATCGCATACTCAATAGCATGTACATCTTCCGCTGCTCCGATTTCGTCTACTGCAATCACCTCCGGACCCATAGAACGGATAAGCATGATCATTCCTTCTGCCTTCGGACACCCATCCAGAATATCCGTACGCATTCCCAGATGATTCTGCGCCACGCCCATATAGCATCCCGCAATTTCAGACCTTTCATCAACAACTCCCACCGTCTTACCGCGAATATAGGCATTTCCATCCGATATCTGCCGTATCATATCCCGCAGAAGTGTAGTCTTGCCACAACGGGGCGGCGAAATGATCAACGTATGATACAGCTGCCTGTGACAGGTAATATAAGGAAATACAATGTCCGCACTTCCGATGACCTCATGCGACATCCTCACATTGATCGATGATATATGTTTTAAGTTCTTTACTTTTCCTTCTTCCATAATTGCCTGTCCCGCCATGCCGATCCGATGTCCTCCTTCAATTGTAATAAAGCCCTGTTTCATCTCCTGTTCATACGCATACAGTGAATAATTACTGATGTAATCTACCATTTCACGAATGTCCTCTTTTGTCACAATGTATGTACTGCCTTTTTGTTTTCCTGGAAATGCTTCCCTATCCCGATACACCAGGATAAGCGGCTGCCCGACACGAAGCTTGATCTCCTGAAGCTTAGTACAGTCAATCTCACTACTTTGTATCACCGCCCGGACCTTTTGGGGCAGTACATGAAAAACTCTGTCTTCCTGCATCTTTGTCCACCTCTTTACATTCAATATATGTGGGCGACGCAGATATATTCCTCATTAATAGGAATTTGGTTCAGTGATTTTATCTGAGGCAGTACAGTGACGCGAGACAGCTGAACTTCGGAAAACGAACCAGTCGCTGACAAACGGTAAACATCAAAAGCTGATATAACGCTCTTCCACGTTTCCCGAAGCTCAGCTGTCTCGCGTCACTTGTAATGTCTCAGCCAAAATACTGAAACCGCATCGATAAAGTAATTCCACCACGTTATCGGCGTAAAAACAAGCTTTTTTTCATTCCCTGTGAGCGAAAAAGAAAATATGTACTGACTTTTTTTAGAATCAAATCATTTCCTCAGAAACAAAACAAAAAAATTCTTTACTTTTACATATAGAAGCTGAAAAGACCAGATACATAACATGTTTTGCCAACAAACTGCGGCGTTCACTTTTACCTGGAATTGCCAGTACAGTAAATGGTAGCGGATGTCGCTAAGATGCTTTGCGAAGGTATGCGGAAGACTTGGAGAATCCGCTCCGAATCTGTTAGAGCCCAGAAAACAAACCATGATTCCCGTTTGTTTTCTGGGCTCTTATAGATTCGTGAGCTAGTCAGAAAGTCGAACGCGTCGTAGCAAGGTATCTTAGCGACATCCGCGTACTACTTACTGCACAAAACTCTTATTCCAAATTCGCAATAGCATACTCCGCTTCTTCTGCCGTGAATTTCTCTCCATATTCAGAAATCAGCTGATCTTTGATTGCCGCCGGAGACATATCCATTGTTTCCTGGTATTCTTTTGCCTTTGCTAATGCATTGGCATTCCAGTCTGCTTTCAGATTATCAACTGCATATTGCGCTTCTTCTGCTGTAAACTGCTCACCATATTCAGATGTCAACTGGTCATATATTCCAGCTTTGGACATATGCATTGTCTCACTGTAGCTTTCCGCTTTTGCTAATGCATTGGCATTCCAGTCTGCTTCCAGATTATCCATAGCATACTGCGCAGCTTCTTCCGAAAACTGTTCTCCATATTCGGAGACAAGTTGATTGTAAATCCCCGACTTGGACATATGCATTGTCTCACTGTAGCTTTCCGCTTTTTTGAGTGCGGATTTATATTCGGTTGGAACATTATCTTCCGTCTTTTCTTCCGTTTCCACCTCTGTCTTCGTTTCCGCCTTCTTGTCAGTCGTCTCCTCTTTCGAACCACCCGCTGATACTGCACCACAAATGATTACTAAAATTAGAATCCAGAACCACCATTTTTTATAGATTGGTTTTTTGTTTTTTCCTCCGCAATGCGGACATTTTTTTGCATTTGCAGCAATTTCCTGTCCACAGAATGCACATGTTTTCATTTTACTCATTCCCTTTCCCTCTCTTTTCTTATGCTACTTTATCTTACTTCATCCCACTTTATGGTATGTGTCAATGTTTTATCGTATATATTTATTTATGAATACTACGAAATGAGATCGAAACTATGAAACCACAAAAAAGTAAAGTTAGCATTACTTTAGATTCCGATGTTATAGAAGATATCAAAAGACTGGCTGAAGATGATAACCGTTCTTTTTCTATGCTTCTTATTTTAATGCGTGAATTTCTTTTTTTGGTATGCTGTCAGCATACACTCTAAAATATTATGTCACAAATTCCACAAGCAATTGCCGCCGCAAACAATAACACCAGTTCTGTAAGAAAATATAAGACAATACGTACATATCTGCTTTTCTTATTGAAAAGTGGAATCTGGTCACGCCAGCCTCTGTAATTACATACTACTCCTACAAACAGCATCTGCGACACGAATATAATCCCCTGTTCTACCCGAAGCAGCCAGCCGGACAGAACAACATTCTCACTTTTTATTTCCATTGAAAAACTAAACCACACACAAAACAGATATCCTATTACAGCAACAATCTTTTTCCAGAAAGTATTACTTCGAAATCCTGGTGGTACAAAAGATTTTTTATCCGTATTCCGTTCTTTTTGTTTTCTATATGATGGATATAATTGAAATAATTCTTCTTTCACCTTTTCAATGTCCTGATACCGTTTGCCCGGTTCCAGGTAAGTACATTTTTGCACAATCTGGAACAATCTCCCCTTTACCATCTCTTCTACCGGAAACTTTCTGGTCATCATATAGTTAATCAAGACACCCAACGCATATATATCTGTTCGGTTATCTGTCTGAAAAAATCCAAACTGCTCTGGTGCAGCATATTCTGCTGTTCCAAGAATAACCGTGTCCCTTTTCTTTCCTTCCTGAAATGTTCGTGCAATATTAAAATCCACAAGCCAAACACATCCCTCAAGGTCTATCATGATATTTTCCGCCTTAATATCTCTGCAGATAATTGACGGGGTAGCATTATGAAGTACATCCAGAATATCGCACAGTTGCAGAATTATCCTGACAACCTCTTCTTCTCCCAATGGTGCTTCTCGAACAATTGCTTCCAGCGTTCTTCCCGCAACATATTCTTCAATTATAATAAGTGAATCTTCTTCTAAAATACACTCCTGAATCTGAGGTACACCCCTTATATTATTCTCTTTCAGGAAATCATATATATGTTTCAACTCGGATGACACTCTTTTTTCTACACAGATATTTCCGTATATCTTGTTCCTCTTTAAACGAATCTCTTCTTGCATTCCCAGCGGTCCCAGATCCTGATACATTTGTAATCGATACTCTTGTTCTATATCCATAGATTTCTCCTTGCTTTTCTTTTGTTAAAATTATATGATAATATCAGCCTGTTCACAAGAAAGGATGTTAGAATGAGTTCAAAAACAACCAATGAACTTTTAAAAATGTTGAATTCCATGCAGACAATTACCGAATTAGAGCATTTTTCTGAAACATCAAATTTAAATAGCCCTGTTCAATCTTTTCCAGAATATATAGAAGAACAAATGAAAAAATCCGGTATTTCTGCAGGTCAACTCATCAAAAATGCACATATCCAAAGGAACTATGGTTATCAGATTATAAATGGAAAAAGAAAACCAGGACGTGACAAAATTATTGCCCTTTGTCTTGCCCTCTCTTTAGATCTGAACGAAATACAACACGCTCTTATCCTCGCCAGAGAAGGAATCTTATATCCAAAATGTAAACGAGATTCCATTCTCATTTTTTGTATCCACAAACATTTATCTGTTTTAGAGACAAATCACCTGCTTTATGACATGGATGAAGCAATATTAAACTAATTGGGTACACCACATTTTTCATTTGGGTACACCACAAATATCAAATAGGGACGTAGACTTTTTAAAAAAGTCTACGTCCCTATTTGATATTATTCTGCTACATCTTTCATGCTGAATGAGAATCTTCCCATCTTATCTTTACCAAGGCATACAACTTTTACTGTATCGCCCAGTGTCAGCACATCTTCTACATGGTTAACTCTTTCCTTGGAAATCTTGGAAATGTGAACCATACCTTCTTTACCCGGTGCGAACTCTACGAATGCACCGAATTCTTTAATGCTGATAACTTTTCCTTCCAGAACCTGTCCTGCTTCATAATCTGTTACAATAATGTAGATCAGTTTCTGGGCTTTCTCCATGCTCTTCTGGTCTGTTCCGCAGATAGATACGGAGCCGTCATCGGTAATATCAATCTTAACGCCTGTCTGTTCGATGATGGCGTTAATTGTTTTCCCACGCTGTCCCACAACATCACCAATCTTCTGTGGATCAATCTGCATTTGAATGATCTTCGGTGCGTATGGTCCAACTTCCGGTCTTGGCTCTGCGATTGCTTTATTCATAACTTCATCGATAATATAAGTTCTTGCTTTCTTTGTTGCTGCAATTGCTTCTTCGATGATAGGTCTTGTCAGACCGTGAATCTTGATATCCATCTGGATAGCTGTGATTCCCTTATGAGTACCGGCTACCTTGAAGTCCATATCTCCGAAGAAATCTTCCAGGCCCTGAATATCTGTAAGTACCAGATAGTCATCATCTGTCTCTCCTGTTACAAGTCCTGCTGAAATACCTGCTACAGGGGACTTGATCGGTACACCTGCTGCCATAAGTGACATGGAGGATGCACATACGCTGGCCTGAGAAGTGGAACCGTTGGATTCAAATGTCTCAGATACGGTACGGATTGCATATGGGAACTCCGCCTCATCCGGAAGTACCGGTACAAGAGCTCTCTCTGCAAGTGCTCCATGTCCAATTTCACGACGTCCCGGTCCTCTGGAAGGTCTTGTCTCTCCTACAGAGTATGACGGGAAGTTGTAATGATGCATATATCTTTTGGAAGTCTCTGCTTCATCAAGTCCATCAAGTCTCTGTGCCTCTGCCAGTGGTGCAAGTGTTGTGATTGTACAGATCTGTGTCTGTCCACGTGTGAACATTGCTGAACCATGAACTCTTGGAATCAGATCGATCTCTGCTGCCAGCGGACGAATCTGGTCGATTGCTCTTCCGTCCGGACGTTTATGGTCTTTTAAGATCATCTTGCGAACCGTCTTCTTCTGGTACTGGTAAACAGCCTCACCAAGTACAGCAAGCCATTCTTCATTATCCGCAAATGCTTCTTCCAATTTCTCAGTAATCTGATGGATATTTTCCTCTCTTACCTGTTTCTCATCCGTAAATACTGCTTCTTCCATTTCTTCCGGAGTTACGATTTCTTTCATCGCAGCAAATAATTCCTCCGGTACTGCGCAGCTTTCATATTCATGCTTCGGCTTTCCACACTCTGCAACGATTGTATCAACAAATGCAATTACCTTCTGATTCAGTTCATGTGCAGCGAAGATTGCTTCGATCATCTTTGCTTCCGGAACTTCATTTGCACCTGCTTCAATCATGATTACTTTTTCTTTTGTAGAAGCAACCGTAAGTGCAAGGTCAGATGCTTCCTTCTGTGCTGCTGTCGGATTGAATACAAATTCACCATCTACGAGTCCAACCTGTGTTGTGGAAATCGGTCCGTCAAACGGAATATCAGAAATTGTTGTAGCGATTGCAGCACCAAGCATTGCAGTAAGCTCTGGTGAACAGTCCTGATCAACAGATAATACCAGATTTTCCAAAGTTACGTCATTACGGTAATCCTTTGGGAATAATGGTCTCATCGGACGGTCAATAACACGGCATGTAAGAACTGCATTCTCTGATGCCTTACCTTCTCTCTTATTAAATCCACCCGGAATCTTTCCTACAGAATACAATCTCTCGTTATACTCTACACTAAGTGGGAAGAAATCAATTCCCTCTCTTGGCTTCTCTGATGCTGTTGCAGTACAAAGTACAGTTGTGTCACCGTAGTGCATAAGAACTGCACCATTTGCCTGTTTTGCCACTCTGTCAACATCAACGCGAAGAGTTCTGCCGGCTAATTCCATTTCAAACTTCTTGTACATATTGTTCTCCTTTTATTCTTTGTTTTTTACCAGGCAGGAATTGCCGAAACTACTGAAAAATCCATTTACCTTTAGCAAATGTGCTTTTCAGTGGTCTCGGGCATTGAGATTCCTGCCCACAATCTTTAATATTATATCATAATAGTATAGATTATGCCAGATTTTTTTGTATAAAGTAAATTCCATATTTTTTTCTATATGATTGAGAAAATCTCTTGACTTTCTATATTCCAGGAGTGATATTATCTGTAAAAAAGTAATGAACTAAAAGGAGGAATTTTATGTACCAGGCATCACGCGATCGTTATCAGTCCATGCCTTATCATCGCTGTGGCAGCAGCGGTCTGAAACTGCCGGCAATTTCTCTTGGACTATGGCACAATTTTGGAGATACTGCTTCTTATGAAAATATGATGCAGCTTATATTCACAGCCTTTGATAACGGAATCACACACTTTGATCTTGCCAACAATTATGGTCCCAAACCCGGGAGTGCAGAAATTAACTTTGGAAGAATACTGAAAGAAAATCTGCTTCCCTACCGGGATGAGCTCCTCATCAGTACCAAAGCCGGGTATGAAATGTGGGACGGTCCTTATGGCAACTTTGGAAGTCGCAAATACATCTTATCCAGCCTCGATCAAAGTCTTCAGCGTATGGGACTGGAATATGTAGACATCTTCTATCATCACCGTATGGATCCGGACACCCCGTTAGAAGAGACCATGGGCGCGCTTGCACAGGCTGTTACAAGCGGAAAAGCTCTATATGCAGGATTATCCAATTACAACGGAGAAACATTAGAAAAAGCATCAGCGATATTGAATGATCTCCATTGCCCCTTCATCATCAATCAAAACCGTTACTCTATCTTCGACCGTACCATTGAACATAACGGACTGAAAGAAACGGCTGACAGATTGCATAAGGGAATCATTGCTTACAGCCCCCTGGCACAGGGAATGCTGACAAACCGGTATCTCAATGGCATCCCATCAGACAGCCGCATCAAAACAGATGGAAGATTCCTGCAAGAAACTGCACTCACAAATGACCGTCTGGAACAGATTCGACAACTCAATGAGCTGGCTGCACGGCGAGGGCAAACTCTTGCAGAAATGGCATTGAGCTGGGTTCTGAGAGATGGAATCGTGACAAGCGTTCTCGTAGGAGCCTCTAAGCCCTCACAAATTTTAGATAATATAAAAGCTGTCAAGAACACTGTATTCTCTGAAGAAGAATTAAAACAAATCGACAGCATTTCTCTATAGCAAAAAAATACCGGTCTGACAGTAAACATCAGGCCGGTATTTTCTCTTCTCGTATAATTATTTACGAAGTCCAAGTCTCTCGATCAGAGAACGGTATCTTTCGATATCTGTCTTCTTAAGGTATGCAAGAAGTCCTCTTCTCTGACCTACCATTTTAAGAAGTCCTCTTCTTGAATGATGATCCTTCGGATTTGCTTTGAAGTGCTCTGTAAGCTCGTTAATTCTTGCTGTCAGGAGAGCTACCTGTACTTCCGGTGAACCTGTGTCTCCGGCTGTTCTTCCATATTCAGCGATAATCTGTTCTTTCTTTTCTTTTGAAATCATTGTAATTTCCTCCTATATACTATATTACATCGCCTGGTATTAAGTAATGGTTGGAGATTCCATTTACCGAACACCGGCTGTTACCACTTGCCAAGTATAACATAAGTCTCGTTTAAAGTAAAGAAGTTTTTATTCTTCTTCATCTCCTGCTTCCAGATCTTCCGGTTCGAGGATTGCGAAAGCAATATTTGTTGCATGGTCAGCCACACGTTCCAGCCCGGAAATCGTATCTGAGAATATCATTCCCGCTTCCGGTGTACATTTATTCTTCGTCAAGCGTTTTACATGTGCCCGCTGCAGTTTTTTCTCCTGTGCATCGATTTCATCCTCCAGCTGGAGAATCTCCTTCATGTGAGCCTGATTATTATTTGTAAACATATCCAGTGAATATTCCAGGATTTCAATTACTTTATCTGTCATATCTTTTAGCTGTTTTTCCGCCTTTTCGCTGAATTCCACCTGGTCCTCAATACGCATTTTTGCGGAATCAACGAAGTTCTCTGCATGGTCACCGATACGTTCGATATCGTTTACAACATGAAAGAGCCCACCAATGATCTCCTCATCTGCAAGCGGAATATCCATTTCATTGATACGCACGAGATAATCTGTAATTTTCCGGTTCATGAAGTCAATATATTTTTCTTTTTCATACACCTCATTGATTTTCTCATCATTCAGAGTGCATAATGCATCCATACCATTTTTCAGGTTCTCGATAGCAACCTTTCCCATGTGCTCGATCTCACGGATTCCATCGAGAACTGCTGTTGTCGGCGAAATAATGGACTTTTCACCAATGTAGAGAAGTTCGAAATCATCCTCTTCCGTTCTTTCTTCTCCTGGAACAATCTTGTAAGTTGCCTTTACTATCCAGCCCATAAATGGGAACAGTATCGCTACCTCAAATATCTTCATGGCTGAATGTGCATTTGCAACCGCTCTCGCTACATTTCCGCCTGAAATCTTAAGCAGTGCATCTGTGATTGGTGTAACCGCAACCAAAAGGATTGCAAATGCAATTGCAGAACCGACAACATTAAATAGAAAATGTATCATCGCTGCCCGTTTCGCATCTTTTTTGCCGCCAAGACTTGCCAGAAGGGCAGATACACAGGAACCGATATTACATCCCAAAATCAGGAACGGGCAAATTACAAATGCCAGAAGTCCTTGAGAAGCCATTAGAATAACAATACCCACTGTCGCCGATGAACTCTGCAGAATAGCTGTGATCACAAATCCAACCAAAATAGCCGCGAATGGATTACTCAGCGATTTAAGCAGCTCTACAATCTGTGGTGACTCCCTGAGTGTACTCATCGCATCACTCATAATACTGAGTCCCATGAACAAAATACCAAATCCAAGTACCACTTCTCCGGCACGCTTAATACTCATTTTCTTACAGAACATGACCATAACCACACCAATCATAACAAAAAGTGGTGCAACGTCCGATAAATTAAATGCAATCAACTGACCAGTCACAGTTGTACCGATATTCGCGCCCAAAATAACCCCTGTTGCCTGTAAAAGTGTCATAAGCCCGGAATTCACGAAACTAACAACCATAACTGTAGTTGCACTGGAAGACTGCACAATTGCTGTAAACGCAATACCCACCAGCATTCCTACAAAACGATTCTTTGTAAAAAACTCAAGGATACCCCTCATTCTTGCACCGGCTGCTTTTTCCAGTCCTTCGCTCATGAGCTTCATACCGAACAGGAATAATCCCAGTCCTCCCAGCATCGAAAATACTAATGTAATACTCATTTGTACACTCCTTAATCTGCTATCTTAAAGTACCTTTTCCCTGTAGCGATGTCATGTTCCACACACGCTTTAAGTTCCTCTTTATCTGCAAATTTCTGCTCCGGTCTTACAAACTCAAGAAGCTCTATAAGCACTTCTTCACCGTAAGCATCTCCTTCATAACCAAACAAAAAACTTTCGATCAGTACTCGGTTTTCATCGGATACGGTAGGCTTGACCCCGATATTGGCAATCGCGTCATAACCTCTTCCTTCCGTATAGACTCTGCACAGATAAACACCTTTCTTTGGAAGAATCTTCTGCTGTGGCCACAGGACATTAAATGTAGGAAATCCCAGTGTACGTCCCAGCTTTCTTCCCGGCTCAACTATACCAAATACACCGTAATTATAATCTAACAGTATGTCTGCAAGTGCAAGATCACCGTTTTTTACCACTTCTTTTATGTATGTACTACTGATGATCTTATCCTTATATCTTTCCTTTTCAATCACATATAATTCATAATCGTATTTTTCTGCATATGCCTTAAGCATATGAACATCACCGCGTTTTCCATATCCGAACTGAAAATCCGTTCCTACGACAACTGCCTGAGCATGAAAAACACCTTTTATAATATCCCGGATGAATACTTCTGCCTCCAGCTCTCTGAACTCTTTTGTAAAAGGACATTCCACAAGATAATCCACCTCATCCTCCAGATGAAGCTCTCTTTCCTCTTTCGTCATCAGCACTTCCGGCGCGTACATATCAAATGCACACACAACACTGTCGAGGTGTCCCTTTCTGCCAAGTTCTTTTACTTTTTTTACAAGCTTCTGATGTCCTTTGTGCAGTCCATCAAATTTTCCAAATGTCACTGCACTTCCGATATCATTTTTATAATTCTCCAGGCCTTTTATATATTGCATATTTTAGTCCCTCTCTTCAAGATAAAACATTTTTACAATCATATATTCCTGTTTTTTTTCGCTGTATCTGTATATACCGATAAAACTGCCCTTCTTATCATACAGCCGCACTTCTTCACCATCCGACGCTGCACCTTCTGCTACATTTCTCTTATACACAGAATTACCATTATAGGCAAGCTTCTCTCCTCTGGGGAGCACGGTTACTTTCCGATAATTGGAAAACATCTGGTCGATCGGGAGCAGGATTTCGGAAAGATGCCCCTCCTTCTTCAGCGATTCAATCTCTCCAAGCTTCTTCGCATCGTCTATGGTGAATCTTTCCACCCTCGTCCGCAGCAATGTTTCCATACACGCCCCGCAGGCAAGTGCATGTCCGATATCATGGCAGAGTGTTCGGATATAAGTTCCTTTCGAACAGTGCACACGCATACGAACTCTCGGCAGATTCATCTCCAGCACCTCAACACTAAATATTTCCACCTGCCGCGCTTTTCGCTCGACAATCTTGCCTTCTCTTGCCAGTTCATACAGTTTTTGCCCATTTACCTTAAGTGCCGAATACATCGGAGGCACCTGTGCATAACTGCCCTCAAAGCGCTTGATTGCCTTTAATACTATTTCTTCCGTCAGATGTTCCGTCGGCAGTTCTTTTACCACGCTGCCGGATATATCCTGTGTATCCGTCTCGATACCGAGAAGCATCACTGTCTCATATACTTTATCCTTATCGGTCAGCATATCGCACAGTCTGGTGGCTCTTCCGAAGCATACAGGCAGTACTCCTTCGGCATCCGGATCCAGTGTTCCAGTATGACCGATCTTCTTCTGACCTACAATTCCTCGAAGCTTCGCCACTACATCGTGAGAAGTATACCCTTTTTCTTTATAGACATTTATAACACCGTGTATCATACCGTACCTCTAAGCTGCAGTTCAATGCGGGAAGCCAGATTATTGATCACATCATAAGACGTGCCGTTCATTGTAACGCCTGCAGCCTTTTTGTGACCGCCGCCGCCAAAATACTGGGCAACCTTATTCACATCCACTCTGTCACCGGACCGGAGACTTACCTTATACAGATTCTGCTCCAGTTCATACATAAATATTGCCACTTCCACGCCTTTTGTATTGCGCAGCTGATTCACAATGCCATCCAGATCCTTTGGTGTCAGGTTATAGAATTCCATATCTTTTTTTCGAATGCATGACACAATACATGCGCCATCCATAAACAAAATACTTTCTACCAGCGCACGACCGAGGATATGATTCTGTGCATATGTTTTTTCATAAAATGTCTCCTGTATCAGCTTCGGTGCATTAACCCCCTTGGAAAGCAGCACTGCTGCCGCCTGAAATGTCGACGGACTCACACAGGAAAACTGGAATACACCGGTATCATGAACGATACCCAGGTACAGGGCTTCTGCAGTTGATTTACTGATCTTATCCACATCCATAAGTTTAAATACCAGCTCAGAAGTGGAGCTTGCATCCGGCACTACATAGTTTTCTTCCGCAAAGTTCTCATTGCTGATATGATGATCCACACAGAATGTATGCTTTGCTGCCCGGAACAAAGGAGCTGAAAAAGCAAGTCTGTCCTCTCCTCCACAGTCCAGGCAGATGAACAGGTCATACACCTGTCCTTCGTTGATTTCATGGCAGATTTTATTCGTTCCTTCAAGGAAATTGAACTTTTCCGGAATCGTTTCCAGATAAACATCTGCCTTCTTGTCTTTATAATTTTCAATAATATACTGATACAGACCCATACAGGAGCCCACGCAGTCGCCATCCGGTCTTACATGACCGCCGATTGCTATCGTTTCTGCCTTTTCGAGTATCTTACTCAGCATCATCTTCACCTTCTGTTTTTTCTGTTGACATTCCCTTTGTCACTTCATCAATCTTTCTGGACATTCTGACACCATATTCAATCGACTGGTCAAGGACAAACTGTATCTCAGGCGTATTGCGCATATTTAATGTGCGCGCAAGCTCTCTGCGGATATAGCCTTCTGCACTCTGCAGTCCCTTCAGCGTATCCTGCTGCGCTTTTTCATCACCCAGGACGCTGATATATGCCTTGCTTGTCTTAAGATCCGGTGCCACCTCTACGGCTACAACAGATGTCCACGGTGCCACCCGCGGGTCCTTGATCCCACCTCGTAAGATGTTACTCAGTTCCCGCTGCACCTCTGTGTTTACTCTTGTATTCTTAATACTTCTTTTTTTCAATATTCTTACCTCTATCTTGGAATCTCTACCATCTTGAATGCTTCTACAAGATCGCCTTCCTTAACATCATTAAAGTTTGCAAATACGAAACCACACTCGTATCCTGCTCTGACTTCTTTTACATCGTCTTTAAATCTTCTCAGTGATGCGAGAGGTCCTTCGAAGATAACGATTCCGTCTCTTGTAATACGTACGGAACAATCTCTTTCAAATGTACCATCCAGTACATAAGAACCGGCAATTGTGCCGACACCGGAAGCTTTGAATGTCTGACGCACTTCTGCGTGGCCAAGGATCTTCTCTTCAAATTCCGGATCAAGCATACCCTTCATGGCAGCTTCTACATCTTCGATCGCATTGTAGATTACACGATACAGACGAATATCTACACCCTCACGCTCAGCTGTTTCTTTTGCTGTTGCATCCGGACGTACGTTAAATCCGATGATGATCGCATTGGAAGCAGATGCCAGACTTACGTCAGATTCATTGACAGCACCAACACCACCATGAATGATCTTAACAACAACTTCATCATTAGACAGCTTCAGAAGACTCTGTTTAATTGCCTCAACAGAACCCTGTACGTCTGCTTTTACAACGATACCAAGTTCTTTTAAGTTACCCTCTTTGATCTGTGTGAACAGGTCATCCAGAGACAGTTTGGACTTGGTTTCATCTAACAGTTTTACCTTGTTCTGTGCAATAAATGTATCTGCAAAGTTTCTTGCTTCCTTATCATTTGCACATCCCACAAATACTTCTCCGGCATTCGGAACATCATTCAGTCCGAGAATCTCAACCGGCATGGAAGGACCTGCTTCTTTTACACGTCTTCCCTTGTCATCCATCATTGCTCTTACCTTACCATGTGCTGAACCTGCTGCGATCGCATCACCAACGCGCAGTGTTCCCTTCTGCACAAGTACAGTTGCAACAGAACCACGTCCCTTATCCAGCTCAGCCTCCAGCACAAGACCTCTTGCACGGCGGTTTGGATTGGCCTTTAATTCCATTACTTCTGCTGTAAGAAGGAGCATTTCCATAAGATCTTCAAGACCTTCTCCTGTCTTTGCAGATACCGGAACAAAGATTGTACTTCCGCCCCAGTCTTCCGGAATGAGTTCATACTCTGTTAATTCCTGTTTTACTCGTTCTACATTTGCACTTGGCTTATCAATCTTATTGACAGCAACAACAATCTCAATACCAGCAGCTTTTGCATGGTTGATTGCTTCTACTGTCTGTGGCATAACACCATCATCTGCTGCAACTACAAGGATTGCAATATCAGTAGAACTTGCACCACGCATACGCATAGCAGTAAATGCTTCATGTCCCGGTGTATCGAGGAATGTAATCTTCTCCCCATTTACTTCAACAACAGAAGCACCGATATGCTGTGTAATACCACCAGCCTCGCGGTCGATGACATTTGTATTACGGATTGCATCAAGAAGAGAAGTCTTACCATGGTCAACGTGACCCATAACGCAGACTACCGGCGGACGTTTCTTCATCTTGCTCTCGTCTTCTTCGTCCTCTTTCAGGAGCTCTTCGATTACATCTACAACTTCTTCTTTCTCACAGAGAACTTCGAATTCCAGTGCGATTTCTTCAGCTGTCTCATAGTCGATCTCCTGATTTACTGTTACGATCTTGCCCTGCATAAAGAGCTTCTTTACAATAACAGAAGGTACGACTTTCATCTTGTCTGCAAGTTCCTGAATCGTCAGAACTTCCGGAATCACGATTGATTTGATCTGCTCTTCCTGCTTCTGCTCCTTCGGCTGTGGTTTCTGCAGCTGCTGCTTAGGTTCATTTTTACCCTTTTTGCCCTTGCCCATACCATCTTCATCACGGCGGAAATCTTTTTTCTTATAATCGTCTTTTCCTTTGCCTTTGTTACGCTGCGGCTTCTGGCCTTCTACGATTGGTGCCGGAATAGACGGGCCGTTCTTTCTGCCTTCTCCTCGTCTGTCTCCCTGTGGTCTGCCGCCACGGTTATTATCTCTTCTGTCGCCGTCTCTTCTGTCATTATCTCTTCTGTCGTTATCTCTTCTGTCGCCCTGCGGTCTGCTGCCACGGTAGTTATCTCTTCTGTCGCCCTGTGGTCTGCCGCCTCGATTACTGTCTCTTCTGTCGCCGTCTCTTCTGTCATTATCTCTTCTGTCTCTTATCGGACGGTCTTCATTTCTTGCCGGGCGATCCTGTCTTACCTGTGGTCTGTCCCCACCTCTGTTTTCATTCTGTACCGGCTTTGCCTCTGCTTTTTCCGGCTGCACCGGCTTCACTTCCGGTTTCTGTACCGGTTCTGGTTTCACCTCAGCTTTTACCGGCTGTACCGGCTTTGTCTCCGGTCTCTCTGCCTGTACCGGCTTCACTTCCGGCTTCTCTGTCTGCACCGGTTTTACCTCCGGCTTTGCTGGCTGTACCGGTCTTGCCTGCTGCACCGGTTTTGCCGGACGGCCATTATTAACCTGCATCGGTTTTCCCATCGGTCTGCCGCCTGGCTGACCCGGCTTTCCACCCGGACGTCTTCCCTGTTTCGCATTTTGCGTATTCTGCGGACGAAATACGTGAACAATATTCTTCTTCTTTGGAGCCTCTGTTTTTTCCTCCACCTTTTCCGCTGCCGGCTTTGCATAGGCTTTGCGCACAAGCTCTGCCTCATTTTCTTCCAGCGTGCTCATATGACTTTTTACTTCTATATTCTTTTCCCTCAGAAACTCAACAAGCTCTTTGCTGGACTTGTCAAGCTCTTTAGCTAACTCGTATACTTTCACTTTTGACATATACACTACCTCCTCTATGCAATTGTATTATCTTCTGTATCCATGTGTTTCCTGATTCCTTTTGCAAATCCCTCATCCAGCACAGCCAAAGATGCGCGGAACTCTTTTCCCATTGCATGCCCCAGAGTATCTTTATCTTTATAAAAATAAATAGGCACTTCATAAAAATCACACATGTTCTTAAACTTTTTCTTCGTATTGTCTGATGCATCGCCCGCCACAATGACCAGAGCGGCTCTTCCTGTCTTCACTTCTTTCTCCGTACAGAACTCACCACTCACTGTTTTGCCGGCTTTTGTCGCCAGACTGATAAGCGACAACGCTTTACTCTGTATCAAGACTTTCCATCTCCTTTTCCAGAGATTCATACACTTCTTTTGAAATCGCCTGCTTAAAAGAACGTTCCAATCCTTTGTTCTTAATGGCCTTCTTAAGGCACTCCGGATTCGGACAGATATATGCACCACGTCCGTTTTTCTTACCGGTAGCGTCCAGCAGGAATTCCTGTGTATCCGTACGTACGATACGCATCATCTCTTTTTTACTCTTCATTTCCTGACAGCCTACACACTGACGCATAGGCACTTTCTTTTTTATACTCAAAGAATCACCCTATTCCTCTACTTCTTCAAACTCAATGCCGTCTTCGATGTTCTCATCATATTCATCTTCATACATCTCTTCTTCATATACACCTTCACTGAGTTCCATATAGTTCTCAGGAAGTTCTCCGGATTCGATCGCCTGAGTTTCGCTCTTAATATCAATCTTATATCCTGTCAGTCTTGCTGCCAGTCTTGCGTTCTGTCCTTCCTTACCAATTGCAAGAGAAAGCTGATAATCCGGTACAATAACACTTGCTACCTTCTCATCCGGATCAGCCATTACGGAAATAACCTTTGCCGGGCTCAGCGCATTTTCAATCAAGATCGCCGGGTTATCACTCCAGTTAATGATATCAATCTTCTCGCCACGCAGCTCATTTACAATTGCATTTACTCTTGCGCCATTCATACCAACGCATGCCCCTACCGGGTCTACATCCGGATCATTGGACCATACAGCAATCTTTGTTCTGCTTCCCGCCTCTCTGGCAATACTCTTAATCTCAACAACACCGTCTTTTACTTCTGTAACTTCTGCTTCAAACAGACGTTTTACCAGTTCCGGATGTGTACGGGATACGAGAATCTTCGGTCCCTTTGTTGTATTCTTCACTTCTACTACATACAGCTTAATACGCTCTGTCGGCTTGAATACTTCACCCTTTACCTGCTCATTCTCTGTCAGCATAGCGTCCGCCTTGCCAAGGTTGATGCTTACATTTTTGCCAACATAACGCTGTACAACACCTGTTACGATATCTTTCTCTTTTTCGAAATACTGATCGTATACGACCTTTCTCTCTTCTTCACGAATCTTCTGTAAAATGAGGTTCTTTGCATTCTGTGTTGCAATACGTCCGAATGATTTGGATTCGATCGGAATCTGCACAATATCACCAAGCTCATAATGTCCGTCGATAGCTCTTGCATCTTCAAGACTGATCTGCTCCAGTGTATCTTCTACCTCTTCCACAACTGTCTTTTCAGCGAACAGACGATATTCACATGTCTCTCTGTTCATAATGACCTTAACATTATCTGCTTTACCAAAATGATTCTTACATGCATTTAAAAGAGAATTCTCTATTGCATCTAAAAGTGTTTCCTTGCTGATATCTTTTTCCTTTTCTAAAATATTTAACGCTTCTAATAATTCTGTGTTCATCCTACTTCTCCTCCTAAATTAAAAATCGAACGCCAGGCGAATAAGCGCTATATCGCCTTTTTCAAATGTTTTTAAAGTTTCATCTTCCAGTTGGATCGTTACCGTATCCGCATCATAGTCTTTCAGAATTCCGGTAAACTCTTTCTTTTTATCTATCATACGGTATGTCCTGACTTCTACTTCTTCGCCAAGACTCCGTTTGAAATCCTTCTCTTTCTTAAGTGGTCTGCCAAGTCCGGGAGAACTGATCTCCATAATATAGGAATCATCAATAAAGTCTTTCTCATCCAGTATGTCTGACAGTCTCCGGCTTACTGCCTCACAGTCATTGATGCTGATTCCGCCCGGCTTATCAACATAAGCACGCAGGTACCAGGTGCCACCTTCTTTTACATACTCCACATCAACAAGCTCAAATCCAAGCTCATCGACAATCGGTAACAGAATCTCTTCTGTCTTTTGTTCATAAATCTCTCTTTTTGACACGGTCAAACTCCTTTCTTCATTCTCCGTACCAACAAAGAAGAGTGAACTTTCGTTCACTCTTCTGCCGGATTTCTATGTAACTATGGTGTAGTATAACACTGTTTTTCCGTAAAATCAAGGGATTATGCGGAAATTCTACATTTTATCTCCCCTTTTTAAATACCACGATCATTTCATTGGTCAGACTTAAGTCTTCCTCTTTCACCGGAATGTCCTCCCGCTCAAACCACTCGGCAAGTGCCAGTTCCTCCCGGTCAAGCGTGATCTCTTCTCCTCCGTCTAGTTCGCAGAAGAATCCCATAAGGAGCGTGTCCGTAAATGACCAAGGCTGGCTCTTATAATAAGAAATATTCTTTACCTTCAGCCCCACTTCCTCCATGACTTCCCGTCGGACAGTCTCTTCGATCGGCTCTCCGACCTCGGCAAACCCGGCAAGAAGCGCATATTTCTTATATTCCCTTCCGGCATATTTGGACATAAGGAGCTTATTCCCATGTGTCACACCGATGATAACCGCAGGGCATATCTTCGGGAATTCCATATTGCCGCACTTCGGACAGCGCATCATCCGTTCCTTCTCGTCATGCACAAGCGATGTCCCGCAGTGTCCGCAGAACTTACGCGTGTCATACCAGCGGTATAACTGCCAGCCGGTAACGCCGGCAAACTGCAGATACTTAGGTGCAGCGCTACGGAATATCTGTGTATCTTCCCATGTGTAATCATCCAGCTTTTCCGCATACTTTGCATCCCCCAGATAGAAACGCTTATCATCTATGGAAAACAAATATGTATAATCCTCATACAAGTCTTCCTTCTGGCAAGTGCTCTCCATCTCCGCGAAAGTCGGATAATCAATCCCGCCGGCTTCTATTTTTAACAGCACCTTTCTTCCATCATAGCAAAGCCAGTAATCTTCTCTTCGCGGGGGCTGCGGACGATATTCATTTTTAAAATGGTGTGGTGAAATATCCTGTATCATATTCTTTCTCCATTTTATTCTCTATATAAAAAACTAATGTAATCATAAATCTCTGCGAAATCTATCTCGCACTTGCCACCGAAGATTCCTACCGGCACCTTCTTGTCAAATCCATAGATGACCGGCCATTCCCCATGCTCAAAATCATAAACGACAACTCTTCTTCCCTTCGGGTCAATGGTCCAGTACTCCCGCACACCGGCATTCTCATATTTCTGCGTCTTTAACAGGGAATCCTTCTTCCTTGTAGATTGCGATAACACCTCTACTACAAAGTCAGGCGCACCGAAAAGCTTTCCTCTTATAAACTTATTCCTGTCGCAGACAATCATCACATCCGGCTGAACCATAGTTTTGTTATCACAATCGAGCTGCACATCCAGGGGCGAGACCATCGGAATACACTGCCCCTTGTTCTTCTGGATATAATCCCGCAGTCTCGCATAAATCTCCCCGACCAGAAGCTGATGTACATCAATCGGCGATGACATATCATATATCACCCCGTCTATCAGCTCCACTCTGCGCTCATCCGGCAGTGCATTGTAATCTTCAACGGTGAATTCCCCCTGTGCTTTCTGGGCAAGGTAAGGAAGCGTTTCCTCACGGATAACTCTGGCAGGCTTCGCCGCAAACACTTCTTCCAACGCCTTCAGTGTCTGATATCTGGGGGACTTCACAAATCCACCCAGCACCTTCTGCACCGTCCCTACCGGCAGATCAGCAAGCTTTGCGATCTGCTCATATGAATATCCCAGTTCTTTCTTTCGCTCACGCATCTCTTCCAGTGTCATACAATCACCTCATTATTCTGGATATATCCATATTTTATCCTTATTTTATCCATACGTCAATATACTTATCCTCTTATCTTCGATCCTGTTCCGTCCCTCTTTGACGCTTTCAACCGGTTCAGCGTTACCTCCCGTTCACCATAAGGCACCTTGCACTCCGTACCTTCTTCAAATAAATATACCCGCTCCAGTTCATCATTTCTCTTCAGGCGTATACCACGGATACCGACAGCACCTTTCTTCTTCTCTGACACTTCTGATGCCGCAAACCGCAGGAAGAATCCTTCCTTTGTCTGCATTACTACCTGCTGATTCTCTGTAATCACCTGTACACTGACCACTTCATCCTCCGCCTGCAGCTTTGTCGCCGCAATGGTACGTTTGGCCACCTGGAACTCCGTGCCTTCTACCTTCTTTATCATCCCCTGCTTCGTTGCAAATAAGAGTCGGGCAAACCGCATCTGCTCTGCGTCACAAATATAAACAATCATTTCCTGTGTGCTGTCATAATTACTTACATTATCAATAGGAAGTCCTTTGTCTCTGAACTTGCCAAACGGCAGATCCAGCACCTTGATCTGATGCATTTTCCCTGTATTTGTAAATACACAGAGCCTGCCGGTATTCATACAGCTTAGAATATATTTATTCTCAGCATCTGCCGCCTCTTTATTTCTCTCATATGTGGCAACATCTACCGTCTTCGCATAGCCGAAACGATCCATAAGGAATACCACTTCCTGCTCTTCGATCTTCTTCTCTTCATAGACTGCCTCTTCTGCATTTTCCACAACAGTACGGCGTTTACGTCCGAATTCTTTCTTGATTTTTTCCAGATCCTCAATAATCACTTCCGCCATGGAATCGTAATTATTTAAAATATCCTCATATTTTTCAATATTCCTAAGCGTTTCCTCATGCTCTTTCATAAGCGCTTCGATTTCCAGACCAATAAGCTTATACAGACGCATTTCCAGAATCGCAGTCGCCTGACGTTCCGTAAAACGGAGCATAGCCGCCATTTTCTTTGAAATACTGGACTTAAACTTAATATTCTCTGTAATGCCCTGGGTCAGACATGCTTTTGCATCTTTTACAGACTGACTGCCCCGCAAGATTTCGATAATCAGATCTATGACATCACACGCCTTGATAAGACCTTCCTGAATCTCTTTTTTGTCCAGTTCTTTTGCAAGAAGCGTCTTATATTTTCTCGTTGCAAGCTCAAACTGGAAATCCACATGATGCTCAATAATCTTCTTAAGCCCCATCGTCTCCGGTCTGCCGTCTGCGACCGCCAGCATATTTACCCCAAAGGTATCTTCCAGACGCGTCTTCTTATAAAGCATGTTTGTCAGGTTCTCAACATCTGCACCTTTTTTCAGCTCAATAACAATCCGGATACCTTCCTTGGAAGACTGATTGGAAATGTCAACGATGTCAGAAGTCTTCTTAGACTCTACAAGCGCACACACATCATTCAGGAATTTTCCAATTCCCGCGCCAATCATTGTATATGGAATCTCAGAAATGATCAGGCGCTTCTTGCCACCCTTCATTTCTTCCACTTCCACCTTACCGCGTATCTTGATCTTACCGGTACCCGTCTCATATATATCCAGAAGCTCATCCTTATTAACGACAATACCGCCGGTCGGGAAATCCGGCCCCTTCACATATTTCATCAGCTGCTTTGTGCTGATATCGTCATTTTTCATGTAAGCTTTAACCGCATCAATAACTTCGCCCAGGTTATGTGTCGGGATACTCGTCGCCATACCGACCGCAATACCTTCCGCCCCATTAACAAGCAGGTTCGGAATACGTACCGGAAGCACCTCCGGCTCTTTCTCCGTCTCATCAAAGTTCGGCACAAAATTTACAATATCCTTATCCAGATCCGCAAGATACGCTTCCTGCGTAATCTTCGCAAGTCTTGCCTCCGTATAACGCATGGCAGCTGCGCCGTCTCCTTCAATAGAGCCAAAATTACCATGGCCGTCCACAAGCGTCATACCCTTTTTGAAATCCTGCGCCATAACGACCAGCGCTTCATAGATCGAGCTGTCACCGTGTGGATGATACTTACCCATTGTATCACCGACAATACGGGCACATTTACGGTATGGCTTGTCCCACTTAATGCCAAGCTCATGCATATCATAGAGTGTCCTTCTCTGCACCGGCTTAAGACCGTCGCGCACGTCCGGCAGCGCACGGGCAACGATAACACTCATGGCATAGTCAATATATGATTTCTTCATCACTTCCGAATACTCGGTTCTGATAATCTGTGATTCCTGCATCTAACTCCTCCTTTGTTTGGGACGTAGACTTTTTAAAAAAGTCTACGTCCCAAATTAAAAAATGTGGTGTACCTAAATGACAAATGTGGTGTACCCAATTAAACATCCAGCTCAGCCTCGGTCGCATTTTCGTAAATAAACGCCCGCCTCGGCGGCACTTCCGTTCCCATCAGCATCTCTGTTACGCTGGACGCCATCCTCGCATCTTCAATCTCTACCAGCTTAAGAATTCTTGTCTCGGGGTTCAATGTCGTCTCCCAGAGCTGTTCGGCATCCATTTCTCCAAGTCCTTTATATCTCTGGAGAGTGAACGGGCCGTCGTGTGTCTTCCGGTATCTTTCCAGTGCCTTATCGTCATACAGATACTCTTCTTCCCCTTTCTTCGGCATGGCCTTATAAAGAGGCGGCATGGCAATATATACATGTCCCTCATATATGAGCTCCGGCATAAAGCGGTAGAACAGTGTCAGGAGCAGCGTGGAAATATGTGCTCCGTCCACGTCGGCATCTGCCATAATGATGATTTTGTCATACCGAAGCTTTGTGATATCAAAATCATTTCCGTAACCTTCGGAAAAGCCGCATCCGAAGGCGTTGATCATTGTCTTTATCTCTGCATTAGCAAGTACTTTGTCGATACTTGCCTTCTCTACATTCAGGATCTTACCGCGGATCGGAAGAATCGCCTGATACATGCGGTCTCTGGCTGTCTTCGCAGAACCGCCGGCAGAATCTCCTTCAACAATAAATATCTCGCATTTGGAAGCGTCTCTGCTCTCACAGTTCGCGAGCTTTCCGTTGCTGTCAAAGGAATATTTCTGTTTCGTCAGAAGATTGGTCTTCGCCTTTTCTTCTGTCTTCCGGATCTTCGCCGCTTTCTCCGCGCATCCGATGACTTTCTTCAAGTTGTCCAGATTACGGTCGAAATAGCGTACGATCTCATCGCCGGTCACCTTACCGGTTGCCTTTGCCGCATCTGGATTGTCCAGTTTTGTCTTCGTCTGTCCTTCGAATCTTGGATCCGGATGCTTGATGGAAATGATCGCTGTCATTCCATTTCTTATATCCGCACCGGTAAAATTCGCATCCTTTTCTTTCAGGATACCCAGCTCTCTGGCATACTGATTGATGACGGTTGTAAATGTTGTCTTAAAGCCCGTAAGATGTGTTCCGCCTTCACCATTATAAATATTGTTACAGAATCCCAGTACATTTTCGTGGAACTCATTTACATACTGGAATGCCACTTCCACTGCAATTCCTTCTGCTTCCCCCTTAAAATACACTGGTTCATGAACTGCCTCTTTCTTGGCGTTCAAGTCTTTGATAAATCCAAGGATTCCGTCCGGCTCATGAAATACAATGTGCTCCTTCTGCTCACCGCGCAGATCTTCGAATACGATCGTAAGCTCAGGATTGAGATAGGTCGTCTCATGCATACGACTCTTCACTTCTTCCGCACGGAATCTTGTCTTTTCAAAAATGGTGTCGTCCGGGAGGAAGTTGATCCTGGTTCCTGTTTTTCTTGTCTTGCCAATCTTCGGCAACAGTCCTTCTTCCAGCTCAATGACCGGCACACCTCTTTCATATCTGTCATGGTGCACATAACCGTCACGGCTGATCTCTACATCCATATAAGTGGACAGCGCATTTACGACCGAAGATCCGACTCCATGCAGACCACCGCTGGTCTTATATGCAGAATCATCAAACTTTCCTCCTGCATGAAGTGTCGTAAATACGATTCGCTCTGCCGACACCCCTTTTGCATGCATATCTACAGGCACACCTCGCCCGTTATCTGAAACTGTAGCGGAGCCATCCTTTTCCAGAGTTACATGAATCTCTGTACAGTAGCCTGCCAGATGCTCATCCACTGCATTGTCCACGATCTCATAGATCAGATGATTCAGTCCTTTTGTGGAAACGCTGCCAATATACATTCCCGGCCTCTTACGTACCGCCTCCAGACCTTCCAATATTGCAATACTATCTGCATCATATGTATTCTTCTTTGCCATCCTCTTATATCCTTTCGAGCATACTTTTCCATATTGCCATCATCATACCACGAAATATGGTATTTATCAAACATCTTTTACGGTTTCAGCACACTATCTAGTGTTTTTGCAAGATATTCCATAGCATTTCTCATCTCCTCTACCGTGTTTGTCTGTGCACCCGCTTCAATGAGAAGTGTTTTGGGCTTCAGATGCATGTTATACCGATAACCTTTCAGATAGATCCTTCTGGTAAAGCCGGGATACATTTCCGTAGCTTTCAACTGCATCTGCAGAGAAAATGCAAGATTATCTTCGATATATGGATTGGCCAGATACGCGATATCCCCATTCGCCTTTGTCCGGCTAAGTCCATTAAAAAACATGATCTGGGCAACCGGTTTCCCATCAATCTCCGTGACCAGATGTGTCGTCTTCGCCACACCGTCTCTATGTAAATCAATCACAACCTCTATACTCGGGTTGTCACTCAATATTTTCTCAATCTCCGGCTCCGCCAGCTGGTACGCCTTACTTCTGTCGAGTTTACTTCCGATCAGATCGTATACACCTTCGTGATGCATGGCCGGTATTCCTTCTGCGTTCAGAAGTTCCGTCAGATATGAGCCCATTCCCATGATCGTCGTGCCGGCATCCCCCGCCACAGAATCTGCAAACGCTTCCTGCGAATGTGTATGATAGATCAGTACCTTCGGTCCCCCGGAAGTATCCTGAAGCGTCATATCTTTCCCCAATAATTTCTCCGCATTTATCTCATTTTCATTCGTCATCGTCGTACTGTCTACCGTATAAAATGTACTAAGCAGATACTCATAGTTTTTCAGCTTCTCCAGAGAAATATCTGTAAGACTCCCGGTGGTTTCCGTCACAGTCTCTTCCGCTCCATCTCCGATAAGATTTCCATTTTCATCCACCGCATTTTCATCTCCCGCCTGTTTTGCAAGAATCATCTCATAAGTTTCACTGTCTTCGATCTCCACTTCTATATTCTCCCTGCCCTGCACATAAGTCCCCAGGGGAAACATTCGCATGACCTGCTCTGACAGCCATACATCTGCAGACAGCTCATGCTCCCGCCCCACAAAAGAAAGTCCGGTCAGATAGTTTTCTTCTGCATACGTAAATATTTTCCGATTCATCTGAAGTGTGATCCCACTCCTGATTTCCCAGTCCTTTTTCTCTCCAATCCACATACCGGCATATATGATCAAAATACACATAACAGCAATCATCAAAACACTGCTTAGTCTCTTTCCCCTTTTCAATTCATCACTCCATCACTTTCATGGTCTTAACACTATATGATGTGGGAAGCGTCATTATGTGCATGTCCTTTCAGAAAACAACTTATTTAATGCTTCCGAAATCGTATAGCCGATCCGCTTCACTGTCTCATCAATATCCTTCGGTGTCACAAATAATCCATGAAGATGTGGAGAAATCAATTCTCTTACCAGCTCATATTTTTCCGCAGCACTGTATCCCTGCATTACAAGACCAATTCCCTTCAAAGCCTCCGAGTTTTCCAGTGCTGCAAGCAGGTTTTCCATCGTATCGTTCACAATTGTAGCCGCATCTACCACCGTCGGCACCCCTATCGCAATCACCGGCACCCCTATCGTCTCCATCGTTATCGCACTTCGATGATTCCCCACGCCTGAGCCCGGATTGATGCCGGTATCCGCAATCTGTATCGTACGGTTCAGCCTTCTGGAACTTCTTGCGGCAAGCGCATCAATCGCAATCACCACGTCCGGCTTCGTCTCTTTTACAATGCCTTTAATAATCTCGACTGTCTCCATACCCGTCTGTCCCATCACACCCGGCACGACGGCACTGACCATCTGCACATGGTCTTCTCCCATGGCATATTTCCCATATTCTTTCATGATATGCCTTGTAATCCGCAGATTATCCACTACATAGGGACCAAGCGCATCCGGCGTGACCTTACGGTTACCCAGTCCCACAACAAGCACTGCGGCATCTTCTTTCTCCTTTTTCAGGAAATTCTTCAGGAACTTTTCAAGCTCCCGTGAGATCTCCTCGTGGTAATCTTCATCCGGCACAGCCATATTCGGAGCTTCCAGTGTGATATAAGTTCCAACCGGTTTCCCCATGACCTTTGCACCATTTTCGGTTTCAATCTTTACTGTCGTAATCCGCATCTCACGCTCCTCATCATAACTTTCCTCCAGTACGACCCCCTGTACCTCCACATGATCCGACTCGAACCTCTCCCTCTGTTCCAGAGCAAGATCCGTTCTAATACTATATTTCTCAACCATTTTCATGCTCCTCACTTCATTTCGCCATATTTAATTGCTAGTTTTTACAATATTTCGGGAAATATGTATTGACAGAATCAAGACCTTGGAATAAAATAAATTCGTATGTTTCGTTAGAACGTCCGTGTCCGGCTCTAACGAACTGGAATCGATATCTGACAAGAGGATATATCGAAATATAGATATTTGGAGGTGGACAAATTGGCTAACATTAAATCTGCAAAGAAAAGAATCTTAGTAAACGAAACAAAGGCTGCTAGAAATAAAGCAATTAAATCTAAAGTAAAAACTTGCATTAAGAAAGTTGAAGTTGCTGTAGCAAACAATGATGCAGAAGCTGCTAAGGCTGCACTGCACACTGCAATCGTTGAAATCAACAAAGCAGGAAGCAAGGGTGTTTATCACAAAAACACATGCGCAAGAAAGATTTCCCGTTTAGCAAAAGCTGTTAACGGAATTGCTTAATTATTCATAGAAATGCAAAAGACAACCATACCGTCATGTGGTTGTCTTTTTTTCTTATCTTATCTCATCTCTTCCATAATCCTGTCAACATCATAATCCGGCGCGTATTTCACTGCCACATCAACGATTTCCTGTATGTTTTTTTCATCCTCCTCCAACAAATCTGCAATTTCTGATACAGCATAGTTTTTTTTCATCTTTTTACAAACCAATTGGACGAGTTTTCTATTTTCTCCCTCTTCCCGGCTGATTCTTCTCGTCTCCTGCACATCGTATGCCTCAAAGCTGTCGAACAACATATCAAATTCCCTCCCCACTATCTGGTCAGTAAACTGCTCCACCTCCTTTCGCGGGACATTCATCCGATACAAAAGGACGGCGATGATCTTACTGATCAATTTCAATAAATATTCTGGTGTATGTTCTCCCAGATGTTCAAAATATTCCTTCGGAACTTCCTTAAGATTCTTGAATTCCTCTGAACTGCGAAGCTTATTGATTAAAAATATCAAAGAAAGCTCATCCTGCTTCTCAATCAACTCCTGGTTAGTATAAGATGTAAGCGGTACCACCAGATATTTCGCCCCGTTATCTTTTGCTTCATGGTTTTGCAGTTCATATTCTGCCTGATTTTTAGTCATATCTTCTCCTTTCCGCAGAATATATGACTATGCATATCCAGGAACCCTCTTTGATGCTATTGTACCAAACCACACCCCAAATGACAACGCCACATCAGACAACTCTCAAATATCATAATAATAGTATATATTCTGCTCTGTTTTCAGTTTCAATCGTTCATCAAATTTGAAATCCCTGCCGACCGGCAATGAAAATCAGAATAAAGAGCTTGGAAGTTTTGAATAAAAAGCTCTGATTTTGATGTGAGAAAAGTATAGCAGTTAAATAAAAGTATGGCAAGTGGTTTTTATAAGAATTTAGTTCAGAGATTTTATCTGAGGCAGAACAGTGACGCGAGACAGCAGAACTTTGAAAAACGAACCAGTCGCTGACAAACGGTAAACATCAAAAGCTGATATAACATTCGTAACCGAAGTTATATCAGCTTTTTCTGCAACCGTTTGTAACGCTCTTCCACGTTTCCCCAAGCTCAGCTGTCTCGCGTCACTTGTAATGTCTCAGCCAAAATACTGAAGCCGCATAGCTCAAGTGTTTCCA
>NZ_JAFBIY010000008.1 GCF_021531975.1 Faecalicatena contorta | reverse complement strand
AAAACAGGCGTTGATTTATCGTCTGATTTTCGCGCTCTTATAGATTCGTGGGCTAGTTGCAGGGGCGAATGCGTCGAGGCACTTTCTCCTGCCGATACTGCGTATCCCTTACTACACTAAATTTCCATAGGATTATCGCTTCACCAAAAGCGCTGCGATTCCGCACAGCATTCCTCCTATTGGATATACGATCCAGCTAATCTCCCATAGTTCAAAGCAAAATCCTGCAATCAGATATAAAATAGTGGCTATCAACATAATGCAGCCGCACCATATTCCTATTTTTTTGTCTTTTTCCTTTTCTGCAGGATCTGGATGGTTTTGTCGATTATATTTTTCTGTATTGTATTCTTCCTTTTTCATCCCGCTGTGCACAAAAATACCAACCGCCGATGCTACCATGAGCATAAAGACCCCATAATATATATCTTCTTTCATCCCGCGTAGCAACGGAAAGTATTCAGCATTCATCCCCAGCAGCATACCAACAAGAATTAACCCAACACCAAAAGCGATTCTTGCTGGTTGTTTCTTTTGAAACTCTTCTTTTTCCTCGATAGGATAAAAATCTTGAACAATCGGATATTTCTTTCGATAATTCTCATGTTCCATTCCTTTTACAATAAGAATCAATACAGCTACAATAACCAGTATCATAAACATCGTGTCTGCTATTGCTTCTGCCAGTCCCAGACCTACAAGCACTTCGTATAAGGCAACAGCAGAAATTAATAAAATCACACCGCAGCAAACACCTTTTCTATAGTCTGCCATATGCTGTCTGTGTTTCTGATTGTCTTCCACTTCTAATTCTTCTGCCACTCCCCGCATCAAAGTATCCATACTGCATGAAAACAAATCACATAATAACAGAAGTTTCTCCATTTCAGGGTAAGATGTGCCTGCTTCCCATTTCGATATGGTCTGTCTGGAAACCCCCATCTTTTCTGCAAGCTGCTCCTGCGTCATTTCTTTTCTGTTTCTATAAAATTGTAAGTTCTCTGCAAATACACTCATCATTTTCCACCTTTTGTCTCATATTCCTTACTGTGCACATTTCAGGTTGGTTTTATTGTACGTGATAGTCGGTGTAAAATCTATAAATTCTGTGTTGCTTTTGAAGAAATCTATGTAAACATCTGGTTGCAAATCCCGTTTTACCGCATTCTATTCCAGATTCATACGTACATGCCTTATCATACCCAACACGGTTTCATTTGCATGTGAGGGAAAAAGTTCAATATCCGGATGAGCATTTTGAAACACACGGAATATCTCATCTGCAAAACCCTGACCAACGAATTCAACATCTGTAAAATCAAATTCAACACTCTTGAATTGTTCCAGCCTGTACAGAAGTCTTCGCGCCTGAGAACGTGCTATCGGCTCACCATACAGACATGTTTCCTTCACCGGAATTACAGTTTTCACAAATCCTTCTTCAATTGGAGCATACATATCGAATACCTCCTTCACAGTCCGGTTTGTCATGTTTGAAAGTTTCATCACTACCATTGTCCCAATTCTTTTCAATTTTGCATAGTATGACACTAAATGCGACTGTACAATTTTTTCCTTTTGACCATATCCTCTGTAGAATATTGCATTGTCTGACCATATTGCAAACTCATCCACCAGTTTTGAAGAAAAGAAGATTCCTTCTCCCGAATGTTCTTTACTGTTTGTCGTGAACTTCCCTTTATATAGCTCGGCAATAGCATCATAATAATCAAAATCATTTCCCCGATCAGAAGAAAGCGAAGCGCAGATATTTGCAAATATCCCAATTCCGTCATCTGTAATTGAAATCTCCGTATAGAGCTCATCCCACTTTACTTTACAATATATATGCTGTGCGTTTGAATGATCAATCGCATTATTCATGATTTCAGAAAACACATAATACCATATCTGATTTGCTTCATTTGAAAGATTTGCAAGCGCCGGTCTCACATCTGTCACAAACAGCTTATCTTCCTGCAGTCCCTCTTTCCTGTCATATGAGAAAAACCATTCCTGACACGCCAAAGCATATCCCGTCTGGCTTTCTTTTTCTTCAAGAATTCCTTTTTCCAGGCATTCTTTCAGATACCGTTTCACCGTAGTCACTGATATACCAAAGTTCTCTGTTGTTTTCTGGATATATGCTTCATCATCGTTTCGTATCTTTTCCAACATGTATCTTTTGATACTTTCCCGTTTTTCTTCCTGAAAAGACATATTTATCCCTCTTTTCAAATTTTAAACATAATATTTTATACTTTATTTTAATTTAATTAAACTATATAACACTTTTGAACAAACTTCAAGTCGGGATTTGTCTTCATCTTCAATGATATAATCTATCCGTTCATCTCTTTTATATATTTGTTCATCCCATCTTCTGCAAGTTCAGTAAGCAGACAATACCGCAGACAGATAAGCGCAATCGCGATAAGAAGTATGCCGGCCAGTAACAATACCATAGCCATCATGATATCTGTAAGTGCACTCAAAAGAAATATAACTGTATAAGTTACTGCCTGTCCGTCTTTCGGCAGATTTCTATCATCCTGCTCATACGCTGTCTGATAGCCGGCGGCCAGATTAGTGTCAGAAAAATAAGCTTCTATCAGATATTCTGTCTCACCAGTACGGCCATACAACTCTACAAAATCTTCATCGCTGATCAAAAAACGAGTAGAGGAACATAATGTCGAATTCATCTGTGCATCATATACATAATCAGACACGCAAAAAGTTTTCTCTAAATCTCCATTTTTAAGCGTGATCGTATCACCAATATTCATTTCATATTGTTCCAGAAGAATAACCGGTACACCAATTTCCCCGGGCGCAATCTCAAGTTTCTTCCTGTCCACATCCAGCAGAAGATCTCGCTTTTCATTCTGTCTGACAAGGCTGATATCAAGACTGCAGTCTGACATTGAAAATGCATTCCCGTCCGAATTTCTTATCGTCAATTCTTCACCGTGTATATCTATCATAGGCACCGTCTGCCAATATGTAATGCCTGGATAATCCTCATTAAATTCGTCAATATCTCTCTGATTCAGCTTACCTTTATGCATCTGAAGAAAATGCGGAGGTTTCGCCGTTTCATACATATCAGAAATCGAGGCAAAAAGCTGCATGATTATCAGACACACAGAAACTGCAACAGCCGATGACAAAGTCATGAATAAAAGTAAAATCAGGTTCGCCCTATATTTTTCTTAAAATCATTTTTCAGTATTTTCCCCAACATCATATAATTCCTTTACTGCTTCTATTCGAATATCCAATGTCCCTGTGTCATTGAAAGAAGTTCTCCCTGCTGTGTACCCAGCATCTTTTCCAGCATAGATATCAATGCCACAAACAGCTTTCCCGCCTTTTCCGGTTCAATCTCAAAAATCCCTTCATCCAGAAGCGTAAACGCAGAAGAAAGAAAAATCTGCATATATTGCTCCGGATATGGACACGCAAATTCACCTGCCTGAATTCCTTCTTCAACAACCTGTGTCAAAACTGGTGTCAGCATTGTCACACAGGAGACCAGCGATTTTTGATGAAGAAGCGCATTTTCTGCCTTATGCATTTCATCAAGGAGTACCTTTTCCTCCTTCTGATCTGCCCGCATAGCAAGAAAAATCAGCAAAAGCTTATCCTTTGGAGGCAGATCCTTCTCTGCCGTCTCCCGCACCCGCTCCATGATCTGATCCGTTATAGAATAAAGCTCAAGTGTCTTAAAGTCCACAGCACAAAGCGGAATTGTTTCGGACTTTTCATTCTCAAAATATGAATGTTCTAATGTTTTGGCGACTTTACTTAGACAATCTGCGCAGAGGTTGTTTTCTAAAAATTCTTCATTCAGTTTATAGGTTTCTGGAAGCGAAATCCGTATATCTGCCATGCCGCGAGAAGCAGTGCTTGTTCCGTCATATGAGATATTTTCGTTATTTGCATGCCACATGCTCGTACCACTGTCGGTCTTAGATTCATTGCCCTGGCTGTCGTAATTTTTAAGACGTAGATCAATAACATACCAATCATTGAGGGAAATGACTCCGACAGTGTCGAATTTACGATAATAACCCATCAGGCTTCGAGCATTACTTCCACAGAGACAACACTCTTCGGTATTATTGAGTCTGGATTTAAGATACTTATAGTCAACCTCAATGTACTTGCCCCGGTTATCACCTTTAGATTTTATTTGAAATAGTAGGAAAACCCCAAACAATATAATTACCGTACAGGCAATGACTTGCCAGAAGGTTTTCTTACGAATTTTGTAATAATATTTCCCATCAAAATAGTTATCCATTTTGCCCCCTATGAATAATTTGATTAAATATTGGACAGATTCACTATAAAAAGCACTCCGATATGGAGTGGACTAATACTAGTCCCATTATATCAGAACTAACAGATATGATAAAGAAAAAATTGGACTAGATTTGGTTCACCAAAACAAAAACCACCGCACGGGGTGGTTTTGCCGAAAATACAAATAGATATCGCAAAAGAAATAAAACGATATCTTATGCAGTAGCTTACAGCACATTAAGAGATTTTGAAAGCATGAGCGTGAACTGAATCCATCATAAAGGGGTGGATTATGGAGCAGAAAATAAAACAAACTGGTATAGACATAGGCGGCAACATTCGTAGAGTTCGCCTTGAACGAGAAATTGGGCAAACGGAGCTGGTGCGGATGTTGCAACTGAAGAATATAGATATTACCAGAGAATCTCTGGTTAAGATCGAAAGAGGCATTCAGCATATTACTGGAGCACAGCTTCGTGGAATTAGAGACTGCCTCGAGACGACATATGATGAATTACTGAAATAAAAGCGGATTACCGATTAGGTTTTCCGCTTTTATTCATCTGGCGTATGCGGCAATGAAAAGACTGGATGAATTGTCCGTAGTAGGCTATGGTTGGGGTGGCTAACTCTAACTTTCTTTTTCAAAACGCTGCAAGCAGCGAGACGTTGAATTAATAAAAGGAACAAAACTACCTTTTTGCGTAGTGACAAACCTATAAGCATTCATGTATAATAGATATAATTTAGAAAGTGTTTGTATTGGAGCGATTAGTGTACCGCTAATTTTTGTTTTTATGACTTCTTCGGAACCATATGAAAGGGAGGGATGAAACATGAAGAAGAAAAGAAATTTAGGGATAGTGACAGCAATGCTCATGGTTATCGCCCTGGCTCTTACGGGCTGCGGGCAACAAAGTGGCGAGCAGAACGCGGGAGCAACCGGTTCTGAAAGCCAAAACGGCACTACAGCCGCCGATGACGGTAAGAACGAAGGCGAGGCTACGACTGAGCCGGAAGTTAACATTGGTGAAAAGCCGGATGGAAGCGATGCTATGGCGCTTATGGCTTGGTACTACAAGCGCGATAAGTCCTATATCGAGACCGTAGAAAAAGATACTGATGGATATTATCATTATGCGGTTGGCGACAAAGAGCTGCTCTGCAAGACTAATGTCTGGGATTTTATCGAGACAAGAGAAGGCAAGCGTGGTACTTATTACGTTTGGCTTTTCGAGGATATGGCAGAGGCAATTGGGCTTACGACTGCGGATTTTGAGAATTCTCGTCGTGCAGCAGCTAAGGTTGATCCGAATCAGACTCGTTGGGATTTTATATTAAATCCTGGCACGGCTCGTAAAAATATTTACGACTATACGTCAATCGAGATTGCTGGTATGTCGAACTATTTTGGGTATGAAGAGATGATTTATTGCGTACCTTCGTCTGCGTGGTCGATTAGTTTAGAACAAATCTGTTTTTCTGCGTATGAAATGGAGCAGTTAATGCTTGGGCGTACTGAGGATGAGATTATGAAAAGTGAGTTTCAGTCTTGGCAATCGCTTGCTGGTTATACGATTCCCTAACTAGTACCTAGAAATGCCCAGCCGTAAGAAGCTGGGCATTTTTTATGATGCAAAGTTTCTGATTCTGTGCTCTTCTACATAAAAGATATTAACTCCAAGTAAATACTCTTCGTTGTTTTTAGATTCAATGCGGAATTGATGATCTTCTCGTGCATCACCTTTAAGTATAGGCGCTTTGCCGGTTGGGTCGTATTCTGCGATTTTTGCGAGATATTCTAATTTGTCCAGATATGCAATAACTTGATCTTTAGTGAGTCCTGAGCGACGAGCTAGGACGCCCTCGTAAGAATTGTCTAGCGGATGCTTTTCGTAATATTCTTCCAGATAGGCCGTAACGGATGATTTTTCAATTAGACCCATATTTTCGAGGAGGCGTTGATCTTCAATGAAGCGTTGGTATTTCTTCGTTTCCTCTGTATTATCTAATGGATGTTTTTCGTAGTAGTCTTCAGGAAAAGCTGTTACGGAAGATTTTTCTACTAATCCCATATTCTTTGATATGGCGTATTAATATAAAGCCGAACATAAAATATACTACTTCTTCTCTAGCATACGAGAAATAGAGATTCGTCAGTAATACTTATAGATTAGATATTGCCGTTAAGCTTTCATTTATATTAAGCGCGTGATACGCTATTAATATAAATGAATATAGACTTAGATACACTTTCTGACGCACTTTCTACTTTCCCAAAACATTGGGATGGCAGAACTAGTATTTTGACGATGAAAGATGATAATTATCCTCATTGGCGTCAGATGGAGTGGATAGGTTTCTATTTTCAGTATCTTTGCGATAATATTTTGGCATCTATAGGAATGAAAACTCCGGGTAATAAATACGGAAGAACTGACTTTGATGGTTTTTGGAAAATTGACTGGGATTTCAAATCTCACCCGATACATAATAAGGACGGCAAAGAATCAACTACGCTAATAGCTAATGATCTTGAGGCCACTACAAAAACGATAGAACAATTTGGGTGTACAGGTTTAATTGTAGCATGCGGAGAGGCTTCTTTCGATAATCCAGATACAATGCCCTTCAGAGAATGGCTTACTGATTTGAAAGGTGGCGAAAGTGACTATTCTTTAGAAAACCGAAAAAGAGGTGCCAAAATGCGCTTATATAAAACTGATTTCTTATTGAAATACATTAATATATATCTCTTGGATAAAGAGAGTATTGATAAACAGCATCTGTTTCAAAAAGGAATGCGGAATTCAAACGGAAAGCCTCGTAGAGACAAACTTTCTATTGATTTGACGACTATTACCCCAGTAAAGCGAATTTTCTTTTAAGTGATTCCTCTATAAGAAATAGGTGAGAAGCATGGTATAATGCTTCTATATGAGAATAGAGAATATATCTGATTTCAAGAAAGCAATTGACAGTGTAGGATATGATAATTTTTGGGATATATATATTAATGCATATCTGTCAAGAATTCGACCCGACTTTCAACTACCAATAAATGGATTTGATATAGATATTGAATCGAATTTATTTTCATATGACAATATCGGTGATCTTTATGAAATAGCATTGGAGCATAATAACCAAATCAGCAAGAAGGAGCTTGGGCAGTACTATACCCCTAAAGATGTTTGTCGCTTTATGGCAAAAAAGTTATTGTCTGAGTATAAGAATGAATACAATTTGGCTGATGTCTGTTGCGGTACCGGGAATCTAATTATAGAAGTATTAAAACAGTTGGGAGAGCATGAAGTAAGAAGTTTGATCTATTCAAAGAAACTATACCTGTATGATCTTGATCCAATTGCCATAAAATTAGCAGTCATGAAAATAGGTATCATGTTTGCCGAAAAAAATGACTATAAATCTTATCTGAAAATAACGCAATCCATAAATGTTTCAGTTGGGAACTTTCTTTCCGAGAGCGTAAAACTGCCAAATGGCTGTTACGTCATTTCAAATCCACCTTATGGAAGATTGTCATCGAAAATAGAACTTTGGAGCCAATGCAGTACAGGCAATACAAAGGATCTATACTCTGTATTTATAGAAAAAATTTCGCAGCAGGCCCAAAGATCCGTAATTATTACGCCACAGTCTTTTTTAGGGGGAGCAAAATTTTCTACACTAAGATTCGCAATGGCTCGAAACGGCGGTGGCGAAATATATAGCTTCGATAATGTTCCGTCGCCATTGTTTTGCGGAAGAAAAAAAGGAGTATTTAACAGCAATACATCCAATTCTGTTCGAGCGGCAATTACATTAATAGATAAAAATAAACATGGTTTTAGATTATCGCCCATGATACGCTTCAAATCCGAGGAACGTATTAAATTGTTTTCCGATATAGAGAGCTTACTTGGTGAAAAAATATACACGCAACCATATGTGTGGACAAAAATACCAAAAACACTTGAAGAATTGGTTGATGCAATGAATGCATTACCATACAAAGTATCAGACTTTATTGAAAAAGACAAAACAAAACAAGATGAAAAACTACGATTAACTATTCCGCAGACGCCACGATACTTTATTTCTGCGACTAGCAGGGATTTAAACAGAACCTCAAAGATTGTAATATACGCCAAAGATGAGGCTTCTTTCTATAAATTGTATCTACTAATTAACTCGTCTTTTTCTTATTTATGGTGGAGAATATATGACGGTGGAATTACTCTTGGGAAGAGTACGTTATTGTCGTTACCTGTTCCCGATATAGACGATGATGAGAAACTTAATAATATGGTTAAAACCTATATAGGGTTAGAAGATTCATTCTTAGTTAACAAATTAAATGCTGGAAAGAATAATGAGAATGTAAAATTCCCACCAAAATATAGAAGTAAATTAAATCAATATTTATTGAATTATTTTGGCCTCGAGGGAAAATCAGAACAGTTACTCAGCATCCATTCAAATACTTTTACAGATTATTCCAAATATTGGCGATAATCTTGCGCTTCAGGATGCAGGCGTAAATGCAGAATCGTCACCGTAATCCTATCTCACCCGCTGGCACTCACCTACCCTTTTGTATATGGACAAGTTTTGATTGTTTGTGTATAATGAAACAAAATAAAGAACATAAGTGACTCGGGTATAAATGCAAAATATACGTATCCCTACTTTTTAAAGATTTATAGATATAATTCGCCCAAGTACGGGTGTTAAATTTTGCAGTAATGTGATCTTAGTGCGGCATATTGTAAATATCTTCTTCGGAACCATATACGAAAGGGAGGGATGAAACATGAAGAAGAAAAGAAATTTAGGGATTATATTGACAGCACTCATCATGATCATCACCCTAGCTCTTACGGGCTGCGGGCAGAAAGGCGAGCAGAACGCGGGAGCAACCGGCTCTGGAGACGGAAACGGCAGCGTGAGCGAACCTAATTATGAACCAGAGAAAGCAGGCGAGAATGCCGGCGACAATGACTCTTCTGACGAGATCGACAACAAGAAGCCTGCGCAGGATGCGGATGGGAATTTTGTCTATCTGATCACCGTTGACGGCGTACAGACAGAAATAAAGACCTGTGTGAATGTGTGGGACTATATTACGAGCGACGCGCCGTATGACCACGTAGATTACAAGCAAATGTTAGCTGATCTTGGTTGGGAAGCTATGCCAGCTGGCTATGGTGCTGCTAAATTTACGCGTAATGACGGTAGTTATACGCTTATTGGCGGAACACGAACTGGCAATGAGTATGACTTGTCTAGTGGCGAGTCTAGACTGTACGAGCAAGGCGTAACTTGCTATGAGTCAAATAATGAGAGCGTAAAGTTTTCCAGCCTTACAGTCTCTGCGCGTTCGGTTTCCAGCGATCCGTATCTAATAGGTAAGAGCGATACGTATGTTTCTTTTGAGCAAATTGTCGCTTATGCATATCTTCTCGATTACTATCGAAATAATGTCAATCCTGCATTCGAGACGGGAACCGGTACCGTATGTGTTCCTTAATTCTGGCAATATGCCGCACTTGATAGTGCGGCATATTTTTCTTAAACAGCGTAATTTCGTTGACGATAGCTTTTATCAAATGAGCTTTGAATCGTTGCTATCGCGAAATTATTGATAACCTTTTTGTTGCTAATTCTCGCACGTTTAGTGTTCTTTACAGATAGTCCATCGGTATGCAATGGATAATAGTTTGCCGGATTATAATTTGCTAGAAATACTAAATCTTCAGCATAGTCTAGTAGTGCAACTATATTCTCCTTGGTTAGACCGGAGCGGCGCGCTAAGATGCCTTCGTAAGAGTTGTCTAATGGGTGCTTTTCATAATATTTGTCTAGGAAGGCAGATACAGACGATTTCTCTGTTAGTCCCATATTCTCCGCAAGGTATTGATCTTCGGTAACAAAACAATTCCTCCGTAAGAACATTTTGTCTTAAAAAAGCATTACATCCTCGGATACTCCCAGCTCTTCCGAATATATACATTATTCTCTTTTAGGATTTTTCGTACTGAGTCGACATTAATTCCGATGGCTTTTGCTATATCGGCTGGCTTAATATATTCTGAGTACATTTGCATGACCAGCTCAACGACGCCTTTGCGTTCCATGAGCTGATTAGTGACTTTAATTCCCTGTTTTTTGAGGTGGTCGCTGATGGTGCGACGATGGCAACCATATTCTTTGGCAAGATCGTAGGTCGAGGTGCCGGAGTTATACTTTACGATTATTTCAGCTATTTCTCGCTCAGTCAATCGCTTTTGGTGTTGGTGAAGTTGCTTAACTTCAATTTCCCCTTGATAATTGACTGCTTTTGATGATATAATATTTTTGCTTAATAGCGTGGGTTTATCGGTTTTATGTTTAGTCTTGACAACTTTTCGAATTGTGTTTGAATTAAGTGCTGATAGGTCCAAGAACAGCATAATCCGCATCACCACTTCTTACTGCCTGAATTCGGTCAGTGTGGTTATCAAGATTCAGCCATGTAATATCATTTAATGGATCATATCCTTTATCCAGCAAAGCACCTGTAACAGCAAATACATTTGGCTCACATGAAACAGTTTTGCCGATCATATCTTCTACGCCATTCCACTCTGTACCTGCTTTCGCAATGACTGGCATACATCCTGTAAGCATATACCCTGCAAACATTGTGAGGTCTGTACCAGATCCAATATACTGTAATGGAAGATTTGTTCCATAGTTTGAAAGAACATCTACTTTTCCAGCAGACAATGCCTGGAATGCTCCTTCAGAATTTTCACATGTTACATATTCAACTGTCAGTCCTTCCTCTTCAAGGTAGCCCTGTTCTTCAGCAATTGCGTTAAAAATGTGTGCACTTCCTGCCAGTGCAAGTCTTACGGTATCAGTTTCAAGTTCACCTTCTGCTGCTGTTTCTTTTGTTTCTTTTTCGCTTGATTCTTCTTTTTTTTCGGAACCACATCCCACTACTAATGATGCCATCATTGTAATGCAGAGGAGTACCCCTATCAGTCTCTTTTTCATTCTTTCTCTCCTTTTCATTAATATATATACATAACAGAATTACTTCTGCTTATGCCTCAAGAAATGCAGATACATCTTTATTAATTTTCTGTATCAGTGTGTTACGTAATGCAAGTATTTCTGCATTTTCAAACTGCGTTTCTCTTGTTGGACGTTTATCCTCCGGGATCACACAATCATAGATCACATTACTTGGTGACTGTCCTAAAACGCATATACGATTTGCAAGTAACAACGCCTCATCCACATCATGTGTTACGAAAAAACTGTCTTCTTCTGTTCATCTTTTGCCCAGAGTTTCATAACTAAATCCTGTAATCTTGCTCTCGTCACAGCATCCAATGCACCAAACGGCTCATCCATCAACAGAACAGGAGGGTCAATACTAAACGCCCTTGCTATTGCACATCTTTGTTTCATTCCACCAGATAGTTCCTTTGGAAGCTTTTGAAATACTTTCTGATCCAAACCTACTTCTGTCAACTTTTCCAGTGCTATCTTTTTTAATTCTTTTTTATCCTTTTGGGGATACTTCTGCTTTAATGCTAATACGATGTTTTCGCCTGCAGTCATCCATGGAAACAATCCATAATCCTGAAACACAACTCCTCGTTCCAGACTTGCTCCCTTTACCGACTGACCATTCATAAGGATTTCTCCCTTCGTTGGCATCTCAAGCCCCGCTAACAGGCGTAAAAGAGTACTTTTCCCACATCCCGACTGTCCTAATATACAGACAAACTCTCCCGCAGATATATTTAGGTTAATGTTTTCTAATATCATTTTTTCTTTCTTATCATAAGAAAAAGAAAGATTCCTCACTTCTGTTGCGTGCATTTTCTTCTCCCTTTTCAAAATCTACACAAACATTTCACACATGTGGGATTATAGCATGCATTACATTTATATCCATTAGGCAAAAAAACTAAATGAATTTATTTTTTGTGCATTTCGCACATTTTCTATAAGTAACATTCATTTATTTGTTTTTTCTATATATTCACAAAAACGCAACATGTTTAGTCGCATTTCGCGTTATTCATGTTGCGTTTCGTCACACTTTATGCTATTATATCCACATACCAACACAGGGAGGGTTCGTATATGGATTCCAATTTTTCAAATAATCTGAAAGCCGCCAGATTAGCACGAAGATTTTCCCAGCAGCAGATGGCAGATGAACTGGGGATTTCCCGTTCTGCCTATGCCGGATATGAGATTAAGCGCCGTTCACCCAGTATTGAACTTCTACAGAAGCTTGCCACTGTGCTTCAGGTGTCTGTTGATGATCTGCTCGGGTACGGGCCACTTGACACTTCCAATATGATTACAGAGGCAAAGGTACAGTACAATGTAACACCGCGAGCTTTTTCTGTGGAAGAGTACCTGAACAGACCAGATTGTACAGAGTATGAACTCTTAGAAGGAAAACTTGTGCATCGATGTGCACCGGGATATATCCACCAAAGGATACTTTTGAAATTTTCTATGGAAATGGAACAATATCTGCAGGCTCACTGTAACAAGTGCGTTGTTCTGCCTGCACCCTTCTGCATTGTTCTGGATGAAGAGACTGCTACAGTTGTGCAGCCGGATATCTCTGTCATATGCAGACCGGAGCAGATTAGAGACGACATTTGTTACGGAGCACCAGATATTGCTGTAGAAATAATATCACCGTCAACAAAGGACTATGATCTGTTTGATAAATTAATGCTGTACAAGCGATACAATGTTGGAGAATACTGGATCATTAATCCTGAAGAGAAACGCGTAATCCTCTATGATCTGGAAACCGGCAGATCACCGGTCATTGGTTCCTTTACAACTGCCATTCCGTCATTTCGCATCAAAGGATTCGCTCTTACTATAGGAGATATGGGGATGTGATCATCCCCTGTCCACCAGCTTTGCAAGCACAGTAAATACACCACCCACTGCAACATAGATATCTGCAAGATTGGCAGTAAGTCTGGACAAGAACTTACATTTACTTTTTACACCTATGTAATCAATGACTTTCTCTCTTATCAATCTGTCATATATGTTACTGAACGCTCCTGCGCTTAAGAATACCATCCCCAGTTTCTGAAGCCATTTTCCTCTTCTGAGGAAAAGATATACATCATAAATCAGGATACCTGCACCCATAACAGCAGAGGTACCCTTTATTACAGCCGGATACTTATCACAGATGTTCAGAATGAATCCGCGATTATATACCTTGCGAAGAACAAGTCTGTGACAGACTGTATCCTGTTCCTGTCCCTCATCAAAGTATTCCTCGATATATTGCTTTATTCCCATATCGACGCAAACGAGTACAAGAAAAAGCCCTCCAAATACAGCCAGCATTACAATACCTCTTTGATTCTCTGGATTTCCTCTTCGTATTTTGCTGCCTCTTCATTTCTCTTTTCTATCGCTTCGCACAGAGCCACATAATCCATATCGGAAATCTCACCATTATGGAATTTCTCATATACCATGCGGCCTATTTCCATAAGGTCTCTCTCATTTGAGCGTTTCAGCGAACGAATATCTGCTTTGATCTTCTGGATCTCCAGCGTATCCTCTGTTTTCTTACCAAGATCTGTCGCAACCTCACTGATTCTTTTCCCCAGTCCTTCAAAAAAATCTGCCATCTTCTTTCTCCTTTACTCCTGTATATTTTATAATCTTCTCAATCGATCTAACGACTGATAAATATCCATTGTACCGTATCCCCATTCCCGGTTTGGATAATCTGGAAGCACTTTCTGATTCGCGCCCAGTATAATAATATTCGCCACCAGACGGCTGGACACCCCTCGTGTCATTGTCTGTTCCTTCAGCCACTCTACCACAAGCGCCCCTCCTCCGGCAGCAATGCCCGCTGCTGCGCTGGAACCGCTTCGTGAAACAAACCCTCCGCCAGAAGAAGCCCCTGTTATCTGCACCCCCGGCACCGCAAAATCTGGTTTTATTGTCCTGTTTCTAGTATACCCTCTTCCCGAATTAATATCAACACTATTCTCTGTTCCGTTATAGTAAGATACTGTCATTGCCTCTCTTGTGCTGCCCGGTTCTGTAATGGTATAATCCGGATTCGCTTCAAGAAAATATACATCTGCATTCAGGAACTCTTTCATAGATGTCCATATGTGATATTCACTTTCCTGCAGCTGTAACGCCTCCACACCGATACGCCATATGCCGGGAGATGGATTTGTAAATCTCATGAAAATGAGCTGCGAATCATCATTCGTAAGCAAAAGCCGATATTCGATATCCACCTGTGTATTATCAAAGGGAAAATTCAGCCGATATCTGCTTCCCTGTCTGATAGATATTCTGGGACTTCTTTCGCCGGAAGGGGACACCAGATATGCAGTTACAATATTGGGGAGCGTTGTCCAAAGCTCTGCCACAAACCCTGTATTTCCCTGCTCCACACGCAGCTCCGCTTCACTTGCCCCTTTACCACTCTCCAGTCTTCCCAGATAATGATGTCTCTGATTTGCTTCATTTCCACCACCGATAATGACACAGCGGTCAATCGTATCCGCATAATGATCCAGAATATCGGAAAGCGCAGTACGCCCGTTATGTCCACCGAAATTCGTCCCCAGCGCAAGACAGATGACAAGCGGCATATCCCGCTTAAGTGCCAGCTGATGCAGATAATACAGGCCCTGCATGATATCTGTCTCCTGAAAACAAATGGCCTCTTCTTTTACAGCAAAGAATTCTTTCACAAAATTCTTGGCAGGTTTCAGCTTCACGACTGCAAGAGTCGCTTTCGGCGCTGCTCCCTGGAATCCATTTGCAAGGCTTCCATTTCCTGCGGCAACACTTGCAACAAATGTACCATGCCCATTTGTATCTGTACTGGGCACAATACCCTGCGGATTATCTGAACGCAGCGCCGCATTGATCGTATCCTCTGTATACTCACTTCCGTAAGAAAATCCTTCCGGCACCTCCCCGGTCTGTATCGTCTGGTCCCAGATAGCTGCAATTTTGGTTCCTCCATCCTCTTTTCGGAAAATGGAATTGCGGTAATCAATACCCGTATCCAGAAATCCAATCATGACCCCTTCTCCCTGCAGCTGCAGTGTCGGATAATTCTGGACCGCACTGATTCCCGCCTCATTCATCGCGGCAGAATCCAGAAGTGCATAACAGTTCGGGATGCCATTATAACCAAACTGTTCTATCGTGACATCCTGCGCAAATGTTTGGTCTATATAGAGAATCCTGTAGCCAAATCCAACCTCCTGTATACATGCCTGCTGATCAGAAAATGCATACTCCATATTCTGCCTGTATGACGGCACGATAAAGTCCAGGTAATCCTGGGACAATATTTTCTCTCTGCAATCTTCTAATGCCATATAAAAAACACCTCATATACTTTTTCTAAGTATATGAAGTGTTTCCGTAGCATTATGTCTGTTATTCGATACGCTGCACACTCTGCCCCCTAAGTGTTATGATCGGTCCTCCGGTATTCTCGATATACTCTTTTGTAATCGTTACCGTGCCGATACTGTCGTCCTTCGGGATCTCATACATGATATCCAGCATGAATTCCTCAATGATCGCTCTGAGTGCACGTGCACCAGTATCCTTCTCCATAGCCTTTCTTGCAATAGAAAGGAGTGCATCATCCGTAAATTCAAGCTGCACCTCATCTAATGCAAGCAGTTTCTGATACTGCTTAAGTATTGCATTTCTAGGCTCTTTCAGTATCTTTACCATCATGTCTTCACTCAGCGCATCCAGCGTAAATACGATTGGAAGTCGTCCGAGGAACTCCGGTATCATTCCGAAATTACGCAGGTCTTCTGTCGTAACCTTGGAAAGCAGTGTCTTGTCTTTATTATATTTATCTTTCAGATCTGCACCAAATCCGATGGCGGCCTGTTTCGTAAGTCTCTCCTTAATGATACCTTCCAGATCCGGAAACGCTCCGCCGCAGATGAACAGAATATTTCTGGTATTCACCGTAGTAAGGGGTACCATGGCATTCTTACTGTTCGCACCCACCGGGACTTCCACATCACTTCCTTCCAGAAGCTTCAGCATTCCCTGCTGTACGGATTCACCACTTACATCTCGCTGGCTTGTATTCTTTTTCTTTGCGATCTTATCGATCTCATCGATGAAAATAATTCCCTGCTCCGCTTTCTCGACATCATTATCTGCAGCAGCCAGAAGCTTGGATACAACGCTTTCAATATCATCTCCTATGTAGCCGGCCTCTGTAAGAGACGTAGCATCTGTTATGGCAAGCGGTACATCCAGAATACGTGCCAGTGTTTTTACAAGGTAAGTCTTACCGGAACCGGTTGGTCCGATCATCAGCATGTTGGACTTTTCAATCTCAATATCATCCATCGTATCTGTCGCAACACGTTTGTAATGATTGTATACTGCTACAGATATCGCTTTCTTCGCATATTCCTGACCTACCACATATTCATCCAGACTCGCCTTGATCTTATGCGGTGCCGGAAGATTGCGGATGTCCACAAGAGGCTTTCTCTCTTCCCCCTCTTTTTTCTTTTTCAGCTTCTGCTTCTTTGGAATCTGCTGTTCCATATCTGACATATTAAAGATCTGCACACCCGGTATATTCATCAGCTGACTATAATCGAACTGCCCATTATTAAAAGCATCAAAGCTCTTCTGCATACAATCACTGCACACATGAAAATGATTTGGCAGCTCAATGAGCTTTCCGGTCACGCTCTCCGGTCTGCGGCACAAAAAGCAGACCTGCTCATATTCATCTTCCTTCTCCTCTGTATCCACTTCTACCTGCGTTTCATCTACTTTCTCAATTTCGTCTCTGTTATCGTATTCTGACATATTCCCATTCTCTCCTATTGGTCTTTTTGTATCATCTCAAGGAACTGCTCTTCCGAAATGATCGGGATATCCAGTTCTCTCGCTTTCTTATTTTTGGATGATGTGGAATTCACATCATTATTGATCAGATAGTTTGTTTTGGAGGTTACGGATCCCGTTACTTTCCCGCCCAGGCTTTCAATCAGTTCCTTGACCTCACTGCGGTTTGCAAAATGCTCTACACTTCCCGTAATCACAAAATTCATACCGGCAAATGACTGTGTTCCCGTTACTTCTTCTTTCGGAATATCCAGTTCCGCAAGCAGTCGTTTCAAACGTTCCACATGTACTTCATCCGCAAAATATCTGGTAAATGCCCCTGCCAGCACTTCTCCCACACCGGAAATTGCATTCAGCTCTTCCATTGTCGCATGGAGCATTTTTTCAATATCGTAATCAAACTCCTTACAGATCATCTTCGCATTGGCCAGCCCGATTCCTGCAATACCGAGTGCATAGATTACTTTCGGAAGTGTCGTCACTCTTGCTTTATCCACACTGGCAATCAGATTCTGATAAGACTTTTCTCCGAATCCTTCCATTCCTTTGATTTCCTCAGCATATCTGTCCAAATGGAAAATATCTGCAAATTCCCTTATGAATCCTCTGGCGATAAATTTCTCCAGTGTAGCTTCAGATAACCCTTCAATATTCAGTGCATCACGGCTTACGAACAGAGAAAACGCCTTTACATGCTTTGCCTGGCACTCCGGATTCGTGCAGTACAATGCCTTTGCATTAGCTACCTGTCGGATCTCTGTACTGCCGCCGCATACCGGACATTTTTCAGGAATATCCTTCACTCCACTTCTCGTCAGGTTCTCAGCGATCTGCGGAATGATCATATTTGCCTTATAAACTTCTATCTTATCACCAATGCCAAGTTCCAGTTCTTCCATGATACTGATATTATGAACACTGGCACGGCTCACCGTTGTTCCTTCCAGTTCCACCGGTTCAAATATAGCAACAGGGTTAATCAGTCCTGTTCTTGACGGACTCCATTCCACCTCCAGAAGCTTTGTCTCACGGATCTCATCTGCCCATTTAAAAGCAAAGGAATCTCTCGGGAACTTGGAAGTACGACCCAGCGACTGCCCGTATGCTATATCATCATATACTAACACAAGTCCGTCCGATGGGAAATCATTCTGGGCAATTTTTTCTGAAAATTTAATAACTTCCTCTTCTATCGTTTCCTTCGTCACTTCATGAAACTCAACGACTTCAAATCCCTGCTCTTTCAGCCAGTTCATCTGATATGCTCTGGAATTGTGGAAATCTACATTCTCCGCCTGTACGAGAGAGAACGCATAGAAACGTACATTCCTTTTTGCCGTTATTTCGTTATTCAGCTGTCTGACAGACCCGCTGCACAGATTTCTTGGATTCTTATATTTTGCCTCTGCGTCCGGAATCTCTGCATTCATCCGCTCGAAATCCTTGTATCCGATAACTGCCTCGCCTCTTAATATAAGCTCACCCTTATACTGTATCTGAAGCGGAATATTCTGAAATACCCTGGCATTATTGGTAATGACTTCTCCTACCTCACCGTTTCCTCTTGTAACCGCTTTATATAGTTTCCCTTCCCGATAAGTTAACACAATGGTTAGTCCATCCATTTTCCAGGAAAGCAGCGCTTTCTGCCCACCAAGAAAGGATATAAGATCTTCCACATTCTTTGTTTTATCCAGTGAAAGCATCGGTTTTTCATGTCTCTCTTTCGGTAGCTCACTTAAAACCTCATATCCTACATTGACCGTCGGACTGTTAGACAGCGTAATCCCCAGCTCCTCTTCCAACGCTTTCAGCTCATCATAAAGCCGGTCGTACTCATAGTTGCTCATGATCTCCTGCGCATCCTGATAATAGGCGCGTCCCGCTTTATTCAGTAATTCTACCAGTTCCTGCATCCTCTGCTGTTTTTGCCCGTTCATACAATCCCTCTAACTCCTGTTTTGTCAGTTTTCTTACCTCGCCCGGTCTCAAATTTCCAAGCTCTATATTCATAATTCTTACTCTCACCAGTTTTGTCACTTTATATCCCAGTGCATCACACATTCTGCGTATCTGCCGGTTCAACCCCTGGGTAAGTATGATGGAAAAAGTATATTTTCCTACTTTTGTGACCGTACATGGTCTTGTAACAGCATCCAGACCTTTCTCCTCATCTTTGATATGCACGCCGGATGCCATTTTATTCAGGAATTCTTCTGTAACCGGCTGTGAAACCGTCACTTTATATTCCTTTTCATGCCCGTACCTTGCACGCATCATCCGGTTGATCAGGTCACCATCATTTGTCATAATAAGGAGACCTTCCGAGTCCTTGTCAAGCCGTCCGGCGTAGGTTATGCGAACCGGATATTTTAAGAAACGGATGATATTATTTTTCACACGCATATCCTCCGTACAAACGATCCCTGTCGGTTTATTTACAGCCAGTACCACTTTTTCGTTTTTTCCCTCTACCAGTCTCTTTCCAACACGCACCTGCTGTCCGGGTTCTACCTGCATGCCAGGCACTGCTCTTTTGCCGTCCACTGTTACTTTCCCGCTCTCGATCAGTCGGTCCGCCTCCCGGCGGGAACAGATTCCTGCCTCGCTAAGATATTTATTCAGCCTCATTACTTTTTAACACTCCGTCTAAACTGTTATCACCTATAAAAGTATTGCCGTTATACAAAAACAACACACTTGTAATCTTCTTTTCTTCCATGATCTCATGGATATCTCCGGTATAATATCTCGGATCAACCACAAAAATCTCACGATAATACGCTGTCAGAAACGGAACAAAACAATTGGCATAGGAATCCTTAATGAGAAGAAGCCGGTCTGTCTTATCTGCCGTTGTACGGATATCCAGAAGCCCGGTATTGCCGCCAAGAAACAGCGCATATTTATCTTTTTCATCTAATTTACTGCTGTCATATAATGTAGCTGTCTTTTTCTGCCTGTCCACGTCATTCACCACAACCTCCACCTGATCGGCTGTCTTTTTTGTCGTGTAGATATATATAGGTTCTCTGTAGCCCGTCTCATAACCACTCGTAGAGGACAAGGTTCCGTTAAATTCTCCTGTCACTGCATATGGAGTTAGCTTTGGTGCATTTTCCGTATCCAGTTTCATGACTTTCGCAAGCTCCTGAAATGCATAATATGCTCCAAGTGTCGTCCAGTGATGATCCGTACGATAATAGATATCCTCACTCTTATGCTTCTTCATTACTTTTTCTGCATCTACCCAGGTTACCGTATCATCCAGAGCTTTTCGTATCTCCCCTAACTGCCCGGACTGATCTTCAGTTACTGCAAATGACGGCAGTTTATCCGAAAGAACATTTGCCGCATTCGGGACAAGCATCACATATGTTGGTGACTTCGGATAAGAAGCGGCAAATTCCCGTATTGCATCCAGATTATTGGATAACTGTTCTTCATCCGGTACTGCAATATCTTCCAGAAGATACCGGTCTTTCCCTTTGAAAACACCGCCAGACTCTCTTTTCCCCGCCAGATATTCGATATTTGTCTTTACAGATACCCAGAAATTTCTGCCCATGAACTGATCGGACAGATACGTCTCATAATGCTCCATAAAGCGCCCGCTCTCCAGTTCTGACCAGGTCATTTTCGGCTTTTGTTCAAGGATACGATTCTCTCTTTCTGAAAACTCCTTATCTCCGTTTACAAGATTCAGAAAGCTAAAAAGTGCCAGAATCAGGATGAACACAAACGCCGTCATCTTCTTCGTATACAATTGTTTTTTCTTCATATCTTTCATCTGATTCATCAGCTGCTCCTAAAATCGAAAATATAAAAACGGATTATATGACGCGCTCACAAGATAAGCAACACATAACAAAAACAAAGCTGCATATACCATACAGTTAAGGCCTGTCCGGATCTTTTTGCCTCCGTAGATCACACGTTCATACAACCGGTGTACATAAGGGGCAGATCCTGCTGCCGCCAATATCCACAGAACGGCATTCGTAACAAGAAGAAAAATACTTTCTCTGTCTGCCAGCCCATTTGCACCGATCCCCACCATGATCTTCAGATAACCTGCTGCCGATCCCAGCGTCGGACTGAAGAAAAACACCCAGCCTGTCATTACGATGATGATTGTATAGATCCATCCAAATACGGTCGGTATCCGGGAAAGAAACTTTTGCAGAAAATATTTTTCAATCAACAGCAGGACTCCATAATAAATTCCCCATATCACAAAATTCCATGCTGCTCCATGCCACAGACCTGTAAGCGCCCATACGACCATAATATTAAAAATATGTCGTCCCGGCGAAACACGGTTACCGCCAAGCGGGATATAGACATACTCCCGAAACCAGCTTCCAAGTGAAATATGCCATCTTCTCCAGAACTCCGTGATACTTGTTGACATATACGGATAGAAGAAGTTCCTGCGAAACTCAAACCCGAACATCTTCCCCAGTCCTATAGCCATATCAGAATAACCGCCAAAATCAAAATAGATCTGGAAAGCATATGCTGCACATCCAAGCCATGCACTAAGTACCGATATCCGCCCTGCAGGAAGTCCTGTTACTTCATTAAAGATAAGCCCCATTGTATTGGCGAGAATCACTTTCTTTGCCAGTCCGCGGATAAAAAAGAGAACACCATCTCCAAATTTCCCCCATGACTCTTTCCTGCTCATCAGCTGTTCTTCCACATCTGCATACTGCACGATCGGACCTGCAATCAGCTGCGGGAACATCGAAACATAAAGCGCAAAATGCAGCATATTCTTCTGCACCTTCACATTCCCGCGATAGACATCGATAATATAGGATAATGTCTGGAAGGTATAAAATGAGATTCCGATCGGAAGAGGAAGTTCTCTGTACGGAATATGCACCGGCAGTACCGCATTGATACTGTCCACAACAAATCCACTGTATTTAAAAAAACCAAGAATACACAAGTTGACCACGATATTAAAAATGAGTCTTCTTCTGCGCTTTTTTCCTTGTTTCTGATATCTTGCAATATCAATTCCGCATACATAATTAAAAAGAATGGAAAGAAGCATAAGTATAATATATACCGGCTCTCCCCACGCATAAAACACAAGACTGGCAAGAAGCATTACGACATTCTTAAATGCTCCTGGCACAATATAATACACAATTAGTGTGACTGGTAAAAATGTAAACAAAAATACAATACTACTGAACAGCATCCCTTTTTCCCTTTATCCTACAAACTCTTACAAAAAGCAGCATACGCCTTTCCCGCATTTTTTCCTACCGCCATGAACACATATTGTCCTCTCGTCTCCAGCACTGCTCCATTCAAAAGCTTTGTCTGATCCGTTCCATAGCCTTCAAAGCTCTCCTTCTGGGTGGCAAGCCTTTCTTCCGCCGCATTAAGCACGGTCTCTATCTGACTGTCGTCCTTTACACGCACGATAAGCAGTTCATTCACACTCATTACGCCATCTGGCACATACAAGGTCACATCTTCATAATCCTTGGCATTCAGTTCATAATATCTCTTGAACTCCTGCGTTCCTGCTTTCTCCATTCCATCTGTCTTCATGACAGACAGAACTGCCTTTCTGACCTCTTTTGCCGGTGCATCACCACCTCTTGAAACAATCAGAAAGATAACATACGCAAGGATGATACAAACAATCACATATTCCAATATATGAATGACATCTATCTTTCGTTTCTTCATTACAGTTCTGCTTCCTCCGCCATCCGCTCTGCCCAGAGCGGATAATATTCTGCCTTCATATGCACGCCATCCTGCTCATGCATCTCCTCTTTCACAAGATTCGTATTATCGATAAAAGTCATGCCTTCTTCTTCGCACAGTTTCTTCAGTGCCTCATTGAATTCCGGAATATTTTCATATGCCGGCTCTTCACTTTTCTTTGCCTCTGTTACCGGAAGAATACTGTTCACATAGATTTCCACATCCGGAATCTCCTCTTTCAGACGATCCAGCATAACCTTATAATCTGCTGCAAATTCTTCGACGCTCCCATCATCCGCTTCCACATCATTCATACCAAAGGCAAGAAATACCTTCTTAGGCGCCGCCTGCACTGCCTTATCCAATATCTCCGTAAGGCCTGTTTTATCTGGTCTGCGTGTCTCCACACCACGCTCTGCTATCACGAGCGACTGATCCAGTACCTCATATCCATAAAGTCCCTGTGTAATAGAGTCGCCAAGCACAAGGCAGCCTGCAAACTTCTCATTATTCGAACGGTTTTTCCATTCTTCATCCGCTGCCTGTTCCGCTTTCTCAAGCTCCTGTATCTTTGCATCGATTTCATTTACATCCGCTTTACTTAGCTCTTCCAGCTTCTTTTTGCCTGCCGAGCTGTCCACACGCAGGTTCAGCGCTCTTACGCCGACGATGATAACCCCGATGATAAACAGCACAAGAACTGCTATGACAGAAAACCGCAGGACCCGGTCTTCTTCCCCATGTTTATTTGCTTTTTTCATACACGATTCTCCTGGTAAATATACATAGTTATTGTAATGTTTTCGTTATGAAAAGTCAAACTTCTGATGCAGGATACACAATTTATTGTTATAATAACAGATAGATTGAAACGATTGAAAAAAGGAGATTTGCATTTATGACCGTAATCGATTTGCAGGCAAAGACTTGTATGGCCCATCTGCTTCTGAAGCCGACTTTTGACAGATTCAGCTTTGTCGAAGGGGAAGTTACCACATTCAACCGTTTTCAGATAGACGGGCGCATACAGAAAGACTTTTTTGATGAAGCACCGGCTTCGGAATATTCCCTCTGGAATGATGTGCGAGAGTATTTCTTTTCCATCATCCGTGGAAAACGAACGCCGCTTAGTTTTAAATTTATTCTCTCGCTGGCAAAGGAGGATTTCGCCTCGTTTCTAAATACTTGTGACCTGTCCTGCCGCCCGGAAGAAATCCAGGGTCTGTATCTGAATTTTCATTACGACGGGAGCACGCTCAGGTGTATTACCGGAACATCCATGCACACATTTACAATGGACAAATCTGTGGAACATGCATGGGACGCATATGCGAATCATCTGTTTGCCACAATAGAATAATGATACTATGCTATGGAATTTTTATTGATTTTTGAAGGGTAAAGGAATAGATGATCTTCTCCTTTACCTTCTTTTCTGTCATCTGCTCCAGTGCTTTTGCATAATAATCTAATTGTGCATGATACTTTTCCACAAGTTCCTTATCAGAAAAGATCTTGTCTGTCTTATAATCCAGCACGACAAGACCATCCGCTTCTTCAAAGTATACGTCGATAATACCCTGTACAAGCAGCATTTCATCTTCTTTTTCTTCGTCATACACCTCTCTCGCAGAGATACCCAGTACAAAAGGCTGCTCTTTCCACAATTTTCCCTCCGATGCACATATCTGCATTCTTCTTCCAGGATCACTTTGCAGAAACAGGAGTATATCTTTTACACGGACAGACTTCGCCATGTCATACTCCATTTTTCCTTTCTGACAGAAATCACGAATTGCCGACGCAAGACTTTCTTCGTCATACTCTCTGCCAAAATCAAGTAGTTCCAGAAGTCTGTGATAAGCTGTACCTCTGGATGCTCCACTTATCTCCTCCTCTTCTTTCAGGAATCTGGGCAGAAGCGGCACTACCTCCGGCTCTTCATAGAGAATTTCTCCACTCTCCTCATCTTCCATGTCATATGCCCGCTTCTTAAGCTCTGATACCGTAAACTTGAGTTTCCGCACCTGACTGCCCTCATAGGGATATCGGTATGCGAACTGCTCTTTCAGTACTTTATGAAACTCTGGTTCATATATTTGATCTGTATCCCATTCACGAAGCATCACCTGTGTCATACGGTCTTTTGTTTCTTCTGTCACTTCTTCACTGACAACGTCCTCGATGGTTACCCCGCGAAGCTTAACCGGAACAAAAGGACCTGTCCTTACAAATGCCGGCAGTATCCAGTCCCAATATGTGTTTGCACGTCCCAGCTGCGAGAAACGAAGCTTCTCTTCCTGCTGACTTTTTACCTTCTCATAATCCGTCAGTTTCTTTCGCATATTCGGCAGAACACCGGTAATAATGAGCTTCTCCCTGGCACGGGTAAATGCTACATACAACACCCTAAGTTCTTCGCCGAGGCTGTCCAGTGCCTCTTCTTTCTGAATGACTCTTTTTATGAGACTTGGGCTTTTCGTCCTCTTCTCCAGATTCACCGCATCCAGTCCGATCCCCAGTCTGGAATGCAACACTGCACTGCTTCTTGCATCCTGCATATTGAACCTTTTTCCCATTCCCGCCACAAATACGACCGGGAACTCCAGACCTTTACTTTTATGAATTGTCATAATGCGCACTGTATCAGACTTTTCATCTTCCAGACTCGCTTCTCCATAATCCACATTATATTTCTGGAGCTGTTCAATATAACGGATAAAATGAAACAGTCCCTTATAGCTTGTAGACTCAAAGCTCCTTGCTTTTTCTGAGAGCATATCCAGATTCGCTTTTCGCTGGGCCCCGCCCGGCATTGCAGCTACAAAATCTTCGTATCCGGTATCCGCAAGTATTCTGCATAGCAGCTCATGCATCGGTGTATATGGTACGATTTCCCGCAGACGATCCAGTGTATGAAGACAGTGTTCAAGTTTTTCCCGGACAGAGATATCTTTCCCTTCTTCCCGATACTGAATGACCGCTTTATAAAAGGGCACCTCCGGATATGCCGTCTTGATCATGGCAAGATCCTTTTCTGAAAGGCCGCCAAAATAAGAAGTAAGAACAGCCGCCAGTGGAATATCCTGCTGCCTGTTATCCAGTATCCGCAGATAATCAAGAAGTACCCCTATCTCCTGCGTAGAGAAATATCCCTCTCTCGTTCCGGCATAAGTCGGAATCCCTTCACGATTCAGGATCTCCGCAAATTTATCCACAAATCCCCGGATACTTCGGGTCAGGATTACGATGTCTCCATAACGGACGGGCCTGAGTTCTCCCGTCTTTTTATCCACCACTTTCTGACTGCCAAGAAGCTCGCGGATCCGCCCGGCGATCACTCTTGCCTCTTCGACCTCTTCATCGATTACAAGAACCTCCGTCTGCACATCATCATTTTCCACAAATGTCGCTCCCGGATAGAGTGCCGCCTGCTCATCATAGACGATGCCGCCAAGGCTCTTTGTCATAATCTGTCGGAAAATGTAGTTTACACTTTCCAACACTTCCGGTCTGCTGCGGAAATTCTTATGCAGATCGATCCGCTGCATAGGACCACTCTGCGTGCTGTAAGTATCGAATTTCTCCATAAAAAGCTCCGGTCTTGACAAACGGAATCGATAGATGCTCTGCTTCACGTCACCGACCATGAAAATATTGTATTTTCCTTCCGGCACTCCTGATATGCTGGTCAGAATTGTTTCCTGAATCAGGTTACTGTCCTGATACTCATCGATCATAATCTCATCAAACTGCTGCCGGTACTCACGGGCTGCCGGTGACGGGAGAAAGCCTGCTTCTGTTTTCTCAGTCAGAATCCGCATTGCATACTGTTCCATATCTGAGAAATCAATCATATCCTTTTCCCGCTTCTCCTCCTCGAATCGTTCTGCAAATTCTTTCGTAAGGCCAACAAGCACCTCTATTGCCGGTCGGCATAACTGTATATCTTCCAGCATTTCCTCCGGCGTCTGATAGAAATACTGTGAAGCAAGATCGCCCACGGTTCCCTTGATTTCTTCCCGAAGAGCCTTTACCTGAGAAGCTTTATCCTCAGACACCATTTCATCGCGATTGGCTGCAAGCTTCATCCACTTGATCTTTCTTATTTTCTCCGAAAGACCGGTATAGGTCTCTTCCTCCTGTAACTTTTCGATCCACATCCAGTCTGACCGCAATGCCTCTTCATACATATACGGACCATCCGGCTCACTGCACAGAAGCAGCGCCTGCTTAATATCCTCTGTCACGTCTGCGAGATACTGATCGACATTGCGCCGTATCTGCTGTACATAGAAGCTGGCTTCCAGCTCTTCTACTGTCTCTGCCTGATAAGCCTGCACACAGCCATCCAGCCATCCGTCCGCATCCGGATAACTTCTGGAATACTCATATATTTTCAATATCAGATCTTCAATCTTCTTATCACTTCTGCTGCTTCCATAAGCAGATACAAAGTCGAGGAAACGTTCATCTGCCTCACTGTATCTGTCTTCCAGAAGTTCTTCCAGCACATCATGCCGCAGAAGCTTAAGCTCCCCTTCTTCTCCCACCCGGAAGCCAGGATCCAGATCTATGACATGAAAATGATCCCGAATAACAGAGAGACAGAAGCTGTGGATCGTCGTAATCTGCGCATTATGAATCAGCGTCGCCTGCTGTTTGAGATGTTCGTTATCCGGATCCTCCAGAAGCTTTCTTTCAATCGCATCACGGATACGCTCTTTCATCTCTGCCGCTGCTGCCTCTGTAAATGTTACAATGAGCAGGCGGTCTATAGACACCGGCTGATCTTTCCTTGTAAGCATGGTAATGATTCGTTCTACAAGCACTGCTGTCTTACCGGAACCTGCTGCCGCCGAGACAAGAATATTACATCCGCACAGGTCGATGACCTTCTGTTGTTCTTTTGTCCATGAAACTCCCATGCCCTACTCCTCTCTCAACATTTCCGCAATTGCTTCTTCTTTTTTCATCTTATCAAGCTCCCGGTATTCGTATCCGGGGATTTTCCTGTCAAATCCGCATACATGGCGATAACTGCAATAATCGCAGCCGGTCTCCTGCCCCCGCCGGTATGGCAGCGCCGCCGTATCGCCTGACAAGATCTGCCCGTGGATCTGTTCGACCTTTTTCGCCGCGTGCTTAAGCATAGCGTAGAATTCATCCTCGGATGCTGTCTTCGAACTGCGTGACAGGCTTCCATTCTTGTTGTATTTAATCGGAACAACAAGAGACTCTCCTGCCATACAGTGATCCAGGTGCTCCAGCACATCTTCCTTCAGATGAACGATTCCATCCGGCTTCATCTCCTTAAGAAGCGCTTCTTCCGGAGATTCCTGCTTTTTATCTACAAACGGTTCCGAAATACGATAATAGAATACCCCTGCCGGGATAATCTCACTGTCCGGATGCTTCTTACTCTCCATCTGCATTGCCGCGTTCATATATACCATGAGCTGCAGCTGAAGTCCATGATAAAGCGCCACAACATCAAATACCTTTGTTCCGGTCTTATAATCCAGAACCTTTACGTATACTTTATCACCATCCATACATGTATCCACCCGGTCGATCTTACCGCCCGCAAAACGCACCTCATAGGAAGAAGGCTCAAAGTCCCCGGCCTGAAGCTGCTTTGTAAGTGCCCATACGGTCCGCTCCAGCATCCGTTTCATACGCACGATCAGATATTCATTTCGTGCAGTACTGTAAAGTACAGAATTGCCATAATCTGTAATGGCTTCTTCCACACTTTCCTCAATGTACTGTTTCCGTTCCTCTTCTTTAAGCTCTGTCCACTTTCGTCCTGCATTTTTTACCTTCCAGGAGAAACATTCCAGGGCTTTGTGACATACATTTCCCAGATCAACTGCCTGAAAATCATATTCCTGGCGTTCCTTAAGCTTCAGGCCATAGGTAAGGAAATGGGAAAAAGCACAGACAGAGAAACGTTCCATTCTCGTAATACTGTCTTCAAAATCCTCTCCGTACAGCTTCTTTGCCACAGCCTCTGTAAGTCCGTCATCCGGACGTCTGTAATAGCCGGCACGCAAAAGGTCTTCCACCTTTTCTTTCCACCCCGGCTGCTTCTTATACCATGAATACAATTCCTGCCACTTAAGATCCATACCACCGCTGTCACGATTCTGGAATCCCTGTATCAGAAGATTTATCCCCATCTGTTCCGTCAGTTCATATCCATCAGCCTTCTTTTCCTCCTCATCCTCTACTGTCAGAAGAGGATACAGCTTATGCAGTTCCTGAATAAGATAAGACGGACGCATGCTCTTTCCATCCGGAGACACCTTACTGTAATATACTTCCAGACGCTTCGAAGGCTTTGTCAGATTCAGATACAGATAGAACTTCTGAATGTATGCCCGTTCCTTTCCACCCGGTGCCAGTGTCAGCTTTTCTTTACCAAACTTTTCCCTGTCACGCTCGGAAAGCAGCCCGTTTCGAAGAAGTGCTCCCGGCAGGTACACATCATTTGCACCAATAAAGAACAACGCCTGGATATCTTTTAACCTCGTTCTTTCCACATCACCCACTACGACCTGATCTGTACTTGGCGGAATCACACCAACTCTCGCTTCCGTAAGTCCGGCATCCAGAAGCTTACAATATTCATTTAATCCTACCGGCTCATCACCCAGAAGCTCTACAAACTTATCAAACAGTTCCACCAGTATCCGGTAGATCTGCGCATATTCTTTGGCAAGCGCAAGCTCACCGGAGAGCTGAAATTCTTCTTCCTGCTTCTTAAGCTTTACCTGCAGATCTTCTTTTACCATGAACTCATAAAGCGCAAGGGTAATGTCTTTCACTGTCTTCCTGCGCTGCTTCAGGACAAATACCAGTGCTTCCACCTTCTCCACGAGCATGACACGGGAATGGTTCAACTGCGAAAGCTCTTCTTCCGCCATACCCTTAAGCTTTCTGACCCAGCGTTCCTGCCATTTCTTATATCCTTTGATACCAAGTCCCACTACATAATTTTCCAGCGCATCCGTCTCTTCGCATGTAAATCCTGCAAGCTGCGTCCGCAGAAAACGAAATACACTCTCATATGTGAAGTTCTGTTCGATCATATGAAGGAGACTCCGGATATACTCTACAAAGGAATTCAGAAGAATACTTCGTTTATGATCCATAAATACCGGAATATGATACATCTCAAATGCCTGCTCCAGATAGTCTCCGTATACGTTCATGTCACTGACGATCACACCCACATCCCGGAACCGACAGCCTTCTTTTCTTACAAATGCCCGTATATCACCTGCCAGAGCAATCGCTTCTTCCTTCGGACTTCTCGCAACATGAAGCCGGATTCCTTCCGGCTCTTTTCCATACCCGGAGACATGATAACGGAAAATGTTGCGTTCCAGATATGCAAGCGCATTCTGATCACGGAAACGATACGGAGTCCTGTCATACAGACACACCGGCTCCTCACACAGTACTCCTGCTTCTTTTGCAATCTGTGTCAATGTATGCACCATATGCTTACTGAGTGCAAACAACTGATATGGATGACGATACACATAAGGATCTTCCCTTTCATCCATGGTAACCGTAATGATGACCTTCCGGCAATGCAGCATCAGCTCTTTTAGCAAACGGTTCTGCACCGGCGTAAATCCGGTGAATCCATCCAGTACGACTGTACTGTTTTTCAATAGATCGGACTGACCGGCCACCTGGCTTAAAACATCCAAAAGTTCTTCTTTTGTAATATATTTTTTTTCTAGATAAGCAGTAAATTCCCGATATAAAGTCCGGATATCCTGAAGCTTATAATACAGCCTGGATTCCTCCCCGACTGTCTCCATGACTTTTTCCAGCTCCTCGTCCCCTATATCATACTGCATAAATTCAGATATGACAGACTTGACCTCGCTGATATAACCAAGCCTTTTCATATTTCCTCTGAGAACACAAAGTTCATCCTCATGATCTCCGGCAATTTTGCGCAGGATCAGATTCTTCCCCTCGTCATCCAGAACCGGAAGAGAACCTCCTCCGGTCTCACCAAATATACGATAGGCAAGACGTCCAAAGCTTAATACGTCAATATTCATAATACCGTGACGGGGATGCATGGAAACAAGATCCTTCTGCGTCTGCATGGTAAACTGCTCCGGCACAAGGACCATATAATTCTGCTCCGGATGGAGCATAGATTCTTCAATTACATGATGATAAAGATAAAATGATTTCCCGGAACCCGAAGGTCCAAATACAAATTGTAAAGGCATAGGTTTTCCTCCCTATGCCTTAGTATATCATACCTCGTCTTTATGCGCTTCTTAATTTTTCTGCAAATTCATTGCTCAGGCAAATCTTTGCTACATAGAAGACATCACCTGTCATATAGACATTCCAGTCATCTTCCACTTCTACCTGAAGATCGCCGCCCGGCATGTGTACGATGACTTTGCTGTTTGTCATTCCAAGCTTATATGCCACTCCGGCAGCAGCACATGCGCCGGTACCGGAAGCCAGTGTATAACCGGCACCTCTTTCAAATATCTCGATGGAAATATGCTCTTTATCTACCACCTTCATGATCTGTGTATTGATTCGGTTTGGAAAATATCTTGCAATTTCTGCATAATCACCAATCTTACATACCAGTGGCTTTGATATCTCACGCATAGGAATGACACAATGCGGATTCCCAATATTTACACATGTTACCGGATATAATGTTCTGCCAAAGACCATGTCTTCATTGATGACTTCACGTCTCTCGCCTGTTACCGGGATATCGTCACTCCAGAAAGAAAGCTTACCCATTGACACACGAAGACGACTTCCGTCTTCATTTAAAAATGTTACCTCTACCGGTCCGTTTCCCGTATATAGTTTAAATGCTTTCTTCTGCACATATCCGGCATCTTTTAAATATTTTGCAAAGATACGTACACCGTTTCCACTTGTCTCTGATTCGCTTCCATCCGGATTCCACACCTTTACATACATACCGTCTTCTTTCAGGATCGGACCTTCCAGTACACCATCGGAGCCAAGTCCCGCATTACGGTCACAGATCATCTTTACATTCTTCTCATTCAGTACAAGTTCATTTTTATTTGGATCAAACACAACATAATCATTTCCCAGTCCATGATAACGCTCTAAAACCACTTTCATAACATACCTCCCGCGCATTTTCTATTCACATCATAACAGGCATTATTTTCACTTTCTACAAAAATAATGCTTAATATATTGCAAATAATGTCTTTTCTCTTTATTATGGAATTAGTAATTAAGTATAAGGAGCGCATCTATGGAACAATACGCAAAAAGAGGATATCTAAACAGTGAATTCCGGTTATTTCATCTGACAGACCGGGAGACCCACGAGGTCGAATATCATTATCACGATTTTGACAAGATCACGATCTTCATCAAAGGAAAGGTGACTTACATGGTGGAAGGAAAATCCTATGATCTTCTCCCCTATGATATTGTTCTCGTAAAACATAATGATATACACAGGCTGACCGTAGACAATTCCGAAGTTTACGAGCGCATTATCGTCTATATCTCCCCCAATTTTATGAATGCGTACCAGACTGCTGACTATGACTTAAGTTATTGTTTCCAGAAAGCAGAAGAAGAACATTCCAATGTACTTCGCATTCCTTCACTGGAAAAAAGTTCCCTGTTCCGCTCTATTACAAGACTTGAACATTCTTTCTCTGACGAAGGATATGCCGCCGGACTGTACCGGCAGGTGCTTTTTCTCGAGTTTATGATTCATCTGAACCGCGCCGTCCAGAAGAACCGTCTGGAATATCTGGATACGAATGACTGTAATATGAAAATTGTAGATATCTTGTATTATATTAATGAACATATCACAGATGATCTGACCATAGACCATATCGCTGACACCTTCTATGTCAGCAAATATTATATGATGAGACTGTTCAAGCAGGAAACCGGTTATACCATAGGCACTTATATTGCCCAGAAACGGCTCCTGCTTGCAAAAGAACTTTTATTATCCGGTGTACCAAGTACACAGGTCTGTTTTGATTGTGGATATAAGGATTACTCAACCTTTTCCCGTGCCTACCGGAAGCTCTTTGGGGAATCTCCCCGTGATACACTTACTCTGGCATAAAGCTCTGCCGGCACAAAGGCTCTTACGAAGATACCATCTTCCCGATATTCTTCTTCTAATAGCTCTCCGTATTTGCGGATCAATTGTATCACAGATGCATCCTTGTAATCATAGAGACATTCCAGTGCAACCTTCTGCTGTCTTAAGACTGCTTCTATCGTCTCCTCCAGCTCCGAAAGTCCCTCTCCCGTCCTGGCCGATATCTTCACAGTATAATCTGCCTGAAAGTCCCGGATGATCTGCTCTTCCTGTATCTTGTCCTGCTTATTGAACACGGTAATAACAGGCTTATCCTTCACACCCAGATTCTGGAGCGTCTCATATACGGTAAACATCTGCTCATCCATCTGCGGGTTAGATGCATCCACCACATGAAGGATGATATCTGCATATTTTGCCTCTTCCAGTGTACTGCGAAAGGCTTCGATCAGATGATGGGGAAGCTTTCGGATAAATCCAACTGTATCTGTCAGCAATATTTCCTGTCCGCACGAAAGCTTCCGGCTTCTTGTGGTCGGGTCCAATGTAGCAAAGAGCTTATCCTCCGCCAGTATATCCGCACCTGTCAGCGTATTCAGAAGAGTGGACTTCCCGGCATTTGTGTATCCCACGATTGCCGCTACCGGAATATGACTCCTGCTTCTTTGCTCTCTCGTTACTTCACGATGCCTTTTCACATCTCTAAGCTCCCGGTTCAGCTGCGCGATCCTGCTCTTAATAAGACGGCGGTCAATCTCCAGTTTCTTTTCACCTGGTCCTCTCGTTCCAATTCCGCCTCCGAGCCTTGACATTGATGTGCCGAATCCGGTAAGTCTCGTCTGCCGGTATTTTAGCTGCGCCAGTTCTACCTGAAGCTTTCCTTCACTTGTTGATGCACGTCCGGCAAAAATGTCCAGAATCACAAGCGTCCGGTCCATCACCTTTACATCCAGTTCATCCTGCAGATTCTTCATCTGAATCGGTGAAAGCTCATCATCACAAATAATACCTGTTGCGTCCAGCTCCCACAACAGGTCTTTTAATTCTTCTATCTTTCCCTTTCCTACGTATGTGCCGGGATGCATCTGCTCTCTGCTTTGTATCAGCTGACCGACTGTCTCGGCTCCTGCCGTCGCTGCCAGCTCTTTAAGCTCATCCAATGACCCCTGTACATCCTCTTCTCCCGGCAGGTTCAGTCCTACCAGAATCACACGTTCTGTTTCTCTTTTTAATTCTATCATACTGTTATCTCGTCTCTAAAAATGTAGATTCCTTCTGCGCCTGCTCGTCATCCGGATAATCCGCGATGTATTCTGCAAGCTTCGTCCTGGCACTTTCCCAGTCCTTCAGCTTCTCGTAAGCCACGACCATATTAAAGCGCATCTCCTGTATCATCTCAGGTGTACTGTCCTTACTGGTAATGCCAAGATCATAATAACGGATTGCTTCTTCATACTCTTCCGTCTGCATTTTGCAGGAACCAATAAGATGACAGATGCTTCCCGTCTCTTCTGATCCATTTTCCAGCGCCTTCTCAAATGCCTCAGAAGCGGCATCATACTGCCCCAGTTCCCAGTCGGCAATTCCGATACCGCGCCAGGAATCACCAATATTGGTCTCTTTCTCTATCGCCTGTTCAAACTGCTCTATGGCTTCTTCATATTTCCCATCTTTAAGGCTTGCCACGCCTTGTTCATATGTATTCTCTCCACAGCCTGTCAGAAACATACATGCAAATATTACGAGCAGTATTCTCTTAACATGCTTCATATTCTCCTCCTATACTGCGTACTTCACAACTCCAATGGCATTTAAAATAGCAATAGCCATAACTGCCACTTCAACCAGAATCGCTTCCCACATTCCAAAAAATCCGACAACCGCCAGAATCAGTACAAGTACTTTTATAAACAATGCAAATATCGTATTCTGGCTTACTACACGCAATGTCTCTTTTGCAATACGTATTGCATCAATAATCTTCGGCAGTTCATCTTCCATAAGAATAATATCCGCCGCCTCAATCGCTGCCGCAGAACCGAGATTACCCATGGCAATTCCCACATCGGCCCGCGCCAGAACTGGTGCATCATTGATACCATCCCCGACGCATACCAGCTTCTCCGTGTCATCCTGCAGGAACAGGAAATCTTCCAGCTGCTCCAGCTTATCCTCCGGCATAAGGTCTGCATATGCATAATCCATATGAAGCTCTTGTGCCACTTCTCTGGCTGCCTTCTTTGTATCACCGGTGAGCATGACAAGAACAGCCTTACACTTTTCCTTCAGATAGGAAAGCGTATCTCTGGCATCTTCCTTCACCACATCTGTGATAAGGATATATCCCGCATATTTCTTATCTACACATACATAGACAACTGTTCCGGAAGCCTCTACCTCATCCACGGTAATCTTCTTATTATTCATCATCCGCCGGTTACCGACATGTACACGGCGTCCTTCATAGGTTGCACTGATTCCAAATCCGGACGATTCCTTGACAGAACGCACCTTTCCTTTGTCAACAGTTCCTTTATACGCATCCAGAAGCGACTGCGCGATCGGGTGATTGGAATAGCTTTCTACATGTACCACAATATCCATTAATTCTTCTTCAGACATTCCCACAGGCTTCACTTCTTTTACCGCAAAAACGCCTTCTGTCAGTGTTCCGGTCTTGTCAAACACAAATGTATCCGCCTTTGCCAGCTCTTCCAGATAATTACCGCCTTTGACAACGATACCATGTCTGGCCGCCGATGCAATCCCGCCGAGAAATGCGAGAGGTGCAGACATAACAAGATCACAGGGGCAGGCAACAACCAGAAAGATCAGCCCCCGGTATATCCATGTGCTCCAGTTGCCATAGGAAAATGTCATCGGTGGAACAAACATTACCACAAATGCACAGATTGCCATGACCGGCGTATACACTCTTGAAAATTTTGTAATAAATGTTTCACTTTCAGACTTTACATTCTGGGCATTTTCTACCATCTCCATAATCCTGGATACCGTAGAATCCTTATAAACCTTCGTAACCTTTGCTTCAATCACGCCACTCAGATTAATACATCCTCCATATATACGATCCCCCGGATATACTGTCTGCGGCATCGGCTCACCGGTAAGAGCCTTCGTATCAATCGTCGTAGTCCCGGAAGTCACGATTGCATCTACCGGAATGCGCTCACCTGGTTTAACAATAATGATATGGTTTCTTTTTAACTCTGACGGCTCTACTTTGGTTTCCTTACCCTTTATCTTTCGTATTGCATATTCTGGACGAATATCCAGCATCTCAGCAATAGAACGCTTCGTTTTGTCAGTTGAAATCGCTTCAAAAAGCATACCAAGTTCAAAAAGCAACATAACAAGAACGCTTTCCATATATCTTCCCACGCCAAAGGCTCCTACAGTTGCCACTATGATCAACAGATGATCTGCAGGTATTTTCTTCTGTATCAGACTCTCACTGAGGGTCCAAAATGCATCTGCTCCAACAAGCAGATATGCAATCAGAAATAATATGAACTTTGACATGTCAGGTATGAAATTAGCCACTGTGACAGAAATCACACAGATATACCAGAACACACCCGCACCATAAATAATACTTCTTCGTTTCAATTGCTTCGCCATAACAATTTCCTTAACAAACTATATGTGCTTTACTCTGTAATATGCTCCATTCCCTGACTGATGATCGACTTTATATGACCATCTGCAAGTGAGTAGAACACTGCCTTTCCTTCTCTTCTGTTCTTAACCAGCTTCATCTGCTTCAGGATACGCAGCTGGTGGGAAATCGCCGACTGCGTCATCCCCAGAACTGCTGCCAGGTCGCACACACACATCTCCGACTCCAGCAGAACACATAATATTCTGATTCTGGTCGTATCTCCGAACACTTTATAAAAATCTGCCAGCTCACTGAGAAGCTGCTCGTCCGGCATTTTTTTCAGAACTTTATTTACCGCATCCTCATGAATACAGGATACATCACAGCATTCGATTCCTGCTCTTTCCATACATTTCTCCTTTTCACGACACAAACAGATGCTTATCTAATAATTATGCCAAAGGGTTAAAGTATTTTCAACCATTTGGCATAAAACAAGCTAAAATTAATAATTTTGTAATTATTTCTTCCACAATATACGGATTGCGTTCAGAACACAAAGCATAGCAACACCGGTATCTGCAAAAACAGCCAGCCACATATTTGCAAGGCCTGCAAATCCAAGTACCATCACCAGAAGCTTTATCGCCAGTGCAAAAAGCACATTTTGCATGGCAATATTTCCCGTTGTTTTTGCGATAGATACTGCCTGCACGATTGCCTGTACAGACGAAGTCATAAACACCACATCTGCAGCCTCGATTGCCGCATCTGCACCACTTCCCATTGCCGCTCCTACATCTGCGCCGGCAAGCACAGGTGCATCATTGATTCCATCTCCTACGAACATCACTGCGCCATGTACCTTTCGAATACTCTCAAGATGAGTAAGCTTTTCCTGTGGCATGAGCTGTGCATATACTTCGTCAATACCGGTTGCCTTTGCAACAGCGAAAGCGCTGTCTTTTGCATCTCCCGTCAGCATAACTGTCGCAAGTCCCTGGGCTTTCATTGCACATACAGACTCTTTTGCATCTTCTTTTATTTCATCCGCGATCACAAGATATCCTTCCAGCCTTCCATCTACTGCCAGAAGTACCTCTGTTCCGTATCCTTTATACTGATAAGAAACAGTGTCCACACCATAGGCTTCCATCAGTGCGAGATTTCCACATAGCACCTCCCCTTCCGGAAATACAGCATGGATACCCTTGCCCGATATTTCCTGTGTCCTGGACGCACGTGTAAGCATCAGTTTCTGCTCTTTTGCCTCCCGCACAATACTGCTGCCGATCGGATGCGTTGAATCCAGTTCGCAGTCCGCTGCCATCGTCAGCACCTGCTTTGCAGTCAGGTTATGAAGCGTTACGATTTTCTGGACAGCAAAATTCCCCTTCGTAATCGTTCCTGTCTTATCCATGACAACTGCTTTCACATCTTTCAGTGCTTCTATTGCCACGCCTCCTTTAAACAGAATCCCTCTGCGTGAACCCGCTCCGATTCCCGAAAAGAATGCAAGGGGAACACTTAACACAAGTGCACATGGACAACTGATGACCAGAAATGTGATCGCCGTATATATCCATTGGTTCCAGTCTCCCGTAAAAAGAGAAGGCACAACCGCCGTAAGCACTGCCACAGCTACAACAACCGGTGTATATACTCTTGCAAATCTCGTAATAAACCGGTCAATCTTCGGTTTACTTGCAGCAGCATGCTCTACAGAATCCAGTATCTTCGTCACCATAGATTCACTGAGCGGCTTCATGACTTCTACTTTCAGTAAACCTTGCTCATTCACACAGCCGGAAATCACTTCTTCCCCCGGGCATACTCTGACCGGCACCGGTTCTCCGGTAACCGGAGAGGTATCGATCCGGCTCTCTCCCTCCAGCACACGGCCATCCAGTGGAACACGATCTCCCGGACGAATCAGTATCACATCGCCGCATACCGCTTCCTGTGCCGGGATTTCCACTACTTCCTCTCCTCGTACAAGCTGTACGACTTCCGGGCGCATATCAACTGCTTCCATGATCTGTGAACGGCTCTTTTCTACCGCCACATCTTCAAAATATTCTCCCACACGATAGAACAGCATAACGCCAACTGCTTCCGCAAAATCGCCAATCGCAAATGCTGCGATCGTCGCAACACTCATCAGGAAATTCTCATCAAACACATGCCCCTTCGTCAGGTTTTTAAATGCTTTCCAGACAATTTCCAGTCCCAGCACTGCATATGCCGCTATAAATAGAATAGAACTTACATACACCGACATTTCCAGCTTCTTTGTTATGATTCCCAGTACAAAACACAGGGCTCCGACTGCTATCGGTATGATCCTGTTCTCTTTCTTCTTTTGTTCCGGTTTTTTCTCAGGCACTGTTACCTTCACTTCCGATTCAACAGAGGAACATATCTTTTGAAGAACAGGAAGCAGATCCTCCTGATGATCAGAAGCCACTACAAGCTTCTTTGTTGCAAATGTAATCGTTGCCGCCTCCACCTGTGGAAGGGCATTGATCTTCCGTTCCATTTTGGCGGCACAATTCGCGCAGCCCAGACCTTCCAGAATATATTCCTTCTGCTTAACACCTGCCGGCATCACGTGTTCGTGATGATGGTGATGCTCATGATCGTGGTGATGATGCTCATGATGATGTTCATGTCCTTCCATATCTTTGTCCTCCATGTATGTTATTCATTTGAACGTATGAATAGTTGTTCATATGTTTGTTTCCATTATAACATCATTTCCTTCTTTGTCAATATATTTTTCCAAAGTAAAAGGACCAGAAAATCCTTTCACCGATTTCCTGATCCTTTCACTTCTCCAATCCCCAAACAAAACCTGACGAAAAACTTTCGTCTTATGCTTTTTTCTTCTTTTTGGCAAGTTTGCCCATCAATTCATTTTCTCCGTCGAATATACGGGAAATACGAAATCTCTTTGTAATCGAATATGTATCCTCAGCAAACACCTCTGCAAACAATGCCTTCGGGTCTGCCACTTCCTTCATTCCCGGTCTCTCTACAGCATCTGTCACAACAGCTACTTTACCGTTAAACACGATAGAGCTTCCTTTTACTGTTGCACTGTCTACTTCCAGAACCTTGTAAAAGATAAATTCATTTCCTGCTCTTGAACTATATGTCGGGTAATAGATGTAGACATCATCATCTACCAGAAAGATCCGGTATGTTGAATTGATGTAAACATCATAAACCAGTGACAGCATTATAATAAAGATTGCAAATACACATACTGTAAAAACAGGAATGCTGTGGGTAACAGAATTTGATATAATTCCAGCCACAATAATTGCAAGTACACTCACCCCAAGAACTGCCATCAAATAACCTCTGCGGACATCCATGATTGTTTTTGTCTGTTTTAATTCCATTTTCCGTCCTCCTTGTCTCACTTACTAACTAACATAACCACTTATATTATACTCTTACATAGCATATAAAAGCAAGAACTTTCACTCAATCTGCCAGTCAATGGGGCCGACTCCATGCTCTTTCAGGAAGGTATTTGTCTGGCTGAACGGTCTGCTGCCAAAAAAACCTCGATATGCGGAAAGTGGGCTCGGATGTGGTGCTTTCAATATGAGGTGATTCGGATTCGTCAGCATTTTTTCTTTTCGCTGCGCCGGTGCACCCCACAAAATAAATACAATCGGTCTGTCCTCTTTATTAAGCGCCATAATGGCTGCATCTGTAAACTCTTCCCAGCCAATTCCACGGTGTGAATTGGCCTGATGGGCGCGTACAGTTAATACCGTATTCAGCATCAGCACTCCCTGCTCGGCCCATTTAGTAAGACACCCGTGATCCGGTATTGAACACCCGAGGTCATCATGAAGTTCCTTATAAATATTCACAAGAGACGGTGGTATCTCCACGCCCTTCTTTACAGAAAAACACAGTCCATGTGCCTGTCCGTTATTATGGTATGGATCCTGTCCAAGGATCACAACCTTTACATTATGTAGCGGTGTCAGATGAAATGCATTAAAAATATCATCTGCCGGCGGAAAAATAAGCCTCGTCTTATACTCCTCTGTTACCGTCTGAAAAAGCTGCCGGTAATATGGCTTTTTAAATTCATCCTTTAACGCTTCCAGCCAGTCATTATTAATCGCTGCCATTTTGTTCTCTCCTACAGACGTACCGATACGCCTTTTCCTCTCAGATATTCTTTTACTTCCCGGATCTCCAGCTCTTTGTAGTGGAACAAGGATGCTGCAAGCGCCGCATCTGCCTTTCCCTCTGTCAGAGCTTCATGAAAATGCTCCAGTGTTCCTGCCCCGCCGGATGCAATGACCGGTATCGAAACCGTCTCTGCAATTGCTCTGGTAAGCTCCAGATCATAGCCAGCCTTCGTTCCGTCACAGTCCATACTGGTAAGGAGAATCTCTCCGGCGCCAAGCTTTTCAACCTTCGCTGCCCACTCAAGGGCATCGATTCCTACGTCAATACGTCCACCATTCTTATAGATATTCCAGCCGCTTCCGTCCGCACGTTTCTTTGCATCAATCGCCACAACAACACATTGGCTCCCAAACTTATCTGCCGCTTCAGAAATAAGATGCGGCGTATTGATGGCAGATGAATTGATCGATATCTTGTCTGCCCCTTCTCGAAGCAACGCTCTGAAATCGTCCACCGTACGGATGCCGCCGCCTACCGTAAATGGAATAAAGACCGTCTCTGCAACCTTACGTACCATATCAACAACAGTCTCTCTGGCATCCGAAGATGCTGTGATATCCAGAAAGACCAGTTCATCCGCTCCTGCCTTATCATACGCTTTTCCTATCTCTACCGGATCTCCGGCATCTCTTAAATCCACAAAATTTACGCCCTTCACGACACGGCCGTTATTTACATCCAGGCATGGAATAATTCTCTTTGTATGCATCCTCTGACCTCCGTCTATAATTCCACAAAATTCCTCAGTATCTTAAGTCCTACATCGCTGCTCTTCTCCGGATGGAACTGGCAGGCAAATACATTATCCTTTTCCACAGAAGCATGAATGTGCGTACTGTACTCGGTTGTCGCAGTCACGATTGCCTCATCTTCTGCCTTAAGATAATAAGAATGTACAAAATAAACATATGGCTGCTCCGGCAAACCTTTAAAGAGTCTTCCTTCGTTCTGAAATTCCAGGGAATTCCATCCCATATGAGGAATCTTTAACCCCGGGCAATCCGGAATACGGAGAATCTCTCCCTTCAAAATACCAAGTCCTTCTACTCCCGGCGTCTCATCGCTTCGCTCAAACAGAAGCTGAAGCCCAAGACAGATGCCGAGAAACGGTGTCTTCTTCTCAACAACTTCGTGAATGACACTCTCCAGACCATACTGTCTGATCTTGCCCATGGCATCACCAAAAGCACCAACACCCGGCAGAATCACCTTATCCGCGGCAAGAATCGTATCACGGTCCCGTGTGATCACGACATCCTGTCCCAGAAGTACGAGAGCTTTCTCCACACTCTTTATATTACCTGCATCATAGTCGATTATCGCTATCATATTGTTGTCCCTTTCCTTACGTTTGTTGCACTCTTATAATATATCAAGTTGGAACCAGAATTCAACTCCATTGTCATAATTATTCACACCGTATTTCTGGTGGAAGGATTCCATGATCGCCTTGACGATTGAAAGCCCGATTCCATTTCCGCCATACTCTCTTGTATGCGCCTTGTCAACTTTGTAAAATTTATCCCAGATATGCGGAATATCCTTTTCCGGTATCGGTGTTCCAGTGTTAAATACAGAGGTCTTCGCTTTTCCATCGGCCGTCTGTATCTTTACTTCAATTACCTTCTCACCATCAACATGATGAAATGCATTACTTACGTAATTACGTATTACCTGCTCCACCTTATACTCATCTGCCCACACATACACCGGCTCCGTCTGGCGGAAGATTACCTTTGCCTCTTTCTGCTGTGCCATGATTTCCATGCTCTGTAAGATACCCTGAATCAGCTCCGTCAGATTAAAACGTTCAAATGCAATCTCTTCATCCCCGAATTCCAGCTGATTCAGCGTCAGAAGATTCTTTACCATCTGATTCATTTTCGTCGCTTCATCCATAATAACATCACAATAAAATTCACGACTTTCCGGATCGTCATTTACGCCTTCTTTCAGCCCTTCTGCATAGCCCTGAATCAGCGCAATCGGCGTTTTAAGCTCATGAGAAACATTTCCAAGGAATTCATTACGCATCTCTTCCATTTTCTCTTTTCGCTCAATATCCTTCTGCAGACTGTTATTCGCACTTTTCAGTTCGGATATGGCACTCTCCAGTTTCTCGGACATCCGGTTAAAATTCGCACCAAGCTCGCCGATCTCATTGTCACCGCCGCTTGTATACTTCGCCTCAAAATCCAGATTAGCCATTTTATCAGAAAGCACAGCCAGCTCATGTATCGGATCTGTAAGACGTTTCGAAAAATACCATACAAGGATCATGGAAATCACTACCATCGCACAGCCGATATAGATAAAAAACCGGTTTGATATTTCTGCACTTTCCTTAATACTTTCCAGCGGACTTCTGATCAGAAACCGACTTCCATCTTCAAAGGTTCCCCACATTTCAATATATTCTGTCTCATTCCATGCATCTTTCGACTGCATAAGCTGATAATCATCGGTACTCTCCAGAATCCTTCCATTCTTCTGTGCCTGATTCAGAAGGTATCCCAGAAGCTGATTCTTCAGAATATCCATATTTCGCACATTCGTTACGACACGTTCATTTTCCTCTTCAATAACAAGAAAAGAAAGGTTTCCCTTCTCCGCAAGATGCTGCAGTTCATTTGAAACTTCTGTCTCTTCTACCCTGTCATTCTCCACAGCATCTTTCAGCACATTATACATATGAATAAATGATGTTTCCTTGTTGCTGATATAATATGGTTCCAGATACCTCGCATTGAGAACGAGGAGTGCAATCAGGAAACAAAGCATCAGCCCCATGAACACTGCAGTCATCTGCCGCTTAATTGAATGTTTCATCACAATTATTCCACCTCAAATTTATAACCCATTCCCCATATTGTTTTAATGTAATTCCCCTTTTCACCCAGCTTGCTTCTGAGCTTCTTCACATGCGTATCAATGGTTCTTGCATCGCCAAAATAATCATAATTCCATACATTATTCAGTATCTTTTCCCGTGAAAGAGCAACACCTTTATTTTCCACAAAATAAGTCAGAAGTTCAAATTCCTTATAGCTTAATTCCAGCTCCTTCCCATCAATCCTTACCTGATGAGCCGACTTATCTATCTCGATACCGCCTGCTTCCAAAGCCTCATCCATCTCGGCCGCACAGGAACGACGAAGAACAGCCTGCGCTCTTGCCACAAGGATTTTCGGGCTGAATGGTTTGGAAATATATTCATCCACACCCAGCTCAAATCCCTTCAATTCATCTCTCTCCTCTGAACGGGCAGTCAGCATAATGATCGGCACTCTGGAAGACTGCCGTACTTCACGGCACACCTGCCAGCCATCCATTTTCGGCATCATTACATCAAGAATGATAAGGGCAATATCTTTTTCCTCGTAGAACTTTTCCATCGCTTCAATGCCGTCACCCGCTTCCAGCACGTGATATCCTTCTCTCTCGAGGAAGTCCCGCACAAGCTTACGCATCCTTGCTTCATCATCTACTACCAATATCTTAATCTTATCCATACGTCTGAATTCCCCTTTCCCACATACGTATAACACAAGTATATCTTCTATCTGTTATACTAACAAAGAAATATGTCTATTCTGTGAAATATCCTGTTATGCAAAAAAGTGGTTCTGACGATCGAACCACTTCTTTGTTACATTCACTTTTATTCAAATGTCAGATAACTGATTTACAGGAAAATGTATTTCAGTATGAAGAGCACCGCCAGCACATACATGAGTACGCTGATTTTCTTGTCTTTTGCCTTACCTGTAAGAACATTCAGCACTACATAAGAGATCACACCCATGGCAATACCTTCAGAGATACTGTAGAAGAATGGCATTGCACCAATACAGATATAGCATGGAAGTGCCTCAGATATATCGCTGAAATCAATATTTACCACATTTGTCAGCATATAGAAACCAACAACAATCAGTGCAGGAGCTGTAGCAAATGATGGAATTGCAAGGAAAATCGGTGACAGGAATAAGGCAAGTCCGAAAAGAATTGCTGTAGTTACTGCCGTAAGACCTGTTCTTCCTCCTTCTGTTACACCAGAAGCACTTTCAACATAAGTTGTCGTTGTTGTTGTTCCAAGAAATGCACCTGCAGTTGTTGCAACCGCATCGGCAAGAAGAGCGCCCTTAATACGTGGAAGCTTGCCTTCCTTATCCAGCATATCTGCTTTGGAAGCTACACCGATCAATGTTCCAATCGTATCAAACATATCAACAAACAAAAATGCAAAGATAACTACAATAAAGTTCAGTGAGAAAATGCCATCAAACTGGAGCTTTCCGAGAACCGGCATAATGCTTGGCACTGACAGTCCGTTACTGAAATCAGGAAGCAGACTGTAGAATCCAATCTCCGGATTCGGAACATACAGGCCTGAGACCTGACAAACGATTCCTAGTAACCATGTAATCAGGATTCCCCAGAGAATATTTCCTTTTACGTTCCTGATTACAAGAATGCCAGTGATCAGTACCCCTGCAATTGCAAGAAGAACTGTAATTCCCACATCATTAAATGATGCTTCAACACCATTTACAAGATTATATCCATCAATGGAGAAAAGTTCTACCAGAGTTGCACCGCCGACAACAATATTCGCATTCTGAAGTCCGATAAAAGCGATAAAAAGACCGATACCAACACTTACTGCAGCCTTTAAATTCATTGGAATTGCATTGAAAATCGCCTCACGCACATTTGTAAGTGAAAGTACAATGAAAACAAGACCTTCCACAAATACAGCTGTAAGCGCTACTTCCCAGCTATATCCCATACCAAGAACTACTGTGTATGCGAAATATGCATTTAATCCCATACCCGGAGCCAATGCAAATGGATAATTTGCCAGAAGCGCCATCAAAAGCGTACCGATCAGGGATGCAAGAGCTGTGGCAGTAAATACAGCACCCTGATCCATTCCTGCTGCTGCAAGAATACTCGGGTTAACGGCAAGAATGTAAGCCATTGTCATGAATGTCGTAACACCGGCAAGAACTTCCGTCTTAACATCTGTACCATTTTCCTTCAATTTGAAGAATTTTTCTAACATGTTGTCTCCTCCTTTTTCTTTTACAGTATAACCAACAACATATATATTCTATCAAAACCCTATCTTTTAGTAAATCTATTTTCGACAAATTGTTTTCATTTTAGTACTTTTCAAAAACACAGTTCCAATGCTAATATTATTGCCAGAGATATTATTATAAGAGAAAGAAGATTTGCAAATGACAAAGAAAATTGCTGTAATCAACGATTTATCCGGCTTTGGCCGCTGCTCCCTTACCGCAGCGATCTCTGTTATCTCTGCAATGGGAGTGCAGCCCTGTCCATTGCCTACTGCAATATTGTCTGCCCAGACAGGTTATCCCAGCTATTATCTGGACGACTACACAGACAAAATGGAATACTTCCGCACAGAGTGGGAGAAAATGGGTCAACACTTCGATGGCATCTATACCGGATTTGTCTCCAGCGAAAAACAGATCCATCAGATTTTTCGTTTTCTGGAAACATTTCGCACGCCGGACACCTTTCTTCTGGTAGACCCGGTCATGGGCGATGATGGAATCAAATATGATATGTTTACGCCAGATCTGCTGGCACAGATGAAAAGGCTTGCAAAAGAAGCCGATATCATTACTCCGAACCTGACAGAGCTCTGCCTGCTTACAGATACGGATTTCCATACCCTCAGTTCCTGTGATGATACCGACAAATTGTTGCATACCATTCACACACTCGCACTTTCTTTCTGTGAAAACGGTCCGCACCATGTAATCGTCACCGGAATCCGTTGCACTGACAGAGAAGGCATCTGTCAGGTAGGTAACCTTTATGTATCACAGGATACGAATTATCTCTGCTCATTCCCATTTATCGGAGGCAGTTATTCCGGAACCGGCGATCTCTTTGCTTCCTGCCTTGCCGCAGGCATTGCAGATGGAAGAAAGATTACGGATATTATAGAAACTGCCGGGAAATTTCTGGAAAGAGCAATTACTGATTCGGTAGAAAATCATGTGCCGCGAAACGACGGGACAAATTACGAGAAATATCTGTCGATGCTGATGTAAATCGGGGACGGGGTTTTTCTGTTTTAAATGTTATTTTTTGCGTTTAAAACGAAGAAGTGGCGCAGTTCCTACTGCGCCAGCCTCTGAATTACTTTTCCGTCTTTGATTACCATTTTCACATTCAGCTCTTTATCCAGAAGCACCAGATTGCCTTTCTTTCCCGGCGTAACAGAGCCATATGTGTCATATACACCAAGGGCTTTCGCCGGATTTACAGTTGCACAGGCAACTGCTGTCTCGAGCGGAATACCCATTTGCTTCACTGCCGTCTTCATGCAGTCCATCAGATTCGTCGCCGAACCTGCCAACGCTCCATCCGAAACGAGGGTTGCTCTGTTTCCTACAACATCCACTTCCAGTCCACCAAGAGTATACCTGCCGTCCGGCATGCCTGTCGCACGCATGCTGTCGCTGATCAAAATCATGCGCTCCGGTCCCATCATACGAAAAGTTGCTCGAACAACTGCCGGGTGGATATGTACACCGTCACAGATAAGCTCTGCATTTACATGCGGATTATCCGAAACCGCACCAACTACGCCAGGAGCCCGGTGTGTGAATGACGGCATCGCATTATACAAATGTACCGCATGGTTCGCTCCTGCCTGAAATGCTGCATTGGCAGTATCATAATCTGCATTGGTATGCGCCAGGGAAATATTTACTTTATCCTTCATCGCTTCAATAAATGCTGCCGCATTTTCATTATCTTCCGGCGCAATTCCCACAAACTTCACAAGCCCTTCGGATGCATCCAGAAAACGCTGACAGATATGCACATCACATGCTATGATATTTCTCTCATCCTGGGCTCCCTTTTTCACCTTACTGATGAAAGGCCCTTCCATATTGACTCCAATAAGGTCTGCTCCTTCCTGTGCTTCTTTTCGATATTCTGCAGCTACCGAAAGAATCTGCACAAGCTCATCTACCGGCAGTGTCATCGTCGCCGGGGCTATGGCAGTTACACCAACAGAAGCCTCATATCTGGCAATCTCCTGAATCGCTTCCTTCGTTCCGTCACAAAAATCATGTCCCATACAGCCATGAAAATGCAGATCAATAAGACCCGGAATCGCATAACAGCCCTCCCCATCAATGACCTCTTCATCCCCACAGTCCTCATCCACAAAAAGGCCGTCCCGAATCATAACATCTCCCTCTGTGAACTGCTTCTTTTCAGTATATACCTTTACGTTTTTTATAACCATTTTCTACCTCCCCGCATTTTGTCCGCCCATGATTATTCCTTTATTTTTCATTATAATATATTCAAATTCTTTCTTCAATTCTATACATCTTCTTTTCGCATTTTACCTCTTGGAAATCGGAATATTAATTGATATACTAGGTGTAAGGGAATGCTTTTATATGACCTATTTATTTCATTGAGAAAGGAAAAGTATGTATGATTATCGTTAAAGCAAAAGACTATGAAGACATGAGCCGTAAAGCGGCAAACATTATCGCAGCACAGGTTATTATGAAACCAGACTGTGTACTCGGACTTGCGACCGGTTCTTCACCAATTGGGACCTACAAAAGACTCATTGAGGGATATGAAAACGGCGATCTTGATTTTTCAGCAGTAACAAGTGTAAACCTGGACGAATATAAGGGACTGAGTCCTGAAAATGACCAGAGCTATCGTTATTTTATGAATCATAATCTGTTTAACCACATTAACATCGACAAAACACGTACTTTTGTTCCGGATGGTCTGGAACCAGATTCACAGAAAGCATGCGATGACTACAATGCGATTATTGCTGCATCCGGCGGTATCGACTTACAGCTTCTTGGTCTCGGTCACAATGGACATATCGGATTCAATGAACCAGACGACTGCTTCGCAAAAGAAACACACTGCGTAGATCTGACACCACGCACAATCGAAGCAAATACACGTTTCTTCGCTTCCGAGGCCGACGTTCCACATCAGGCATATACCATGGGCACAAAGAACATCATGCAGGCAAAGAAAATTGTTGTAGTCGTAAGTGGCGAGGATAAATCAGAAATCTTAAAAGAAGTTATCTCCGGCCCGATCACACCACAGGTACCTGCATCCATCCTGCAGTTACATAATGATGTAACAATCGTTGCAGACGAAGCTGCATTAAGTAAAGTGGAAATTTAGTGTAGAAGTTTAAGGTATAAAAAAGGACGGTTGTAAGAAAGGTAACCTGATGCTTTGTTTCCTGACCAGTCGTTTACAATCCATAACTTTAAAAGGACAAAATATAACAGACACCAGATAGATTCACGGAGAACTCCTCATGAGTTCATCCGTTCAGCTATCTTCTCGCCTTGTACCCGAAGTACAAGACTCGGTCTGTATATTTTGTCCTTTTTCAGCAACGGATTGTATCACTCTTCTACGGAAACAAAGCACCAGGTTTCTCTTCTTACAGCCTGTTCTTTTAACACCTCAAATCTTTACACTACAATTTCGGGGTAGAATGTGCAGGCGACGGACTTCAGTTGTAGTAACATTTCATTCAAATTGATGACTTTTTTTGTCAGGGAATGAGTTTTCCTCTTCTAAATTCATTCGAATTCCTCAATATCTTTCCCGGGAGATGATTTTAACAATTAAAAAGTCATTACAATTCTTTGCTTTTGCAAATATGTAATGAAAACCTACAATCAGGTACTTGTTTTTCCAACAAACTATGGCATACATCTTTTACCCAGAAATTTACGGTGTAGTAAATGGCAGCAGCATCGGCAGGAGAAAGTGATGAGGTAAGCAAGAGCCCCGGAAAATCCGCCCCGAAACTGTTAGAGCGCGAAAAACAGGCGTTGATTTATCGTCTGATTTTCGCGCTCTTATAGATTCGTGGGCTAGTTGCAGGGGCGAATGCGTCGAGGCACTTTCTCCTGCCGATACTGCGTATCCCTTACTACACTAAATTTCCAGTTATCCCAAATATACTACTTCTTCTGCTGGTTTCTGAGCGGCCTCCATATGTGTCAGATAAAGTACCGGTTGTTCATTTCCGAATGAAGTAACAGACTCAAACTCAAATCTTGCCCGAATCTTTACCCATTTTTTCATCGGGATATCTATATTCTTACCCACCTTACACGGATAGCCATAGAAACGTATGTCATCTGCACAGCATGTCATAATTTTACGCACCGGAACGAACATATCCTTTCCCATTCCTTTCGGGCGAAAGGCCTGAGCAACAAATTCTATTTCTTTGTGAAGATAAATATCCGGATGATCATATGCATCTACATACCATATTCCGAAATCCATATCATCAATCACGATCGGATCAGTTTTCACATCATATGGCAGATCTTCCGCAGACGGCTGTATGATTTTCCCGTCCGTTCCTTCAAATATCAGCTGTGCCATCGGATTCTGCACCTTCAGAGCACGTCGGAACCCAGAGCGATCTGTTTCTGCCGGGCATCTGTTTACAACGATAAGCTCCGATTCCGTAAGCTGCTCCATCAGAACATTTCTCATATTCTTCAGATACATATCCACCGTCATTCCATTTACAGTAGAATAAACACCCTGGAGCTGCCAATTTCTCGGATATTTTATCATCAGCAGATCCTGCAGTTTCCACATACCGTTGTACTCAATCACAACCTGTGTCGGATGATAGTTTTTCTCACAGTTTTTGAAAAATGTAGCATTTAGCTGCTCCGGCTCCTCAATATTTAAAAGTGCCATATTCTTACGTTTCAGATATTCTTCTGAATACTCTTCCTCGCCTTCTTCGCAGACAATAAGAAGCGTAAGTCCCGGTTCTATCCATTCCTGTTCCATCAGTGTGTCTTTGACAAGCGTTGTTTTTCCACTGTCCAGAAATCCTGTACAAATAAATACTGGCGTTACCATCTCATCACCTTCTTACTGAATATGGAATAATTTCAAAAGTTCTGCTTCATTAAGATCAGTTCCAATAACACAAACCCGGCCGGTATAGTCAGCCTGACAATCTCTTATCTCATATTCTTCCGGCACAAGATCAAACTGTTTCCATCCACCATCTGCCATGGCAATGATACCCTTTGCACGAAGGACTGTTCCATAACCTTCTGCTGCTGATAATGCTTTTACGATAAAGTCAAGCTCTTCCTTTGTGTATTTATGCGCGGTCTCTTTTCCCCAGCTTGTAAACACATCATCCGCATGGTGATGATGCTCATGGTGATCGTGATCATGATGGTCGTGGTCGTGGTGGCCGTGGTCATGGTGGCCGTGGTCATGGTGATCGTGACAACAACAGTCATCATGATGGTGTTCATGTTCGTGGTCGCAACAACAGTCATGATGATGATGTTCATGTTCATGTTCGTGATCGCAACAACCGTCATGATGATGTTCATGTTCGTGGCCATGATGCTCCAAAAGCTCCTCCAGTTCTGATCCCTGCTCTAAAGCATGAAGAACAGCCTCTTTACTCAACTCTTCCCACGGAGTAGAAATTATCGCTGCCTCTTCATTTTCTTCTCTGAGAAGATGTACACATTCCTCAATCTTATCATCTTTCATCATCTGTGTACGGCTGATAACAATTGTAGATGCATGTTCGACCTGATTTTTAAAGAATTCTCCAAAATTTCTCAGATACATCTTCGCTTTCTTTCCATCAACAACCGTAATTCTTCCCTCTATTTCTATATCCGCATTTATTTTTACGTCTTCGATTGCCTTTGCAACATCAGACAGCTTTCCGACTCCTGAAGGCTCAATCAATACACGATCCGGCTTATATTCCTCAAGCACTTTCTGAAGCGCCTTACTGAAATCTCCTACCAGAGTACAACAAATGCATCCGGAATTCATCTCTGTAATCTCAATTCCCGCATCCTTAAGAAAACCACCGTCAATTCCGATTTCGCCAAACTCATTTTCAATCAGTACAAGCTTCTCTCCGGCAAACACCTTATCGATCAGCAATTTGATAAAGGTAGTCTTTCCCGCTCCAAGGAATCCGGAAATAATGTCCACTTTTGTCATATATAAAACCTCTTTTCTAAATAAAAATAGCTACGAAACATATATTAGCACAAACTATTTCTACTTTCCAGTCATTTAGGTACACCACATTTTTCATTTTGGTACACCACAAAATGCAAAAAGGGACGTAGACTTTTTTAAAAAGTCTACGTCCCCATTTAAACTATAATAATCCACCAATTGATAAGAATAATGGTGCAAATACTAATGATACTACTGTCATCAGCTTAATCAGGATGTTGATAGACGGTCCTGATGTGTCTTTGAACGGGTCACCTACAGTGTCACCAACAACGGCTGCTTTATGTGCTTCGCTTCCTTTTCCGCCATGGTATCCTGTCTCGATGTATTTCTTAGCATTATCCCATGCACCACCGGAGTTGGACATAAAGATTGCCATCAGAACACCGGATACAAGTGCACCGCCAAGAAGTCCGCCGAGTGCTTCTGGTCCAAGTACAACACCTACGATGATCGGTACTGCAACTGCCATGATACCAGGTACTAACATCTCGTGCAGGGCTGCTGTTGTGGAAATACCTACACATGATGTGTAATCTGGTTTTTCTGTTCCCTGCATGATGCCTGGTTTCTCACGGAACTGGCGTCTTACTTCCTCGATCATCTTGTAAGCAGCTTTGGAAACGGAATCCATTGTCATAGCTGAGAACAGGAATGTAAGTGTACCACCGATGAAGAGGCCGATTACTACGAGTGGATCCAGGATATTGATCTCGCCAAGTCCTACAGCCTGTGCGTAAGATACGAACAGTGCAAGTGCTGTAAGTGCTGCGGAACCGATAGCAAAACCTTTACCCATAGCTGCTGTTGTATTACCAACAGAGTCAAGTTTATCTGTAATCTCACGAACAGATTCATCCAATCCTGACATTTCAGCGATACCACCTGCATTGTCAGCGATCGGGCCATATGCATCAACGGCTACTGTAATACCAGTTGTAGAAAGCATACCTACTGCTGCAAGAGCGATACCGTAAAGACCAGATACCTGGAATGCGATAAAGATACCGATACAGATAAGAATCATCGGAATTGCTGTTGACTGCATACCTACAGCAATACCACTGATGATTGTAGTTGCCGGCCCTGTTTCGGACTGCTCTCCGATCTTCTGAACCGGTTTGTAATCAGCAGAAGTATAGTATTCTGTTACATTACCAATAATAACTCCAACAATCAGACCAGCGATAACTGCGATTGCTGCACTCATATTTCCAAATAACACATTACTCAGTACAATTGCACCGACAATTACAATCGCTGCAGATACATAACTTCCTTTAGAAAGTGCTTTCTGAGGATCTGTGTTCTCTCCACCCTTTACAAAGAAGGAAGCAATGATAGAAGCCATAAGACCAATTGCTGCAATTGCCAGCGGGAATAATACTCCGGCATCCTTCACTCCGCCTGAAACGGCAATTCCAAGTGTCAGTGCAGATACAAGAGAACCAACATATGACTCGAACAGGTCAGCTCCCATACCGGCAACGTCACCTACGTTATCGCCTACGTTATCGGCAATAACAGCCGGGTTACGCGGATCATCTTCCGGAATTCCTGCTTCTACCTTACCAACAAGGTCAGCTCCAACGTCTGCCGCTTTTGTATAAATACCACCACCGACACGGGCAAACAGTGCAACAGAAGAAGCACCCATACTGAATCCGGATAATACTCCCGGATTACCTGTAGTAAGGTAAACAATACTTACACCTAATGTTCCAAGACCTGCCACACACATTCCCATAACAGCTCCGCCTGAAAATGCGATAGAAAGTGCCTTGTTCATTCCACTTTCTTTTGCTGCATTTGCAGTTCTGACATTTGCCTTTGTAGCTACTGTCATTCCACAATATCCGGCGATGATCGAGAATAATGCACCGCCTACAAATGCAATTGCTGTGATCCAGCTCTTAAGGCCAAACCCGATCAGAACGAATACTACAGCGATAAAGATTACCAGAATCTTATATTCCGCTCTGAGGAAAGCCTGTGCTCCTTCGCTGATTGCTGCTGCAATCTCTTTCATTCTGTCTGTACCTTCGCTCTGCTTGCTAACTTTCATCGCAAGTGATAATGCGAAAAGCAGAGCAATTACTCCGAAAATCGGAATAACTTTCAAAAACATTTCCATAATCGAAATCCTCCCACAGATTTACTTATTTTTCTTATACTATCACAGTCACAGACATAATTTCTACGGGTTTTTTAATTTTTTACACTTTTGGATATTTTTTTTGTCTTTTTTTATCCTTTTTTTGCAATTTGCACTATTTTATCTTGATTTTTCTTTTGCAAGCAGAGCAGCTCCCAAAGCACCTGCGTATCTTCCATTTTCTGTCGGTTCTACTTTCTGTCCTACTTTTGCAGAGAGAATAGACGTAAAATACTCGCTGTGGCTTAAGCCTCCTGTGAGGATAACCTTCTGCGGCAGATTTTTTCTCTGGCTCAGCTGTGCCACTTTGGCTGCAACAGAGTCTACAACGCCTGCTGCAATATCTTCTCGTTTTCTTCCCTCTCCAATATAATTGATTACTTCGGATTCAGCAAAAACCGTACACAGGGAACTGATCGGAAGAACCGTACCTTCCCTGGCCATATCAAACAGCTCCTGAAGCGTAACACCAAGTCGATTTGCCATGATTTCCAGAAATTTTCCTGTACCTGCAGAACATTTATCGTTCATAAGGAAATCCTGCACCATACCATGCTCAACAAGAATTACTTTGGTGTCCTGTCCGCCTACGTCAATGATCGCACAGTCATCTCCTGCCATCTCGCGGCCGCCTCTTGCATGACAGGTGATCTCGGTAATAACATGATCGGCAAAATCCACTGCCACACGGCCGTAACCCGTAGCTACTACCTTCGTATCGTCTGCCAATACGTCCACGCCGTTCTCTTTCAGTCTTTCTTTAATTATCTGTGTCGTTTCCTTACTGCTCCATCCTGTAGGGAGAACAAACTGCATTTCTACATCTCCCCGAACTGCAACTTTAGATGCAGTAGATCCAATGTCGATTCCTACATAATTCACTTTATTATACCTCGTCTAACAATATTTATCCCTTCGTGGATTTATGTCTCTTTCTATGGCGGCAATTTTAAGAATTTCTATCTCATGCTCCTCAATGCACGCCTTGATTGTTTCTAAATCTTTTTCCTCAACCAGAAGAGAAATGCCACAGCATTTACTCGCAACTCTGGGGGTCGGAGCAATCGTTGCCCGAACCCCCAGTGCTTTTAATTCATTATACAGACGCATTCCGTTATCATGATTGGGAAATAACACATAGTGCTGTATTTTTTGCATGATCGCCCTTTCTACTTGTTCAGCATCTCAATAAATGCGCTGACTCTTGTACGAAGCTGCTGTGCATCGCTGTCTGTGTAATCCGTCTCGATTCCGAGAACCGGAATGCCAGCTTCTTTCATTGCACGTTCTACGAAATATCCTTCTGTATCATAGAGATTACAGAACTTTAAGTTTACATCAATGATTCCGTCAACCTTATACTCTTTTGCAAGACGTAAAATATCATCAATTCTTCCTTCATTTGGTGTGAAGCATGCACAGTTGATTCCCATATATCTCTCTGCAAGAGCAGTAATCTGATCTTCAACTGTTGTCTTGGTCTCGTCCACCTGTCTCTCAAAATAACGTGTACCTGTACACATTTCTTCACATACAACAACACCGCCGCTTGTCTCAACAATATTATGTAACTTCCAGTTCGGAATTGCAAGCGGAGTACCTGTGAGCATGATACGTTTTGTTCCTGCCGGTACAACGCTTACGCCATCTTTTACACGCTGCTCCAGTTCATCACAGAGCTTGTTTGTCATCTGTGTGAATCTTGCCGGATCATCATAGAATGCAATCTGGGAAATAACAAGTGCATCCACACCGCTGATCGGAACATTTTCATTTTTACGTGTATTGTATAATCTTTCCAGCGCTTTTCTCTTGTTGTTAATCAGCTTAATGCTTTCTGCAAGCTTCTCAGCTGTTACCTTATTTCCGGTAAACTCTTCTACTACATTTTTGAATTCGGTAATTTCTTCTGCCCATGCCTTTACATCTTTGGCGCGCTTCATCTGTGGAAGATCCATTACATGTACCGGAACATCCTCCGCAAGAATTTCCCATGCTTTCTTCTTTCCATCACAGGTTGTTTCCCCAATATACATATCTGCGATTCTGAAGAACGGACATGTACGATCCAGTCTTGCACCTACAGATGCTTTGATCAGCGGACATGTATTCGTCGGAAGAACTTTTTCACCACCCGGTACCCAGAACTGTGAACCACCACAAAGACCTGTTGCAATTGCATCTGCTGCAAATACGATCTCATCCGGTACATATACACAGAAAGTACCAAATACTTTTCCGCCTTTTTTCTGATGTTCAATCAGCTCTGCCGGACGGATACCGTGGATATCAGCAACTACCATATTATAGTAATCCATTCCCTCAGGACGGTTCTCCTGTGATAAGAAAACATCCCCAAATGCCTGTGGCAGTACTGCACACAACTGGTCATGGGTTTCCAGATCCATTCCCAGCTCTTCCCACATTTTACGATAATCAGCCATACTATTTTCCTCCTTGATTTTTCTTTTCTTACAGTATTTTAGCTATCAATACCGTAACATTTTTTCTCCTTCCAGACAATGAAATCGAGGAAAACCGTTTATTGGTTTTTATTATATCTGCATGCTATTTATTTGTTTTTTCTATAAGTCAGGGTATCCTTAGAGTATTTCTCGCATTCCCTCTACACAAATATCAATTTCTTCTGTTGTGTTCATACAGCCAAATGCAAAACGAACCGTTCCCTGCGGATATGTATTGAGGGTTCTGTGCGCCAGCGGTGCACAGTGAAGCCCTACTCTCGTCATGATTCCGTACTGTTGCTCCAGTTCAAATGCCACGATCGCATTATCATTTTCTGTAAAATCCAGAGATATCACTGCCACCCGGTCTTTGGTATCCTGTTTTCCCGCCACACGGATACCGGGAATCCCATGGATTTTATCAAGGAAATACCCGGTAAGACTCATTTTCTTTTCATGGATTGTCGAAAGTCCTGTCTCTTCAATATAGGAAAGAGCCGCGCGAAGTCCGATGATTCCCGGCAGATTCATTGTGCCGCTCTCGTATTTATCCGGGAGGCTCCTCGGCATATCAAAGGAATCCGACTGACTCCCGGTTCCTCCGGCGATCAAAGGTTCCATACACGCATCCAGTTCAGGAGAGATGAGGAATCCACCTATCCCCTGCGGCCCCAGAAGCCCTTTATGTCCGGTAAAGGCCAGAAAGTCTATTCCGCATTCCGGCATGTTTACATCCAGTGTCCCGGCACTCTGCGCGGTATCCACCACAAAGAAAATATGATGTCTGCGGCAAATATCACCGATCTCCTTAATCGGAACGATCGTGCCACACACATTGGACGCATGAGAGACAATGATTGCACGGGTCTTTGGTCCGATCAGTTTTTCCACACTTTCCGGTGCCACACTGCCTTCTTCATTTGTACAGGCGATGTCATAAGTCACTCCTTTAGCCTGCATCTGCTTAAGTGGACGCATGACCGCATTGTGTTCAATCCCTGTCACGATAACATGGTCCCCTTCTCTTAAGAATCCCTTTATAAAATAGTTCAGAGAATACGTAATACCCGGCGAAAAAATCACTCTTCTGGAGTCCGGTACATGAAACAATCTCGCAAGCTTCGCCCTCGTATCCAGAACCAGACCTTCCACCTCATACGCATCCGCATAGTTTCCACGATTGATGTTAAATGCACCTTTCGTAAGAAGCTCCGTCATAGCTTCCGCTACCCCCGGTGCTTTCGGCCATGATGTACTTCCATTGTCAAAATAGATTTTTCTCTCCATAATCAATTCCCACCAACACCAGACCATTTGCCGGAGCTGTCACTCCTGCCTCGGTCCGTTCCTTTGCTTCTAATATTTCCTGAACCCTCTCTGGGGTATAGAATCCTCTTCCCACACGAATCAGAGTCCCCGCAATGATTCGCACCATATTATATAAAAACCCATTTCCGGTAATCCGAATCGTAATATCTGCATCCTGCTTTATAATCTCAATCTTCTCCACAGTGCGCACCGTGTCCGTTGTATTCGTTCGTATATTACAGAAACTGACGAAATCATGTTCCCCTTCCAGATACAAAGCTCCCGCTTTCATCGCTTCGATATCCATCGGAAATGACACAAATGCACTATAGCGGCGTTTTAGCGGGTTCTGAACCTGTGCGTTATAGATATGATATTCATACGTTTTCCTAATATCATCCCGATAACGCGGATGCCAGTCAGCTGCGACCTCATCCGATTTCACGATCACGATATCCTCCGGAAGGCGCTGATTCAAAGCATAAGCAAAACGTTCCGGCGGAATCGTCGAGGCCGTATCAAAAACAGCCACATTACCCAATGCATGCACACCGGAATCTGTACGGCTCGCCCCGATGATTCGGATCTCCTCGCCTGTGAGGCTTTTGATACTCTTATTCAATATCTCTTCAATTGTAACGCCGTTTGGCTGCAGCTGCCAGCCACAATAATTTGTGCCATCATAAGCAACAACAATTCTGACTCTTTTCATCCATTTCCTCCCGGGATTAGTTGGGGACGGGGTTTTTCTAGAAAAACCCCGTCCCCAACTACAATTTAGAATATCCAAACATGCAGTGGCACGTATCTTCCGACAAGGACCACCCCTATTACATATACAATTACAACAATATAAGCAATTCTGTCGCGTGAATGATACTGAAGTGGTTTCATCTTCGTCCGTCCTTCTCCGCCGCGATAGCATCTTGCTTCCATGGCCATTGCAAGGTCATTGGCACGACGGAAAGCTGACACAAATAATGGTACGAGTATCGGAATCATTGCTTTTGCCTTCTGTATCATATTGCCACTCTCCAGATCTGCACCTCGTGCGATCTGTGCTTTCATGATCTTATCCGTCTCCTCCAGAAGAATCGGAATAAAGCGAAGTGCAATGGACATCATCATTGCTACCTCATGCACCGGCACATGTACCTTATTCAGAGGATGCAGAAGTTTTTCAATGCCGTCTGTCAGCTCATTCGGTGTCGTTGTAAATGTCATCAGCGATGAACCGATAATGAGATAAATAAGGCGAATTGCCATGTATACTGCTGTTACAAGACCGCCTTCTGTTATGGTAATGATCCATTTATGAAACAATACATCTCCGCTTCTTGTGAGAAACAGATTGAAAATGACTGTAATCAGAAGGAGCATAATAATCGGCTTCAATCCTTTTACAATATGCTTAAAGGGTACTTTGGACACCTTAATGACTGCTGCCAGAAAAAGCGTTGCCACGAGATAGCCTGGAATGCTTTTGAACAAAAACAAAGATATCAGATAAAGCAGTGTTGACACCAGCTTAACCCGGGGATCCAGTCTATGCAGTATACTTTTTGCAGGATAATATTGTCCTATCGTAATATCTCGAATCATCTTTTCTTCTCCAGTACCTGCATGATCTCATCCGCAGCTTCCTCTACAGTAGTCGCAGTCACATCGACCGGGAACCCTTTCTCATGCAGATCATGCATAATATATGTTACCTGCGGAGCAGCAAGCCCTACCTGCTCCAGCTCCTTATAATGTGCAAATACTTTCTTTGGCTCGTCATTGTACATAACTTCGCCATTATTCATAACAATAATCCGATCCGCGTACCGCGCGATGTCTTCCATGCTGTGAGAGACAAGGATTACAGTCATATCACTCTGCTTATGCAGATACGCAATCTGATCCAGGATATCATCCCTGCCCTTTGGATCAAGTCCTGCTGTCGGCTCGTCGAGCACAAGTACTCTGGGACGCATTGCCAGTACACCGGCGATAGCTACTCTTCTCTTCTGACCGCCGGAAAGTTCAAAAGGAGATGCCTTATAATACTTTTCCTTTAATCCCACAAGCCGCAGAGCCTCCAGCGCACGCTCCTTACATTCCCCCGTATCAAAGCCCTGATTCTTTGGTCCAAAGCACACATCTGTCAACACATCAATCTCAAAAAGCTGATGTTCCGGATACTGAAAAACCAGTCCCACCTGACTGCGAAGAACACGCATATTATATCCGTCCTCATATATATTTTCGTCATTATAATAAATCTTTCCGCTGGTTGCCCGAATGAGTCCGTTCAAATGCTGTATGAGCGTCGATTTGCCTGAGCCGGTATGCCCGATGATCCCCACAAACTCACCATGGGGTATCTCCAGACAAATATCCTTAAGGGCATGCTTTTCATATGCAGTTCCCGGATTGTATATATAGTTTAAATGTTCTATTTTAATTGACATAATGCATTCACCAACTCTTCTTTTCTCAGGATACCTGCCGGTATCGGAAGCCCACGCTTCTTAAGCTCATCGGCAAGGATTGTCACCTGCGGCACATCCAGGCGATAGCTCTTAAGCGTATCAACCTGTGAGAATATCTCCTGCGGTGTCCCTTCCATAACTACATGACCATGATCCATTACAAATATTTTATCCGCATCAATAACCTCTTCCATATAATGTGTGATAAGAATAACTGTAACCTGCTTCTGCTCACGGAGTTTCTTTACCGTCTTCAGCACTTCTTTTCGTCCCACCGGATCAAGCATCGCCGTCGGTTCATCCAGTACGATACATTTCGGCTCCATAGCAACAACACCGGCGATCGCCACACGTTGTTTCTGACCGCCGGAAAGCTTATTCGGCGAATGGTGACGATAGGAAATCATTCCGACTGCCTTCAGGCTGTCTTCCACACGCTGCCATATCTCATCCGTAGGCACACCAAGATTCTCCGGGCCAAACCCTACATCTTCCTCTACAACTGTGCCTATGATCTGATTGTCCGGATTCTGGAACACCATCCCGGCGGACTGTCTGACATTCCACAGCTCTTCCGGCTTCCTCGTATCACGTCCGTCTACCCAGACCGTCCCTTCTGTCGGAACAAGAATGGCATTCAGGTGCTTTGCAAATGTGGACTTACCGGAACCGTTATGACCCAGTATTGCGATGAACTGTCCTGCTTTAATGTCAATATCAACTTCATCTATGGCACGGGAAGTACCGATTACATTGCCTTCTTCATCCCGCTTCTCATATTCAAATACCAGTTTATCAGTATGCACCATATTCATGGACATTCTCCTCCCAGTGTCGGCATACGTCTGCCGGCAAATTATGCTCTTTCCGGCTCCGGATATACTTCTCCAAATGTATCAACTGTCACCTTTTTCATCTTCTGCTCTTCCAGTGGTCTGTCTCTGTAATCTGTAGCTGTCTCAGCAATCTTATTTACAACATCCATTCCCTCAATAATCTTTCCGAAAGCTGCATAAGCGCCGTCAAGATGTGGTGAGTTCTTGTGCATAATAAAGAACTGTGAACCCGCTGAATCCGGATGCATTGCTCTTGCCATAGAAAGAACACCCTCTGTATGTGCAAGATCATTTTTGAATCCGTTCTGCGCGAACTCACCTTTTATGTTATATCCAGGACCACCGGTTCCAATTCCCTGCGGACATCCACCCTGGATCATAAATCCACGGATAACACGGTGAAAAATCAGTCCGTCATAATATCCTTTATTAACGAGAGATATAAAGTTATTTACTGTATTCGGTGCAATCTCCGGGTACAGCTCTGCTTTCATAATATCTCCATTTTCCATTTCAATTGTAACAACTGGATTTGCCATAATTTTATTCCTCTTTTCTTATATTTTTACAAACATTATTCTTATTTTAACGGATATTTTCTTATTCGTAAAGTGGCAAATACTTAATAAATCCTCCCTTTTCCTCGCATCCTGTGTCCCAGAGTTCCTTTAAAGAAAACCAGACCGCTTCTCCATAAGTCGCTGTCTTCACAAGGAAATCTCCCTCCGTTTCCTCATATCCTACAATCAGAAACCAATGCCAAATGTAATCCTTGAACTTCTCTTCATCTTTGTGCTTCAAAAGCAGACATGGAACCAGCACATTTCTGTCAATCTGCTCCTTCACGAATATCTCTGCCTCCGCTTCACTCCTGTTTCCCGAAAAAATATCCATTTTCAAGGGATTTTCACATCTTTTTTGACGACATACATCCATTATATATCGCCCAAGCCCCTCCGCAAACCATTCAAGTTTCCTGACTCCACCAACTCGCGGTCGGATATACGGCTTCATAATCTGACTGAATTTTTTGTATTCTTCTTTGCAAAGTGCATTTATATCGTAAGGATACAACTCTTTTTTTCCGAACCGAAGCGCAAAATATATGCAGCTGTCACAGGCAGTCGCCGCACCGCAGCCGCCCATGTACATAACAAGATTCGTAAACCATTCCTGGTTTCCTCCATATGCACTATCTATTGTAAAATAAGCCAGTTCTTTCTTCATGCCAGCTTCCTTTCTTATTCTTATCAAAAACTTATTAAAAAAATTGTACACACATATTGACTTCATGTCAAATACGTGCTATATTGATTTCAACACAAATTGTATACAAATTAATCAAATGTATACAAATCACAAAAAAGGAAGGTAATTAGATATGAAATTAGGATTTATCGGAACCGGTAACATGGCATCAGCAATTATGGGCGGCATTATAAAGAATCAGATTATCCCTGCAAATGAAATCATTGGGGCAGATTTATTTGCACCGGGAAGAGAACGCGCAAAAGAACAGTTTGGCATCAATGTAACAGCAAGCAACAAAGAAGTTGTTAACAGCGCAGAGGTCATCGTTTTATCTGTAAAGCCACAGTTCTATGAGTCTGTAATTACAGAAATCAAAGACGATATCAAAGAAAACCAGATCGTAATCACAATCGCACCTGGAAAAACACTTGCATGGCTCGCTGAGAAATTCGGCAAACCAGTGAAACTCGTTCGTACTATGCCAAATACTCCGGCAATGGTAGGCGCTGGTATGACTGCTGCATGCCCGAACGAAAACATGACAGAGGAAGAGATTGCTTACGTTCGTACACTTCTTGAAAGCTTCAGCCGTGTGGAGATCGTTCCTGAGCGCCTTATGGATGTTGTAGTTTCCACAAGCGGAAGTTCACCGGCTTATGTATTCATGATGATTGAAGCAATGGCAGACGCTGCTGTATCAGGTGGAATGCCAAGACCACAGGCTTACCAGTTTGCAGCTCAGGCTGTTCTCGGAAGCGCAAAGATGGTTCTGGATACAGGCAAACACCCAGGCGAGCTGAAAGATATGGTATGCTCCCCTGCTGGAACAACAATTGAAGCTGTACGTGTATTAGAAGAACGCGGCTTCAGAAGCGCAATCTTCGAAGCTATGAAAGTATGTGAAGAAATCTCCAGAAATATGTAGAGGTAGCTTATGGCGGAAAAAGTAACATCCCTTGCGAATCAGGCATATGAAAAAATTAAACATAATATTTTAAACCTTACTTACCCACCCGGCATGCCGCTTACAGAAGCAATGCTCACTGCCGAGCTGGGAATGAGCCGCAGTCCGGTACGCAGCGCCATTCAGATGCTGCAAGCCGAAGGACTGATTGTCTCAGACTATTACAAGTCTATGACTGTAAGGGAGATTACCGATAAAGATATCACCGAAATCTATCAGCTTCGGGAACTTTTGGAGAGAGCCGCATTTGAGCTTATATTTGACTCCGGTAAGAATGTAGAATATTCTTATCGAATTGAAGAGAAAGTTGTACGCATGTGCGCCGCTGCCGGCGACGTATATGAATGGGAAGTCGCAGATACCGCCATGCACATGGAGATTATCAGCATTTTCGATAACGAACGTATAAAGAAAATTTACGAAAATAATTTATCTGAGTTTATCCGCATCGGACAGTATTCCGTCAAAAACGGAATGCATATTCCGGAAACAAATGAAAACCTGAAAAAAATGGTTGCATATATGCGGGAGAATAATTACGAGAAATCTTACGAAATATTGAAATCGGATCATTTTGGAACCGGAAAAAACAGAGCACTGGAAGGCAGATAGGCCATTGGGGACAGGGCAAAGTTGAAATCGGGGACGGGGTTTTTTCGAAAAAACCCCGTCCCCGATTTCATTATTTATCTTCTGTATATTTTACAATATTAGATGCATTTGCCAGCTTTTCTACTCCATTTTCTCCGACAACAATCAAAGTCGGTGCCTGCATAACGCCGTATTTCTTTGCAAGTTCCTTATTCTCCTGTGCATCAATAACCTCATACTCCATATGTGCATCATCAAGTGCATTCTTTGCAATCACGCAATTCGGACAGGTTTTTGTTGTAAAAAGGAGTGTCTTAGGGGCTTCTGCTTCCTGTTTCAGAACCTCTTCAATATGTTCATCCGTTTTTACTTTCACTTTAAGCCTGGAACTGTTGATATCGTATACTTTTCTGTCCTTAAACTCCTGTGCTTTTCCATCATTCCAGTTCTGTACCGGACGATAGTAACCGGTAATACGGCTGTACACCTCTGTCGTTTCACCACATTCCGGACAGGTATAGTGCTCACCGGTAATGTAACCGTGGTTCTTACAGATAGAATATGTTGGTGACATTGTGTAATATGGCAGCTTATAGTTTTCCGCAATCTTACGAACAAGTGATGCTGCTGACTGCCAGCTTGGCAACTTCTCACCCAGGAATGCATGGAATACGGTACCGGATGTATACAATGTCTGCAGCTCATCCTGAATATCCAATGCCTCAAAAATGTCTTCTGTATAGCCTACCGGAAGATGTGAACTATTGGTATAATACGGTGTTCCATCACATTCTGCGGCTGTGATAATATCCGGGAACTGTTCCTTATCATGCTTTGCAAAACGATAAGTTGTAGACTCAGCCGGAGTTGCCTCAAGGTTATATAAGTCACCATACTCTTCCTGATATGAAGAAAGACGGTCTCTCATATGGTTCAGAACCTTTTTGGAGAATTCCTGTGTCTCTTTATGTGTCATATCCTTACCAATCCATTTTGCATTCAGACCAGCCTCATTCATACCAAGAAGACCAATGGTTGAAAAATGATTGTTAAATGTTCCAAGATAACGTTTTGTATATGGATACAGTCCTTCATCAAGAAGCTTTGTAATAACCGTACGTTTTACATGCAGTGAACGTGCAGCTATATCCATCAGTTTATCCAGTCTCTCGAAAAACTCTTCTTCATTTTCTGACTGATAAGCAATTCTTGGCATGTTGATCGTAACAACACCTACGGATCCTGTGCTTTCTCCACTTCCGAAGAAACCACCGGATTTCTTACGAAGCTCACGAAGATCCAGACGAAGACGGCAGCACATACTTCTGACATCGCTCGGCTCCATATCACTGTTAATGTAATTTGAAAAATATGGTGTGCCGTATTTTGCTGTCATCTCAAACAACAACCGGTTATTCTCTGTATCTGACCAGTCAAAATCACTGGTAATAGAATATGTCGGAATCGGATACTGGAATCCACGGCCATGTGCATCACCTTCGATCATAATCTCGATAAATGCTTTATTGACCATATCCATCTCTTTTTTACAGTCTCCATATGTGAAATCCTGATTCTTTCCACCTACGATGGCAGGAAGATTTGCCAGGTCATTCGGAACTGTCCAGTCAAGAGTGATATTGGAAAACGGTGCCTGTGTTCCCCAACGAGACGGTGTATTTACACCGTAAATAAAGGATTCAATACACTTCTTCACTTCCGGATATGTCAGATTGTCTGCTTTTACAAACGGAGCCAGATAAGTATCAAAGGACGAAAATGCCTGTGCACCTGCCCACTCATTCTGCATGATTCCAAGGAAATTCACCATCTGATTACAAAGTACACTTAAGTGCTTTGCAGGGGAAGAAGAAATCTTTCCCGGGATACCGCCCAGTCCTTCCTGAATCAGTTGCTTCAGTGACCATCCCGCACAATATCCGGTCAGCATGGAAAGATCGTGAATGTGAATGTCTGCATTTCTATGTGCCTGACCAATCTCTTCATCATAAATCTCAGACAGCCAGTAATTCGCTGTAATCGCACCGGAGTTACTTAAAATAAGACCTCCGACAGAATAAGTTACTGTAGAGTTTTCCTTTACACGCCAATCTGTAACCTTAACATAGCTGTCTACGATCTCTTTGTAATCCAGCATCGTAGATTTCAGATTACGAATCTTCTCTCTCTGCTTTCTGTACAGAATATATCCTTTTGCAACATCCGCATATCCTGCTTTGATGAGGATCTCTTCTACACTGTCCTGGATATCCTCCACCTGGATAAGAGAATTCTTGATCTTTGGCTCAAATGCTGCTGTTACCTTGAGTGCAAGTAAATCTATAATGTCCTGATTATATTCTTTGTTCTGCGCTTTAAATGCTTTTTCAATAGCAATACTGATCTTAGATAAATTAAAATCCGCAATCTGTCCGTCTCTCTTCATTACCTGGTACATAAATACGCTCCCCTTTCACATTTTTCTTTCGTTTCATCTCGGTTCTTACATGATACCATTTCCAGCGCATTTCAGTCAATAAAAATAACAACATATTGTGCACAAATTTCGCTTTTTCACAACATGTTGTTATTGTGTAGATTTACTATAAACCGCGCAACTCCGCTGTCGGCACGCGTTTTCTTACAATTTCCAATGCCTGATTCATGATATCTTTATTATATCCATGAAGCCCCGGATGTATTATATCACCCGAATCCACGAACTGTTGCAGATAATAGTGCTGTGCTCCTTCAATCCATCTGCCGATGGACTCAAAATCCGACCTGCGGTGAAGCTCCTGCACAACCGTAGTACGGAACTCATACGGCACATTTCCTCTCAGCAGATATTGTACACTGCGATTTACATTTTCAATATCATACTCTTCTATTCCAATCGTCTTGCCGTAGCTTTCCTGAGAGTTTTTAATATCCATAGCCACATAGTCAACAAGACCCTGTTCTACCAGACGGCGAAGCTTATCCGGGAAACTGCCATTCGTGTCCAGTTTCACAGCATATCCCAGCTCCTTTATCTTCAGCAAAAGATCCTCGATCCCCTGCTGAATCAGCGGTTCTCCGCCCGTTACGCACACACCGTCCAGCACTCCTGTTCTTTTTTTCAAGAAAGAAAATAATTCTTCTTCCGGAATTTCCTGATTCTTATATGTATCAATGACCAAAGATGCATTATGACAAAAAGGACAGCGGAAATTACATCCCGCTGTAAATATCGTGCATGCGACCTTGCCCGGATAATCCAGAAGCGTAAGCTTTTGCAGCCCCTGTATTACCATAATACTGCCTCCTCAAATCCAATTACAACTCTACACCTTGAAATATTCCATCATAATAGGCATGCACTTGTTCGTGTATTCACTCAATGAATAACTGCCTTTGTTCATACACCAATCAGAAACCAGCGCCCGCTCACACATGGAATAATACTTTGTGATCTCACTGACAGACATATCTGAACGAATCTGCCCCCGCTTCTGGCCCTCCTCCACAATTCTTGTAATGAGTTGATAATATTTGCGATTCCTGTCCAAAAGACTATTATCACCTGCAGTAACAAGCTGTGTCGAATACAACGACGCAAGAAGATCAATACTAATCTTCTCCTGCATCATAAAATGAACCTCCCTGTTCAAATACAAAAGCTTATCAAAACTATTCAGCTCCGGATCCATTTTCTCATCCAGCTCCTCATAATACTCATCCAGAATTACCGACAATGTATTAAGCAACTCATCCTTCGTACTAAAATAATAATAAAACGAACCTTTCGAAGTTCCCGACAGAGCAATAATGTCATCTACAGTTGTCCCATTGTATCCCTTTTCATAAAATAACTGCCACGCTGCCGAAACAATTCTGCTCTTCACATTTCTCTTTCCAGTCTCCATATCACACTCTCCACTAATTGGGGACGGGGTTTTTTTCGATTTACTCCGTCCCAAATTTCATTTGCCCTGTCCCTATTCTAACATATTACCGCACACAAAAACAACTCTCATTCTCCAGCGGTTTTTCTTCTGTATCGATCCACTCTATTGTTATGAACATGTTACGATTCAAACCTTCCATGAGCTTATAGATCAACTGCTCTCTCCCCTGCACTTCCATTACTACTGTATCATCCCATTCATTTTTCACCCAGCCGGTCAGTCCCAGGGATTGTGCCAGCATCTTTGCCGTATAACGAAAACCGACACCCTGAACACGCCCGTGAAAAACCATATGTTTTCTTACTTCTGACATCTCATACACCGCTTTCTTCAAATTGGGGACGGGGTTTTTTGAAAAAAACCCCGTCCCCAATTAACATTAGTTGAAGCTCTGTTCTGTTCTTTCGATAATTTCATCCTGCAATGCTTTGCTTAAGTTTCTGAAATGATCGCTATATCCGGCTACACGTACAATAAGATCTTTGTAATCTTCCGGGTGTTTCTGTGCCTGAATCAATGTCTCTTTGTCAATAACATTGAACTGGATGTGATGTCCGTCCATATTGAAGTAAGTACGAACAAGGTTAGCCATCTGATCCAATCCTTCTTCACCTGCTACAACGCTTGGTGTAAACTTCTGATTAAGAAGTGTACCACCTGTCTGCAGATGATCCATCTTTGCACATGATTTTACTACTGCAGTCGGTCCGTTTACATCAGCACCCTTCTCCGGAGAGATTCCTTCGGATACCGGCTTGTGTGCAAGACGTCCATTCGGACTTGCCATCATAACATCACCAAAGTATACATGGCATGTTGTAGGCAACATATTGATGCGGTACATTCCGCCAAGTGTATTCGGGCGTCCCGTTACCTGACTTCTGTAGAACTCGAATACATCCTTCATGATATCATCTGCGTAATCATCATCATTTCCATATTTTGGTGTCTTATTTCTAACAAGATTCAGAATTCTGTCATGGCCTTCGAAGTTATCTTCCAATGCCTGCATTAACTCTGCCATTGTGAAGTTCTTCTTCTCATATACGTTGTATTTTACTGCTGCCAGACAGTCTGTAATTGTTCCGATACCAACGCCCTGCAGATATTTGGTATTGTATCTTGCTCCGCCGCCATTGTAATCCTTACCCTTCGTAATACAGTCATTTGTAATGATAGAAAGGAATGGTACCGGCATATAATCAGCAAAAATTCTTTCAATGACGTTACTTCCTTCAATTTTAATATTGATGAAGTATTCCATCTGCTTCTTAAATGCATCATACAGCTCTTCATATGTTTCGAAGTCTGTTGCATATCCAAGCTTCAGACCAAGCTGCTGATTGGACATCTTATCGTAACCATTGTTCAGTGTAAGCTCGAAGATCTTTGGAATATTGAAGTATCCGGTCAGGATGTAAGCCTCGTTACCGAATGCTCCTGTCTCAACGCATCCGCTGGTTCCGCCTTTTCTTGCGTCTTCCAGTGTCTTTCCTGCATTCATCAGCTCCTGAATAATAGCCTCTGTGTTATAGAAAGCCGGCTGTCCCCAGCCCTTACGTGATACTTCACATGCACGTTTCAGGAACTTCTGTGGTGTCTTTCTGCTGATCTGTACGTTGGAACTTGGCTGAAGAAGCTTCATCTCATCCATACAGTCAAGAATCAGATAACTTACATTATTAACACCATTTTCTCCACTTGGTGTAATACCACCTGTATTCAGGTTTGCGAAATCTGTATATGTACTGCTTTCTTTTAATGTAATACCTACCTTCGGCGGTGCCGGCTGGTTGTTGAATTTTACCCACAGACATTCAAGAAGCTCTAAGGCCTTCTCGTCATCAAGGATTCCTGCTTCAACATCTTTCTCATAGAATGGATTCAGATGCTGATCCAGACGTCCCGGGCTGTATGCATCCCAAGGATTCAGCTCACTTGTAACTCCAAGGTGTACGAACCAGTACATCTGAATAGCCTGCCAGTAAGTTTCTGGCTTATGAGCCGGTACAACATCACAGTTTGCTGCGATCTGAAGAAGTTCTTCTTTTCTCTTTGCGTCTGTTTCTTTCTCAGCCAATTCTCTTGCATATGCTGCGTAACGCTCACCAAGAACCATGATAGCATCACACGCTTTTGACATAGCACGAAGCTGATTTCTCTTCTCAAATGCTTCCGAATCCTTGAAGAAATCAAGGGAATCCATTGATTTCTGAATATCTTCCTTATAATCAAGGAAACCTTTCTCATAGATCTTAAAGGAACCTACTGTGTGTCCCGGTCCTCTCTGCTCCATGAACTCTGTGAAAATACCAGCGCCATAGCATGCTTTCCACTCATCTGTCATATTCGCAAGAATCTTAGAACGTGTAGAACGGTGATCCCAGTAAGGAATAATTACCTTTTCCTGATAATCGTAGTCTTCTTCTTTTACCGTAAAGTTAATAAGATCACGATCATTCATTACGTGCATATCTTCAACAGTATGACAGCACAGTTCAGGGAATGTAGGAGATGCCTGCGGAGAATCTCCTTTTTCACCTACAATTAATTCTCCATCACCAATATAAAGTGTCTTTGTTGAAAAGTAATCATAAAGCACCTGTGCACGAAGCTCCGGAATAGACAACTGTCCTTCATATTTTTTATAAGTCTCCGTCTCGCTCTTTGCACGTTCCAGGTCAATGTGTGGCTGTGTATTCACGCTCAACTCTCTTAAAGCCTGAATACGTTCGTTCATTCCTCTTTTTTCCATCTTTCTAACCTCCTATTTTTATATTGTGGAATCCCGCTTCCTTAAATAACGTTACAAAATGTTCCATCTCTTCTTTGGAAGGTGCATGAAGCCCCGTTCCTTCATATTCCATGCCTACTTTCTCATATTTGGAAGAACCTGTATTATGGTAAGGCAGAAGATTTACATTTGCCACCCGGATATTCTTCTCCTGAAGGTATGCAATGATTGCTTTCATAGAAGCATCATCACCATTTACTTCCTTAATCGTAGGAATACGGATATATATTCTCGCTCCGGCCGCACTTAATTTCTCCAGATTGGAAAGAATCAGTTCATTACCGGCTCCCATATATTTCTTATGTAAATCATTATCCATCGTTTTGATATCATATAAAAATGTATCTACATATGGAAGAAGTCTCTCATAATTCTCATATGGGGCAAAACCACAAGTATCAATCGTCACTGTAATACCAAGATGTCTGAGCTTCTTACAGAGAGCCTCTACATAATCCATATCTGCTGTCATGACCTCACCGCCAGACAAAGTCACACCACCGCCGGACTCTTCGTAAAACATCTCATCTTTCTTAAGTTCCTTTATCAGTTCATCAACTGTGTACTCTTTTCCAACGATCTCCCGCAGATTCAGATTACAATAATCTGTACACGTTCCGCATGCATCACAAAGATTCAGGTCGGTTACTACTTTTCCATTCTCTTCATGAATTGCTTTATGCGGGCAGGCCATCTCACAGCTTCGGCATCCTACACAGCGCTCTTTATCATACAGCGGCTGCTTCTTATAACTCTGCGTTTCCGGATTATGACACCACACACAACGCAGGCCACATCCTTTGAAGAATACTGTCGTACGGATACCATCTCCATCATGGATAGAGTATTTCTGGATACTCGTAATCAGACTCATAAATGTACCTCTCATTTTCTTAAATCATTACTTTTCACATCAGCAATCAATAATCTAGACCAAAGTTTGTACTATAGTCTAAAAATAGCAAAATGCAAGAACTTTGTCAATACTTTATCAAAGTTCTTGTGTATTTTCTCTGTTTTCACTAAAAACTCGTATACATTTCCGGCAAATCAAACAAAGAAATCTGGTTGTCTTTGCTGGAAATCATCTCCCGGTCCGTTATGTTCTCATCTCCTTTGAGATGTCCGATTAAAATCGGAGACTCCGGATCATGCTGATCATATTTTTTACGGGCACTTTCCATACTTTCTGTAGCGTAGCAGTATTTACACCCGTGTATACATGTGTCATACATACCTATATCAATGCTTTGTATACATCGGCACTCTCTGCGCTGCCCCGGATCCTTCTTAAGATCCACCTTATACCCTGCGATCTGGTGTATCTTATCCCTGTCAATACAGGCTCCATGCCGGATTCCATACGCACTCAGATCTATCCGCTCTGCACAGGTATAAAGCGGCAGTCCGTATTTCTTTGCAATTTTCGAAAGTCCTTTTGCCATCTGCCGCATATCTTCTTCATCCGGCTCAGAAAATCCCTTTTCCTTTCCCGAATCTGCAAAGCTCAGAATACACCTTGTCGTAGCTTCATGCAGCCATTCGCACATCATTTCAAATTTCTCCAGATGATAACTTTGTGTATATTTATCTGTCAGAAGAATCGGATCGAATCTCCAATCCATCTTTTCTTTTCCCAGCCTTTCACTTAAGAGCAAAAATGTAGCCATGGCCTCTGCCATTCCCGGTGCCCCCGGCTCCAGATCTGCTTCATAATCCGTAATCGTCATCTGGAAATAATAACGATAGCCCATTTCATCGATCTCTTTCAGATAAGGAAGCATCGGCTCCGGATTTCTGGTCCAGAACACAAGACAATCAGCCGTATCCGGTGACAACGCGATACGGCTTACCTTTTTACGGTTATACGGATTCGGAACCAGCACTTCTCCCGCGCGCAGCCGGTTCATCAGCCACTCGGGATACAGCGCCGGTATATCCGTTCTTCTGCTTACACTGATAATCATCTCTTCACTTCCTTCTTTGAAATGATTATAACATCAAATGCATATAGATTCAAAAGTATTATTATTACTCAAATATGATATTTAATTCCCCGATACCTCCATCGATTTCAATCCGTCTGTTTCCATATCCATACACACAGTCATCCTGCATTTCCTGATTCTCAAGCATCGCTTCCCCGATTCCCTTATCAAGGCTGATCTGATAATCCAGGGCACTTCCTTTCAGTCCGAGATTCGTTTCCCCAATCCCATAATCGATTTCCGCTTTGTTCAGGACCTCTACCTTTTTCGCATTCACCTCTCCTATGCCAATATCCATGACAAGTACATCTGCAGACAATCCATCGATTGTTACCTCTCCTACTCCGGTATCAATATCTGCATATTCTAACACTGTATCCTCCGGTATCGTAAGGATCGCCTTACTTCCACCCGGGCGTAACACAAAGGAAGGTCTGTTTTCCCGGATTTCCAGTTTCCCGTTTTCTTCTTTCAATTCGATATACTTAGAATTCGTTTCAAATTTCCATTCATCAGCCGTCTTAATTTCCAGCTCGGCAACACTTACGTCTATTTTTAAATCTGTAAAATCCCCTTCGATGACATATCCCTTCATATCACCTGTGGCTGTTCCTCCCATGAGTCCTGTGACCGTAAAAATTGCGCTACATATTCCGCTTAAAATAGAGATACTCAAAAACAGTGCAAAAGCAACTGCCATATATTTTATTATTTTCTGTCCTGTTGTCATTTTATATCCACTCCCCCAAAGATACATGTACTGTTAACATAAAGTGTATATCTGTTGTCATTTGTATTCTTATGCTTCTTCACATCAACACCGCCGAAAAGTGAATTGGAATTTACTTTAACATTCACATCATCCGGAACAAATATGTCGATTCCTCCAAAAATGCTACTGGTCGTTATTGCAACGTCTCTTTCAATAACTGCATTTCTCAGATCACATTTAACACCACCAAACACTGCTGTAAGCTCTGCGCCTTTAAATAATTCATAATCAAAATTAACATTCTGTCCGGAAAAAGCAGCAAAGACAACTTTCACCTCTTCACCGGTTTCTTTCATCTTTTTGATTATTTCTGTACTCTTATTTCCAACGATTCCTTTCACGATCATTTTCAAACCAATAGCCGCAATAATTACCGGTATCAGAAGTCTCCAGAATATATCGAAATCCAGTACGTCCTGACATGCAAGGAATAAAAATACACCGATAAAAAGACCGATAAGATTCGCTGTTCTGTCTTCATTGTTAAATAAACCGATAAAACTAGGAACAATAATAAACAAAGTCCACCAGCCATCAAAAAAGATATTTATATTCGTAATTCCAAATGCATTGAGTGCCAGCACACCACTGATTGCGATTAAAACAAGCCCCCACAAAATACTGTTTATACGTTTCATATTGTATTTCCTCCTCTTTCTTTGTATATCTGTATTCTACAGAAAATAAATTTCATCTGATAGTAAGATTTTACAGGAGAATGTGTCAATTCTATAGAAAACACGTTACATTTGGGAATCGTAATGATATAATTATGAAAGAACTGGAAAATCGAATTTTAAGAGGACAAAAAAATGAAACAAGTTTTAGTCAGATCTGTATACGACGCTTTTGAATATGTAATGGGACATTATTATCCATATGGTTTGGAAGAAATGGCAGAATGCGCTGACACATACGCTGTAATTTCTATTCAAGATACTCATACAGATGGATTCGGGATCCGATTCTGTGAAAATAAATTCTGCAAAGGCGTGCTGACTCTTTATTTCGATGATATTGAGAAAGAAATAGAAGGCGCTGTTCTCTTTTCAGACGAACAGGCCGGTCAGATTATTGACTTCATCCTGGAACATAAAAACGTAGACACTCTGCTTGTACACTGCTATGCCGGACAGTCACGTTCACGTGCTGTCGGCATTTTTGCAGCGTGGATGATGGAACTTGATACAAATGATACGGCTCTTGCTCCAGCCGGAAATTACAACCGACATGTCCTCGACACGCTGCAGGTTGTAGAGATTCAAAGGGAATTTACATAGTCAACCAGCACTTTAATTGTGCTCTGATCTGAAAAGTCGATTTTCTTACCGTATGTGTCCAACATCAACTTATCTTCATCAGACAGATTGTCATATCCTTTCTTTTTCATTGTCTGACATAGCATCCACATCATTACTCTGTGAATCAGAGACAATCTGCTATAATCAATTCCTCCCCTGAAATGAAACTGTTTCATACGGTCGTACATTTCTTCAGGTACAGATTTGGAAACACTACTCTCAATATGCATAACATTTTGGGATGATGTCGTATCGGCAAGTCCACAGGTAAATAAAATCAGCTTCTTATCACTGATTGTCGGATATAGTTTTATCAGCTGTTTCATTCCGCTTACTCCTCCGGCATACAGACTTCCGCCATGGATAATAACATCATAGTTCTGCAGCATGTCTGAACGAATGTCTTTGATGTCCTTTACTTCACAGGAAAGTGCTTCTCCAATCCACTTTGCATATTTTTGTGTACTTCCGTATTTTGATGAATAAGTCACAATATATTTCATAATAACATCCGTCCTTTCAATCCTTCGAAATTTTCTTACTCAAACCATGCAACAGCTCTGACAGGTGAACCGTCACAATTTTCCATTTTTAATGGGAAACAACTAAACCAAAATAGATCATTCCCACACAATTCAAGATTTTTCAGGTTTTCGATATTAACGATTTTGCTGCTCTCAAATAATCTTTTATGCCTTGTTAAAGATACATCAGCAATAGGATCCAGACCTATCACATCAAAACCAATGCCTTTATACTTACCATTTATGATATAATCGAGTACTTCCTCGTCTATGCATGGATAATCACCAAAATAAGCGTCTGTTCCCCAGCGTTTATCCCATCCCAGATTGAATAGGAGAAAATCCGCATCTTCTGCTCTTTTCCCATATTTTCTGATAAACTCCATGGTAATGGCTTCGCCCTCTTTTAGTTTTCGACAATCTATGACAAGAGCCTTCCCGATAAACTGGCTTACCGGAAACTGATCCAACGTCATTGTGTCTGCATACAAATGTGCCGGTGGATCCATATGTGTTCCGGTATGTGTATACATCTGCAGCAGTGTCTCTTTAAAGCCGTCCTTTTCATAATCGCTTGCCGGAATAAATCTGGGAGTATCTGTACCTGGATAAACCGGCATATTCTCTTTTATTGTATGGGTCAGATCAATTACTTTCATGCCTCGTATCTCCTCTTATCCTAAATCGCTTTCGCCGGTGTAGAGCCCAGTGTAAATGAATCTGGTACATATAGATTAAGGTTTTATCGTATAATGGATATCACTTACTGTATACACCGTAATAAAAGCATTCGGATCTGTCTTTCTCAAAAATGACATTAACTTCTGATATTCACTCTTATCTACGATTGTTATAAGTTCTGTATGTTTTTCCATCTTATATGCACCTGTTGTTTCATACAAAGATGCACCGCTGTGAAGATTCACGACGATAAATTCTCTGATTTCTTCAAGTTTGTCAGAAATAATACAGACACGCCTTTTTATATTGTGACCAAATATAAAATTATCCAGGATTATACCGTTAAAGTACGTCCCCAACAAACTCAGAACAACGATTTTTTTATCATAGAAAAATGCAGAAGAAAGCGCAACACATATCCCTGCGATCGTCATTGCACGCCCGATTTCAATATGGAGATACCGATTCATAATCTTTGCAATAATATCAATTCCCCCAGAAGATGCATTGATATTAAACAGCATACTCAGGCCAAAACTTACCACTAAAATATAGCAAAGTACATCTAGCTCCGGACTATCCGTAATGGAAGTATAATTGGGAAATAATTGTTCATACACTGCCAGATAACCTGACAGCAATACACTTCCATATACTGTCTTAAATCCAAAATCCGAACCGCACAAGAAAAATCCCAAAATCAAAAGGACTACATTTAATATCAATGTGATGGTCGAAATATGTAGCGGAATAACATTTTTAAGTACAATTGCAAGACCTGATATAGAACTTACCGCTGCATGACTGGGTACCAGAAAGAAAAATACTGCTGCCGCAATAATACAATCTGCAACCGTAATAATTAAGAACTCTTTTGGCAAAATAGACTTTTTCAATTTTAACATAGTATTTCCTTCGAACCTGATGGTTCCTCCTTTTTCATGATTTAATTTTATTATACATAAAAATGTCTCAAATTTATTAGGATAATGCTTGGACCAAACATAAACCAGACTTTTTAAAAATGAAAAAAGCCCCAATCCCTTATTTTAAAGGAATTGAGAGCTAAATAATAAAATGCCGCAGACCGGAATCGAACCGGTACGAGAGTATAAGTCCCGCAGGATTTTAAGTCCTGTGCGTCTGCCAGTTCCGCCACTGCGGCATTCTTACAACATAAAGTTGTAAAGTGGGACCAATAGGGCTCGAACCTATGACCCCCTGCTTGTAAGGCAGGTGCTCTCCCAGCTGAGCTATGATCCCATATGAAATTGTACGTCGTATCTTTTGATACGAACGACCCAGAAGAGACTCGAACTCTCGACCTCCGCCGTGACAGGGCGGCGCTCTAACCAACTGAGCCACTGGGCCTTATAATGGACCTTCGGGGACTCGAACCCAGGACCGATCGGTTATGAGCCGATTGCTCTAACCAACTGAGCTAAAGGTCCAAAATCTTTAAGTCCCTTATAGGAACTAAGCCGATGATCGGACTCGAACCGATAACCTGCTGATTACAAATCAGCTGCTCTGCCAATTGAGCCACATCGGCATAAATGACTCCGACGGGAATCGAACCCGTGTTACCGCCGTGAAAGGGCGATGTCTTAACCGCTTGACCACGGAGCCATATACACTTGATTATCACAACATTTTTCTAAAGTGACCGAAAATTATATTATCATATTATCAGTGTTTTTGCAAGTGTTTTTTTAATTTTTATTGTCATTTTTATCAACTATTTGACATAATGACAAATAAAAAATCACAAACAATTGTTTGCGATTTTTTAGCTCCCCGAGTTGGGTTCGAACCAACGACCCTTCGGTTAACAGCCGAATGCTCTACCGCTGAGCTATCGAGGAATATTTAATTAAAGGTATGTACCTTCAAAACTGCATACAAGAAATCATCCATTACCTATCCACCTTGTCTGGTCATGCCCTCGACCGATTAGTAGCAGTCAGCTCCATGTGTTACCACACTTCCACCTCTGCCCTATCTACCTCGTCGTCTTCAAGGGGTCTTACTACTTTCGTAGGGATATCTCATCTTGAGGGGGGCTTCACGCTTAGATGCCTTCAGCGTTTATCCCGTCCCGGCTTGGCTACTCTGCCATGAGCTTGGTAACTCAACAGATACACCAGCGGCCAGTCCATCCCGGTCCTCTCGTACTAAGGACAGCTCCTCTCAAATATCCTACGCCCACGCCGGATAGGGACCGAACTGTCTCACGACGTTCTGAACCCAGCTCGCGT
>NZ_JAFBIY010000034.1 GCF_021531975.1 Faecalicatena contorta | reverse complement strand
AATGGGCTTAAGTGGACTCGAACCACCGACCTCACGCTTATCAGGCGTGCGCTCTAACCGGCTGAGCTATAAGCCCATTTAGAGAAGGGCTCTTAAGCCTCTTTCTTTCTTTTTAAATCTGGCAGCCACCTACTCTCCCACATCGTCTCCAATGCAGTACCATCGGCCGCTCAGGTCTTAACCTTCGTGTTCGGGATGGGAACGGGTGTGCCCCCTGAACGCATCGCCACCAGAAATCATTATT
>NZ_JAFBIY010000033.1 GCF_021531975.1 Faecalicatena contorta | reverse complement strand
GGCTGCCAGATTTAAAAAGAAAGAAAGAGGCTTAAGAGCCCTTCTCTAAATGGGCTTATAGCTCAGCCGGTTAGAGCGCACGCCTGATAAGCGTGAGGTCGGTGGTTCGAGTCCACTTAAGCCCATTATCTTTGGGGGATTAGCTCAGTTGGGAGAGCGCCTGCCTTGCAAGCAGGAGGTCACGAGTTCGAATCTCGTATTCTCCACGCAGACAATAAGTCATGCGAAATACAACAGAGACATCCGATTGTGCTTGC
>NZ_JAFBIY010000032.1 GCF_021531975.1 Faecalicatena contorta | reverse complement strand
GGCTGCCAGATTTAAAAAGAAAGAAAGAGGCTTAAGAGCCCTTCTCTAAATGGGCTTATAGCTCAGCCGGTTAGAGCGCACGCCTGATAAGCGTGAGGTCGGTGGTTCGAGTCCACTTAAGCCCATTCCCTTTGAGGGTTCGCCTGAGGAGGTAAGGCCCATTTAAGCCGATTATATTTGGGGGATTAGCTCAGTTGGGAGAGCGCCTGCCTTGCAAGCAGGAGGTCACGAGTTCGAATCTCGTATTCTCCACGCAGACAATAAGTCATGCGAAATACAACAGAGACATCCGATTGTGCTTGC
>NZ_JAFBIY010000031.1 GCF_021531975.1 Faecalicatena contorta | reverse complement strand
TGGTGGCGATGCGTTCAGGGGGCACACCCGTTCCCATCCCGAACACGAAGGTTAAGACCTGAGCGGCCGATGGTACTGCATTGGAGACGATGTGGGAGAGTAGGTGGCTGCCAGAATTAAAAAAAGAGCAGATGCGGATTCGCCGCAAATGTTCGGGAAATTTAAATAGATACCGGCAAAGATGAGCAACAACTTATCACCGCCAACCCGATCAGCAGGGCAGTGCTGTTATAATAACTGGTTTTACCAGTGATTAGAATTTTGAAGAGTGCTTCAGAGTTCTAATGACTGATAAAATTTCAGTCAGATACGTACCTTGAAAATTGCATACAAGAAATAAATGATAAGATTTTTAAATATCT
>NZ_JAFBIY010000030.1 GCF_021531975.1 Faecalicatena contorta | reverse complement strand
TTTGGGGGATTAGCTCAGTTGGGAGAGCGCCTGCCTTGCAAGCAGGAGGTCACGAGTTCGAATCTCGTATTCTCCACGCAGACAATAAGTCATGCGAAATACAACAGAGACATCCGATTGTGCTTGCACAAATGAGGATGTGGATGGTGGATTTCATAGGACGCCAGTCCGTGATCGAGATGAAGCGAAGCGGAATCGAGATCCATGACGATTGTCTAATATGTACCTTGAAAATTGCATATAAGAAATAATGATAAGATTTTTAAATATCTTAATCAAGACATCCGAGGTAAATGTTATTAACAGAGTAATGTTTACAACACAATTCGAAGAAAACGAATTCAAAAAATTGACCTAGAAACCAACGCCAGTAACG
>NZ_JAFBIY010000007.1 GCF_021531975.1 Faecalicatena contorta | reverse complement strand
TCTGAAATCCTATAACAATCGCTCCGTCACTTCCACAATAATAATATGTATTTCCAAATGATAACCAACCCACTCGCAGACTTCCGTCTGGCATTATGTAACATTTCTTACCGTCTTTTTCTACCCACCCTGTCTGAACTTCTGTTGGTACATTGGTTTCTGTTACTTCACTTTCCACACTATGATTTTCGTCAGCGTTTTCTATATTCTTTTGTGCTTCTTGTCCTTCTTGTATATGTCCTTCCTGTGTCTGATCTTCTTGTTTTTGTTCTTCGTTGTCAGACTGTTCTTCCTGCTTTTCTTCTATTTTTTCCTGACTCTTTCCAAAAGCATCAAAGACATATACTTTACCCTCAATACTTTCTTCCCTGTTCTCGTATCGTTCTCCAGTTGTCAACGAAAAATAATAAGTTTCTCCGTCCACATTCTGCCAGCCTGTTAATAGGATTCCTTCTTCACTAAAACAATACATTTTCCCTTCGATTTCATAAAGTCCTGTAAGTTTCTCACCAGCTTCATTCAAGTAACTTCTGTCTCCATTTTCAACAGTGCCTACCCACGTATTACTTTGTACCTGTTCTGGAACTTCTTCAGCTGCCATACTTACAAATCCTGTATTCGCAATAACAATCAGTGCTAAAAAAAATGATAATAACCTATGAATCTTTTTTTTCATAGTCCGTCTCCTCATATAATATCTTTATACCATTTAAAACAATTTTTCTGGATACATTTTATTTTCAATCAGCTGTTTTAATGTATTTATTACAATTGCCTTATCTTCCTTATAAGTAATGCCAAACCATTTATCCCAAGATTCCAATACTTTCACCTGTACTTTTCCTTCTTTTAGCATTTCTCCGATAATTCTTGGTAACAAAAACTCTTCATTTTTCTCACAAATATCTAGACTTTCTAAAAAAATTTCAAATCTTTCTTCTAGTTGTTCCATAAAAAAAGCTGGAAACCCCCACATATTCATAGATACCGGAGAATCCATGTCTATCTCAATTTCATATCCATCCTTTTCAGCCACAGCATGATCACCACAACGCGTAATTCCATATGTTTCCTCAATATCTGTAAGCATATAGTGTTCGTCCACCTTGCAGACACCACGTGTCACTGTACCATTCTCACTCAAAGTATTTTTTAATACGAATCCTACCATGCATATATCCAGTTTTCCTTCCTGCATGTGTTCACTTGTGAGGTATTGATATGCTTCTCTATAGGACTCTTTTCCATAATAATCATCTGCATTAATCACAAGAAAAGGTTCCTTTACCACATCTTTACAGCACAAGATTGCCTGGCCTGTTCCCCAAGGTTTCTTCCTTGCTGCCAGCTTATCCTTGAACTGCTCGGGAATATCATCCAACTCCTGGTAGGCATATGCCACATCAACCACTTTCTCAATACGATTCCCAATAACTTCCTTAAAGTCCTTGTCCAAATCTTTTCTTATGACAAATACCACTTTATTAAATCCAGCTTCCATTGCATCATATATGGAATAATCCATAATAATTTCTCCATTAGGACCCACAGGCTCTAACTGCTTAATTCCACCACCGAATCTGCTGCCAATGCCTGCAGCCATAATAACCAATGTAGCTTTCTTCATATCTTTCTCCATTCATCCGTATTTTATTATACTATTTAAAATCATGATAACATATTCTAGCCGATTATTGAAGTCAAAAAGCTTCTACTTCTTCTGTTCTGATAGTTTATCGTCACTCATAAATACGAATAGTCTTTGTCCCAAATAATTCAGTCCTGTGAAAATACATATACCAAATAGCATTGCTCCATTCTCTTGAACCACTTTTGAATAACATGACAAAAAATGCAACATAACCGGCTTAGCGATTCCATATGCGACAATATAACAAACAAAAATATTAAGAACAAATTTCACAATTGGTTTCCACCCATTCTGCTTATCCTTAAATGTAAAAGATTTATTTAGGAAATAACTTAATACACTCCCTAAAATATAATTTGCAGCTGTTGAAAACCAATAACTACAATGACCTAAATTATAAAGTCCTAACATCACAGCTGTACCAAGTATTGTATTAACAATGCCTACCATTAAAAACTTCAAGAACATCTGATTATTCGTCATGTAGAATTCTTTTCTCCTGTGATTTTTCATTTTGTATCCGTTCACTGATAATATACCTTGGTCGGTGTTTTGTCTCTAAATAAATCTTTCCGATATACTCACCAATAACGCCAAGTGACAACAATTGAATTCCCTCTATAAAACAAACAATACAAATCGTACTTGTCCATCCACTGACAGTATTTCCTAAGAAATGGGACACAATCGACCAGATCACTCCAAAGAAACTCAATAACGCAATAAATGCTCCCATTATCATAACCATTCGAATCGGTTTTATCGTCAAACTGGTAATACCATCAAGTGCAAAAGCAAACATTTTTGTGTATGGATAATGACTTTCCCCTGCTATTCGTTTATCTCTTTCATAATACACACACGTACTCTTAAACCCAACAAGAGGGATCATTCCCCGCAAAAAGATATTTACTTCCTCAAAATTCTGCAATTCCTGAAGAACTCTGTTACTTACCAGCCTGTAATCCGCATGATTATATACTATTTCGGCTCCCATCCACTTCATTAACTTATAAAACTTTTCTGCAGTATACCGTTTAAAGAAAGCATCGGTATCTCTTTTACTTCTGACACCATATACGATTTCAGCGCCATCCAGATATTCAGCGACCATATCATCAATGGCATTAATATCATCTTGTCCATCACAATCAATCGTTATTGTAATATCACAGCTGTTTTTCGCCTCCATTAATCCTGCAAGAATAGAATTTTGATGTCCTCTGTTTCGGCTTTGAGATATTCCAATAAAATGTTCATCTTCCTCGACAAAACTATTTATAATCTCCCACGTCATATCTCTGCTACCGTCATTTACAAACATAATCCGACTGTTATCTGATATTATTTTTTTCTTACTCAATTCCTTTACTTTTCTCAGAAACAGAGGCGCTGTTATGGGGAGCACCTTTTCTTCATTATAGCAAGGTATAATAATATATAAAACTGGCTGCACATCTGTTCCTTTCATATAACTTTGCTTTCTTATAGTAGATTTTTCTTCGGTCATGCATTTCATCCTTTTCTCATCTCTTAGTATCTGTGTTTTTCCACAATAAAGCCCGATAAAACTTTTATCTAGATTATAACAGCATCTATACAATTACTCAATAATCTTCTTACACAACGCTTTGTCGTCTTCTTACGCAACGCTTTCTCATCTCCGATCATTCTTTATGTTCTACATCAAGCTTTCTCGCGATACCATTCTATCGTATTCTTTATACCTTCCTCAAACGACACCTTAGTCTCCCATCCTAAAGTCCTTTTCATTTTCCCTGCATCAATCGCATAACGCCTGTCATGTCCCAGTCGATCTTTCACATACTTAATCTTCGCCTTATCGGCAAGATCACTAAGTCCCAGTTCACAACAAGTTTGCAAGATCATTTCCACAATTTCCATATTGCTTCTTTCGTTATTTCCGCCTAGATTATATACCTCATACAATTTGCCATATTCCTGAATCATATCAAGGCCACGCACATGATCTTCCACATATATCCAGTCCCTTACATTTTTTCCATCTCCATATATCGGAATATCCTGTCCCTGAAATATATTCTCAATAACCATAGGGATCAACTTTTCCGTATGTTGTCTTGGACCATAATTATTACTACAATGGCTAATATTTGCCGGAAAATGATATGTATCTATATATGCTTTTACCAGCATATCTCCTGCTGCCTTACTGGCGGAATATGGATTATGTGGATGATACGGAGAATCCTCTGTAAATCCTGGTTCATCCTCGCCCTACACCTCATCTGTGGACACATACAGGAATTTCTTATCCTCCCTGTACTGTCTTTCTCCTGTTTCCCATGCATTTCTTGCCACATCCAGCAAAGTCTGAGTTCCAAGCACATTTGTCCGCACAAATTCTGCTGAAGATACAATACTCCTGTCCACATGGCTTTCTGCCGCAAAATGCACAACTCTATCAATATCATAAGTTTCAAATATACGCCTCATTACTTCTACATTACATATATCTGCCTGCACAAATGTATAACGATTGCTTTCTTCGATTCCATCCAGATTCTTTCGATTCCCGGCATACGTAAGTTTATCCCCATTGATAATATGGATATCCTCATAAGAAGACAACATATAATGAATATAATTCGAGCCAATGAATCCCGCGCCACCTGTAACCAGATATGTTTTAATCAATATGTATCACCTGCCATATATAACTTTACAATTCAGTCCAATTCTTCTCCACCAACAATCTGGCTTCCTCTTCTGTTAAATCCGACTTCTCCACAACTTTCTTAACCACATCACTTTTAGGTATACCAAACTCTCGTAAAGTATTGACCATCCCTTGAATAATACCATCACTATGTCCTTTTGTATATCCAATATCATGTCCCTCTTTCCAATTACTTTTCATCTGGCTGTTATAATCCCGCAGGGCTTTCTGTCTCTCTTCATATTCCTGTCGCTTTATTTCATCTGCACTCATATTTACAATCTTCTCATATGCTTTTTCAAGAGACTTATCTGTTTTCGCTAACACTTCCATCTCCTCCTTTTTCTCAGCATTGATGAATTTTACCCAGTTAAGAAGCTCTGTCTGTGGATATTCATATCTTGCAAGCTTTGGCAACTCCAGCACATGCAATTCCAGTTTATCAGAATACTTCTGTCGTCTGTTATCTTCCCAGATATGGAAGCAGGACGCATACTCTTCTGACTGTTCAAACAAGATAAAATCAAGGATTCCAATATGTATACACTTTTTTAACACATCGTAGTCTTCCCCTTCATGAATCTGGTCTACATACATTTTACACAGATAGAACACTGAACGCTCCACCCACGCCGCGAATGATGTCAGCTGGATTTCCATATCTATCTGTGTTCCATCTTTTAATTTTGCACGAACATCCATAATTCCCAGCTTATCATCTACATATCCTTTCCTCAGATGTGTCGGAAGCAAGCTTCATGATAAATTCATCGTTTTTGTTTTCTGTCTTCATTGCATATTCCTTTCTGCAAGAAGAATGCAATGAATCTCTTATCTAGATTATACCGACATCCTCATAATTACACAACATCCTTCTCGCCATATCTATTCTGTTTTCTTCTTTTCTGGATTCTTTGGCGAACTGCCATGAAATGACCAGAATCTTTCGGATTCCACTGACGGAATTGGATGATGTTATTTTATGATAAATTTAAACAAAAAACAAGACAGGCAACCTTAAGTTTCCCTTAACCGTAAAGCCACCTGCCATATCTTACTACTCTTTCATGATTTCCTGCATCCTTGTCTTTATCGCTTCCACCGAAGACATATCCGGCACAGTCACGTACAGAGGTCCACCGCTGTATGAATAGCAGTTTTTCTTTCCGCTGTCATCACCGGTCGCTGCCATGGATTCAATTTCCCAGCCCTTCATATCTCCAATCTGCATCCGGATCAGTGATTTTATCTGTGCTTCTGACATATTTGTTTCTGCATTCCCGGTCACACTGTTGATCATATCATTTGCCCGGAAGATAATCATCGGCGAGATTGCCTGTTTAATAAGCCCGGTAAGAAGTGCCTGCTGATTCTTACCTCGCTGGTTGTCGCCTGCTGCCAGTGCTTTCCTTTCTCTTACAAACGCAAGAGCCTCTTTCCCCGTAAAATGATTCTTTCCTTTTTTTACTTCCACGATCGCTCCTGCTTCTCCTCCTGTCGTAAAGGCAAGCTCTGACTCCACATCAACGCCGCCCATCACATCTACAATCTCTTCAACAGAGGTAAAGTTAACACGTACATAAAATGGAATCTCTGTCTCATATAGATTTTCCAATGTAGCAATGGAAGTATCGATTCCATAGATTCCTGCATGCGTCAGTTTATCTCGTTTTTCCCCTGACACGCCCGGAATCGTAACATAATAATCTCTCGGTGTCGTTGTCAGTAAGATCTTATGAGTTTTGGGATTGATCGTTGCAATCAGATTCACATCGCTGCGGCTCTCCTGCGTAATTTCTCCATATACATCAATACCGCTGATATACACATTAAACGGCTCTTCTGTCACTTCCATTTCATGAGCCTGGACATACTGACCACTTTCTTCACCTGTTGCAATCTTGTCCAGCGCTGCATTTACTTTCAAAGCATAGAAGCCTCCTACAAGAAATACAACACTGGCAATAACCGCGATTCCTTTTCCGCTTCTCTTCTTTTTTCGACTCTTCAGTGCCCTTTTCTGCATGCTCCTGACAAGGAGTAACAGCAGTAAGATTACTACAATAAGAACAGCCATATATTTAAGCGGGAGAATTCCCAGAATAACCATCGCCCCTGCAAAAAAAGCAGAAGAAACCAGCTGAGCAATCCATAACAGCCCATCTAGTATCCCTGCTTTTCTCTTTTTCATTTTCTTTCCTTTTCGCTTATCAGTCCCATCACTGATCTGATGGGACTTGATATACTTTAACTGGTCGCGATATTCCATTCTTATTCTCCCAGACCGCTTTCCACGATCTCAACCATCGCCTGCAGTGCTTCTTCTTCGTCTTCTCCTTCGCAGATCAGAAGAATCTCATCTCCCGACTTCACGCCTGCACCAAGGATACTCAATACACTCTTTGCATTGGCCACTGTATTCCTACATTCAAATGTAACCTTCGCCTGAAATCCATTCGCTGTATTGTAGAATAGTCCTGCCGGCCGCAGATGAAGACCTGTTGGGTTTGTAATTCTTACCCGCTGACTTACCATATTACTTCCTCTATTTCTTTTCCAATATAACACTTACCATTACCGGCTCTTCCAGGGTACATCCTGACGGCAGCTTCACTTCCACCGGAACCTCATACGTTCCCGACTCCGTGTAATCCTTCAGATTAATGCTTGTTTTCTTCTGGATATCATAGCTCTCCAGTACATCTTTCGGTCCCCGGATCTGCAGCTCGATTGCATCCACAGAACTGTATTTCATATTCAATCCATCTGCCAGATTAGTTACCACGATTGCTCCCAGACTGACATCGAATGTCTTTGTACCATCCTTCTCGACGGAGATGATCACTACAACAGAACCTGCATTTTCATCTACGAGCTTCACTGTCTCCGGCAGATATTGGGTAATATCAACCACCTGTTCCTTTTTACCTGTCAGATTCGTAAATGCAAGGACTTCTGCAGGCACATGGATTTCATCTAGCTTACGAAGCTCCGCGTTGGTACCGGATACAAGTACTGTCTCCGGTTCGCATGTGATACCTGCGAACGCATATCCTTCCGCAGCCTGGATCTGAGATGTATCAAATGTAATCGGTACATTCTTTGTCTGCAATAGCTGTACGCTGACAGATACGCCGTCTTCACCCAGGTTATTAGTCAGAAGCGACTGGTCGATGATATTATTTTCGTCATCATATAACACCAGCTCAGACATAAGCACTGCATCCTCGGAAAGACCTGACACATTCACGGATGCTTCTACTCTGCTGATCTTGCTGATCACGGTCTTTGGTCCGCGAATAGATACCTTCTCCGGAGATGCCTTGATCTCGCCAAGTGCATATCCGTCCCGTACAGTTCCGGTTGTGGTCGGAACGATCGGGAACTTCTTCGTCTGCTCATCATCCAGTTTTACCTGAAGATTGCGAGGGGAAGCCTCTGCGCTTTCGTATTTTCCGTCATATCCTTTGATAGATACACTGATCGGGATCTGTGTCTTAAGCGTCAGTTCCTTCATATCCGCAACAGCGATAATATCTTCATTCTTAATACGATTTAATGTTTTTCTCTTTGCTTTAACAGTCACACTTACCGTCTGTGTACCATCCACGATCTGATAAGTCTGGTTGGATTCGGACAGTACTTCTTCGTTAACCACACTGACCGGAATATTATAAAATGTCTTTGTCGTTACCGGGTCATCAATATTAACCACCATAAGCCACAGCATAGAGGCTGCCAGGAAGGCTAATACTTTCAGACCAATATTATTCATCAGTCTTTCTTTCATGATTACGCCATCCTTTCCACAATGCTGTCAATTTACGTGATTCAATTTTCTTATTCTGAATATCTGTCAGTCTTTCCCGCAGTCTCTCTCTCGTCACCCCGCGTTCCAGCATACCGCCCTGAGCAACAGATATAGCGCCTGTTTCCTCTGATACAACAACGATAAGTGCATCACTGACTTCGCTCATACCTACTGCTGCTCTGTGTCTTGTTCCCAGATCCTTGCTGAGTCCCATGTTATCCGACAAAGGAAGATAACATGTAGCAGACACGATTCTGTCACCACGGATAATGATCGCTCCATCATGAAGCGGTGTGTTATGTTCAAAGATATTCATAAGTACCTGCATAGATACCATACAATCCATGCGGATACCGGTACTTTCATACTCATTCAGCCGTATTGCCTGCTCTACTACGATCAGCGCACCCGTTTTCACACGTCCCATGTTGTATGCGGCATCTATGATGCTGTCCATGGTCTCTTCACTGAATCGTACGCGTTCACGCTTCTTTTCAAATGGCACAATAGATGAGAGGAATTGTCGTTCTCCCAGCTTCTCCAGCGCTCTTCTAAGCTCCGGCTGAAATACCACGATCGCCGCCGTCGCCAGTACCGTAACGGAGTTCTTCGCAATATACAGGATCGTGTGCATCTGAAAGATCGCAGCAACCAGAATAAAAACAGCCAGTACGATAATACCCTTCAAAAGCATCCAGGCTTTTGTATTCTTGATCCATATGATCAGCTGATAGATCAGATAAGTCAGGATCAGGACCTCGATAATATCTGTAAGTCTGATCTCCGGAAAATACATATCTGTTGTAAATCTGCTGAGGAAATTAGAAATACGCTGTTCCACTCTGGTCACCTCCTTTTTACTTAGTTTAAAACGGATGAACCGTTATTATTTTAAATTCAGATCCTTCCTGAGGCTCTGTGTCAGGAGCATCTTGTCGACCTCTTCCATATCATGTCTTTTCGCTGCAGGTCCTTTCTTTGCCGACCGGCGTCTTCCTGCAGGCGCGTCTGCTCTCTCTGCCTTCTTAACAGGTGGCTTTGCTTTCTTTCCTGTTCTCTTTCTTACCTCTGCTGCATCAATGATCTCTGTCTCCTGACGTTCATTGATACGCTTCACGGTCTTCTCAGGTGTTGCTACGGATAACTTCGGCACTGCCTTTACATAATAATAGTATTCGTCATCTTCGTACTGTAAATTCTCACATCTTGCATAATCCACAGAGAAAAAGAACAGTTCCAGTACAAGTCCGATCACAATTGCCGCCACATTTCCAATAATCAGTGTGCCATATGAAGTATGTACGCCCAGTGCGATATCGCCGATTGTGATGGTAACGATATTTACCACTGCTCCCGCAACAATCGCAACTTTCCATGCATGGTTCACAGACATTCTGCGGACTGCATATACGACCAGCATACAGATAATAAACGCCACAATGACGATCCACATCTCTTTATTCTGGAATACCTGCTTCAGATAAGCAGATATCTGTCCCATTAAGCCCGGGGCATCCTTTCCCTTCATTCCGGCAGATGCTTTCTTCACATATTCCATCATGTAGAATACGATCGTTCCGCAGCCAACAGCGACCATTGCGATCGGTGTTCCGATCAGACCATATGCGATCGGAAGAATATACGGCACTTTAAATGCAAATGCAATCGGTGTCAGAAGAACTACCAGTGCCATCTTCGGCGTCAGACGGAAATAGAAAATATACATAACCAGGAATACACCGGCAGTAACGATCAGTGCTCCCAGTGAAACTGCAAACATATGCGCCAGAATGAGAGCTGTTGCTGCGATGATCGTCATCGTAAGCGGGAAAAATGTACAGATGATCGCAAGAGCCAGCATAACGACCGGTGTCGCTGCGACTTTCATAAATCCAACATTACTGCCGATCAAATAAAATGTCACAAGTGCAAGTATAAACTGTATTACTTTGTCAATCACTCTGGAATGCTTCGCATACACTTCCCGGATTCTTTCTCTCAGTACGAATAAACTATCCATTTACTTATTCTCCTTTTCATACATCTTAAGTAATCTTGTCAGATTATGATTATATCTCTTCACTCTCTGTCTGGCATTCTTATGCTTTTCATTATAGATATGACTCGTAACAACTGCATATAGAATAACGGTCACTATATATCCCACTACTATGGCAATTCCCAGCGTGACGATAAGCCCGCCCGACATCTTGCTCATAAGGGAATCCAACCCTGCCATCATGATCATGGCAACCGCACACGCATATCCGACCGTAACCCAGATAACAGAGCAGATCGTATGCATGCCGGCATAATCCTTCCGATAATATTCACTGATCTTAAAATCTTCCTTGCCCTGTGTCTCTTCGTACATAGCAAGCTTAGTCATTAACTTTACTTTTCGTTCATCTAACATAATCCACCCCAAAGTGCTTTTTTACAATTAAACGTCATTTTCAGTATAACAAATATCAGTACCCTTGTCCAATACTTATAGTTAAAAAATAGACTTTTCGGGCACCTGCGTCCTTCAAAACCCGGGCCACTGCATCGATCGTATTTCCGGTCGTATAAATATCATCAATGACGAGAATATTTTCTGGAATATTCTCCCTGTTTCCGACTGCAAAAGCGCTTCTTAAGTTTGCTTTTCGCATGCTGTGGGTCAGCTCTTTTTGTGGTCTCGTTGCCCGGACTCTTTTTACGAGCTTTCCATCTACGGGCAGATGCCACAACCTGCCCAGCTCCTTCGAGAGGAGCTCTGCCTGATTGTAGCCTCGTTTCCACTGTCTTGTGAAATGTAAAGGGACAGGGCAGATGATGTCCGGCTTCCATCTGCGGATTACTGTTTTGTATTGTCTGTTGATTTCTTTTGCATAGAATTCTGCATAATGTCGCTGGTTCTGATATTTGAACTGATAAACAGAGGTACTGACAGGCTCCTGGTGAAGCCATAATCCCATACCCCTGTCGTAATAATGATGTGTATGCGCACAGTCGTAACAATATTCCTGTTCGCTTTTGCGAACTGGTTTGCCACATTTCATGCATCTGGGTTCCCGTACACGGAGTTTGTCTGTCTTTTCTCTGCAAGTCTCACAGATCCCGCATCTGTTCACTTTTCCGCAGAACGGACAGACCTCCGGCCACAGTAATCTTATTGCATTTTGTAGGATTCGTTTCATGCAAATTCACGGATTCGCTCTGCCAGACTTGTATTCCGGTCCTGTTCATGTGTGTTATGAATCATTTCCTGGAAAACAGTGTCACTCCCCACAAGTGTTACACATTTTCTTGCTCTCGTTACTGCCGTGTATAAGAGGTTGCGATTGTACAGCTGCTTTGGTCCCTGCAGAAGTGGGATCACTACAGCCGGATACTCACTTCCCTGAGCCTTATGTACAGTAATGGCGTATGCAAGCTCCAGTTCTTCCAGAAGTGCATACGGATACTTCACAAGCCGGTGTTCGTCATATTCTACCGTTACCGTTTCTTCGTATGTATTGATCTTTTTAATGATACCCATATCTCCATTAAAGATGCCCAGACCCCGGTCGATCGTCATACCGTATCTCGTATTGATTTCCCATTCGAGCTGGTAATTATTCTTGATCTGCATGACCTTATCGCCTTCACGGAAGATCCGGTCACCATGCTCCCGCTCTGCTTTTGACTTATCCGGCGGATTCAAGTATTCCTGCAGGATCTTATTCAGTCTTTCTACGCCGAGGAGACCTTTTCTCATCGGTGTAAGCACCTGAATATCATATGGCTTCGCATCCACATAGCGGGGAAGCTTTTTCTGGATCAATGTAATAAGAACACTGATGATCACATTCGGGTCCTGTCGCTTCAGGAAGAAGAAGTCCCGGCTCTTGTTATCCAGCACCACCTCTTCGCCCCGGTTGATCTTATGTGCATTCACTACGATATCACTCTCTCCCGCCTGCCGGAATATTTTCGTCAGCATAACGACCGGAAAGCAATGAGACTGTATAACATCCTTAAGCACACTGCCCGGGCCCACACTGGGAAGCTGGTTGCAGTCTCCTACGAGAACCAGCCTCGTTCCCGGCATAATGGCTCCCAGAAGGGCATACATAAGCGGCAGATCGACCATAGACATTTCATCGATAATGATGACATCCGCTTCCAGCGGATTTTCTTCATTTCTGGAAAATCCGGTACTGTTCTCCTCCTCCGGATTCCCGCTGACCTCCAGAAGGCGGTGAATGGTCTGCGCCTCATAGCCGGTCGCCTCTGTCATACGCTTTGCCGCGCGGCCCGTAGGTGCCGCCAGATAGATATCCATTCCTTCACTCTCAAAGAAATGAATCATCGCATTGATGGTTGTTGTTTTTCCGGTACCCGGTCCTCCGGACATGATCATGACGCCGTGTCTTACTGCTTCCATAACAGCCGTCTTCTGCATCTGATCCAACACAAGCCCGGTATCCTCCATCACATTTTGCAGTCTGTGTGAAAGCACTGTCTCCGAGACTTCGAAAGAGACATTCAGGTCATGCAGCATCCTTGCCACATTCAGCTCCATATAGTAATAGTGGGAAGCGTATACTCTTGTGCCACTTTCATCATTTTTCAGCACGACCTTCTTCTCCATCGCAAGGTCCATAAGATATTTCTCAATATGTGCGATCTGAATATCCAGAAGCTGTCCGGTGCGATACAGGAGCACTTCCTGCCGCAGATAAATATGCCCTTCACTTACACTTTGTAAAAGTGTATAGAAAATACCGCTGCGAATGCGGTAATCGGAATCCATATGGATTCCTACTTTCGCCGCAATCTCATCAGCGGTCTTAAATCCTACACCGGGCACATGATCTGCCATCTGGTAGGGGTTCTCTTCGATGATCCGGTACACGTTCTGTCCGTAATGCTGATAGATCTTCGCTGCAAGAGTTGTGGAAATACCATATTTCTGCAGATAGATCATCGCCTGCCGCAGGTCTTTCTTCTCTTCTACCTGCACTGCAATTTCTCTCGCCTTGCGCTCGCTGATCCCCTTGATCTCTGCAAGACGCTCCGGCTCTTCCTCAATGATGCGGAAGGTATCTTCCTTAAACTTCTTAACAATCCGCCCTGCCAGCGCTGCCCCTACACCTTTGATCGCTCCCGAGCCGAGATAACGCTCAATGGATACGAGGTCCTCCGGCGCACAGACCTGGGATGACTCGACCTTAAGCTGTGTACCGTACAGCTTGTGTACCGTATACTCACCGGTCAGCTCCAGAAGCTCTCCCTCTTCGATATAGTGGAACTTCCCCACACAGGTAAGATCTCCGTCATCATTATTCAGCTGAAATACTGTGTACCCATTGTCTTCATTCCGGTACACAATGTGTTCTACGTAGCCTTTTATCTTTTCCATTTATCGTTCTCTATATATCTTTTCGTCCACTCATTAATTCTACAAACTGACCGGTTCCGATCGCAACTACCTGCATCGGCTCATCTGCTGTCATCGTATTGATACCAGTCCTCTCTTCGATCAGCTCTTCCAGTCCACGAAGCATAGAACCGCCGCCCGTCAGCACGATACCACGGTCCAGAATATCCGCAGAAAGCTCCGGAGGTGTCCGCTCCAGCACACTGATCACAGCCTCTACGATCTGTCCTGCCGGCTCCCGCAGAGCCTCTTCTGTCTCTGCAGATGTAACGGTAACGGTCTTCGGAAGCCCTGTGACAATATTTCTTCCTCTGACTTCCATGACTTCATTCTCAACGAGCGGATAGGTCGTCCCAATCTTGATCTTAATATCTTCTGCTGTACGTTCACCGATCAGAAGATTGTGCTTCTTACGCACATAACGCACGATTGCTTCATCAAAATCGTCTCCTGCCAGCTTAAGAGATGTATTTACAACTGTTCCGCCCAGGGAAATAACTGCGATATCCGAAGTACCTCCGCCGATATCTACGATCATGTTGCCGCATGGACGGGAAATATCGATTCCGGCTCCGATTGCTGCTGCCACCGGTTCCTCAATCAGTCTTACTTCTCTTGCGCCAGCCGCGTAAGCGGCCTCTTCTACCGCCTTGCTCTCCACCTCCGTAACCCCGCTGGGTACGCAGATACTGATACGCGGCTTCTTAAAGGTTCTTTTGCCCAGCGCTTTCTGGACAAAATACTTGATCATCTTCTCGGTTACTGTATAATCCGAAATGACTCCCTGTCTGAGCGGACGGATCGCAACGATATTTCCAGGCGTGCGTCCAAGCATCAGCCTGGCTTCCTCACCGATCGCCTTTACTTCATTGGTGTCTCTGTCAAACGCAACAACAGACGGTTCTTTCAATATAACGCCTTTTCCTTTTACATACACAAGTATACTGGCCGTTCCAAGGTCAATACCAATATCTACTGCCATCTACGAAACTCCTTTCGCCTAATGTCTCTATCTTCATCATTCGTTTTTCAAGCTAAGTGCATGTACCATTATAATCAAATCACAAGAAAATGGAAAGCCCCCTTTTCCTTAAATCTTTGTGAACCTTCCACTTGTCTGTCGAATCCTTCTCTTATCTGTCGAGCATATTGCGGATATACTGGCCCGTATAGGACTTCGGACACTGCGCCACCTCTTCCGGCGTTCCCTGTGCGATCACAGTTCCACCCTTATCGCCGCCTTCCGGTCCCATATCGATGATATAATCTGCCGTCTTGATCACATCCAGGTTGTGCTCGATTACTACTACAGTATTCCCATCTGCGGATAAACGATGCAGGATCTCTGTTAATTTGTGTACGTCTGCGAAATGAAGACCCGTCGTCGGCTCGTCCAGAATATAGATTGTCTTTCCGGTACTTCTGCGACTCAGTTCTGTCGCCAGCTTAATCCGCTGCGCCTCTCCTCCGGACAGCTGTGTTGAAGGCTGTCCAAGACGGATATAGGACAGTCCTACATCATATAAAGTCTCCATCTTTCTCCGGATACTCGGAATATTTTCAAAGAAATGCAATGCCTCTTCTACCGTCATATTCAGGACATCATAAATACTCTTGCCCTTGTACTTAACCTCCAGTGTCTCCCTGTTATAACGCTTTCCGTGGCATACCTCGCACGGCACATATACATCCGGCAGGAAATGCATCTCGATTTTCAGGATTCCGTCACCGGCACAGGCTTCACATCGTCCACCCTTAACGTTAAAACTGAAACGTCCTTTTTTATATCCCTTTGCCTTCGCATCCGGTGTCGCCGCAAAGAGATCTCTGATCAGATCAAATACGCCTGTATAAGTTGCCGGATTCGAACGCGGCGTACGTCCGATCGGGGACTGATCAATGGCGATCACCTTATCTAACTGCTCGATTCCCTCAATATCCTTATGTCTGCCCGGAATCGTCCGCGCCCGGTTCAGCTGCTTTGCAAGACGCTTATACAGGATCTCGTTTGTCAGAGAGCTCTTACCCGAACCAGAAACGCCGGTAATACATGTCATGACCCCAAGAGGAATCTTTACATCGATATTTTTCAGGTTATTTTCCTGAGCGCCCGTGATCTTAAGCCACCCGGAGGGGTGCTTTCGCACCTCTGGTACCGGAATGCGAATCTTGCCGCTTAAGTATGCACCGGTAAGTGAATTCTCATTCTGCATGATCTCCTCTGCCGTACCTTCAGCCACAACCTCGCCGCCGTGTTCTCCTGCTCCCGGGCCGATATCTACGATATAATCCGCTTCCCGCATGGTATCCTCGTCGTGTTCCACCACGATAACAGAATTCCCCAGATCGCGTAAATGCTTCAATGTATGAAGGAGTTTATCGTTATCTCTCTGGTGCAGACCGATACTCGGTTCATCCAGAATATATGCAACTCCCACCAGACCGGAGCCGATCTGTGTGGCGAGACGGATTCTCTGCGCCTCTCCACCGGACAATGACGCAGTCGCTCTTGCAAGTGTCAGATAATCCAGCCCCACATCCATTAAGAACTGTATTCTTGCCTTGATTTCCTTTAGAATCTGCCCGCCAATCAGCATCTGCTGCTTATCAAGCCTAAGTTCTTCCATGAACTGGTGCAGTTTCTCTATGGACAATGCCGTCACTTCGGCGATGTTCTTTCCACCGATCGTTACCGCCAGCGCTTCCGGCTTCAGTCTCTGACCACCGCACTGGTGACATGGTGTGATCTGCATAAACTCTTCATATTCTGCCTTCATGACATCAGAGGATGTCTCGCGATAACGCCGTTCCACATTCTGGATCAGGCCCTCGAACGCCACATCATACACACCCTCTCCGCGCTGTCCGCGGTAATGTACCTTTACCTCTTTTCCACCCGTTCCATACAGGATGATATCATGAATCTTTTTCGGATATTCTCCAAATGGCGTATCCAGAGAGAAATCATATGCCTTGCTCAGTGCATCCAGGATCGCATAGGTAAAGCTCTTCTTATCCGTACAGGACTGCCAGCCCATCACTGCAATTGCCCCTTCCGAAATACTCAGACTCTTATCCGGAATCATAAGCTCCTCATCGAATTCCATCTTATATCCCAGTCCGAAACATTCCGGACATGCGCCAAATGGATTATTAAAGGAAAAGCTTCTTGGTTCAATCTCGTCAATGCTGATTCCACAGTCGGGACAGGAAAAGCTCTGACTGAAATTCAGTGTTTCCCCGTCAATGATATCCACCATCATAAGTCCTTCTGCCAGATGCAGGACATTTTCAATCGAATCCGTCAGACGTTTCTCGATTCCCGGCTTCACCACCAGACGATCTACAATGATCTCGATATTATGCTTGATATTTTTATCCAGCACGATTTCCTCAGACAGCTCATACAGGTTTCCGTCTACGCGCACACGTACGTATCCGCTCTTCTTTGCCCGTTCCAGAACCTTCTCGTGTCTTCCTTTTCTCCCACGCACGACCGGTGCCAGAAGCTGAATCTTCGTTCGCTCCGGCAGCTCCATGATCTGATCGACCATCTGATCCACTGTCTGCTTCTTGATCTCCTTCCCGCACTTCGGGCAATGGGGAATACCCACTCTCGCATAAAGGAGACGGAAATAATCATAGATCTCCGTCACCGTTCCAACTGTGGAACGCGGATTTCGGTTTGTTGACTTCTGATCAATGGAAATGGCCGGAGAAAGTCCTTCAATGCTTTCCACATCCGGCTTCTCCATCTGTCCAAGAAACTGTCTTGCATAAGAAGACAAAGACTCCATATATCGTCTCTGTCCTTCCGCGTATATCGTATCAAATGCCAGAGAAGACTTTCCCGAACCACTGATACCGGTAAGGACGACCAGTTCATTTCTCGGAATATTCAAATCCACATTTTTCAGATTATGCTCATTCGCACCTCGTATTTTAATATATTGCTTACGATTGTTTTTTTCTGTCATTCTGCTAACCTCTTCTTTAATTCGATCAACTTATCCCGAAGCTCTGCTGCCGCCTCAAAGTTCAGTTCCGCCGCAGCCTTCTTCATCTGCTTCGTTACCTCCTTGATCAGCTTCTCAAGCTCCTGCGGGCTCATAGACTCCGGATCCTTCTCCATACGAAGCTCCTCGGCCGCCACTTTCTTAGAAATACTGATCAGATCCCGAACCCCTTTTTGTATTGTCTTCGGAGTGATTCCGTGTTCTTCATTATACTTCATCTGTATCTCACGACGTCTCTTCGTCTCTTCAATGGCATTGCGCATAGAATCCGTCATATTATCTGCATACATGATAACATGTCCTTCCGCATTTCTGGCCGCCCGGCCAATCGTCTGTACAAGAGAAGTCTCCGAACGAAGGAAACCTTCCTTATCTGCATCCAGAATCGCCACAAGCGTAATCTCCGGAATATCCAGTCCTTCTCGCAGAAGGTTGATTCCCACGAGAACATCAAATACATCCAGACGCATATCCCGCACGATCTCCGTACGCTCCAGCGTATCAATATCGGAATGCAGATACCGCACCCGGATACCCAGTTCACGCATATAATCCGTCAGATCTTCCGCCATGCGCTTCGTAAGGGTAGTGATCAGGATCTTGTTCTTCTTCGCGATTTCCTTATTGACCTCGCCCACCAGATCATCAATCTGTCCTTCTACCGGGCGCACCTCGACCTCCGGATCCAGAAGGCCGGTCGGTCGGATCACCTGCTCTGCACGAAGCAGTTCATGCTCCTCTTCGTACTCTCCCGGCGTCGCAGATACGAACATTACCTGATCGATCTTACTCTCAAACTCATCAAAGCTGAGCGGACGGTTATCCAGCGCAGAAGGCAGACGGAATCCATATTCCACAAGCGTCCGTTTCCTCGACTGGTCACCATGATACATACCACCGATCTGCGGTACTGTCTTATGTGACTCATCAATCATCATAATAAAATCATCCGGAAAATAGTCAATCAATGTGTGCGGCGGCTGTCCCGGCTCCAGCCCGGTCAAATGTCTGGAATAATTCTCGATTCCAGAACAGAAGCCTGTCTCCCGCATCATCTCTATATCAAAATTCGTACGCTCAGATATTCTCTGTGCCTCCAGAAGCTTTCCTTCACTCTTAAAGTATCGAACCTGCTCTTCCAGCTCTTCTTCGATCGCCCGGATAGCCGCTTCCATCCTTTCTCTAGAAACTACATAATGGGATGCCGGAAAGATTGCCACATGACCGATCTCATCAATAATCTCTCCCGTCAGAACATCTATCTCTGTAATTCTTTCCACTTCGTCCCCAAAAAACTCTACTCGAAATGCAACTTTTTCCGAATATGCCGGGAATATCTCCAGCACATCACCATGTACCCGGAATGTTCCCCGCTTAAAATCCATCTCGTTACGGTCATACTGGATATCGATAAGCTTACGGATGACATCATCCCTGTCCTTCTCCATACCCGGTCGCAGCGAAATTACCATCTCCTGATAGTCGATCGGCGAACCCAGACCATAGATACAGGATACACTGGCGATGATAATAACATCACGGCGCTCAGATAACGCAGCCGTAGCCGAATGACGGAGCTTATCAATCTCATCATTGATAGACGAATCCTTGGCGATGTAGGTGTCGGAGGAAGGAACATAAGCCTCCGGCTGGTAATAGTCGTAGTAGGACACAAAATACTCCACCGCATTGTTTGGGAAGAATTCTTTAAATTCACCATATAATTGTGCCGCGAGAGTCTTGTTATGCGCTATGATAAGTGTCGGTTTATTTAATTGTTGAATTACATTTGCCATCGTGAAGGTCTTTCCTGAACCGGTGACACCGAGAAGCGTCTGGCACTGGTTACCTTCTTTGAAACCTTTTACTAACTGTTCGATCGCCTGCGGCTGGTCACCGGTCGGGGCATATTCTGATACTAATTCAAAATGATCCATGAAATCCTCCTATGTTTGAACCCTCGAGAAAAACTCGATAGTTGGAATAAAATTCTTTCATCAATTTCAACTAATAATGATTTTAGGATACTCATTTTTCCACACATGCATTTACTCTGTATTTAATTCTTTAACTTTTTAAAATCATCCAAATTCAATTCTCTACGGAGTTCTTCTTCGGTCGGCATATATGGCAAATATTTTGCTGCATAAATCTGCTTATTATCTTCTGGCAACGTATAACGAACTAAAGTATCACTTTTATCCGCACAAAGCAAAATTCCAATAGGGGGATTATCTCCTTCATTCATTAATTCTCTGGTATAATAATTTACATACATTTGCATTTGCCCTATATCCTGATGAGTCAAATCATCTACTTTTAAGTCAATTAGGACAAAACATTTCAGAATATAGTTATAAAACACAAGATCAATATAAAAATGTCTCCCATCAAAATTAACATGTTTCTGGCGTGCTACAAATGAAAATCCTCTTCCCAACTCCAACAAAAACTTCTGCAAATGATTAATTAAGGCTTGTTCTAAATCACTTTCATAAAAATGATCATTTGCAGGTAAATTAAGGAATTCAAGTACATATGGATCTTTAACAATCGTCTCATATTCTGGTTTTGGTTCTACAGCTTCAATTTCCTTTGCAACGCTTTCTTTATCACGACTTGCGAGAATACGCTGGTAAAACATAGTATTAATTTGACGTTCTAATTGTCTTACACTCCAACCTGATTTTACAGCTTCTTTAGCATAAAACTCACGCGCATTTTGATCAGTCACTCTCATCAATTTAATATAATGTGACCAACTCAATTCGGGAGACAATGTCTCTCGAATTGGAAACATCAAATAAAAGCGTCTCATATTTCTAAGATTTGTTACATCAAAGCCTTTTCCAAATTCTGCTGTCAATTTCTCAGATATATAATGTAATAACTGCTTACCGTATGTTGCACGTTCATTTTCACCACACGCATGATAAATTTGCTCACCAATTTCCCAATACGCATTTACCATTGCATAATTAACAGTTGCTTTAACTTTATTTTGTGCGTTTATAATAGATCCGCGAATAGACAAATATGTTTCTTCTTGGTTTTGTTCTGCAATAAGTGATTCTTTTCCCTGTTCTTTCATGTGACACCTCTCCTTTCAAATTTCTTTTTAATTTGATTATACAGACATTGTCTGCACAATTTTCATTCTATATTAAATTCGCTACACACGTGTAGTCTTTTCTATTTTTATAATCATTTCCCCATTATACCAATCCAGGTCACAAAATACTCCATTGCATTATTCGGGAAAAATTCTTTGAACTCATCGTAGAGCTGTGCCGCCAGGGTTTTATTGTGAGCGATTATGAGTGTCGGTTTATTTAATTGTTCTATCGCCTGCGGCTTTCTGTTGCCATTATATCAGAAGATAAAATAAAAGTACAGAACAATCGAATGTTTGTTCTGTACTTTCGTATTTTTATATCAGAATGATTATTTTTCCAGCTCGTATTCAAATGCTTTCCACGGCACGTTCACTGTTTTCCCCTGATTGATCAGTTCATCCACATGCAGCAATAGCGGAAAATCTTCGGCCTTAACTTTTCCGTTTGCAATCAATGCACGGATTGCTTCTGCAGTTCTGGTTGCAATAACGATAGATTCTAAAGTCACACCTGAAAGCCTCTCCATTGCCTCCTGGAAATTCATACCAGTTCCCAACAATGTTCCAATCTTTCTTGTTCTGCCGCCAAATACAGTAACATATAGATCACCTGACAGCAAACGTATATTAGAAGCATCTCCTCCGCATAATTCAAGAAGATGAATCATCTCCATAACAGACTGTCCAAATAGCGCAGCCTGAGAATTATAGTGTTCAAATTCCTTTCCTTCTCTCTTATAGGACATGCCAACCGCAAGGCTGACCCTAACGCATATGCATTCTTCATTGCAACTGCACATTCCACACCACGAACATCTGTAGAAAGGCTGATATTATAATATTCTGTCTCGAACAAAGATTTGATCCAGCGAAGCGTTGTCATATCACGACCACAGAAAGTTACCTCAGTAAAATCTTTATCTGCCAGTTCATAGCTTGTGCAGGGGCCGCCAATGGCATTGAAGGAAATCTTTTTCTCAGTACTCTCTTCAAAAATTTCCGGATATGATTTCAAAGAACCATCCGGATAGTTAACCATACCTTTGGTAACAGACAGAACCGGCAGGTCTTCCGGAATCTGCGGAAGCATTTCCTGAATGAACCAGTCCAGGCCAAAACTACTTACACCATTGATATACAGGTCTGCACCTTCCATTGCTTCCTTTACTTCTTCAATAAAATACCATGATACATTCTCCGGCATCATTCTTTTCATTGTCAAATGTTCGTTGGTCCTTCTTCCGTGCTCAATAATTTCTCTGTCCAAAGGTGAGCCAACCAGCCTCACGTGATGACCATTCTCACACAGAGGTACAGCCAATGCTGATCCCATCATTCCAGAACCGACAACTACAATAGTACTCATTTTCCTTCCTCCAATCAATTATTCAATCTAATTCCCAGATACTGATCGATCCCATCTGCAATACCAGCCACAATCTTATACTGGTATTCCTCGGAGGCCATCAGTCTGTCTTCTTCCGAGTTTGTCATATATCCCATTTCCAGAATGGTCGCAGGCACCTGTGCCCAGTTTATTCCGCTCATTGTATCCGTTTCCCAGACACGTTCTGCTTTCGCGCCTGTCGCGGCTGCCGTACAGTTAAGGACACTGTCGGAAAGGGCACGGCTTTGCTCATACAAGGCGCCATTATAGGGATTCCCGGGCGTCTGACATATCGTCATCATTCCGGATGCGCTGCTGGAATCGGCGCCATTGGCATGAATGCGAATAAATGCGTTTGCTCCGGCATTATTTGCAACCTGAGCCCGCTCTGCATTGGAAATATTGACATCGTTTGTCTCGCGGATCATCAACACCTGATATCCTCTGTTCTCAAGTTCGTCGCGAAGCTTAAGAGACACCTGCAGTGTCAGTTCGTATTCCGGCATCCCGGTTGACACTCCGCTCGTTCCACTGGCAACCTTTGCTTTTGTCTCGGAAGCACCGGGACCAATGGGTTCCTTCTCACTGTTTCCCTGTGCCTGATGTCCGGCGTCAATAGCTACCAGATAGGCCTGACGTGGATTTTCCGGTTCTTTTGTTTCCTCTGTATCCTCAGAAGTATCTTCCGGTTCTTCCGGTTTCTCTGTTACAATTTCCAGGTCCTTCCCTTTTTCTTCAGGAACAGCTTCCGCCTCTTTTTTCCCGCATCCCGCACCGATCAGCACAAGTGCCAGTACCACCAACATCACTTTCTTTTTCATCATTTATTCCCTCAGGCTCAGTATACCTTCTCCTAATATTTTTACATCGTCCAGGATATAATCAAATGCGCCGGCTTTAAACAGATTGATGACAATCATTCCCACTGGTACGGCAAAGATCATTCCAAACACTCCGCCAACCTTATAACCTATATACAACAGAACAAGTGTAAGAAGCGGATTCATCCCGATACTGTCTCCCACCAGTTTTGGCTGAATCACCTGCCGCACAAGCTGCGTAATACCATAAACAATGATAAGGCCGATTGCCATTTTGTAATTTCCTACAAGGAACTTATAAAGTGCCCACGGAATCATTGCAGTTCCTGTCCCGAAAAAGGGGAGAAAGTCAAGAAACGCAATGAGAATGGCAAGTATCAGAGAAAAATGAATATCAAATATCGTAAACGAAATCAGAAGTATCGCAAATACGACTGTCATAATCTTGAACTGAGCCTTAAAATATCCGCCCACCGCATACTTCAGATTGTCCATAACAAGCGTCATTCTGGTAACAATGGCATCCGGTGCTATTTTCTTTGACAGCTTGATAAGATCCTCTCGTTCAGCCACAAAGAAATATGCTGAAATGATCGTTACAATAACAGAAATCAAAGCGGATGGTATTCTCTTTGCAAAATTTCCTGCTGCCATTACCGTTGGTTCGCTGACTCTTCCCATCAGCTCTCCCATCGCGGCGTCCAGATTATCTCTGACAGCAGTCCATCCTTCCTGCAGACCGGAAGGCAGCATGTTGAACACACCTGTCATACTCTCACCGATACTGTCGAAACCGGATTCTAACTCACGATACAAGGTTGGCAGATCTTGAATCAATGAGACGATTTCATGAAACAGCCTGCTGAATGCCAGATAAAGAATGCCTGTCATGGCCGCCAGCACAAGGATAATGATGATTGCCGATCCCAGCTTCTTTACAATTTTCAGCCGCTTCTCCAGCCAGTTCACGAGCGGACTTACCGCATAAGCAATAAACCAGCCAATAACAAACGGCATGAAATAAATCAGAAGTTTCATTCCCACATATACAAAAAGGATTGTTGCGATCAGACTGAATACCAGACTGACGATTACCTTCCAGTATGGTCTGTGGTCGTTTAACTGCTCCTTAAAATTTGTTTCCACTTTTACTCCACCTCTTTTTTGGTAAGGAACTCTGTCTCCACTAATTCCCAGATTTCATCGCGTCCCTGTTTTGTTTCCGCAGAAAATGGTATGACGATCGTTCCCGGTGCAAGTCCCAGACCAAGTCTTATCATTTTCAAATGCTTGTCTTTCTGACTTCTCTTTATTTTATCCAGCTTTGTCGCAATGATGATTGGATGAAATCCCTGCTCTACGATCCAGTCATACATCATTTTATCATTGGCAGAAGGCTCATGCCGGATATCAATCAGCAAAAAGACTGCTCTTAGCTGGCGGGAACCATGGAGATAACGTTCAATAAGCTGTCCCCATTTTATCTTTTCCTGCTCAGATACTTTCGCATATCCATATCCCGGCAGATCTACAAGATACATCTCATCATTAATATTGTAGAAGTTAATGGTCTGTGTCTTTCCCGGTGTGGCCGAAATTCTTGCATAAGACTTTCGGTTCATAAGTGCGTTGATCAGAGAAGATTTCCCTACATTTGACTTTCCGGCAAATGCAATCTCCGGATACTTATTATCCGGCAGAACACTTGTAATTCCGCACACGGTTTCCAAATTCACATCTTTGATAATCATATCTGTCCCTCTCTTATTCTACTAATGCAATTTCCAGTACTTCTTTCATATGGGATACCGGTATGATCTCCAGTCCCTTTGTAATCTCTGCGGAGATTTCTTTCACATCCGCTTCGTTCTGCGCCGGCACAAGCACTGTCCTGATACCTGCATTTTTTGCAGCCAGAAGCTTTTCCTTAAGACCACCGATCGGAAGCACTCTGCCTCTCAGAGTAATCTCTCCCGTCATGGCAATGTCTGCTCTTACCTTACGATTCGTTACTGCAGAGAATATTGCTGTTGCCATAGTAATACCTGCAGATGGCCCATCCTTCGGCACGGCACCTTCCGGTATGTGAATATGTATATCATGCTCTTTAAAGAACTTTTCATCAATCTCCTGTTTCTTACTTACAGAACGGATATAGCTGATGCCGGTTCTGGCGGATTCCTTCATCACATCTCCAAGCTGCCCTGTCAGAAGTATTTCTCCTTCTCCCGGCATGACATTTACTTCAATCTGCAATGTATCTCCACCTACACTTGTCCATGCAAGTCCACGCACGATTCCTACTTCATCCTGCTCATTTACCATCTGGTAAGTATAGATTTCTTTTCCGAGATAATGGGATAGATTTCTCTCCGTAATATGGATTTTTTCTTTCTTCTCTTCCAGGATCTCTCTTGCTGCCTTTCGGCAGATATCCGCGATCTTGCGCTCCAGCTGTCTGACACCGGCTTCTTTTGTATAATTACGTGCCATCTTCCAGATCGCATTGCGGCTTATCACGAGCTGCTCCTCTTTAAGACCATGCTTTTTGATCTGCTTTGGCACCAGATGCTCTAATGCAATGTGGAGCTTTTCATTTTCTGTATAACTGTTGATCTCGATGACTTCCATTCGGTCGAGAAGTGGTCGTGGTATGGTCTGCAATGTATTTGCAGTCGTCACAAATAATACTTCTGACAGATCCAGCGGCACTTCCAGATAGTGGTCTCTGAATTTTACATTCTGCTCACTGTCCAGCACCTCCAGAAGAGCGGAGAAAGTATCTCCTTTATAATCATTGCTCACCTTATCGATCTCATCCAGAAGCATGAGCGGATTCTTTACGCCGGCATATTTCAGTCCGTTCGCGATTCGTCCCGGCATTGCACCTACGTAAGTTTTTCTGTGTCCACGTATCTCTGCCTCATCTCTCACACCACCCAGAGAAATCCGCACATACGGTCTGCCAAGTGCTTTGGAAAGGGATTTCGCGATCGATGTCTTTCCTGTTCCCGGAGGGCCGACAAGACACAGGATCGGTGCTTCCCCTTTCTTCGTCAACGCTCTTACCGCAAGGAATTCCAGGATTCTCTCTTTAACCTTTTCCAGTCCATAATGATCTTCATCCAGAATCCTCTTTGCCTCAACAATGTCCTTATGCTCCCTGCACACCTTGTCCCACGGCATTTCGAGCATAGTCTCAATGTATGTCCTTAACACTCCACTTTCAGCCGGGCTGCTCATCGAATGTTTAAAGCGTTTGATTTCTTTCTGAAGCTTTTCCCTGACTTCTTTGGGCGCCTTTAGTGCTTCCGCAGCCTGCGCAAATTCCTCTGCATCTGTCTGCACATTATCTTCACCCAGTTCTTCACGGATCAGCTTCATTTCTTCACGAAGGATATATTCCCGCTGATTCTTATCCACACGTGCTTTGATCTTCGCCTGCAGTTCTTCTTTGATATTTATAATGCGCATTTCATTCACTACCTGAAATGAAATCTTTTCATATCTCTTAATCGTATCTGTCTCTTCCAGTACCGCCTGCGCATCCAGATATGTCATCGGCAGATTCGCCGCAATCGTATCCGTAAGTTTCTGAAGGGAAGAGATTTCTTCTATCTGAACCGCAAGCTCCTTTGCAAGCTTCGGATTTTTTGCCATATATTCTTTAAATACATCCTTTAGTCCACGGACCATAGCTGTCTCATTTAACGGATTGTCTGTAAGCTTTTCATTTTCTGTGCTCATCGTATCCGGAACAACCTTAACATCTGCACGCAGGAATGGCTCTTCCTGTGCAAGAAATTCCATTTCTGCCCGTTTTTCACCTGAAACGAGTATTCTGCTTATTTTTTTCGGCAGCTTCACAATCTGTTTAATAGATGCAACACAGCCGACACGATACACATCCCCGACTCCCGGATCTTCTGTTTCAATATTTTTCTGTGCTGCCAGAAAAATCTTCTGGTCCTCCTGCATTGCTTTTTCAATTGCCTTCAGCGATTTTTCTCTGCTCACATCAAAATGTACTACTTCTTCCGGCAGCACCACCATACCGCGGAGTGCCACCATAGGAAGGCTCATCATTTCATTCTCCATACATGTTCTCCCGTAGTGTGAAACAAGGCGGGCACAACTTACTTTTTGCACCCGCCTCTTAGATTATGCACTTTCTGTTCTGATAGACGTATATTCGCACTCCGGCTCAGCAAATCCTTTTACAACATCGCTGGTAATCCGGCATGACTTCAGGTTTGCATCCGATGGTGCCTGATACATAATATCCATCATCGTATTTTCCATGATAGCTCTGAGTCCTCTGGCTCCTGTCTTTCGCTTCAGGGAAATCTCTGCAATTGTCTCCAATGCTTCATCGTCAAACATAAGCTTCACACCATCCAGCTCAAGCAGCTTCTGATACTGCTTCACAATTGCATTTCTCGGCTCTGTAAGAATGCGGACAAGAGCTTCCTTATCCAACATTTCAAGTGCCACTGTTACCGGCACACGTCCAACAAGCTCTGGAATCAGCCCATATTTTACCAGATCCTGCGGAAGCACCTGTTTCAGAAGCTTATCAATATCATCTTCGTGCTTCTGCGCAATCTCTGCATTAAATCCGATGGATTTCTGATCAATACGTTTTTCAATAATCTTATCAATTCCTTCAAACGCTCCGCCACAGATGAACAGAATATTCGTTGTGTCGATCTGTATCAATTCCTGATGCGGATGCTTTCTTCCACCCTGCGGCGGAACATTCGCAACCGTACCTTCAACAATCTTAAGAAGTGCCTGCTGTACACCTTCTCCGGATACGTCTCGGGTAATAGAAGGATTCTCAGATTTTCTTGTAATCTTGTCTATCTCATCAATATAGATAATGCCATATTCCGCACGCTCTATATCACCGTCTGCTGCCTGAATGATCTTAAGAAGAATATTCTCAACATCTTCACCGACATATCCCGCCTCTGTAAGCGCAGTCGCATCTGCAATTGCAAACGGTACATTCAAAATCCTGGCCAGTGACTGTGCAAGAAGTGTCTTACCACAGCCTGTAGGTCCAAGCATCAATATATTACTCTTATTCAGTTCAACTCCCAGATCTCTCTGTGCCATGATACGCTTGTAATGATTGTATACCGCAACAGACAATACTTTCTTGGCCTCATCCTGTCCGATTACATATTCGTCCAGAAATGACTTAATCTCTTCCGGTTTCAGAAGGTTAATGTCGGAAAACACATTCCTCTCTCTTCCTTCTTCATAAGCGCATTCCTCTTCTATAATCTCGGAACACACTTCTACACATTCGTCACAAATATATGTCCCATTCGGTCCGGCAATCAGTTTGCGTACCTGAGACTGGGTCTTATTACAGAATGAACATCTGAACTGATCATCATATCTACCTGCCATACTCTCTCCTCGTTATGGGAACAGGAACACACTAACGTCTTGTGATGACCTCATCAATCAAGCCGTATGCCTTTGCCTCTTCCGCTGACATAAAATTATCTCTCTCTGTATCAACACAGATAACGTCAAGCGGCTGCCCTGTATTATCTGCCAGAATCTGGTTCAATTTCTGACGAGTCTTCAGAATATGCTCTGCAGCAATCTGGATCTCTGTTGCCTGGCCCTGTGCACCACCAGATGGCTGATGAATCATAATCTCCGCATTCGGAAGAGCCAGTCTCTTTCCCTTCGTGCCACCGGCAAGAAGGAATGAACCCATACTGGCAGCCATACCAATACAAATTGTCTCGATATCACACTTGATATACTGCATTGTATCATAAATTGCCATACCGGCTGTCACCGAACCACCCGGGCTGTTAATATACAAATGAATATCCTTCTCCGGATCTTCCGCCTCCAGGAACAGAAGCTGCGCAACGATCACGCTGGCAGATACATCTGTTACTTCTTCTCCCAGGAAAATAATTCTGTCTTTTAATAATCTTGAATAGATGTCATAGGAGCGTTCCCCACGGCTAGTCTGTTCAATAACATAAGGTACTAAACTCATGTACATGCCTCCCCAATCATTATGTCTTTATTTTTCTACAGCGTTCTCAGCAAGGAATGTAACTGCTTCCTGAACAGCCATATCATCTTTCATCTGTTTCTTTTCATTTTCGCTCATGAATTCCTTGAGCTTATCAACTTCCATCTTGTAAGCTTCTGCCATCTTAGCAAGCTCTTCATCTAATCTCTCGTCAGAGATCTCGATATTTTCAGCCTTAGCAACGGCTTCAAGCACAAGACGTGTCTGGATACGTTTTAACGCCTGTGGTCTTAACTCTTCCATCATCTTCTCAGCTGTCATGCCTGTAAACTGGAAGTACTGCTCCATAGTAAGACCCTGAGACTGTATTCTCTGAGCAAAATCATCTGCCATCTGACGAGCCTGTGTAGTGATCATAGCTTCTGGAATCTCCATTGTTGCATTGGCAATTGCCTTCTCAACAACCTGATCTTCCTTCTTAGCCTTTCCTTCTGCTGCTTTTTGCTCTTTGATCTTTGCCTTAACATCAGCCTTGTATTCTTCTAATGTATCAAATTCAGATACTTCTGCTGCGAATTCATCATCGATCTCCGGCAGTTCTTTTGCCTTGATCTCATGTACTGTACATTTAAATACAGCAGCTTTGCCTTTCAGGTTCTCTGCATGGTAATCTTCCGGGAAAGTAACATTTACTTCTACTTCCTTCTCAGCTTCAACACCTACAAGCTGCTCCTCAAATCCCGGGATAAATGCGCCGGAACCGATAGTCAGTGGGTAGTTCTCGCCTTTTCCGCCTTCGAAAGCTTCACCATCAACAAATCCTTCAAAATCAAGGATTACATCATCTCCATCCTGTACCGGACGATCTTCAACAGTGATTGTTCTTGCGTTCTTCTCTGCTTCTTCCTGAACCTTTGCATCAACTTCCTTCTGTGTTACACGAGTAGATACTTTATCAACCTCAAGTCCCTTGTACTCTCCAAGTGTTACTTCCGGTTTAACGGCTACTTCTGCTGTAAAGATGAAAGGTTTGCCCTTTTCAATCTGTACGACATCGATCTCCGGCTGAGATACGATCTCCAGACCGCACTCATCATAAGCGTCTGCATATGCCTTCGGGATCAGTTCATTTGCGGCATCATCGTAGAAAATCTCTGCACCATACATCTTCTCGATCATCTGACGCGGTACTTTTCCTTTACGGAATCCCGGCAGACTGATTCTGTTCTTCTGCTTCTTATATGCACTCTGCAATGCTTTCTCTAAATCATCGGCAGATACTTCAATTGTAAGCTTTGCCATGTTTTTTTCTAACTTTTCTACCTGTAAACTCATCTATTATCTTCCTCCTGTTTCTACCCCATTTTGCCAGGTAGCCGGGAAAATGGGCATATTACATTACATTCATTAAAGAAGTATAACACAAACCTTTTCAAATATCCAGCTAAATTTTCCAGTCAGACAGACTTTAATGATACACAATAGACTGACCGATTTCCAGAGCTTTCTTTCGACCCTCAAGTATTTCGATAAGCTGCAGTGCAAATTCAATCGCTGTGCCCACACCCTGACTTGTGATGATGTTTCCGTCCACTGCAACTGCTGTACCCGTCAGCACTGCCCCCTGTAATTCTTCTTCCATTGCCGGATAACAGGTTGCTCTCTTTCCTTTTAATATGCCAAGATCACTTAGCACGGTCGGAGCTGCGCAGATAGCCGCCACATATTTCCCCTCGTCATAAAATCCTTTCACCGCTTTACGCACACCACTATGTGCGCCAAGATTAGTGGTTCCCGGCATTCCACCCGGAAGCACGATCATATCTGTTTCCGAAAGATCCGTCTCATCAAACAGATCCTCTGTCTGTACCGGTATACCATGTGCACCACGTACCGTATATTCATCTGTAATCGATACTGTATCTACATAAACCTTTGCTCTTCGCAGCAGATCAACCACTGTCAAAGCTTCAATTTCTTCAAATCCATCTGCCAGAAATACGCTCACTCTCTTCATCTGATTTTCCTCCTTATTATAAATAATACTCATATCTCAAATAATAACACTGTTTACTTTTTGTGTAAACTAGATTATGATTTAGGAAATACCGTCAGGAGGAGGTAGTTTATGGAAATAGAACGCAAATTTCTTGTCACTCAGATACCCGGACATCTGGAGGATTATGCCTGCCGCACAATCGAACAGGGATATTTAAACACAAGCCCGGTCATCCGCATAAGAAAAGATAACGATAAATATGAGCTGACTTACAAATCAAAAGGGCTGATGGCAAGAGAAGAATATAATCTTCCGCTGGACAAAGAATCTTACTGCCATCTTCGTACCAAAACCGACGGCCGGATCATCCGGAAGAAACGATATATGATTCCACTTGAACACTCTCTTACTGTAGAACTGGATATCTTTGAAGACGATCTGGCTCCGCTTGTACTTGCTGAAGTGGAATTTCCGGATGAAGAAAGCGCAAATGCTTTTGTCCCACCGGACTGGTTTGGGGAAGATGTGACATTTTCAGGCAAATATCACAACAGCTATTTAAGTAAATGTAATTCAGAAGAATAGCAACGTTTTGTTGCTTTTTCTTTATTCGCAACGTTTCGATGCATATCGAGCTATTTGTTGGGCAAATTGATATACTAACACTAGTATTAAACTGTGGAGGTTTATTCATGCCTAACATACAGCTCGCCAATAATCTGCGTTTCCTCAGAGATAAATACAATTTTACCCAGGAAACATTAAGCGATCTTCTGAATATTTCCAGACAGGCTTATTCAAACTATGAGACGAATAAGCGTACCCCTGATCTGGATGCTTTGCTGCGCCTTGCACAGTTTTATCAGGTCAGTCTGGACGACCTTGTCCTCAGCAATCTCGCTGTCTCTGCATCTTCCATTGCTGAAGAGCGTTCTCCTTATTATCTTTCCAAAGAAAAAGAAACCGGCGCAACCATTTATATTTCAAAGGATGAGTTGGAAGTTCTTACAAGTTTCCGCTCCTTATCCGATGATAATAAAAAGATTATTTCCGGTTTCTTAAAAAATGCCGCTGAATAAATCAGTTATTCGCCCATCGCGAATTCATCATGCACTGCATTCATTGCTTTATCTATATCTTTTTCTGCTACGAGTACGGTAATACGGATTTCTGATGTAGAAATCATATTAATATTTACCCTGGAGTTATATAATGCTTCGAACATCTTTGCAGCAACTCCCGGATTACTCATCATTCCCGCACCTACTACAGACAGTTTTGCAACCTCCTCATTACATGTAACCTTCTGAATCGTAAGTCTCTCCTTATTCTCTTCCAGAATACGAATTGCCTCATTCATATCATCAGATGCTACCGTAAAGGAAATATCCTTTGTTCCTTCTCTTCCTACGGACTGCAGGATAATGTCTACATTAATATTATTTTTTGCCAGTGTATCGAATATACGGAATGCAATTCCCGGCTTATCTTCTACTCCGATCACAGAGATTCTGGCTGTATTTTTATCGGCTGCAACACCTGTTACCAACATTTTTTCCATACCTTTTGCCTCCTTGACTACTGTTCCTTCCGATCTGTTCAGGCTGGAACGTACGACCAGCTCAACATTATATTTCTTTGCCATTTCTACAGAGCGGTTATGCAATACCTTCGCTCCCAGACTAGCCAGCTCAAGCATTTCGTCATATGTAACGATATCGAGCTTCTTAGCGTTTTTCACAACACGTGGGTCAGCTGTGTATACGCCGTCCACATCTGTGTAGATCTCACACTTATCCGCATGAAGTACAGCCGCAAGTGCTACTGCTGTCGTATCAGAGCCACCTCTTCCAAGAGTTGTAATATCATCATATTTGTTCACGCCCTGGAAACCAGTAACGATAACGATCTTTCTGGAATCAAGCTCATGCTGGATACGTTTCGTATCGACTCTTTTAAACCTTGCATTACCGTAACGGGAGGTAGAGTGCATCATTACCTGAAATGCATTCAGTGATACTGCCGGAACATCCAGTAACTGTATCGCCATAGCCATAAGAGCGACAGAAACCTGCTCGCCAGTGGTAAGCAGCATGTCAAGTTCTCTCTTCTTTGCATCCGGATTAATACTCTGCGCCAGTTCGATCAATTCATCTGTCGTATCTCCCATGGCAGAAAGTACAACTACCACATCATGACCGGCTTTATAGTCTTCAATGCAGCGTTTTGCAACATTAAATATTCTTTCCTTGTTTGCGACGGAACTTCCGCCGAATTTTTTTACGATTAGCATATGTCCTCCTGTAATAAATGACCGATCAACTGATAACCGTCCGGCCAGTTATTTCCTGTATCTTTTGCAGTTTTTTCATTATAAGTAGATGGTCCTTCCTTCTGACAGGTGCTGTCATAAAGAAGATATGGCACCGGTTCCCCGGTATGGGTCCGCACTTCAATCGGTGTCGGATGATCCGGAAGAACAAGTACACGGAAGTCTTCTCCAGCTTTTTCCAGTCCTTTTACGACTCTTCCAAGAACCTTTTCATCCACATATTCAATTGCAGCAATCTTGTCCTTAATACTGCCCTGATGTCCCATCTCATCCGGAGCTTCAACATGAATATAGGCAAAGTCATAACCATCTTGCGTCAGTGCCTTAACTGCCGCATCCGCTTTTCCTTCATAGTTTGTATGTAAGCCGCCATTTGCGCCTTCTACTATAATGCGGTCCATATCTGCACCTACGGCAATTCCTTTCAAAAGATCCACTGCGGAAATCATCACACCCTTCTTACCGGTACGTTCTTCAAACGAAGTAAGAGACGGTCTTGTTCCCGCTCCCCAGAACCATGCAGAATTTGCCGGATGCAGGCCTTTCTCTCTGCGTTCTACATTCAGCGGATGGTTCTTGAGAATATCATAACTTGCTTTCATCATCTCGCGGAGCACTTCATCCTCCGGGAGATAATCTCCAATCCGTTTTGTCAGTATATCATGCGGCGGTGTCAGTTCGACTGTGCGTCCGTCTTTCCACACAAGAAGATGTCTGTAACTGGTTCCCACGTAGAATTCATAGCCTTCCCGCTTAAGCCCTTCTTTCAGAGCTTCAACAAGAACTGCTGCATCTTCTGTACTGATTTCATCCGAACTGTGATCGATCATCGTTCGGTCTTCATAAGCACAGTCTTCTTCACTTACTGTCACAATATTACAGCGAAAAGATACATCTGTATCTGCCATATCGACCCCTATGCTAAGGGCCTCCAAAGGAGAACGTCCCGTATAATAGATCTTCGGGTCATACCCCATTACCGCCAGATTGGCGGTGTCGCTTCCCGGTGCCATCCCCTCTGGCACCATTGCAGCCATCCCCACTTCTGCATATTTAGAAAGACTGTCCATGACCGGTGTGTCTGCAGCCTCCAATGTTGTTTTTCCACCTAACTCGTCCAAAGGCCTCCCTGCCATACCATCACTTAACACTACTAAATATTTCATCGAATCGTCTCCTGTCTTTTCTAGCCTTCCATACGAATCATATGCAAAATCTGGTCTTTATAGCCTTTTGCTCTTGTATCGTAATCGCCTTCCATCATAACCGGTGTCACAAGGCCGAACTCTCCGTCCAGTCCATCTACGTGAACGATCTCAACATCCTCTCCGAAGGAATACTTGATATCTGCAAGCATTTCGTCCACATTTCCTTTCATCCGGATAAAGAAACGGCGTTTTGCATCTGCCTTATCCTCCAGCTCAAGCTTTTCCTGTTTCCACATAGTCATAATATTGCGGTTCAGATGCTTTGCAGCATCCACCACATCAGCCACAACAGCACTTGCTGTAGGGAGCTTTCCCGCACCGCTTCCATAGAACATGGCATCTCCCAGTACATTGCCATGTACGAAGATTGCATTGAACACGCCATTCACATTGTATAATGGATGCTCCGGATAAAGCATGCACGGCGCAACGATCGCATGCAGATGATCGCCGTGTCTCTTGCTGGATGCAAGAAGCTTGATCGTCGTTCCCAGTGCTTTGGCATATTTCATATCTTCTACCGTTATTTCCGTAATACCTTCACAGTATATATCTTCAAAGTCTACCTGCTGACCGGAAATCAAAGAGGAAAGGATCGCAATCTTTCTACACGCATCGTACCCTTCCACATCCGCCTCCGGATTGCGCTCTGCATATCCGTTAGCCTGTGCTTCCTTAAGAACCGTATCATAATCCGCTCCTTCATAGAACATCTTTGTCAGCATATAGTTCGTTGTTCCATTCAGGATTCCGGTGATTTCTTCAATCTCGTCAGCTGTCAGTGAAGAATTCAGAGGACGGATGATCGGAATTCCGCCTCCGACACTCGCTTCAAACAGGAAATTAATGTTCTTCTCTTTCGCAATGGAGAGAAGCTCTGCGCCGTGTTTTGCCACAAGTGCCTTGTTGGAAGTTGCAACACTTTTTCCTGCCTTAAGACATCTTTTCACAAATGTATAGGCTGGTTCGATCCCACCCATAACCTCAACTACAATCTTAATATCATCATCATTGATGATCGTCTCAAAATCATGTACAATTTTCTTCTGTATCGGATCGTCCGGGAAATCCTTTAAGTCCAACACATATTTTACATTCAGTTCGTCACCGATTCTCTGTTTGATGCGGGCGCCATTGGTGTCAATAACCTCCACAACACCTGATCCTACGGTTCCATAACCCATCACTGCAATATTTATCATCTTTTTCCTCCTCTAGCCACTCACAGTTTCTTTCAGATATGCATTAATAAATGGATCAATATCTCCATCTAATACAGCAGTAACATTTCCACTCTCCACATTTGTCCTGTGGTCCTTCACCAGCGTATAGGGCTGCATGACATAAGAGCGGATCTGATTTCCAAAACCTATCTCTTTCACTTCTCCGCGGATATCTGATACCTTTTCTGCCTGTTCCTGCTCCTTCATAAGCTGCAGCTTGGCCTTTAACATCTGCATTGCTTTCTCTTTATTAAAATGCTGAGATCTTTCATTCTGACACTGCACTACAATGCCTGTCGGCAGATGGGTAATACGGATCGCAGAAGATGTCTTATTGACATGCTGTCCACCTGCTCCGCTGGCACGGTATGTGTCAATCTTCAATTCATCATCTGCAATCTCGATATCAATATCATCCTCGATATCCGGCACGACATCACAGGACACAAACGATGTCTGCCTCTTTCCCGCTGAATTAAACGGAGAAATCCTCACCAGTCGGTGAACTCCTTTTTCAGACTTCAGATAACCATATGCATTTTCACCATTTACTTCAAATGTAATTCCCTTAATGCCAGTGATATCTCCATCCACATAATCCAGTACCTGAATGGAGAATCCTTTTCGCTCCGACCATCTGGTATACATGCGGTAAAGCATATTTGCCCAGTCACAGGATTCTGTTCCACCTGCTCCCGCATGGAGTGTTACAATTGCATTACAGGAATCATACTCACCTGACAAAAGTGTCTGAATGCGAAGTTTCTCATATTCGTTCTTGAACTCATCGATCTCACGTTCAATCTCACGAGCCATGGATGCATCATTTTCCTCGTATCCCATTTCGATCAAAAGCTGGATATCTTCATACTTTGTATCCATCTTCTGTACCGTTTCAACGAGTTCCTGCAGGCTTTTGAGCTCCTTCATGATCTTCTGAGACTCCTCCGGGTTGTCCCAGAATCCCGGTTCCTCAATCTTGCGCTGCAGTTCTTCTATCCTTTTCTCCTTGCCGGAGACGTCAAAGTGAATCCCTCATCTCGGCAAGAGGTTCTTCATAAGCTGCTACAATACTTTTCAACTGGTCCAATTCAACCACTTACTATCACCTCTTCTCTGTTATGCTGCCACGGTCATGCTATTTACGACCGCAACACTGCTTATATTTCTTACCACTTCCGCACGGGCACGGATCGTTTGGATATATCTTCTTCTCCTCACGCTTCTTCGGCGCACGTACTGCACTGTCATCTTTATTCGTACCGGTTACTTTGGCAACCTGTTCACGCTCTACCTTCTGCTCGATCCTTACATGGAAGAGTGTACGGACTGTATCGGTAGTAATCGCATTTGTCATCTCTCCAAACATCTCATAACCAAGCATCTTATACTCAACCTTAGGATCCCGGTTACCATATGCCTGCAGACCGATTCCCTGACGGAGCTGATCCATATCATCGATATGATCCATCCATTTTGCATCAATCACCTTCAGAAGAACGACACGCTCTACTTCACGCAGATGCTCTGGTTCCGGGAACTCAGCTTCCTTAGCCTCATATGCTTTCGCAGCACGCTCCTTAAGCAGATGCTTTAATTCCTTCTGACTCATCCCCTTGATATCCTCCGGTCTTACCGGTGCCATCGGAATGACACTGAATATGGAGCGGTTCAAAGAGCCAATATCCCACTCTTCATAATCCTGATCCGAAGAAATCTCCGCGTCAACAACATTTTCCAGATAATCATTGATCATATGGAAAATAGAATCACGCATATTTTCTCCATCCAGTACACGTCTTCTCTCTTCATAGATGATCTCTCTCTGTTCATTCATGACCTGATCATATTCCAGCAGGTTCTTACGAATTCCGAAGTTGTTACTCTCTATCTTCTGCTGTGCTTTCTCAATCGCACTGGATAACATCTTGTGCTCGATCTGCTCTCCGTCCTCTACGCCAAGTGTCTCAAATACACTCATCAGACGCTCTGATCCGAACAGACGCATCAGATCATCTTCCAGTGAAATATAGAATCTGGACTCACCCGGATCGCCCTGACGTCCGGAACGTCCACGCAGCTGATTATCAATACGTCTGGACTCATGGCGCTCTGTACCGATGATTTTAAGACCGCCGGCTGCTCTCGCCTCATCATCCAGCTTAATATCCGTACCACGTCCTGCCATGTTCGTTGCAATCGTTACGGCATCGTGAACACCTGCCTGTGCAACGATCTCAGCCTCCATCTCATGGAACTTGGCATTCAGGACATTATGCTTGATTCCTCTTTTCTTAAGCATTCCGCTCAAAAGCTCAGAGTTCTCAATTGTAATCGTACCGACCAGTACCGGCTGATGCTTCGCATGTGCAGCTTCAATCTCATCGCATACTGCCCGGAACTTTTCTCTCTGGGTCTTATATACTGCATCCTCCAGATCCTGACGGATAACCGGAACATTGGTAGGAATCTCAACAACGTCCATACCATAGATCTCACGGAACTCCTTCTCCTCTGTAAGAGCAGTACCTGTCATACCGGCTTTCTTCTCAAATTTATTAAACAGATTCTGGAAGGTAATGGTTGCCAGAGTCTTACTCTCTCTTTTTACCTTTACATGCTCTTTTGCCTCAATTGCCTGATGGAGTCCGTCAGAATAACGACGTCCCGGCATGATACGTCCGGTAAACTCATCAACAATCAGGACTTCATCATCTTTTACTACATAATCCTGATCCTTGAACATCAGATTATGTGCACGAAGGGCAAGAATAATATTATGCTGGATCTCCAGATTCTCCGGATCTGCAAGGTTCTCAATATGGAAGAACTTCTCAACCTTCTTCACACCATCTTCTGTCAGGTTAATATTCTTTTCTTTCTCATTTACGATGAAATCGCCTGTCTCTTCAATATCTTCTCCCATGATGGCGTTCATTTTCGTAAATTCGCCGCTGGCCTCACCACGTTCCAGCTGACGCGCCAGAATATCACAGGCCTCGTAAAGCTTTGTTGACTTGCCGCTCTGTCCGGATATGATAAGCGGTGTTCGTGCTTCATCGATAAGTACGGAGTCAACCTCATCAATGATTGCATATTTCAGTCCTCTCTGTACGAGCTGCTCCTTATAAATAACCATGTTATCTCTCAGGTAATCAAATCCCAGCTCGTTGTTCGTCACATATGTGATGTCACAGTTATATGCTTTCCGTCTCTCATCATTATCCATGCCGTTCAGGACAACCCCTACAGAAAGTCCAAGGAACTCATGAACCTTTCCCATCCATTCGGCATCACGCTTTGCAAGATAATCATTGACCGTTACAATATTAACACCCTCACCGGTCAGACCGTTAAGATAAGCCGGAAGTGTAGATACAAGTGTCTTACCTTCACCGGTCTTCATCTCTGCGATACGTCCCTGATGCAGGATAATACCACCAATCAACTGTACACGATAATGCTTCATTCCAAGCGTACGGCTTGCCGCTTCTCTTACAACTGCATAAGCCTCCGGGAGAATATCATCCAGTGTTTCTCCCTCTGCCAGTCTCTGCCGGAACTCTCTTGTCTTATCCTTAAGCTCACTGTCAGAAAGCTTCTGCATCTCCGGATCCAGTGCTTCAATCGCATCTGCGATCGGATAGATACGCTTCAATTCATTTTCACTATGTGTTCCAAATATTTTCTGCAATAAACCCATATCTATAGAATACTCCTTGTCCGTATATTTACTCAGTTTTCATTCTAGCACTATCTAAAGTGCAATTCAACCAATTTATAGATTCTTCACAACATCATACGGTAAATGTCCACCGAAGATATCCAGCGCACTTCCGATCGTAAAATCCACTCTGCCGCCGGTGAGTCTTCGGAACTCCTCGATATCTTCCATACTGCCGATGCCTCCGGCATATGTAATCGGATTCCCCTTATAACTGCCAAGAAGCACTGCCAGCGCATCATCAATTCCGGATGCCTTTCCTTCCACATCCACACCATGGATCAGAAATTCATCACAATAATCTTCCATATTACGAAGCACCTCTTCTGTGAGGATCACATCCGTAAACTTCTGCCACCGGTCTGTCACAATGTAATATTCCCCATCTTTCTTTCTGCAGCTCAGATCAATTACGATATGCTCTCTGCCTGCCGTTTCCTTAAGCTTTTCCATACGTTCCCAGTGGATCTTACCATCTTTAAAAACATACGACGTAACAATCACATGACTTGCACCGGCATCCAGAAATGACGCTGCATTCTCCGCCGTGATTCCACCGCCCACCTGAAGCCCTCCAGGATAAGCCCGAAGAGCCTCGTACGCCTGTCGTTTCGTTTCCTCATAGTATTCCGAAGAAACCGGATTCAGCAATATTACGTGGCCACCGGCCAGATGATCCTGCCTGTACATTGCAGCGTAATATGCCGCACCAGAAGAAGCTGCAAAGTTCTCCTGCGCTCTGTCTCCTTCGTCTGTCAGGCTTCCTCCTACAATCTGTTTTACTTTCCCGTTATGTATATCAATGCATGGTCTGAATCGCATGTTTCCTCTTCCTTCTTCCTTTTTTTCTTCGTCCCATTGTACCACAACTTAAAAAACAAGGAAAGAGCATGCTTTCCTTGCATGCTCTTTCGCTGCAGTTGCTTCTATCGATTATTATTCGCATTATTGGTGTTATTGTTATTATTATTCGTATTCGCGTTATCATTTACGCCGTCACCATTTAAGTCTTCACCGAGATCATTCACACCATCCTGCAGGTCATCGCCAATTTCATCCATAACACCATTGCCGTTGTCAGTACCATCTGTTGCACCATTGGTACCGGAATTATTGTTATTATTGTTATTATTGCCATTATTATCTGTTGTACCATTGGTAGTTCCATTCTGTGTAGCGCCATTGTCATCTGCATTATTTGCTCCACATGCTGTAACGCTCATAATCACACCTGCACACATGAGTACCATCAATAATTTTTTCAACTGTTTCATACTACATCTCCCTTTCATGTATATTTATCTCTCAATCAAGCATTGCTTGTTGCTAGTAATATTTACAAAACGAGATAATATATACATATTGTAAAATGGGATTTTTTTACAGTATGAAAATTATAACCGTTCCGCGATCTGACCGCTTCGGTATGCTTCCAGCAGACACTCCAGATCCTCGATCTGTTCCTTCAGTTCTTTACCAATATCGGTATCCCCTACCATCTTTCTTACCGGAAACTGTCTTACAACTACGCTGTTCGAATGTATATCACTCTCTCTCTGGATTGCCGCTTCCATCGACTCAAATGGCTCATGTGCCTCAAGAATGATACACTGGGAATTATAAATGAGCGTATAGCCGGCAATACCGGTCTCCTTCTGATATGCTCTGGAAAATCCACCGTCAATAACAAGCACTCTGCCTCCACATTTAATCGGATTCTCTCCGTTCTTGGATTTGACCGGTACATGTCCGTTAATGATCAGTGAATCTTTTCCTTCCAGACCAAACTCTCGAAGAATCGTATCCATTACCTTGCTGTTTTCCAACAACCGATAATATGGATTTTTCTTCTCTTTGTGCGTAGATTTGTCCGCGATGAAATAACGTTCAAATGTTGCCATCTTATCTTTTCCGAAAAGCGGCGAATTCTCACTCAGCCAGATGTACCACATCATATCTTTGCCTCGTTCATGTTCTTTCGGATCAAGTGCGTAAAATCCCTTGCGAACATAACTCTCCAGCACCTCATAAAGACCTTTTCCTTTATAGGAACGTCCATAAATACGAACGGATTTCAGGCTTCCGTCTTCTTTAAGCGGAACGCATCCGTGATAAAGCAGATTGTTATTATATACTTTGTATAATCCACCCTTATTCAGCAGGAACCGCATATGCTCCTGCAGCTTTTCACAATTTATAAATGCATTTTCCAGACGTGAAATAATATCCTCTTCCTCTTTGGTCAGTGCATATGGCCGCTTCGGATCAATCGTCGGGAAATTCTTATCCAGAAGTTCATAAGTAACACCGTCAATCTCAATCGTACCCTTTTCGTAATCAATACGATGCAGAAGGTTACGGCTCTCCATTTTAAATCCCGGATTCTTCTTAATGATCTGCCCTTCTATCTTAAACTGCATGATAGAAATTGCCTTATGCATCTTCGTGTCCATCATCATTTCACTTGGACCATAATTCGGCTCACCTTTTAGCTGGAAGCAGTCACATGGGTCGTCTTTGTATGTATGCAGAGCAAATGTGGCAAGCGGAAGAAGATTGATTCCATAGCCGTCTTCCAGAATATCCAGATTACCATATCTCGCACAGATACGGATTACATTGGCAATACATCCTCTCTGTCCTGCTGCCGCGCCCATCCAGAGCACATCATGATTACCCCACTGAATATCCACAGAATGATACTTTATGAGCTTATCCATAATAATATGCGGTCCCGGACCTCTGTCGTAGATATCTCCGACAATATGCAGATGATCTACTGTCAGCCTCTGTATCAGCTCACTCAAAGCAATGATAAATTCTTCCGCTCTTCCAATCTGTATGATCGTCGTCACGATCGCATTATAGTATGATTCCTTATCCGCCATCTCTGCCTTTTCTGTAATCAGCTCTTCGATCACATAAGCAAATTCTGGCGGCAATGCTTTTCTTACCTTGGACCGTGTATACTTACTACCTGCACATTTACAGATCTTAATCAGTCGGTACAATGTGATCTTGTACCAGTCTTCCATGTTATCTTCTGTTTCTTTCACCCGCTCCATCTTTTCTCTTGGATAATAAATAAGAGTAGCAAGAGCCTGTTTGTCCCTGCTACTCATAGTATTACCGAAAACTTCGTCAATTTTTCGACGAACTGAACCCGAGCCATTCTTAAGAACATGAGAAAATGCTTCATATTCCCCATGAATGTCTGTAAGAAAATGCTCTGTACCTTTTGGCAGATTCAATATCGCCTGCAGATTGATGATTTCCGTTGATGCCTTCGCAATTGTTGGATAAAGCTGAGAAAGTCTTTCCAGATAACGTACATTTAAATCTTTCATAAAAAACCCTCCCGTTACTTTAAGGACGGGGGAGCCTCGCTCCGCTACGTTTAGGGACGGGGGAGCCTCGCTCCGCTACGTTCCCCCGTCCCTTATATTACATCAGACATACCATATCGGCCAGCCGGTTTTCCCGCAAGGAACTTTGCCGCTTCCACTGCTCCTTTACCGAACACAGCCTTAGAGTATGCCGTATGTTTAAATTCAATGACCTCGTCCGGTCCTGCATAGATCACCTCATGGTCACCCACGATCGTTCCCCCACGAACCGCTGAGATGCCGATCTCTTTTGCATCACGTTTCTGTCTTACCTGACTTCTGTCATAAACATATGTATATGCATTGTCCATAGAAGCGTTGATCGAATCTGCCAGCGCCAGTGCAGTGCCGCTCGGTGCATCCAGCTTCTGATTGTGATGCTTCTCTACTAATTCAATATCAAACCCTGCCGGTGCCAGTACTTTTGTTGCATCCTGAAGAAGCTTAAGCAGAAGATTGATTCCAAGAGACATATTTGCAGATCTTAAAACCGCTGTCTCCTTCGCTGTATCTTCCACCTTCGCAAGCTGCTCTTCGGAAAGGCCTGTCGTACATAACACAATCGGGAGTTTCTTATTCGCACAGTAATCGAGAAGTCTGTCTACAGCAGCTGCATTGGAAAAATCAATGACAACATCCGCTTCCACGTCACACTTCTCAATTGTCTCAAACACCGGATAAGTATTAGCAAGCCCTGTATATGTGTCAATACCTGCCACAATCTCAATCTCTGTATCTTCCTTCACAAGACCGGTAATAACCTGCCCCATTCTTCCATTACATCCATGCATGATTGCCCGTACCATATATTTTGCCTCCTCTGTCTGTATCCGGTATCTAAGCCAAAGCGATTCCGAAATCTTTCATCGCCTGTGCAAGCGCTTTCGCATGCTCTGGTGTCATCTCTGTCAATGGCATACGAAGCGGTCCACACTCTACTCCCATAAGCTGCATTGCTTTCTTTACAGGAATCGGATTCACTTCACAGAACAACTGCTCAATAAGCGGTATCGCTTTCAGCTGAAGTGCCGCACTGCCTGCGACATCACCTGCAAAGAACTTTGCACAGATGTCATGTGTCTCCTGCGGTGCGACATTAGACAGAACAGAAATAACACCCTTTGCTCCAAGAGAAAGAAGTGGTACGATCTGATCATCATTTCCAGAATACAGATCAATATTACCGTCTGTCAGAGACATGATCTTTGCAACCTGTGAAATATTGCCGGAAGCTTCCTTTACACCTACAATATTATCCACATCTCTCACAAGCTCTGCTACTGTTGCAGGCTCAATATTGCAGCCGGTTCTGCTGGCAACACTATACATGATGATCGGTGCTTTTGCTTCCTTTGCCACAGCCTTATAATGAGCAATAAGACCTGCCTGTGTTGCTTTGTTATAATAAGGTGTTACAAGAAGAAGACCATCCGCTCCATGTTCTGCCGCATCTTTGGACAGTTCAATCGCAGTTCTTGTACAATTGGAACCTGTTCCTGCAATTACCGGAATTCTTCCCTTTGCTCTCTCTATCGTAAATCTGACACATTCTGCATGCTCTTCTTCTGTCATGGTAGCAGACTCTCCGGTCGTACCGCAGATAATAATACTGTCTGTTCCATTCTCACAGTGATAATTAATCAATTCATCCAGTTTATCATAATTAATGCTTTCATCTTCATTAAATGGTGTGACGATTGCCACGCCAGCGCCTGTAAAAATAGACATAGTAATCCTCCTGACTTTCACTTTTGTTAACAAAATTCTAACATTATTCAAATGTGATGTCAATGAAAGACCCTGCAAATCTCTTTACTAGTTTTCAATACATTCCAGCTTACTTACAGAAACCTCATATGCTGTCCGTTCCTGTGTTTCTGTTTCTGACAACTTCTTGATATATGTCCTGCTCTGAATCCTTCCAAATATCTGCACATGTTCTCCCACTTCAAATGCGGAGGCGAATCTCGCATTTCTTCCCCAGCAGATGCAGGGAATATAATCCGACTTCCCATACGGTCTGTTTACCGCCAGCAGAAGATCCGCGATCTCTCTTCCAAGCGGAGTCTTCCGGTACACCGGCAGCTTACATATGTAGCCGTCCAGGAAAATACTGTTGGTCTTCGCGCCATCCAGTTCTTCATCAATAAACTCCACTTCTCTTACAAACACGGATAATACAAGCCGGTTCTTCTGTTCATCGTGCCGGTTGTATGAGCGGAACTGACCGCTTACCATAATCGCCTCTCCGATATAATCCTGCGTCACATCGATCAGACGCTCCGAAATCATAAGCGGAATACGGTCTTCTGAATTACTCAGCCGTTTTACCCGTACTTCTACCATATAGAAGCCTTCTCCGAACACCTCATGGCTGAACGTAAATCCGGAAGCAATCTCTCCCATAATTGTTACCTGGTTGTTTTCAATAACCTTATCTGACATAATTTGACAATCTCCCTTCCTCTGAATCGTATTTCATGGTCATTAATCAGTCTATGAATCAGCCATTCATTTTAGAACAACTTTTTTTCCTGTCTTGTAAATTTCGGAAAATGTGATAAACTATTTAAGTTGAACATAGTGATTTGCACAAAATAGGAAAGAAAAGGAAGATTCTATATGAAAACAAAGCGTGAAGACATACGTAATATAGCGATTATCGCCCATGTTGACCACGGCAAGACAACTCTCGTAGATGAACTTCTGAAACAGAGTGGTGTTTTCCGTGAAAATCAGGAAGTAGAAGAACGTGTCATGGACTCGAACGATATCGAAAGAGAACGTGGTATTACCATTCTGTCAAAAAATACAGCAGTCTATTATAAAGATACAAAAATCAATATTATTGATACACCAGGACATGCAGACTTCGGCGGAGAGGTAGAGCGTGTACTTAAGATGGTCAATGGTGTTATCCTTGTTGTTGACGCATTTGAGGGTGCTATGCCACAGACCAAATTTGTTCTCAGAAAGGCATTGGAACTGAGCCTGCCGGTTATCGTATGTATCAATAAGATCGACCGTCCGGAAGCAAGACCGGATGAAGTCATTGATGAGGTACTGGAATTATTTATGGATCTGGATGCATCCGACGAGCAGCTGGACTGTCCGTTCGTATATGCATCTGCAAAGGCCGGCATCGCTGTTCTGGATCTTACCGACGAAGAGCGTGACATGAAGCCTCTTTTCGAGACGATCTTGGATTATATCCCGGCACCGGAAGGTGATCCGGAAGCTGACACACAGGTACTGATCAGTACCATTGACTATAACGAATATGTAGGACGTATCGGTGTCGGTAAAGTGGATAACGGAACGATTAAAGTAGGTATGGATGCCGTTGTTGTAAATGAACATGACCCTGATCGCCAGCAAAAAGTCCGCATCAGCAAGCTCTATGAGTTTGACGGTCTGAACAAGGTAGAAGTAAAGGAAGCAACGATCGGCTCTATCGTCGCTATCTCCGGTATTTCCGATATTTCCATCGGCGATACGATCTGCTCACCGGAAAATCCGCAGGCAATTCCGTTCCAGAAGATTTCTGAGCCTACGATTGCCATGCAGTTCATCGTAAATGACAGCCCGTTTGCCGGTCAGGAAGGAAAATATGTAACCTCCCGTCATTTAAGAGACCGTCTCTTCCGCGAGCTGAACACAGATGTCAGCCTCCGTGTGGAAGAATCCGACAACACAGACAGCTTCCGCGTATCCGGACGTGGAGAACTTCATCTCTCCGTACTGATCGAAAACATGCGTCGTGAAGGCTATGAATTTGCCGTAAGCAAAGCAGAAGTGCTCTATAAAAAAGATGAGAAAGGCAAACTCCTTGAGCCAATGGAAATGGCTTATATCGATGTGCCGGAAGAATTTACCGGAACCGTCATTGATAAATTAAGCCAGCGAAAAGGGGAGCTTCAGAATATGGGAACAGCCAGCGGCGGTTATACCCGTCTGGAATTCAAGATTCCTGCACGTGGTCTCATCGGTTACCGCGGCGAGTTCTTAACAGATACAAAGGGAAATGGTATCATGAATACCGCATTTGACGGATATGCTCCTTACAAAGGTGATATTCAGTACCGCAAACAGGGTTCCCTGATCGCTTTCGAGACCGGCGAATCCGTAACTTACGGTCTGTACAGCGCACAGGAGCGTGGTGTTCTGTTCATCGGCCCCGGCGAAAAAGTATATTCCGGAATGGTCATCGGTGAAAATGCCAAGACAGATGATATTGAAGTCAACGTCTGCAAGACAAAGCATCTTACCAATACTCGTTCTTCAAGCGCCGACGAAGCACTTCGTCTGACAACGCCGAAGATATTAAGTCTGGAAGAAGCTCTGGACTTTATTGATACCGATGAGCTTCTGGAAGTAACACCAAAATCACTTCGTATCCGCAAAAAGATTCTCGATCCAAAAATGAGAAAACGAGGAAACAGATAATGGCATTTTTATATGTACTTGAGGATCTCAGAACTCCTCTTATGGACAAACTGATGCAGTTCATCACATATTTTGGTCAGGAACTTATTATCATAGCGGTTATCTGCGCACTGTACTGGTGCGTGGATAAGCGCTTTGCTTATCTGTTGGGGTTTACGTACTTTATGGCGGGTCTTCTTGTACAGGCACTGAAGATTACTTTCCGGATCCCCAGACCGTGGGTCATTGATCCGGATTTCTCCGTAGTGGAAAGCGCGATACCAGACGCCACCGGTTATTCCTTTCCAAGTGGGCATACGCAGGGTGCCACCTGTCTTTTCTGCCCGCTGGCGTTAAAGGCAGATAAGAAATGGCAGAAATGTCTGTGTATAGCAGCTTTTCTTCTGATCGGATTCTCCAGAATGTATCTGGGATGTCATACACCAAAAGATGTTCTGGTCTCTATGGGGCTTTCCGTGATCATCACTCTCCTTCTGTGGCATTTCCAGTCAGAGATTTTGGATAACCCACGAAGAATTGGTCTGATCGCATGCATTCTTGCCGTACTTGCCGCTATTGTTGCTGTATATTCACTGCTATTATACGGAAAATGCATCATTGCCGCCGAATATGCCGAAGATTGTTGTAAAGCTGCCGGTGCAGGCATCGGTTTTGCACTGGGCTGGTATCTGGAAAGAAAATATCTGAACTTTTCAGTTGAATGCAGGCGTACCAGTCTACAGTTTGCCAAGTTCATTACAGGCCTTATAATCGCACTGCTTTTGAAAGAAAGTATTGGTCTGATTCTCGGAAGTTCTATCTTGGCAAAAATGGCAGAATATTTTATACTTGTGTTATGGGTAATCATTATCTATCCATTTTTATTCAGCAAATTACAAAGGAGATCTATATGAGACACTACGTATCTATATGGTTAAAACGGCTGGCCAGCACTCTGGAATTCTTTATCGCACTGATGCTGTCTGTCGGAATTATTTTACTGACTCTTCGCATGGCATCATCTCTTATTAACATTCCAAATCTTGATGTATGGCCGAATTATAATGACCTGCTGGAGACATGCTTTAATCTGATCATCGGTGTCGAGCTCATCCGCATGATGTATTATCACACGCCGAACACGGTATTTGAGGTACTGCTTTTTGCAATCGCCAGACAGATCATCATCGATCATTCTTCTATCTGGGGAAGTCTGATCGGTGTGTGTGCAATCGCCGTTCTCTTCGCAACACGTAAGTTCCTGTTCTGCGAATTTGACGTTGCCGATGAAATAGTCTTACGTGCAAGTATGAAGATTGATTCTGTCAATCACCTTCTGGGAACAAAAATACCAAAAGAGGAATGTGAAACTCTTCTGGAGATTTTTATAAAAAAATGTGAAGAACACCACGTAGAAATCGGTGTCGGTGCATGTATTTATTTCCAGGACTGTGGACTGCGCGCGGCCAAAACGCATGACGGTAAAATTTCCAGAATCGAAGTAATCCGTGCTATACATTAGCCCTGAAACATGCTATACTAAATATATCAGATATATATGTCCGAATTATTTCAATTGTCAGACTATATGTCTTGAAATTTTATTAAAAAGGAGTTGGGCTATATGAAATTTATCATCATCGGAAAAAACATTGATGTAACCCCTGGCTTAAAAACTACTGTAGAGAACAAACTTGGAAAACTGGAAAGATATTTCACTCCTGATACGGAAATTCACGTAACATTGAGCGTGCAGAAAGAACGACAGAAAATTGAAGTAACCATTCCTGTAAAGGGCAATATCATCCGCTCTGAGCAGGAAAGTGACGATATGTATGTATCCATTGATCTGGTCGAAGAAGTAATCGAACGCCAGCTCAGAAAATATAAGAACAAATTGATCGCAAGACATCAGGAAGGCAGCAATTTCAGCCAGGACTTCTTTGAAAACGAAGATACCATCGAAGATGGCGAGATCAAAATCGTACGTACCAAGAAGTTCGGCATCAAACCAATGTATCCGGAAGATGCATGTGTACAGATGGAACTGCTCGGACATAACTTTTTCGTATTCTGCAACGCAGAGACCGATGAAGTATGTGTAGTATACAGAAGAAAGAATGGAACATTCGGATTGATTGAGCCAGAATTTTCTTAACAGGAATTTAGTATAGTAAGTGGTGCGCAGTTGATATATTTCTATATGTCTCCGATGCGTCCGTCCTTACAACTAAGCCACGAATCTATAAGAGCCAGAACAACAGACAGTGAACGAATTGTCTGTTGTTCTGGCTCTAACAGCTTCGGGCTGGATTTTCCAGGACTTCCGCTTACCGTCACCATATAGAAATATATCACCTTCTACCATTTACTGTACTGGCAATTCGGAGTAAAAATGAACGCCTCAGTTTGTTGGTAAAATATGTTATGTATCTAGTCTTTTCAGCTTCTATATGTAAAAGTAAAGAATTGTAATGAATTTTGGGAGGTCGAAGTCAGCTCCAGATAGAAAAAAAACATATTTGAATGAACATATAAACGGAAAAGTCATTCAATTTTGTTGTTTTATTTCTGAGGAAATGATTTGGTTCTAAAAAAATTCAGTACATATTTTCTTTTTCGCTGTCGGGGAATGAAAAAGAGCTTGCCATCCTGCCGAATGCACATCTTCTAAATAAAATACTGAAGCCGCATAGCTCAAGTGTTACCGCTAAATTATTGGCATAGTAACATGTTCTTTCACTTAAGAAAATATTATTATGCCAATACAGTATAACGTACAATTATACCCGAATTGCCAGTACAGTAAATGGTAGCGGATGTCGCTAAGATGCTTTGCGGAGGTAAGCGGAAGACTTGGAGAATCCGCTCCGAAGCTGTTAGAGCCCAGAAAACAAACTTTGATTCCTGTTTGTTTTCTGGGCTCTTATAGATTCGTGAGCTAGTCGTAAAGTCGAACGCGTCGTAGCAAGGTATCTGAGCAACATCCGCGCACCACTTACTATACTAAATTCCTATTTCTTTTATACACGATCAATCCCACAGATACAACTACCATCACTCCTGCAAGGATCTGGGAAACCGGCAGCCCGATTCCAGGAATGAGAAGCTGGTCAGTACGTAACCCTTCGATCCATACTCTGCCAAGTCCGTATCCGCATAAATATACAAGAAATACTTCCCCGTCAAATTTCTTATGTCTGTGATACAGGAGCATAATTGCCAATACCATAAGGCACCACATAGATTCATACAGGAAGGTTGGATGAACCTGAATAAAGGAAACTCCGTCCACTACTTCCATATGCTCCCGCATAAGTGTAGTTATATCTGAGCTTCTGACTGCATCCACCGGAAGCTTCATTGCAAACAGGCTGTCTGTATACTCACCGAACGCCTCACGGTTAAAGAAATTGCCCCAGCGTCCAATCGCCTGACCTGCCACCAGACCGAGTCCCGCCGTATCGAATATGAGTGGTGCTGACAGGCCCTTTATCCTTGCAAACACAAATACCGTAATAATTGCCGCAATCACTCCACCGTAAATGGCAAGGCCGCCTTCTCTGAGATTAAATATACTTTTCCAGTCTCCTGCATACATATCCCACGAAAAAGCAACATAATAAGCTCTTGCACCGATGATGGAAAAAATCACAGCATAAATCACAAGGTCATAGTAATCCTCCGGATTCTGACCGGTCTTTTTTGCCTCTGCTACAGCTATAAGAAGTCCTGCAAGAATACCCAGACCAATAATAATTCCATAATATGCAATATCAAATCCAAAAATGGTAATGTGATCTCCGACGGACGACAGAGAAATCCCCAGATGAGGAAATTCTATCATTTGATTCGTCAAAACCCATTCCTCCTATACATTAAATCTAAAGAGCATGATATCTCCGTCCTGTACAACATATTCTTTGCCTTCCAGGCGGATCAGTCCTTTCTCTTTTGCTGCTGTATGGCTGCCACAGGCAATCAGATCATCATAAGATACTACTTCAGCACGAATAAATCCACGCTCAAAGTCTGTATGAATTTTTCCGGCTGCCTGCGGTGCTTTTGTACCTTTTGTAATTGTCCATGCACGAACCTCCGGCTCACCTGCCGTCAGGTAACTGATCAGTCCGAGAAGCTTATAGCTTGCCTTAATCAGTTTTTCCAGACCAGATTCCTGAAGACCGAGTTCCTCCAGGAACATCTTCTTCTCATCATCATCAAGTTCTGCAATCTCCTGCTCAATCTGTGCACATACAACGAACACTTCACTTTCTTCTTTTGCTGCATACTCACGCACTTTTTCTACACCGGCATTCGAAGCACCGTCATCTGCCAGATCATCTTCTGCAACATTTGCCGCATAGATAACCGGTTTGTAAGTCAGAAGGTTATACCCTGCAAGCCATTCCTGCTCGTCCTCATCTTCTGCACCATCAAAAGTTTTTGCGAGGCGACCTTCTTCCAGATGCGCTTTAATCTTCTCTAAAAATGCAAGTTCTTTGGCTGCTGTCTTATCATTTCTTGCAACCTTTGTTGTCTTTGCAATCCTCCTCTCAAGGATTTCCAGATCAGAAAAAATTAATTCAAGGTTAATCGTCTCAATATCACGAAGCGGATTGATACTACCATCAACATGTACAATATTTGAATCTTCAAAACATCTGACAACATGTACAATAGCATCTACTTCACGGATATTTGCGAGAAACTGGTTTCCAAGTCCTTCTCCCTTGGAAGCTCCCTTTACCAGACCTGCAATATCTACAAATTCAATGGCTGCCGGAATAATCTTTTTCGTATGATACATCTCGCCAAGCACATTCAGTCTCTCGTCCGGTACCGTTACAACACCCACATTAGGGTCAATGGTACAGAACGGATAATTTGCCGACTCTGCCCCCGCTTTTGTAAGGGAGTTGAACAATGTACTCTTTCCGACATTCGGCAATCCTACAATACCTAATTTCATAATTTATTATTCTCCTTCTAAACGTAATTTCCTATTTGTTATAATTTATCTTATTTTCTGTCACGTGTTTCCATCAAGATCACGGTTCCCACCGGAAACTGTATTTCCACCTGTTCACCTTCAATCTGATTACTTACACAAAGGCTGTCATATGGTGTCAGAACATGATCCTTTAACGGATATTTTGCTCCGATGATATTAAATCCAAGCACCTCCTGGCCTAGAGGGAAAACAGAAAAATACGGTCCATATGCTTCATCCTTCTTCAGCACCGTATCTCCTCCGATCAGGCGAATCCGGTTCTGCTTATCCAGAATCTGCGCATCAATGCCCGACCGGAACGGAATCGTAAGCGTCTGAACGTTCGCCCACAAATGATCGATTCTTCCGCCGGTCGCTCCAAGAATCCAGAGTTCATCACAACCGAGCGTCATGGCAAGCCGAACTGCGATTTCCGTATCCGAAGCATCCTTTACCGGATTATATTCCCGGATCGGTACCGATGTCTGTTCCCGGTAATAATCTGCAATTTCCCTGTCCACGCTGTCAAAGTCTCCTACAATATAACTTGGTGTAATATGATGTCTATACAAAAACTCCATCCCTTTGTCTACACCGATCACATTGTGATTTTCCGGAGCATGCAGAACTGAAAGTGTAAACTCATCATCCAGCTCTCCCCCACTCACAATTATAATTCTTTTACTCATAATCCTTTAAAATCTCCATAAATTCTTTTGTAGTTTCTGCCGGATTTCCACCAAAAACTGCCGAACCTGCAACAATTATGTTTGCGCCTGCATCCAACACTTCACGAACATTTGTCAGATAGATTCCACCATCTACCTGAATATCTACATTCAGTCCCTGCTCATTAATCATCCTGCGGATCGTACGTATCTTATCCAAAGATTCCGGTATGAATTTCTGACCGCCAAATCCCGGATGTACACTCATTACAAGAAGCATGTCTATTTTCGCAAGAAGCCCTTCTACTTCCTTCGCATCCGTCTCCGGACAAATAGAAAGACCAACTTTCATACCACACTCCCGGATTTTCGCAATCGTTGCATCAACGTCCTTACATGCCTCCAGGTGTACCGTCACGATATCTGCTCCTGCATTCTTAAATGCCTCTACATATCGGATTGGTTCTTCCACCATAAGATGCGCATCCATAACCTGTCCGGTCGCGCTGCGAATAGACTTAAGTACCGGCATACCAAAAGAAATACTTGGCACAAACATTCCATCCATTACATCAAAATGAAGGTATTTTGCTCCATTTTCCTCTGTAAGTCTAATCTGTTCTCCAAGCACTTTAAAATCCGCCGACAAAATAGATGGCGCCAAAACATAATTCATATCAGTACCTCCTCTTATTCTTTAATTCCTCATACATCTCCAGATAATCTTCATATCGGATAGGATGAATCTTTCCTTCCTCTACTGCTTCTTTTACTGCACATCCCGGTTCATGGACATGATCACACCCATGAAACCTGCACTTTCCTTCATAAGGAGAAAATTCAGGAAAGTAATACTTCAGTTCTTCTTTATCAAATTCATTTACATAAAGTGAACTAAACCCCGGGGTATCCATAATATAAGAATCCTCATCAATCGGAAACAGTTCTGAATGTCTTGTTGTATGTTTTCCTCGTTCAATCTTACGACTGATACTTCCTGTTTCCATATTTGCCTGTGGCTGCAATACGTTGATCATAGAGGACTTACCCACCCCTGAAGGGCCTGCGATCGCGGTCGTCTTCCCTCGAAGCAGCTCATGCACCTGATTCATATTCCAGTTTTTTAATGCACTTGTAAATACAAGAGAGCATCCACAACCTGCATAAACAGCCTTCAATTCTTCTACTTCCTTCTCAGATGCAATATCTTCCTTATTAAAGCAAAGAACAACTGGAATATCCTTGCTCTGCATCATTACCAGGAATCTGTCTAAGAGGTTAAAATGAGGCTTGGGTTTTGTCACTGCAAATACAACCAGTACCTGATCTATATTAGCTACCGCAGGACGAATCAGCTCGTTGATCCTGGGCAATATCTGGATGATATTCCCTTCTTTCGTATTTTCGTCCAGAATTTCTATCTCAACATTATCTCCTACCAGCGGCTTCATCTTTTCTTTTCGAAATACACCTTTGGCTTTACATTCATAAACACCGGATTCTACTACGTGAACGTAGTAGAATCCGGCAATTCCTTTTACAATCTTTCCCTGCATATAATTATCTGCCCTGCTTTGTCTTATTCACCATCAGCATCACCTGACTGTGGTCCCAGACTTAATACATAAGTAATCGTACTACCTTTGGACACACTGCCGGAAGATGGTTTCTGTGAAATAATCGTGCCTTCCGGATAGTTATTACTATTCTCATATTTCTGAGCGGTTGCATTTAATCCATTATTTTTTGCCCACTCTAACAGTTCGCTTTCGTAACTGCCCACAAAGTTCTGAACAGATATTTTATCAGATCCGGTGCTGACTACGATACTGATCGCAGTTCCACCCGCAACCTTTTTGCCGCCGGCCACGCTCTGTGAAATAACATTTCCTTTCGGTACACTGTCATCGTGCTGGTAAGAAACAGTTCCTACCGTAAGACCGGCACTTGTAATGGCATTCTGTGCATCTGCATCTGCCTGGCCCACAACATTTGGCACCGTCTTCTTCTCTGCACCTTTGCTGACGATCATCTTAATCTCTGTTTCTTTCGTTGCTTTGGAGTTTGCAGCCGGAGTTGTACCGATAACATCTCCCTCTGCCACATTATCGTCATACTGGAATTCCGAAGAAATCTTTTCAAATCCGGCTCTTTCCAGTTCCTTCTGCGCATCTGCTTCGCTCATTCCACTGACATCCGGAACTGAAAGTTCCTCTCCCACAAGTCCGGAGCTGACTACGATCTGGATCGTCGTATTCTGCTTAACCTTTGTCCCTGCCTTTGTCTTCTGTTCGCTTACTGTACCCTCTTCATATTTATCAGACTCTTTTCTCTCGACAACCTTACAGCCAAGCTTTTTCTTTTTCAGTATCTCCTTTGCTTCTTCCTCTGTCTTTCCTACAACATCCGGTACGGTTACCTGCTTTTCATCTTCTTCAGCAGTAACTCCCGAACCGAAAGACTTAAAGATTCCGGCCGCTTTACCAATAGCAAATATGGCAATGAAAAGAATGATCACTACTACTACGATCATAAGTATCTTCATGACTTTGTTCATACGCGGATTTACTTCTTCTGAGCCTTTTCTGCCCTTCTTGCCTTTCTTAGTACGCTTCTTGCTGTCATATCCGTAGTCATCATCGTCATCATCATAATCGTAGTCATCGTCATCATAGTCATAATCGTCATCATCACCATAATCGTCATCGTCGTATCCGTCATCATCATAATCATAATCGTCATCATCATAATCATATGACTGGCGGATATCATCCAGTTCTTCATCTGTGATAATAACCGTGTCTGCATTTCTAAGCGGAGGAATAACTACAAATCTTCCATTTGGATCTACCAGCGAACGCTTCAGATCCTGAATCAGTTCGGCTGTGCTGGCATATCTTCTCTCTCCATTTTTCTGTGTACATTTCAGGATAATCTGCTCCAGACTATACGGAATGTCCGGCACAAATTCTGACGGTGGTGTAATCTCTTCCTGCAGATGCTTGATCGCGACAGAAACGGTAGAGTCACCATCAAAAGGCACCCTGCCTGTAACCATCTCAAACAATGTAATACCTATGGAATAAATATCACTCTTCGCATCACTGTAACCACCTCTTGCCTGTTCCGGAGATGTATAGTGTACAGAACCCATCGCATTAGAACTGATTGTATTCGACGTAGTTGCCTTTGCAATACCAAAATCTGTAACCTTCACTTTGCCATCTCTGGATATAATAATATTCTGCGGTTTAATATCGCGATGGATAATACCTGCCGCATGGGCTGCACCGATACCGGTACACATCTGTATCGCAATACTGATTACTTCCCTGTGCGAAAGTCTTCCCTTTTTATCTATATATTCCTTTAATGTAATTCCTTCTACAAGCTCCATGACCATATAATAAAGGCCACGATCCTCCCCTACATCATATACATTTACAATGTTCGGATTCATAAGTCCTGCTGCCGCCTGTGCTTCAGAACGGAACTTACGCACGAAATTCTCATCTTCGCGATATTCCTTCTTCAACACCTTAATTGCCACATAACGGTTCAGCATCGTATCTCTTCCTTTGTATACGTCTGCCATTCCGCCTGCGCCGATCTTACTTAATACCTCATACCTTTTACCAAGAAAAATACCATCTTTTACCATCTGCTCACCTCATTTGCAAGTGGCTCTGCCATAACAACCCCTATGTTATCTCTCCCACCATTACTATTTGCCTTTTCTATCAACATCTGCACTGCTTCTACAATATCTCTTGCTCCCTTAACAATATCGAACATATCTTCATCTTCTACCATATTGCTCAGACCATCTGTACACATCAGTATGATGTCACCTTTTTTCAGTCTGTACTCATAGATATCCGCTTCAACGTCTTCTTTTACTCCCATAGCCCTCGTAATGATATTCTTATCCGGATGATTCTTTGCCTCTTCTGCTTTGATGCCTCCAAGTCTTACCATCTCTTCCACAAGGGAATGGTCTTTGGAAATCTGCCTGATTTTATCATTGATCAGATATAACCTGCTGTCTCCCACATTAGAGAAGAACAACGTATTCCCAATTACCGTTGCCGCCACCAGTGTCGTTCCCATACCTTCCAGCTTCACATCAGACTGGGCAGCCTTAATGAGCTTATGATTCGCGACTGTAACAACACTCTGCAGGATCTCTTCCGGTTTGTCAAGCGGCGTCTTCTCAAGCTCCTCGAGAAGCACCTTAACTGTATATTTTGACGCAAAATCTCCGGCCTTGTGGCCTCCCATTCCGTCGGCAACCACAAGAAGATTGGGAAATGGTCCTACCGGCTTATCCGTCACATATACGAAATCCTGATTCACTTCACGTTTTCGACCCACATCAGTCATTGCATATAATTTCATCTGGTTTCTCCTCTTTCGCAGCAGCATAGCGTCTTCGCAGCTGTCCACAAGCTCCGTCAATATCGGAGCCTCTTTCCCTTCTTATAGTAACATTTATTCCGTTTTTTTCAAGTTTATTTTGAAATTCTGCCGCTTTTTTGCTATCCGGCTTTTTAAAGTCTCTCTCTTTAATTGGATTTACCGGAATCAGATTCAAATGGCAGTTCCTTTTCCCAAGAAGCGCTGTCAGCTCTTCCTTATCCTCTTCCCTGTCATTCACTCCTGCTACAAGACTATATTCAAAGGTCACTCTCCGACCTGTTTTTTCAAAATAATAATCACACGCCGAAAGGACTTCTTTCAGATCATATTTATTTGCTACCGGCATCAGCTTTTTCCGCTTTTCCTGACTTGACCCATGAAGTGACAACGCCAGAGTGATCTGCAGTCCCTCATCAGCAAGCCTGCGCATATTTGGCACGATACCGCACGTTGATGCGGTAATATTTCGCTGACTGATGTGCAGTCCATGTGTATCACTCAGCATATGTATGAACTTGACGAAATTGTCGTAATTATCAAGCGGCTCGCCGGTCCCCATGATCACGACATTCGATACTCTTTCACCGCTGATTCTCTGTATCTTATAGATCTGCCGGAGCATCTCAGAAACTTCCAGATTTCTCTCCAGTCCATCGATTGTGGAAGCGCAGAAACGGCATCCCATACGGCATCCTACCTGTGAAGAGATGCATACAGAATTTCCATAGTTATACTTCATCAGCACACTTTCGATACAGTTTCCATCGAAAAGCTCAAACAAGAACTTCTCCGTCGGATCCACCTTTGACACCTGATGCGCAACGACTTCCACTTTCTTTATCTCATATTCCTGTGCCAGCTTTTCACGAAGCGCCTTCGACAGGTTCGTCATCTCATCAAAACTGTCCACCAGTTTCTCATGAAGCCACGCATATATCTGTCTGCTTCGAAACGGTTTTTCACCCATTTTCTCAAGTTCACACTGTAATTCTTCATAATTATAAGAGACAATATCCTTCTTACTCATAAATCTCCTTCTGGAACATGGCAATATAAAAGCCATCACCACCATCTCTGCCCGGCAGCATCTGTTGTTCTCTCATAAGCTTAAACTGCGGATACGCTTCTGCGAACCAGGACGCATTCTCTTCATTCTCGGCACGGTTCACTGTACATGTACTGTAAACAAGTCTGCCGCCCGGTTTTACATATCGATGTACCACAGAAAGTATCTGCCTTTGTAAAGAAGCAAGTTCCTCCTGCATCTTTGGCGTCATCTTATACTTCAGATCCGGCTTCTTTCCAAGCACACCAAGACCGGAACACGGAAGGTCTGCAATCACAATATCTGCTTTTTCAACACTGTCTGCATCTTCCACCGTCGCATCACGACAGACCGCCTCGATATTGGAAAGTGCGCTTCTTGCAATGTTTTCTTCGATCAGATCTACCTTGTATTCTGTCAGATCACATGCCACGACATGGCCTGTCCCCTCAAGCTTCTCAGCAAGATGAAGAGCCTTCCCTCCCGGTGCGGCACATACATCAATGACATAGCTTCCCTTTTCCGGTGCAGCCCATTCTGCCACCTGCATGGAACTTACATCCTGTATATAAAACCAGCCATCCTGAAAGCTTTTTAGCCTTGCCAGATAATCATAACCCTCTATATAAAAAGCATATGGAAGTCCCTGCACCTCATGTACTGTTACTCCCTCTTCTTCCAGACTCTTTTTAAGCTCTTCCGGTGTCGACCTGTCTGTATTACACCGGATGGTAACCGGCTTCTCCTTCAAAAATTCCCTTCCCATCATCTCAACCGTATCTGCATCATATGCGCGAATCCACTGCTTTACAAGCCATTCCGGAAGAGAATACATAACCGACAGATACGCAACAGTATCTGCTTTATCCGGATAAGAAAGACCGGAAAGATTACGGCTGATATTTCGAAGAACACCATTTACAAATCCCTTCAGATTCACAAACCCCTTTTTCACTGCCAGCTTTACCGATTCGTTACATACTGCACTATCCGGCACACTGTCCATATATTTCATCTGATAAACCGCACTTCGTAAAATCGTACGGATCACCGGCTTCATTTTATTTACTTTTACCTTGGAAAATTGATTGATAATATAATCCAGTTCTATCATGTGCTCAAGCGTGCCATCTACCACTCTCGTGATAAACGCACGCTCTTTCTTTTCCAGATATTGATATTTATCAAGAACATTTTTCAGGGCAATATGACTATATTCCCCGTCACGTGTAATCAGAAGCAATGTCTCCAGTACAAGCTCCCTTCCGGTCGTCTGTGCCGCCATCGTCTATCCTCCATCACTAATCTCTTCTGCTGTTCGTAAGCAATATGATACGAAGAAGCTGAAGTATCGCAGATGCCGCACCTGCTACATACGTGAGCGCTGCTGCTGTCAACACCTTTCTGGTGCTTCTTACTTCCTCCGGATACAGCATACCGCTGTCTCCCAGGATACGTATTGCTCTGCCCGAAGCATTGAATTCCACCGGCAGCGTTACGATCTGGAACAGTACCGCCAGTGAGAATGCCAGAATTCCCAGATTCAGAAACATGACAGATGACCGTGAACCAAAGAACAATCCGATGATAATAAGCGGCCATGCGATCGTACTGCCAAAGTTTGCGATCGGTACAAGTGCACTGCGGAACTTAAGCGGTGCATATCCCACCTGATGCTGAATCGCATGTCCACATTCATGCGCCGCAACTCCAAGTGCTGCTACAGAGCATTGTCCGTAAGTCGCATCAGAAAGTCTTAATACTTTCGATCTCGGATCATAATGATCAGTCAGATTACCGGATACTCTTTCTACACGGACATCATAGATGCCTGCCCGATGCAGAATCTGCTCTGCTGCCTCTCTTCCGGTCATTCCCGAATGATTGCGGACTCTGGAATACTTGTTAAAAGTAGAATTCATCTTTGCCGAAGCCAGCATGCATATAATAACCCCGATGATCACAAGCATATAAGTCGGGTCAAAATACATTGGATAAAACATAGCATCTCCTCCTTAGTCTTACATATAGGGTATTATATATGAAAAGACTTCAAAATACTTCATTTTCATATTTTTTTAACAATTTTTAAGAACTTCTCCATTTTCTATCCTGCATCCGCGTAAAAATGCACCTGCATCCATTTTCTTCTTTCCCGGAATCTGAAGTTCCGTTACTTTCAGAAGGTCCTTTCCGGTCTGTACATAGAAACCATCCTTCTCCACCTTCACGACTGTTCCCGGTACTTCTTTCGTATCTCCTTCACACACTTCAGCCTGCCAGATCTTCATTACCTTGCCGTTCCAGTCCGTATATGCACTCGGCCACGGATTCAGTCCACGGATCAGACGCTCAATTTCCTCTGCCGGCTTCTCCCAGGAGATATTTCCCATACGTTTATCCAGCATACGGGCATACTCTGTTGTGCTTTCTCCCTGCTTTACCGGTGTCACTGTCCCCTGTTCAAGTGCTTTCAGTGTCTCAATACATAGTCTTGCTCCTGCATCGGCAATCTTATCATGAAGACTGCCTCCTGTTTCCTTCTCATCAAGAACAATCTCTTCTTTCAGGAGCATATCTCCGGTATCCAGCCCCTCATCCATCTGCATTGTTGTTACACCAGATACTTTATCGCCGTTGATCACTGCCCACTGTATCGGAGCAGCGCCCCGGTATGCCGGAAGCAGTGACGCATGAACATTTACACAGCCATAGGGTGTCATTTCCAGGATCTCCTTTGGAAGAATCTGCCCAAATGCAATGACTACCATAATATCCGCCTTATATTTTCTTAATTCTTCGATGCATTCCGGTTCCCGGATCTTCACCGGCTGATACACCGGAATATCATGTGCAAGAGCTGCTTCCTTCACGGGAGTATACAGAACCTTACCGCCTCTGCCCTTCGGTTTATCCGGCTGAGTAACAACAAGAACCACTTCATGTCCGGCGTCAATAAGTGCTTCCAATGTACCTACTGAAAGATCCGGAGTCCCCATAAAAATCACTTTCATTTATTCTTCCCCTTCCATTGCAACATCGTGGAGTTCGCCTTCCACCAGTTCTACATACATCTTTCCGTTCAGATGATCGATTTCATGACAGAATGCACGGGCAAGAAGTCCTTCCCCTTCCAGCTCTATTTCTTCCATATCTTCATTAAGCGCCTTCACTTTCACATAATCCGGTCTTGTAACAACTCCGGATTTGCCCGGAACACTTAAGCACCCTTCTTCTCCAGTCTGTTCTCCGGATGTCTCCACAATTTCCGGATTAACAAGAATAATCGGACCGTCTCCCACATCAATGACTACGATCCGTTTGAGAATACCTACCTGTGGCGCCGCAAGACCGACTCCCATTGCTTCATACATGGTATCCAGCATGTCATTAATAAGGACTTTTGTCCGAAGTGTCATCTTTGTAACATCCTTACACTGCTTTGTCAGTACATCATCACCTAATTCACGAATTTTTCTGATTGCCATAATTTTTCTCTCCTTAAAAAATATTCATAGGGTTAAAGTCAAATTGAATCTTTAAACTCTGAAATCCTTTATTTATCTCTATATATTGTTCCATATGGTTTTTAACCGCAGTAAGACTTTGATAATCCACGCATTTTATATACAGAACCCTGCGGTATACATCCTTCACTTTTCCTACATAAGGACTTGCCGGGCCAATCACCTGCATCTTTTTTTCTTTATCCACCCGCAGTGCAAATTCTTTCAGGTACCTTACCGCCGTATCCAGGATCTGTTCAGAAGCCCCTGTCACAAGTACCGCCAGAAGATTCTCAACCGGCGGATATCCCATCAGCTCCCGGTAATTGATCTCATCTGCATAGAATCCTTCATAATCCTGCTGTGCTGCATGTACAATACTGTAATGTTCCGGACTGTAAGTCTGTATTACAACCTCGCCCTTTTCATTTCCTCTCCCGGCACGTCCTGCTGCCTGCGTCAGAAGCTGGAATGTTCGCTCTGCAGAACGGTAATCATCACTGTATAAGGACATGTCTGCAGCAAGTATGCCAACCAGCGTCACATTGGGGAAATCATGTCCCTTTACAATCATCTGCGTCCCGATCAGGATGTCTGCCTCTCCATCTGCAAAGGCAGAAAGAACTTTTTCATGTCCATCCTTATTCCGGGTCGTATCCATATCCATACGCAAAACTCTGGCAGACGGAAATTCTCGTTTTATCAGTTCTTCAATCTGCTGTGTACCAGCCTTAAACCCTCCGATATAAGACGAACCACAGGATGGGCAATTGTGAATTACCGGCGTCTCATAGCCACAGTAATGACAGACGAGAGTTCCATTCTTGTGTGCTGCCAGCGACACATCACAATGAGGACATTTTACTACAAAGCCACAGGACCTGCAAGAAACAAATCCTGCATAACCGCGGCGGTTCAGAAACAGCATAACCTGCTGGTGTTTCTGAAGACGTAATGTTATCTGTTCGCGCAGGCAGTCACTTAAGATCGAACGATTGCCTTTCTTTAGTTCTTCCCGCATATCCACGGTATATACTTCCGGAAGTGTCTGCGCTGTGGCGCGATTTTCAAGCCTCATCATCTTATATGCGCCTGTCTGACAGCGATAATATGCTTCCAGAGACGGCGTGGCCGAGCCAAGCACTACACTTGCTCCTTCGATCTGCGCTCTTGCAATCGCTGTCTCTCTTGCGTGATACCGTGGAACCTGCTCGCTCTTATAAGACGTCTCATGCTCTTCATCTATAACAATAAGTCCCAGATTGGAAAATGGCGTAAAAAGCGCCGATCTGGGTCCAATCATAACGTCAACTTCTCCCCGGCGGACACGTTCCATCTGATCCGAACGTTCCCCATCTGACATTCGGGAATTCAATATCGATACCCGCTCTCCAAACCGTCCGTAAAACCGAAGTACAGTCTGATAAGTAAGAGCAATTTCCGGAATCAGCACGATTGCCTGTTTCCCGGCATCAACGACTCTGCGTATCATTTCCATATACACTTCCGTCTTACCGCTTCCTGTTACACCATAGAGAAGATATGTGCAAAAATCTCCTTTTCTGTAATCATTCCAGAAGGCATCGACAGCGTGCTTTTGTTCATCTGTGAAAGATACTTCCTTTTGTTCCTTTTTCTTATAGTGAATCGGATTACGAAACATCTGCTCTGTCTCTATTTTGATTGCTCCCTGCTCTTCGAGAGCGAGGATGACAGGACGAGTAATATTCAGTTTCCTGAGCAGCATCTCGTATTCCTGTTCCGGCTGATCCAGAAGTCCGGCAAGAAGCCTTGCTCTTGCCTTCTGATTCTTATGCAGATAAATATCCAGCTGCTTTTTCCCCTCTTCTTCATTAAGAAGCAGGCGCACTCTTCTCTTATGCAGAAGCTTTTCCTTTTTCTTAATAGGAAGAACAGTCTTAAGTGCCTGAATCATTGTACCGCCATATTGTTCCTTGATCCACGCTGCAAGAGCAACTAGTCTGGCTTCGATCGCCTGACTGTCACTGACAACACGAAGCACTTCTTTCATCCGGTCCGGATCATAATCCGCCTGCCCGGAAAATGAAACGACATAGCCCTTTGTCTCTTTATTCCCCCGGCCGAACGGAACAACAACTTCTGTTCCAACCTGAAGCACCCCCTCAAGATGTGAGGGGATGCTATATTGAAATACCTTATCCAGTTTTTCGTGTGTAATGTCTACGATAATATCAGCGTACATTTTCCTCCTTCAGTTCGTCAAGCACCTCCTGGATCAGAACTCTCTCATCCATATCATGCTTCACGCCTCTGATTTCCTGATAAGTCTCATGGCCTTTTCCGGCAAGAATAATAACATCCCCCGGCTGACCATTCTGGATCGCATATTTAATCGCTTCTTTTCTATCGCAAATGGAAATGTATTTTCCATCTGTTTTCTTCATACCTACAATAATATCATCGATAATCGCCTGCGGTTCTTCAAATCTCGGATTATCTGATGTAATGATCGTAAAATCAGACAGTCTGCCGGCAACTTCTCCCATCTCATATCTGCGTGTTCTGGAACGGTTACCGCCACAGCCGAATACAGTGACGATCCTTTCCGGATGATAGTCACGCAGTGTATGCAGAAGGCTTTCCAGGGCCATCGCATTATGTGCATAATCAATCATCAATGTAAACTCATCGGATACCTTGATCATCTCGATACGGCCTTTTACCTTTGCCACTTTAAGCGCCGCCTGGATATTGGCAACCGGAACATCGAAATGTCTGCACACAGCAATAGCAGTCAGCGAATTATATACACTAAACTCACCCGGAATATCGATTTCCACGTCAAAGTTCATAAGTCCATTCACCTGATACTTCACGCCAAGATAACCCGGACGGGATACATGTTCTACATTTACAGCGCGAAGATCTGCTTTTTCAGAAAATCCAAATGTCTCTCGCTCACAGGTAGCATCGCGGAATACGTCTTCATACCACGGATCATCCACATTTGCAATTCCGAGCTTGCACTGCCTGAACAAAAGTCCCTTACAACGCTTATAATCTTCAAAATCCTTATGCTCATTTGGGCCGATATGATCTTCTCCAAGATTTGTAAAAATCCCGATCTCAAACGGAATACCTGCTGTTCTGTGAAGCATCAGCCCCTGAGATGATACTTCCATAACAACGCTGTCACATCCTGCCTCAACCATTTCAGCAAAATACTTCTGGATCGTATAAGACTCCGGTGTCGTATTATTCGCCGGGATCGTCCTGTCACCAATGATCGCTTCGATCGTTCCGATCAGTCCCACCTTATGACCGACACCTTCCAGAATAGACTTCACCATATAAGTCGTTGTCGTCTTACCCTTTGTTCCGGTAATACCGATAACCTTCAGCTTGTCCGCCGGATATCCAAAATATGCTGCTGACATAAGTGCCAGTGCATAACGGGTATCAGCCACACGGATGACTGTCATATCCTGCGGTGCATCCACTTCCTTTTCCACAATAACTGCACAGGCGCCTTTATCTGCCACCTCCTGCACATAAGTATGTCCATCAGATACAGCGCCGCTGATACATACGAACACGCTGCCATCTGTTACTTTACGGGAATCATTTATAAGCCCGGATATTTCTATATCATCGCTGCCATTCACGACTTCATATTCCAGACGTTCTAATAACTTTGTCAGTTTCATCATTTCCGCCTCCAAATCTTTTTTCATTACATTTCATTATAACATCATTTTTTCCTGCCGCAAAGGCTAAATTGTGTTATAATGGGTTGCAGGAAACAGTAAGAAAGGGGAATGTTAAATTGAAAGCATATGAAAGACTGTTAAACTACGTTACTGTCCGCACACCAAGTGATGAGAACAGTGACACTGTACCATCCTCAAAATGCCAGTTCGATCTGGCAGAGGTTCTGGAAAAAGAAATGAAAGAGCTCGGACTCGTCGATGTACATACGGACGAGCAGTGCTACCTGTACGGAAAGCTTCCGGCAACACCGGGACATGAAGACCGCACAGCAATCGGTTTTATCGCGCACATGGATACCGTATCCGATTTCTGTGACCAGGATATCCACCCTGTGATCACAGAGAATTATAATGGCGAAGACCTGCCGCTCGGAGACAGCGGTCTTGTTCTGAGCGCAGAAACATTTCCACACCTCAGGGAATTAAAAGGGCGTACTTTAATCACCTCTGACGGACACACCATTCTCGGTGCAGATGACAAAGCCGGCATTGCAGAGATTCTTACAATGATTGAAAGAGTCGTAACAGAAAATATTCCGCACGGCCCGATCTGCGTTGCATTTACACCAGATGAGGAAATCGGCACAGGCGCTTCTCATTTTAGCGTAGAAGCATTTGGCGCAGAATACGCCTATACACTTGACGGCGATACCGAAGGTGAGATTCAGTATGAAAACTTCAACGCATGCAAGGCTACCTTTGATGTCACAGGATTCAACGTACATCCAGGTTCTTCCAAGGACACGATGATCAATGCTTCTCTTGTTGCAATGGAAATCAACAACATGCTTCCAGGCATGGAAACTCCACGTGGCACAGAGAACTATGAAGGCTTCTATCACCTTATGAGTATGTCCGGCGAATGTGCAAAAGCACAGCTCAATTACATCGTTCGAGACCACGACAAGAATTTCTTCGAAGCACGTAAAAACACATTACGTCTCATCGAGAAGAATCTGAATGAAAAATGGGGTGAAGGTACTGTAAAACTTACAATTACAGAACAGTACAAGAACATGGCTGAAATCATCGCCGGATGTATGCATCTGATCGACAATGCCAAAATCGCATGTGAACGCGCCGGCATCGAACCGATCGTTCAGCCGATCCGCGGCGGCACAGACGGATGCCAGCTGAGCTTCAAAGGACTTCCTTGCCCGAACCTCGGCACAGGCGGACACGCATACCACGGCCCATACGAGCACATAACCGTAGAAGGTATGGACAAGAGCGTGGATATGGTGGTAGAACTTGTGAAACTGTATGCATAATAGGAATTTGGTTCAGTAAGTGGTACGCGGATGTCGCTAAGATACCTTGCTACGACGCGTTCGACTTTCTGACTAGCTCACGAATCTATAAGAGCCCAGAAAACAAACGGGAATCATGGTTTGTTTTCTGGGCTCTAACAGATTCGGAGCGGATTCTCCAAGTCTTCCGCTTACCTTCGCAAAGCATCTTAGCGACATCCGCTACCATTTACTGTACTGGCAATTCCAGGTAAAAGTGAACGCCTTAGTTTGTTGGCAAAACATGTTATGTATCTGGTCTTTTCAGCTTCTATATGTAAAAGTAAAGAATTGTAATGAATTTTGGGAGGTCGAAGTCAGCTCCCAAGAGAAAATATCCATATTTGAATGAAATAATTTGTTGAAAACTCATTCCATTTTAGGATTTTGTCTCTGAGGAAATGATTTGGTTCTAAAAAAAGTCAGTACATATTTTCTTTTTCGCTCTCAGGGAATGAAAAAGAACTTGGCATCACACCGATGACGTGATGGAATAGCATAAACTATGCGGTTTCAGTATTTTGGCTGAGACATTACAGGTGACGCGAGACAGCATGACTTTGGGAAACGTGGAAGAGCGTTACAAACGGTTGCAGAAAAAGCTGATATAACTTCCCGTCGAATATACTCGGTTACGAATGTTATATCAGCTTTTGATGTTTACCGTTTGTCAGCGACTGGTTCGTTTTCCAAAGTTCTGCTGTCTCGCGTCACTGTTCTGCCTCAGATAAAATCACTGAACCAAATTCCTACTTAAAAACAAACACCGGCATAGGTGGATTATTTTCTCTGTTATAGTATTCATTTGCAATCACTGTGTATTCTTTTGGCGGTAATTTTTTCAGGAATTTCATAAGCACCTCTTTCTCTTCAAATCCCGTATCACCACCACTATATATGCACAGACTCATCATACCGCCCTTTTTCAGTATCTTCAGCCCCTGCCGGACAGCTTCCACACTCGTCTCCGGGCATGTGGCAATGTCATGATTTCCACCCGGAAGATAACCAAAATTAAAACAGATGACATCTGCAATTTCTTCATCAACATAGTTTTGCATATTCTCGTGCCCATCTAAAATCAACTCTGCACGGTTCAAAAAACCTTTTTCTTCCAACCTCTTCTTCGTAGCATCAAGCGCAGCTTCCTGGATATCAAATGCATACACCTTCCCTTCCTCACCAGCAAGCTCACAAAGAAAAGCAGTATCATTCCCCTTTCCCATTGTAGCATCAATATATACACCATTTTTCTGTGTCTGAGATCGAATGATCTCGTGGCACCAATACGTAATTTGTGATTGATTCATTCATTATCTCCTTTAGGTACACCACATTTTTCAATTTGGGACAATACATTTGTTAATTTGGGACGTAGTAAAGTTACACTTTACTACGTCCCAAATTGTACAAAAACATAAGCACTGCCATTGCACAGATAATCCCATATCCCAGCCAGCTAAGCGCATCCGGCATCTGGCCGAATACAAGAAATCCCAGAAAAGCAGAGAAGATAATCTGCGAATAATCGTACACAGATATCTCCCTGGCCGGTGCATGGCAATATGCAGCTGTAATCGAAAACTGCCCTCCTGCTGCTGAAAGGCCTGCAAGAAGAAGTATTCCTGTCTGAACCGCTGTCATCGGATGATAATCAAATATCAGCCATGGCAATGTAACAGCACACGAAAATGTTGAAAAGAAAAATACAATAAATGGGCCTTTCTCGCCATTTTCTCCCAGCTTACGCACCATTGTGTAAGCAGCACCAGCACAGATGCCGCCCGCAAGTCCGATAACAGAAGGTATGAATTCCATATTTGTCAAAGTCGGCTTCACAACGAACATACTCCCAAGAAAGGCACCGGCAACAAACAATGCCTGTGGCAGTGTTACTCTTTCTTTCAGAATCAGGAAACTGAACAATACTGCAAAGAATGGTGACATCTTATTAAGCATAGATGCATCTGCAAGAACGAGATGATCCACCGCGTAGAAATTGCATAAGATTCCAAACGTTCCGAATACAGAACGAAGCAGCATATATTTCAGATTTTCTTTCCTGCAGCGAAAAGGGACTCTTTCTTTTAACAAGATAATACATGCAAAAATTGCCGCCACAAAGTTCCTGAAAAAGCTCTTTTGTATGGACGGAATATCCCCTGCCATACGGACAAACATATTCATAAGTGCAAAGCAAAATGCTGATAAAATTATATAGAAAATTCCTTTATATTTATTTTTCATTTTGGGACACCCCTTTTGCTATTTTGGTACACCACATTTGTTGATTTGGGACGTAGACCTTTGCAAAAGGTCTACGTCCCAAAATCAAACAATGACAGCTGGTTTGATTCTGGCAAATCTCCCAGAAGCCCCAGCTCTGCCATATAATCGATTACTGTTTTACTTGCCTTTGTCCTCTGCCGGAAGTCGTCTCTTGACAGATATGGTCCGTCCTTTGCCGCTTCTTCTACTGCTTCTGCCGCTTTTTCTCCCATGCCGTCTATGCTGGACAGCGGCGGCATCAATTTTCCATCTATGATCTGGAATTTTGTCGCCTTTGCTTTGTAGATATCAATCGGCAGGAACTCGAATCCTCTTGCATACATTTCCTGCACGATACGCATGTCTTTCATTGTATCCTGCTCTTTCTTGCTTAAGGAATTGGCTCGTCTTGTATAATCGTCAATGTAATTCTGCAAATGTTCTTTCCCCTGACACATGATTTCATAGGAAAATGCATCTGCACGAATGCCAAAGTATGCTCCGTAGTACGCAAGCGGATAATTTACTTTGCAGTATGCGATACGATACGCCATCATTACATAAGCTGCTGCGTGTGCTTTCGGGAACATATATTTTATCTTTTCGCAGGACCAGATGTACCAGTCCGGAACACCATGCTTCTGCATATCTTCTTTGAACTGTGGCCATTCTTTACATTTGCCTTTGGCAACCGCGCCTTTACGGACACGTTCCATGATCGTAAAGGATTCTTCACTGTCCAGTCCTTTATTGATCAGGTAGGTCATAATATCATCACGGGTACAGATTGCTGTTGAAATCGTTGCTTTCCCGCTTTTGATCAGTTCCTGTGCATTATTTAACCACACGTCTGTTCCGTGGGAAAGTCCGGAAATACGGATCAGATCGGATAATGTCTGTGGCTTTGTATCAACTACCATCTGGATAACGAAATCGGTTCCGAATTCTGGAATTCCAAGGCATCCGACCGGACACCCTCCGATGTCTTCCGGTGTGATTCCCAGTGCAGATGTATCGTGGAACAGAGACATAACGTCTTTATCATCCAGCGGGATTTTAGTTGCAACAAATGGATTGTCTGTTTCGTTATATTCATTATCCATAGCCGGAGAGCTGATATACTCTTCCAGCGTCTTGATCATGGTCGGATCATCATGTCCGAGAATATCCAGCTTCAGCAGGTTATGGTCGATGGAGTGATAATCAAAATGTGTCGTAATGATATCTGTCTGTGTATCATTGGCCGGGTGCTGTACGGGAGTGAAAGAATTAATATCTTCGCCATGGGGCAGTACAATAATTCCCCCCGGATGCTGTCCGGTACTTCTTCGTATACCGGTGCATCCCTGTACGATCCGGTCAATCTCACAGTTCCTTTTTCTCTGTCCACGTTCCTCAAAATAGTTTTTTACATATCCAAATGCAGTCTTATCTGCAAGTGTTCCGATGGTTCCTGCACGGAATGTCTGTCCTTTTCCGAAGATGACCTCCGTATATTTATGGGCATTACTCTGGTAATCTCCGGAGAAATTAAGGTCAATATCCGGCTCTTTATTTCCCTTGAATCCAAGAAATGTCTCAAACGGAATATCAAACCCATCTTTCATGAGCTTTTCGCCGCAGACCGGACACATTTTATCCGGCATGTCCCAGCCGCAGCCTCCGGCAAATGCCTTGACTTCTTCAGAATCAAAATCACTGTAATGGCACTTTTTGCAATAATAATGTGGACTTAATGGATTTACTTCTGTAATTCCCGCCATCGTAGCAACAAAAGAAGAGCCTACCGAACCACGGGAGCCAACCAGATAACCGTCTTCATTTGACTTCCACACCAGCTTCTGTGCGATGATATACATAACTGCGAATCCATTGGAAATGATGGAGTTCAATTCTCTCTCCAGACGCTCCGTCACGACCTCCGGCAAGTTTTCACCGTACATGGAGTGTGCTTTTTCATAGCAGATGGTTCGCAGTGTCTTATCAGAATCCGGAATGACCGGCGGACATTTATCCGGTCGTACCGGTGATATTTTTTCCACCATGTCTGCGATTTTATTCGGATTATCTATGACGATTTCTTTTGCCTTGGCAGACCCAAGATACTCGAACTCTGCCAGCATTTCATCTGTTGTATGCAAATATAGCGGTGCCTGATTATCTGCATCAGTAAATCCTTTTCCCGCCATAATGATTCGACGGTACACCTCATCCTCCGGATCCATAAAATGTACATCACATGTAGCAACGACTGGTTTATTGAACTGCTCACCGAGACGAATGATCTTGCGGTTTATCTCCCGCAGGTCTTCTTCATTTTTCACTTTCGTGATACGGTCACTGTCAATCATGAACCGGTTGTTTCCAAGAGGCTGGACTTCCAGATAATCATAGTAATCTACGATCCGCGCGATCCGTTCCTCTGATTTATCATTCAATATTGCCTGATACAATTCTCCTGCTTCACAGGCACTTCCCACAATAAGTCCCTCTCTGTACTTCGACAGTTCGCTTTTCGGAATACGCGGCTGACGCGCAAAGTAATTCAGATGTGATCTGGATATCAGCGTGTACAGATTGACCCTGCCAATATTATTTTTTGCCAGTATAATAACATGATAAGAAGGAAGCTTCTTAATGGCATTTTTGTTCTGACTTCCAAACTGGTTCAGTTTTTTCAAATCTTCAATGCCTCGCTCCCTCAGCATTTCTATAAATTTTACAAATATTTCTGCTGTAACTCTGGCATCATCAACCGCCCGGTGATGATGCTCCTGTGAAATATTTAAGGCCTTCGCCACAACATTTAACTTGAACTTGGAAAGTGTCGGCAAAAGAATCCTGGCAAGGGCCACCGTGTCCACGGATGTGAAATCCGGCTGTATGTCCTGATATCTGCAGTTCTGCTCTATAAATCCCACATCAAAACTGGCATTATGGGCCACCAGCACCGCATCGCCAACAAATGCAAGGAACTGCGGCAGTATGGTTTCAATATCCGGCGAATCCATGACCATCTGATCTGTAATACTCGTAAGCTGTGTAATCTGAAATGGAATCGGTACTTTGGGATTCACAAAGGTGCTGAAATGATCCGTAATCACACCATTTTCAACCTTCACGGCGCCGATTTCGATAATTTTATCTTTGATGGGACTGAATCCGGTCGTCTCCAGGTCAAATACAACATAGGTATCCGCAAGAGTCTGACCTTTCTCATGAATTGCCACATCCTGAAGGTCATCCACAAGATACCCTTCCACACCATAGATCACCTTGAACGGGTCATCCTTGTCAAGCGTCTCAATGTAGTGATTGGCATCCGGGAATGACTGCACCACGCCATGATCCGTAATGGCAATGGCCTTATGTCCCCAGTCATGCGCACGTTTCACAAGATCTTTTACCTCGGACACACCATCCATATCACTCATCTTTGTATGACAGTGAAGCTCCACTCGCTTCTCCGGTGCAGTGTCTGTTCTGGATTCCGTAAAATCCGGTATTTTCTTTATTCCAAATACAGAACCAATGGTAAGTTCGCCATCAAATTTATCTATTGTTGTAACGCCTTTTATCTTAAGGAAGGCGCCTTTTTTTACTTCTCCAAGAACATCCGCAAGCCGATCATTTCGCACGAACATTTTTACCATGATCGTATCCGTAAAGTCTGTTACGGCATACATGATAATCGTTTTCTCATTCCGGATTTCTCTTGTATCAAAGCTGATGACTTTACCGCGAATTGTTATTTCTCCCATTTCACCGATCACCTGAGAAAGTTCAATCGTATCATCATCAAAAGGCCGACCATAGACCAGTCCTGTGTCATCCGGAGCCTGTCTGCTCTGTCCGGTAAACACCTTTTTCTCACGTGCAGGCTTTGCAGCCTCCGGTTTTTTCTGTTCCTGCTGCTCTTTTTTCTGCTGTATATTTGCTGCCTGTTCCAGGATTGTCTCCACTTCCTGCTTAAGCTTTACTTCGTTATACTTAAGCTTACTTTCTTTCGCCTGCTTATATAAGACACGTACCTCGATCGGACACTGAAACCTTTTTTCATATACTTCTTTCAGATAAGACGCGAGCGATTCCTTCTTTCCCTGTGCAACAATTGTGTCTGTCAGCTGAAGGCAAAGGATATTTCCATCCTCAAAGGCATACTTCGCATTCTGGAACATGCTGCGCTCTACCACACTTCTCTGATTCAGTTCCACCAGAAAGCTCTCAAAATATTCCTTCATAATATTTTCCGGTGTATACTGCGCAGATAATTCGTATGTTTCACAGATTACCACCTGTACATGACTCTGCTTAAACAACTGCATTTTGATGAGATGCTCCATCTCATATATACTTGTCTTCTGAATCAGGTGATCGCTTTTTAGATGTACTTTAACAAAGGTGTGCATGGAATTGGTCGTAACCTTCAAAACCTGCACACCCAAGAACAGCATCTTTATTTCTTCTTCCACCCGCAATGTCGGGAAAACTTCAAAGAACTGCTTACTCATTCCAGTGTAACAACTCCTGTCTTAATGTTTCTAACAAGTCTTCTTCTTTTACCTTTTTCACGATCTCACCCTTTTTAATGAGAAGGCCTTCACCAATGCCGCCTGCAATTCCGATATCCGCTTCTTTGGCTTCTCCCGGTCCATTCACGACACAGCCCATAACTGCAACTTTAATATCCAGCGGAATGTCTGCAACCATTTCTTCCACCTTTCCCGCAAGTCCGATCAGATCGATCTTCGTACGGCCACAGGTCGGACAGGACACGACTTCAATACCGCCTTTTCTAAGACCCAGCGTCTTGAGGATAATTTTCGCCGTTTTTATCTCTTCCACCGGCGCACCAGTCAGTGATACACGTATCGTATCCCCGATTCCCTGATGCAAAATCAGTCCAAGGCCAATAGAGGACTTAATATTACCGGCAAGCACTGTTCCAGATTCGGTAATTCCTACATGCAGCGGATATGGACACTGCTTTGCTATCTCCTCATGGGCTTTTACACACATCATTACATCAGAAGACTTGATACTTACTACCATATCTTCAAATCCCATGTTTTCAATCATCCGCACTTTATCCATGGCACTTTCCACAAGTCCTTCTGCTGTCACACCACCGTATTTCTCTACCAGAGGTTTTTCAAGTGAACCGCTGTTGACACCTACACGAATGGGCACATGATATTCCTTTGCCTTCTCAATAACCGCTCTCACACGGCTTTCATCACCAATATTGCCCGGATTGATGCGTATCTTATCTGCTCCATGCTCAATCGCAGCAATCGCAAGTCTGTAATCAAAATGAATATCTGCCACAAGTGGAATATGAATCTGCTTTTTAATCTCTGTAAGCGCCTCTGCCGCTTCCATAGTCGGGACAGCACAGCGGATAATCTCGCATCCTGCTTTCTCAAGCTCCAGGATCTGGCGCACCGTATCCGCTACATTCTCTGTCCGTGTGTTTGTCATCGACTGTATTGCCACAGGATTCCCGCCACCAATACACACATTTCCTATCTGTATTTTTTTCGTATGATCTCTGTACATATTCTATCCTCCTGCAAAAAAGCCCTCTATCCGCTCTGCACAAATGATCATGGCAAATAGAAGGCTGTTTTCCTATTTTTTTATGAATGTAAGCTGTTCGCCGTATTCTCGTTCCGTAAGTGTCAGCTGCTCCTGATCTACACTGTAGTCAAAAGAAGTTACAATACCTGCAAGTTCACTTTCCAAAGTCTCCTTTGTAAATGCACCATCCGACTGATCCGCGATCTTCTCAAGGCCCGCCGGATCCTCTTTAATCGTAAACATCTTCTCATCCTTGTCTATTGTATATGGCAGCTTCACTTTCACTTTACCTTCTTCTGACATGTCATTCAGCTCTATGACAAGAGTATCTCTGGCATTCACATTCAGGATAAAGTTTCCATCTTCACTTTCCCATCTGCCATCAAGTGGATTCGAAGTAAACATTTTTGTAAGCAGATATATTGCAATAACAATGATAAGAACGGAGGATACAGTCGTCACAATTCTCCATATTTTACTTCTTTTTGCTTCGTCATTCTTTGCTATCAGCATTCCTGTACGTCCTCTCATTTCGTTGTTTTCTATACATTTAGATTATATGAGGTTTTTAATTATGTGTCAACGGTGTATCCGTATGTTCCGTTTCGCAACATTCGCGCAACACTTTGTTGATATTCGGCACTTTTCCTGTTCTTTAACGCAACAATTGGTAAAATATAGCAAAATACAAAGGAGGAGACAGCTATGCCATTTGACAAAAAGTTAAAAGCACTGCGTCAGGAAAACAATATGACACAGAAATATGTCGCACGACAAATTAATGTTGCGCGTTCTACAGTCGCCGGTTATGAAACAAAGAACCGCCAGCCTTCTCACGAGAAGCTGACGGCTATGGCTAACCTGTTTCACGTTTCTGTTGATTATCTTCTGGATGATGACGACGCGGTCCTTCTTACACCCACGCAGGAATCTGCTCCTAATGTAGAAGAACAGAATCTTCTCAGAAAATATCGCAAACTCTCTGAACGCTCAAAGCGAAGTGTACAGGAATACATTGACCTTATGACACTCCGTGATAACCCTTAACACTCTTCTGCCATTTTATAAACAATACGTTCTGTATCTTCCCAGCCGATACACGGATCTGTGATAGACATTCCATAAACCATGTCGTCACAGATATTTTGTCTGCCTTCTATCAGATAACTTTCTATCATTACCCCTTTTATTAACGTATGCAGATCACTGTTGCGCTTGCGGCTGTGCATCACTTCGCTTACAATACGAAGCTGCTCTTTATATTTTTTATTGGAGTTAGAATGATTTGCATCAACGATCACGGCCGGATTCTTCAGACTCTTCGCAGCGTACATCTCCTGTAATCTTGTCAGGTCTTCATAATGATAGTTCGGAATACATGTACCATACTTATCTACACCGCCGCGTAATATTACATGCGCCAGTTCATTTCCATCGGTAGTAACATCTGTTCCTCTGTATATAAATCTATGCCCTTTTTGTGCAGCTACCACGGAATTCAACATCACAGAGAAATCCCCACTCGTAGGGTTCTTCATACCCACCGGAATATCCATTCCACTGGCAGTAAGCCGATGCTGCTGATTTTCGACCGAACGGGCACCGATCGCCTCATATGACAAAATATCATCCAGATAACTTCGATTCTCCGGATACAGCATCTCATCCGCTGCCGTAAGTCCACTTTCTTCCATTACACGCAGATGCATGCGGCGAATGGCAAGAATACCTGCATAAAGATCCGGAGCCTTATCCGGATCCGGCTGATGCAGCATTCCCTTATACCCTTCTCCCGTTGTTCGTGGTTTGTTTGTATAAATACGCGGGATCAGCACCAGACGATTACTTACTTTTTCATTGAGACGTGACAGTCGGTTCACATACTCACATACCGCATCCTCATTATCCGCGGAACACGGACCGATCAGAACGATAAACTTATCGGATTCCCCGGTAAACACTTTCTTAATTTCTTCATCTCTTGCCTGCTTCAGTCTTAAAAGCTTCTCTGACAACGGATACTCCTTTTTCAGTTCCAGTGGTGATGGAAGCTCTTTATTTATCTTCATTCCCATTCTTTTTGTTCTCCCTCTATCCAAGCAGCTTAATACCGCCCAGTAATACGTACGAAATAAACCACATAATGACCGTTGCCATACAGATACCGATAATAACCGCAGGAAATGCCTTCTTAAATCGAATACCAAGAAGGGCCGCGATCAGTGAACCGGTCCATGCTCCCGTCCCCGGAAGGGGAATTCCAACAAAAAGAACCAGTCCCCAGAATTCATACTTTTCTATCTTATCACTTTTGCTCATTGCCTTTGCTTCCAGCTTATCGACCAGAGGCTTTAACCTCTTCGTTCCCTTCATCCAGTTAAAGATCGGTGTGATCAAAAGAAGAATGAACGGTACCGGAATGATGTTTCCGATAACACAAAGCGGTATCGCTGTTGACACCGGTACACCAAGCAGCGGGCCGGCCACAAGGAGCGCTCCTCTAAGCTCCAGGATCGGTATCATGGAAATAATAAAGACGATCGCCTCTTTTCCAAAGCTTCCACTGAGCGCCTGAATCACGCTCTGCACTAATGTTTCTGTCATATATTTCTCCCTTACTTATTTACATATTCCTTTAAAAATGCAAGCAATGCTTCCATCTCTTCTTTTGTACCAATGGAGATACGCATATACTGCTCAATTCTTCTTGTACCCCAGAAACGCACATATATCTGATGCTCTTTCAATGCTTCAAATATTTCTTTTGCATCATACTCAGGATGCGTAACAAAAAGGAAATTAGACTTTGAATCCAGACATGAAAAGCCAAGCTTTTCAAGCTCTTTCTTTGTCCATTCTCTCGTCTCCACGATACGAGCAATTCCTTCTTCGAAATATTTCTTATCCTTTACAGCCTCCACACCACATATGAGCGATGTCTGATTCATTGTGTAAGAATTGAAAGAATATTTCGCATCATTTAAGTATTTGATCAATACAGGATTACTGATCGCATAGCCAATTCGCATACCTGCCATAGAACGTGCCTTGGAAAATGTCTGCACGACGATCAGATTCTCATACTTATCAATCAGTTCCAGTGCCGAACGCCCCGCAAAATCCACATAAGCCTCATCCACGATCACAATCACATCCGGATTATGAGCGATGATATCCTCCACCACGCTCAGATCCTCATAAAGTCCTGTCGGCGCATTCGGATTCGGGAAAATAATTCCTCCGTTTTCTTTGTAATAATCTTCCTTTACAAGGCGAAAATCGTCGTCCAGTTCCTTGAGTTCATATGGGATCCGGTAGAGTTCTGCCCATACCTTATAAAAAGAATATGTAATATCCGGGAAAAATATTGGCTTTTCCGAATTAAAAAACGTAAGAAAACACATGGACAACACATCATCAGATCCTACGCCTACAAATACCTGGTCTTCTCCCACGCCATAATACTCTGCCAGCGTTTTTACCAGTATGCCTGCTGTCGGATCCGGATATAAGCGAAAACGATCAACATCCATAGCATCCAATGCTTTTTTTACGCCTGGTGCCGGAGGATAAGGATTCTCATTTGTATTTAATTTAATAACCTTTTGCTGCGGCTGTTCCCCAGGAACATAAGGCTCCACTTTCCGGATGTTTTTTTCAAATGCCTTCATATGCTCTTCCTCTAAAAATAAATCTTTGCCAGTTCTTTAAACTTCGGCAGTGAATTTACAATTGTCTCATAAGCCACACAATATGCCAGTCTCACATATCCCGCGCATCCAAAAGAGCTTCCCGGGACCATCAGAATATTATGCTTCTTTGCCTCAGCACAAAATGCTTTTTCGTCAGCAACCGGAGATTTTACAAAGAGATAAAATGCTCCTTCCGGCTTAATACACTCAAATCCACACTCTTTCAGACCATTATACAATGTCTCTCTGTTACGGTCATAATAGGAAATGTCCGTTTTTTCATTAATACATTTTGCAACAACTTTCTGCTGTAATGTCGGTGCATTCACAAATCCAAGGATTCGGTTTGCCACATTTGCAGCAGCCAGAACTGTCTCACTGTCTGTCACCTCATCCGGGATAACCAGATACCCGATTCGTTCTCCCGGAAGAGACAAAGATTTACTATAAGAATATCCTACAATCGTATTATCATAATATTTTGTCAGATAAGGAACTTCCACTCCATCATATACAAGCTCGCGGTACGGTTCATCAGAAATCAGATAAATCTCTGTTCCATACTCCTTCTGCTTTGCTTCCATAATAGCAGCCAGCTTTTTGATCGTCTCTTCTGAATATACCACTCCTGTCGGATTGTTTGGAGTATTCACGATAACTGCTTTTGTTTTCGGCGTGATTTTTTCTTCAAATTCGTCAAGTTTCGGCTGAAAATTCTCTGTATTCGGAGAGATTTCCACGAGAACACCATCATAATTATTTGTATAAGAACGATATTCACCAAAATACGGAGCAAAAGTAATGACCTCATCTCCCGAATTAAGAAGGGTCTTGAGAATAACATTCAGTCCTCCTGCTGCACCAACCGTCATAACAATATTCTTACCTTCAAATTTTGTTCCAAATCTTTCATTCAGAGAAGCGGCAACTGTCTCTCTTACATCCGCATATCCACTGTTACTGTTCGTATAACCATGAAGGACGATCGGATCATCCTCATCCAAAAGCTCAATGATCGCCTTCTTTACAGCTTCCGGTGCCGGTACATTCGGATTTCCAAGGCTAAAATCATACACATTCTCTGCGCCATAAATCTTTGCCAGACGATTACCCTCTTCAAACATTGCCCGAATGGCAGAACTGTTTGCTACCATGTTTTTCATCTTTTCTGCTATCATCTCTTATCTCTCCTTTTCTGTCACAGTTCCTTTTTCTATCAAAAATGCAGGCCGGTAGGAAAGCTTTGCTTTCCGAAGTCCTTCTGCACCAGTATCCTCTTCCCGGTTCACATATCGATATCCCATACATTCATGCTCAACAAACTGCTGGTTGATCATCGGATATGCACCCGGTACATCTGCATAAGCCTTTTCAATATGCACGACAAATGTATCGGAACAAACCGGTTCTCCCATGGTAAATGCCACGACCTTACCATCGATTCTCAGGACACCTCCCGTCAGCTCCAGCTCCTGAAATAGCCGCAGAGAATTCAGTGTCACACACATCTCTGCATTCTTTTCCTCATCCTCATTGCAGCCATTATCATTTCGCCAGTCAAGTGCCATCTGAAAACATTCTTCCACATTATCCACCGACATCGGCTCATAACTCCAGCGGTCACCAAATGTATTTTTGAATTTGTTAATATGATTTCGCTTTCCATGAAGCTTCTTACCGGACAAAGTAGCAAGCTTCTCGGATTCATAAATATAATCCGCATCATCTCGTTCATATGTGATCTGAAAACGTCCCGGATACCACTGCTCCAGCCGCTCAAAATTATCCGGCGTCACATTATACATACTGAACGGATAACCTTTCTTTTCACTGTACTTCTCAAGCACCGCAATTGCCTTCTGTATATCTTCATCTGTCCCTGCCGGAAATGCATAAGAAAGATGTGTATCATCCTCACTCTTAAACACAAGTGTATTCTCAACAATTGCCCATTTTACCGGATATTTTCTGGACCATAAAAATACATTCACAAATGTACGCTCACAGCTGCGGCTCGTATGATGCTGAAAATAGCGGGAAATAATCTCTTTGTCTTCTAATTCTGCTCTTTTAAAAATAATTTCTTCCATAAATTACCTTCTGATCTTTTATCTTTTCACAATTTGTTATTATACCACATTTTCAACAAATCTTACAAGATTTGATTCCCAGTATATTCTCTATAGCGTAAGCAACTCCATCTTCATCATTTGACAAGGTTACTGCATTCGCCGCTTTTTTACAGGCAGAAGAGGCATTTTCCACAGCAATTCCTATTCCTGCATACCTTAAAAGCTCTACATCATTATCTCCATCTCCAAAAGCCAAAAGCTTCTCTCTTTGCAATCCCAGATACTTCAGAAGAAATTCTGCCCCGGAATGTTTCCCGGACTTCCAGTAAGAAATCTCTAACAGCTGTTGTACAGAGGACGTAACATACACATCCGGTATATCTGCTTCAAATTTTCCCCACAGTTGTTGCTTTAAACTTTCACTTTTTACTACAACATCAATACTTTCTATGTATTCCTTATTTTCTTCTAAAAATGCCTGTATATCATCCACGGGCTTTCTCGTTTTTTGAATATACGAAATCGCGCCAGGTCTTGCTCCAAAACGAACCGGATCCTCAACATATTCCTTCTGCGCATATGCCTGTCCGTCAATAAACGCTTCGTATGCCACTTCCATTTCCTTTGTATACTCCAGTATCTTCTCAACAGAATCAACCGTCATCTTATACTGGTTCAGACATTTTTTTGTATGTAGATCATATACTGCTGCCCCATTCGAAGTGATCGCATATCGTATTCCTTCTATACTGCAAATATCTTCCGGCAAAGAAGATAAGGAACGTCCGCTTGCCACAATGATCTGAATCCCCTTTTGCATTGCGGCCTCCAGTGCCTGCCTCGTCCTTTTGCTCAGTCGTCCCTGCCCGTTTAATGTTGTCCGGTCCAGATCCAGAGCAATACAGGTAATATCCACATTTTTCATATTTTCACTCATAATCTCAATCCATTCCACTTAATGCACATGATATAGTGCTTCATAAATACCTTTCTTTTCAATCAGTTCTTCATGCGTCCCCTGCTCCGCTATCCCGTCTTCTGTCAGTACAAGTATCTTCTGGGCATTTCGAATCGTAGTCAGGCGATGCGCGATCACAAAAGTGGTCCGGTTCGCCGCAAGGCTTTCCAGCGACTGCTGTACAACCTTCTCACTTTCATTATCCAGCGCTGATGTAGCTTCATCAAAGATAAGAATCGGTGGATTTTTAAGAAACACTCTGGCTATGGACAGTCGCTGTTTCTGTCCACCGGAGAGTTTCACGCCCCGCTGTCCGATATCTGTATCATAGCCATCCGGAAAACTCATAATAAACTCATGGGCATTGGCACATTTGGCCGCTCTTACTACTTCTTCATCAGAAGCATCCGGCCTGCCATAGCGGATATTGTCCATGATCGTTCCTGCGAAAAGATAGACATCCTGCTGTACAATACCTATCTGACTGCGAAGATCATTAAGCTTAATATCCCGGATATCCACACCATCCACAAGTACCGCCCCCTGCGACACCTCATAGAATCGTGGGATCAGACTGCACAGGGTAGTTTTGCCTGCGCCGGAAGGACCCACAAGAGCCACATATTCTCCTGCTTTTACCTGAAGATTAATATGATCAAGCACCTTCTCATTCTGTTCTTCATACTGGAAAGAAACATCCCTGAACTCAATATCACCTTTTACTCTATCCATAGAAACGGCATCCGGTTTATCCGCAATATCCGGGGCGATAGCAAGAATCTCGAGAAAGCGTTCAAATCCGGAATAACCATTTTGAAACTGCTCGGTAAAGCTGACCAGTTTCTTGACCGGATCCGTGAAATTGGTAATATACAGAAGAAAGGTAAGCAGATCTGCCAATGCCACAGAACCAGACAGCATCATATTCACTCCCGCAATCAAGACACCAACTGTAACAAGTGTTGTCATGGCGCCCAGCCCGGAATTATAGATACCCATATATTTATAACTTATTTTCTTTGCTGCCACAAAGTTATCGTTTCCCGCCTTAAACTTACGCATCTCTTCCTTTTCATTGGCAAAAGATTTGACCACCCGGATTCCTGCCAGACTGTCTTCAATCTGGCTGTTAATGTCTGCTATCTTTTCACGATTTCTCTTAAATGCCAGCTTCATTTTCCGATTATAATACAGCGCAAAAAGAATCATAACCGGGATAAATGAAAATGCCACAAGCGCAAGCTTCACATGAATCGTAAGCAAAATAATAAAAGAACCGGTAATCTTTATAATAGAAATCACCAGATCTTCCGGTCCATGATGCAAAAGCTCACTGATATCAAACAGATCGCTGGTAATCCGAGACAAAAGATGTCCCACTTTCTGATTATCATAAAATGCAAAAGTCAGCTTCTGGTAATGTCCAAAAATATCCCTTCGCATATCCGCTTCCATCTTGGCGCCCATGATATGACCATAGTATGCTATGTAAAAATTACAGAATATTTCAAGCATTACAAGACCAACAAGAACCACACCCAGAATCAATATCATATGTTTTGCCAATGACGGATCAAAATACACCACCTCATTTGTAATATATCGTACAATAAGCGGTATCACCAACGTAACTGCTGCCCCCAAAACAGCAAAAAACATATCACTGTAAAACAATCCCTGATATGGTTTATAATAAGCAAACAGCTTTTTTAACTTCTCTTTCATAATATGCCCCCATCTACTTTTTCTTATGTTCTTTCATTTCTATACTATACAACAAAAAAGGAGGCCTAGGCAAGCCTTGCCTCTCACCCTTACTACAATTTTTCTATACAAATATCCGTCCACATATTATAATAAAGATAGTAATTACACGTACGCAAATATAAAAAGAAAGAGGTGTTACAATGTTACACGAAGTAAAATTCAAATCCTTCAATGAACGTGACGAAGTCTATGGCTGGATATATGTTCCAGCTGCCAGACCAAAGGGAATCATCCAGATTATCCACGGATTCGGCGAGCATTCCAGAAGATACCTGCACATGATCGTAAAATTCCTGGAAGCCGGATATATCGTAGCTGCGGACGATCATGTCGGACATGGAAAAACTGCTCTTGAAAATGACACCTGGGGCGACTGGGGTGACAAAGGCCCACATACAATGATGGAAGATGAGCATATTTTAAAAGAACTGGTATGCGAAAAATATCCAGATCTTCCGTATTTCCTTTTTGGACACAGCATGGGCTCTTTTATTGCCAGAGACTATATTGCAAAATACGGGGATGATCTCGCCGGTGCAACGATCTGCGGGACAACAGGTGTATTCCGCGGCGCGAAAGATGCACAGGAAGCTCTTGAAAAAGTTGTTGCTGAAGGTAAAGGAAAAGAATCGGATGCCGGACTCGTAGGCGCACTTCTTGGATGGATGTGCGAAAGATGTGGTGATGTAAGTATTGGAAATGAATGGATCTGTGCAGACCCATATGTACAGCGCGACCATGCAGAAGATCCTTTTGATGCATTTACAAAACCAACCAATAATCAGTCTCTTCTGTATTTCACGCAGATGATGGAGTTCATCCGGGGAACACAGTGGGCAGAAAAAGTACCTGTAAAGCTTCCAATCTACAATATTGCCGGAGATCAGGATCCTGTCGGCGAATATGGTCTGGGTGTATGCGAAGTCACGAACTGGCTTGTCGAGACAGGTCATACTGTTAAGACAAAATTGTATTCCGGTTATCGTCATGAGATACATAATTACGCAGATATCAAAGATGAAGTAGAAGCGGGAATTGTTGCGTTTATGGATGATATTGTATTCTGACAATTTTCATTTTTTTAAATTATTTTCATTTTATATATTGACATTTCTTTAAATGTGAGATAGAATAAAGACAACAAAAGAAGAGACAACTTCAAAAAACAGGAGGTCGGTCCAATGAAATAAATATTCATTACAGGACTAATTTAATAGAAAGAGAGGTTATACAGTGAAACTTCAGGAATATCATTAAAAGAGCTATTCGATTTGTAAAGGAAGATCGGATAGCTCTTATTATTTTATTATTTTATTTTTTCATTCTTTCTTCTTTTATCTTCGCCCGTCTTTTTTTATTCGATGCGTCTAATGCACTGCCAATACACAACCCAATCGCCATACCAAGACACATTCCTATTGACATGTTGCCTGAAGCGTTTCCCAATGACAATCCGATACTAAGACCAAAGCACATATATATCGGCATCCACATAGCTTCTGTTTTTTCCAGTATATATCTTTCTCCTTCTTTTCCCATCCCGTCGGGCTGAAAAGACAGTTTCTCGAGGACTTTTCTGGAACCCACATTATCCGCAGCTGCTTCTGCCTCAATATAGTAAACATTTTCCTGAGTAAATGCCCATTCAATCAATGCTTTTACCGCTTCTGTGGCATATCCATTCCCTTCATAATCCTTATCAATCCCATATCCTATTTCTACACTATATGTATCTTCCGGACCTTTAAATCCTTCTGTTCCAATTATTTGTCCGTTTCCCTTCAGGCAGATTTTCCATGCAGTATACCACAGACGGAATTCACGATTGTTAAGGCTGCCTTCCAGCATTTCCTCATACGCCTGCCGCAGTTCCTGATCCGTCGTTTCTTCCGCTAATTGTCGCAGTTCTTCATCTGTCATTGGCGAAATACACAGACGCTTTGTCTTTAACTGCAGTTCTTTCTTTGCCATAAAAATCCCCCTTTTTTTCATCCCGATTCAAAGATTCACAAAGTGAATCTCCTCCCATTTTCTGTTTTCGCACCAGTATACTTTACGATCCGTAACATCAAATACCATAGATACAACTGTCGGACAAACTGTCTGTGCTGTCTTTTTCAGAACTTCATAGCAATCTCTGACATCAAAGCGTGCATCTGCTTTTTCGAGCATAGAGACTGCTTCTTCATATCTGTCAATCCCCATCCATGGGTGCTTTTCAACACATAACACTACCCTTTCGTAAAACACCGCAAATTCCTAGATCAATGCCTTTACCATTCCATGGCGGTTACAATAAGCATACAGTATTCCGTGCCCTTTCTTCCGGAAACGCACCGAAATATCCTGTTCCGGATATAACTTCACAATCTCCGCTCCATCAGACGTCACATACGCAATAAAAGATATATAATGTCCCTTTGTCATAGGATGATCCATGGTCACATGATACTCATTATCCACCGTTTCCAGATGTAGCTTGTGACCCTCCTCACATGTTTCCGGTTCCTGCTCCAATAAAGTAATTCCACAACAGGAGAAAGAGCCTTGTCCGACAGATGTGACAACATTGCCACAGACCGGACACACATAGAAATGTGTTTTCTTCATATTCGCTGACACATTCTCATTTTCCCGCAGATCTCCCGTCAACAATTCCGCAATAGAAGTCCCCAGTGCTCTGGCAAGATCCTCAATAATTGCAATATCCGGAAGCCCTTTGTCCGTTTCCCACTTAGAAACGGTTTTATCACTTACATTGATCTTGTCTGCCAGTTCCTTTTGTGTGAGTTTCTGTTTTTCTCTCAATTCTTTTATCGTTTTTCCAGTAACATAACTCATATCATAAACCTCTCTTTCATGATTATGAGTAAATTGTACGTTGTCACAAGAAATATCTCAACCTACGAAACGTAGAGTATTCTATTCTCTTATTGTTCTCCAGTATTCCCAAAAACGGTATCCAAAATATGCAAACATCACAAGATAAACAACTAGTAAAATGATATATGCACCGGACAATATATGATTCCCCATGCCGTTCTGTATCACTGCCTGCGGGATAAGCACAAGGAAGAATAATAGAAGAAGCGGCAACATTCTCCCCTTAAATACTCTCTTCATCATCTCTATTCTGGAAGCAGTGTCACAAAAGATAGCTTCTTCTCCCTCCATTTCGGCAACAGGTTTGCGAAAATAGCTGTACCCGAAGAAATCCTGCATATATTCCCAGCCACAGTCGCGAAACATCTGCACATACTCTTCTTTATGCGCAACCCCGTCCTGATTATAGTCCAACTGATACACGACATCTTCCGGCTCACACTTCTCAAAATGATAATGACCCAGTCCTGTTACTTTTGTAAATTTCCATCCATTCTTATGCTGTTCTCTCAGATATCTCTGCTCTCTTTCCCACTCTGGTATGGTAAAATACCGAAATTCTGCTTTTCTATCTTTGCTCTCCATCCTGACGTACCTCCATCATATTTCGATATAATCTCTCAATCCTCTTCATTTCCAGATCCAGCACCTGCTTTCCAAGTTCTGTAATGAGATATATCTTTCGCTTTTCCTCTTCACGAACAAATCGGATCAACCCGTCCTTTTCCATCTTCGACAGGCTTCCATACATTGTTCCGGGACTGAGCTTTATTGCACCTTCTGTAAGAGCCTCCACTTTTTGCACAATACTGTAGCCATGCGCTTCTTCTTTCAGACACATTAATATATAAAATCCTGTCTCTGTCATTGGCACATATACCTTTTTAATGTGTGAATCCATAGATGCCTCCATTCCAGTGCGATATATCGCACTTCGTTATATATTATATATCACTACGATATACAGTTGTCAAGATTGTTTTCAAATTTCTCTATCTCTTTATTTAATTTTGTAATCATCTTTTCCTGATCTTTCGGGATATTTCCCCGGACTCTAAATTCTATCAGATCATGGAACCCGTCATAGAGTATTTCCTGTCCGGCTACATTTCCTTTTAAAAGTTCGATCAGCCGTTTCTCTTCCTTCAGGCACTCCAGTTCGTCTGCAGGAATGAAGCTACCATCCTCTACATGCGCATAAAGCGGCGCCTCTTCATGTATGAACATAGAAAAATTTACAATGTGCGCCGGATTTGTCTCATTCAAAAACTTCGCCAGCGCCTCTGCATTTTCCCTTCCTCTTCCTTTTCCCGCAACACCGGTCATAATATGGGCATCATAAATAAGCCCGGATTTTTTAAGCCTCTCAATAGCTTCATATGCCTGTTCCTGATTATGATCCTTTTCCATGAACGCAAGTACATCATCCAGTCCGCTCTCAATCCCAAGATACAGGTGCCGAACTCCCTTTTCATATAACCTTACCAGCTCATCATCCGATTTTTTAAGTATACTTGTCACAGTAGCGTCCATATTTATATTTTCGCACTGTGGGAAATACTGCTTTATTAATCCCAATACCTGCAGCAGATGATCTGTTCCAAGACCAAACGCATTCCCATCGCCAAGAAAAATCTTCCTGGGATTTCCTCCGGCATTTTTCACCCGCAAAAGTTCTTCTTCCACCTGTGAGATTGGAAGAACCCGATACTTCAAATGTCGAAACAAGGTACAAAATTTACATCTGTTATAAGAGCACCCTACCATAATCGGCAGCATAAATGCGGAACGCTCCATAGGTGCACGACAGATCTGACCTTCATATTCCATAATGTTTATCACCTCCGTAAAAATTCACCCCGGGGTATTTTGCAAAATACCCCGGGGTGTGTTTTAAGCTTCGTCAATTGCCTTTCCGATATCATGTCTCATATATTTGTTATCAAACTGTATCCACTCGGTCGCCGCATATGCATTTGCCCTTGCTTCTTTCAGATCTTTGCCTTTGGCTGTAATACCAAGTACCCGGCCCCCATTGGTTACGATCTTATCGCCATCATACTTCGTTCCGGCATGGAAACAATAATACCCTTCATGCTTCTTGAATTCATCCAGTCCTTCAATCGGAAGTCCCTTTTCATATTTTACCGGATATCCTTCACTCGCCAACACAACGCAAACTGCTGCATTATCCTCAAACTGCAGGTCAACCTGATCCAGCGTTCCATCGATACATGCCTCAACAACTTCAATAATGTCGTTCTTCATTCTTGGAAGTACAACCTGCGCCTCCGGGTCACCAAATCGTGCATTATATTCCAGAACCTTTGGTCCTTCCTCTGTCAGCATTAAGCCGAAGAAAATAACTCCCTTAAATGGTCTTCCTTCTGCTTTCATAGCATCTACCGTTGCCTGGTAGATATATTTATTACAGAAATCCTCGACCTCTTTTGTATAGAACGGACTCGGTGAAAATGTTCCCATTCCTCCAGTATTAAGACCTGTATCACCATCTCCTGCACGCTTGTGATCCTGTGCAGAAGTCATTGTCTTAATCGTATTTCCATCCACAAAAGAAAGTACAGACACTTCGCGTCCGGTCATGAATTCTTCGATGACCATTTCTTTTCCGGCATCTCCAAACTTCTTATCTAACATAATTGTCTTCACGCCTTCTTTTGCTTCTTCCAGTGTATTACAGATCAATACACCTTTTCCAAGCGCAAGACCATCTGCCTTCAACACGATCGGGAATTTTGCTTTCTCAAGATATGCCACCGCTTCATCCGGATCTGTAAAGTTCTCATATGCTGCAGTCGGAATATTGTATTTCTTCATCAGATCTTTCGAAAATGCTTTGGATCCTTCCAGAATTGCTGCATTCTTTCTAGGTCCGAATGCACGGATACCTGCTGCTTCAAGTTCATCGACAAGACCACCTACCAGCGGATCATCCATACCTACGATTACGAGATCCACTTCTTTTTCCTTTGCAAATGCAACAATCTTATCAAATTCCATTGCGCCAATCGGAGCACATTCTGCATATTCTGCGATTCCGGCATTTCCTGGTGTACAGTAGATCTTGTCTACTCTCTCACTTTTGGCAACACAATATGCAATTGCATGCTCTCTTCCGCCGCTTCCAACTATCAATACTTTCATTTTGCTTTCTCCTTCCTGCAGTTCATCATTCGCTATTCAAGGATACGTACTTTACCGTCCTCAACTTTTACTTTATTATTGGCAATCAGGTCAATCGCATGTGGAAGTATCTTCCACTCCGCCTGCTCCATAACACGTCTTTGAAGCACCTCCGGAGTGTCTCCCTGCTGCACTTCAACAGCTTTCTGTAAAATGATCGGACCCGTGTCTGTTCCCTCATCTACAAAATGCACCGTTGCACCGACTACCTTCACCCCTCGCGCAAGCGCTGCCTCATGAACCTTAAGTCCATAGAATCCGGTTCCGCAGAAAGACGGAATCAGAGATGGATGAATATTAATAATACGATTTCTATATTTTTCTATCATTGCCGGTGGAATCACAACAAGGAATCCGGCCAGAACAATCAGATCCGGTTCAAGTGCATTCACTGCCTCCAGAAACTTTACATTAAATTCTTCTCTGGAAGCATATTCCTTTGGTGATATGCATATTCCCTGAATACCATGATTCTTTGCACGCTCCAGTGCATACGCATTTTTATTATTACTGATTACTCCGGTGACCTTCGCATTCGTAACTGCACCGGACTCTACCGCATCAATGATTGCCTGCAGATTCGTTCCGCCGCCAGATACGAGAACAACTACATTTAGCATAATGTAACTCCTTTTTCACCTGCTTCAACATGACCGACAACATATGGAACATCTCCTGCTGCCCTGATTGCTTCCATTGTCTTATCTACATCGGCCGGATCAACTGCAAGCACCATGCCAAGTCCCATATTAAATGTATTGTACATCATTTCCTCGGCAATATCGCCTTTCTCAGCCATAAGCTTAAAGATTGCCGGCACTTCATAACTGTCCTTTTTTACTACCGCACGTATTCCATCCGGGAGCATTCTCGGAATGTTCTCATAGAAACCGCCACCTGTAATATGACTGCAGCCTTTTACTTTCACGCCGCTGTTCTTGATGTTTTTCAGCGCTTTCACATAAATTCTTGTAGGGGCGATGAGAGCCTCACCTAATGTCTTTCCAAGCTCATCATAATATGTATTTAAAGACTCTTCTGTCATCTCAAACACTTTACGAACCAGTGAGAATCCATTACTGTGGACTCCGCTTGATGCCATGGCAACAAGTGCATCACCCGGCTTAATATTCTCGCCATTGATAATATCTTTCTTATCAACAACACCTACCGCAAATCCTGCCAAGTCGTATTCATCTTCCGGCATAAGTCCCGGATGCTCTGCCGTCTCACCGCCTACGAGTGCACACTCAGACTGCTTACAGCCCTCTGCGACACCGCTTACGATAGTAGCAATTTTCTCCGGATAGTTCTTTCCACATGCGATATAATCCAGGAAGAATAACGGCTCACCACCGGAGCATGCAATATCATTTACGCACATTGCAACGGCATCAATACCGATCGTATCATGCTTGTCCATGACAAATGCAAGCTTTACCTTTGTTCCACATCCGTCAGTTCCTGACAAAAGCACAGGCTCGTCCATATTCTTAATGCCGCTTAAGTCAAACGCACCGGCAAATCCGCCTAGTCCGCCAAGAACTTCCGGTCTCATTGTTTCTTTTACATGTTTCTTCATCAGCTCAACTGACTTGTACCCTGCCTCAATATCAACGCCCGCATTCTTATAATCCATAACTTATCTCCTTATTGTAGATTTTTATTATTTCTGTGCCAGATATGCTTCGTAACCGATTTCATCAAGTTTTGCAGCTTTTTTCTGCACAGTTTCTTTCATCTCTTTTGTGTAATCTTTTAATTTATTCAAAAGCTCTTCGTCAGATGCTGCAAGAATCTTAGCTGCAAGAATTGCCGCATTCTTAGCTCCGTCTATTGCCACAGTAGCAACCGGAACTCCCGGCGGCATCTGCATAATAGAAAATACTGCGTCCATTCCATCCAGATTCTTACCGGAAAGAGGAACTCCGATTACCGGAAGGGTAAATAACGCCGCACACATACCAGGGAGTGCTGCCGCCATACCGGCTCCTGCTATCATAACCTTCATTCCACGTTCTTCTGCTCCACGTGCCCATGTAATCAGTTCATCCGGCTGACGATGTGCTGAAATGATCTTCATCTCATAATCAATGTTTAATTCCTTAAGCATGTCTGCTGCTTTACTCATAACCTTAAGGTCTGAGTCGCTGCCCATAACAATTCCTACTTTTGGCATAATGATCGTCCTTTCGTATTTGTAAGTTTAACATATAAATGATACCTTATTTATGCGCATTTTTCAACGGTTCGTTTAAAATCTCTGTTCCCGGAAGCACAAATTCTCCATCTTCAAGAATCAGGATTTCTTTCCCCTCTTCTGTCACAACAACAATCTTCCTGAGTTCCTCATAAGGAATCGTAATATCTGTATGACAGTGAAAATATGCTTTGGATACATCCTCTTTTCTAAGTGCGGAAACCGAATTATCTCTTGCTATGATCTCCTTGCCATTAGGGTTGTAGACCTTGATATCCTCACTCCAGCTGTAGCAGGTATCGCCTACTGCAAAATGCGGTCCCATCTTTTCCGCAATGAGAATCGGCATCTTCTCTTCGATTCCATACTTCTTCGCCGCCACATATGCAGTTGTATTTGTCCCTATTGCAAATTCGCCAAGCGGCAATGTAGGATGTCTGTGAAGGATATTATCGTGAATATACTCTTTATTTTCTAATTCTCTCTCAAAATTACTACAATTATAATCCGCGATCATACCATTTGAAAATGTAATCTCGAGGTCACGGTACTGCAATTCATTCAAATACACCTTACTCACATGGAGAACGCCGTTCGTTCCCTCCAGAACCGGGGAAGTAAAGACCTCTCCGACCGGAATATTTACATCCGCAACACAATTTTCAAATATCGTCTCTTTCTGTGGATTCTGAAGTTTATGAAGCTGCACCTTAAGATCTGTGCGATTGCCATTTCCGCCAAGAATATGCACATATTCGCCCTGGTCAAGTGCATCAATCATCGTCTGCTGTACACGTTCATACGTCTTTGCATCCAACGTATTGATACGTATGATCTCATCAAAAATCTCTGCATATTTCTCACCGATTTCCGGCACCGGGTAAGCAACTATCGTAAAGCTTCTCTCGTCCCCGCGAATATACTGGTTCGTCATCTGACTGGATTTACTGTCATACTGAAGTGCATATTCTTCCTGCTTCTTTGTAAGCCTTATTGCCTCTTTCTTCGGAACAGGTGAATACGGCTCCTCTCCAAAAGTCTCCATACATGCCGGACCGGCAAACTGTGCCGCCAGCTCCTTATGTTTTTCAAAAGCAGTCTTCATGACCTCCAGCTTACGCTCAATGAACTGTTTGTCAAGGAATAATCCCTGATCATCCTTATGGTCATATTCATACTGCTTATTGGCGATTCCGCCATAATAGCCAATCTTCAAATGCTGTCTCTTCGTAATCGCACTGACTGACGAACGATAAATGGATGGCTTCAGTCCCATTTTTTCAAAATTACGGATTGCCTGTCTGACAACCCTCTCAAAACCAAGCACATACCGGATATTTACAACAGATTTGCGCGACAGATCTTTCCCTGTATTCACAAATCCCATTCGATAGCCCTCTGTATACACGAAGGCCATCCTCTGAATCGTCTCCTGCGGAAGTGCCGCAAGATGTGCTGCTGTCTTTCTCTCATTATCACTGATATATTCACCGAAAAAGTACAGATAACGTTCATCATCCAGATCACAGTTACAGATAATGTCAGCCGCAAAACTCTCTTCCGGGTCAACCTGCTCGCGAATACGGTCAGCGACAAACACATCACAGTAGTCACTTGCATACCAGTAGATCGTCTCTCTTATACTCTTTTCATCCGGCATTTGTGCTTCCTCAAACTGGTTATAGACCTCTATGAGAAGTTCGAACAAAATATCCAGATACTCTGTTCTCTTTTCAAATGCGTAAACAATACTTCCCCGAAGCTCTGTATACAGGAAACTCAGAATCTGCCCATACGCTTCTCCCAGCTTCTCTACTGCATACGCAGGATTCGCATAGCTGGATTCATAATTTTCCGGAAGGATGTCCTGATATAAGCGTTCATTCCATTTTTCCAGTTCAAAGGTGGAAAGCCTGTAATAAGCACCGCTTAATATACTTTCTTTTAATTCATCGATCATTATGGCAAAGTCCGCCATTTTCTGAAAATAATCCCGAAAAATCTCTCCAACCGTCTGTTCATTTTTCATTTCGCGGATCCGGTCTGCTGCCAGATCATATCGTTCTTCTATCATTTAAAAAAGCCCCCTGATAAATATTGACGCCATGCCAAGAAGAGCACCGCCGTTCAAAACGGTTCCTATCTTACATGATATGTAATTCTTATCACGCTCACGGAACCCTTTTATACCAAGCATCAGCCCTCTTGAAGCAGCAAAGACAATACCCAGTCCTACAGCTCCCATTATCATACCCACTTCTCCTTTAGCTACAAAAGAAGAAATAAGTGTTAATAACAGGAGGATCAGGACAATTCCTCCAAGCAGACAGGACTGAACACCTTTCTTTGCATGCTTCAAAGGCTTTTGCCCATATTTCGTCTTAAGAAACTCTTTCCTTCTATCTTTTTCTCTTTTTATGATCATGTCTTCTCCTTACTGCCGCACACACAGCAAACACAATATAGCCTGCCATACCACCAATTGTATTTAACAAAAGATCATCTACATCAAAACATCCTACCTTTGTAAGCAGCTGAAACGTCTCCACGCAAAAGCTGACCCCAAAACTCCAGAACACAGTAGAAAAAAGGCTGTGGTATCTGCTCGCCATTGGCAAAAAGAAACCAAATGGCATGAAAATCAACACGTTTCCAAAGAGATTTGTAAACATCGCAAATAATCCCACCTGGTCACGGTACTGCCAGAATCTGTTTATTTCTTTGAATAACACCAGATTATAATGATATTCACTCATCTCTCCCGTGCGTCCGTACCAGTCGGAAAATATAAGAAAATATATGATAAATCCGATATACAGGATAAATAAGACTTTACCCAGTGCCCGGATTCTTTTTTTATGTTTTGAATTCAAAATAGCATCCCTTTCAGTACAGGGCTTAAAATGTAAGTCCCTTTTTATCTCTCAGAAGACGCACACCACTGACAATAGCTACGATCCCTGCAGCCACTCCTGTTACGATCATAACGATACCTGTAACGACTCCCGCTGTTCCGGCAAAACTCATCGCCTTATATGCTTTTTCGTTCATCTGTTTACCTCCTGCTATTTTGCACCATACTGTTCATAATATGCATCAATCGCTGCTTTTAATGTATCATCAATCACAACTTTTCCATTACACTCTTTGTTATACAGATGCTCAACAACCTCTGCCATAGAAACGATCGCACTTGTTTCAAATCCGTACAGATCTTTGATCTCATCTAATGCGCACTTTTCGCCGCCTTTGCCGACTTCCATACGGTTCAGAGATACCATAAGTCCCTTGATCTCTACATCTGCTGCTCCTCTTACCTTCGGAACCGTCTCTTCCATAGATTTTCCAGATGTTGTCACATCCTCGATCATGATGACACGATCTCCGTCTTTCAGCTTACTTCCAAGGAAACTTCCCTTGTCAGCTCCGTGATCTTTCTCTTCCTTACGATCAGAGCAGTAACGAACTTCCTTTCCATATAATTCACTGAAGGCCATAGCTGTTACAACTGCCAGCGGAATTCCCTTATATGCAGGTCCGAAAAGCACATCGAAATCCATTCCATATGTATCATGGATTGCCTTCGCATAATACTCTCCGAGTTTTTTCAGCTGTGTACCGGTCACATAAGCTCCCGCATTCATAAAAAATGGAGATTTTCTTCCACTTTTTAATGTAAATTCTCCAAACTTGAGCACATCGCTCTCTACCATAAATTCAATAAATTCCTGCTTGTATGCTTCCATTGCTTTTCCATCCTCCTGTATTTACAGGCTCTTTTGCCTTGTTACATTTATTCACTAAATTTCTTTACAATTTTAACATACCCGATACGTATTTTCAACAAATGTATTCAGCTCCTCAAATCCACCCCGGGGATAAATGGAAATATCTTTTTCCCCACTGTTAATCAGACAATCTGTAAGAAGAAATACCTGCATGCCCAGCTCTCTTGTTACCATATCTTCGGAAACATCATTTCCTACCATCAGGCATTCTTCCGGCCTGCAACCGATTTTCTGCAGAACTTCCCTGTAATAATCCAGATTCGGTTTACAATATGTTGAATTCTCATAAGTCGTATATATTTCAAAATCAGACGGCTCAAGCCCTGCCCAGCGGATTCTGCTTTCTGTGGCAATCGCCGGAAACAATGGATTTGTAGCCAGCGCCACATGATATCCTGCACTTTTCAGCTTTTTCACTGTCCTGACCGCCTCCGGGTTATAGCCACAGAAAACTTTAGCCTTCTGGAATTCATTTGCATAAAAATCCTCGAACAACGGGATATCCTTCTTCACACTCTCCCCATATATCTGTGCAAACTTTTTCCAGAACGCTTCTTCATTGGTTCTGCTTCCGTCATTCATTACCATTGCTCTCGTTCCCGCCCACACAGATTCCATAAGCTTCTGTGGCTCATAACCATAAGGAGCAAGCTTTCCAGCCAGCATTTTAAAATATCCCTTTACAAATTCATCCTGATCCATCGGGAGAAGCGTCCCGTCCAGGTCAAACAATACTGTAGTAATTTGCAAAATACGATTCCTCCTTTTATTTCTTTATACGAAAAAGCGCCTGCCGTATCCATAGCGATACAGCAGGCATCTTGTCTTTATTCATTTATGCTTCTGCGAACTGATCCTTTCCTACAGAGCAAAGTGGGCATTCAAAATCTTCTGGAACGTCCTCCCATTTTGTTCCCGGCTCAATTCCTCCTTCAGGATAACCGAGCTCTTCATCATATTCCCATCCACATACTTCACATACATATTTCATAATTCTTCGTCTCCTTTTCTATAAATTGAAAACATTATAACGCAATCTATTGAAAAAGGGAAGTCCCGTTTAATTTGTTTTCTCTAATCCTTCTGTTATTTATGCTCTTCCAGCCATCTCATAGCAGTGTATGCATACACTGCACTTCCCGGTGACAGCACAGATTCATCAAATTTTACCTTGGGATGATGTTGTGGATACGGATATCCTTTGTCCGGTTCTCCCGCTGCAAGCGCAAGCATAATCGCCGGAACCTCCTGACTTACATAAGCAAAGTCTTCTGAGCCTGCTGTTTTCTGTGCTTTTCCGCTGCCTGCCATTGCCATAAGCTGTGCCTGTGTAAATGTCTTTGTCGGTCCTAAAAGTTCTTTTACATATTTTGCCGCGCAGTCAGATAAATCATCATCATTTCTCAGGACCGGACATCCTCTTGTAAATGTCACTTCCGCTTCCGCACGAAATGTTGAGGCAATACCCTGGGATATTTCTGTCATTCTCTGTTTAATGAATGCTCTGACAGCTTCATCATAGGTACGAATCGTTCCCTCCATATCTACTGTGTCCGGAATTACATTTGCTGCCTGTCCTGCATGAACTTTTCCAATTGTGAGCACAGCTTCGTCAACCAGCCCCAGCTCTCTTGCATGAATTTCCTGTAACGCTGTAATAATATGTGCTGCCACATTTACCGGATCGACACCTGTATTTGGCATAGAACCATGACAGCCTTTTCCCTGAATACGAATATCAAAATAATCCGCCCCCGGTGCGCTTACTCCTCCATCACTTACAATGACAGTACCTGCCGGAAATGGCTGTCCTGCCATTACATGAATCATTAGCGCTGCATCTACATTCGGATTTTTCAATACTCCTGCTTCAATCATGTCATGGGCACCCTCAAAAATTTCTTCTGCCGGCTGAAACATAAGCTTAATTGTTCCTTGAATCTCATCCTCATGGTTCTTCAAAAGCTTTGCTGCTCCCAGCAGCATTGTTGTATGCATATCATGTCCGCAGGCATGCATTTTCCCGGTTTCAGACGGGAAATCCACTTCTGCCTGCTCGGTCATCTGAAGTGCATCCATGTCACCACGGATCAGAAATACTTTCCCTTGCTTCTTTCCGCCAACATTTACAACAAGACCCGCTTTTCCACATTCCTGTGGTTCATATCCCATCGCTTCCAGATCCGCTTTCACAAATGCCACTGTATCATGCAGATCAAATCCAGTTTCTGCGTGACGATGAAGATAATGTCTCTTTTCTATCAGCTCCTGCTCAAACGCTGCCGCTTCATTTAAAAAATGTTCCACGTTCATTCTCAATTCCTCCTTTGTCCTGTTTGAAGAACATTTGAAAAACTTTTTATATGGATTATAATTTGATTTCCCGAATATAGCAATTGTATATAATTATTGTTCACAATTATTGTTAATAATATATAAAATCATTTAATCTTTTTCATGTCTGGCAAAGAAAGTGAGAAACTTTGAAAAATCTGCTTTGAAGTTGTTAAAGCGCAGAAAACAAACTCTTCATTTCCTGTTTGTTTTCTGCGCTCTTATAGAATCGTGAGCCAGACTGCACTATTTTTCCATTTACTTTACAATCCCGACCATGTCGGCAACTGTCTCAAATCCATGCTTCTTCATATAGCTTTCAATGCCATCCACGATTTCCAGTGTAACTGCCGGATTATGGAAATTCGCAGTTCCTACAGACACGGCGCTTGCGCCTGCCAGAATCATTTCAATTGCATCTTCGGCACTGGAAATACCGCCCATACCGATGATCGGAAGATTTACTGCATTTGCCACCTGATATACCATACGCACTGCAATAGGATGTACGATCGGACCAGACACGCCGCCGGTCTTATTTGCCAACGCAAAGGTCTTTCTATTGATATCGATTTTCATCCCTGTCAGTGTATTGATCAAAGAAACGGCATTCGCGCCTCCTGCTTCCACGGCTCTGGCCATCTCTGCAATATCAGTAACATTTGGACTCAATTTCATGATTACCGGCTGCTTTGCATATTTCATCACAGCTTTGGTAATCTCCTCTGCTGCTTTCGGATTTTGCCCAAAAGCGATTCCGCCCTCTTTTACATTTGGACAGGAAATATTTATTTCCATCATGTCAATATCTTCATCTGACAGTCGTTCCACTACTTCGCAATAGTCTTCTGTAGACTTACCACAGACATTCACAATAATTTTTGTATCATACCTACGCAGGAACGGAATATCCCTTTCGCAGAACAGATCAATACCCGGGTTCTGAAGACCAATAGCATTCATCATACCACCATACACTTCTGCAACTCTCGGTGTCGGATTCCCAGGCCATGGCACATTAGCAACACCTTTCGTTGTCACCGCTCCAAGACGATTCAGATCAACAAAATCTGCAAATTCCGTACCCGAACCAAATGTGCCAGAAGCAACTGTGACCGGATTATTCCACTCTACACCTGCAATGTTTACCTTCATATTCATCAGATCTCCACCTCCGTAGACAGAAATACCGGACCATCTTTACAAATGCGTTTATTATGCACATTGCTGTGATGGTCTTTTTCTTTGGATTTGCACACACAGGCAAGACACGCACCGATACCACATGCCATACGCTCTTCCAGAGAAATATAGCAAACAATACTATTTTTCTCAGCATACGCCTTAATCGCACGAAGCATTGGCGTCGGGCCACAGGCAAATATCACATCTGCATTAAGAGCATTTTCACAGATAGCATCCATGACATTCCCTTTTGTTCCTACACTGCCATCTTCAGTGGAAATATAGAGTTCTCCATTCTGCTCAAACTCCTCTTTAAGAAATGTCTGTGCATCACGATAACCGACAACAATCTGCTTTTTCTCGCATTTCATCTGTTTCGCAAGTTCAAGAATCGGCGGAACTCCAATGCCTCCACCCATCAAGAAAACCCGTTTCCCTTCTGCCTTTTCACAAGGGAACCCATTGCCAAGCGGTCCAATGACCGGAATAGTATCCCCCTCTCTTAATTTTGAAAACTGCTCCGTTCCTGTATTTTCACCAGTCACACGATAAACAACTCGCAGACGGCAGTTATCCTTATCAATCTCACATATACTGATTGGACGAGGAAGAAGCTTTGTTCCATCATTCGTATACATTGAAATAAACTGTCCCGGTTTCGCAGTCTTGGCAGCATCTGTCTGAATCCACATACTAAAGATACCATCTGCAAGCATTTCCTGAGAAACAACTACAGCCTGTTCCTTTTTATTTTCCATGATTTCTCCTTTCGGGTACACCACATTTTTCATTTAGGTACACCACATTTTTCAATTTGGGACGTAGACTTTTTCAAAAGGTCTACGTCCCCTATAAAGCGCTTTTGATATCCGCCACCATATCTTCTACCGCTGCTCTCGACGCATCACCGAAGTTTTCTTCGCCGAATTTCGCGTATTTTTCCTGCTTATATGCCGCAATAATTCCACGGGAAGAGTTTACGATTGCGCCAAGCCCATCTTCATTAAAGAAATGTACCAGATCTTTACCTTTGCCACCCTGTGCACCATAACCAGGTACAAGAATATAAGCTTTCGGCATAATCTTACGCAGGATTTTGCCCATCTCCGGATAGGTTGCACCAACAACCGCACCAATATAACTATACTCATCTCCCATGCAGGATTCACCCCACTCAGCAACCTTTTCGCCTACCAGCTCATAAAGCGGACGTCCGTCTATAAGTCTGTCCTGGAATTCTCCGCTGGATGGATTGGATGTTTTTACAAGGATAAAGAGACCTTTTTTCTCCTCTTTACAAACATCGATAAATGGATTTACGCCATCGGAACCAAGATATGGGTTTACTGTCACAAAATCTTCATCGAATGGCACATAAGTCTTACTTCCAACCTGTACCTTTCCAATATGTCCGACTGCATACGCAGCGGATGTGGAGCCAATATCACCACGCTTGATATCGCCAATGACTACCAGTCCTTTTTCTTTACAATAATCTACGGTCTTTTTAAATGCCATAAGTCCCGGAATACCAAACTGTTCATACATTGCAATCTGTGGTTTTACTGCCGGAATCAGATCGTATGTCTTATCTACGATTTCTTTGTTGAACTGCCAGATTGCCTCAGCTGCACCTTCCAGTGTTTCTCCGAATTCAGCAAATGCCTTCTCCTGTACCTGTTTTGGAACATAGTTTAACATTGGATCCAGTCCAACTACGATCGGAGCTCCTGTTTTCTTAATGTTGGCTACTAATTTGTTGATCACTTCTCTTTCCTCCTCTATCTCTCATATACAACTTTGCCATCTACCAGGGTATATGCTACTTCACCCGTTACTTCATAACCATCAAATGGTGTATTTTTCCCCTTTGAGGCAAATGTATTTTTATCGATCTTGTATGTCTTTTTCGGATCAAAAATCACAATATCTGCAATCTTATCCTCAGATATAGAACCTTTCTCTGTAAGTCCCAGAATTTTTGCCGGATTATAGCTCATTTTCTCTGCCATATCCATAACGCTGATAACACCTGTTTTAACAAGTGCTGTATAAGTAAGTGCGGCAGAAGTCTCCAGACCCACAATACCAAATGCCGCCTTTGCCATCGACTTGTTTTTTTCTTCCTCCGCATGTGGTGCATGGTCTGTAGCAATAACTTCCATTATTCCTTCTTTCAGCCCCTGTTTCAATGCTTCCACATCTTCTTTCCTTCTCAGAGGCGGATTCATCTTATATCTGCCGTTATCCTCCAAAATGTCATCGGATGTCAGGATAAAATGATGCGGACACACTTCTGCCGTTACCGGAAGCCCTTCTTCTTTGGCGAGCTTTACCATTTTTACACTGTCCGCAGTAGAGCAGTGGCAAAGATGAAGTCTGACTCCCGTCTCTTTTGCAAGAAGAATATCTCTTGCAACAATAACATCCTCCACGGAATTCGTAATTCCTTTAAGGCCAAGACGTTCCATGTTTGCATCTGCATTCATGACCCCGCCTTCCACCATGGTAATGTCCTCACAATGTGCGAAGACGGAGATTCCGGCTTCTTTGGCAAGCTTCATTCCCTTTCTGTAAAGGGATGCATTCATTACACTCTTTCCATCTTCACTGATTGCATGGCAACCTTCCCTTGCCATGCCCTCTATATCTGCGAGTTCAGATCCGGCCTGTCCCACCGTTACCGCACCAAGCTGAATCACATGTGTCAGGGATTCAACTGCAGCACGTGCATGAACATCTGCCACTTTCTCTGCTGTGTCGATCACCGGTTTCGTATTCGGCATCGCACATACAGTTGTTACACCGCCATGCACTGCCGCCTTACCGCCAGTCTCCAAAGTCTCCTTATATTCCAGTCCCGGATCTCGAAAATGCACATGCAGATCTATAAATCCCGGCATTACATAACAACCAGAAGCATCTATCACTTTATCTGCCTGCACCTCGATATTTTCTTCAACTTTTTTGATCCTGTCGCCTTCAACCAACACATCGAAACAACCCTCTTTCTTTGTAAGAGGATCAACGACATATCCGCCTCGAATTAAAATGGTCATACACTGTCCTTTCTGCAAACTCCTCGTTTACATTTCATTTTTCAATACTTCTATTGCCTTTTCAAGCTGATTGTCCGCTTCTTCATCCGACTCATTATACTCATACTTTACTTCAACATCCGGCTCAATGCCTTTCCTGTTGATGTTTCGTCCCTTTGGAGTAAAATACTCAGAAATCGTAAGCTTCATACAAGTGCCATCTTTCAGATCAAACACCTGCTGTACAACACCTTTTCCATAAGTCGTTGTCCCGACAATTTTGCCGATTCCATAATCCTGGACTGCACCCGCAAATATTTCAGATGCACTTGCACTGTACTGATTCACAAGTACCGTAAGCGGTACCTCCAGTTTATGTTCCTCATCAGACAGCATTTCCTGCTGCTTTCCATTCTTGTCCTCAGTATATACGATCTTTCCTTCTGGAAGAATCTCATCCAGAATATCACACACAACAGTAAGACTGCCACCCGGGTTGTTTCTAAGATCTACAACAAGTCCTTTTACCCCCTGCGCTTCAAGCGAATTCCATGCTTCCATATACTGATCATAAGTAACAGAATCAAATTCCGTAATTTGAATGTATCCCACCTGTTCCTCAAGCATCTTGGAATAAACTGTAGGATACTCTATCGTGTCACGTACTGCTGTCACCGTAATCTCCTTGTCCGAATCACCACGAAGGACTGTAAGTTCTACCTCTGTCCCCTTTTCTCCCTTAATGTCCATGACAACTTTTGTAAGATCAATTCCTGTAACTTCTTCACCATTAACCAGATAGAGAATATCTCCATCCTTAAGTCCTGCCTTTTGTGCCGGTGAATCATCATAGATTTGTATAAAAGTAATGATTCCGGTCTCCTTATTCTGACTCAGTACAGCTCCGATTCCATTATATTCTCCCTGAGTCGACTCCTTAAAAAGTGCTGTTTCCTCTTCATTATAATACACCGAATAAGGGTCGCCAAGTCCTTCTACATAACCTGCATAAATTCCTTCCTGCAGATCCTTTTCATCGACATCCCCAAGGTAATAACTGTCAATGATACTCTCCAGCTTATTTAACTTTTTCTGTGTCTCACTTCCAAGTGCCTTTTTTTCTCCACTTTTTGTACTTATTCCACAAGATACAAGCCCTGCTATTAATAACATAGTAAGGGCGCCATAAAGCGCCCCCTTCAAAAAACTATTTCTATTTTTCATATCTAATTTCAACCAATCTCCTACAGATAATTCATCGGGTTTACAGCTGTACCTCCGGACATTACCTGAAAATGCAGATGCGGACCGGTAGAGTTACCCGTTGTTCCAACTGCTGCAATATTCTGTCCTTTGCTTACCTTTTGGCCACTCTTTACATAGAGTACATTACAATGCATATAATATGTCTGCAGACCATTGCCGTGATTGATAACAATCATATTACCCGCTTTTCCACTGTAACCGGCAGATGTAACTGTTCCGCCTGCTGCCGCATAAATCGGTGTTCCTGTCGGTGCCGCAAAATCTACGCCTTTATGATTCGTACTCGCTCCTGCAAGTGGGGCATTTCTGTACCCAAAAGTACTGGATATACGACTGTAGCCCGGACATGGATGAGCAAAGGTACCATTACCTGAGATTACAGAACCTCCCGCATTAGAGGAATAAGAGTTTCCTGCCTCCTGCTTCTTTCGGGCAGCAGCCTCCGCAGCTGCCTGCAGCTTTGCAAGCTCTTCATTTGTCTTGCTCAGTTCACTGCTGATACTGGAAAGTTCCTCTTCTTTACTCGCAAGCAATGTCTCCACATTATTCTGCTTCTCGATCAGGTCATTCTGAAGAACTTCCAGCTCCTCATATTCAGCCTTAATGACCTTTTCCTGTGCCTCGACCTCTTCTCTCATCTTCTGGAACTCGTCCAGCTGAGCTCTGTCATATTCAGAAATCGTCGTAATATACTCTGCGTTATTCAGAAATTCACCAATACTTCTGGACTCGCACAATATCTCAATAAACTGTGTGTTACCGTTCTCATACATATAACGTATGCGCTTTTTCATACTTTCGTACTGGTCATTTTCCTTTGCCTGAGCCTGATAAAGCTCTTCTTCTTTCTGGCTCAGTTCTTCCTCTTTTGCATCAATCCTGGCCTTTGTATCCTCCATCTCTGCAACCAGTGACTCCAGCTGAGAAGCAAGGGACTGCTTTTCACTCTCTGCAGCCTGTTTCTTCTTCTCCAGTTCCTCTGCTTTTTTCTTCGTCTCACTCAGTCCAGAGGCATGAACCTGAGCAGTCAGACCAAAGCAAAGAGTAAGCACCAGCAACAAACTGATCATTCTCTTTCTTCGTATCATATGTATCCCCCTTATTATTTATACCCGCTTATATTATACTCGCAAATGTTTTCTGATCGTAAAGAAACTTCCAACGAAACCAATTCCAACTCCAAGTGCCAGTCCCACCGGAAGAAGTGTACGATATACGGACACGACCGGAAGGAAGTCTACAATATTATTCAGAAGACTAAATCTCTCCATGATGTACTGAATCGCTTTTTCATACATGAAATACAGCATAACAAGCGGAATAACCGCTCCGATCAGTCCGATCAGAAGACCTTCAAATACGAAAGGAGCTCTTACGAATCCGTCTTTCGCACCAATGTATTTCATAATAGCAATTTCTTCACGTCTTACCGTAATACCCATCGTTACCGTATTACTGATCAGGAAAATAGATACTGCCAGCAAAATCGCAATAATAGCAATGGATACATATCCCACCAGCTTGTTTACACTTGTCAGCGTCTTAGCTACAACATCTGACTTGTTGACCTTACGGACTCCTGAAAGGCTTTCTGCATACGCAACAACCTCTTTCTGCTTAGACACATCAGCCATATATACTTCGTAGTTGTCTGAATTTGCCAACGGGTTATCACTCTTAAATCCTTCTGCAAGATCAGCAGACTCTCCGAAATAATCATCCTGGAACTTCTCCCATGCCTCATCTGCACTTACATAATTTACTTCCAGCACGCCGTCTGCTTTTTCCAGTTTCTCCCCAATGGAATCTTTCTGAGACTGCGTTGCATCTTCATCGAAGAAAACAGTGATCGCCACCCCTTCTTCTGCTTTTTCTACAATATAATTAAAGTTCATTACAATCGCATAAAACAGGCCGAACAAAAAGATACAAGCTGCCATGGTAGCAATCGATGCAAGTGAAAACATCTTGTTTCTTCCAATGTTCTTGACACCCTGTTTCATTGAATATCCAAATGTACTAATTTTCATTATTATACCCACCTTTTTTCTCGTCGCTAACAATGACTCCCTTTTTCATTGTAACAACTCGCTTCTTCATCTCGTTTACGATTTCCTGATTATGTGTAACAACCAGTACCGTTGTTCCTCTGTCATTAGCCTCTTCAAGAAGCTTCATGATTTCCCATGAATTTGTCGGGTCAAGATTACCGGTAGGCTCATCTGCCAGGAGAATGGAAGGTTCATTTACAATCGCTCTCGCAATCGCCACTCTCTGCTGCTCACCACCAGACAGCTCCTTCGGGAAAGACTTATACTTCTGCGCAAGACCCACCAATGACAAAGCGGCAGGCACTTTTTTCTTTATTATTTTCGCCGGCGTCTCCGTTACCCTCTGGGCAAATGCAATATTTTCATAAATATTTCTGTCCTTCAGGAGACGGAAATCCTGAAACACAACACCGATTCCTCTTCTGTACATCGGAATCTTTCTGTGTTTCATACGATTCAGATTCTGTCCATTTACAATTATTGTTCCAGATGTCGGCTCCAGTTCCTTCATGATCAGACGGATCAATGTTGACTTTCCGGAACCACTGTCTCCAACAATAAACACAAACTCTCCCTGTTCAATCTTAAGATTGATACCATTGAGAGCCGGAACCCCTTTTGAGTACTCTTTCGTCACTTCTCTTAATTCAATCATAGTTTCCTCCTAATTACTTAATACTCCAACGACTCCATATACTTCATGTACTTAACTACCATAAGTGCGATCTTGAAAGTAATGGCATCTTCAAACACACGAAGATCCAGTCCTGTGCTCTTCTGAAGCTTATCAAGCCGATACACAAGAGTATTACGGTGAATGTACAGCTGTCTTGAAGTCTCTGATACATTCAGGTTGTTTTCAAAGAACTTATTGATAGTTGCCAGTGTCTCTTCATCGAAATCGTCCGGAGATTTCCCCTCAAAAATCTCACGAATGAACATCTTACACAGCGGAATAGGGAGTTGATAGATCAGACGCCCGATTCCAAGAGCACTGTATGCTATGATATTCTTTTCGCCAAAGAAAATCTTGCCCACATCAAGTGCAAGCTTTGCTTCCTTATATGACTTTGATACTTCTTTAATATCATTTACGATCGTTCCGTAAGCAATCAGCACATCTTCCTCACCATCCTCTTTCAGAAGTGAATAAATATTCTGCGCTGTCTTCTCAAGCTCTTTATGCCCGTCATTTGCTTCCAGTTCTTTCACGATAATGATATTTTTTTCATCTACTGCAGTAACAAAGTCTTTTGACTTATTACCAAGCAGAGTTCTTACGTTGTCAAGAGCGTTGCTGTCTTTCTCATGCTTCGTTTCAATAATAAAGATAACACGTCTGACCTCTGTGTCAATATGTAACTTTTTGGCACGATTATAAATATCGACTAACAGCAGGTTATCAAGAAGCAGATTCTTGATAAAGTTATCCTTATCAAAACGCTCCTTATACGCAATCAGAAGATTCTGAATCTGGAATGCCGCAATCTTCCCAAGCATATATACATCCTCACTGCTGCCACCGGCAAGAAGAATGTACTCTAACTGATGCTCATCAAAAATCTTAAAGAACTGATATCCGTGTACAACCTGGCTGTCTGCCGGGGACTCTACAAAAGCACGCACCTCCTCAGAACAGTTCACCTGCTCCGCCATCGTACTGGCAAGGGGCTTTCCTTCTGTATCCATAACGCAGAATTCAATTCTTGTAATACCCTTTAAACCGTCTATTGTGTTCTGAAGTATCTGATTAGATATCATATTCTATCTCCTCCACTCTTCTCAATATGCATTTTTCACAACATTTACTCTGCTTTTTTAGTAAAATGGCATATCCTCGGATATATCTTAATATATAATAACAAAAAAATAAAGAGGAAATCACAGTTTTTTTGTGAATTTCCTCTATTTTTATTGCTTAGGTGTATAAATCTGCTGAATTCTTTTTCTTTTTTCAATTTCTTTCCTGAAAATGTACTTCGTAATAAACCGGCCAAAACGACCCTGCATGTTATTTTGCTTCCGGTATAACAAAATATCCTTTCCGATTCCCAGCCAGATTCTTGTATTGATCACTCCCCGGTTTTTTAAAATAAATTCTTCCTGTAAAGGAACAGACAGAAAAGAAATAACGCAATCCGCCTCACTGCCGTTAATCGCATTTACCAGCATATCGTCCGCGCGATTCTCCGCAGAGACCTTCGCAAGTCCTACAATCTGCAAGCCGCCGTAGTGCCTTTCGATATAACCATATAGATCCTGTCCTTCTTCCTCTGATTCCACAAGAAGATACACTCTCTTATGATTTTTATGAAAATACTTGAATACCAGCTTAAGAAACGTCTGATCTTCTGTTTCCTGCAGATATCTGCGTTCTCTCACACTGGCAGCATCAAGAATTGTCGTATCACCGGCGATCAGCATATCAAACTGACGCACAGACTCCTTAAGGTCTGTCGTCATCTCCATCTGCATCAATCCGTCCACCGTAACCATCTCGACAATATTTACCGGTTCGGTATCCAGATACATAACACAGTTCTTAATCGCTTCTTTGGCTGTGAGCTGATCTATCTCTATATCTAATACACTTAGTTTTTCGCTCATAATCTCACCCGCATATTACTGATTTAGCTGTTCGATTATAGCAAATGAGGCTTTCATTTTCAACCATTATCGTTAAATATTCATATTTATTAACGATTCGTAATACTTTCGTTATTTTTCTTCAGTTCTTTTTTTCTCCGGGCAAGAATTCCTCCTATGCGCCCGGTTTCTTTCGAAGAAAGAGAACGCCAGCCCTCAGTCATCACCTGATCCAGAAGCCCAAGCTCACCGGCGATCTCATATTTCATTTTTTCCTCCTGTGTCAACTCTTCCAGCCTGATCGGCTTCTTTTTCTTTTCAGACATGTCATACCCCTTTCTTTTTTATAGAGTATTGACACATCTATAATACTTATACATTCATTTCATCTGGAATAATGATCGCGGCAATAAAGTATGCCAGAATTCCACTTCCCGTGCAGGCAAGAAGCACAAGTCCAAGCCGGATAAGCGTCGGATCAATATTAAAATATTCAGCTATTCCTCCACACACACCACAGATCATACGATTTTTTCTTGAGCGATATAATTTTTTCGGTTCCATAATAATCCTCCTTCTTTATTTAAAATAATGAAACTTTACAATCCTTCTGAAAAATTCACAGCAACACTTCCGATACCACATTCAATGAACATATTTTTAGACGCACCATTGCTGATATCCGCTTCTCTTCCAAGTCCGGAAAATCTTTTGCTTCCTAAGACTACTTCTCCGATTCCACAACTTATTCCATAATTATAATCCATTTCTTCTCCGAAAGCCGTATAATTGATCTCACCCATGCCGCACTCAATATCTGCTTCCTCTCTGACCTCTCCGGATGCTTCGATGCTGCCCGCGCCACACTCCATGCTCAATTCTTTCACAGCAAACTGCGCAAGCTTCGCTTCACCGGCTCCTACAGAAATACCTATATAATCTGCCAGAATCTTTTCTACATACAATTTCCCTGCGCCTACATCTATGGAAACATCTCCCAGCACACAGTCGGATGGTATGCTGATCTGAATCTTCCCCTCCTTTATATCAGTTAAGCCACTCAGCTCTTTTCTGGTGTGAATCTTCAATTCATCTCCATCCATGTAGCACTGAAGCTTCAGACGCTTATCAACAGATTCTGTCTTAACAGTGACCTCTCCGGTACCCTCCGGTGCACTGACAATCTCAACATTACCGGCACCTACAGCCATATCGATTTGCCGGATACCATCAAACGACCGAAAACTATTCCCTTCCAATGTAGTTCCACTGCTTTCCTCATTATCTTCCTGGTCCGGATTATCATATACAAGGTGGACTCCATCCGGCAGCCGTGACTCAATCATTTCTGTAGTTACCCCTAATGCTACTGACGCAATGCAACAGACAAATCCAAGCGCAAGTAATATGGCACTCACAATCCAGAACACTTTCCATCCTTTTTTCATGCTTATGCCACCGCCTTTCTGTGGAATGGCTTGCGACAAATCCATACGATTCCTCTGAAAATCGCCGGAAATACAAGGATACAAAGCTTAACGCTCGCCACCAGAGCAATCGTACCCAGCACTCCCAGTATCAGTCCGATTCCTGTCAGCGCCAGCCCTGCTGCCAGCTCCGGAACAATCGTTGCGATTCCAATAACAAGCAAAACAGCCCCTGCAACTGCTACGGCAAGTGATGCAATAAGAAGTGCTGCAAAAACACCAAATACTGCTGCAATACCGCCAATCAAAATGCCAACGCATGCAAGTGCTACCGGAATAGCAACCGGCGCCCCGACAATAACAATCGCAATAATCAGTATTACCTTAAGAACAGGACTCGTCTTTGGCGGAGTCTTTCCATTCTCTGCAGAATATGTACCTTCCGTACCACGATAACGATACCCTGCAGGAATCTCTTTATCCTCAAACCTGGTGTCTGTATATCCACTTTCACTATACTCACCGAACTGATCTTCCTGATCATTAAGCCCTGCTTTGATCTTTGCCGCCACCTTATCTGGACTTTCCAGTTCAAGTATCACTTCCTGCTCGTTCTCTTCACCGGCATCATCAAAGTAATCATTATAATACTGCATTGCCTCTTTACGCTCAATCTCCGGTATATCCTGCAAAAGCGCTGCAAGACCTGTCATAAATTCTATACGGTTCATACAGTAACACCTCCCTCAAACAATTCATTAATCTTACTCGTATAAGACTTCCACTCATCCCGATATAAATTCAACTGTATCATTCCCTTATCTGTCACTTTATAATACCTGCGGTTACGCCCGTCAAACTGCCGGTCATAAACTTCCAGACATTCATCCTTCTGGAGACGCCTGAGAACCGGGTAAAGAGTAGATTCAGATACTTCAAGTGCCTTCCGGACATCCTGCGTAATCTTGTACCCATATGTACCCTCTTCCTCCCGCGACACAACGGCTAATACAATAGCATCCAAAAGCGCTGCTCCGGTGTTAAATACCATATTCTCACTCCTTTGCTGATAAGATTATAATATTATTTCTTGTTATATATTATTTAACTTAGCAATATTATATATCATATAATATTAGTTGTCAACCAGGAATTTAGTACAGTAAGGGGTATACAGTATCGGCAGAAGTAAGCGACTCGATGCATCCGACTCCTCTGACTAAGCCACGAATCTATAAGAGGTCGAAAAGCAGACGATAAGCGACGCCTGTTTTTCGACCTCTAACAGCTTCGGGCTGGATTCTGCGGAGTCTTCTGCTTACCTCGTCGCTTACTTCTGCCGATAACTGTTACCACTACTGTACTGGCAATTCCAGGTAAAAATGAACGCCTCAGTTCGTTGGCAAAACATGTTATATATCTGGTCTCTTCAGCTTCTATATGTAAAAGTAAAGAATTGTAATGAATTTTGAGAGGTCGAAGTCAGCTCCAGATAGAAAAAATCCAAATTCGAATGAACTTATAAACGGAAAAGTCATTCAATTTTGTTGTTTTATTTCTGAGGAAATGATTTGGTTCTAAAAAAAGTCAGTACATATTTTCTTTTTCGCTCACAGGGAATGAAAAAGAGCTTGGGGAAACGTGGAAGAGCATTACAAACGGTTGCAGAAAAAGCTGATATAACTTCGTATTCGCCTTGTATTTCCCATACAAGGCGAAAGAGTATCTGAGACGCGGAACTCATCAGGAGTTCCCGTCGAATATACTCGGTTACGAATG
>NZ_JAFBIY010000006.1 GCF_021531975.1 Faecalicatena contorta | reverse complement strand
AGCCCGAAGCTGTTAGAGCCAGAACAACAGACAATTCGTTCACTGTCTGTTGTTCTGGCTCTTATAGATTCGTGGCTTAGTTGTAAGGACGGACGCATCGGAGACATATAGAAATATATCAACTGCGCACCACTTACTATACTAAATTCTTACTTAATAAATCCAAAACAGTTCAGGATTACGATCAGTGTTAAGATCGGTACAGCGACTGTCATAACAAACTTATCGTATTTGCTGAGCTTACCGTCACGACCGTCCTTCGTAAGTTCTTTCTCGTATGCATCATATCCCCATACCTTCACGCAGTAGAAAGCAGTAAGGAGACATCCGAGAGGAAGAAGAATGTAACCGGAGAAGCAGTCGATCCAGTCGTAAATATTGTAATATACAACACCGGAGCCGTATGCCCACCACGGAAGTTTTACACCGCTTAAAAGTCCGGTACCCTGACTCAGTGAGCAGAAGATACCACCGATGAAAATAAGCGCTGCAGTGATCCATGTGGCTATACGATGGTTGATGTGGAATTTTTCTTCAATACATTTAACCGGAATTTCCAAAATCGTAAAGTATGTAGAAAGAACGGCAAATATAAGTGCACTAAAGAAGAAGAATCCTAAAATATTACCACCCGGTAAAGTTGTGAAAATCTCTGTCATGGCAAGGAATACAAGGGATGGACCAGCAGCCATCTCAGAACCTGCACCTACTACAGAAGGAATTACTACGAAACCGGCTGTAAGAGCAACGGCTGTATCACAGATCGTTACCATCATGGAATCCTTACGGATGTTAGCACTGTCTTTTACGCTGGCACCGAGTGTAACGAAGATTGCCCAACCGATACCAACAGAGAACATAACCTGCATACATGCATCTGCAAATGTCTTCCATGTAAATTTACTGAAATCAGGAATCAGGTAGAACTTTAAACCGTCAATCGCACCATCAAATGCGAATAAAGCCCAGAATCCACAAATAAGGAGAAGTACAAATAAAAGTGGCATGATAACCTTTGTAACCTTCTCAACAAGTTCGGTAATACCTTTGGAAAGAAGAAGAACAATGACAACCATAAGGATGCCTGCAAAAATCAAAGGCTGAACAGGGTCGGATATGAAATCCATATAATAGGCTGTCTTATCCGCTCCGAACTTACCGCCAAGGAGGAATGCGATCGCATATTTTAATACATAACCACTGACGATGATATAATACATATCAATCATAAATGTACAGAGCACATTGACAAATCCGGCGAATTTCCATTTTGGATTTACAACACCGTATGCGTCAATTGCATTTGTCTTGGCATAACGTCCGATAGCAGTCTCCATCTCTACAACCGGATGTCCAAGGACGATACAAAGGATAATGTATACTACGATAAAAGCTCCTCCGCCTCCGCCGTATGCCAGATAAGGGAATTTCCAAATGTTTCCAAGGCCGATAGCTGCACCGGCCGCAACCATAATGTAGCCAAATCTTGAACCAAAATTAGCTGCAGGTTTCTTTGCCTCACTACTCATAACAACACTCCAATCTCTTGTTTTAGGGAGGGTTGAATTAAAAAAGGATGCACTCACGACGGTAGTGAGAGCATCCTTGCTTGATTCAATCCTCTTTTACAGTATATCCTAGATGTGAAAAAAAGTCAAGAAATTATCAATCAGTTAAAAATGAATCAAAAAAATCAAAAAAATGTCTGGGAAGAAAAAGCGTTGTACATAAAAAGGAACAAAAATAACCGCAAGAATGCTAGACTTTTCACATTCCAAAGGATATAATGATTGTACATGCAAAATTTTAGATTTGTATATTTTAAAAGGAGGAACAACAAAAATGGCAAGAAAAATGAAGACCATGGATGGTAATCAGGCAGCAGCTCATGCATCATATGCTTATACTGAAGTTGCAGCTATTTACCCAATCACCCCATCATCTGTTATGCCGGAACATGTAGATGAGTGGGCTACCGAAGGTAGAAAGAACATATTTGGACAGACTGTCCAGGTAACAGAGATGCAGTCTGAGGCAGGTGCAGCCGGAGCGGTACACGGATCACTGGCAGCAGGTGCCCTGACGACAACATTTACAGCATCTCAGGGATTATTGTTGATGATTCCTAACTTATATAAAGTAGCAGGTGAACAGCTTCCAGGTGTATTCCACGTATCCGCACGTGCGCTTGCAAGCCATGCACTTTCCATTTTCGGAGATCATTCCGACGTATATGCTTGTCGTCAGACAGGTGCTGCTATGCTTTGTGAATCCAGCGTACAGGAAGTTATGGATTTAACACCTGTTGCTCACTGTGCAGCATTAAAAGGAAAACTTCCATTTATCAACTTCTTTGATGGATTCCGTACATCTCACGAGATTCAGAAGATTGAGACATGGGATTATGAAGACCTGAAAGATCTGGTAGATATGGATGCAATCGACGCATTCAGAAAGCATGCGCTGAATCCAAACCATCCATGCCAGAGAGGTTCTGCTCAGAATCCGGATATCTTCTTCCAGGCAAGAGAAGCATGTAACCCATATTACGATGCTATGCCGGCAATCGTACAGGAATATATGGACAAGGTTAACGCTAAGATCGGCACAAACTATAAGCTGTTCAATTACTATGGAGCAGAGGATGCTGAGAAAGTTATCGTTGCTATGGGTTCTGTATGTGACACAATCGAAGAGACTATCGATTATCTGATGGCTGCAGGCGAAAAAGTCGGTGTTGTTAAAGTTCGTCTTTACAGACCATTCTGCGCACAGGCACTTATTGATGCAATTCCGGATACTGTTAAGTATATTAACGTACTTGACAGAACAAAAGAGCCTGGAGCTCAGGGCGAGCCATTATACCTCGATGTTGTTTCCGCATTAAAGGGAAGCAAGTTCGACGCAGTTCCGATCAACTGTGGACGTTACGGATTAGGTTCCAAGGATACAACACCTGCACAGATCGTTGCAGTATTCAATAATACAGAGAAAGCAAGATTTACAATCGGTATCGAAGATGATGTAACAAATCTTTCTCTTGAAACAGGAGCACCTCTTGTTACAACTCCGGAAGGAACGATCAACTGTAAGTTCTGGGGACTTGGAGCAGACGGTACTGTTGGTGCTAATAAGAACTCTATCAAGATCATCGGTGATAACACAGACATGTATGCACAGGCTTACTTTGATTATGACTCCAAGAAGTCTGGTGGTGTTACAATGTCTCACCTGCGTTTTGGTAAGAAACCGATTAAGTCCACTTACTTAATCCATAAAGCTAACTTTGTTGCTTGCCACAATCCTTCTTATGTAAATAAATATAACATGGTTCAGGAATTAGTAGACGGTGGAACATTCCTTCTGAACTGCCCATGGGATATGGAAGGTCTTGAGAAACATCTTCCAGGACAGGTGAAAGCATTTATCGCAGACCACAACATCAAGTTCTATACAATCGATGGTATCAAGATTGGTAAGGAAATCGGACTTGGCGGACGTATCAATACAGTACTTCAGTCAGCATTCTTCAAACTGGCAGCAATCATTCCAGAAGAAGAAGCTATCGACCTTATGAAGAAAGCAGCTAAGGCTACTTACGGAAGAAAAGGTGATAAGATCGTACAGATGAACTACGATGCTATCGATGCCGGTGCAAAACAGGTAGTAGAAGTAGCTGTTCCGGATTCATGGAAATCCTGTGAAGATGAAGGATTATTCTCACCAGAAGTTAAGGGCGGAAGAGAAGACGTTGTTGATTTCGTTAAGAATATCCAGGCTAAAGTGAATGCTCAGGAAGGTAATACACTTCCGGTATCTGCATTTAATGAATATGTAGATGGTTCCACACCATCAGGTGCATCTGCATACGAGAAACGTGGTATTGCAGTTGATATTCCGGTTTGGAAAGAAGAGAACTGTATCCAGTGTAATCGTTGTGCATACGTATGTCCACACGCTGTTATCCGTCCGGTAGCTCTGACAGAGGATGAACTTGCAAAAGCTCCGGAAGGAACAAAAGCAATCGATATGATCGGTATGCCGGGAATGAAGTTCACAATGACAGTATCCGCACTGGACTGTACAGGATGTGGTTCTTGTGCTAACGTATGTCCAGGTAAGAAGGGTGAAAAAGCTCTTGTTATGGAAAATATGGAAGCAAATGTTGCTTCTCAGGAAGTATTTGACTTTGGCAGAGAGATTCCGGTAAAACCAGAAGTAGTTGCCAAGTTCAAACCAGAGACAGTTAAGGGAAGCCAGTTCAAACAGCCACTCCTTGAGTTCTCAGGCGCATGTGCAGGTTGTGGAGAGACACCATATGCGAAACTGATCACACAGTTATTCGGTGACAGAATGTACATTGCAAACGCAACAGGATGTTCTTCTATCTGGGGTAACTCCTCACCATCTACACCATATACAGTAAATGCTAAGGGACAGGGTCCTGCATGGGCTAACTCCTTGTTCGAGGACAATGCTGAGTTTGGTTATGGTATGTTACTTGCTCAGAAGGCAATCAGAAAGAGATTAAAAGCACAGGTTGAAGCTGTTGCAGCATCTGAGGAAGCTCCGGCAGAAGTAAAAGCTGCATGTCAGGAATATCTTGACACATTTAACTGTGGTGTAACAAACGGAGATGCCACAGATAAGCTTGTTGCTGCATTAGACGGATGCGATTGCGAAGTATGCAAAGACATCGTTAATAATAAAGACTTCCTCGCTAAGAAGTCCCAGTGGATCTTCGGTGGTGACGGATGGGCTTACGATATCGGATTCGGTGGTGTTGACCACGTATTAGCAAGTGGAGAAGATATCAATATCATGGTATTCGATACAGAGGTTTACTCCAATACAGGTGGACAGTCCTCCAAGGCTACCAAGACAGGTGCTACAGCTCAGTTTGCAGCTGGTGGTAAAGAGACGAAGAAGAAAGACCTTGCAGGTATTGCAATGAGCTACGGTTATGTATATGTTGCACAGATTGCTATGGGTGCTGACTTCAACCAGACTGTAAAAGCTATCGCAGAGGCTGAGGCATATCCGGGACCATCACTCATTATTGCTTACGCTCCATGTATCAACCATGGTATCAAGAAAGGTATGAGCAAAGCTCAGACTGAGGAAGCATTAGCAGTAGAATGTGGATACTGGAATAACTTCAGATTCAATCCTGCAGCAGAAGGTGCTAAGTTCACTCTGGACAGCAAAGAACCTAAGCAGGAAGGATATCAGGCATTCCTTGACGGAGAAGTTCGTTACAATGCACTGAAGAGAGCAAATCCAGAAAAGGCTGAAAAACTCTTCGCTAAGAATGAGGCTGAGGCTATGGACAGATATGCATATCTGAAGAAACTTGTTACTCTGTACGGAACAGAAGAATAAGAATTAATTTTATGCTGATGTAGGCGGTCGCGAAAGCGGCCGCCTTTTTGATTGCATTCGGCGATCAATATTGGAATAAATGGAAAGAATATGGAAATATACGATTGAAAATGGTTGACAAATGGTATGTTAAATGGTAATATTATGGAAACAAACAAAAGGAGAGATAGCCATGACCGTTGAAGAGATGAGAAGGAAGAAAAAGGAACTGGGCTATACAAATGAGAAGATTTCCGAACTCTCCGGAGTTCCGGTAGGAACAGTACAGAAGATTTTTGCAGGAGTAACATCTACTCCACGGTATGATACGCTTATGGCGCTTGAGTACATATTTGATGAGAGGAATAACCATGTATCAGAGTCAGTAACTCCTTATCAGGTAAGAGAGCAGGGAGAATATACACTGGAAGATTATTATGCATTGCCGGATGAACGTCGGATAGAACTGATCGATGGTGTGATATATGATATGTCGTCGCCTAATAATGTTCACCAGTTGATTGGTTCTGAGATACGAGATCAATTGAAAAGCTATATTCGGGAAAAAGGAGGAGACTGCATCCCCTTTGTTGCTCCCGCAGATGTACAGCTTGACTGTGACGATAAGACGATGGTGCAGCCGGATGTATTTGTAGTGTGTGACAGGAGCAAGATCATCAAAAGGTGTACTTATGGAGCGCCGGATCTGATTGTTGAGATACTGTCTCCATCTACAAGGAAGAAAGATATCAGCATTAAGCTTAAGAAGTATATTGGAGCAGGAGTAGCAGAGTACTGGATCGTCGATCCGGATAAGAAGACTGTTGTTGTATATGACTTTGCCCATGATGAGCTTCCGGCGATTTATGGATTCGACGCAAAAGTACCTGTGGCATTGTTTGACGGGGAGTGCGAGGTGGACTTTGCAGAAATATATGAATATGTCAGTTTTTTATATGAGTAAAGAAAGTAAGGTGTTAAAAGACTATCACTGGTTGACATTTCAATATAAACGTGTTAAAACTGTACTATATGAATAACAGAACTTGGTAGAGGCGCGGATTTCATCAGTATTCCGGAACAAGAGTGTGGGAAGCTGTTGCGGATGAAAGGGGAAGCCGCCGAAGGGATTATGACCGCCCGGGTATGATCTCTGGGACGCAGGCAGAAGATGCTGCGGACTGTCACAACAGTGGAGCGCTATCACAGGTAGAATTTACATAAATGTCAATTTATATTATTGAGAGTAAAGAATATGCCATGAGCGCGCCCGGTGAGCGTTGTTCATGGTATTTTTTTGTTCAAGGTCTTGTGAACAATATGAAGATAAAACGAAGAAAAGAGAGGAAGTTTTACGATGAGAGGAAAGAAAAAAGCAATGTGGGGTGTGCTGACACTTCTCTGCATTCTTCTTTGCAGCTCTATGACAGTGTTTGCAGCAGATGAAGCAGCAGAGTATGTGCCAAAGATGTACGCATCCTTCTGGTCACTGGTACCACCTATTGTAGCTATTGTACTTGCGCTTATTACGAAAGAAGTATATAGTTCATTATTTATTGGTATCTTAATTGGTGGAGTATTCTACTCTGGATTTACATTTGAGACGACGGTTCTCCATGTGTTCCAGGATGGTATCATAGGAGTCCTTACAGACAGCTATAACATGGGAATCCTGGTATTCCTTGTCATTCTTGGAATTATGGTATGTATGATGAACAAAGCCGGTGGTTCAGCTGCATTTGGACGTTGGGCAAGTGAACATATCAAGAGCCGTGTGGGAGCACAACTTGCGACAATCCTTCTGGGAGTGTTGATTTTCATTGATGACTATTTTAACTGTCTGACAGTCGGAAGTGTTATGCGTCCGGTAACAGATAAGCATAATGTATCCAGAGCAAAACTGGCATACCTGATTGACGCAACAGCAGCACCGGTATGTATCATTGCTCCGATTTCTTCATGGGCAGCAGCTGTTACAGGATTTGTTGAGGGAGAAGACGGGTTCTCTATTTTCATCCGTGCCATTCCGTTTAACTATTATGCGTTGCTTACGATTGTTATGATGGTTACAATTGTATTATTAAAGATGGATTACGGCCCGATGAAGCTGCATGAGACAAATGCGGTAGCAGGAGACCTTTATACAACTGCGGATCGTCCGTATGCGAATGCAGAAGAGGATGTTGTTGACAGTAAAGGCGGGGTTATTGATTTGATTTTCCCTGTAGCTGTTCTGATCGTATGTTGTGTTATTGGTATGATTTATACAGGTGGTTTCTTTGGCGGAGCAGGATTTATTGAAGCATTTTCCGGTAGTGATGCTTCTGTAGGACTGATGCTTGGAAGTTTCTTTGCATTTGTTATTACAATTGTTTTCTATGCACTTCGCAAGGTGCTGAAGTTCTCTGAGTCTATGTCCTGTATTCCGGATGGATTCAAAGCTATGGTGCCTGCAATTTTGATCCTTACATTTGCATGGACATTAAAAGCTATGACAGACAGCCTTGGAGCAAAAGAATATGTGGCTGGAGTAGTTGAAAATGCCGCCGGAGGATTTATGAATCTTCTTCCTGCAATTATCTTCCTTGTAGCATGCTTCCTTGCATTTGCAACAGGAACATCATGGGGAACTTTTGGTATCCTGATTCCGATCGTTGTTGCTGTATTTTCCGGAACAAACGAGACAATGATGATCATCTCTATTTCCGCATGTATGGCAGGTGCTGTGTGTGGTGACCATTGTTCACCGATTTCCGATACGACGATCATGGCATCAGCGGGAGCCCAGTGTAATCATGTCAACCATGTTTCGACACAGCTTCCATATGCGATTACAGCAGCGGCAGTATCATTTGTTACATATATCATTGCAGGATTTGTGCAGAATGCATTTATCTGTCTGCCAATTGGAATTGTGCTGATGGTTGGTACACTGATTGTGATTAAGAAGATGACAGCTGGAAAAACAGCTTAAGAGATTTCATATTATGAAAAAAGACTGAAGATACAAGATGTAGAGATCGCGTATTTCCAGTCTTTTTTATTTTGAGGAAAAATGTTATAATATCTTTTAATGGTTATAATCTTAGTAGATAATGGATCAGAACAGCGAAAGGAGATTATATAATACTATATGAGTATCAGGGATTTAACGACTTATGAAATTATAAAGGAAGAGGAGCTTTCAGGGATTCAGTCAAAAGGAGTGCTTCTCAGACATGTGAAAAGTGGAGCAAGAGTGCTTCTTATAGAAAATGATGATAATAATAAGGTGTTCAGTATCGGTTTTCGGACACCGCCATCTGACAGTACCGGTGTACCGCATATTATGGAACACTCTGTGCTGTGTGGCTCAAAGAATTTTCCGGCAAAGGATCCTTTTGTAGAGCTGGTAAAGGGGTCTCTTAATACATTTTTAAATGCTATGACTTATCCGGATAAGACGGTTTATCCGGTGGCAAGCTGTAATGACAAGGATTTTCAGAATCTGATGCATGTATACATGGATGCGGTGTTTTATCCAAATATCTATGAACATGAGGAAACATTCCGACAGGAGGGCTGGAGTTACAGCCTTGCATCGGCAGAGGACAAGCTGAGTTACAATGGTGTTGTATATAATGAAATGAAGGGGGCATTTTCTTCTCCGGAGGGTGTTCTGGACAGAGTGGTCTTAAATACTTTATTCCCGGATACTTCTTATGCGAATGAATCCGGAGGTGACCCGGAGGTGATCCCGGAACTTACTTATGAGCAGTTTCTGGATTTTCACAGAAAATATTATCATCCTTCCAATAGTTATATTTATCTGTATGGAAATATGGACATGGAAGAGAAGCTTGCATGGCTCGATCGTGAATATCTGAGTCATTTTGAGAAGGATTTTGTGGATTCGGCAATTCGGTATCAGGAGCCTTTTGAGAAGGTACGGGAAAAGGTTATTCCGTATTCTATTGCCAGTGATGAACCGGAGGAAGATAATACGTATCTTTCCTATAATAAGGTAATTGGGACCAGTCTTGACAGAGAATTATATCTTGCATTCCAGATACTGGATTATGCACTTCTTTCTGCACCGGGGGCTCCGTTAAAAAAGGAGTTGACAGATGCGGGTATCGGTAAAGATATTATGGGATCCTATGATAATGGAATCTATCAGCCGATTTTTTCTGTTATCGCAAAGAATGCCAACGAAGATCAGAAGCAGGCATTTGTAGATAAGATTGAGGAAATACTTTCGAGAATCGTTGAACAGGGCATGGATAAGAAGGCTCTGGAGGCAGGTATCAATTATCATGAGTTCCGTTATCGTGAGGCGGATTTTGGAAACTATCCAAAGGGACTGATGTACGGATTGCAGATGATGGACAGCTGGCTTTATGATGAAGAAGAACCGTTCATGCATATTGATGCTTTAGAAACATTTGAGTTTCTTAAAAAACAAATAAATACAAGATATTATGAGGAACTGATTCGGAAATATTTGCTTGACAATACCCATGGCGCAATCGTAGTTGTGAAGCCGGAGAAGGGCCGTACGGCTCGCATGGATGCAGAGCTGGAGGAAAAGCTAAAGGCGTACAAAGCAAGTCTTTCGGAGGAAGAGGTTCAGCATCTTGTAGAACGTACTGCTGCGCTGGAGGCATATCAGTCTGAGCCGGAGAGCGAGGAGGCACTGAATCGCATCCCGGTATTGAGAAGAGAAGATATTTCCAGAGAGATAGAGCCCATTATCAATGAAGAGATGAAGATTGCAGGTGTTCCTGTCATTTTCCATGAAATAGGAACAAATGGAATCGGATATATGGATGTGTTGTTTGACATTTCCGGTGTACAGGAGGATCTGCTCCCTTATGTAGGAATTCTACAGTCTGTGCTCGGTATTATTGATACAGAACATTTTGAATATGGAGAATTGTTCAATGAGATTAATATGTATACTGGTGGAATAGGAACGTCTCTGGAGCTTTATTCAGATGTGACAAACATTCGTGAAAAGGCATTCAAAGCTACATTTGAGATAAAAGGAAAGGCACTTTATCAGAAATTACCGGTTGTATTCGATATGATGCGGGAGATACTGACTGCTTCTAAATTAGATGATACCAAGCGATTGAAAGAGATCCTCTCCATGTTAAAGTCCAGACTTTTGATGAAGTTCCAGTCTTCCGGTCATACGACTGCCGGACTTCGTGCGATGTCTTATGCTTCTCCGTCTGCAAAGCTTAAGGATATGACAAGCGGTATTGAGTTCTATGAGAAAGTGGCATATATTGAAGAGCATTTTGAAGAAGAAAAGGGACGATTGACAGAGATTTTAAATCAGCTTGCAAAGAATATTTTCCGTCCGGATAATATGATGCTTAGTTATACAGCTGACAAGGAAGGACTTGCCGGTCTGGAGGAAATGATCGAGAAGTTGAAAAGTGGGCTGTTCGATACAAAGCCGGAAGAGACTGCCTGTGTGATTCACTGCGAAAAGAAAAATGAGGGATTTAAGACCGCATCTAAAGTGCAGTATGTGGCGCGAACCGGTAACTTTATCGATCATGGAGCTTCCTACACCGGAGCACTGCAGATATTGAAGGTGATTTTAAGTTATGATTATCTGTGGCAGAACATCCGTGTAAAGGGCGGTGCATATGGTTGTATGAGCAATTTTAACCGTATTGGGGAAGGATATTTTATTTCCTATCGTGATCCGCATCTGAAGCGTACGATTGATGTTTATGAGGGTGTTGTGGATTATTTGAAGAATTTCACAGTCAGTGAGCGAGATATGACGAAATATATTATCGGAACCATGAGCAATATGGATCAGCCGATGACACCGGTTACGAAGGGCGAACGTTCTATGAACCTCTATATGAACAAAGTGAGTGAAGATATGCTGCGAGAAGAGAGAAATCAGATTCTTGATGCAACGCAGGATGATATCCGTTCACTGTATCGTGTTGCGGAGGCAGTTTTAAAGGCCGGTCAGCTGTGTGTGATCGGAAGTGAAGATAAGATAGATGAAGAGAAAGATGTTTTTATGACCGTAAAAGGTTTTTAACAGGAGAGCATATGAAGAAAGATTATAAATCAGGATTTGTAACATTGATCGGTCGTCCGAATGTGGGAAAATCAACACTTATGAATTATCTGATCGGACAGAAGATTGCCATTACCTCGAATAAACCACAGACGACAAGAAACCGGATTCAGACGGTGCTTACGACAGAGGAAGGGCAGATTGTATTTGTAGATACGCCGGGTATTCACAAGGCGAAAAACAAGCTTGGTGAGTACATGGTTAATGTGGCAGAGCGGACTCTGAATGAAGTGGATGTTGTGTTGTGGCTTGTGGAGCCGACTACATTTATTGGAGCGGGTGAACAGCATATTGCAAAGCAGCTTAAGAAGGTCAATACTCCTGTTATTCTTGTCATTAATAAGACTGACAGCGTGAAGAAAGAAGAGGTTCTTCCGGCTATTGCTGCGTATAAGGACATTTACGATTTCGCGGCAATTGTTCCTGTATCTGCAAGAAATGGGGATAATACAGATGAGCTTCTTCGTGTTGTGATGAAATATCTTCCGTATGGTCCGCAGTTTTATGATGAAGATACAGTTACCGATCAGCCGGAGAGACAGATTGTGGCCGAACTGATACGGGAGAAGGCATTACATTGTCTGCAGGATGAAATTCCACATGGAATAGCAGTGGCCATTGACCGTATGAAGATGCAGAAAAAAGTGATGCACATAGATGCAACTATAATCTGCGAGCGGGATTCTCACAAGGGGATAATTATTGGAAAACAAGGAAATATGTTGAAAAAGATCGGCAGTACTGCTCGTTATGAGATTGAAAAAATGCTGGATTGTCAGGTGAATCTGAAGCTTTGGGTGAAGGTAAAGAAGGATTGGCGGGACAGTGAATTCCTGATGAAAAATTTTGGTTACCGGGAAGAAGAATAAAAACAGACATGCATGGGAGAACCTATTCGTAACAACAGACGATGAGGTGATGACATGGATGAAAGATACTGGAGAAAATTTCTGGAGACAGGAAAGATAGCAGACTATCTTTATTACAAAGGAATGGCGGTATGTAAACAGGTTTTAGAACGCCATGAAGGTGAGAAAGTTGACGAATCAGATTACAGTGACAGGCATGGTTCTTGCGGCAGCACCTGTCGGTGAATATGACAGGCGTGTGGTCATTCTGAGCAAGGAGCGAGGAAAGATTGCGGCATTTGCCAGAGGGGCGAGAAGACCACACAGTGCACTTCTGGGGATGACGAGCCCGTTTTCATTCGGGCAATTCACGGTTTACGAGGGGCGGACATCGTATACACTGGTGTCGGCCTCTATTTCCAATTACTTTTCAGAACTTCGCGAAGATGTAGAAGGCGCTTATTACGGATTCTATTTTCTTGAACTTGCCGGTTATTATGCCAGGGAGGCGAATGATGAGACGGATCTTCTGAAGCTTCTCTATCAGACTTTGCGTGCACTGGTTAATCCCCATATTCCGAACCGGCTGATCCGGTATATATATGAGTTAAAAGCAGTCAGTGTTAATGGAGAAGGTCCGCAGGTGTTTGCATGCATTTCCTGTGGTGATAAGGAGAGTGAGAAGATGTTCAGCGTGCGCCGGGGAGGCCTTGTCTGCAGGGCGTGTGCGAAAAACGTGCATGACGGCAGAACGCTTCTTCCTTCTACTTTATATACCCTGCAGTATATCGTGGCATCGCCGGTAGAGAAACTCTATACATTTGTAGTCAAGGATGAGGTGCTGATACAATTAGGAGAGATTGTGACAGAGTATATGGAAGTGTATGTGGGAAAGAAGTTTAAATCATTGGAAATCCTGGATACGCTAATGTAGTATTTGAAACATATTTCAAATATAAATGTTTTTACATGATTGACTTGTGGCACGTCAGCCCTTATGGGTTGACGTGTTTTGCCTGATAAGGTATAATTAGTGACATTACGAAACACAGAAGGAGTGGAAGAGGATATGGTAGAAAAAACAATGGAAAAAATTGTGGCATTGGCAAAATCAAGAGGATTCGTTTATCCCGGCTCTGAAATCTACGGAGGTCTTGCCAATACATGGGACTATGGTAACCTCGGAGTAGAGCTTAAGAACAATGTAAAGAAAGCATGGTGGCAGAAGTTTGTGCAGGAAAATCCATATAACGTTGGAGTAGACTGCGCGATTCTTATGAATCCACAGACATGGGTGGCAAGCGGGCACCTTGGCGGATTCAGCGATCCACTTATGGATTGTAAGGAATGTCACGAGCGTTTCCGTGCGGATAAAATGATTGAAGATTATGCGCATGAGCATGGAATTGATATTGGTGACAGCATCGATGGATGGAGTCATGAGCAGATGGAAGCATTTGTAAAAGATCATGAGATTCCATGTCCGACATGTGGCAAACATAATTTTACAGAGATCAGAGAGTTTAATCTGATGTTCAAGACATTCCAGGGAGTAACAGAGGATGCGAAAAATACAGTATACTTAAGACCGGAGACAGCACAGGGTATTTTCGTAAACTTCAAAAACGTACAGAGAACATCCAGAAAGAAGATTCCATTTGGTATCTGTCAGATCGGAAAATCTTTCAGAAATGAGATTACACCAGGTAACTTCACTTTCCGTACAAGAGAGTTTGAACAGATGGAGCTTGAGTTCTTCTGTGAGCCTGGAACAGACCTTGAGTGGCATGCTTACTGGAAGAAATATTGTCTGGACTGGTTAAAGGCACTTGGAATTAAAGATGAAGAACTGCGCCCAAGAGATCATTCTCCGGAAGAGTTATGCTTCTACAGCCGTGCTACAACAGATGTTGAGTTCCTCTTCCCATTCGGCTGGGGTGAATTGTGGGGAATCGCAGACAGAACAGATTATGACCTTACACAGCATCAGAACGTATCTAAGCAGGATATGTCATACTTTGATGATGAGAAGAAAGAAAAATATATTCCATACGTTATCGAACCGTCACTCGGTGCTGACCGTATGGTGCTTGCATTCCTTTGCAGTGCATACGACGAAGAAGAACTGGAAGGCGGAGATGTGAGAACAGTGCTTCATTTCCATCCGGCACTCGCACCGGTAAAAATCGGTGTGCTTCCACTTTCCAAAAAGCTGAGCGAAGGTGCCCAGAAGGTATATGCACAGCTTTCCAAGAAGTACAATTGCGAATTTGATGAGCGCGGAAATATCGGTAAACGTTACCGTCGTCAGGATGAGATCGGAACACCGTTCTGTGTAACATACGATTTCGAGTCTGAAGAAGACGGAGCAGTTACTGTACGTGATCGCGATACAATGGAACAGGAAAGAGTTAAAATTGAAGATCTTGCCGCTTACTTTGAGAAAAAGTTTGAGTGGTAATCAATTTGGGACGTAGACTTTTTAAAAAAGTCTACGTCCCAAATTGCAAAATGTGGTGTACCTAAATGAAAAAGCTGCCTGCAGATGAGGCAGCTTTTTGTATGTAATTATTATCTTTATGCTTCTTTCTTTGCTTTGTTTGCATAATATTCAGGATGTAATCTTCTGTCTCTGAATTCAGCAGCTGCTGTAAAGAGAACGTCTGTGGAAGAGTTAAGACCTGTTTCACAGGAATCCTGAATAACACCGATGATGAAGCCGACACCTACAACCTGCATAGCGATTTCGGATGGAATACCGAATAAGCTACATGCCATAGGGATAAGTAACAAGGAACCACCGGCAACACCGGAAGCTCCGGCTGCACTGAGTGCTGCAAGTACACAAAGAACAAGAGCTGTTCCAAAATCTACGCTGATTCCCATTGTGTGGGCAGCGGATAAAGCCATTACAGAGATTGTGATAGCGGCACCTGCCATGTTGATAGTTGCTCCGAGTGGAATGGAGATTGAATACTGTTCTTCATCCAGTCCGAGATCTTCACAGAGTTCCATATTTACAGGAATGTTAGCTGCGGAACTACGTGTAAAGAATGCGGTAATAAAGCTTCGTGACAGGCACTTGAATACGAGTGGATATGGATTCTTTCTGATGCACAGGAATACGATGATCGGGTTCATAACCAGTGCTACGAATGCCATACTTCCTACAAGTACAAGGATCAGTCTTCCGTAAGATAACAGAGCACTGAGTCCGGATGTTGAGATAACGTTGAATATTAATCCCATGATACCGAATGGAGCAAAACTGATTACCCACTTAACGCCTGTTGAAATAGCAGCTGCAAAGTCATCAAGCATTTTCTTGGTGGAATCAGAAGCACATTTCAGTGCAATACCGAAAATACAAGCCCATGCAAGGATACCGATATAATTTGCATTAACGATAGAACCTACAGGGTTGGATACAACATTCAATAATAAATTCTTCAGTACTTCGCCTACGCCACTTGGCGGAGCCATGTCTTCTCCGGCAGCTTCTGCAAGTGTAAGTGTAACTGGGAATAACTTACATGCAACTACGGATACGAGTGCTGACATTACGTTGCCAAGCATGTAAAGCATTACAATGAATCCCATGTTTGTCTTCTGTCCTTCGCCCATGTGAGCAAGAGCACTCATAACAAGGAAGAAAACCAGAAGTGGAGCAATAGCCTTCAAAGCACCAACAAATAAGTCCCCAAGAAGTGCAATTACGGTTATCTGTGGAATTACCATTCCGAGAATGATACCGATGATAAGACCGCAGATGATTCTCAGCACAAGGCTGATACTGTTCCATTTTTGAAATACATTTTTCATACTGTGTTTTTCGCAGATATATCCAGCTATATATCTGCTTCCCTCTCTTTCTTTTTTTATAATTGGGTCCCCGATAGTATAAATTTCCCAATCCAATATCATCATTATATAGAAGGATAACATGTTTGTAAACAAAAAAATTGTTAATTATGACACAAAAAAGTGATTTATATGTGAAAAAATTGTCAATATGAACAAAAAATATACAAAAATAGATTGTGCATAATATAGATGAGTGCTATAATGACAGCGATAATGAAAACATCGTCTGGGGAGACGGTAGAAATGGGAGGACAATAAAGTGAGCGAAAGAAACGATGGAATGATGTGGGCACTCGTGAAGGAAAAACCAGAGGAAGGATTGTGGATGAAGCGTGTTCCGATTCCGGAGGTAGGACCAAATGATGTGAAGATCAAGATTCACAAAACAGCGATTTGTGGAACAGATGTACATATTTATCAGTGGAATGACTGGGCACAGCACACAATTCCCGTAGGACTGACAGCGGGACACGAATATGTTGGGGAAGTCTGCGAAGTCGGAGAAGGCGTAAAAGGATTTAAGATCGGTGATCTTGTATCTGGTGAAGGTCATATTACTTGTGGAAAATGTAGAAACTGTCTGGAAGGGCATAAGGAGAACTGCAAAGACGCAAAAGGTGTCGGTGTTAACAGAAACGGAGCATTTGCAGAGTATCTGGTAATTCCGTCTTCTAATGTATGGCCATGTAATCCAAACATTCCAGAAGAAATGTATGCTATTTTTGATCCATTTGGAAATGCAACACATACAGCTCTTTCCTATGATATGTTGGGCGAGGACGTATTGATCGCTGGAGCAGGCCCGATCGGATGTATGGCGGCTGCTATTGCAAAATTCTCAGGAGCAAGACATGTTGTTGTTACAGATCTGAATCCATATCGTCTGGATCTTGCGAAGAAGCTTGGTGCTACAAGGGTTGTTAATTTAAAGGATGAGAATCTTAAGGAGGTTATGAAGGACATCGGTATGACGGAGGGATTTGATGTAGGTCTTGAAATGTCCGGTTCACAGATCGCACTTCATGACATGATCCACAATATGAAGCATGGCGGAAATATTGCGCTTCTCGGTCTTCAGAGAACAGATGCAAAGGTAGACCTTGAGACAGTAATCTTCAACGGATTGAATCTTCGTGGTATCTATGGAAGAAAAGTATGGGATACATGGTATAAGATGTCAACAATGATTCAGGCAGGACTTGACATTTCCCCGATCATCACACATCACTTCGATATCAAAGATTATGAAAAGGGATTTGAAGCAATGATTTCCGGACAGTCTGGTAAGGTTATTCTTGACTGGGCACATGTGAATGACTAATTATAAATGTATTTCAGACATATTTAATTTGAGAAAGGGCGATTTAAAATGGCACGTAAAGATGATATTTTAAGTATTTATACAAAAGAAGTAGAAGGGATTAAAGAAGCTGGTCTTTTCAAAGGTGAGGCTCCATTTGTTTCCCCACAGGGCGCAAGAGTTAAGATGGAAGATGGAAGAGAACTTCTGTGTATGTGTGCAAATAACTACCTCGGACTTGGCGATAATCCGCGTCTGATCGAGGCGGCAAAGAGAACCTATGATGAAAAAGGATATGGAGTTGCATCTGTACGTTTTATCTGCGGTACACAGGATATTCATAAGAAACTGGAAAAGAAGATTTCTGATTTCCTCGGCACAGATGATACAATTCTGTATTCTTCCTGTTTCGATGCAAATGGAGGATTATTCGAGACAATCTTAACAGCAGAAGATGCTGTAATCAGTGATGAATTAAACCACGCTTCCATTATTGACGGTGTGCGTCTCTGCAAAGCAAAACGTTTCCGCTATAAAAACAACAATATGGAAGATCTGGAAGCAAAATTAAAAGAAGCTGACGAGGCAGGAGCAAGAATCAAATTAATCGCTACAGATGGTGTTTTTTCTATGGATGGTATCATCTGTAACTTAAAAGGCGTATGTGACCTGGCAGATAAGTATAATGCACTTGTAATGGTTGATGACAGCCATGCAGTTGGCTTTGTTGGAAAAACTGGACGTGGAACAGCAGAGTACTGCGGTGTACAGGGAAGAGTTGATATTATCACCGGAACATTAGGAAAAGCTCTCGGAGGAGCATCCGGCGGATATACATCCGGACGCAAGGAGATTATCGATCTGCTCCGGCAGAGAAGCCGGCCGTATCTGTTCTCCAACTCTCTTGCACCAGCAATTGCCGGAGCAAGTATCGAATTGTTCGATATGCTGGATGAAAGCACAGAACTCCGTGACCACCTTGAGGAAGTGACAGCATACTATCGTAAAGAACTGGTTGATAATGGATTTGATATAATCCCGGGCACACATCCATGCGTACCAGTTATGCTGTATGATGAAAAGACAGCTGCTGAATTCGCAAAACGTATGATGGATAAGGGAGTATATGTAGTAGCATTCTCCTATCCGGTAGTACCAAAGGGAAAAGCAAGAATCCGTACACAGGTATGCGCAAGCCATACAAAAGAAGATATTGATTTCATCGTTAAATGCTTCAAAGAAGTAAGAGAAGAAATGAAATAGTAAATTTAGGACGTAGACTTTTTAAAAAAGTCTACGTCCTAAATTAAAAAATGTGGTGTACCCAAATGAAAAATGTCCTGTCCCTAAATGAAAGGGGAGGGAAGGATGCCAACACAAAGAAGACGAGAAAGCCGCACAGGCATTTACCACATTATCGTCAAAGGTATTAATCGAGAAAAGATATTTTACCAACAGCGAGAGAAACTCTATTTCAAAGATATAATCTTAAAACATCTAAAAAAATATCATGTAGAAATCTATAGTTATTGTATTATGTCAAATCATGCCCACTTTATTGTCCGGGCAGAAATTCAGATTTTATCAACATTCATGGCTGCTATATTGGCAGAATATGCATCGTATTACAACTATAAACATCACAGAAATGGACATGTTTTTCAGAATCGCTTCACAAGTGAATGCATTGAAGATGAAAAATATTTTTGGACATGTCTTCGTTATATTCATATGAATCCAGTAAAAGCTGGCATGATAAAGAAACCAGAACGATATAAAAACAGCAGTATGGCAGAGTATATTTCAGAAACACCGATCCTTCTTCATGAAAAAGCAATAGCAATGTATCGAAAAAATTTTTCTGATACTAAAAGTTTTGTGGAATTTCATGCGGAAAAGGAAGTAGAAGTTTTCGATGACATTCCCGATGAAGTTGAGATTCAACAGAAGGAATTAGCATTTCTTATAGCTGAGAAAATGTTTGAGGAATATCAGTTGCCTTTGTTGATGCAGGTGTTTGAAGAAAAAAGAATTCGTGAGGAGTATATTGGTCAATTAAAACGGACGCTGAAAATATCATTAAGAAAAGCAAGACAATTGTGTGATGCAACTATGAATTATGTGGAGAATAAATAAACAGGTACAGGACATTTGGCGAAAAGGTACACCACATTTGTTAATTAGGGACGTAGTAAAATTAAAGAATACTACGTCCCTAATTTGTGTTATACTATGCTTATGAAAGGAGAACGATGTTATGGACAGAGAAAATGTATGGAAATCTTATGATGATGTGGCGCTTCGAGAGCTGGAACACATCAATAGTGTTTACCGAGAGTGCTTGGACGCTGGTAAAACGGAACGGGAGTGTATCGCGTTAGCAGTTAAAATGATTGAAGAAAAAGGGTACAAAAACCTGGATGAAATGAAAAAAGAGGGAATCACGTTGACAATGGGGGATAAAGTATATGCTGTATGTATGAATAAAAGCATTGCTATTTTTAACATTGGTAGTGAGCCTTTGGAAAATGGTATGAATATTCTTGGTGCACATATTGATTCACCTCGTATTGATGTAAAACAGAATCCGTTGTATGAAAATGAAGAACTGGCATATCTGGATACGCATTATTATGGCGGAATCAAAAAATATCAGTGGGTAACAATGCCTGTTGCGCTACATGGAGTGATTGCCAAAAAGGATGGCACAGTTGTCAGGGTAAATATTGGCGAGAAAGAAGAAGATCCGGTATTTGTTATTACAGACCTTTTGGTACATCTTGCTGCGCAGCAGATGGAGAAAAAGGCAAATGCAGTTATTGAGGGTGAAAAACTGGATCTTCTTTTTGGAAGTCGCCCGATAGAGAAAAATGAGGCTCTTGAAAAGGAAGAAAAAGAGGCAGTCAAAGCGAACGTATTAGACATATTAAAGGATTATTATGGAATAGAAGAAGATGACTTTGCTTCTGCAGAACTGGAAATCGTTCCTGCCGGAAGAGCGAGAGAGTGCGGCATCGACAGAAGTATGATTCTTGCATACGGACAAGATGATCGCGTGTGTGCGTTCACCTCGTTGTTGGCTATGCTGGATGTGGAAAAGGTGGAAAGAACTTCATGTTGCATTCTTGTAGATAAAGAGGAAATTGGCAGTGTGGGAGCAACAGGCATGCATTCTCGATTTTTCGAAAATGCGGTTGCAGAACTTGTTGCACTTTCCGGAAATGAATCGGAATTGATTGTCCGCAGAGCACTTCAAAATTCCAAGATGCTTTCATCCGATGTCAGTGCTGCATATGATCCGATGTTTGCAGAAGCATTTGAAAAAAGAAGTTCAGCCTTTTTTGGAAAAGGACTTGTATTTAATAAATTTACCGGAAGTCGTGGAAAGAATGGCTCAAATGATGCAAATGCCGAATATCTGGCACAGATCCGCAGGGCTATGGAGGCACAGAATGTGGCATATCAGTTTGCAGAGCTTGGAAAAGTAGATGTCGGCGGCGGTGGCACTATTGCATATATTATGGCGAATTATGGCATGGAAGTAATCGACAGCGGAGTAGCAGTTTTGAGTATGCATGCACCATGGGAAGTGACCAGTAAAGCAGACGTGTATGAAGCATATAAAGGGTATAAAGCATTTTTGGAAGAAATGTAGTTAAAAAGGTACAGGACATTTTTCAAAAAGGGACACCACATTTGTTAATTTGGGACGTAGACTTTTTTAAAAAGTCTACGTCCCAAATTCTTCCCCACTACTTGACGAAACATGGTAAAAAGTAGTAAAATATTTGCGCAACTTAGAATAATTATTGTAGGAGGTCATGACAAATGGCAAAATGGGTTTATATGTTTACAGAAGGTAACGCAACCATGAGAAACCTTCTTGGCGGTAAGGGCGCAAACCTTGCAGAGATGACAAGCTTAGGTCTTCCGGTACCACAGGGCTTCACAATAACAACAGAAGCTTGTACACAGTACTATGAGGACGGAAGAAAGATTAATGACGAGATTATGGAACAGATTATGGAAGCTATCGTTAAGATGGAAGAAGTAACAGGTAAGAAGTTTGGCGACAGTGAGAATCCGCTTCTTGTATCTGTTCGTTCCGGAGCAAGAGCTTCTATGCCTGGTATGATGGATACAATCTTGAACCTTGGTCTGAATGAGACTGTTGTTAACGTTATTGCTGAGAAATCCGGCAACCCGCGTTGGGCTTGGGACTGCTACAGAAGATTTATCCAGATGTATTCTGACGTAGTTATGGAAGTAGGAAAGAAATACTTCGAAGAGCTGATTGATAAGATGAAAGCTGACAGAGGTGTTACATTTGACGTTGAACTGACAGCTGATGATCTGAAAGAGCTGGCTTCACAGTTTAAAGCAGAGTACAAAGAGAAAATCGGTGCAGACTTCCCAGATGATCCGAAGGAGCAGTTAATGGGTGCAGTTAAAGCTGTATTCCGTTCATGGGACAACCCACGTGCTAATGTATATCGTCGTGACAATGATATTCCATATTCATGGGGAACTGCTGTTAACGTACAGTCCATGGCATTTGGTAATATGGGTGATGACTGTGGTACAGGTGTTGCATTTACACGTGATCCTGCTACAGGTGAGAAGAAGCTTATGGGTGAGTTCCTGATCAACGCTCAGGGCGAAGACGTAGTTGCTGGTGTACGTACACCAATGCCGATCGCTAAGATGGAAGAGGAATTCCCGGAGGCATTTGCACAGTTCACACAGGTTTGCAAAACTCTTGAAGATCACTATAGAGATATGCAGGATATGGAGTTTACAGTTGAGAATAAAAAGCTTTACATGCTGCAGACACGTAATGGTAAGAGAACAGCTCAGGCTGCTCTGAAGATTGCATGTGACCTTGTAGATGAAGGTATGAGAACAGAGGAAGAGGCAGTTGCAATGATCGATCCACGTAACCTGGATACACTGCTTCACCCACAGTTCGACGCAGCTGCACTTAAGGCTGCTACACCGATGGGCAAAGGACTTGGAGCTTCTCCGGGTGCTGCTTGTGGTAAGGTTGTATTTACAGCAGATGACGCTGTAGAGTGGGCTGCAAGAGGCGAGAAGGTTGTTCTTGTTCGCCTTGAGACATCTCCGGAAGATATTACTGGTATGAAATCTGCTCAGGGTATCCTGACAGTACGTGGTGGTATGACATCTCACGCTGCCGTTGTTGCTCGTGGTATGGGTACATGCTGTGTATCCGGATGTGGCGATATCGCTATGGATGAAGCAAATAAGAAATTTACATTAGCAGGAAAAGAATTCCATGAAGGAGACGCAATCTCTATCGATGGTACAACAGGTAACATCTATGATGGAATCATTCCTACAGTTGACGCCACAATCGCTGGTGAGTTCGGAAGAATCATGGCTTGGGCAGATAAATACAGAACAATGAAGGTTCGTACAAATGCTGATACACCTGCAGATGCTAAGAAAGCTGTTGAGCTTGGAGCAGAAGGTATTGGACTTTGCCGTACAGAGCATATGTTCTTTGAGGAAGACAGAATTGCTGCATTCCGTGAGATGATCTGTTCTGATACAGTTGAAGAAAGAGAAGCAGCACTTGAGAAGATCCTTCCATATCAGCAGGGAGACTTTGAAGCACTTTATACAGCTCTGGAAGGAAATCCGGTTACTATTCGTTTCCTTGACCCGCCGCTTCATGAGTTTGTTCCTACAGAGGAAGAAGATATTAAGAAACTGGCAGATGCTCAGGGCAAGACAGTAGAAGAAATCAAGACAATCATTGATTCTCTTCACGAGTTCAACCCAATGATGGGACATCGTGGATGCCGTCTGGCTGTTACATATCCAGAGATTGCCAAGATGCAGACAAAGGCTGTTATCCGTGCAGCAATCAATGTAAAGAAAGCTCATCCGGATTGGAATGTTAAACCGGAAATTATGATTCCGCTTGTAGGCGAGATCAAAGAGTTGAAATATGTTAAGAAATTCGTTGTAGAGACAGCAGATGCTGAGATCGCTGCAGCAGGTGTTGAGCTTGAGTATGAAGTTGGTACAATGATCGAGATCCCAAGAGCTGCTCTTACAGCTGATGAGATTGCAAAAGAAGCTGACTTCTTCTGCTTCGGTACAAATGACCTTACACAGATGACATTCGGATTCTCCCGTGATGACGCTGGTAAGTTCCTTGAGGCATACTACGATGCTAAGATTTACGAGAATGATCCATTTGCTAAGCTTGACCAGACAGGTGTTGGTAAATTAATGGAGACTGCTATCAAGTTAGGTAAGCCAGTTAATCCAAACCTTCACATTGGTATCTGTGGAGAGCACGGTGGAGATCCATCTTCTGTAGAGTTCTGCAACAAGATTGGTCTTGACTATGTATCCTGCTCACCATTCCGTGTACCGATCGCTCGTCTTGCAGCAGCACAGGCTGCTATTGCTCAGAAGTAGTACACCGGGCATAAAGATATAAGATATTAATTAGTTTACACAGAAACTCCCATTGCGTTTATTATGTGATGGGAGTTTTTTGTTTAATTATAGACAAATTTATCGCAGGATGAAGTGGCTAAGGAAATGAAAACGGGCTAGCTCTTAGATATAAACATATATGCTATCAGCATATATAAAAATATAGTATAATAAGCATATGTGAATAGCATATGCTTATTTGTTATATACGGGCAAAGAATAAGAGAGTATGCTTGTTTTAAGAAAATACCATGGAGGAAGTTCTGCTATGTATAAGGTGGAAAAAAACGAAAAAATTGGAGAGTATATTGGTAAGCTGATTTCTAGGAAGTTTGGACGGGATCGACAGTTTGCCATTGCTTATATTAAGTTGAGAGACAGGCTTGAAGACGAACCGGACTCTGATGAAATCCAGAGAGTGGCAAATAAAGTTTGTCAGATTAAAAAAGGTGGCAAGGGAATACAGATTACGGATCTTCCGTTATTTGCTGAACTCTTGGAGGTGTCTATTGACAGCCTCCTAAGCGCAGGAAAGGTATTAAAACCTGCGTCTACAAGAATGACAAACTATTCTGTGGCTTTTTCTAAAGACAAGAAGACCTGGAAAGAGTATGTTGAGCGCCCAGATAAACTTATTCTTAATGAAGATGAATATGGGAAGAATGTAATCGATTATGCGCTTGAGTTCGGTAATTATGCCTTTTTAAAATATTTGATGGATAACGATTATATCTATTTTATAGATGATGATCGGCAAAAGTATTGGGGAACATTTGCTGCGGGGACAAAGATAGAAAGAAGGATGTCATATGATCATGATCTTCTTGATGTTAGGATGAAGGAGTGTGATAGTCTTAGGACGAACCTGATTGCGCTGGCTCTTGAAAACCAGGATTATGATGTTCTTGGTGAGATGAAAGCTAGAGAGATTCCGTCTCTATATGAAGGCACATATTTTTATAGTAAGGCTTTAGATTTTAAGAAGTATTACAATCAGCAGATGATGGAGGCTATACCACAAGCATCTGATGATATTTTAATCTATTTCTCGGAAGAATTTGAGATAGAGACGAATCGAAAGGCTATCTGCAGATACACGTTTCCGTATCTTGGCAAACTAATCGAGATGGTATTAAAGAATGAGTGCAAGGCAACTGCAAAGATGCTTAAGAATGCCTTGAGGCATAATATAGATGTATTAGAGACGCTAAAAAAGATTGCGGACATTTCAGTGAAATCGTTTGATTATATTGCGCAGTACATGGATGACAAGACAATCCAGGAAAGAGTGATGGGAGAGTTTCATTTCTATGATGAAAATGATACAGTAGCCTTTCATACAGGAATTATTAAAGCAGAGAACTTCCAGGGGTTGTTTTCAAATGTTATTCGTGTAAATGCATCATCGAAGGACAAGTATGTAATGTCTCTAATAGAAGATGTAAATGCGTCTTATGATCAGATTAAGAATTTCAATTATAAGGAGGGCTAAGGCATGTGTAAAAGTTTTATGGATATGGAAGATGGGGACATCTGCTTTTCGATGTCAGATAATATGGCTATGGATTCTGATGGGCATATGATGATGCGTATGGGGGACAACATGGCCATGGATATGGACTCTGGAGAAGTGCATATGGTTTCCTCTTGGGAGAGGGATGACGAGGACGACTAAGAACATTTGAACCATAAGGAATCGACACTTTGTGCTGATGGATTTCCTGCTTGATAAGTTAAATATCTGTGCTTGGGATTTCCCAAGAAAAGAAGAGATAGAAAAAGAGGAAAGATTATTGGGGAATATAGGAACAACCGAAGAAGAAGCGAAAACTGCGAAAGAAAGCCTGCTGGAATATTATAAAAAGGTTGGCTTGTATGAGTATGAGAACCTTCCGTCATATCAGCATATTATGAGTACATTGGAAAAATTCGATATTGAATATCGGATGGTGGATGGTGTACTGATTGACACAAGAGAAGATGCCGATATAGCAAAAGAGGAATTACCAGATATCCAAGCATTTATGAGTACGATCAAACAGCCAACCAAAGAAGATACTCTAAAATACGAAGAAGAGCTAAAGACAAAACGTGCTGAGTTTGAAGAGAAATTCCATTCCAAGTTAAAAGATAAATATTTAGCTGTAATTGATAAATATTTACTTGATTTTGATAAGCTGTTCTGTACGATTTCCTTATTCAAGAAAGGTACAAGGAAAGAAGCGGCACAAGCTAAAGCGGTTAACTTTTTGAAGAAACAGGATACATCTACAAAAGAAAAGAGGGAAGAAGCACTTAGATTATTACGAGAGTATTTTCCAGAGATAGGAATTACAGAAGCAGAAGCTACTGATGCAATGGAATACTTAAAGAAAAAAGAATATGAAGAATACTATGGGAAGGAATCATCATTTTCTAAAATAAGTAAAGGCTTAGGTAGTCTGTTTAAAAAGTAATAATATAAGCATTATTTGTAATGCATTACCATCCATCTAAAACCCCACAGGCAGCTATCGCTCAGAGGTAGGTTACTGTTTTTGAGAAAATTTGAATATGGATTTCTAAATTGAAAACGCATGTGAAAATGTGAGTTGAATTTGGAATAATGAAAGGCTCTGATGACCAGTTGAAAGATTGGTTGTCAGAGCTTTATTCTATTATCTTATCTTATCTTCCTGTATGGTTTAAATGGTGGAGATTGACTACTTCCTTTTTTTTGAATTGATTTTGCAAGAAATTTGCAGAATGGAGGTATGAGTATATGTTGCTTGAATTTAAGACTAAGAATTATAAATCATTTGTGGAAGAAGCAAGATTTTCCATGGTTGCAGCCCCTAAACAGTCAGGTTTAAACTATAGTGTATGGAATACAAAGGTAAAAGGAAAGAAAGCAAAATTGTTTTGTTCATCTGTTATATACGGACCAAATGCGGAGGAAAAGTCTTCGCCAAATGCAGCGTCATCTTTATTGAAACTGATTCCAAACAATAATTTTACACATCCTGAACCTGTAGAGTTTTCAGTAGAATTTTTGGAAAATGGATATTGTATTCAGTATGAAATAAGAATGGATTTAGGTGTATTTCTAGATGAAGGGCATAAAAGAAATATCCTTTCTGAAACATTATCCATTGATGGCAAAACAGTTTTCAGCAACCGTCAGAAAGGTCATTTATACGACCAATGCCATTGAATCGCTGAATTCCACCTATCGGAAACTCAATCGCCAAAGAAGTGTATTTCCGAGCGATACAGCACTGCTGAAAGCCTTGTACTTGGCAACCTTTGAAGCAACAAAAAAGTGGACTTCCACAATCCGGAACTGGGGACAGGTCTATGGAGAGCTAAGTATTATGTACGAAGGACGTCTTCCAGAATAGGTAATATTCCATCGCTAAAACAGGCGGTAGAACCGCCTGCTCTTGACATGCGTTTTAGTAACTGTTATATATAAACCAAGGGCGAAAAGCTGATATTTCAAGCCTTTCGCCCATCATTATCATAGAAGAATCTAATTTACAGACTTTTCTTCATAGTCTCCGCTAACTCATACAAAGATTTTATATCCGTAGGAAGATTGTCCGAAATTATTGTATTAAGATGTTCTTCATTACCGTCAGAAATAGCCTGTTCATAATACCAACATTTAAACTTAATCATTGCCATATTTTTTTCAAGCTCTCGAAGTTGTTCTTCAAGGGCTTTCTTTCTATCCTCAAAGAGTTTTTTCGGTTGGAATAAGTAGAGGGACCTTCGGCACACCAGTCCATAAACTGTTTGATATCCTTGATTTCCATTCCAGACTTCTTGAGACATTCAATCACATGAAGAGCCTCTATCTCGGATTCTGAAAATTTGCGGATGCCGGAAGAACGTTCCATATTTGGAAAAAGTCCTTCTTTGTCGTAGTATCTAAGTGTTGAAATAGGCAAATCAAACATTTTTGAGATCTGACCGATTGTATACATAAAAACCTCTCTTTGCAAAAAATAACAAAGAAATGACTTTGTGTAAAGTGAAAGGAGCAAATTGTGTTAGGAAATTTTACTTATTGTAATCCAACAAAGTTATATTTTGGGGAGGATTCTCTTTCAAATTTAAGTACAGAGCTTAAGAAATATGGACAGAATGTGGTACTTATATATGGCGGCGGTTCTATCAAAATAAATGGAATTTATGATGAAGTAATGGCTATCCTCAAAGAAGAGGGAAAGAACGTTGCAGAGATTGAAGGCGTAATGCCAACCCCAACCCTTGAAAAACTGTATGAAGGTGTAGCGATAGCAAGAAACCATAAAGTAGATTTGCTGCTTGCAGTTGGTGGTGGTTCCGTATGTGATTATGCCAAGGCAGTTTCCGTATCTGTTTATTGTGTGGAAGATCCGTGGGAAAAGTATTATCTAAGATTTGAGGAACCCTCGTGTGAGATAATTCCAGTGGGCTGTGTGCTGACATATGGAGGAACATACAGCGACGCAGAAGGGTTCTATATTGATCCGACTGTTATCCATGATATCAAGAGAGATGCCAGAATTGCGAATGAAGAAATCTTTGGACCTGTGCTTGCGGTAATTAAGGTTGATTCCTTTGATGAGGCATTGGATATTGCAAATCAGACAGAATATGGTCTGACAGGTTCTGTATATAGTGAGACAAGAGAGAATATCCAGAGAGCAAAGATTGAGTTCCAGGTAGGAAATCTGTACTTTAACCGTAAATCAACAGCCGCGGTAGTTCTTCAGCATCCGTTTGGAGGATTTAATATGTCCGGAACAGATGCCAAGACAGGAACAAAAGATTATCTGACAAATTTCCTTAATTTAAAATCAATCACAGAAGATTTGAATTCATAGTTCATGTGATGCTTATGCCCCGCCTTAATGGCGGGGTTTTTGCGACTGCAACAAAATCTTTGCATTATACGATTGTTTGTTATATAATCGAAATGGTTAATATTTTCGAAGGAGAAAGAAGTATGACAGGTTCCGATAGAAGAACAGAAATTGTACGACTGATACAAAAAAGCAGTGCTCCGGTACCGGCGAAGGAACTGGCTGCGCATTTTGGTGTGAGTCGTCAGGTCATTGTTCAGGATATAGCGTTGATACGTGCATCTGGTTATGAGATCATATCGACAAACCGGGGATATGTTCTACAGGGTGTGAAGAAAGTTGACAGGATATATAAGGTACATCATACAGATGAACAGCTGGAAGAGGAACTGTGTGCAATTGTTGATCTCGGAGGCTGTGTGGAAAATGTAATGGTCAACCACCATGTATATGGGCGAATGGAAGCGGAGCTTGGCATTAATTCCCGAAGAAAGGTATCTGAGTTTCTGAAGGATATACGAAGTGGCAAGTCCAGTCCGCTTAAGAATATTACGTCAAATTATCATTATCATACGGTAAGCGCAGACAGTGAAGAGACGCTGAATCTGATAGAAGACGCGTTGCGCGAGAAGAAGATACTGGTTGAATAGTTGGTTAATGTGTATAAGATAATCCAGAGCCAGGGAAGGCATGTTTCCGTGGCTCTGTTTTTTGCTGTTTTACCGGTGAAGCCTCAGAGCATACAATATGCCGCAGAGAGTATCTGTTCCGGATGAATGCCCGATTTCAGAAAAGAGGGTCTGTATTTCATCAGCAGAAGGGAGACTGGAAAGACTGTTGACTGCAAGGCTGTATTGATTTTCCAGTGCACATGCAAGAAAAGAGGCACTGATATCAATGGTATCACCAAGATGTGTGGAGATTTCTTCTTTTAGAGTGCGACAGAAAAGGCTGTTTTCCTGTTCCGCCAGTGTGAGCCCTGCCAAAACTCCACACAAAAAATCATCTCCGCTTGGTGTAAGGCCAATACCAAGCCCGAGAAGTCTGACGAGTTCTCTGGCAGCATCTGTGGGATTGTTAATGCTAAGTAGTTGCAGGGAAGTATCAATACGATTTTTTGCAACGGTAAACATTATTGGTAACTCTTTTTCTTGTTGGTGTGAAAATATCATATCAAACCCGCCGGAAGAACAGTTGCTGATGACTTTTTCAAGTCTGTCGATCAGTACAGGCGATTCTGCGTGGCTGAGCGGAGCAGAAATCTTGAGGTTATAAATGGCAGCTTTTTCATATGAAAAAATGTAGGTATTCTTTGCACTTTCGATTTCCAGACTGTTTTCAGAAAAATGAATGCGATCTCCTTTGGAGATAGGAAGAAGCTGTATTTCGCTTTCGGAAAGTGCAGTAATCAGACTTATGGGTGAAAGCGGGGAATGGTCAGACTGAAGTGCGAGCAATCCCTGATCTGTAAGAATATTGACTGTTTTGCGGTATACAGAATGTATCTGCCCAGTATGGCATTTGGAAAGTTTTTTCTTCGCATAATCGCTTGATTTCAACAGGGTGATATAAGATGGCTTCATTTTGAAAGACTCCTTGTGTGAAAAGATTACATATACTAATATTTATGGTAACAAAAAAGAGAAGAAAGTACAATGTTTTGTTTTTTTAAAAACTGGTTTGAATTATTTTAATTACTGCGTGAAAAAATTTTAGGAACAATGGATATATTTCAATGTATTTTTTCCCAAATAGTGAAAAAAATAAGGGAATATTGTGAAAAATATACAAAAACTTCCAATAACATTTGAGTGATATGGATATTGTGCTTTGAGAATGTATAGGTTATAATCTTACCAGAGAGTTAAAAAAAGGTTGACCGGTAATCTAAAAAAAGGAGGAACACTAAAGATGTTTGATTTAATGATTAAGAACGGCAAGCTTGTTACTGCTGAACGTGTGGCAGAAGGTAATATTGCTGTGAAAGATGGTAAGATCGCTGCAATTCTGGCACCTGGTGTAGAACCAGAAGCAGAAAAAGTGATCGATGCAAAGGGAAATTATGTATTCCCAGGTGCAATTGATACACATGCACATTTGAATGATCCGGGATTTGAGTGGCGTGAAGATTATGAGCATGGTACAGCTGCTGCTGCACTGGGCGGTTATACAACGGTTATCGATATGCCTCTTCAGAACGACCCTTGTATGACAAACGCAGAAGCTTTTGATTTTAAAGAGAATAAAGTTTCACCAAATGCATACGTAGACTATTGCTTCTGGGGCGGACTTACAAGTTATAATTTTGATGATCTGAAAGATCTGGATGAGAAAGGATGCGTTTCTTTTAAGTCCTTTATCGGACCGGTATCTCCTGATTATGAGTCTTTGAATTATGGACAGGCTATGGAAGCTATGGACATCATTAAGCAGTTTGACGGACGTGCGGGATTCCACTGCGAAGACTATGCAATCATCAAGAATCAGGAAAAGAGAATGAAAGAAGCAGGACGTAATGACTGGAAAGCATTCCTGGAATCTCGTCCGGTAGTTGCTGAGATTGTTGCTACAGATGCGATTATCGAGATTGCAAAAGCTACAGGATGTAAAGCGCATATCTGTCATGTATCTCACCCGGCTGTTGCTAAGAAGATTAAAGCAGCACAGGATGAAGGTTACGATATTACAGCTGAGACATGTACACATTATCTGACATTCTCCAGTGATGATGTGATTGAAAAAGGACCTCTTTACAAATGTGCGCCGATTCTTCAGCCGAAAGAAGCTGTTGAAGAGATGTGGGAGTATGTGAAGGCAGGCGTGTTCAGCGGAATCGCTTCTGACCATTCACCATGCTCTTACGATGAGAAGTATAATGAGATTCTTGGTAATAAAATCGAAACTGTATTTGACGTATGGGGTGGATGCTCTGGTATCCAGAGTGGTTTCCAGGCAACATTCAGCGAAGGCGTTGTAAAACGTGGTGTATGTCCGACAGTGATTGCAAACACAATGTCTGTACAGCCGGCAAAAGCATTTGGTATCTACGGTAAGAAAGGTGATATCAAAGTTGGATTTGACGCTGACCTCTTAATTGTTGACCCTGAGAAAGAATGGGAGATCACAGCGGAGTCCCTTCTTTATGTAAATAAAATTTCAGCCTTTGTTGGTCTGAAGGGAAAAGGACTTCCGGTTATGACTCTTGTTCGTGGTAATGTGATTGCCGAAGATGGCAAGATCGTTGCCCAGAAGGGTGTAGGGGAGCTTGTAAAGAAAATTAAATAAGCATCAAAAGAGAAGGAGAGAGTTTAAAGATGAGTATGGTTGAAAACAAAAACTTAAACCCGGAACTTGTAAAGAATGTTGATCCGGATTTACAGCCAACGAAAAAACGTATCATGGGACCACTGTCTTACACGGCAAGTTTCATGGGTGGATGTGTGTCTATCGGTACATTTTCCATGGGAGCAGGACTGATTGGAGTGCTGACGGTAACACAGGCTATCATTGCTATGGCAATCGGATGTGCTGTTATTGCAATCGCGCTGGCAATCGTCGGTGAATGTGGACATACATATGGTATTCCGTTCACTGTTCAGTTAAGAAGTAGTTTTGGAACAACGGGTGTTAAAATCCCAGGTGTTCTTCGTGGACTTCCGGCAATCGTATGGTTTGGTTTCCAGAGCTGGGTAGGTGCAGGAGCAATCAACAGCTGCTTTAAGATCCTGTTTGGCATTGATAATCTTCCGGTTGTATATGCACTTTTCACACTTCTGCAGGTTGTTCTTGCAATCAAGGGATTTGAAGGAATTAAATGGCTTGAGAATATTTCATGTGTATTTATTATTGCCATCCTGATTTACATGTTATATGTAGTTAAGACACAGTTTGCAACAGAGATTGGTGATGTGTTCTCTGGAATCGAGGGAACATGGGGAATGCCATTCTGGGCAGCGACAACTTCCTTCCTTGGAATTTATTCTACAATGATTATTAATGCATCTGACTATTCACGTAATGCGACAGATGATATTAAACCGGTAAAAGCTGCAAGCATTTATACAATCGCTATTCTTCCTGTAACACTGTTCATGGGTCTTATCGGACTTCTTGTAACAGCAGCAACAGGAAACAGTGATCCGGTAGTTGTATTCTCTACAACAATGGGAAGCAAAGTGCTTACAATTGTAACTCTGCTCTTCATCGCATTTGCACAGGTTACAACAAACGTACTGAACAATATCGTTCCACCTTCATATGTACTTATGGAATCTTTCAAGATGAAATGGTCACATGCAACAATCCTTGTAGGTGTGCTTTCTGCATGTGTTATGCCTTGGAAGCTTGTTACAGATGAATCTGCTGCAGGACTGAACCTGTTTACACAGTTCTACTCAGCATTCCTTGGACCTATCTTCGCAGTTATGGCAGTTGATTACTTCATTCTTCGTAAGAAGAAACTGGATATCAACGATATGTATGACAAGGAAGGATGCTTCAAAGGAATTAACTGGGCTGCAGTTATCGCTATTATCTTTGGCTCACTTTGCTCATTACTTGTAATGCAGTTGTCCTGGTATGTAAGCTTGATTCCAACAGGTGTTGCATATTATTTACTGATGAAGGTTATGCCGTCAAGCAAATCATTCCGCAAAGGAACTATTTTTGACAAATAATTCAAGTTGCCATGATAATTGGGGACGGGGAAAATTAATTTTTCCCCGTCCCCAATGTATATTTTGAGAAAATATGGATTTTAAGATGATCACATGTAAAGAGTGCAACAGTGACTGCCTTTTGACTGTATTAACAGAAAACAAAAAAATTCTGAATGTGAGTGAAAACTGTTGCGATAAGGGGATAATAAGTGCTAAAGAACATTTAAGGTATGAAAAAGGACGGTTGTAAGACTGGGAATCTGATGCTTTGTTTCCTGACCAGTCGCTTACAATCCATAATTTCAAAAGGACAAAATATGACAGACACCAGATAGATTCACGGAGAACTCCCGATGAGTTCATCCGTTCAGCTGTCTTCTCGTCTTGTACCTGAAGTACAAGACTCGGTCTGTATATTTTGTCCTTTTTCAGTAACGGATTGTACCACTCTTCTACGGAAACAAAGCACCAGGTTCCCAGTCTTACAGCCTGTTCTTTTAAAACCTCAGATCTTTACACTGAAATTTCTGGATAGAATGTGCAGGCGTTAGAAATGTTACTATATCGGGAAACTATAGCATACACCTTTTGCCCAGAAATTTGCCGTGTAGTAAATGGTAGCAGATATTGGCAGGAGAAAGTGACGAGGTAAGCAAGAGCTCCGGAAAATCCGCCCCGAAGCTGTTAGAGCGCGAAAAACAGGCGTTGATTTATCGTCTGCTTTTCGCGCTCTTATAGATTCGTGGGTTAGTTGCAGGGGCGAATGCGTCGAGGCACTTCCTCCTGCCGATGCTGCGTATCACTTACTACATTAAATTTCCATTTTCTGCTCCATAAATTCGATGGTTGCATTCAGCAGCTGCACAGTCACCGGATTTGTTTCGTCCCGGTCGAAATCGTGGGTGTTGCTTGTGGCAATGAATCGTTTGGCTAGATAGTGATTGCACAGTTCCAGGAATTCGGAGTATGGCACATCGGTGTCTCCGATACTGTGTGCGCAGAACAGTGGGCAAGGCATTTTGTCGCATGTCCGGAGTGTGTAATCGAGATAAAAGTATTTTTGGCGTCCGGCATAGATGAGGTCAATCCAGGAACCTTTTTGTCTGGCATATACGTAAATGCTGTAGTGGGTATCGAGTCCGCCGCTTGCGTGAATGCCGGAAGGAATCGCGCTGAGTGCTGTATCATTTACTGGAGGAAATGTACAGTAGTATTTGCTTGGTGTCATGAACCAGCCGTCGCAGAGAAAACCGTATCCGTAATAGGAAAGGACACCTTTCGGCGGCTTTTTACATTTGCCGCTTGCAGCGGCAAGCAGACAGAGATACGCGCCTGCGGAACGTCCCCAGAGGAAGTAAGGCAGGGCTTCGCTTCCGTATTGTTCCGGGTGGTCCAGATAATCGTTGATGGAAGAGAGCACGTCTTCCATAATGAGATCCAGCTTTGCTGCGGGTGCGAGTGGGTAATCAAAAGCAATGATACGGTATCCGGAAGATGTCAGAGTTTCCAGATGAAGATTAGGGAGATCTTCTCTGTGTCCGTAGAGGAGCCCTCCTCCGTGAAAATAAAGGATGTTTGCTTTTGGACTTACAGCAGAATCTTCATATATAGTTGCGTTTTTCTCAAAAAGTTTGTTGAAAATCGGTATAATCTTTTGTATTAACATGTTTTCCTCCTGTACTGCTTATTAAAAAGCGGTTGAAAAGTAGCTGTATTATAAAAAATGTTTATTGTCGATTTTAAATGTCGTCAAATAGACAAAAAGCCTTACAACAACATAAGTATATCACAAAACACGATAAATACAAGGCGGATATCTTCTGAAAAGTACCACAGAATAGACAAAATAAGTTGTATGGATTTGTCTAAATTGTCAATTGAAAAATTTGACAGAGATTGCCATAATTAGAGTATAAAAACTGGTTGACCACAAAACTGAATAAAGAACTATTTTAAACAAAGAAAGAGAGGAATTCACATGAGTTACTTAAACAATCAATTAGGATATCGCGATGGGCTGTTAGAGACACGTTCAGTTGTTAAAACAAATAACTGGGTACTTCTTGAACCAGACGGACTTGTAAAAAACAGCATCCCAGGCTATGAGAACTGTGATGTAACAATTCTTGGCTCTCCGGCAATGGGAGCATCTTTCGCAGATTATCTTGTAACTGCGCATGCAGGTGGTAAAAAAGACAGCATTGGTGGAGACGGAATCGAGACTTTCTTATATGTTATGGAAGGTGAAGTTGCTGTTAAAAATGCAGATAAGGATGAAGTCCTTACACAGGGCGGATATATCTTCTCACCAGAAGATAAGCCGGTTTCTTTTGAAAACAAGAGCGGTGCAGATGCAAAACTGTACTTATACAGACGTAGATATGAGAAAATCGAAGGATACAGCGCATATACAGTTGTTGGTAATGCAAATGAACTTGAGTGGATTTCTTATGAAGGTATGGAAAACTGCTACATTCAGAACTTCCTTCCAACAGATGATTTCGGATTTGATATGAATATGCATATCCTGAAATTCCATCTTGGAGCTTCTCACGGATATATTGAGACACATGTTCAGGAACATGGTATGCTCTTCCTTTCCGGAAAAGGTATGTACAGACTGGATGATCAGTGGGTTCCGGTAAAGAAAGATGATTATGTATTTATGGATGCTTACTGCCCGCAGGCTTGCTACGCAGTAGGAGATGAAGGACGCGACGATGTGCTTACTTACATCTACTCCAAAGACTGCAACAGAGATGTTCGCTTATAAGAAAAAACGAAGGATGGTGGGGACGCAAAATGAGACTTTCAAGAGAAGAATTAAAAGGATTAATGAAAAATAAGATGATTCAGGCAGGACTTCGTGAGGATCATGCTGAGCAGACAGCAGAGATTCTTACATGGGCGCATGAACGTGGATATGCTTCACACGGTGCAGTACGTGTAGAGTATTACAGCGAGAGAATCTATAAGGGTGGTATCACTCATGAACCAAATATTACATGGAACCAGACAGGTCCTTGTTCCGGTATCATGGATGGAGATAACGGTATCGGTTACTGGGTAGCTACAAAGGCTACAGAGAAAGCAATCGAGATGGCTAAGGAAAACGGTGTTGCTGTAGTAGGTATGGCAAACGTTTCTCATACAGGTTCTATCGGATATTACACAGAGATGTGTGCAAAACAGGGACTTGCAGCTATTACATTCTGCCAGTCAGACCCGATGGCAGTGCCATATGGCGGAGCAGAACCGTATTATGGAACAAACCCGATTTCTTTCGCAGCTCCGACAGCAGATGACCGTATCGTTGTATTTGATATGGCTACTACAGTACAGGCATGGGGCAAGATCCTTGATAAGAGATCTCAGGGTGCTGAGATTCCATCAGACTGGGCAGTAGATGAAGATGGGGCTCCTGTAACAGATCCGCACAAAGTAAATGCTCTGACACCTATCGCAGGTGCAAAGGGATATGGTCTTATGATGATGGTAGACGTATTCTCTGGTGTGCTTCTTGGCGTTCCGTTTGGTAAGCATGTAAGCTCCATGTACCATGACTGCTCCAAGGGACGTGAGCTTGGACAGATGATCATCGTTATGGATCCGGAGAGATTCTGTGGCGCTGAACAGTTCAAGAAGAATATGTCTCAGACATGTGATGAGCTGGATGCAATGAAACCGGCACCAGGATTTGACAAAGTATATTATCCAGGCGAAAGAGCTGTTATGAGAAGAGATAAGAACTACGCAAATGGTGGAATCGAAGTTGTAGATGATATTGTTGCTTACCTTAAGAGTGATGACATCCACTATGACAGATGGGATCACAAGAACAGATTTGCAGATTAATTAAGAGGATGGGAAAGGAGAAATAACATGTTAAAAACAGTTGTAAAAAAAGGCAGTTATCAGGATTCCGTTGTTCTGATGCTTTTGACAAATGAGATTTCTTCTCTGGAAGGAGTAAACAAGATTCAGGTTATGATGGCTACTCCTGCCAACAAAGATATCTTCAAGACAAGTGGACTTGATACAGAAGAGCTGATGGCTGCTACTGCGAATGACATGGTAGTTGTTGCGGATATCGAGGAAGATGCTGTTCTCGATGTAGTAATGGAGAAAGTAGAAGAATTTTTAAAGAAACAGGCTACAGCAAGTGAAGGAAAAAAAGGTACTGAGAGTGTGAAATCATGGGATAAAGCGCTTAAGAAAGCACCGGAAGCGAATCTTGCAGTTATCTCTATTCCTGGAGCATATGCAGCATTAGAAGCTGACCGTGCCCTTGATGAGGGATTAAATGTATTTATGTTCTCTGACAATGTAACTGTTGAAGATGAGAAAGCGTTAAAAGAAAAAGCTCATGCAAAGGGACTTGCAGTTATGGGTCCTGACTGTGGTACGGGAATCATTCAGGGTGTTCCAATCGCATTTACAAACAAAGTATCAAAAGGCTCTATCGGTGTGATCGGAGCCTCAGGAACTGGTATCCAGGAAGTAACAACGATTATCGACAGACTTGGTGAAGGTGTTACAAATGCAATCGGAATCGGTGGACGTGACTTAAGAGCTGAGATCGGTGGTATTACAATGATGGATATGATCGATGCAATGGAAGAAGACGACACAGTAAAAGTATTATTGATCGTTTCTAAACCGCCAGCAAAAGAAGTTAGAGATAAAATCGCTGCAAGACTTTCAACATACAGCAAACCGGTAGTTACACTGTTTGTTGGAGAAAAACCAGAGTATCATGAGGAAAACTTCTATCATGCATATACATTGGATGAGGCAGCTCGTCTTGCAGTAAGTCTTGCAAGAGGAACTGAAATTCCAGAAGCGACACTTGATGTTGATGAATCTGAATTCTATAAAGCAGAAGATGGAAAAACAATCAAAGCATACTACTCAGGTGGTACACTTGCAAATGAAGCAGCTATGCTGATCAAAGATGCTATGAACTGTAAAGTTCCACCAGAAGATATCGAAGGTTATATGCTTCAGTTAGATGGAAACGTAGTAGTTGACCTTGGGGATGATGCTTATACACAGGGCAAACCACACCCAATGATCGATCCGGCTATGCGTATCCAGTGCATGAAGAGTGCAGTTGATGACGAGACAACAGGAGTAGTACTTCTGGATATCATGCTTGGTTATGGTTCACACGAAGATATGGCAGGAGCATTGCTTCCAACCATCGTTGAACTGAAAGAAAAAGCAGAAGCTGCCGGAAGAAAAGTATTCTTTATCGCAACAGTTTGTGGTACAAGACTTGACTTCCAGGGATATGATGAAGCTGTAAATAAATTAAAAGAAGCTGGCGTAATCGTATGTGAGAACAACAAGCTTGCGTGCCGTACAGCAATCCGTGCAATCGGAAGAGATTTCGAGGAGCCGGTAAAAGAAATCCGTGCGAAAGAAGTAGTGGAAGTAGAGAAGGCAGCACCTTCTGAAAAGCTTCGTGCATTACTTTCTGAGAAACCAAACATTATCAATATTGGTCTTAAGAGCTTCGCAGAAGTTGTAGAAGAATTTGGATGTGAAGTGGTACAGTATGACTGGCAGCCACCGGCAGGCGGAAATGTAAAACTGATCAAGACTCTGAATTTCTTAAGAAATTACGAGGGAATTGATGAACTTAACCGTCAGGTAATTGCAAAGGTTGTTGCAAGTCAGCCGGTGCTTAAGGATAACGTTCGTGCAAAAGAGGTAATCCCGCAGTTTGCAGAGAACAATGGAAAAGTTATCCTTCATGCAGGTCCTCCGGTAGCTTACGAAAACATGCCAGATCCGATGCAGGGATCCTGTGTTGGTGCTGTAATGTTCGAAGAGTGGGCAGACACAGAGGAAGAAGCAAGAAGAATGCTTGAGAACGGTGAGATTAAGTTCATCCCATGTCACCACTGTGATGCAGTTGGACCGATGGGTGGTATCACATCTCCAAACATGGCAGTATTTGTAGTGGAAAATGAAACAGGCGGAAACAGAGCTTACTGTACAATGAATGAAGGTATCGGTAAAGTTCTTCGTTTCGGAGCATATGATGAAGAAGTTGTAAACAGACTTCGTTGGATGAGAGACGTTCTTGGCCCAACACTTGGAAAAGCACTTCGTTCTATGGAGAACGGACTTGCAATTAATCCATTAGTAGCAAAGGCAGTTGCAATGGGTGATGAGTTCCATCAGAGAAATATCGCTGCATCTCTTGCATTCTTAAAAGAGATGGCTCCAATCATCACTGCTATGGATATGGACGAGAAGGATCGTTACGACGTAATCAAGTTCCTTGCTGATACAGATCAGTTCTTCCTGAACATCATGATGGCTACAGGTAAGGCTGTTATGGATGATGCCCGCAAGGGAACAGACGGAACAATCGTTACAGCTATGTGCCGTAACGGATATGAATTCGGTATCCGTATCGCTGGTATGGGTGACGAGTGGTTCACAGGTCCGGTTAACACACCACAGGGTCTGTACTTCACAGGCTATGATGCAGAAGATGCTTGTCCGGATATGGGTGACAGTGCTATCACAGAGACATTTGGTGTCGGTGGTATGGCTATGATCGCAGCTCCTGCTGTTACAAGATTCGTAGGTGCAGGCGGTTACGAGGATGCCCTTCGTACAAGTAATGAGATGATGGAAATTGTTATTGACAGAAATCCGAACTTCACTGTTCCAACATGGAACTTCCAGGGAATCTGTCTTGGTATCGATGCAAGACTTGTTGTTGAAAAAGGTATTACACCGGTTATCAATACGGGTATTGCTAATAAGGTAGCTGGAAGAGGACAGATTGGTGCAGGTACAGTTCACCCGCCGATCGAGTGCTTCGAGAAAGCAATTGTTGCTTATGCTAAGAAGTTAGGCTTTGAGGCATAACAGATAGGAGTCAGCTATGGAAAAGAAAAAAGTTGTCATTGCCCTTGGGGGAAATGCCCTTGGTAAAGATATTGAAGAACAAAAAGAAGCAGTTGCCAATACTGCGAAAGTTATCGTAGACCTTGCTCAGCAGGGTCTCGATATCATCGTTACACATGGAAATGGACCTCAGGTAGGTATGATTCAGAATGCGATGGACAATTTGATCGTTATGCAGCAGAATTATAAACAAGTTCCACTTCCGACAAGTGTGGCAATGAGTCAGGGTTATATCGGAATTGATCTGCAGAATGCAATCAAGTATGAGCTCTTTAGCCGTGGAATCGACGGAAAAGTATCTACCATTCTTTCACAGGTAGAAGTTGATCCGGATGATCCGGCATTTGAGAATCCTACAAAGCCTATCGGAAGATTTATGACAAAAGAAGAAGCTGAAGAAAACGAAGCAAATGGTATCCGTTGTATGGAAGATGCCGGAAGAGGTTACAGGATCGTAGTGGCTTCACCGATGCCGAAGAGAATCCGTGAGTTAGAGACGATTAAGACCCTTGTTGGTGCGGGACATATCGTTATTACCTGCGGCGGCGGCGGAATTCCGGTTGTCAGCCAGGATGGTAAGCTGGTAGGAACGAATGCAGTTATTGATAAAGATAACGCAAGTAGTCTTCTTGCAGCAGAACTTGGTGCTGATTTCCTCGTTATTCTTACTGCTGTTGAAAAAGTTGCGATCAACTGGGGAAAAGAAAATCAGGAATGGCTTTCTGATCTTACAGTAGAACAGGCAAAAGAATATATCGCGCAGGAGCAGTTCGCAAAAGGCTCTATGCTTCCAAAAGTGGAAGCTGCAGTCAGATTTGCAGAATCCGGCGAAGGACGCCGTGCACTGATCACGCTTCTTGATAAAGCAGCAGAAGGAATTGCAGGAAAAACAGGAACCGTAATACATCAGTAATTTAGGAGATACATCATGAATATACCAGTCAATTTATTTATGTGGATAATGGCATTTTTGCCGATTGTCGTACTGTTAGTTTTAATGATTAAATGTGGATGGGGAGCAACAGAAGCAGCACCGGTCGGTGTTCTGATCACAATATTTACAGGTGTTGTATTCTATAAGGCAGACATTACCCTTCTGGCATCGGAAAGTGCAAAAGGAATATGGAATGCGCTCATTATTATGATTATTGTCTGGACGGCGATACTTATGTATCAGGTCGGCGATGAAGCAAAAGCATTTCTTGTCATACGAAATGGAATGCGTAAGCTTCTGCCTAATGAGCTCTTACTCGTGCTGGCTATGGGCTGGATCTTTGAGAGCTTCCTTCAGGGAATCACAGGATTCGGTGTGCCGGTAGCAGTAGGTGCACCACTGTTGATTGGGATAGGAGTGAAGCCTTTATGGGCAGTTATTATTCCGCTTTTAGGACAGGCATGGGGAAATACGTTTGGAACACTGGGAGCTGCATGGGACTCACTGGCAATGTCTGCGAATTTAAGCGCAGGCAGCCCTGAGTATTTGAAAACAGCACTCTGGACAGCAGCATTTATCTGGTTCTGGAGTACAATTGCCGGCTTTGCATTCTGCTGGTTCTATGGAAAAGGAAAGGCTATAAAGAAAGGTCTGCCGGCAGTGCTGATCTTATCTGTGATCCAGGGCGGTGGAGAGTTATTGCTTACCCAGGTAAATACTACTATTTCCTGTTTTGTACCTGCTGTTGTTTCTCTGATCGTTATTCTGTTACTGGGAAGAACAAAGATGTACAAGGAAGAGTGGTGTGTGGAGGACAGTGTGATCATGAATCGTGATTTCGCAGAATCCGGCAGTAATGATGCACCAGAGGATATGACATTGGTACAGGCTTTTGTACCATATTTCCTCCTTTCTATCCTCACACTCGTTGTATTATTGGTAAAACCAATTAACACAGTGCTTAACAAGGTGTCTTTCGGCCTGTCATTCCCGGAGACATCTACAGGATATGGATATGTGAATGAAGCAGTGGATTGTTTCTCTGCATTCCATCCATTTACACATGCCAGCATGTTCCTCTTTTTATCTGCCATTGCAGGTCTTCTGTATTATAAGAAGCATGGCTGGATAAAAGAAGGCGGAGTAAAAAGAATTTTTGTAAAGTCAGTTTCTATGACAATGCCGTCAGGTATTTCCGTAATTGGTCTTGTTATCATGTCCAAGATCATGGATGGTACAGGACAGACGGTAGTACTTGCAAACGGTATCGCAAATGTGCTTGGTAAGATTTATGTGATCTTCGCACCATTTGTAGGACTTCTCGGAACATTTATGACAGGAAGCAATATGAGCTCCAACATTCTGTTCGGAGGATTCCAGAGTACAACTGCTAATCTTCTGGGAGTAAATACTTCTGCAGTACTGGGTGCACAGTCTGCAGGTGGAGCAATCGGAAGTGCAGTCAGCCCAAGTAAGATCATTCTTGGAACAACGACTGCGAATATTCTCGGAAGAGAGGGAGAGGTTCTTAAGAAGATTATGGTAATTTCGATACCGGCTGCTATTGTTATCGGTGCAATCTTATATGTACTGGTAGCGATATAGATCTGAAGGATAGGAGACGCTGACAAAATGGAAAAGAAGAGTTTTTTTAAGACAAAAGAAGGCGGACTTACAATCGCATTTATAGTAATCATGGTTGCTTTTTTTATCATAATGGCAGGGCTTAACATGGCAAACAGTGCCGTATGTATGGCAGGGTTCGTTATTATGGTAGCAGCTATGCTGTATTCACCGGTAAAGGTATATATACTGAAACCAGGGAAACAGGATAAATAAGAAAAGGAAAGGTAAATAGTATGGGTATTGAAGAAATCACAGGCAGAGTTGCAAGAGATCTGGAACACCTGAAACAGTTTACTGCTACACCGGGAGATGGATGTACAAGACTTCCATTTACACCGGAAGCAAGAGATGCTGTTAATTATTTAAGAAGTATCATGGAAGAAGCAGGCCTTGAAGTAAGAGAGGATGCTGCAGGAAATATCATTGGTGTATTAAGAGGAGAAGATCCTGAGGCACCTTGTGTAATGATGGGTTCCCATTATGACTCTGTATATAACGGAGGAGATTTTGACGGTATTGCTGGTGCTGTATGTGCAGTTGAGGTTGCAAGACAGTTAAAAGAGAGTGGAATCACACCAAAGAGAGATTTCGTGGCTGTTGGTTTCTGTGATGAAGAAGGTATGCGTTTTGGAACAGGATACTTTGGCTCAGGCGCAATGCTCGGAAACAGAGATGTAGAATATTGTAAGAAATTTAAAGATACAGACGGAATTTCTATCTACGATGCTATGAAGGGATACGGACTGGATCCGGAGAAGATCGAGGATGCGAGATGGGATATTTCCAAGATCGGTGAATTCCTTGAGGCACACATTGAGCAGGGACCGGTTCTCGATGCTGAGAACATTGAGCTTGGTCTTGTAGACTGTATCGTTGGTATTCAGCGTTACATGGTAACTGTTCACGGAAGAGCAGACCACGCAGGAACAACTCCTATGGATATGCGTATGGATGCAGTAGATGCTGCAACAAAGGTTATTTCCAAGATTCCTGACTGGGCACGTGAAAAAGCAGACGGAACAGTTGCAACAACAGGATTTATCCGTACAACTCCGGGCGGAATGAATATTGTTGCAGAAAAAGTTGAATTTACTGTAGACATTCGCTCCAGAAACAACGATAATATTAATGATATTACAAACAGAATCCGTGCGGCTCTTGACAAAGAAGTAAAAGCAATGGGCGGAAGCTATGAGATGGAAAACAAACTGACGATTACACCTGTTGAACTTTCTCAGAAGATGCTTGGTATCATGGAAGAGAAATGTAAGGAAAGAGGATACAGCTATAAACGTATCTTAAGTGGTGCTGGTCACGATGCTCTTGAGATCGGTCAGGTTATCCCGACAGTTATGTTGTTTGTTCCGAGTAAAGATGGAAGAAGCCACTGCCCGGTAGAATTTACAAAGTACAGTGATTTTGCAAAGGCATCTGTAATCATGGCTGAACTTGCAAAGGAGCTTCTCGCTTAATAATTGTCAGGCAGGCAGGGGAGAAACGGAGAAACATATGGGAGAACTGAATGCAGTACATAAAAAAGAAAACCTTCGTCTGCTTCGAAGAACGCTCAGACTGACGCAGAAAGAATTTATCACACGTTTTCTGAGTACAGCAGACGGCGCACCGCTTATGAGTATTGCCACACTTTCGAATCTTGAGTCCAAAGGCGGGGCGAGAATGAATGAAGTGATACTGGCAGTATCAGATGAGCTTGGTATTGATTCGATGATATTTTCTATGCCTCCGGAGGAATTTGTGGAAAAGATTAATATTCTCCTTCCTGATAATATGGGGAATGACGCAAATGCCAGAGGAAATGGGAAAAAAGGAAGTATCAATCAGCTTTTAAGCCGGCTGACTATGTATTTTGCGGAGCAGCTATTTGATAAAAAGCTGAAGAAAGGCGACAAGATCGAATCTGACAGAGTACTTGCTGTCAAGCTGGGTGTTGGTCGTTCGGCGATTCGTGAAGCGCTGAAGGTTCTGGATGTTCTGGGGATGATAGATATCCGTCCGGGACAGGGAACGTATATCAGTAGTAATGAAGCGAATTTCTTCATTATTCCGCTCTCCTGGTCATTATTCCTGAACGGAAGTCAGATTGACAGTATTATTGAAGTAAGGAACCTCCTTGAATTTAAGGCTGCTTACCTTGCGGCAAGCTGTACGCAGGAGGAATGCCTGAACAGATTATATGATATTTCTCACAGAATACGGAATGCGTATGTGGCACGGGATTATAAAGATTTTCTGAGTGCAGATCTGGAATTTCACATCTGTATAGCAGAATGTTCCGGGAATCAGGTCATATACAGTATGATACAGACGATCAGTAATCTCATGAAACATGTCAGTGGAAGCGGTATGGTAGATGATGATCAGCTGCATGAAATATATGATGAGCACCAGAAAATATATGGTCTTATTCTTGCAAGTGATGCAGACGGTGCTGCAAATGCAATGAAAGAGCATTTGGAAAAATCCATTGCCAGATACAATTACAGATGATATAATTACAAGATATAGTTACAAAAGAACCCCTCTGTTATATAGCAGAGGGGTTCTTGATGAAGGGAAAGGCAACAGGAAGGTGAGGCGGCAATGTTTGGAATGATGGCAGATATATGTATCGATGCATGCATAGATGTCGTAAAAATGCTTCCATTTTTATATGTGGCATTTATTTTAATTGAAGCGTTGGAGCATTATTCTACAGATTTTACAGAGCAGATATTGAAGAAGGTCGGAAAAGCCGGACCAGTTGTTGGAGCACTGGCAGGATGCATACCACAATGTGGTTTTTCGGTTATGGCAGCGAATCTTTATGCCGGCGGGATCATATCGACAGGAACGCTTCTGGCTGTGTTTATTGCGACTTCAGATGAAGCGATACTGATTATGATTGGGAATCCGGGATGCACCGGTAAGGTGCTCCCTCTGCTTGGAATAAAGATTGTTTTTGCAGTTGTGGCAGGATACATTACTGATATTTTCCTGAGCAGATACGTTGCTGTGCATAAGGAAAGCGGAGGATTATGTGAGCACTGTGGGTGTCACAAAAGTGGAGCTGGTATCATGAAATCGGCCTGGAACCATACGGTGAAAGTGACCATATATCTGTTTTTATTTACTGCGGCATTAAATCTGTGTATAGAGGTAATGGGGATACAGAAGCTGTCGGAAGTTTTGCTTGGGAATTCACTGCTCCAGCCGGCAATTGCAGCACTGATCGGATTGATTCCGAATTGTGCAGCGTCTGTTATGCTGACCCAGCTGTATTTGAACGAGGCCATATCCTTCGCATCGGTAATTTCCGGGCTATGTTCCGGCGCCGGAATTGGACTTGTTGTATTGTTCCGGATGAATAAGAACAAGTATGAGAATCTGAAAATACTTGGACTTTTATATTGTTTTGCGGTAGCAGACGGTGTCATACTGGAAGTGATTTAGCATTTTATACAGCAATATGTATAGTTTTTTGTTAAATATCGACAAAAGTTTCACGAATACGAAATTGCTTTTTTTCCACGATATGGTATAATATACTGCGTTAGTTATTTGTTAGATATTAGGAGGAATTATCATGGCGACTAAAAAAGTAACAACTGTAACAAAAGCAACCGAGGCTGTAAAAGCTGAGCCGGCTAAATCTTCCACAACAGAAAAAGCAACTACAAAGAAAACGGCAGAAAAGAAATCTACTGCAAAAAAATCAACTGTAAAGAAAGAAATGAAAGTAAAAACAGTTGTACAGTGTTTTGGTAAACAGGTAGAGGAAAAAGAAATAATCGCAAATGTAAAAAAAGCATGGACAAAGTCAGGCAAAAAAGTTGGAGACATCAAAACTATGGAACTTTACATAAAACCAGAGGAAGCAGCTGTTTACTATGTAATCAATGACACAGCTACAGGTTCTGTTGAGTTTTAACAGGAAGAAATCAAATAACGAATAATCGTAAAGACGGGTATCTTTTAAGTAATTATTAATAGATACCCGTCTTTACTGTTGTTTTCAATACTGCTATAATAAAACCAGAAAGTTTTTACGACATAAAAATAAGGGGCAAAGGAGAAAAAACATGAACGAGTTAATAGAGGCTGTCGGAATGGGAAATGCTGTTATAGGAGGAGCTGACGGACCTACATCAATTTTTCTTGCAGGATCCGGACCAGATATGGTGACGATGATCATAGCCATTGTCGTTGGCCTTCTGATCTGTTTTTTCGGATTGAAGATCGCGAGGGTGCTTGTCGGAATTGTTGGATTTTGTATCGGAGCTGCAGTCGGTATCGGGGTGGTTGCCCTGACTGGGCTGGAAGGAATGGTGGCACTTGCTGTTGTACTTGGATGTGCGATTGCGCTTGCGGTACTGTCAGTTGTTTTATATCGGTTTGGTGTTTTCTGTCTGACATTTTTGTATAGTATTTCGTTTGGCACTTTGCTGGTATGTGGAATGTCGACGAGTGTTGTGATCGGTACGTCAACTATGATCGGTATGGGGATCGTACTTGTAGTGGCACTTATCCTGGCAATTTTATCTGCTATATTTGTAGATCCGCTGATTATCATTGTGACGGCACTTAGCGGCGGAATGACGGTCGGAAATATGGTTTCTCAGGTGGCAGGACTGAATCATATCGGCTGGGCAGGGTATGTGATTGGCGCAGTTGTCGCACTGGTCGGAATGGGTACGCAATTTATGATGCAGTCAAGAAAGATCGGTAAGAAAGAGAAAGTATTTTCAGATGAGATAAAGGAAAAAGACTCTGTAGAGTCTGAAGTAGAAAAGGCAAGAATTATTCTGGATCTGGATGATGAAGAGAAGGAAGAAGATGATGAAGCATAAATCGGGGAAGGAGGCTTGCATATGAAACTGGATATGCATTGCCACGTAAAGGAAGGATCCATAGACAGTAAAATCGGACTGGACGAATACATTACAAGGCTTAAGGAGCTGGGATTTGACGGTATGCTCATTACCGATCACGATACTTATAAAGGATATAGACACTGGAAGTATAAGATGAAGGGAAATATGCATGAGGATTTCGTAGTGCTCAAAGGAATCGAATACGATACCAGTGATGCCGGGCATATTATCTGTATAATGCCGGAAGGTGTGAGGATGCGGCTTCTGGAGCTTAGAGGGATGTCTGTCAGTAAACTGATCGATTTTGTACATCGACATGGCGGAATTCTCGGACCGGCGCATCCATGCGGCGGGAAATACTTAAGCTTTACAAATACAAAACGTTTTTACAAATCTCCGGAGATCATTAAGCGCTTTGATTTTATTGAAGCATTTAACGCATGTGAACCGGCCGAGTCGAATGAAGGAGCGATGAAGCTTGCGAAAAAATATAAGAAGCCTGGAATCGGCGGAAGTGATGCGCACAAACTGGAATGCGTAGGGCTTGGTTATACAGAGCTTCCGGAATATGTAACCTGTGAGACAGAGCTTATCTCTCTGATCCGGAGTAAAGCACCAATTGAGTCTGGTGGTACCTTGTATGGGAAGACGACAAAGGACAAGATGGGGAAGGCGGACAAGATACTGACTTATTCATTCTGGTTCTATAATAAAGGCGGAGAGCTTCTGAAGCGTCGCAAGAGGAAGCTGAAAGGAGAAATCGAGAATCCGATGGATCCGATTGATCCGATTGAAATTCCGTATCTGCAACACAAAAAAGGGACGTAGTAAAATTAAAAAGTACCCCGGGGTAAAATGAAATGATGAAATTTCATTTTACCCCGGGGTGTTTCTTTATACAATTAACAATCCGATATGATATACGATACAGCTCATACCCCATGCGACAAGCAGTTGGAAGGCCAGAATACCGAAGGTGGATTTCCAGCTTTTCAGTTCTCTGTGAATGGTAGCAATGGTTGCTGTACAAGGTATGTAGAGCAGACAGAATACCATAAGTGCATAAGCATTAGCAGCTCCGAATCCTATGCTGCCAAGGGTAGTTACCATTGCCTGCATGCCATGGGCGGTTGTAATATTCTGGATTCCGAATAAGACGCTGCAGCTGGATACAACCACTTCCTTTGCAGCAATACCGGAAATGAGCGCAACGATGATCTGCCAGTATCCAAGTCCGGCCGGTTTAAAGATTGGAACAGCCGCTTTTCCGATCAGTGAGCCAAAGCTCTGGGCAATATCGGTTACATATCCGGCTGGACCGAAGTTCAGGATGATCCACATAATGACGGAAGCAATGAAAATAACTGTTCCGGCCTTGGTAAGATAATCCTTGATTTTTTGCCATACATAGATGGCGATTGTTCTTGCGTTCGGAGATTTGTATTCCGGAAGCTCTATCATAAGCGCATGTTCTGCTTTGCTGCCGTCTATTTTCGATAATATGTATGCAGTGCCGATTGCCATGATGATTCCAAGCAGATACATGGAATAGCACACAAACAGTGCATACTTTCCGAAGAACATGGATGAGAAGAGTACATATATCGGTAGTCTTGCGCTGCAGGACATAAAAGGTGTTACCAGTATCGTCTTAAAACGGTCTTTTTTGTTTTCCAGTGCCCGGGAAGCCATGACAGCCGGTACTGTACATCCGAATCCCAGAAGAAGCGGAAGAAATGCTCTGCCGGACAATCCAAGATGACTCATGATATCATCCATGACGAAGGCGACTCTTGACATATATCCACTGTCTTCCAGAATAGCAAGAGCCAGAAAGAGAATAAATATATTTGGCAGAAATGTAAGGATTCCGCCGACACCGGATATAATGCCGTCTACGATCAGAGAGGTCAGCATCGGATTGGTGTGGATTGTGGCAAGTGCGCCTGCAACCAGACTCGAGAATGCTTCCAGCCCGATCTCAAAATACCCCTTCAGCCAGTCTCCGATCATAAAGGTACAGAAGAAAACAAATGCCATTATAAGAAGGAAAATCGGGAGCCCAAGCCATTTATCTGTCAGATATCGGTCGATTTTGTCTGTAGAGGCTTCTTTTTCTGATTTGTTAACAAGGACCTCCGAGATGATTTCCTCAATAAAATCATATTTCTGGTTGATGATATCTTTTTCGTAGCTGCGGTCAATGACATCATCCAGTGGGAGCGGATGATTTTCTGTTACATTCTTGTCCTTTTCCAGAAGTTTAATAGCGTGCCATCTGCTGTTGGTTATGTCTGGATATTTCTCGGCAAGAGCAGTGGTTATAATATCAATTTTATCTTCTATATAATCTTCGTATACCATTGCATATTCATCATGGTGATTGTGCGGATGGCTGGATGATTTGCCGGAATGATGATGAATATAAGGCCCTTGTTTGCTGTATTCACTGTGGTGTGCAACAGCATGCATAAGAATAGACAGTCCGGTTTTCTTACGGGCTGATACTGGAATGGCCGGGATGCCAAGCATCTCCGGAAGACGATGCAGGTCAATCTCCATGCCCCTTTCTTCTACTACGTCCATCATATTCAGTGCCAGCACAACAGGCTTTCCAAGCTCCAGTAGCTGAAGTGTGAGGTACAGGTTGCGTTCCAGACAGGAAGCATCAATGACATCAACGATAATGTCGACTTCATCACTCATAATGCATTCACGGGAAACGGTTTCTTCCATAGTATAAGAGGTGAGACTGTAAATACCCGGGAGATCGATCAGATTGAAGTCCTGCCCTTCGTATCTGGTATGTCCTTCCTTCTTTTCAACAGTTACGCCCGGCCAGTTTGCAACCTTTAGATTGGCGCCGGTATAAGCGTTAAACAGAGTTGTTTTCCCGCAGTTCGGATTTCCGATAAAACCTACATTGATGGTTCCGGACATGTGCCTTCCACCTCCTTTACTTCGATGTTATCCGCGATACGTTTGCCGAGGGCAAAGCGTGTGCCGCGGAACTTTGCGGTGAGAGCACCTTTTTTATCATTATTCATTACCGTGACAAGAGACCCTTCGGTCAGGCCAAGCGCTTCCAGACGCCGCTCCAGTTCCAGTTCAATATGGATAGAGAGCACCCGGTAAATGTGATGATTTTTTCCTTGTTTTAGTGTCATGGGATTACTCCTTTATCATAATTAATATAATGAGAATCATTATCCATAAGGAGTATATCACTATTTGACGAAATTGGCAATGTGAAGTATACTTTTATGAAAATATATGATTTGAATTGAAAATGGGGTCTTATTATGCAGGTATATTATTTGTTATTATATTTTTTTACATATGGTTTCCTTGGATGGTGTACAGAGGTTGCTTATGCAACGACAAAACAAGGGAAATTTGTAAACAGAGGCTTTTTAAATGGACCAATCTGTCCGATCTATGGTGTCGGTGTAAGTGTGGTCATCTATTTTCTGACACCATTATCCGGGAATCTTATTTTTCTGTATGTGACATCAACGATTCTGGTTACTGTTCTGGAAGGGCTGACCGGATATTTTATGGATAAGATTTTTCATCATAAGTGGTGGGACTATTCGAATCAGCCGCTCAATATCGGTGGATACGTATGCCTTATTTTTTCTCTTGTCTGGGGAGTAGCGTGTGTGGCTATTGTAAAAGGAATTCATCCGTTGATTCACAAAGTGCTTGCTATGATTCCGGTTGTTGCGGGAGTGGTGATATTATGTGTTCTAAGTATCGCTTTATTTGCTGATCTATATGTGACTGCATCTGGTATTCTTAAACTGAACCGGAAGCTGGAAGCGATGGAAAAAATTGCAGCAGAGTTACGCGAATTCTCCGACAAGGTGGGAGAAAATATTTCCGAGACTGTCATGGATACAATGGAAATCGGGGAGGAAGGCAAACAGAAGCTGGAAGAGCTGGCAGAGGAGAATCGGCAGAAGTACGAGGCGCGCAAAGAAGAGCTGCGGCGTAAGTATGAAGAGATTTCTGCAGAGAGAAACCGTGTTGCAAGGCGTCTTGTAAAAGCGTTCCCGAAGATGGAATCCAGAAAACACAAAGAACTACTGGAGGAGTTGAAAGAACGTGCGAGAAACAGGAGGTAAGGTTATGTATGACATTATCATCATAGGAGCTGGTGTGACCGGGTGTGCGGTTGCGAGAAGCCTGTCGCGTTATAAGGCAAAGATATGCGTCCTTGAAAAAGAGGAGGATGTGTGCTGTGGTACCTCAAAGGCAAACAGTGGGATTGTTCATGCGGGGTATGATGCACTGCCGGGAACGTTGAAAGCGAAGATGAATATTCTGGGAAATGAAATGATGGAACCTTTGTCAAAAGAACTGGATTTTCCGTTTGAAAGAATTGGATCTTTTGTGATCTGTACGGATGAAGGGAAAATGGACCATTTGCGAAGTCTGTATGAACGAGGCATGGAAAATGGCGTGCAGGGGCTTCGGATTCTTTCTGGAGAAGAGGTTCTTGAGATGGAGCCAAATGTAACGGAAAACGTGGTGGCAGCATTGTATGCTCCGACAGCCGGGATTGTATGTCCGTTCTCAATGAATATAGCATTCGCAGAAAATGCAGTGAAGAATGGTGTGGAATTTCAGTTTGATACAGAAGTAGAGGAAATTACAAGAGAAGAAGGCCAATATAAGATCCGGACTGCAAAAGGGGATTTTGCTGCAAAATGTGTGGTAAATGCCGCCGGTGTCTATGCTGACCGGTTTCATAATATGGTCAGTAGTCAGAAACTTACGATTACACCCAGGAAGGGCGAGTATTGCCTGTTAGATAAAAGTGCGGGTGGGCATGTAGCAAGAACCATCTTTACACTTCCGGGGAAATACGGCAAAGGAGTGCTGGTAACACCGACTGTGCATGGCAATCTGCTGGTGGGGCCGACTTCAACTGATATTATGGATAAAGAGGATGTTTCTACGACTTGCGAGGGTATGGAAGAGTTGGCTGAAAAAGCAGAAAAAAGTGTGCACGGTCTTCCGATGCGGGATGTGATTACATCTTTTACCGGGCTACGTGCACATGAAGCAGGAGAAGATTTTATTATCGGGGAAGTAGAGGACGCACCAGGATTTTATGACTGTGCGGGCATCGCCTCACCGGGACTTACCAGTGCACCGGCAATTGGTTATACGATAGCAGAGCTTCTGAAAGAGAAGATGGAACTTCCGGATGATCCGGAATATGACGGCAGGAGGAAGGGGATTTTAAATCCGCAGAAATTAAGTATTGAAGAAAGAAACGAACTGATTCGTAAGAATCCGGCTTATGGAAATATGATTTGCCGTTGTGAAATGATTACCGAAGGAGAAATTATCGATGCAATTCGAAGACCCTTAGGAGCTCGTTCCATGGATGGAGTCAAAAAACGGACAAGAGCCGGGATGGGACGGTGCCAGTCAGGATTTTGCATGCCGAGAACGATGGAGATTCTTGCCCGTGAGCTTAAGATACGGCAGCAGGAGATTACCAAATGCGGAGGGGAATCGAAAATCATTACCGGATCTGGAAGAATGGACAAGGAGACAGGCAGATGAAAAAATATGATATCGTCATTATCGGCGGAGGCCCTGCAGGACTTGCAGCTGCTATTTCGGCAAGAGAGAACGGGATAGAGCAAATACTGATTCTGGAACGGGATCATGAGCTTGGAGGAATACTGAATCAATGTATTCACAATGGTTTCGGGCTGCATACATTTCAGGAGGAGCTTACAGGTCCGGAATATGCAGAGCGTTTTATCCGGCAGGTGAAAGAACTTGAGATCGAGTACAGACTGGATACGATGGTCATGCAGATCAGTGAGGATAAGAGGATACTTGCCCTGAATAGTAAAGAAGGGATTTTCGAGATACAGGCGAAGGCAATCGTTCTGGCGATGGGATGCAGAGAACGCCCCAGAGGAGCTTTGAATATACCAGGATATCGCCCGGCAGGAATTTTCTCAGCTGGAACAGCGCAGCGGCTTGTTAATATAGAAGGTTATCTTCCGGGACGAAAAGTAGTAATCCTGGGTTCTGGTGATATTGGGCTAATTATGGCAAGAAGAATGACGCTGGAGGGGGCCAGTGTAAAAGTCGTGGCAGAGATTATGCCCTATTCCGGCGGCTTGAAACGGAATATCGTACAGTGCCTGGATGATTATGGTATTCCGCTGAAGCTCAGCCACACGGTAACGCAGATTCATGGCAGAGAAAGGCTGGAAGCAGTTACACTCGCAGAAGTTGACGGTAACGGAAAGCCAATACCGGGTACAGAAGAAAAGATCATATGCGATACGTTACTTCTGTCCGTTGGCCTGATTCCGGAGAATGAGTTGTCCAGAGAGTGTGGCATTTGTCTGGATCCGGTGACAAAGGGACCGGCTGTAAATGAAAGTCTGGAGACAACGGTTGCAGGTGTTTTCGCATGTGGAAATGTCCTTCATGTGCACGATCTGGTGGACTATGTTTCAGGGGAAGCAAAGCTGGCGGGAGAGCACGCTGCCCGCTATGTGAAGAGAAACTTTGGGCTGGTGGAACAACAGAAATCCGTCGGCGTTCCAATATATGCAGAGGGTGGAGTACGCTACAGCGTTCCACAAATGGTCCGTCTGGATAAAATGGAGACAGATCTGGTGGTACGTTTCCGTGTCGCAAAAGTGTACAAGAACTGTTACGTCAGTGTGTATTATGACAAAGAAAGAGTTTTTCGCAGAAAGCATAAGATTATGACACCGGGAGAGATGGAACAGGTCGTGTTGAAAAAAGAGGATATTCTGAAGCATCCACAAATGCAGAGGATTCAGATACGGATAGAGGAGGGATAGGAGATGGAAATACGAGAGCTCATATGTATCGGGTGTCCACTGGGCTGTCCTCTGAAGGTAGAAATGGCGGATGATACAGTGAAAAGCGTTACGGGAAATACATGTAAACGTGGAGATGTTTATGCCAGAAAAGAAGTGACGAATCCGACCAGGATCGTTACTTCAACAGTTCTGGTGGAAGAAGGGAATCAGCCAGTTATATCGGTAAAAACCAGAACAGATATCCCGAAGGATAAGATTATGGCCTGTATGCAGGTGCTGCGGGAAGTGACGGTAAAGGCGCCTGTAAAAATCGGGGATGTGATCGTGAAAGATGTTGCCGGGACAGGAGTCGATGTTGTGGCGACGAAGAGTGTATGGAAGGTGAATGAATAAGAAAGACCGGCAGGAGAGTGAAACTGCCGGTCTTTCGGTTTCGTTGCCGATACAGGTATAGCCGGACGAGAACCTCAAGACCTGTCGGTCTTTCGGTTTCGTTGCCGATACAGATATAGCCGGACGAGAACCTCAAGACCTGCCGGTCTTTCGGTTTCGTTGCCGATACAGATATAGCCGGACGAGAACCTCAAGACCTGCCGGTCTTTCGGTTTCGTTGCCACTCACAAAGTTATTCAGTAGCGAGAATATGTAAACATATTCTTGCTACTTCATTAACTTTGCTCGTCCGGCTATATGCGAAAGTTGAAGTCTGCGTAGGCGCTGGAGCCGTGTTCGTGTACATCGAGACCATCGATTTCTTCTTCGGATGTTACGCGAAGACCAATGGTCTTGTTGATGATCGTGAAGACGATAAATGCCATGACAAGTACATAGATTGCTGTTGCACCGACACCGATGACCTGTGTTGTGAATGAGCATCCGTCTCCGAAGACTCCTGTCAGAATTGTACCAAGGGCACCGCATACACCGTGTACGCTGATCGCACCTACCGGGTCATCAATCTTGATTTTCTGGTCAAATATTTCTACTGAAAATACAACGACGATTCCGGCGATCACACCGATGATAATTGCTTCCCATTCATTTACGACATCACAGCCTGCAGTGATTGCTACAAGACCGGCAAGTGAGCCGTTGAAAGTCATGGAAACATCAGGTTTGCCATATCGTACCCATGTTACGATCATTGCCAGTAAGGTGGCAGCGGCAGCGGCAAGATTTGTTGTCATTGCAATGTGTCCGAGGCTTGTTGATGCAGCTGTAGTTGATCCGCAGTTGAATCCGAACCAGCAGAACCATAAAATGAAGACACCAAGTGCAGCGATCGGAAGATTGTGACCAGGAATAGCCCGTGCCTTTCCGTCTTTGGTGTATTTTCCGATACGAGGTCCAAGTATCTTAGCTCCGACTAAGGCGCAGAGACCGCCGACCATATGTACTGCTGTAGATCCTGCAAAGTCGTGGAAACCTAACTGTGAAAGGAAACCGCCGCCCCAGATCCAGTGACCGGATACAGGATAGATAAAGATGCTGATGGCTGCGCTGTATGCGAGATAAGCTGCAAATTTGGTTCGCTCAGCCATAGAACCGGATACAATTGTTGCTGCTGTGGCACAGAATACAGTATGGAAGATCATAAATACGCCAAGTGGAAGACCATTGACCATTCCATCGGCATCTGCGAGTACAGATGGATTAAAAAATCCTTTGATACCGATGATACCATTCCAGTCTGTTCCATGCATGATCGCAAAACCAAAGACAAAGAAGAATAAACTTCCAAGAACAAAGTCCATCATATTTTTCATCAGGATATTTCCGGTGTTTTTGGCTCTCGTAAAACCAGCCTCACACATAGCGAAACCAGCCTGCATAAAGTATACGAGGATCGCTCCTATCATTGTCCACATAATATTCATAAGAAGCCCGGATGCTTCTGCGACATCCATTCCATTTTCAATTAAAGTTGTCAAATCCATAAAAGTACCTCCTTGTTAACTGTTTCTGGAATCAAAGAATAATTATAATGCATCAACTCCACGTTCACCGGTACGGATACGTACAGCATCTTCAACTTCATATACGAAGATTTTTCCGTCTCCATATGTGCCGGTGCGGATTTCAGATGTTATATCTTCGATCAGTTTTTCGGCGATTTCAGGTTCGATTACTGTTTCGACTTTTACTTTCGGAAGCAGATTTACGTTGTATTCTGCACCGCGGTATACTTTTTTGTGACCTTTCTGGTTACCATATCCCATTACATTTGTAATCATTAAACCATTTACATGATTTTCATCCAGGATGCTCTTCAGGGACTCGAGTTTTTCCGGCTGGATAATGATTTCAAGTTTCTTCATAGCATTTACCTCCTCATTCCTTAAGAATAAATAAAAAAAGAGGATGTTTTCCGTTTCAAGAAAACACCCTCGTTTTGATGTCATTTATTATACACAGATGAGAACGTTTGTAAATGAAAATGTTAAGAATTTGTCAAAGTTTATGAGATTTGTATAGAGAATTGTAAAAATGAAAGAAAATATTGTGATTTTTTTCCTGTAAAAAAGTTGCCTGAAAAATGTATTGACAAACGCAGGAAAACTATTTATGATAATAGCACTCGTCTAAGAAATTCTATGTTTCAAAACAAAATTCAGGGGAATTCCCCCAAATGGGAAAAATGTTTCTTCCCAGATTTCCAAAACGAGAAAAGGTACGAAAGGAGGCTTAGGGGCAGAACGTAACTGTTGTTTTATTTCAAAAAAAGGAGAGTCGTATTATGGAGAAAAGAAAGGGTTGTTTTGTGCAGCTTCTGTTTTTGTTACCTGTTTTTGTGTCAGTGCTTCTGTGTCTGATGACAGTAAAGGTGTATGCAAAAGAGGTGCATATGGAAAGAGGAGAGGAGGTGTTTTATGAAAAGTATTCCACATTTTATTATTATGTGGATGGAAAGTTGTCGTATTGTCTGGAACCGGATAAAGCGTCACCGCATACGGGCAACTTTACTGCGCAGCTTTTGGATAAGAACCAGTTGTTGAGTAAAACGTTATACTACGTGTATGGGGCACCGGGATATGAAGCGTATTTAAAACCAAGAATTCCGGAGAGCTGGAAAAAGGATGCAGATGCCTATTGCCTGAGTCATTGTATTCTTGCATATGTATATGATAATTGCAGTGAGAGCAGCGACGCATTTAAGGGTCTCAGTGAACAGATGAAGCAGACTGTCAGAGAGAGTGTGGGTTATATTCGTACATTCCCGGATCCGGTTGAACCGGAAATCAGCTTTTCAAAGACGGATGTAACAGCATATTTTGATGAAGAGGAAAAGGTGCAGCGTACAGAAGAAATCTTATGTACAGGAGACAGCAGAAACTATGTGGAAATAGAACTTCCGGAAGGAGTCGTACTGGTAAATAAGACGAAAGGCACCAGAGAGCAGACGCGGGGAAAAGTCTGGGGGAATGATGTTTTCTATTTGTGTGCAGATGTAGCATTATATAATGGAGAGAACTTAAGCAGAACAAATCTTTACGGTGCTGTACAACAGGGATGGGATTCCTTTGTAATAAGTACAGGAGCAGAGGGACAACATCTGGGCATGGGCTATCTGGAAGTAAAGAAGACGACACCCGCTTCTTTGCAGGTAAACTGGCTTCCGAAACCGGAACTACTGGTAGATAAGTTTGCAGACAAGACCGGAAAGGAATACAGATTGGGAGACATTATTACTTATACAATGGATGTCACGCAGCAGATAGAAAAGGCCGTGGCCAAAAATGTAGTAATTACAGACACTATTCTTACAGAAGGAGTGAAACTTCAGAAAAATTCAATCGTTCTTCTGGATGAAAATCAAAGCATCATTTCTGATGCAGTTATCACAGTCAAGGGAAACAGTTATACGATAGAAGCTGGAGAATTTCTGCAGGGGATTGAAACAGGAAAAAAGTATACGGTGGAATATCAGGTGGCGATCACAGATGCGGCAGTGATCGGAAAAGAAGTGGAGAATCAGGTCATCGTGCGTTCTGATAATGCACAGGAAAAAGAAGACTGGGAAAAAGTGACCGTCAAAGAGGAACCGGAGAAAGAACCGGAAGAAGTGACGCCTGAGACACTTAAGCCTGAAGCACCGATGCCTCAGCAAAATCCTGTTTCTGTGAAAGCGGCCTCCGTAAAGACCGGAGATTCACAAAATACAGTGCCTGTGGCAGTATTATGGATTCTTTCTTGCGTCGCAATAATTACCTGTGTTACAATGGACGCATGGCGACGGGCGAAAGACCGTTAGAAGGTAGCGCCTGCCGATTGCTAACGAAGAAGAATAGGAGGTTGTTCGTAATGGGAATGACAATGACGCAGAAGATACTGGCAGCTCATGCGGGCTTAGAGTCTGTGGAAGCAGGTCAGTTGATCGAAGCGAAATTAGATGTGGTAATGGCAAATGATATTACCGGACCGATGGCACTGCCAATATTAAAACAGATGTCAGATACAGTATTTGATAAGGATAAAGTGGTTTTTGTACCGGATCATTTTACTCCGAATAAGGACATCAAGTCCGCAGAGAACTCAAAAGCAATTCGTGAGTTTGCGAAAGAACAGGGACTTAAGTGGTATTTCGAACAGGGAAAATCCGGTGTAGAACATGCGATTCTTCCAGAAGCGGGAGTAGTGGCAGCCGGAGAATGTATCATTGGCGCGGATTCACATACATGTACATATGGAGCGTTGGGAGCATTTTCCACAGGTGTAGGAACAACTGATATTGCAACAGGTATGGCAACAGGAGAACTCTGGTTTAAAGTTCCAAGTGCGATTAAATTTGTATTGACAGGAAAGCCGGGACCTTATGTAAGTGGTAAGGATGTGATCATTCATATCATCGGAAAGATCGGTGTTGACGGAGCACTGTACAAATCAATGGAATTTACAGGCGACGGCATTGCAAATCTGTCTATGGATGATCGTTTTACAATGGCAAATATGGCAATTGAAGCGGGTGCCAAGAACGGAATTTTCCCGGTTGATGAAAAGACAGAGGCATATCTGAAAGAACATACAACAAAAGAGTATAAAGTTTACGAAGCAGATGCAGATGCGCAGTATGATGAAGTGGTTGAGATTAATCTTGCGGAAGTCCGCCCTACAGTTGCATTCCCACATCTTCCGGGCAATGCAAAGACAATTGATGAGATTGAGGCGATGGAGCCGATTAAGATCGATCAGGTAGTTATTGGATCCTGCACGAATGGACGTATGGAGGATATGAGAAAGGCAGCAGCGATTCTGAAAGGCCATACGGTGCATCCGGATGTACGCGTTATGGTAGTACCTGCAACACAGAAGATTTACAAGCAGTGTATCAAAGAAGGTCTTCTGGACATTTTTGTAGATGCTGGCTGCGCAGTAAATACCCCAAGCTGTGGACCGTGTATGGGAGGACATATGGGTGTTATGGCAGCCGGAGAAAAATGTGTATCTACAACAAATCGTAACTTTGTAGGAAGAATGGGACATGTAGATTCACTTATTTATCTTGCTTCACCGGAAGTGGCAGCAGCAAGTGCAATTGCAGGATGTATTGCAAATCCAGAGAAAGTAGGTGACAGATAATGAAAGCATTAGGACATGTATTTAAATACGGAGACAATGTAGACACGGATGTTATCATTCCGGCAAGATACCTGAATTCCTTCGATGCACAGGAGTTGGCGAGTCATGCTATGGTTGATATTGATCCGGATTTTGTGAAGAAAGTACAGCCGGGCGATCTGATTGTTGCCAATAAGAATTTTGGATGCGGATCTTCCAGAGAGCATGCACCGCTCTGCTTAAAGACAGCAGGTGTCAGCTGTGTGATCGCTGAGACGTTTGCTAGAATTTTTTATCGTAACGCGATCAATATCGGTCTTCCGATCATTGAGTGTCCGGAGGCTGCAAGAGGGATTGAAGCCGGCGATGAGGTAGAAGTAGATTTTGACAGTGGAAAAATCTACAATCGTACAAAGGGAACTGAGTTTCAGGGACAGCCGTTCCCGGAATTTATGCAGAAGCTGATTGCGGCAGGCGGTCTTGTAAAATATACGAATAGCAAAAAATAAGAAAAATAAAGGGTGAAAAAAATGAATCTACATTACAAAAGCACAAGAAACTCTGATGTGAAAGTAACAGCTTCACAGGCGATTCTTACCGGACTTGCTCCGGATGGCGGTCTGTTTGTACCGGATTGTATTCCAAAACTGGATGTTTCTATGAAGGAACTAAAGGATATGAGCTATCAGGAGACAGCATATACTGTTATGAAACAGTTTCTGACAGACTTTACAGAGGAAGAACTGAAAGCCTGTATCGAAAAAGCGTATGACAGTAAGTTTGATACAGAAGAGATCGCGCCGCTTGTAAAGGTGGATGATGATTATTATCTGGAACTGTTCCACGGAGCAACTATTGCATTTAAGGATATGGCGCTCTCTATTTTGCCACATCTTTTGACGACATCAGCAAAGAAAAATAATGTAAAAAATGAGATTGTAATCCTGACAGCGACATCCGGAGATACAGGAAAAGCTGCAATGGCAGGTTTTGCGGACGTTGAGGGAACAAAGATCATTGTATTTTATCCAAAGAATGGTGTCAGTAAGGTGCAGGAATTGCAGATGATAACACAGAAGGGCAGTAATGTAGATGTCGTTGCGATCCATGGTAATTTTGACAATGCGCAAAGTGGTGTGAAGGCAATGTTTGAAGATAAGAAGCTGGCGGAGGATCTGGCTGCAAAAGGTTATCAGTTTTCTTCTGCGAATTCTATTAACATAGGAAGACTTGTGCCGCAGGTTGCGTATTATGTGTATGCGTATGCAAAACTTCTGGCAAATGATGAAGTAGCGGAAGGTGAGAAGATTAATGTAGTAGTTCCTACCGGAAACTTTGGAAATATTCTGGCTGCTTACTATGCAAAACAGATGGGTACTCCGATTGATAAACTGATCTGTGCTTCCAATGAGAATAAGGTTCTGTTTGATTTCTTTCAGACTGGTACATATGACAGGAATCGAGAGTTTATGCTGACAACATCACCGTCTATGGATATTCTTATTTCCAGCAATCTGGAACGTCTGATCTACCTGATTACAGGAGAAGATTGTGAGCAGACCAGAGCGTTTATGGAAGAGCTGAAAAATGGCGGAAGCTATACAATAACGCCGGAGATGAAAGAAAAGCTTTCTGATTTTGCGGCGGGATATGCGACAGAGAAGGAAACTCTGGATAGTATCCGCACATTATACAACAGAACGGGATACGTGATTGATACACATACTGCTGTTGCGTCTCATGTCTGTGATGAATATCGAAAGAATACAAAGGATGATAAGAAATGTGTCATTGCCTCTACGGCAAGCCCATATAAGTTTGTTAAGAGTGTAATGCGTGCTGTAGATGAAAAGAATGCAGAAGGCGACGAGCTTACACTTCTTGAAAAACTTAAGGAAGTGTCAGGTGTTGAAATGCCGCAGGCGATCCGGGATATTCTGGATGCAAAAGTATTGCATGATATCGAATGTGATGTTGACAAGATGGAAGAAACGGTAAGAGCTATATTAGAAGTATAAGAGGTGTGAACGCATATGAATATAGAAGGAATCTTTGGGATCTTCGCCGTAGCCTGCGGATTATATTGCCTGTATGGATATGTTATGATAAAAACAAAAAAGAAAGTCAATCGAACAATCCTGCTCCCGAAGGACGTTGATGTGAAAAAATGTAAGGATCTTGATGCGTACTGCAAAGAGGCATCGCTTCCTCTTCTGGTACTGGGGCTTTCGACAACGCTTTACGGTGTCTCAGATCTCTATAATACGTATGTAGGTGGAGCGGATAAGCTGTTTACGGTTATGCTGATCCTCTTCTTTGTCGCACTTGTGTTTTTTATCATACGGGTACGCAAATGTAATCAAAAATATTTCGGAATTTAATAAAATAATTATAAAATGCAAGATTTGAAAGAAAATCTTGCATTTTTTGTAATTAATAAAACAATTTAATACAATAATAAAAAAATAAATGAATAATACGAGCCAAAAACTTTCGTAAAAACATTGTTAAACTATTGACTTTTCCTGGGAAAAATGAGATAATAAACCAAATTTGGATTTTAAGGAGGAAAAATAGGATATGGCAACAAAAGCATACTATCCAATTGAAGAAATTGGAAAAGGCAAACCAGGATTTTCAAAAACCAGAGCTATTATTGAGGCGGCATTTTATGGAAATAATGTAGTTAAGGTTGAGACATTAAAAGAGGCATACAATCTTGCAAAGAATTCACCGGGAACAATCGTTACAGATATGCCTGTATATAGAGGAGAAGAGTTCGGACTTGATAAAGATGCGAAAGTTCTGTTATTTAACGATGGAGCAATCACAGGTCGTTACGCAACAGCACGTCGTATCGCAGGAGAGCCGGGAGTAGACTGTGAGGCACTGGATAAGGTTGCAATGGATGCTGTTTACAAATCACGCTATAAAAAGATGTATCATGCAACTGTATTTGCAGGACTTGATCCGGAATTTATGGTTAAGTGTCATCTGCTGATTCCAGAAGGCGAAGAGAATATCATGTATAACTGGATGCTGAACTTCCAGTACATGTCTGATGAATATGTGAAGATGTACAAAGAATCCAAACCAGTTGGGGATGGAAAAGAAGCTGATATCTATATTTTCTCCGATCCACAGTGGATTCCGGAAGAAGCTCCGGGCGTAAGCTTTGACTGCTTAAGTGATCCTGCAAAGAAGACTCTGTGCTACTTTAATACAGAGACAAACTGTGCATGTATCCTTGGTATGAGATATTTTGGTGAGCATAAGAAAGGTACTCTGACTATGGTATGGGCAATCGCTAACCGTAACGGATATGCTTCCTGCCATGGTGGACAGAAAGAGTATTTACTTCCAGATGGATCTAAATACGTTGCATCTGTATATGGTCTGTCAGGATCCGGTAAGTCCACACTTACACATGCAAAACATGGCGGAAAATATGAGATCAAGGTTCTTCACGATGATGCGTTCATTATCAACACAGATACATGTTCATCTATCGCAATTGAGCCTACTTATTTTGATAAGACAGCAGACTATCCGACAGGATGTCCGGATAACAAATATCTTCTGACAGCACAGAACTGTTCAGCTACTTTAGATGATGAAGGTAAGGTTCAGTTAGTAACAGAAGATATCAGAAATGGTAATGGACGTGCGATCAAGTCTAAATTATGGTCACCAAACCGTGTAGATAAGATTGAAGCACCAGTAAATGCTATTTTCTGGATTATGAAAGACCCGACAATTCCGCCGGTAGTAAAACTGAAAGGTGCTGCACTTGCATCCGTAATGGGAGCAACACTTGCTACCAAACGTTCTTCTGCAGAGAGACTCGCACCTGGCGTTGACCCGAACAAGCTTGTTGTTGTACCATATGCTAATCCATTCAGAACATATCCACTTGCTAACGATTATGAGAAGTTCAAAAAGTTAGTTGAAGAAAAGAACGTAGATTGCTATATCGTTAATACCGGTGATTTCATGGGCAAGAAGGTTCAGCCAAAAGATACACTTGGTGTTCTGGAAGCAATTGTAGAGAAGAGAGCAGATTTCCATCAGTGGGGACCATTCTCTGATATCGAGATCATGGATTGGGAAGGATTCATCCCGGATCTTGATGATGCAGACTACAAGGCTCAGTTAAAAGCTCGTATGCAGGATCGTGTAAACGAAGTAGAAAACTTTGCAGTAGCAAAAGACGGATACGACAAGTTACCAGATGAGGCAGTTAATGCACTGAAGAAACTGGTAGAAGAGCTTGCATAATAGGAATTTAGTAGAGTAAGTGGTACGTAGTTGATATAGTTCTATATGTCTCCGATGCGTCCGTCCTTACAACTAAGCCACGAATCTATAAGAGGTCGAAAAACAGACGATAAGCGATGCCTGTTTTTCGACCTCTAACAGCTTCGGGCTGGATTTTCCAGGACTTCCGCTTACCGTCACCATATAGAACTATATCAACTGCTACCATTTACTGTACTGGCAATTCCGGGTAAAAGTGCATGCCTTAGTTTGTTGGCAAAACATGTTATGGATCTGGTCTTTTCAGTTTCTATATGTAAAAGTAAAGAATTGTAATGATTTTTGGGAGGTCGAAGTCAGCTCCCAAGAGAAAAAATCCATATTTGAATGAAATGATTTGTTGAAAACTCATTCCATTTTAGGATTTTGTCTCTGAGGAAATGATTTGGTTCTAAAAAAAGTCAGTACATATTTTCTTTTTCGCTCTCAGATAATGAAAAAGAGCTTGTTATCGCGCCGATAACGTGGTGGAAACACTTGAGCTATGCGGCTTCAGTATTTTGGCTGAGACATTACAAGTGACGCGAGACAGCTGAGCTTGGGGAAACGTGGAAGAGCGTTACAAACGGTTGCAGAAAAAGCTGATATAACTTCGTATTCGCCTTGTATTTCCCATACAAGGTGAAAGAGTATCTGAGACGCGGAACTCATAAGGAGTTCCCGTCGAATATACTCGGTTACGAATGTTATATCAGCTTTTGATGTTTACCGTTTGTCAGCGACTGGTTCGTTTTTCAAAGTTCTGCTGTCTCGCGTCACTGTTCTGCCTCAGATAAAATCACTGAACTAAATTCTTATTCCTCTGCCACAATTTCAAGTCCCAGCTCTTCCAGCTGTTTCGGATCTACCTTTGTTGGCGCCTCTGTCATCAGGTCAGAAGCATCTTTTACCTTCGGGAAAGCAATGACATCACGAATACTGTCTTCTTTTGCCATCAGCATAACAAGTCTGTCCAGACCATATGCCAGCCCTGCGTGAGGTGGTACACCGTATTTGAACGCAGTAAGAAGGAAACCAAACTGCTCCTGTGCCTGTTCTGGTGTGAAACCGAGCACCTCAAACATCTTGCTCTGAACTTCCGGATTGAAGATTCGCACGCTTCCGCCGCCAATCTCATTTCCATTAAGAGTAATATCATAAGCCTTTGCGCGTACGCGTCCTGGATCCGTATCAATGTACTGCAGATCTTCTTCCATCGGCATTGTAAATGGATGATGCATTGCCGTATATCTGTTCTGCTCTTCGTTCCACTCAAGAAGTGGGAATTCTGTGATCCAGAGGAATTTATACTCACTCTTATCAAGAAGATCCATCTGGCGTGCAAGTTCCAGACGAAGTGCACCAAGCACATCCCATACGACTTTATTTTTATCTGCCGCAAAGAGAAGGAGGTCTCCATTCTCGCCGCCCATAGCTTCGATCAGAGCTTTCATCTCTTCATCTTTCATGAATTTTGCAAAAGATGATTTCACTTCCCCGTCTTCCTGAATTGCAATATATGCAAGTCCCTTTGCACCGTAATCTTTTGCAAAGGATACAAGCTTATCGATTTTCTTACGCGGCATTGCACCCTGTCCCTTAGCATTAATTCCACGGACAGTTCCTCCATTTTCGATGGCACCCTTAAATACGACGAATTCACAGTCTTTTACAACTTCTGTCACATCATGAAGTTCCATACCAAAACGAACATCCGGCTTATCGGAACCATAGCGGTCCATGGCTTCCTGCCATGTCATTCTTGGAATCGGAAGAGATACTTCGATACCAAGAACCTCTTTGAATAATTTTGCAAGCAGTCTTTCATTTACATCAATAACATCATCAACATCCACAAAAGAAAGCTCCATATCAATCTGGGTAAACTCCGGCTGACGGTCTGCACGCAGATCCTCATCGCGGAAGCATTTTGCAATCTGGAAATAACGATCATATCCAGAACACATCAAAAGCTGTTTGAACAGCTGTGGTGACTGCGGCAGAGCATAGAAATGTCCCTGATGCACACGGCTTGGGACAAGATAATCCCTTGCGCCTTCCGGTGTACTTCCGATCAGTACCGGTGTTTCAATCTCAAGAAATCCTTCTTCTGCAAGGAACTGACGTGTCAGTGTTGCCACTTTGCTTCGCATCATCAGGTTCCGCTGAAGGTCCGGTCTTCTCAGATCCAGATAACGGTATTTCAGACGAACCTCTTCCTTTGTCTTAGAATTCTCTTCGATCGGGAACGGAGGCGTTTCAGATTCCGATAATACACGAAGCTGCTCCGGAATAATCTCAATCTCACCTGTAGTCAGATTCGCATTTACCGCACCTGAACGCTTTTCAACTTTACCTACAATTGCCACTACGAATTCAGAACGAAGCTTTGCTGCCTTTTCAATCAAAGCCGCATCAGCCTTTCCTTCTTCAAACACTACCTGAATAATACCAGAACGGTCTCTTACGTCAACGAATACGAGACCTCCTTTATTACGATTCTTCTGCACCCATCCCATAATGGTCACAGTCTCGCCAATATTGGCACTGGATAATTCTCCACATCTGTGAGTTCTTTTCAAACCCTGCATTGACTCTGCCATATTTTCTATCTCCTTTTCATTATACCCCGGGGTATATTTTATAATTTATCTACGGAATCTGCATAGCAGTCTACGATTTCTTCATAGCCTTCTTCCAGAAGCTGATCCTTCTGGAACTTCTTATTCTTCTTCATATTCACGATCAGTACCTGCTTACCTGACTCTCTGTCAGCCTTTGCAAGAGAAAGTACTTTCAGCATGCCTTCCTTTGGAAGCTTCTTTTCCAGAAGATAAGCTTTCTTTGCGCCTTTCTTTGGAACTTCATAGCCATTTTCCAGAAGGAGCATTACAATACGCTCAAAACCAATAGAGAAACCACATGCCGGTGTATCCTGTCCTGTGAATTTACCGATCATCTTATCGTAACGTCCGCCTCCGGCAACAGAGCCGCCGAAATCATCCATGGTCACTTCAAAAATGGTTCCTGTATAGTAAGACTGCCCTCTTACAAGTGTCGGATCAAACTTTAATCTAAATTCACATTCCTTTGCAGCATCCACGCTGGACATGATCATCTCCATGCCGTCTGCAGTCTCATCACTCAGATAATCGCCCAGTTTCTCTTTCAGGAAATGAATACCAGATACATCATCTGCGATTTCATCAAAAAGTCCCAGATATGTATCTACATTTTCCTTTGCATATCCCATCTCCTGAAGCTCGGAAGATACACCATCTGCACCGATCTTGTCCATTTTATCGAGAATGATGAATACTTCATCATAATCTTCCTCTTTAAATCCACTGTATGCAGCCATGGACTTTAAGATATTACGGTCATTGATACACACCGTAAAGTTCTTGAAGTTCAGTTTGCCCAGCATCGCTGTTGTAGCGAGGATCAGCTCGATCTCAGCCAGATTGCTCCCTTCACCGAGGATGTCAATATCGCACTGTACAAACTGGCGGAAACGTCCTCTCTGCGGGCGGTCTGCACGCCACACATTGCCAATCTGAAGTGCTTTAAATGGGGAAGGTAATTCATTGGCATGATTTGCATAATACCTCGCAAGCGGTACCGTCAGGTCATAGCGAAGGCCGCCGTCTGTCAGGTCATTTTCCTCTTTTGCCTCTGCAATCTTAAGCTTTTCGCCACGCTTCATGATCTTGAAGATCAGCTTCTCGTTGTCCCCGCCCTGCTTGCTGCACAGATTTTCAATATGCTCCACACATGGTGTCTCCATAGACTGGAATCCAAAGGTCTTATACGTATCCTTGATCAGCTGGATCAGATAATCGCGTATCTCCATCTCCTTTGGCATCATGTCTTTCATGCCTGTGACCGGTTTCTTCTTTAATGCCATAACCATTCTCCTTTTCGTTCTATCATCTCATCAATACGGCTGATATAGGCATCAATCGCCTTCACATTTTCAAGCCGTATCAGATTCGTCTTTTTCTTCTTTTTATTGCCCGGAATCTCAATTGCTTCCTTTAACACAATCTTCGTGGAAGCCCCTGCTCCTGCGGCAATAATGGATTGTTTCTCTTCCATAATAAGTATATTGTATATTCCGGCTTTGTCAACCTTTGCATAGCCCACATTTTCAAAATTTCCTGCAATATTCTTCTGCCGGTACAGGTAATATGGAACCAGTCCCATGCGTCGGGCTGCGCAAGCTGCATCCTGTGTCATCTGGCTCATAACAGCATTCATCTTCGCAAGGGACTCGGTATCTTCCTGTTTTTTTCTCTCCTGTCCCATCTTTGCCGCTCTCTTGATCGCAAGAGAGTGTACCGTCAGGCTGTCCGGCTTTAAGCTCATAAGCTGTGCAAGTGTATCCTGCATATCTGCTTCGGTTTCTCCGGGAAGGCCAGCGATAATATCCATATTAATATCATCAAATCCCAGATTTCTTGCCATCTCATAGGCATGATAAATCTCTGCAACGGTATGTTTTCTTCCGATGGCATCCAGCGTCTTCTGCTGCATACTCTGCGGATTAATGGAAATCCTGGTAATGCCATGCTTTCGAAGCACCCGAAGCTTCCCTTCCGTAATACTGTCCGGGCGTCCTGCTTCTACCGTATATTCCAGCAGATGTTCTTTGGAAAAATGTGCATCTACAAAGTCCAGAAGGCTGCTAAGCTGCTCTTCATTCAAGGTTGTAGGCGTGCCTCCGCCTATGTATATCGTATTCAGCTTCTTTGTTCTGCAGGCATCCGCAATAAATGCCAGTTCCTTTAAAAGCGCACGCAGATAGTCATCCACGCTGTCTTTCCAGTCAGAAAGTGCACCTGAACTAAATGAGCAATAGGTGCATACTGTCGGGCAGAATGGAATGCCAATATACAGGCTGTAACCATTCTCATAATCCAGCTGGTCAAGGAGCTCCTTTTCTCTTTTTGCAATATTCCAGGACAACGCTGCTTTCTCCCTGCTTACGAGGCACTCCTCCATAAGCCATGGGACAAATTCATCTTCCGTCATCCCTTCTTCCAGCATCTTCATCGCAATCTTCGTAGGGCGTACACCGGTCAGGATTCCCCACGGAAGCTTTTGTCCCGTCAGTTCAGAAAGTGCATGATACAGGCACTTTTCTGCCTTATTTTTATTTTCTTTTTCCGCAATACAGATGTCCGCTTCACCCGGAACACGTACTGTTACATAATTAGAGGCTTTTTCGTCCACTGCGGACGTAACATCCGCAGATGGATAAAAAGCCTTTACCATATGATATACATTATAAACGTATGACTCATTCTTACATATAATCTGTATCATCATCTTCTCCTAAATGAAAGGATTATATTTCTTTTCATGCCCGATCATTGTCTCTCCCATATGTCCCGGATAGACATGTGTCTCATCCGGCAGCACGAAGAGTCTGTCACGAATGGAATGTACAAGATCAGACATACTGCTTGTTTCAAAATCGGTTCTTCCGACAGAATTCTGAAACAGAGTATCGCCGCTGAAAAGCACATTATCCGCTGCAACATAATAACAGCAGCCACCTCTTGTATGTCCCGGTGTATGAATCACTTCAAAATCCTCTCCGGCAAGGTGAAGAATCTGTTTGTCCCTTACTGTCCAAGCCCCGGAGAATGTATAACCGGAAGTGTACACCCTGGACAGATTCAGTTCGATATCCTCAAGCATAGCTGCATCCTCTTCATGTACATAAACAGGCACCTTATATTCATCTAAGAACTTATCAATACCCATCGTGTGGTCAAAATGACCATGTGTAAGGAGAATCGCCACGATCTTAAGCTCATTCTCTTTGATATGACGCATCAGATATTTCGGACAGTCTGCCGGGTCAACAACGACCGTTTCCTTTGTTTCTTCATTAATTGCCAGATAGCAGTTGGTATTTAAAATTCCTGTTGCATATCTTTCTACTTTCATAATAGCGAACATCCTTTCCGGTTCTAACCTGTTGTTCTTTCAATATCTATGATACCTTCAAGCTGTCTGAGCTTTCCGATGATCCGTGACAGTTCTTCCCTTCCGTGTACGATAAATCCTGTCTCGACTGTAGCTTTTCCCTGCTTGCTGGTACGTATATTCATTGACTTCACATCTACATTAGATTCTGTAAATATACGGGATATTTCCATAAGAAGTCCCTTCTTGTCATAAGCATACATTTTAATCTCCGCCAGGTACTGTCCACCGGATTCCTCTGCAACATCACTCTCCCACTCTGCATCGATCAACCTTGCACGTTCTGCTTCCGTCAGATGAATGATGTTCACACAATCGGTACGGTGAATAGACATTCCCCGGCCTCTTGTCACAAATCCTACGATTTCATCACCCGGTACCGGATTACAGCATCTGGAAAAACGAACTGCCATATCATCAATGCCCTTGACAACGATACCGCTTTTGGATTTGGCAATATGCACTTTATTCTTCGCAGCTTCTGCCACTCTTTCAAGAACAACTTCGTCAGTGATCTCCTGCTTATGTTCTTTGCCATACTCTTCTGCAAGACGGTTCACGACCTGACCTTCCTTGAGTCCGCCATGACCGATGGCCGCAAGTACCGAATCCCAGTCTTTGAATCCATACTTTTTCTGAACGATCTCCTGATATTTTCCCTGCAGAATGTCTGTTATATTCAGGTTCTTCGCTTTGCAGTATGCTAATATAAGCTCTTTCCCTTTGATGATATTTTCTTCTTTAAACTCTTTCTTGAACCACTGATTGATCTTATTATTTGCCTGTGTACTCTTGACCACGTTCAGCCAGTCACGGCTTGGACCGCGGGAATTCTGCGAAGTCAGAATCTCTATTCTGTCACCATTCTGAATCTTATAATCGATATTAACAAGCTTACCATTTACTCTGGCGCCTACCATCTTGTTGCCGACAGCACTGTGGATCGCATAGGCAAAATCAATCGGCGTAGAACCATTCGGCAGATTCTTGACATCTCCCTGTGGAGTAAAGCAATATACATCTTCAGCAAACAAGTCCAGATCGCCCTTTATAAGATTCAGGAACTCTCTGTTATCTGACATGTCACGCTGCCACTCCAGGATCTGTCTCAGCCAGCTTAACTTCTCTTCCTCCTGCGCCTGTACACTCTTCTTTCCGTCATTGGATTCCTTATATTTCCAGTGTGCAGCAATACCATATTCCGCAGTCTTATGCATCTCCACCGTACGTATCTGAATTTCAAATGGCTGGCCCACGGAACTCATAAGCGTTGTGTGAAGTGACTGATACATATTGGGCTTCGGCATTGCAATATAATCCTTAAAACGCCCCGGAATCGGTGTATACATCTCATGAATAACACCAAGTGCCGCGTAACAGTCTTTTACAGAATCCACAATGATTCGTACCGCAAACAGATCGTATATCTGATCTACGGTCTTATCCTGATTCACCATTTTCTTATAAATACTGAAGAAATGTTTTACACGGCCATTCACATCAGCCTTGATATTCGCATTCTTCATATGTTTCGATACTTCCTCAACTATCTGTTGAACGAACTCTTCTCTTTCCGTCTTTCTGGCATTGATCTGGTCTACCAGATCAAAGAAGACTTCCGGCTGCGAATACTTAAGCGCCAGGTCATCGAGTTCCGTCTTGATCTTGGAAATACCCAGACGCTGCGCGATAGGGGCATAAATGTCCATCGTCTCTTTCGCTTTTTCCTTCTGCTTCGCAGGTGTCATAAACTGCAGTGTACGCATATTATGTAAACGGTCTGCAAGCTTAATAATAATGACACGGATATCCTTTGCCATGGCAAGGAACATCTTACGCAGGTTTTCTGCCTGCACTTCCAGCTTATCCGATGAATAAGACAATCTTCCAAGCTTGGTAACACCATTTACAAGAAGTGCTACTTCATCTCCGAACATCTTACGGATATCTTCTTCACTATACTCTGTATCCTCTACAACATCATGCAATATTGCCGCAACAATTGTTTCCTTATCCATTTCCAGATCGGCAAGAATGATTGCAACCCAAAGTGGATGAATAATATATGGTTCTCCCGACTTACGATACTGTTCACCATGTGCCTCTCTGGCCAGATGATATGCATTCTCAATCATACTGACATCTGTTGACGGGTGATATTTTCGGATACGGGCAATCAACATGTCATAAAGCTTGTCAGGGTCTTCATAATTGTCCGGTGCCTTTACTGCATGCCCGTCTACAATCGCAAGTCCCTTCCCCAGATCAGACGTAAGCGCTTCTGGTGCGATACGGTCATCCAGTGATTCATATGTTGTTATTTTGTCTGACATATCATTGCCTCCTTCCCTCATTTTTTCGTCTCTTTATTTTCCCGGATAGATAATCACTGAATCAACATCTTGGCCGGCAAGTTTCTTACGTCCTTCAAGACCTGCAAGTTCCATAAGAAATACAGTCTTTACAACCGTACCACCCAGGCTCTCTACCAGCTTGATCATCGCTTCCGTTGTTCCTCCGGTAGCCATCAGATCATCAATGATAACCACTTTCTGGCCTTCATGAATTGCATCTTTGTGAATCTCCAGCTCAGCTGTTCCATATTCAAGGGCATACTCTACAGAAACTGTCTCACAAGGAAGTTTTCCCTTCTTGCGGATTGGAATAAACGGCTTATGAAGATTATATGCAATCGGAACACCAAAAATAAATCCACGGGACTCCGGTCCAACGACTACATCAAAATCTACACCGGCAAGCTTCTCCTGCATGCTGTCGATCGCAAGCTTAAGTCCATCTGCATCCTGCAGAACGCTTGTTACGTCTCTGAAAATGATGCCCGGCTCCGGAAAATCCGGAATACTTCTTACATATTCTTCTATCTTTTTCATATTCTATCTCTCCATTCCCTGAATTTATGCTAAAACTACTCTTTAGTATAACATTAATTTGTCGAACTTTCAAACAATTCTATTGATAATGCGTGATCGTAATCTGCGGCTTTTTCTGTCCCAGATATTCATTTATGCCCGGATAATATGTGAGCATCATTTTCCCGCCTTTCTTTTCATACACATGAAGAAACTTTTCCACATCTCCAAAATACAAAGCGTCCATTCTTGTTCCATTTTTATCTCTTGCCAGTGCTTTTATCACATTTTTATTTTTTCCGATCACCCGGACATCTGAAAGTTCAATATCACGGGCAGCAAATATTGGCTTTGTATTTCCTTTACCAAACGGCTCCAGCAGTAAAAGTTCTTCTACAAATGGTTCTGTCACACAGGAAAATGGCATCTCCATATCAATTACTACCTTCTCCGTCAGTTCCTTTTCCCCAAGTGTACAGTTCTCATTGAGCATCTTCCGGAACATATCTACATTTTCTTTATTAAGCGAAAGTCCTGCTGCCATGCGGTGTCCTCCGTATTTTGTAAGAAGATTTTTACACCGGTTCAGTTCTTCATACATTGCGTAGGCTTCAATAGAACGTCCGGATCCTTTCACACTATTTTCTGCGTCTGTCAGCACAAACACCGGTCGATAGAATCGTTCACGCACGCGCCCCGCAACGATACCCGCAAGACTTTCATGACAATCCGGGAGGTAAACCACAAGGACTCTGTCTTCCATGTATTTTTCTTCCACCTGCCGGATCGCCTGCTCTGTCGCTTCAACCGTCATGTTCTTGCGGCTGTCATTCAATGCTTTCAATTCCCCCGCCAGCATGTCTGCCTCTTTCTTTGTTTCTGCCCGGAAAAGCGCAAGTGCACGTTTCGCTGTATCCAGTCGCCCGCTGGCATTCAGACACGGTCCAAGAATAAATCCGATATGATATGCACTGATATTTCCCCTGTCAAGTCCTGTACATTCGATCAGTGCCCGAAGACCCGGATTCGAAGTTCTGCTTAACATAGCAAGCCCTTCTTTTACAAATATCCGATTCTCATCTACAAGATCCATAACATCCCCTACCGTAGCTATTGCCACATTTTGAATCAGATAATCTACGTCACAGGCATCTTTTCCAGATACTTCGTAAAGTGCCTCGATCAGTTTATATGCAACTGCCGCACCACAAAGCCCGTCAAATGGATAGGTACATCCCTGTTGTTTTGGATCAACAATCGCATCGGCCGGCGGAAGCTTATAAATCTTTTTCCCCTCTTCCTCTTCATATGGCACTTCATGATGATCGGTTACAACAATCGTCATACCCAATCTCTTTCCATAAGCAATCTCCTCTGAAGCGGCAATCCCGTTATCACAGGTAATGATGGTATCAACACCTGCTTCATATGCCCGCTCAACAAGCGTCATATTCAGCCCATATCCATCCCGCATTCGATCCGGTATATCACTGTCCACATCAGCACCCAGACCTTCCAGACCTTCCAGCAGAATATAGGTTGCATTCACACCATCGATATCATAATCCCCTATGACACGTATCTTCTTCTGCTCTTTTATTTTCTCTGCCAGAATCTCTACTGCACGGTCCATATCCTTAAGCAGCATACCGTCATAAAGATCCGCGATCGTTCCATTCAAATATCGTTCCATCTTAGCATCATCTGTAATTTCACGATTACGAATGAGAGATGCCAGTCTGGGACTGATATGATATTTCCTCGCGATCGCTTCAAAATCAGCTCCTTTTCTGAGTAAAACCCACTGTTCCATCATCTGTCTCCCAATCTGATATAAAATCACAGGAGCAGGGAACACCGTCTGATGACTGCATTCCTTGCTCCTGCTGTCTTTATCGTTTTCTTATTCTTATTTATTCTTACCCAGCTTCTTCATAACGAACCACAAAGCACCTGTGATACATACAGATGAATAACCACCGCAAACGATACCTACCATCAGAGGCAGTGCAAATTCTTTAATTGAACTTACACCAAGAACAAACAGCACAGCAACCATAATGAAAGTTGTCAGTGATGTATAGATACTTCTGGTAAGTGTCTGTGTGATACTCTTATTTACCACTTCTGCAAGATCTGTTGTTCTCGTCTTATAATGCAGTTCCTCTCGGATACGGTCAAAGATAACGATCGTAGCATTGATAGAATAACCCACAATCGTCAGCATACATGCGATAAATGTATTGCCGACAGAAATTCTTGCCACAGCGTAGAATGCAAGCACAACAAACACGTCATGTAAAAGAGCAGTAACCGCACTTGTTGCAAAGCAGATATCTTTAAAGCGGAGCCAGATGTAAAGCAGCATGAAGATTGTTGCTACGATAACCGCAATAACTGCATCCTGACGCATCTCGCTGCTGACTGTAGAGCTGATATTCTCAGCTGTGATCTCATCTGCATTTACCTGGAACTTGTCTACCAGTGCCTGATTCAGTGCTTCACGTTTATCCAGATCAAGTGTAACCGTTTTGATGATAACCTGATTCGTTCCTGCCACCTTCTGAGTCTGCACATTCGCATCTCCAGTCACTTCTTCTACAACCGGAACGATCTTTTCGTCAATTTCTTCAATAGAATAATCTTCGTTGAAGGTTACATTTGTTGAAGTACCACCTTCAAATTCAAGGCCATATGAAAAAGCGCCATTTCCTTTGGAAGCATTGATTCCCATAAATGCCAGACCGATCACGATGACAGCTGCAGAAGCAGCAAAAAACACTTTCTTCTTTCCAAGAAAATCAATCGGTTTACGTTCCTTCTTCGGACGGTAATAAAGCTTCTCACTTCTAAGTCCTACTGCATAGAATGCATATACGATCATACGGGTAATAACAAGCGCTGTAAACATGGACACGACAATACCGATCGCCAGTGTCTGTGCAAAGCCCTTCACTGTACCAGAACCCTTTATCCACAATACGGCTGCTGCGATCAATGTAGTAATATTACCGTCAACAATCGCAGACAATGCTTTCTGGAAACCTGTTTTCAGTGCATTCTTAACACTCTTGCCCCGTGTCATCTCTTCTCTTACACGGGCAAAGATGATAACATTTGCATCTACTGCCATACCGATACTCAGGATAATACCTGCAATACCAGGCAGCGTCAGTGTTACCTCAAATGCATTCAGTATTACGATCACAAGACCTGTATAAATAATAAGTGCAAGACTGGATGCAAGTCCCGGAAGGTAATATACAAAAATCATAAACAGGAATACGATGATAAGACCAATAGCACCTGCCTTTAAACTGGTACTGATTGCCTGCTCGCCAAGCTGCGCTCCTACTACGTTAGAACGGAGTTCCTCTAATTCCAGTTTCAGTCCACCAATACGAATTGTGGAGGCCAGTGCCTCAGCTTCCTCATATGTACTGCTTCCTGTAATCTCTGCCTGTCCGTTCTCAATCGCATTATTCACTCTCGGAACACTTGCAAATGCACCATCATAATATATTGCGATTGTCTGTCCGGCCTCATATGCACTCTTTGTAGCTTCAGCAAATTTCTCTGTTCCTTCTTCTGTAAATGTAAGAGCTACAACATTCTCTTTCGCACCGGTAAGACTGTCTTCCCTTGTGCCTGCCTGTGCACTCTTAACATCATTACCGGTAAGAACGATAGAACCGTCTGCTTCCAGCTCTTCAATTGTCTTATTCAACTGATAATCCTGCGCAGCATCACCAGTAGAATTGATCATTGAATAGTTATCTGTACCATCACTTCCTGTCTGCGCGATAAAGTACAGAGAACCCGGCTGGCCCAGTTCATCCAGGATCTCATTTGCATCAGATACGCCCGGAATCTCAATATTAATACGGTCGTCACCTTCCTGATATACGCTTGATTCTGTACTGTACTGCTCTACACGCTTCTGAAGCTTGTAGATGGTATCACTCATCTCTTCAGCTGTCGGATTCTTATCCTTTACCTGATAAGTGATGCTGACACCTCCGGCAAGATCCAGACCTAATTTAATGTTCTTGGCTGCTCCGGTATGCGACTCACCAAAACCAACTGCTGTTGTGAATGCAAGCAGAACAATCAAAGCTGCCGTCACAACAAGACTAAGTACGCCTTTACTCTTTTTCATGATTTACTTCCTTTCTGTCTTCTTCTAGACTCATCCTACTGCTATGATAAAGCCGCTTTTATCATAATCGCACATTCCACACGTTTTCTCTGCATCTCACAACCGATATCATATGCATCATGAATCGTTCCATGGAAATTATAGGAATTCGCCATACATCCACCGCTGCAATAAAATTTTGCGAAACAGTTTCTGCACTTTTCTTTTGAATATACGTTACAGCTCCGGAAATCATCTGCAATCTCCGGTCTCGTAATTCCTTCATCGACATTACCCATAAGAAATTCCTCATGTCCTACAAACTGGTGACAAGGATAAAAATCTCCCCATGGGGTAACTGCCAGATATTCTGTACCGGAACCGCATCCTGACAAACGTTTTGCCACACACGGCCCACCGTCTAAGTCTATCATAAAATGGAAGAAATTGAAACCTTTTCCTTCCTTTTCTTTCTCGATCATGATCTTCGCAAGTCGGTCATATTCTTCCATAATCTTCGGAAGATCTTCTTCACGGATCGCATAAGGATCTGTCTCATCTCCGACTACCGGTTCAATAGACATCTGTTTGAAGCCAAGATCAGCAAAATGTAGAATATCTTCTGCAAAATCCAGATTATTTCTTGTAAACGTACCACGTATGTAATACTTCTCCTGATTCCTGCTGTCCGCAAGCTTCTGAAACTTCGGGACGATGAGATCATAGCTTCCCTTTCCATTACGGAACGGGCGCATCCTGTCATTGACTTCCTTTCGCCCATCCAGACTTAAAACTACATTGTCCATTTCTTTATTGATAAACTCCTGAATCTCATCATTCAGAAGCACACCATTTGTTGTGACCGTAAAACGGAAATGCTTGTCATGAATCTTCTCCTGTTCTCTTCCGTATGCCACAAGATCTTTTACCACCTGCCAGTTCATCAGCGGTTCTCCGCCAAAGAAATCCACCTCAAGGTTGCGGCGGTTACCCGAATTGGCGATCAGAAAATCCAGAGCCTTTTTCCCCACTTCATAACTCATGAGCGCACGTCTTCCATGATACTCTCCCTCTTCTGCAAAGCAATATTTGCAGGCAAGGTTACAGTCATGCGCAATATGCAGGCAGAGAGCCTTCACTACCGTCTTTCTCTGCTTAACTGCATCAATCAGACATTCATAGGTGTCTTTTACAAATAACTGTCCTGCGGCCGTAAGCTCTATAATATCCTGCAGCGCTTCCTGAATATCTGTCTGTTCATATCGGTCTGTTAATCTTTCTTCTAATTCTTTCTTAACAGAAGGACTTCCCAGCTCTTCCGCCGTATAATCAATGCCTTTTTCATTAAGGCAGGCAATCACATCATAACATATATCATCAACCACATGGACAGAGCCACTTATGACATCCATGACGATATTGTATCCATTACTCTGATACTGGTGAATCAAAGCCATATACCCCTTTCGTTTTCTCTTTGTTTTCAACAACGAAAAACAGCGACCCTGAAGGCCGCTGCCCCATTACATTGCATCTTTAAAGATTATTTCTTCTGCTCACATGTCTGATTTCCAACTGTACAGGAAGTCTTGCATGCAGACTGGCATGATGTCTGGCATTCGCCGCATCCGCTCTTTTTGATGTTGTTGTTCATTGTCTGTGTATTTAATGTTTTTACATGTTTCATGATAACACATCCTCCTTAACCTTTGCTTAGCTTATGCTATTATATCATCTTGACATCAATTTCGCAATCATTTTATATGTTATTATGATTATGAGATCATGCCTCCGATCATACCTCCACCTGCGCAGAGGACAAAGGTTGTCATAAGATTTGCCGCATTACCATTCAGCGTATGATAAACTCCCAGCGTAATCAGAAGAAGCATGGCAAAGTAGATGATCCCAAGACTGATCCCCCACACAAATCTCTTTACTTTTGCCGTCTTACCCATGATGATTCCCCCAATAAGCGTTGAAACCACATAGATTGCAATAATCCCTGCCGAAACTGCCTTTTCATTCAGCTCAAATTTATAAAGAAGCAGCGTCAGAAGCAACAATAATAATCCTGTAACCACATAAGAAACCAACAGCGCCTTAAGCATCCACATGACCTTTGAATCTTTTCGGACTTGTCTTTCCATTTCATCCCTCCCTTACCTATCACAAGATATGAAAGGGATTACTGCTTTATTACAAAATTACTGTTCCATCTGTCTTCCAAGAAATTCCGCCGCACAGGAAGCCATCTTCTGTTCCAGCTCACCGAACTTTTTCTTTGACTCTTTTGCAAGCAGAAGCACCCCGCCGATCACATCACCCTCACATATGATCGTAGCAATCACTTCCTGCTCATAGTCCTCTTCCTGCTCACTGACGATCCGTACATACTTTTTATCTGATTTCTCTGCAATTACGGTTTTTCGTTCTTCCAGAAGCTTCTGGAGCGCCCGGCTGATATATTTTTCCTGAATATCCTTTTTCCCGCTTCCTGCTGCCGCTACGATCTGATCCATATCACAGATACACACAAGGCACCCTACTGTCTGAGACAGGCTCTCTGCATACTGCCCGGCAAGCGCAGACAGTTCTCCGATCGGAGAGTATTTTTTCAAAATTATCTCTCCTTCTCTGTCTGTAAAAATTTCCAGTGGATCACCCTCCCGTATTCTAAGTGTCCGGCGAATCTCCTTGGGAATGACTACACGGCCCAGATCATCGATACGTCTTACAATTCCTGTGGCTTTCATATATAAAAAATCCTCCATTCACTATACTTTCCGTTTCTTTCCATAGTATCTGTAAATGAAGGATTTTTATACATTTGTCTTATACAAGTTTCTCTTTATACATTTGTTTATGTATACGCTTCTGTTCATACATCTGTGCATCTGCGCGTTTTAAAATCTCCGTCACTGTCAATGTTTCCTCTTTGCCTCGAACCTCTACGATACCATAACTGAAACTTGCCGGATACTTTACATCATCATCTTTCGAAAATTCCTGCAATATCATCATAAGCTTGTCTTCCGCCGTCTTTACAGAACAATTCCGGAACACAGTGCAGAACTCATCTCCGCCAATTCTGGCAAACAGATCTTCTTCACGGATTTTTCTTCTGACAACATGAACAAACCGTTTTAAATATTCGTCTCCTTCCAAATGTCCATACTTGTCATTTACATACTTCAAATGATCAAGATCAATAAAACATAATACAAAGGAATCCTTTCGTTTCAGAAGCTTCTCCATCTGATCTGTAAACCAGAATCGATTGCCGATATGCGTAAGAAGATCTGTATACGACTTGTCAGTAAGTTCTTCCGTCTCCTGCTTCAGAAGCTTTTCTCTTTCAGAGAGCTGTTGTGTCATCGTATTAAATGCCTCCGAGAACTCTCCCAGATAGGAAACATGCTGTGAATAGTCACCTGCTGCCACCTGCTTCGCCTGCCATGTCAGATGGTTCAGATTGGCATGAAGTGTTTTCAGATTCTCACACAAAAAATTCTCCCGTCCCGGATATACACCGGACAGATTCCCAATGGACAGATCTGCTGAATACGCCTTCATCTCCCGCACAGACTCATCCAGACACTGAAGACCCATTCCCAGCTTCCTGAATGGCTCATCCAGCTCATTTATATCTAACGTCCCGGGCTTTGCATCGTATAAAATACTTCTCAGATATTCAAATAAAATTTCACAATTTCTATCTTCTATCGTCATAAGCACCTCTTTACACCGTTATTTTTCTTTGTTTTGATTTACACAGAACCGGCAGACTCTGTCTCCTGTCGCCCAGCAATCTACCTCTACCGCCGTGTATTCCTTCCCTGTATAGGTCGAAAAAATACCTGCGATCAGACCTTCATCATAATTACATACGGTTTCACCAAGAAGGGGAAGTCCAGAGCAATCTGCATCCTCGGAAACAGTCAGATCAAGCATATGTCTGGCGAAATAACATCCCGCACGATATCCCGCCTTGCGGAAAACTCCAATCTGCACCTCTTTTCCAAAGCTTTCACACAGCTCTTCTCTTATGGAATATTCCAGCAGCCGATATATCGGAACCGGTATCATCGGTCCCATGTTCTCCCGGCTTTCTTCATTGAATTCCAAATATTGTTCAAAAGTTATCTTTGGCATATTTCCTAAAAAAATATTTCTATCCATACCCTTCTACCTTCTGCACATTATTATTTAATTTATATACTATACTCTCTTTACCAAAAAAAGCAAGCACAACCGTATATTACACTCCTTCCAGTGTAAATTCCGGTATAAAGCTTTCTTTCGCCGTTTCTCCTTCCTGGATAAAAGCCTGCTCCACACCAGTCTCTATGGCATAATCAACAAGTCTTTCATACGCCAGATCCGATACTTTGCAGGCAAGTTCCGGGAAACGTTCCCTATCCAGACTGGCAAGCGGTGTATACTGATTCATAAGGCTCATATATATGTCATTCCCATAGGTAGTGTACAGATATTTTACAACTCTCTTTGCATCTTTTAAACAACCTGGCAAAAGCAGATGTCTGACAATAACACCTCCTGTCATCATGCCTGATGCATCAAACCGCGGTGCACCCGTCTGCCGAACCATTTCCGCAACTGCTGCTTTTGCAATCTCCGGATAATTTCCGGCCGCAGAATATTTTGCAGCATGTTCTCCATCCAGATACTTAAAATCCGGAAGATATATATCTACATATCCTTCCAGCATCTTAAGTGTTTCCACACTTTCATATCCACTCGTATTATAAACGACCGGGAGATCCATTCCTTTTGCCTTCGCAATCTTAAGAGCGCCAATGATCTGGCACACAAAATGTGTCGGTGTCACAAGATTAATGTTGGCCGCTCCTTTTTCGGCAAGCTCCAGGAAAATATCTGCAAGTCTTTCAATCGTTACCTCTTTCCCGATTTCACCATTGGAAATATGATAATTCTGGCAATATACACAACGAAGCGTACATCCGGTAAAAAACACAGCACCAGAGCCCTGTTCCCCGGAAATGCATGGTTCCTCCCACATATGAAGGGCGGCTCTTGAAAGCCGCACCTTATCAGCTTCACCGCAAAAACCTGTGAGTCCATTTCTTCTTTCTGCCCCACATTTTCTTGGGCACAATGTACATTTCAAATCCACGTTCACACCCTTTTCGTTCTCCTAATATCTGTTATGCACATCTTCTGCAAAACACATCACATCCCTGATCTTTAGAACCGTCCCGTCATCCAGCACAGCCTTACCGCTCATTCTTCCAAATACCTGATGCTGGTCTGTTTCAATCACAAGTGCAGCCGTCCTTGCTGCCCGGTCAAGCACCGGCACAAAATCCATCTCAAACCTGCCGTCACTGGATGAAAATGTCCACGGTTTCATATAACTGTCTTCTGGTATATGGAAAGTTACATCATCCAGCTTATGTGCCACCCCATCGTAGAACAGCATATTTTCAGACGCTGCCCGCGTATCTCCGAAACCATAACCGATATTAAAGCCAAATGGCTTACCATTTATCACAGTATTTCCAGAACCCCAGTACCAGCGGTTATCATAGGTCCACACACCCCGTCCCCAGTCCAGCGTTCCAAAATCTGTTTCCTTGGAAAAAGTATAGGTTTTGCCGTCAAATGTCATAGTGCCACTGGCCGGCATACAGTTGATCTTCTGATTATAATAAAATGCTGTCTTCTTCTCCTTCCACGGTGTTGCAATTACCATTGTATCCATCTGCGGCTGGTCCAGCACAATATTGCACGAGAAAGATTTCCCCTGATAAAAATTTCGGAACTGACAGCCAATCCGCCGTTTCCCATCACGCACCTGGAATTCCATATGGAGACGTTTATCCCTGTATACAGTATCCCCTTTATCTGACGAATCCGGCAGAGCAAATTTCCCCATAGGAAATGGATTTAAAATCGTCTCCGTATGCTCCCATCCTTCTTTAAAATTCAAAAGAGATACGGATTGAAGACCGATATATCCATCGTCAGAAATCGTGAATGCTCCTGCAAAATCTTCATTCAATACCAGATAATAGTCCCACTCCTTAATCCGAAACCGCGGAGCTTTAATCTTCGTCCGATCATATTGCCAGAGCTGACTTTTCGCCCATCCCGGCTCCGCAAGGCTTCCGTCCGGCTTTAATAATGGCTGTACTTTTGTTACTTCATGATTCCTCATAGACACACCTCCTGCTCCGACAGATCATATTTCAACTATAGTATAATTATAATGTGCGCTTCTTTAGAATGCAACCAACTCGCTATTACAATTAGCGCTGGATATTTTCTTTCTGATTCTGTATAATAAAGAAAGCAACGATCAGGAGGGATATAATCATGAGTAAAATCGAAGAAGTAAGAAGCGCAATGGTTGCCGCAATGAAAGCCGGCGACAAAGAGACAAAGGAAACCTTATCCATGTTATTGGCCGCTCTTAAGAATAAAGCAATTGACAAGCGTGCCGATCTGACAGCCGAAGAAGAAGTACAGGTCATCATGAAGGAAATCAAACAGACAAAAGAAACCCTGGAAATGACTCCTGCCGACCGTACCGAGATTATCGAAGAATGTAAAAAACGTCTGGCAGTACTCGAACAATATGCTCCAAAGATGATGGATGAATCCGAGATCAGCGAAGTAGTCGCATCTGTTCTGGCAGAACTCGGCCTTGATGCTCCAACCGCAAAAGACAAAGGCAAGATCATGAAAAGCCTGATGCCAAAAGTAAAAGGCAAAGCTGATGGAAAACTTGTAAACGATATTGTGTCAACATTTATGCAATAAGAATTTGGTTCAGTGATTTTATCTGAAAGATGACATCGGCAAGGCTCAGAAGGACTTATGAATGCGAACCAATCGTTTATAAACTGTAAATAGAAGAAAGCCGTCATAACATTCGTAACCGAGTATATTCGACGGGAACTCCTGATGAGTTCCACGTCTCAGATACTCTTTTGGATTGTATTTGATATACAATCCAAATACGAAGTTTTGACTGCTTTTTCTATAACAGTTTATAGCACTCTTCCACGCATCCATAAGTCCTTCTGTGCTTTGCCTATTACACATCTTTTAGATAAAATACTGAAACCGCATAGTTTATGCTATTCCACCACGTCATCGGTGCCAAACTCTTTTTCATTCCCTAAGAGCGAAAAAGAAAATATGTACTGACTTTTTTTAGAATCAAATCATTTCCTCAGAGACAAAACAAAAAAATTGAATGACTTTTCCGTTCATATGTTCATTCAGATTTGGATTTTTTCTATCTGGAGCTGACTTCGACTTTTCAAAATTCATTACAATTTTTTACTTTTACATATAGAAGCTGAAAAGGCCAGATACATAACATGTTTTGCTAATAAACTGAGGCGTTCATTTTCACCCGGAATTGCCAGTACAGTAAATGGTAGCGGATGTAGCTCAGATGCTTTGCGAAGGTAAGCGGAAGACTTGGAGAATCCGCTCCGAATCTGTTAGAGCCCAGAAAACAAACCATGATTCCCGTTTGTTTTCTGGGCTCTTATAGATTCGTGAGCTAGTCATAAAGTTGAACGCGTCGCAGCAAGGTATCTGAGCGACATCCGCGTACCACTTACTATACTAAATTCCTGTTTTACTCCGCTTCTTCTGCCTGATCATCAGTCTGTAAATCATCGGTATAAGGCATTTCTTCCTGTACTTTCATTGTGACGGTCAGATCATTAAAGTCAATCTTCTTCCATACGCTTTTATGTAACTTGATATCTGCTTTTTTCATCCATTTGTCACAGGTATCCATATAAAGATCATTCTTACGTTCCTGAATGATGCTTTCCTTCTTACTGTCTGTTGCTGCTCTGTCAAGAAGACTTGTTACCTTTGCAACATAGCATCCGGTATCTGTTTCAATTACATCTGTTACTTCGCCCTCTCCGAGCTTGTCTGCTGCTGCAATAAGCTCTTCATCCGGAGCACCCGTCTCACTGTCAAATGTCGTTGTCTTTACTTCTGCGCCGGCATTCTGTGCAAGCTCTGCAAAGTCTCCGCCGTCTTTTAATCCCTGTGCGATTTCTTCTGCCTTACTCTTTAAGTCCGCTTTCTCATCATCCGAAAGTTCTGTCTCATTTCCTTCTGCATCTGTTGTAGTGTAAGAAAATGCCACATAATCCATACTCTTCTGGGCAGCCTCATCGTCAGAAACCTCTGTATCTGCCTTTGCCTGGATCGCATCGCGCATCTTCTGCTCGATTGCCATCCATGTAAGCACACGCTCAACAGCATCCTTACTGCCGGATATCAGCTCTTTTTCCTCAAGAGCATTATCCTCGTCAAAGCTCTTTGCTGTATCTTCGATGACTTTCTTTTCTGCATCCGAAAGCGTCACATTATATTCATCCATATGGTCTTCCAGAAGCGCCATCTTTTCCAGTGTTTCAATAACATCCTCTTTTACCGCCTCTTCGTATGTCTGTCCCTCAGATGCCTCTGTATTCCACATATCCTCTCCGATATAAGCAGAATAATATGTCTCGTACTGTGCCTGCAGATATCTTGCATAGAAATTAGCCACATCTGCTGTAATCTCTGTATCATCAACAGTCGCAACCACATCACTGTCCTTGAAAGAACCGCAGCCTGTCAGAGTTGTCACTGTCATTATTCCTGCAAGCGCAAGTACTAATAATCTCTTTTTCATCGTATCTAATATCCTCCTTGGTTGTTACACATACTATTTCGATTATACCCTCTTTTTTTTATGCAATCAATCCCTTTATGCCAATTAACACTTTTTTCACAACTTCAATCGGTGTTTCCGTCTGTCCTTTTTTGTTCTTTCCTCTTTTCCGGTAAATGAACTTGGGATTTTCTGCGTCAGCACGGAAAGTAAGTTCATCCCTGAACTCCCTCAAAAGGTCCGGAATCCTTTCCGGAAGAACTTTGGCTTTTTCATACATGGTAAATGTATATGTCTCGCCTTTTTGCTCAACTGCAGTTACATAGACATCATGCGCAAGCGCCTTAAGCGCCGCCACCTCCAGAAGCATTTCCACTTTCTTAGGAAGATCACCAAAACGGTCAATCAGTTCTTCAATCATATCGTCCATCTCATCCCGTGACTCGATAGCAGCAATCCGCTTATAAATATCCAGCTTATGATATGCATTTGGAATATAACTGTCCGGGATAAACGCATCCACATTCAGATCGATTGTCGTTGTATAAGTCTCTTCCTCTATCTCACCTTTTAAATGGCGCACCGCCTCATTCAGCATTTTGCAGTAAAGGTCATATCCCACCGCTTCCATATGTCCATGTTGTTCCGCGCCAAGAAGATTACCGGCGCCACGTATCTCAAGGTCACGCATGGCAATCTTAAATCCGGATCCAAGATCTGTAAATTCACGGATCGCTGAAAGTCTCTTTTCCGCCACTTCTTTTAACATCTTGTCCCTGCGGTAAAGAAGGAATGCATATGCCATTCTTCCGGAACGTCCCACACGACCGCGGAGCTGATAAAGCTGGGACAGTCCCATTTTATCAGAATCATGAATGATCATGGTATTTGCATTGGAGATATCCAGACCCGTTTCAATGATCGTGGTCGAAACAAGCACATCAATCTCACCATTAATGAAATCATACATGATTTTCTCCAGTTCCCTTTCCTTCATCTGGCCATGAGCAAAAGCAACCTGGACATCCGGCACAAGTTTCTGCACCTGGGCCGTCAGCTCTGCTATATCTTCCACACGATTATAAACATAATATACCTGCCCTCCTCTTGCGCATTCACGCTCGATAGCCTCACGCACCATTTCTTCATTGTATTCCATTACATATGTCTGGATCGGCAGGCGGTCTTCCGGCGCCTCTTCAAGAACACTCATATCACGAATACCAATAAGGCTCATATGCAGTGTTCTTGGAATCGGCGTTGCAGTCAAAGTCAGAACATCAATATTTTCTTTCAGTTTTTTGATCTTCTCCTTGTGCTGTACACCAAAACGCTGCTCTTCATCAATAATAAGAAGCCCCAGATCTTTATATTTTATATCATCACTTAAGACTCTGTGCGTACCAATAACGATATCCACAAGCCCTTTCTTCAGATCTTCAATTGTCTTTTTCTGCTGCGCCGCACTGCGGAATCTGCACATCAGATCCACCCTGACCGGAAAATCCTTCATTCGCTGCAGAAATGTATTGTAATGCTGCTGTGCAAGGATTGTCGTAGGTACCAGATATACGACCTGCTTATTCTCCTGTACTGCCTTAAATGCCGCACGAATCGCGATCTCCGTCTTACCATATCCCACGTCTCCGCAGATCAGGCGATCCATGATCTTATGGCTCTGCATATCCCGTTTTACTGCATCTATGGCAAGCAGCTGGTCTTCTGTCTCCTCAAACGGAAACATTTCCTCAAATTCTCTTTGCCATACAGTATCTTCACCATACACATACCCTTCCTGATTCTGTCTCGCAGCATATAGTTCTACAAGATCCTTCGCTATTTCCTTTACTGCGCCGCGCACTCGGGTCTTCGTCTTCGTCCATTCCTGTGTGCCAAGACGGCTGAGCTTCGGCTTCTTCGCATCTGCATTTGCATACTTCTGGATCAGATCCAGCTGCGTTGCCGGTATATAAAGATTGCCGCCTTTCGCGTAAGATATTTTCATGTAGTCTTTTGCGACCTTATCTACCTCAATCTTCTCAATACCCTGGTAAATACCAAGTCCATGATTCTCATGTACAACATAGTCACCCGGCTTCAGCTCTGAAAAGCTCTGAATCTTTCTTCCTTCATATACTTTCCTTTTGCGCTTTTTCTTTGTTTTTCCAAATATATCTGTCTCCGCAATAACCGTAAAACGAATCAGCGGATATTCATATCCTTCCGCCACATGACCATAGGCCGTCATGATTTCTCCCGGCTGCACCTCCCGGTCCATATCCTCACTGTAGAAACTGCTCAGATTGTAATCTCGCAGATCTTCTGCCAGACGTTTCGCTCTTGTACGGGAACCAGATAAAAGAACGACTCTGCTTTTATTTCTCTTCAGTCTCTTTAAATCCTGTGTCAGCAGCTCAAAACTGCGGTTGTAAGGATTTACACTCTTTGTCTGCAAATAAAATGAAGCCCGTATATCCAGTCCTTTGCACGGCATTTCCAGTGCATAAAAGCCGATACTGGAAAACTGGTTCATCTTACGTATGATTTCCTGTGTCGTATATAGCTTCATTTCTTCATCGGAGACCGTATATCCGCTCTCCACTCGCCGTTTCTGCGCCTCAATAAACTCCTCTTCCACACCATGTCCTTTTTCCAGCAGTCGAACCGGTTCGTCCAGATAGAGGATCGTATCTTCCACCGGAAAATAATCCAGAAACGATACGCGCTTCTGTCCTTCTTCCGGGAACTCTGTAGCAGGTGAAATGACAACCTCTGTAAGCTTCTCGATAGAGCGCTGTGTATCCACATCGAAGGTCCGGATGGAATCCACTTCATCTCCCCATAATTCAATACGGATGGGAAGTTCTTCAGTCAATGGGTATACATCCAGAAGGCCGCCTCTTACTGCAAACTGCCCCGGACCATTTACCTCGACCTCCCGGTCATAACCAAGAAGCACAAGCTCTTCTGCAAGCTTCGCCATATCAATGACTGCATCTGCCCGGATCGTTATCATCCGTTCTTTTAGTACTTCTTTGGGAAGAAGCGAATCCATAAATGCATCAAAGCTTGCCACTACCGTTACCGGTTCACCGGAGATCACAGCCTCGATCACTTCCATCCGCTGCTTCACAAGCTCTTTACTTCTTATGTCTGCCTGATAAAAAAGGAGATCCTTTGCCGGATAAAAATATGTCCGTTCGTCCAGAAAACGATACTCTTCATATACCTGCTTTGCTTTTGACTCACTGGAACAGGCGATGACTTTATAAATACAGCCATCGCTCATCGCATACATCATATGGGTTTTCTGTGAATTCACGCAGCCCGAAACACGGATCATCCCGCTTCCCTTCCTGCGCATGCTATAGATTTCTTCAAATTCCGCCAGTTCATTAAGCGGAGCCGTCAGAGCCCGCATATCTACGCCTCCTTAGGCTTTACTTTTCTGTTATATTCATTCATGGCCGCTTCTACTTCCCCCTTAAGAATCCTGCCGGCCGCATCCGCCGCCTTCTCATATCCTTCTTCTGCCAGTTCACGCTCTGCCTTCGAAAAACGACTCAGCACATAATCTGCCAGATCATATTTCTTCGGTTTTTCTCCGACGCCAACCTTAATACGCATAAATACATCTGTTCCCAGATTGGCAATGATATTCTTAATTCCATTATGGCCGCCGGCACTCCCCTTCTTGCGGATCCGGATCTGCCCCGGGGCAAGACTGATATCATCATAAATAATCAGAAGTTCCTGCTCCACATCAATTTTATAATAATCCACCAGACCACGGATACTTTCTCCACTTAAGTTCATATATGTCTGTGGCTTTACCAGAAGTACCTTCTGTCCTTCAATTACACCTTTCCCCACATAAGCACGGCATTTACGCCCGTCCACTGATATATTATATTTATCTGCAAGTACATCTATGACATCAAATCCTACATTATGCCTTGTCCCCTCATATTGAGAGGTAGGATTACCCAGTCCTGCTATTATAAACATTTTCATTCACCTCTTGATTTTCTCCTATCCATTCTACAGGAAGATACGTATATTTTCCACTCTTTTTTCATACATTATAAAGAACAAAAATTATTATAAGCGATAAAGGAGGTTGCTATGAGCTCCAAAACAAAAATCATTGTACTCCATATGAAAGAAATCATTTACACAGCCATATTTGCTGTGTTGGCCATAATTCTGATCCTGTTACTTGTATTCATGTTCTTACCGAAGAGCAAAAGCGTATCCAGTGAAGAAACGAAATATGTTCCCGGTGTATACACATCAACGGTAACTCTGAACAACACCGCACTGGAAGTCGAAGTTACCGTAGATGAATCGCACATCAACTCGATACGTTTTTCAAATCTTGACGAAACAGTTGCTGCCATGTATCCGCTCATCCAGCCGGCTATTGAAGACATCGCTGAGCAGGTATACGAGAAGCAGTCACTGGAGAATATAGAATATTCACAAGATAACCCTTATACTTCACAGATTATTATAAATGCCATAGATGACGCATTAAAAAAAGCCGTAACCAGATAGTTATGGCTTTTCTTTATTACAGGGACTATTCTACCCCTCAACAATCAGGTATCTGCCTCCTGGAACAGCGAAGACCTCTGAAGCATCTTCCAGTTCCTCCAGAGACATTCCCTCTACATCCAGTCCTTCCTCTTCGAAGAATTCCCGCACCTCTTCAATGCTGTCAACAACAACGGCCATACAGTCCTCCAGAAAAGTTTCTGCTTCTTCCAGATTATCTGCAACAGGCTCATCAAACAGCTGAGACTGGTTCATAAGAAATGCCTTCAGGCAATCCTCATCATACTCATACATCTTTCGTGCCACCTCCCTTTGATTACCGTTCTTTTACAAAAACTTTAAAAGTTCTTCTGCTTTATCTATTATATATTCTGCACCGGCAGCTTTTAGTTCTTCTTTCGTTCGAAACCCCCATGAAACACATACCGTCTTTACACCAGCGTTATTCCCAGTTACAGCATCCACTTCGGAATCACCGACATACAGACATTCATCTACCGATACACCAAGCTTGTCCGCAATATAATAAATCCCCGCCGGATCCGGCTTTCTCGGGATTTCATCCTTCTGTCCCTGGATATATGCGAACATATCCTCTCCACACATTGCGTGGACAACCTTCACCGTCTGTTTATGCGGCTTGTTCGATAAGACAGCCATCTGGATATTTCTTTCCTTCATTGCAGCAAGCATTTCCATGATCCCTTCATATGGTTCTACCTGATATGTACAATTCTCATCAAAAATCCGGCCATACACTTCCATGCCTTCTTCAATTCTTGCAATATTTCCCTTTCCAGTCGCCTCAAGAGACTTTTCCATCAGACACCTTGCCCCATTACCGACAAAACGAATACACTGTTCATCTGTAATTCTGGGAAGACCCATCTCTTCTAATGTAGCCCCTACCGAATACACCAGCGACTGCCTTGTATCTCCCAATGTTCCATCCAAGTCAAAAATGCAAGCTTTTATCATCATTATGCCCTCCCTGTCACCGTCATGCCATAATCATAGTATGAACAAAAGGATTTTTCAAGAGGGACAGGGTATTTTTAATCTGGGACGGGGTTTTTTCGAAAAAACCCCGTCCCAGATTCAACTCAGATACTGCCGCATCGTCCGAAGGGCATTTTTCTCAAGCCTGCTTACCTGAGCCTGAGATATATGAATATCTTCTGCAACCTCCATCTGGGTCTTTCCCTCAAAAAAACGCAGGGTTATAATATGTCTCTCCCTGGGAGTCAAATGCTCCATTGCCGCTTCGAGGGACAGGTTTTCCACCCATTTTTCTTCTTTATTTTTGGTATCGCTTATCTGATCCATTACATATAGCGCATCCCCGCCATCATTATAGACCGGTTCCTGCAGGCTCATGGGAATCTGAATAGCATCCAGCGCGAACACGATATCTTCCTTGGATATACCGATCTCATCAGCGATCTCCTGCACAGTCGGTTCTTTCATATGCTGCTTCACATAATTTTCTTTTGCGTAAATGGCCTTATATGCCGTATCTCTAAGAGAACGGCTGACACGTATGGAATTATTATCCCTGAGATAACGTTTGACCTCCCCGATAATCATCGGCACCGCATACGTAGAGAACTTTACATCCAGTTCCGTATTAAAATTATTGATTGCCTTAATAAGACCGATACAGCCGATCTGGAAAAGATCATCCGGGTTCTCACTGCTCGCGCCGAAACGCTTGATCACGCTCAGCACAAGCCTTAGATTACCCTTAATGTATTCTTCCTTTGCTTTCTCATCTCCAGCCTTAATACGGACGAATAACGCTTCCTTTTCCTCTTCCCTGAGAATCGGAAGCTGTGACGTATTGACACCGCATATTTCTACTTTTCCCTGTGCCATACCAAGAACCTCCTCTACTAAACCCTGTATTTTCATTTAGTAGAATCATTCTCCATATGGACTTTCGTTATTCCGTCTGCAGAAAAATAAAAAAACTTTTACTCCTTGACAAATGCTGTATTACTTATCCCACTTATCTGCAAGGTTCAAAATCTGTGTCTCGAACTTTGCCAGATCCTTGTTTGCACTTTCTTCATTTTTATATACCACATCCAGAAGATGCTTGGCTGCTGCAACGACACGGTAAAATGCACTCTGTTTTCTCGCCTGTGCCGGCTTCTCGACTGCTTTCTTCGGTTTTCGAACGCCTGCAGACAAGATCTCTCCGCTTAACAGATCTACACAGCCGCCAGAATATGGCGCAAATGCCGGATAACCGAACCGTTCTGTCACTGTTTTTGCAAATGTATCTGTCACCTCATCTTCGCCATGAACAACAAATACATGTGACGGTGCTTTTTCAAACCCTCCAAGCCATGACAGCAGACCGTTCATGTCCGCATGTCCGCTGATTCCCTGGAGCACTTCTATTTTTGCATTGACCTCAATCGTCTCGCCAAAAAGCTTTACGCATTCTGCTCCTTCTATCAATTTCCTTCCAAGCGTTCCTTCTGCCTGATAACCAACAAAACAGATCGTGCTTTCCTTCCTCCACAGATTATGCTTCAGATGATGTCTGATGCGTCCCGCCTCACACATACCGGATGCTGACAGGATTACCTTTGGCTTATCGTCAAAATTGATCATCCTTGACTCATCACTTGTAATCGTCGTCTTAAGTCCCGGGAAAATAAGTGGATTGATCCCCTGTTCCACCAGAGCCATTGCATCCTCGTCAAAACAGGACTTTACATTTTTATTAAATACATTCGTTGCTTCAATGGCAAGCGGGCTGTCGACATACACTTCAAATCCCGGATATTCCGGCAGAAGCCCTCTTACCTTTATCTCCCGGATAAAATACAGAAGCTCCTGTGTACGTCCCACTGCAAATGAAGGCACAACCACATTTCCACCCTTATCAAAGGTTTCCTTTAAGATACGGGTAAATTCTCCCACATAATCCGGCGTCTTTTCCCCATGCAGGCGGTCACCGTATGTAGATTCAATAATAATATAGTCTGATTCTTTGATATGCTGCGGATCCTTAATGATAGGCTGATTCAGATTTCCCACGTCACCGGAAAAGACCAGCTTCTTCGTTACACCTTCTTCCGTGATCCATATCTCAATCGCTGCCGATCCAAGCAAGTGCCCCATATCTGTAAAACGCACTTCTATGCCATCGCAAAGTACGATCTTCTGGTTATAGTCACAAGGAGAAAGAAGCTGGATTGCCGCATCTGCATGCTCCATCGTATACAACGGCTCATATTCCGGACCGCCGCTTCTCTTCGCCTTACGATTCCGCCACTCCGCCTCAAACTCCTGGATATGTGCACTGTCACGAAGCATGATATTGCACAGATCAGCTGTTGCAAATGTTGTCACAATCTCCCCGTGAAATCCTTCTTTACACAGCATGGGAATCTTTCCGGAATGATCAATATGCGCGTGTGTCAGAAGCACATAATCAATATCTCCCGGTGTCACCGGAATCTCCTGGTTCTCGTACAGATCCTGCCCCTGCTCCATTCCACAGTCCACCAGAATGCTTTTCCCGCACGCTTCTATCAAATGGCAGCTACCTGTAACCTCATGGTCCGCTCCAATAAAAGTAAGTTTCATATGCACCGCCCCTTTTTCTTTTATTGTAGCACTTTTCCTCTGTAATATCTATGAGTACTTTACCATCTCCTTTTTTAGTCTTTGCATGATCTTCTTCTCCAGTCTGGAAATATAGGACTGGGAAATACCAAGAATATCTGCCACCTCTTTCTGTGTTTTTTCCTCGCCGTCCGGTGTCCCCAGGCCGAAACGCATGCGGATGATCGCCCGTTCCCGTCCGGACAGGCGATTGATTGCTTTAAGCAGAAGCTTTCTTTCTACTTCCTGCTCCAGATCCCGGTATATCGTATCTTCTTCTGTCCCGAGAATATCGGAAAGCAGAAGCTCATTTCCATCCCAGTCAACATTTAATGGCTCATCGATAGATACTTCCAGTTTTGTCTTATTATTTCTACGCAGATACATGAGTATCTCATTTTCAATACAGCGCGAAGCATATGTAGCAAGCTTTATATTCTTTTCAGGATTAAATGTATTTATCGCCTTTATTAAACCTATTGTTCCAATTGAAATCAGATCTTCAACTCCCACTCCTGTATTGTCAAATTTCTTGGCAATATACACAACAAGCCGAAGATTATGCTCGATAAGAAGCTTCTTTGCCCGGTCATCACTTTCTGTACCAAGTTCTAGTATTGCTTCTGCCTCCTCCTCATTTTCCAGAGGCGCCGGAAGAATATCCGTTCCACCGATGTAATGGATATCTCGCCTGTCCGGAAATAGAATTGTCCGAAAATCCGGAATGAATTTCACATGAAATTGATGGGGTACTGTTACATTTACTGCCATATCTGTTCCTCCTATAATAAATCGGGGTTCACAAGCATTTCATAATCATCTGCCGTTATACTTTCTTCACACACTGCAATAAGCGGATGCGCTATCCACAGCTTTTGTTTCCTGCAGATACATATTTTATCCGGCACGAATACAGGCATCACACCAGCCTCTTTTCCAACGGAATGATATGGAATATACCGGACAATACTCTCCCCGGCTCCCAGACGTTTTGCTGCCTCTTTCGCGATCACACTTACTGGTCTGCCTGTCACGGTATCCCTCAGACAGTTTCCGGTATCAACAAGAGCATCTACCACGCACTCCTGCCCGTTCATGTACAAATGCACCTTACAGCGCTTTTCATTTCGACCTGCCATATAAAGGAGCAGATTCCAGACACCACGGCTTAAGTAATATCCTGCAAGAGCAAGGGCAAAAAAAAGGCTTCCCGCCCTTACATACACCTGCAAAGCTTCCATTACTCCACCCACAAGAAAAGCACTGACATATAAAAATATGTACGCTCTTAGAAATGACCTGTTCCACCCGGTCTTAAGTCCCGTTTGAATCATTACACTACTTACAACTACGTGGAACAATATGAATTTTATAAACGTATTTTCTATCGGAAGCACAACTGCAAGGCACGTAAGCAGCGCACCCGTCAGAGCTCCAAGACATATTCTCCCATGCGTAACCGGACATTTTAATACCATACGCGTTAACAGAAGAAGAATGTAATCCATCATAAAATTCACGAGAAAAAATACGTCTATGTACAATTCATAATACACGTTCCACCTTCTTTCTCTTTGGATACTAAATCGATTTGGTTCCTGCGCAAGACATATTATACGAGTGCGCAGACAAAGAATTTGTCAGATGATGAAAGAGAAAATGATGTTTGTTTCGACACTTTGTGCACATATAAGAAACGACAAAAAAGAACAAAATAATAGCCGCAGAAAAAAAATCCTGCGGCTATCTAAATGATACAGATCAATTATTTCTTAAAGAAATCCGGTATCTTGATTGACTGCTCTTTTACTTTACTTGTTGGTGTTCTCGGTGTCTCGAGAGATGGAGTTGTTCCTCCGACAGTTCTTCTTGGCGTTGTTCCCGCCGCACCTGTTCTGGAGGCCATACCCATATCCAGCTGTGGTGTCTGCATCGGTGTTCTTGGTATCTGAACCGGTCTTTCGTAAGCTGCTACATTCTGAGCTGGCGCTGCTGTTCTTGGATTCTCCAGTCTGGATTTTAACTTGGAAGCTGTTCCACCCACATTATGAAGTCCGGTTGCGATAACCGTGATCGTTGCTTCATCTGCTCTGGAATCATCATACATAGCACCGAAGATGATATTTGCATCTTCGCCTGCAAGATCCTGTACATACTCTGCTGCATCAGATGCATCCATAAGAGTAATATCACCGGATACGTTAATGATAACATGTGAAGCACCTGCAATCGTTGTCTCAAGAAGAGGACTTGCAACAGCCTGCTTAACAGCCTCAAGCGCCTTGTCATCACCACGTCCCATACCAATACCGATATGTGCAATACCTTTATCTGTCATGACTGTCTGTACATCTGCAAAGTCAAGGTTGATCAGTGATGGAACATTGATCAGGTCTGTAATACCCTGAATACCCTGCTGTAATACTTCATCAGCCTTCTTCAGTGCCTCCGGCATTGTTGTACGTCTGTCAACAACTTCCAGCAATTTATCATTTGGAATAACAATCAGTGTATCTACACTCTCTTTTAACTTCTCAATTCCGGCAAGGGCATTATTCATACGTGTCTTGGATTCAAAACGGAAAGGCTTTGTAACCACACCGACAGTTAACGCTCCCTGTTCTTTTGCAATACGTGCAACGACCGGAGTCGCACCGGTTCCTGTTCCGCCGCCCATACCACAGGTTACAAATACCATATCTGCACCCTTCAGTGCTGCTGCAATTTCTTCAGCACTTTCTTCTGCGGCTTTCTCTCCAATTTCAGGTCTTGCTCCTGCACCAAGTCCTTTTGTGATCTTGTCCCCGATCTGCATAAGCGTAGGGGCTTTGCTCAGCTGCAGTGCCTGCTTATCTGTATTAATCGCTATAAATTCCACACCGGCAATCTGCTCATCAATCATTCGGTTCACGGCATTATTACCGCCTCCACCGACTCCTACAACAATTATCTTTGCCGCCGCTTCTGATTCGTTCGTTTTAATTTCTAGCAAGGGTTTCTCCTCCTTTGTTCTCCTTATTATCCCCTGTCCGGCCGGTCAAACCTGACAAGCTTATATTATACACCCATGTATAAGCAAAAGTATATTAATACACTTTTCCATATATACAATATAATATAGACTTTTGTTCAAAATATCAATAGAATTCCGTGATTTTTCTTAATTTTCTTCCGGAAATTCCCCATTATCAAAAGTAATTGTGGAACTATTCTCCGAGTAACTCTCCAAATGTAGTGTTCCCTCTTTTCCTTCCAGTTTTTCAATAATTGGAGGAATCTGTGCAATTTTTTCTGAAGTCACATTATTTCCAAGACTTGCGCATATTTTTCCAATATATATGTATATCCTGTCATTTTTACACACAATTTTGCTGACAGACATATCATACTTGTTTACTTCCTGTGATGCCTCCAGTATCTCTTCAAAAATTTTTGAATTGGTACTCCTCAGGGACTTGTATAACGAGGTATCGTCCGCCTCAATTCCCTCCACACAGGGAACGCCTTCCCTATAGACGGTATCCTTTTTAACAATCAGTCCTTCTTTGTCAAAATAGGCATATTCTGATTCGCCGGAATATATAAAACCAACGATTGGCTTTTCTTTTACCTCTATCTTAAGCACCCACGGAAAACCGATACGCACCTGCATTTCATCCATACATGGTACGATCTCACCATATCCAAGCGCATATTCCCCAAACACGTAAAGACTATTGCCTGCGTATTTATCATTCTGTACCGCCTGAACGATCTCACGGTCGCTGCAATAATCATTTCCTCGAATCTCTATCTTCTGAACATGAAATAAAAGAAGAAATCCCAAAAGAAGAATTACAATTCCCAGCAGGATTACAATGAACGCATATAGTCTGTGACTCTTGCGTTTCTTTTTTCTCCTTCTGGGACGCTCCTCCATATATTCATCCTTTGTCATCTATACTCCTCCCAAACGTTCCCTTTATACCGAAATATTTTCATCACTGGTTCATTGTACCACCCTTGACACACTTAAGACAAGCCCCATTTCAATAAGCAGAAACACGACCGATGTTCCTCCATAGCTGATAAACGGTAATGTAATACCCGTATTTGGTATCGTATTTGTTACTACCGCAATATTTAAGATAACCTGGATCATCATGTGTGCCATTGCTCCGGAAGCGATCAACGCGCCGAACAGGTCTTTCGCATGTGTTGCGATCACAAAAAAACGCCAGATCAGTATCAAAAACAAAAGAAGAACAAATCCCGCTCCAAAGAGTCCTGTTTCTTCGCATATAATTGAAAAAATCATATCATTTTGTGCTTCCGGCACAAACCCCAGCTTCTGTACACTTTCTCCCAGTCCACGTCCGAACAGACCGCCGGACCCGATGGCATACAGTCCCTGCAGAGTCTGATAGCCTTTTTCATAGGCTTCCGGATTTCTCCAGATAGCAAGTCGTTCCAGACGATAACTTTCAAGAGCCAGAAAGATGGTCATAAACCCGGCTCCGAGTGCACCCATGAGCAAAAACTGCCCGTACTTCGGGCTGGCGACAAATATCAGTATTACCGCTATTCCAAGAATAATAATCGCTGTACTCAAGTTACTGGCACCTACAAGCCCTACAACAGGCAGCACATATATCATGATTTTTATCAGTGTACGTAATTTCCACATATCACGGACATTTTTTGTGACGACAACAGCCAGGAACAACACGACTGCTACTTTGGCGAATTCCGATGGCTGAAAAGAAAACGGACCCAAAGATAACCATCTTTTGGATCCGTTATATTCTTCTCCTACAAACATAACTGCAAGTGACAGAAGCACTGCTGTCAGATAGCAAAGCCACGCCACATGCTGCCATATATGATAATCCATTTCCGCGACAAAAAACATACATACCACACCAAGACATGTGGCAAATACCTGCTTTTTCAAATAGTAAAATGCATCACCGAACTTTATTTCTCCATTATAGGCACTGGTACTGTACAGCACGATCAGTCCTGTCAGCACAAGAAGAAACAATGCGGTAAGAAGCGTATAATCATAGCCTCTTTTTTTTGACCGTGTCAATATATCATGCACTCCTTATAAGGAATTTACGATTTCTTTAAACTTCTCTCCTCGTACCTCATAGTTCGGGAACATTCCCCAGCTTGCACAGGCCGGTGACAGAAGCACCGCATCTCCCGGTTCAGCCAGAGATGCCGCAAGACGGACACCTTCTTCGAAAGTATCTACATACACATATTCGTGGAAACCACATTTTTCTGCATCACGGGCGATTTTTTCCTTCGTTGCGCCCATAAGGATCAGCTTCTTCACTTTACCGTCAAAGCTATTGATCCACTCTGTATATTCGGAATCCTTATCATATCCGCCGCCAAGAAGAACTGTCGGTCGATTCATTGCCTGAATACCTTTGATTGCAGCATCCGGATTCGTTCCCTTGGAATCATTGTAATATGCGACCCCATTTTTCTCTGTCACATATTCAATTCTATGCTCTACTCCCCGAAATGCTTTGATCGTCCGGCGGATGCTTTCCATCGGAACGCCATATAAAGCAGCCATACATACAGCCGCCATAACATTTTCATAATTATGCGTACCAAGAATCTGCAGCTCATTTACGTTACAGACGATCTCTTCCTCAGGATTCTTATATATGATATTGCCGTCGCTGAGATAAATACCTCTTTCTAACGTATGCGCGCTGCTGAAATATAGAACCTGACATTTCAGATTCTTTCCGAATTCTCTCATGATCTCATCTTCATAATTCAGCACACAGAAATCGCTTTCTGTCTGGTTTCTCGCAATATTTTCCTTTGCAGCAATATAAGCTTCCATTGTATGATGCCGGTTCAGATGATCCGGTGTGTAGTTGAGAATTGCGCTGACCTTTGGCCGGAATGTAACAATACTTTCCAGCTGAAAACTACTCATCTCTGCAACAGCAACTGCGTGCTCTGTCATCTCTCCTGCGGCAACTGTATATGGATTTCCGATATTTCCGACAACAAACACATCGTCCTGATAATCTTTCATGATCTGTCCGAGAAGCGTGGTCGTTGTTGTCTTTCCATTTGTTCCGGTAATCGCAAGAACATCCCCTTTGCCATAGCGGTAAGCAAGCTCCACTTCTCCGATTACTTCTATATTCTTTTCATGCATGGCAGTGATCACAGGGAGGTCTGTCGGAACACCCGGACTTAAGATTACGAGATCCAGTTCTTCCAGAAGTTCCTGAGGAAATCCACCCAGAATGATCCTCGCTTTAGAATCTTCCCCCAGGTTCTCTTTTAACTTCTTTTCATCCAGTTTATCATTCCCGTCATAAAGTATTACATCTGCTCCCTGTCCTTCCAGAAGCTTTACTGCTCCGATTCCACTGATACCGGAGCCAAATACAAGGACTTTCTTTCCTGCAACTTCCATAATATCCTCCTACATAGCCATGAGCGCGATCAGACAGAGGATCGCTGTCACAATAGAAAATACAGCTACTACTCTTGTCTCTGACCAGCCACACAATTCAAAATGATGATGGATCGGTGCCATTTTAAAGATACGTTTTCCACCTGTCTTTTTAAAATAAGTAACCTGTATCATAACAGATAATACTTCGACCAGATAAATGAGTCCTACAATAATAATGAAAATCGGCATCTGCAGCATATATGCAGTTGATGCGACAAATCCACCAAGCGCAAGCGAACCGGTATCACCCATGAATACACTTGCCGGATACACATTGAACAGAAGGAAACCAAGAAGAGCTCCCACAACTGCACATGTAATTGGTTCGATCCCACTCTTTGTACCAATTGCAACCACTGTAAAGAATGTTGCCACAAGTACGGTAACACTGGAAGCGAGACCATCCAGTCCATCTGTAAAATTCACTCCGTTAACCGTTCCAATCACAGCAAAAAACAGAACCGGAATCGCAAGCCAGCCGATATCCAGATATTTTCCGCCTGTAAACGGAAGCAGCATCGCAAGTGACACATCCGTAAACTTCACGAGATAAAATGCAAATACTGCTGTCACAACAATCTGAAGTGCCATCTTCTGCTTCGGGAACAAACCGTCTGAACGCTTCATAACAACCTTCAGATAATCATCCAGAAAACCAATCAGCCCAAACCCAAGCGTTACAAAAAGAATCGGAATAATCTTCGGATTACTTCCAATATAAAATACAGATGTCACAACAATACTCAAAAGAATGATCACACCACCCATGGTCGGTGTACCCGCCTTCTTCAGATGAGACTTCACACCATCTTCTCTCTCCGTCTGTCCCATCTTAAGTTTTCTGAGCACCGGAATGATCACCGGCCCCATAATAACACTGAGTGCAAATGAGATCAGAACCGGAATAAATACTGTATAATCCATAACACACCTCTTTATTTCTTTTGTTATCTTTCCTTTAACCTAACATAGTATACTTCATTTTTCAGTCTTTTTCAATGCCAAGATAAGGGAATATGTTCGCAAAGATATCCCCGATCACCGGTGCAGCAATCGTACCTCCGTAATAGACTCCCTGAGGGTTATAGATGACACACATTCCCAGTATCTGCGGATCGTCGGCAGGTGCAAAACCAACGAACGAAGAAATATATTTATTCGCACTTCTGGGCAATGTCTGCGAAGTGGCCGTCTTACCGCCAATATGATACCCCTCTACGTATGCATTCTTTCCTGACCCTTTAGAAACAACACTTTCCAGCAGCATCTGCATAGTCTCCGAAGTTTCTTTTGATACGATTCGTTTACCAACGTCATAATCAAATTTCTTAATTTCCTCTCCATCCTCCCCGAGCACACGTACACCAAAATGCGGAGTTACCCTTGTTCCTCCATTTACCAGTGAACTGATGGTTGTGGCAAGCTGCACAGGTGTTACCTGAAACGATTGTCCAAAACTCATCGTGGCAAGCTCCACCTGTCCGATATTTTCTTCCTTATGCATAATGGTACCTGCTTCTCCGGGAAGGTCAACCCCGGTCAGATTCATCAGGCCGAACTGTTCAAAATAATCACAAAACCGGCTGACACCAAGGCGAAGTCCGATCTCTATGAACACCGGATTACAGGAATTCTGTATTCCTTCCACAAACGTCTCTGCTCCGTGGCCGCCCACCTTGTGACACCGTATCTTTCTGTCCTCTACAATCCGATATCCCGGGCAGCTGAAATGATCATTTAAAGACACCACGCCTTCCTCCAGGCAGGCAGACGCCGTAATAACTTTGAATACCGAGCCCGGCTCATAAGTATCATTAATACAGCCATTTCGCCACATCTGATTCAGCGCATCCTGTTTCTCTTCGTCCGTAAGTCCTTCCTCTCCTGTATTTAAAGTAAAGGGATCATTCAGGTTAAATTCCGGCACATTTACCATCGCAATAATCTCTCCATTTTGTGGGTTCATCAGAAGAATCGCCACCTTATCCGCCTGTTTTTCTTCCATTACCTTCTCCGCCATCTGCTGCGCATACATCTGAATATTATAATCCAGGCTGATCTGCAGCGTATTGCCTGCAACCGGTTCAATACGATCCTCCGGTTCTGCCTCCAGCTCAATCCCCCTTGCATCCGTCGTTGTAAGGATCGTCCCGTTTTTTCCCTTCAGATATTTTTCATACTTAACCTCCAGACCGATAATTCCCTGATTATCTCCTCCCGTAAATCCGAGTACCTTTGAAGCAAGTTCATTATAGGGATAATACCGTTTGAAATCCTCATCCACTTTTACACCGGCAAGCTCCAGATTACGAATCGCATCCCCGACCTCCTTATCCACATTGGTTTTGATTCGTTCCATAGAAGAGATCTTTTCTACCTTTTTTCTGACATCCGCCTCTTCCATCCCCAGCATTTCCGAAAGCTTCTTTATCACCTTCTCCGGTTCTTTGATCTGGCTGTGGATGACTGATATCGTGCAGACGGTCCGATTTGTGGCAAGCACAGTTCCGTTTGCGTCAATAATCTCCCCTCTTGCCGCCTTTATTTCCCTTTCACGTTCATGAAGTGCTTCTGCCTTTTCCTGATAATACTCTGCATCAAAAACCATCAGATACACAAGCCGGGCGATAAGCCCTGCAATAATGACTGTCGCACACACAAAGACCACCAGTATTTTCTTTTTGTTATAGGTCTTATTTTTCATCAGCAAAAAACCCCGCAAAGTCTTTTCTATAATTTATTAAGACTTTAGCGGGGTTATTCTATCATTCTTCTGCTGTTACTTTTTCAATTCCCAGATATGGGAAGATTTCTTGCATAATTCCCTGCGCGATTTCAATCGCATATCCGCTGTTTGCCTGAGAAGCCACATTTGGTTCATCTACAACAACATACACAACAACTTCCGGATTATCCTGTGGTGCATATCCGATAAAGGACACCAGATAATTATCTTTACGCCTCGGAAGCTTCTCGGCGGTACCAGTCTTACCTCCTACATCATAGCCCTCTACCGCAGCTGCCTTTCCGGTACCTTCTTCCACAACACCTCTCATATAATCTTTGATAAGGTCAGATGTTTCTTTCGAAATGGTTCTCTTTACAAGTACAGGTTCTTTTGTCTCTGTTACATTACCATTCTCATCTTGTATTTCTTTCACAACGTGCGGTTTATAATAGTCACCACCATTGAGCAGAGAACAGAATCCGGCAGCAAGCTGTGTCATCGTAACGTTAAAGTTCTGACCGAACGCATTTGTCGCAAGACTGGCAGAATCCATATTCTCCGGCGTGTACAGAAGACCTTCTGTAGATGCTTCACCCGGAAGATCAATTCCTGTATACTCTCCAAATCCAAACAGCTCCTGATATCTGCAGAACTGTTCCGCTCCAAGACTCGCTCCAATCTGCATAAGAGCAACGTTACAGGAGTTTTCCAGTGACCGTTTCAATGACTGCGTCCCATGTCCCTGCCGGTTGCTACAATGGATATCATGATCTCCCACATGGAGTACACCGCCACATGTATAGCTTTCATCTCCTGTCAATATACCAAGCTCAAGACCTGCTGCGATCGTAAATGGTTTAAATGTTGAACCCGGTTCATACGTGTCACTTACGCAAAAGTTATTCCACAGCGCATTTAGCGTGTCCAGCCTCTCCTCATCTGACATGGCCTGAATCTGCTCTTCCGAATAATAAGCGCTCAAGTCTCTCGGATTATTCAGATCATAATTCGGATAAGATGCTTCCGCAAGAATCTCTCCATTTCTCGGATTCATAACGATAACAGCGGTATTCTTGCTTCCTTCGCCTTCACGGGCCTCATTTTTATGCTTCTCGTTAAATTCAAGAATATGTTTTTCCACAATACTCTGCACCTGCAGATCAATCGTAGATACGATCGTCTTTCCATTCTCCGGCTCTTTTACTGTTTTTTCATAAGAAGAGCTTTCATCCAGATATCCATATTCACGTCCGTCTGTACCGTTTAATATAGAATTGTAAGAAGCTTCTATCCCGTTACTTCCCACATTTCCATCCACAGTAAATCCGATCACATCACTCGCAAGTGTATTATATGGATAGCTGCGCACATAATCCTCTTCCAGCCAGATTCCCTTTACATTCGGATAATTCTCGTTATCTTTATCAATTGCATCAAATTCCTTTGCCTTCGCATACTCAACTCCCTTTTTCAGCACAAGATAACGGCTGGAAGGATTTTTCTCCACCAGATCTTCAACTTCTTTTTCATCCAGCTCAAAACAGTCCACCAGAACGCCAATGGTCGGCTCCACATATTTTTCGTTGCTTGTCATGACCTTGGCATCCAGAATAACATTGTATACACGTTTGCTTGTTGCAAGCTTGGTGCCATTACGATCCACAATGTCTCCACGTTTGAACGGGATGATACGGCTTCCATACTGCTGCTGGTCAAGTACCACCTTTGTGTACTTATCCCCTTTCGCCGCATTAATATATGTAATTCTTCCTACCAGAATAACAAAAGCCAGTACGATCCCCATAAAGAGTAATACCAGCTTTTTCTGCATTAGTTTTGTAAATTTTCTTCTGAATATATTTTTTGCTTTTCTCGCCATACTAACACCTAATCTTTATTCTTGCTGGACTGGGCAAGCACCCCGTCTTCCGGTATGTTCTCATACTGCTTCACATAATCCGCAGATGGGCTTGTATACTCTACTACCTGATCAGCAGAAGCATATACCATACCAAGCGTTCCCTGTGCTTTTTCACGCACTTCTTCTAAATTAACAGAATCCATAACAGAATTATAACGAGTTGTATTTTCTTCTTTTAAATCCGCCAGTTCTTCCTGCAAAGCAGTAATATTTTTGGAACGTTTTGTAAGCTTTGACTGCATATTTACATAGTTCACACACACGAAGAGAGCCAATACTGCTGCGATTGCAAGGAACATTACATATCCTGCACTCATATGCAGTGCCTGCTTGCGGTTTTTTCTTACCTGTCTGCTGACTTTTCTCTGGCGTCTCGGTTCTTCTTCTCGTCTTCTCGGTTCGTATGCCGGCTTTGTGACAACATTGCCATACACATACGCCTGTCCGGTTGTTCTATTATATCTTGCTCTATCTGCTCTGACATTCTGTCTTGCTGCCATTCATACTCACCTCACTTCCCCTGATTACAATTTATTACTCTTCACCACGCTCAAATATCCGCAGTTTTGCACTTGCCGCACGGCTGTTATATTCCAGCTCTTCTTCCCCCGGCAAAATCGGCTTTCTTGTTATAACTTTCCCCTTGGAAACCTTGCCACATACACAAACCGGAAAATCCGGAGGGCATGTACAAGGATGTTCATTTTTCTTAAACGCACTTTTTACAATTCTATCCTCCAGCGAATGGAACGTAATAATACAGAGCCTTCCTCCTGGATTTAAGATATTAATCATATCATCCAGGGAATCCCTTAGTACATCCAGTTCTCTGTTCAATTCAATGCGAATAGCCTGAAACGTCCGCTTTGCCGGATGTCCAGACTTCTTTTGATACTTCATTGGTATTGACTTTCGAATAATCTCTGTCAACTGTCCTGTTGTCTCGATGGGTGCTTTACCGCGTTCCATGACAATGTGTCTGGCAATATTCTTCGCGAACTTATCTTCACCATAATCACGGATCACACGGTAAAGTTCCATCTCTGTATAGTCATTGACGATGTCTCTGGCCGTCATCTTCTGACGTGTATCCATCCGCATATCCAGAGGTGCATCCTCGCGATAGGAGAATCCTCGTTCTGCCGTATCTAACTGATAAGATGATACGCCCAGATCAAGCACGATCCCATCGACCTTGTCAATGCCAAGCTTATGGAGCTGCGACTTCATATCACAATAGTTGCTCCTGACTATAGTGACTTTCTCCCCGAAGTCTTTTAAGCGGGCGCCTGCAGCCTCGATTGCCGCTGCGTCCTGGTCTATTCCTACAATACTCCCCTTGTTACCGAGGCGTCTGCACACTTCATAAGCATGTCCGCCTCCGCCGAGCGTGCCATCTACATAGATGCCGTCCGGTTTGATGTTTAATCCATTTACAGTTTCTTCAAGTAATACTGACTTGTGTTTGAATTCCATATCTTCTCCCTCTAGATACTGAATCCACTTTCTTCCATATCGGACGCAATATCCTCAATGTTAAGTTCCACTTCAGCATTCTTCTTATCCCATCTTGCCTTGTCCCATATCTCGGCACGCTTCCCCATACCGATGAACACTACCTCTTTATCTAATTGTGCGTAGGTTCTGAGAACAGAAGGGATCAAAGTTCTGCCTTGCTTATCAAGGTCTCCGTCAGTTGCACTTCCCTGAAAGAAATATGCAAAAGCACGGGCTTTTTTATCTGTGGTGGTTGGCAGGGCGTTAAGTTTTTCTTCAAAGGCGTTCCATTCATTTTCAGGATATACATAAAGGCAATTTTCCATTCCTTTTGTTATGACGAAATTCTCCCCTAAGTCGTCACGAAACTTTGCAGGAATAATAAGTCTGCCTTTCGCGTCAATATTATGACTGTACTCTCCTTTCAACATAGAACTCACCTACCACTTTGAACCACTTTTCACCACTCTCTACCACTTGACACCATTGTAAACCACTTTTATTACCATTTCAAGCACTTTTTTCTATTTTTACAAAAAAAATAACGAGCAGAAAGATATCTGCTCGTCCTTTTCATTTATTTCACTTTTCATTCGCTTATTCCGCCTCAGAAGCAGCTCCTGCCTCTGTGATATTCTGGGAAAAGTTCTCAAATGCGTTATAATCAACCTCTATTTCCTTTGCAGGCTTGTTGGAATCATATACATCATATGCAGAGTAACCGATCCAGCCCACAAGAACAAGTCCTGCTGCAAATACCATGCACTTACGGACAACATTCTGCATCTTTTCCTTCTTCACATTCTGCTTACGGTTCGCTTTTTCCTTTTTATATCTGTCTACTTTCTCCTGGCTCATCTGTCAAAACTCCTTTTACATTGCTACCGATAATTGTAACACAGATTCTTCATTTATACAACAACAATTACTCCGCCATCAGCCGCATACATACTGCTGATTCCGGCTGTATCCAGTATAATGATGTCCTTGAAATTCTTCTGCTCCAAAAGCATACTTCTGACAGCCTCTGCCCGCTTAGCGCAATTACAATGAGAAATCGCAAGCGTCTTCTCTTCCGGATTCTTAACGTCCGCCACGATATGCTCGATCATCTTCGCCAACGCTTTCTTAACTCCTCTTGCCTGACCCAGCTGGCAGATCGTACCTTCCGGAGTTGCCCCCATTACCGGCTTAATATTAAGCGCTGTGGCCACAACTGCCTTTAATCCCGTCAGTCTTCCATTTTTCCGGAGAGTTTCCAGTGTCTCCAGAACAAAATAGGTATTCTGCGCCTCGATATAAGCCTCAACGGTCTCTACAACCTCCTGAAAGCTCATGCCTTTCTCTTCACATTCCTGTATCTTAAGTGCGATCAGCGTCTCTCCAATGGATGCAGAACGGGAATTAAAAATATAAATATCCTTTTCGCCATATTCTTCTATATAAAGGTTGCGTCCCAGCACCGCGCTGTTATAAGATCCGCTTAATTCAGCAGAAAGTGTAACTGCATATACATGCTCCGCATCACAATTATAACCCGCCATATATCTCTCCGGAGATGGACAGGAAGATTTCGGGCATTCCGGACATTCTGCCACATATTTCAAAAACTGTGCCTGATCAAATGTCTCATCATCCACAATGTGATGCTCTCCCACCTGAATCTCAAGAGATGCTGTCTCAAACACTCCTGATGCCTTCATTTCCTCTGTCAGTTCTCCGCAACTGTCAACAATTATCTTGTACTTCATATCTTTCCTCCGAATGTATTCTTACCGCAAAACATAGCACGTCATCAATTTCTATTATATGTAGTTTTGAATACTACATTTGTAATGATAGCACATTTATTATGGAAATAAAAGAGATTTATTCTTCAAATTTAATTCTCCTGGATACACCCAGTGCAATTCCCATCTCTATCATGATAAACAGGATCGATGTACCTCCATAACTGATAAACGGCAGCGTGATACCTGTATTCGGAATCATATTCGTAACAACCGCAACATTCAGGATAACCTGAAGTGCAATATGTGCAAAAATACCAGTCACAATAAGGGATCCATAAATATCCGGCGCATTCTGCGCAATAAAAAGAAGCCGGTATAATAGCATGCCAAAAAGTACCAGTATGATGATCGCTCCAAACACACCCAGTTCTTCACAGATAACCGAGAGGATCATATCATTCTGCACTTCCGGAATAATCATCTTCTGTGCACTCTTTCCAAGTCCCTTGCCGAAAAATCCACCAGATCCAATAGCATACAATCCCTGAAGAGTCTGGTAACCTCCCTCCGAAGCATACTGTTCCGGATTCAGCCATACAATAATTCTCCGGAGACGGAAGTTCTCACTCGTGGAAAGTACTTTTCCCAATATCTGCACCCCCACAATGAGTGCCGCAAGTCCGCCTGTTACCAATAGAATAAACGGCTTCGTCTTCGGATGCACAACAAAAATCATAATACAGGTAATGGCCAGAACAATCAGCGCCGTACTTAAGTTATCCGTCAGAAAATGCACGCAGAGAGCAGCAACAGCCCCCCACAAAAGTGCTGTTCTCATCCCCCGAAATGTACGCACTTCCTTGCCAAGTTCAATCAGCACAACCGGAACAAACAAGATCACCGCTATCTTGGCAACTTCGGCAGGCTGAAACTGCTGTCCAAGAGGAAGCCTGATCCACCTTCTTGCACCATTTACCTCTTTGCCAAGAGGCGTCTGCACAAGTGCCATGAGAAAAACAGCAATAAAGTAAATCGGCTTTGCCCATTTTATGTAGCGATGATAATTAATCTTTGACACAAATATCATAATTCCCAGACCGGCAACACAGAAGACCAGCTGTCTCTTAAAATAGAACATACTGTCTCCGTAATTAACAAGAGCGCTGTATGCGCTCGTGCTGTACAGCATTACAAGTCCGAAACATATGAGAAATATAAGAACCGCAAGCATACTGTAGTCGAAATATTGTATTTTTTTCTTCTTTCTCTGCGTATTTGCCATCGTCACCTTCTCCAATCCATTTTATTATACTCAGATGATAACGGAAAAACAATAACTATTTCATTTTGCACTTAATAATACATTTTCCATACTATAATATTGCAAATGTTTTTGAAAGGAGTCTGCATATGCCGAATTATCGCTATCATTCGTCCGATTATATGCGGCACGGACAATACAGCAGACAAGGCTCATCTTCCTGTGATATGCAGAAGGATACTTCAGGCAGCCGCTGTCACAACGAAAAAATAACATGTGAAGAATTATCTGATCTGCCACTGGCCATGGCCTATGTCCCGTGGCAGGAATGGGGATGTCTCCACGAACCAGAAACTGGTTTCCGGCGCGGAACCATCTTCCAGAGTCTGGATAAACCATTTCAGGGAATAGGAGGTTGTCAGAATGTCAGATCATAAACCTTGCCGCCAGGAATTACTGGAATGGATCAATATCGTAAGTTTTGCCGTAGATGATGTGGCACTTTTTCTGAACACACACCCCTGTAACACGGAAGCGCTCGAATACTTCCGGGAATTCAACAAGCAGAGAATGCAGGCATTAAATGAATATGCAAAATACTACGGACCTCTGACTCTGGACAGCGCATGCCCGCCGGAAGAATACTGGAACTGGATCAATGAGCCATGGCCATGGCAGGAAGGAGGATGCTAATATATGTGGAATTATGAAAAGAGACTGCAATATCCTGTAAAAATCACACAGACCAACCCGAAAATGGCACAGGTCATTATTTCGCAGTTTGGTGGACCAAATGGTAGACTTTTCCTTTTTCATTTTATATAATAAAAATAGTGTGCTAATTTACGGCAAATAAATTCAAGGAGATACACTATGAACAAATTACGGCCAATGCTATTTTCAACGCTAAAAGGCTATACCAAAAAAGCTATTATCGGAGACCTGATCGCAGGTATTATCGTTGCGATCATCGCTCTCCCACTCTCGATTGCTCTGGCGCTCGCTTCCGGAGTAGGTCCTGAGCAGGGAATCTATACTGCTATCGTTGCAGGTTTTTTCATTTCTCTGTTCGGCGGAAGTCATGTACAGATTTCCGGACCGACTGCCGCCTTTGCAACGATCGTCGCAGGCATCGTTGCAAGAAACGGTATGGACGGACTTGTTGTTGCCACGATCCTTGCCGGTATTATCCTGATCGTCATGGGGCTTTGCCAGTTCGGTTCTCTGATCAAATTCATACCTTTTACCATCACAACCGGCTTCACTTCCGGAATCGCTGTCACAATCCTGATCGGACAATTAAAGGATTTCTGCGGAGTTACATATCCGGACGGTATGCCAACGATCGAGACGACCGAAAAACTGAAAGCATTCTGTTCCGGCATCGATACATTTAACAAAGACGCTTTCCTCGTTGGTATCGTCTGTCTGGCAATCCTCATCATTGCACCGAAAATCACAGAAAAGATCCCCGGATCACTTCTTGCTGTCATTGCAGGTATTATAATGGTAAAACTATTACCGCTTCACGTATACACGATCGGAGATCTGTATACCATAAGCAGAAATCTTCCGGTGCCCCATATTCCTCATGTCAGTTTTGAAATGATTCGTGTCGCACTGCCGGATGCATTTACCATCGCAATCCTTGCTGCTATCGAATCCTTACTTTCATGCGTTGTAGCTGACAGTATGATTGGAGAAAAGCATCGTTCGAATATGGAGCTGACCGCTCAGGGAATCGGAAACATTGCTTCCGCTCTGTTCGGCGGTATCCCTGCAACAGGGGCCATCGCAAGAACCGCTGCCAACGTCAAAAATGGTGGGCGTACGCCAATCGCCGGAATCATCCACGCGATCACGCTCCTGCTTATATTGGTTATCCTTATGCCTTATGCCGGATGGATCCCGATGCCGACGATCGCTGCAATTCTTTTTATGGTTGCATATAATATGTGTCAGTGGAGAACCTTCCTCCGACTGCTTAAGGCCGCGCCAAAGAGCGACATCGCCGTTCTTATCATCACATTTGTTTTAACCGTTGCTTTCGACCTTGTCGTAGCAATCGAAATCGGCATGCTGCTGGCATGTCTGTTGTTCATCAAACGTATGAGTGATGAAACTGAACTGCGCGGCTGGCGTTATACAGAACAGCTTACAGAAGAAGAACTTTCCCAGGAGGCTGCACAGCTGCGCCAGATACCAGAAAGTATCCGTGTCTACGAATTTACCGGTCCGTTATTCTTCGGAGCAGCAGATATTATCGAGCAGATCACTGTACAGAAGACAACCCGCTGCCTGATCCTTCGTATGCGCGGTGTCCCTTCTCTGGATATCACTGCTATGAATGCCCTGACAGGGCTTTATAACGATTGTCAGAAGAAAGGAATCACCCTGATTCTGTCTCATGTAAACGAACAGCCGATGCGCACAATGAAAAAAGCCGGATTTGTAGAAATGGTAGGAAAAGAACACTTCCGTCCAAATATCGACAGCGCAATTGAACACGCAGAAGCATTAGTAAAATAGGCTAAAAGGGGACGTAGTAAATTTGAAAAATACCCCGGGGTATTTTTCAAATTTACTACGTCCCCTTTTATAACATCTCCTGTACACGCATATATAACTCTTCCTCAATGATTGGCTCATGCAGCCCTTCTACCACCTCTATCTCTTTCCCACACCGAAACCGGTCTGCCCGGTCCACGGTGCCCGTACATCTCCTCATTTTTCCCGTATAAACAGGATTTGATAAAATATACTTCACCGAGCGGCTTTCAAACTTTTTCCCTCTCTTTGTAGTCACACCCAGTGCATTCAGCTCTCCGGCAATCTGCCGGAGTGTCTTCCCTTCCAGAAACTCTTCATACATCATTTTCACATAACCTGCTCTGTCGTTATCGACTTCAAAACGCCCTTCTCCCATGCGGTAACCAAAAGGAGGTGCTGACACCACACCTCCTCTTGAAAATTTCTCGTTCATCCCCCGCCTTACTTCCTGCCCCAGATTAATGGAATAATATTCGTCCATCGCCTCCAGAAGTGCCTCAATAAGGATTGCTGTCGGTTCTTTTGAAAGCTGCTCTGTAATAGACACTACATCCACCCCGCACTCTTTGCGAAGCATGGATTTATACAAAATGCTGTCCTGCCGGTTTCTTGCGAATCTGGAAAATTTCCACACAAGTATCACTTCAAAGGGTCTGGGAGTTTGTCGAGCCATTTTTATCATTCTTTGAAAAGCCGGTCGTTTCGCCGCGCTTCTCCCGCTGATGCCTTCATCCAGAAACACATACTCTTCCGGAATATGTATATCGTGAGACTTGGCGTATTCGCGTATCTTCTTAATCTGACTATCCGGGGAAAACTCTGTCTGTTCTTCTGTAGAAACACGAATATAAGCAGCGGCCGTCTTCATTTTCTTACACCTCCGCTATCATTCTATTCCCTGTATCCAGAAAAATGCCATGTACAGGCCATTTAGCGGTCCGGATGGCGAACTGGCTGCATCCATGCGATATCTGTCCCAGCGATACACGATGCCCTATAAAGAAGTAACCGGAACATTAACGGATATCGGTACAGAAGAACTCGCCCACATGGAGATCATATGCGCAATCATCTATCAGCTCACCAAGGATCTCACTCCGGAGCAGATAAAAGAATCTGGCTTCGTCAAATACTATGTCGACCATACACTGGCTCTCTGGCCACAGTCTGCCGGCGGAGCGCCATGGACCGCAACATATTTCCAGTCGAAAGGAGATCCGATAACCGATCTTCATGAAGATATGGCTGCAGAACAAAAAGCACGTACGACCTATGATAACATCCTGCGCCTTGTCAAAGACCCCGAAGTCTGTGATCCCATTCGCTTCCTGCGCGAACGAGAAATCGTACACTACCAGCGATTTGGCGAAAGCCTGCGCATCGTCCAGGATCATCTGGACAGCAAAAACTTCTACGCTATTAACCCGGAATTCGACACACGTTCACGCTTTAAATAGCTAAAAGGGGACGGGGTTTTTTCGAAAAAACCCCGTCCCAAACTTACTTGAGCAGCATATAAACAATCACACCTGCAACAACAAGTATTGCTATACCGAGAATGACGATTGGTAATTTTGATACCTTTTCATCGTCATCATAATCATCATAATAATCATCTTCCAGTTCTTCCCGCCTTTTGGTCTTTGCCTTTGCATTTGCTTTGGCTTTCTTTCTGGAAGCTTTTTCATCCTCTATTGCCAACAGCTCATCATACGCCCGGCGCATCTCCTTTTCACGCTTCTCACGCACAGCTTTTGGTGGGATATTTCCATACTTCTGTTCTTCTTTCTCTTCGGTCTCCACCTTCTTCTGCGGAGCTTTGAATTTCTTTCTGCAGTTGTAGCAAAGCAGATAATTCGGGTCTTTCTTTCCCGGTCTCAGTGTTTCTCCACATATTGGACATTTCATTCGTTCATTTCCTCCTCATGTATGATCTCTTCTATTATTAATAATGATATATTTCTATCCTTCACATCTATAACAACGGATACTTTTCTGTCAGACCACGAACCAGTTCACGGGCTTTTGCAATATTCTCCTCGCTTCTTATTACAAGGGTAATTGCTTCTGCTATGACATCCATGTCCGCTTCTTTCATTCCTCTTGTTGTAACAGCAGGGGTTCCAAGTCTTACTCCACTTGTCACAAATGGAGAACGCGGATCATTCGGAACTGTATTCTTATTGCAGGTAATATATGCTTCGTCAAGACGCTTTTCCAGTTCCTTTCCGGTTACTTCTTCGCCTCGCAGATCAACCAGCATCAGATGATTATCTGTTCCGCCGGAAACAATCTTAACGCCCCGGTTTATAAGTCCCGTGCAAAGTGCCTGTGCATTGTTAATGATCTGCTGCTGATATTCCCTGAATTCCGGCATAAGTGCTTCCTTGAAGCAAACCGCTTTACCGGCAATCACATGCTCCAGCGGTCCTCCCTGAATGCCCGGAAAAACAGCTTTGTTAAATTGAAACAAATCTTCCGCTTCCTGATTCCAGAGAATCATACCTCCACGCGGTCCGCGCAGCGTCTTATGTGTCGTCGTTGTCGTTACGTGTGCATATGGTATCGGGCTTGGATGCAGTCCTGTCGCCACAAGTCCGGCAATATGCGCCATATCCACCATCAGATATGCACCTGCCTCATCTGCAATCTCACGGAATCTTCTGAAATCAATCGTTCTTGCATATGCACTTGCCCCGGCAATGATAAGCTTTGGTCTCTCCTGCAACGCAATTTCTCTTACACGATCATAATCAATAAATCCATCCTCATTAACACCATAAAAAACATTTTCAAAATATTTTCCAGATATATTAACCGGAGAGCCATGCGTCAGATGTCCGCCATGGTCAAGATTCATACCCATGACTTTATCTCCCGGCTGCAGCATTGCAAAAAACACAGCCAGATTTGCCTGCGCTCCGGAATGTGGCTGTACATTAGCATAATCACATCCGAACAGCTCTTTTGCCCGTTCCCTTGCAAGATCTTCCACCACATCTACGCACTGACATCCACCATAATATCTCTTTCCCGGGTATCCTTCTGCATATTTATTCGTAAGCGGGCTTCCCATCGCTGCCATAACCGCCTTACTTACCCAGTTCTCCGACGCGATCAGCTCAATATGTGAGTTCTGTCTTTCCATCTCATTTATGATCGCATCTGCAATTTCGTTGTCTACCGCTTTGATTTCTTCTAATGTATACATAAATAGTGCCCTCCTATGGGCACTATTATAACATCCTTATCCTTTTGTTCCAAGTGTAACTTCAACAGTTTGTTCTTTATACTCTCCTTCTTCACAAAGAACCTGTACCGTAACCTTTACAGTTTCTCCCACACGATAGTACTGAAGCTGTTCTTTTAAGGCACTCATATCATCGACTCCTACACCTTCCAGAGCTGTTATTATAGAGCCTTTTGACAGACCAGCTTTTGCTGCTCCTCCTCCTTTTGCCACTTCCGAAATGTATACGCCTGCAGGCATACTATACATCTGAACGTTTTCACCCTGAATACCAAGATAACCCTGCTCACCTTCTGCAACTTTTGTCCTGGTCTCGCGATTCATAAGGTCTGTAATGGTATCACTTGCATCAGATACAGGAATTGCATATCCCATACCTTCTACAGCATTTGTTGCCACCTTGGCTGTATTAATACCGATAACCTCACCCTTTGCATTCAAAAGAGCGCCGCCACTGTTACCCGGATTGATCGCTGCATCTGTCTGGATCAGCTCACTGTCATATCCATCTATAGTTCTTCCTGTTGCAGAGATGATTCCCGTCGTTACGGACTGTCCATATCCAAGAGCATTTCCGATCGCGATCGCAGGTTCACCAACCTGGATCTGCGTGGAATCGCCAAGTGTAGCTACTGCGATCTCATCCATGGTGGAATCTTTAATATCTTCCAGCTTGACTGCAACTACTGCCAGGTCTCTCGTTGCATCAGTCCCTTTGATCACTGCCTCCACACTTTCCTCATCAATAAATGTTACTGTCAGTGTTTCACTGTTCTCAACCACATGATTATTCGTAAGAACAAGAAGCTCTGAATCATTCTGGCTGATAATGATGCCGGAACCCGCGCTCGTACTCTCCTGTTCCTGTATTCCGCCAAAGAAATTCTGTACCTGCTGAACACTCATATTTGTGATAGAAACAACGGACGGCATTGCATTCTTCGCAATTTCTGCAACATCCGAATTCACAGTACTGTCAGAAGAAGTGGTAAGCTTTGTGCTTCCTACTGTCTCTGCCTTTTTTGCCGTCTTTTCTTCTCCGGTTCCAAAAAGCTTACCTCCGATAAAATTACCTGCCTGAAATGTAACACTTGCCACAAGTCCGAAGATCAGTCCAAAGCAGATCATCTTTGCCCATGTCGGTATTTTCTTCTTTGGTTTCTCCTTCTTCTTTTGATCTTCTTCCGGTGTATAATAACTATATTGGTTTTCCATATAAATACGACTCCTTTCACTACTTTTATATTAAGTAGTGTACCGTCAAATTGTGTTCAAACTGTGATAAAACCTTGTAAAATTAATAAAATCTCTTAAAAAACTACCTGAATCAAAAACATATAAAGCACAGTCCCCACTCCAATACTTAAAAGGTTGTTGCGCTTCCATACATGAAGTCCTGCCGTAACCACGACTGCAATAAGCTCCGGAATGCCATGAGGGGCTTCCACGACCACAGTATTCCGCAGACAATATACAACAAGCATTCCGATGATCGCCGGTGTCAGCACTTTTCCCAGATACTGTACCACGGGCGGAATCTCCTTCCCCTTCGGAAATACAAGAAAAGGAGCAACTCTTGTTGCAAATGTAGTTACAGCCACCACTACAATTATGAGCAATGATATTGTTACACTTACCGGCATAATTCTTCCTCCCTTTCCTCCAGCTTCTTTCTTCCTGCAAACAGAACCGTAATAATACATAACATCGTCGGCAGAACAAACCTGTCTGCGCCAAATATCTGCAGGCAGATGACCGAAGCTGCAATCCCGATCATCTCCGGAATCCTGTTCTTTCGATTCATCCATTGTTCCACAAATATGACAACAAACAATGCTGTCATGGCAAAATCAATACCTTCTGAATTAAACGGAATCACACTTCCCGCTACCGCTCCAATCACAGAACCTGCTACCCAGTATGACTGATTCATAATGGATATGGCAAAAAGGAATTTATCCTCTTCCACATCCTGCGGCACTTTTGTTGTACAGAGAAGTGAATATGTCTCATCCGTCAGTCCGAATATCATATACCATCTTTTCTTTCCCATATGGTTAAATTTATCAAGAAGTGATATTCCATAAAAAATATGTCGGATATTCACCATTAACGTCATAAATATCACATGCAAAAATGATATTCCCGGCACAAAGAAATTGACTGCCAGATATTGTCCGGAACCTGCATACACAAGCATACTCATAAGCATCGCCCACAGAAAAGAATATCCTTTCTCCGCATACATCACGCCAAAAGCAATGCCGATAAACAGATAACCGGTCAGAACCGGAATCGTATATGGAAAAGCTTTTTTAAAAGCATTCTTATACCCTTTCATACTCATTCTTTTACTCCTTTGTATTTCACAAAAAAACCAGACCCTTTTCGCAAAGATCTGGTCCTTCTTATTTCACCTTCAACTTCCGGTAGAATTCTCATATGCATTCTTAAGATCCAGAAGTGCTTCCTGAAGCAGTGCGTCTGACTGTACCGCTTCTGTATACTCACGACCTGCCTCCTGAAGAAGTGCCTGTACATCTTCATGGGTGCTGATGCGGGCAACGTAATCACGTATCTGACTCTTCTTTGCCTCCGCATCGACTTTGAACCCCTCTCCTGTCTCATCCGGTATGAGATATAAAGTTCCAAGTCCCGGCACTTTCGTGTAAATATCCTTAATCTTCATCTCATATTTGACAAACGCCACATATGAGCCTCTGTATTTCCCCAGCTTCGTATAAACATGCACATTATCATAAGATTCTATAAAGTCCGACTTTTCTTTTTGTTCTCCATAGTAGTCTTCTACTGTCTTAAGTATGTTCGGATCTTCTTCCTCATGAAGTGGATTCAATTCCATTGTCTCACAGCCCAGATTATCCATTCTCGGTTCTGCAGCACTTATCTTCTGTACTTTCTGTGTCTCCTCTGCGGTAGATAAAAGTCCCGTTACACCTGCAACAAGCGCAAGGCATAGTGGAACAATCCACCTTTTCTTCATAGATACCTCCACACATTCCTGTACTTTTTAAAGGTACACACCCGGGCGGATTCGAACCGCCGCTCCCGCCTCCGGAGGGCGGTGCTCTATCCCCTGAGCTACGGGTGCATAAGATAGCTTTATGAAATTGCCTTTGTAATATTAACACATTTCCAAAATAAAGTAAAGGAAATGCTGTCGACAATTCTCACATTTCCTTTACTTTTACAATGCCTGACTACTTCTCAAGCCTGTCGTGATCCCGGTCATAGAAATATGCATGATCAGACAACACTTCTTCATCCTCTACTTCTGTCCGGTTGATCTGCGCAACCATGTCGTCCAGATCCTCTCTGTCCGGTGCCGTCCCTGCACGTAAGATAATCGTCTCATGAACGCTGCTTGGAAGAATATAATAGTCTTCTCCCAGATATTCACCGATCGCACGAAGACGCCCCGGATAAAGAATCGCCGCCGCACCGTAACAGCGCAGCGTATTCGTAAGCACGAACATATCCTCCTCTTTAAACATCACATCGTCCAGACCTATGGCAGCACTCATAGAAAGAAAATCATAAGGCAGGAGGCGCATGGTATTGTTACATGCTCTTTTATATATCTCCGTCCAGCTCACCTGCCACTGCTTAAGATGCGAATTCTTCACAAGCATAGAAGCAGTTCCGTTCTCTCCGGAATCCAGAAGCACATAGAAAATAATAGCAAGATCCAGATACGACACATAAGGAATCTCCTTTAATCGTTCCCGATTCGCCTCACGATTCACAAGCCGGTACACGATTTTATCCCTGACCGCCTCATAATCAAGCAGTTCAATATCTTTCCATGACCCTGGAAATCTCATCCTGTCGTAAAGCCGCAGAATATCCTTCGCAATCTCCTCTACCGGATAACCAAGTTCAAATCTCCGATAGTATTCCTCCAGATAGATTGCCGGGGAAATGTTCGTCTGCTCCTCAGAAAAAAGCAATCCTCTCCGGCAGACACCGTTATTCTTCTGGGACGTATGGACTGTAATGCGAATCTCCTCTCGCGCAGTCTCTTTCACATGTTTTTCAACCGCCTGTACAAACTGACAATATGTCATGTCTCTCCTTTCCATCACAGGCAGCAATATTTTTGTATCTGAATATTATGGTAAATGCATTATAAAAAAGCCCTGCAGAAAATGCAAGGCTTCTTCATCTTATGTTTTTCTTAAATTTATGCTCTGGACAGATATTCACCTGTTCTTGTATCAATCTTGATCGTCTCACCCTGATCTACAAACAGAGGAACCATTACCTGCGCACCAGTCTCAACGATAGCCGGCTTTGTAGCACCTGTTGCTGTGTTACCTTTAACTCCCGGCTCAGACTCTGTAATCAGAAGCTCAACTGTAAGAGGCGGTTCGATAGAGAATGGATTGCCCTGATAAGAAACAATTGTTACTTCTTCATTCTCTTTTACGAACTTAAGTGAATCTCCTACTGTATCCTTACTTACCGGAATCTGATCGTATGTCTCCTGATCCATGAAGTAATATAAATCACCATCACTGTACAGATACTGCATTTTCTTTCTCTCAATAAATGCTTCATCATATGTCTCTGTCGGACGGAATGTTCTTTCTACAACACCACCATCTATCACGTTTTTCAGCTTTGTACGAACAAATGCTGCTCCCTTTCCTGGTTTAACATGAAGGAACTCCAGTACCTGATATACATTTCCTTCAATCTCCAGCGTCATACCATTTCTAAATTCGCCTGCGCTTTTCTTAGCCATTATATAATCCTCCTTAACCGTGTCTGCTGACACATTTACGTTCTTATCGCTTTATTCATTTTATAATAGATTCCGCCCTTTTTCAACCTTTTTTTACTGCTTCAGGCTTCTCTTATAAAAGTAGAGTACAATTTTCTCCAAATATCGCTTCAGGACGATCTGAATCTCTTCCTTTGGATGTATTGGCTTTACAAGAATATTGCGGATGCCGGATCGTTTTGCTCCCCACACATCTGTAAAAAGCTGATCTCCGATAAAGATCGTATTGCTCTGGTCCGTTCCCATAAGCTCCATTGCTTTTCTGTAATTACGGGTGGACGGCTTATGAGCATCAAAAACATATTTACTGCCCACAGCTTGCGCAAAAGGTTCTACACGCGGTTCCTGATTATTGGAGATCAGGCATGTATCATATCCCAGACTACGAAGCTTCTCAAACAGCTCAATTGCCCTTTTATCTGCCGGAGCACCGTGAGGGACAAGTGTATTATCAATATCAAAGATCAGTCCCCGGTATCCCTGCTCATACAACTTTTCAAATTCAATGACATATGTAGATGCTACATATCTGTCAGGAAAAAACATATCAAACATTATTTTTCATCCATTTCCGACAATCTCCTCACCATTTCCTCACACACTTCCGGAATGGTCTTATTGTCTGTATTAATCATAATATCTGCCGCAGCCTCATACTTCCCGCGGCGCTGTTCCATCAGATCTTTTATCCCCTCTACGCTCTTTCTGCCTGCAAGTACCGGCCGGTCATTTCCGTCCTTAACCCTCGCATATATCACTTCCGGACTGGCCGTAAGAAGAATCACTCTTCCATTCTTCTTCATCTCTTTCACATTCTCTTCCCGCATAGCCGCTCCGCCGCCGCAGGATATAATGCAGTTTCGCTTTCCCTGCATCTCGATCAGAAGTTCCGTCTCCCGTGTGCGGAAATAGGATTCACCATATTGCTCAAATATATCCGGAATAGTCATCCCTTCCCGGTCAGCGATCACCTGATCCATCTCCACAATATCCATATCATAAATCGTTCTCAGATAATCTGCCACCGTGGACTTCCCGGCTCCCATAAATCCGATCAGCACAATATTATAGTCAAACTTCTTCCCTTTACTCATTGTCAGATCCTTCTTTCGTCAATATACGGAAGTATTATATCAATATTCCCGACCACACGCAATACCGGACTTTACTTACTCTTATCGATTGCATCCTGTACATCCGTCTTAAACTTTGCCCATGCCTCTTCGTTCTCCACATAATACTTGGGGCAGTTCTTTCCCGTCACATCATAGTGGCGGATGACATCCTCACTGTCCAGGTCAAATTTCATACAGAGCCATGCGGTAAGCTGCACCACAGACCGGTAGGTTGCATCACCAAACTTTCCGCTCTCATCCGGATGACAGCACTCAATGGATACCGTATCCTTATTCCGGTCATTCGATGCATAGGCCACTTCCCATGTCGGTACACACTGTATAATTTCGCCGTCAAGCCCCACAACAAAATTACTGCTCGCCTTTGTCTCATGGGTGTCTTTCAGACTTTCAAAATAATCCCGGTTTCCCTGCGCTGTAGCACCCGGATTCGCCGTATAATGGATCACGATTCCTGTAATCTTATCCGTCTCATCTCCCGGTCTGGAATATGGATTCACAGTTAAAAGTTCTACGTTGATGTCAGGTTTCGAAGCATCTATTTCTTTCCCACTTAATTCAAAATATTTATTTGTCAAAAATCCTGGTTTTAAAAGTTTCATTATCCCAAGACATACTGTCACAGCGATTAACAAAATCAGACCCAGACGGATATTCCGCTGGGTCCTTCTTTTTCTCTGTGCAACTGTCAGTTTTCTACGATGTCTTCTCTTTCTCATTTGCACACGCTCCACTTCTTTATCCTGTCCAACATTGTATCATGCCGGAACGAATAAATTATGAAGTAATACTTATTATTTTATGAAGATTTCTTACTCATCTACACTGTAGTTTGGTGCTTCCTTCGTGATATGAATATCATGTGGGTGGCTCTCCTTAAGAGATGCTGCAGAAATCTTGACGAACTGACCTTTTTCTTTCAGCTCTTCAACTGTAGATGCACCACAGTATCCCATACCGGAACGAAGACCGCCCATCAACTGGAATACAGTATCTTCAACGGTTCCCTTATATGCAACTCGTCCTTCAACACCTTCCGGAACAAGCTTCTTTGCATCTGACTGGAAGTAACGGTCTTTACTTCCGTTCTCCATAGCAGCAATAGAGCCCATACCACGGTATACCTTGTATTTTCTTCCCTGATACAGCTCAAATGTTCCCGGGCTTTCATCACAGCCTGCAAAGATACTTCCCATCATACATACATTCGCTCCTGCTGCAATTGCCTTTGTCATATCTCCGGAATACTTGATACCACCATCAGCGATGATCGGAATACCATACTTATCTGCCGCCTCATAACAATCCATAACAGCAGAAATCTGCGGAACACCGATACCGGCAATGATACGTGTTGTACAGATAGAACCTGGTCCGATACCAACCTTAACCGCATCTGCGCCGGCCTTAATAAGAGCCTCTGTTGCAGCTCCCGTTGCCACGTTACCTGCAATGATCTGCAGATCCGGGAATTTGGATTTTACCATATCTACGGTACGGATAACATTTGCTGAATGACCATGAGCAGAATCCATAACAACAACGTCAACCTTGGCATTCACAAGTTCCTGTGCTCTTTCGATGCAGTTCGCCGTAATACCAATAGCCGCTCCACAGAGAAGTCTTCCCTGAGAATCCTTTGCTGATAACGGATACTTGATCTGTTTCTCAATATCTTTAATAGTAATAAGTCCTTTAAGATTAAAATCCTTATCTACGATCGGGAGCTTCTCCTTTCTTGCCTTTGCAAGAATGTGTTTTGCTTCCTCAAGTGTAACGCCCTCCTGTGCTGTGATCAGCCCTTCGGAAGTCATAGACTCTTTAATCTTCTTGGAGAAATCTTCCTCAAACTTAAGATCACGGTTTGTAATGATACCGACCAGTTTTCTTCCTTCTGTGATCGGCACACCGGAAATACGGAATTTCGCCATCAGATTATTCGCATCTTCCAGAGTATGCTCCGGTGAAAGATAAAATGGGTCTGTAATAACGCCGTTCTCAGAACGCTTTACCTTATCTACTTCCTCTGCCTGCGCTTCGATAGACATATTCTTATGAATGATACCGATACCTCCCTGTCTTGCCATCGCGATCGCCATACGATGCTCTGTAACAGTATCCATTCCAGCACTCATCATTGGAATATTCAGTCTGATCTTCTTTGTCAGATAAGTAGACAAATCCACCTGATTCGGAATCACTTCTGAGTACCTCGGTACCAGGAGCACATCGTCAAATGTAATTCCTTCTCCGATAATCTTTCCCATGTTTTTCTTCCTCTCTTTCTCTCGTATATTAACTGCTATAATACAAAATATTTGTCCTCTTTGTCAACAGGTTTTACACTTTTACTTTATAACTTTTCTGGGCGCCATCATGAAAATCCCATCTACGATCACTTTATTTGGTTCAAAAAGCACTTTGATCAGCTGCCCTTTTTCCTTTGTAACAAGCACATAGCTTCTGTCTGACGGTACACCCGAGCTGTAATCGTATGTTTTTGCCTGCTGATACTGACGCAGTTCTCCGGAATTTGCAGGAGCAAGCAGCTCAACTTCATTGACATTTACCGAAAAAATCCGCTTTCTCTTCGCCTTGTGCATAATCTTATCAATATCCAGATCACCATTCACATACAGATATTCATATTCCACATCCAGTTTGAAAAACATAAGTACTGTGACTGCGATTACAATGACCGGGATAATGATTCCAAAAGGAATAAAGAATACAACTGCCACCGACAATACTGACAGCACGATCAATAATACTTTCAACATCATTTCTTTCATTCCTTTTTTCTTTTTCACCAGTTGTTCTGTATAGAAATCATTCATTTCCATTTCCTCCAAAAAATATCTTATAAATCATTGTAGCACAGATTTATACAAAAAGAAAACTCCCACAACGGGAGTTTTCAAAATTTTCATATTTCTTTCCGTGAGAACTTACATCATTCCCATGCCTGCTCCGCCGCCTGCCGGCATAGCTGGTGCATCCTCTTTAATGTTAGCCACTACAGACTCCGTTGTAAGAAGTGTAGCCGCAACACTTGTAGCGTTCTGAAGAGCACTTCTTGTAACCTTTGCCGGATCAAGGATTCCTGCTTTCACCATATCAACATACTCTTCATTGTATGCGTCAAATCCGATTCCCGGCTCCTGCTCTCTTACTTTATTGATGATAACTGCTCCTTCAAGACCTGCATTTGCTGCAATGTGGAATAATGGAGCCTCCAGAGCTTTCAGGATGATGTTTGCACCTGTCTTCTCATCACCTTCCAGTGTCTCTGCCAGTTTTGCAACTTCTTTTGTTGCATGAATATATGCAGAACCGCCGCCTGCGATGATTCCTTCTTCTACAGCTGCTCTTGTTGCTGCAAGGGCATCTTCCATACGAAGTTTTGCTTCTTTCATCTCTGTCTCAGTTGCTGCACCAACACGGATAACTGCTACGCCGCCTGCCAGTTTTGCAAGTCTTTCCTGCAGTTTCTCTCTGTCGAAATCAGATGTTGTCTCTTCGATCTGCTTCTTGATCTGAGCGACACGGTTCTCGATTTCTGTCTTGTCTCCAAGTCCGTCAACAATAACTGTATTTTCTTTCTGAACTTTCACAGATTTTGCACGTCCAAGCTGATCCAGTGTCGTATCTTTCAGATCCAGACCAAGCTCTTCAGAGATTACCTGACCACCTGTAAGGATTGCGATATCTTTCAGCATTTCTTTTCTTCTGTCGCCATATCCAGGAGCTTTCACTGCTACTACGTTAAATGTTCCACGCAGTTTATTTACGATCAGAGTGGTAAGGGCCTCACCTTCAACATCTTCAGCGATGATAAGAAGTCTTGCACCTGACTGAACAATCTGCTCAAGTACCGGAAGGATCTCCTGAATATTGGAAATCTTCTTATCTGTGATCAGGATATATGGATCTTCAAGATTTGCCTCCATCTTATCCATATCTGTTGCCATATATGCGGAAAGATATCCACGGTCAAACTGCATACCTTCTACAAGATCAAGCTCTGTCTGCATTGTCTTGGACTCTTCGATCGTAATAACACCATCATTGGAAACCTTCTCCATAGCGTCTGCAACCATCTCACCTACAGCGTCATCACTGGAAGATACAGCTGCAACTCTTGCGATCTGCTGCTTATCTGTTACCTTGCTGGACATCTTCTTGATAGCCTCAACAGTAACCTCTGTTGCCTTCTTCATACCTTTACGAAGAACGATCGGGTTAGCACCTGCTGCCAGGTTCTTCATACCTTCGTTTACCATTGCCTGTGCAAGTACAGTAGCTGTTGTTGTTCCGTCACCTGCTACATCATTTGTCTTGGAAGCCACTTCACGGATCAGCTGTGCTCCCATGTTCTCAAATGCGTTCTCTAACTCAATTTCTTTTGCAATTGTAACACCATCATTTGTAATCAGCGGTGCTCCAAAACTCTTATCCAGAACAACGTTACGTCCTTTAGGTCCAAGTGTTACTCTGACAGTATCTGCCAGCTGATTTACTCCTGCTTCCAGTGCAGCTCTTGCGTCTGCTCCAAACTTAATTTCCTTTGCCATGATTCATGCGCCTCCTAAAAATCTATTGTTCTATACTTATCTGTCACTTTTACTCTACAACAGCAAGGATCTCATCCTGTTTTACGATGATGTATTCTTCATCTTCGATCTCAACAGTTGTTCCTGCGTATTTAGAATAAATAACCTGCTGTCCAACTGTCACATGCATCTTAACTTCTTTGCCGTCTACTGTTCCACCAGGACCTACAGCGATAATCTCTGCCTGCTGCGGTTTTTCTTTTGACTGACCAGGAATCACGATTCCTGACTTTGTAGTTTCTTCAGCTACTAACTGTTTTAATACAACTCTGTCTCCTAATGGTACTAATTTCATGTTTATTCCTCCTGACTTTATATCTATTTGTTAGCACTCACAAAAAGAGAGTGCTAAAAACTTCTAGATATAAAATAGCACTCTCCTTATGTTTTGTCAACACACTTTTATTTAGTTTAGATTATTTTTATAAAATCCATTCTGCACCCGAAAGACAATTACTTTGCCTGCCCGGCACCAATACCTCTCACGTATTGTTCCTTTGCATTTATATACACTCTCACCGGAAGTAATTGCACATTCATAGATGCCATCCAGTGAAAAGGAAGGGAGTTCACTCTTCCCGGTTAATAAGTATATGCACTCTTTCTGCGAATCATACCGGATTACTTTGCAGAGGTGCGTATCCTTATCAGCCTGCCCTTCATCCAGAAAAACGCGAATCATCTGAAGCTCTGCGGTACATTCCTCGAACATAGTCACTCTCCTTGTCAAAGCTCTCTATCTTCTGGTACGTTCTGATTTGATGTGCTCAAGTTCTGTAAACACATAATCATTTACAACCTTGATATAAGTTCCTTTCATACCGGAGGAACGGGATTCGATAACCCCTGCACTTTCAAACTTGCGAAGTGCATTTACAATTACGGAACGGGTAATTCCCACTCTGTCCGCAATCTTGCTTGCAACAAGGATTCCCTCAGTTCCATCCAGTTCGTCAAAAATGTGTATGATCGCTTCCAGTTCAGAGTAGGACAGCGTACTGATCGCTGACTGCACAATATGCTCTTTCCGAGTCTCTTCTGCACTTTCTTCATTTACAGAACGCAGCATCTCAAGGCCAACGACTGTCGTACCATATTCACTCAGGATAATATCATCAATCTCATATACCTTATCCTTTTTATAGATAAACAATGTACCAAGTCGTTCTCCTGCAATATCAATCGGAGTAATGATCGCCTGATATCCGGTTACCTTCTCGCCGGTAAAGCCAAGCGTCTCCAGATTCACATTTTCTTTCGTGGAAAGAATGCTAAGAAGGCGTTCATTCAACATCGTATCCACATGTTTTCCCACTTCATTCTGAATCAGTTCGTCAATATACGGAACTTCTGTACATTTACTCTTTCCGAGTACCTTGCCCTTTTTACTGATAACAAGCACATTTGAATCGAGAATCTCTGTGAGAACATCACATATGTCATTAAATACTACTTTACTCGAACTGTTATTGTGCAGTAATTTGTTAATTTTTCTTGTTTTATCCAACAATTGTACGCTCATTTGCATTCCTCCATTCTCTGAAAGTATATTATCATACAATTTAGCAAATATCAACGAATCTGCTAAACATTTCCATTTTTTTCTTTATTTTCTGAATATCCGCAATGTTCATCACCGCAAACTAATTTATTTCCCTTTTCGACCATGTAATTTCCACACTGTGGGCACTTTTTCTCAGAAGGTTTCTGCCAGGACATAAATTCACATTCCGGATTATTCTCACACCCGTAATAACGTCTTCCCTTCTTTGTCTTACGTACAACTACTTCCTTGCCGCAGACCGGACATTTCACACCGATCTTCTCCAGATAAGGCTTCGTATTGCGGCATTCCGGGAATCCCGGACATGCAAGGAATTTACCGTGAGGACCATATTTTATGACCATATTGCGTCCGCACTCCTCACATATCTCGTCGGTTACCTCATCTTCGATCGTCACACTTTCCAGTTCTTCCTGCGCCAGCTGCACTGCTGTTTCCAGATCCGGATAGAAATTCTCGATGATTGTTTTCCAGCGCACCTTGCCTTCCGCCACGCCATCCAGCAGGCTTTCCATATTTGCCGTAAAATTCACATCTACAATGGTCGGGAATGACTGTTTCATAATATTGTCTACAACTTCTCCAAGCTCTGTCAGATACAGATTCTTGTTTTCTTTCGCCACATATCTTCTTGCAATGATCGTAGAAATGGTCGGTGCATACGTACTCGGACGTCCGATGCCAAGCTCTTCTAACGCTTTTACAAGAGACGCTTCTGTATAATGAGCCGGCGGCTGTGTAAAGTGCTGTGCACTGTCAAAGCTCTCTTTTGTAAGCTTCGAATCCTTATCCAGGCTCTTTACAAGTACACTCTTTTCTTCTTTCTCTTCACCGGCCTCTGTATATACCGTACGGAAGCCTTCAAACGCAACTTTGGAAGCCGCTACTGTAAAGCGATATTCACCTGCCGCGATTTTTACAGATGTAGTTTCATATCTGGCAGGCTGCATTCTGCTGGCAACAAAACGTTTCCAGATCAGCTGATACAGACGGAACTGATCTCTGGAAAGAGAATCCTTTAACATGGCAGGTGTGCGATTCACATCTGTCGGGCGGATCGCCTCATGCGCATCCTGGATCTTCTGTCCCTTACCCTTTCCATTTTCTTCTGCTGCCACATACTCTTTCCCATACTGATCTGCTATATATGCTCTTACATTTGCATCCGCTTCCTCTGATACACGTGTAGAGTCTGTACGCAGATAGGTAATCACACCTACCGTGCCATTTCCTTTAATATCAATACCTTCATATAACTGCTGCGCGATACGCATTGTCTTGGCCGTCGCAAAATTAAGAGCCTTTGATGCCTCCTGCTGCAGGGTACTGGTCGTAAATGCAGCGGGCGCCTTCTTCATACGTTCACCCTTTTTCACATCCGCAACTGTATACTGTGCATTTTCCAGCTCAGATGTGATCTTATTGAGCTCCTCGCGACTTGTGATCGTCATTTTCTTCTTCTCTGTTCCGTAGAACTTTGCTGTCAGTGGTTTCTTCTCCCCCTCGACACCAAGATTCACATCCAGGCTCCAGTATTCCTCCGGAATAAATGCATTAATCTCCTCTTCTCTTGCAGCGATAATGCGAAGTGCCACGGACTGCACACGTCCTGCGCTTAAGCCCCTTTTCACCTTTGCCCAGAGAAGCGGACTAATCTTATATCCAACAATACGGTCAAGCACACGGCGTGCCTGCTGTGCATCCACAAGATTCATATCAATTTCTCTTGCATTTTTTAAGGATGCCTTCACCGCACTTTTCGTAATCTCATTGAAACTGATACGATAGACTTTCTTCCCTTCCAGCTTAAGTGCCTGGCTTAAATGCCAGGAAATTGCCTCTCCTTCACGGTCCGGGTCAGTTGCAAGATATACTTTATCTGCACGTTTTACTTCTTTTCTCAGTCCCGCAAGCAGTTCGCCCTTTCCGCGAATGGTAATGTATTTCGGTTCAAAATCATTCTCCACATCTATACCCATCTGGCTCTTTGGCAGATCCCTTACATGTCCGTTGGATGCCATAACAACATAGTTGCTTCCCAGAAATTTCTTGATTGTCTTTACCTTTGCCGGTGACTCTACGATCACAAGATAGCGTGCCATATATTACTTCCTCGCTTTTATATAATAATTTTTCGATATTTCTCTTACTTTTCCTTCGATTTCCAGTATAGATAATATTCCCATCAGCTGATCCGGCGAAATCCCGGTCTCCTCTATGAGAGAACTGATACTTTTCGGGAACAAATCGAGCTTACTATACACCAAATATTCAGGAGTTTCAAGCACTTTTTCATTTTTATCTGAATTTTCGTCCATCTTCGGTTCAGCCATATGCAATTCTTCCAACAAGTCCTGTGGTGTCAGTAATATACCCGCTCCCTGCCGGATCAGATAATGGCACCCCTGGCTAAGCGGGCTCGTAACCGGTCCCGGAAGTGCATATACATCTTTCCCCTGCTCCAGTGCAAGATCCGCTGTAATAAGGGAGCCGCTTTTCACCCTTGCCTCCATGACAAGTACGATATCCGAAAGGCCACTGATGATGCGGTTCCTCTGTGGAAAATATGCCGGAAGCGGTGGCTCCCCCATGCACTGCTCTGAGATAAGCCCGCCGCATCTTTGTATATCTGCGTAAAGACCAATATGCTCTCTCGGATAACAGATGTCCACACCACATCCAAGGACGCCATAAGTAGAACCTCCGCCGTTTAGTGCTCCTCGCTGTCCGGCACCGTCGATTCCCCTTGCCATCCCACTTATGACCTGAATACCGGCACGCGCAAGTGTTTCTCCATATTCCAGCGCAAGCGCTTCCCCATACGACGTACATTTCCTTGCCCCAACAATCGCTGCCGTCTTCTGCTCCTCTCTGGGAAGCATGCCCTTTACGTATAATGCATAAGGCATATCATCAATATGCTGCAGGCGTTTTGGATATTCCGGAGAGAAATAGGGAATGAACCGGATTCCTGCTTTTTCAAAATTCCGATATTTCTCTTCCAGATTTTTCTGTTTTTGCGCTGATTTAATGGTTTCCTTATCTTTTGGTGTCAGAAACTGACAGAATTCCAATCTGGTTTCTTCTATATAATATATAGCTTTGGCACTTTCCATACATTCTCGAAACATGATTTTCTTTTTTGACGAAAGTGATTTTATGGAAGCAAACCAATATTCATATATCATCTCTTATCATCTCCCCCAATATTTCTTATCCAGTGTCCGGTATCCTACCGCCTCCGTCAGATGACGGACCTGTATATGTGCTTCCCCGTCCAGATCCGCGATGGTACGGGCAACTTTTAATATCTTGTGATAAGTACGGGCAGTCAGGCCAAGATTGGTAAATGCTTTTTTCATCAGCCGTTCCTGTTCTTCTCCCAGCCGACAAAAGTCCTGTATCTCTTTCGTTCCAAGCATGGCATTGAACAGAACCCCGGTGCCTTTGTATCTTTCACTTTGTATCTCCCTTGCCCTGCACACACGCTCACGAATCTGCGCTGAAGTCTCCTGCGGATGTTTTCCTTTCAGCGCTTCATAGGGCACCCGGGGTGCTTCGATGCAGATGTCCATCCGGTCCAGAAACGGCTGACTGATATGTCCAAGATACTGTTTTATCTGGGACGGCGTACATGTACAGCTTTCCATATCCGGGTAATTTCCGCATGGGCATGGATTCATGGCAGCAATCAACATGAAATTTGCCGGAAATACATAATTTCCATGACTTCGCACCAGCCGGATCTGTCGTTCCTCCAGCGGCTGCCGCAGCACTTCCAGAACCGGCCTTGGGAACTCCGCAAGTTCATCCAGAAATAAGACACCTCCATGAGCCAGACTTATTTCTCCCGGGGAAGGTACTGCGCCACCTCCGATAAGCGCTGCTTTTGTTGTCGTATGGTGTACACTGCGAAATGGCCGTCCCGTGATCAGCGGTCTTTCCTTATCCAGAAGCCCCAGCACACTATAGATCTTCGTCATTTCCATACTTTCTTCTTTGGACGGCGGCGGAAGAATCGTAGCAATCCTTCTGGCTGTCATAGATTTTCCACTTCCCGGAGGGCCAATAAAAAGAAGGTTGTGTCCGCCTGCCACAGCCACCTCTGCCGCACGCTTGACCGCTTCCTGCCCCTGTATATCACAATAGTCCACAAGATCATCGTTCAACGGATTCCCACACCCATCTTTCGGACATCGGAAAGGCTCTATCTCGCATTCTCCCGTCAGAAAATCGTACACCTCCCTGAGACTTTCTGCCCCGATAATGCGGATATCTTCCACCAACGCGCCTTCCGCTCCATTTGCAGCAGGCAGAATACACGTATGATATCCCTGTTCTCTTGCTTCCATTACAATAGGAAGAATTCCGTCCACTTTCTTAAGCCTGCCGTCCAGACTCAGTTCACCAATGACAAATACATTGTCCAGGACTCCTTCGGGAAGCTCTCCCACCGCCAGAAGCACCGCCAGCGCGATCGGCAGATCAAAGGAAGCTCCTTTTTTTCGCACCGTCGCCGGAGACAGATTAATGACTGTCTTTTTCGCCGGAAGCTGTATATCGGAATTGCGTATCGCCGTACGCACCCTCTCCGATGCCTCTTTCACCTCCGAAGACAGATAGCCAACCATATGGAACATAGGAAGCCCGTTACTTACATCCGCTTCGACATGCACCAGTTCCACATGAAGTCCCTGCATGATAGCAGAAGTTACCGTACTAAATGCCATTCAAACACCTCTTTCTTCATAAATTGTAATAAAGATTGAATTCTTCCGGCAGATCTTTGCCGAGAAAAACAGATACATATAGACATCATCAGAATATGATGTGGACTCAGTATAGCATTTTCCTTTTTCTCTCGCAAGCAGATTTTTCCCTTGGAAAAGCACAATTCCCCCAAAATCAACATAAATTATATTAAATATGCCGCGAGGTACCTTTTCTTGAAGTCATTTCCCCAACCTCTCACTGCTTCGGAAGAACGATATTATATGCAGCAATATACGGAAGGTAACCTTGAAGCAAAGCATATTCTGATTGAAAGGAACCTGCGTCTTGTCGCGCACATCGTGAAAAAATACCAGTCCTGCGAAGAAGATACGGAAGACCTTCTTTCTATCGGAACCATCGGACTGATCAAAGCTGTCGTTACCTTTAATCCTGATAAAAGTGTCCGCCTTGGAACATACGCTGCCCGCTGCATAGAAAATGAAATTCTCATGTACCTTCGTACAAAGAAAAAATCTTCCCGCGAAATTTCCCTCTATGAACCAATCGGCACCGATCGAGAAGGAAATGAGATTCAGCTGTTTGACATTATTGAAACCGACGAAGATGATGCCCATCGCAAAATCGAACTCAAGGACAATATACGCCTCCTCTACCGCAAGGTGGAATCCGAACTGTCCCCTCGTGAACGACTTGTTCTGAAAATGCGATATGGGCTTTATAATGAAGAGGAATACACACAGCGGGAGATTGCAAAGATTCTTGGCATCTCTCGTTCTTATGTTTCAAGGATTGAAAAAAGTGCCATCGAAAAGCTGCGCGAGTATTTTTAATACTTGCGTGGCTTTCTCTTTTCTTGTATAGTAGACATACAATATTTTTTACAAATGACAGAATCCTGGGGTGAAAATCATGAAACTATCTTTACAAAAAACGATATATTTTGGCATTATCATTATCTTTGCCGCACAGCTTAGCATAAGTCTCTTTACTGCTGACTTCAAAATATCGCTTGGTATTGTATTTCTCTGTACTTTTTTGTTCTTAACGGATAAGTTTCCTCTGATTCCGGTTACATTTCTGTCATCGATTGGTGTATGCCTCATGCGTATGCTCGGCTACTGGATCAGAAATGACCACTTTGCAGACATTTCTTCCTTTGTTCCAGAGGTATGTTTCTATCTCTGCTACGGATTCCTGTTACATATATTCTATCGTTACTATTCTTCCATATCAACAAGCCGCAATCTTATCGTCCCTGTTCTGACTATCATTGACTATACAGCCAACTTTGCAGAACTAACCGTACGTCTGGGTATGGATGCATTTACACTTCGGACACAGGCCGGTATTCTGCTCGTAGCATTTCTCCGGTCCCTGATTATCTGGTGCATTCTTCTTGTATTTGACAGATATCGCTTTCTCCTCCTCCAAAAGGAGCACGAAACGCGTTATAAAAGACTCGTGCTTCTCATCTCCAAGCTAAATGGGGAGATTACATGGATGAATAAGAACACCGCTCTCATCGAAGACACCATGAGTACTTCTTACAAATTATTTGAACGCCTGAAAAAAGAAAATGTAGATCCTGCACTCTCCGCTTCTGCCCTTTCCATTGCCCGTGATATTCATGAGATCAAGAAAGAGTATCTGCTGATCATGCGTGGAATTTCTGATGCACTCGAGCAGGAGATGGAAAATGACGGCATGTATCTGGAAGAATTACTTTCTATATTAAATGACTCTCTTCACCATCTTGCGAAAGATCAGAAAAAGGAACTGGTACTGACTTACAACTGCCAGAATAATTTTTATACAGACAAGCATTACTCGCTTATGTCGATTTTCCGTAATCTGTTCATCAATGCACTGGAGGCGGCAACCGGGTCTTTCGTACGAATCGAAGTGGCGCAGTCTCAGACCGACGGCTTCTATGTATTCGATGTTACAGACGCGGGTCCCGGTATACCGGAAGAATACCTGGACGAAGTGTTCAAAACCGGCTTCTCTACAAAGATCAACTATACAACCGGAGAGGTGAACCGGGGACTCGGACTGAATCTTGTGCAGGATCTTGTGGAAGAAGAATTAAAAGGAAGTATCTCTCTTACTTCTGTACCCGGAAAAACTACATTTTCCATCCGTATTCCTGTAAATGAAATTGAGGTGAAGCAATCATGAATTTCTATTTTGTAGATGACGATAAGAATATAAGAAATATTTTAAAAATCATTATTACCGACCGGGGACTTGGAACCGTATGCGGAAGCTCCGGCAATGGAAATGACGCTCTGGAAGATCTCCCTTTTCTGAAACCGGATATTGTAATCGCAGATCTTCTCATGCCGGAAATGGATGGTATCACTTTCGTCCGGCAGGCAAAGGATATCTGGCCGGATGCTGTCTATGTTATGCTGTCTCAGGTATCTTCCAAAGACATGATTGCCTCTGCCTATGAAGCCGGCGTGGAATTTTTTATCCAGAAACCAATCAACAGTGTGGAAGTCGAATCTGTGATCCGCAAAGTCTGCGAAAAGCTGTCTATGCAGCGCATGGTCAAAAAAATGCAGAACATTTTCATGGAAGATACATTCCAGAACCAGTCCGTTTCCTCGTCTGCCTCTTCCACCTTCTCAGCGCAGGAAAACGATGACCAGACTACCACTGCACTTCGTAACATTCTGCAGCGTCTCGGCATTATCGGTGATATCGGCAGCAAAGATATTATTACTGTTGTAAAATACATGAGTGAACATCCGGAAATTTCCCACGATATTACGCTGAATGAATTGTGCAGTCATTTTTCCGACACCCCCAAATCTATGGAACAAAGAATCCGTAGAACGGCAGCCAACGGCCTTTGCAATCTCGCACATCTCGGTCTTGAGGATTATGCCAACGAAGTATTTGCAGAGTATTCCGGCACCCTCTATAATTTTGAACAGGTGCGCAAAGAAATGGACTATATCCGCGGCAAAAGTGACCGCCATGGCAATGTCCGAATCCGCCAGTTCTTAAACGCATTATGCGCATATTGTGAAGATTGTATCAAAAAATAAATTTTTCTTGAAACTTTTTGTTACTTTTTGAAACCATACATATATATTTATCTCACCAATAAACGAACGGAATTTATTTAAAACACAAATAATAAGAATGTGAGGTAATGTCTATGTTAACTATTTTATCTGGAGTTGGTCTGTTATTAGTTACTCTTGCAGCTTTCTCGCTGTTCAGCCTGAAAATGCCGAAAGGTCAGCTTGCCATGTCGGGTATGGCAAATGCTGCTATCGCATCATTTCTCGTGGAAGCTGTCCACAAATATATCACCGGTGATCTCCTCGGTCTGGAATTCTTCCGCACCGTTGGCGAAACTTCCGGCAGCATGGGCGGTGTCGCCGCTGCAATCATGGTTCCAATCAGCATGGGAGCCAATCCGGTATTTGCCGTAGTTGCAGGTGTTGCTGTCGGCGGATATGGAATCCTGCCTGGATTCATCGCCGGTTACATCATCGGTCTTATCTCCCCGATCATCGAAAAGAAACTTCCTCAGGGATTAAATATTATCGGCGGCGCGCTCATTATCGCTCCTCTTGCACGACTTATCGTTTACGCTGTAAACCCTGCCGTAAACCTGATCCTCGCACAGATCGGCGAAACCATCAGTGCCGCAACTGAGCAGTCTCCTATCGTTATGGGATTCCTGCTTGGCGGAATTATCAAAATGATCTGCACATCCCCACTGAGCTCCATGGCTCTTACTGCCATGCTCGGACTGAACGGACTTGCAATGGGTATTGCCGCTATCGCATGCGTCGGCGGTTCCTTTACGAACGGGCTCATCTTTGCAAAACTGAAACTTGGTGACAAGAGCAACGTCATCGCCGTTATGCTTGAGCCTCTGACACAGGCAGATATCATTACTGCCAATCCGATCCCGATTTATTGCTCAAACTTCTTCGGTGGCGGATTAGCCGGCATTTCAGCCGCAGTCTTCCACATTGTAAATAACGCACCAGGCACTGCCTCCCCGATACCGGGCCTTCTGGCACCATTTGCCTTCAACTCCCCGGTTAAGGTAATCCTGGCACTCGTCTTCGCAATCCTCGGCGGAACCGTAGCCGGAATCGTAGGCGGAACCATATTCAAACACATAACAAAAGTACCCGAAGTAGCTGTGTCATCCATAAAAGAACCAGAGATGGAGATGCCGGTAGGAATTTAGTATAGTAAGTGGTATACAGTTGATATATTTCTATATGTCTCCGATGCGTCCGTCCTTACAACTAAGCCACGAATCTATAAGAGGTCGAAAAGCAGACGATAAGCGACGCCTGTTTTTCGACCTCTAACAGCTTCGGGCTGGATTCTGCGGAGTCTCCTGCTTACCTCGTCGCTTACTTCTGCCGATAGCTGTTACCACTACTGTACTGGCAATTCCGGGTAGATGTGCATGCCCTATCTTGTTGGTATAGTAACATTTTCTAAAGCGAAAGAACATGTTACTATGCCCATAATGTAACGGCAACACGGGAGTTATGCGGTTTTAGTATTTTAGCTGAGGCATTACAAGTGAGGCGAGACAGCAGGGCGTTGGGAAACGTGGAAGAGTGTTACAAACGGTTGCAGAAAAAGCTGATATAACTTCGTATTCGCCTTGTATTTCCCATACAAGGCGAAAGAGTATCTGAGACGCGGAACTCATCAGGAGTTCCCGTCGAATATACTCGATTACGAATGTTATATCAGCTTTTGATGTTTACCGTTTGTCAGCGACTGGTTCGTTTCTCCAAGTTCTGCTGTCTCGCGTCACTGTCCTGCTTCAGACAAAATTACTGAACCAAATTCTTATTCCTCCCGCCGCAATATATCGTACTGTTCTGCTTTTCCGCCTTCTAATGCGATGTAAAGCACTTGTTTTGGATGGGGTGCGCTTTCCTGCGGGTTTCCTTCCTCATCCACAATTTGGGTTACGGTCACTTCTACATTTTCTCCGTCTGGCTTCATGATTTCAATCTTTTCGCCGACAGAGAACTTATTTCTCTGTTCAATCCGGTACATGCCGTCTTTTTCTCCGCCGACAATACCAAGATACGTATACTCTTTTACGTAAGTGTTGCTGTCATATATCTGACTTTCTTCACTTGGTTTACCAAAATAAAATCCGGTTGTGAACTGACGGTATGTGCAATTGGAAATCTGATCCAGATACCACGGCATATTTGCCTTATATTTTTCCGGACTTTCCAGATAATCATCAATTGCTTTCCGATAAGTTCTGGCAACTGTCGCTACATAAAGGGCTGTTTTCATACGACCCTCTATCTTGAAGCTGTCGATTCCGGCATCTATCATTTCCGGAATGTGCTCGATCATGCACAGATCCTTGGAATTGAAAATATAAGTGCCACGCTCATTTTCGTATACCGGCATATATTCTCCCGGTCTTGTCTCCTCAACAACCGCATATTTCCAGCGGCACGGGTGCGTACATGCCCCCTGATTGGCATCTCTTCCGGTAAAGTAATTGCTCAGAAGGCACCTTCCCGAATAGGAAATGCACATTGCACCATGAATAAAGCTCTCTATTTCCATTTCCTCCGGAATCTTTTCCCGGATTTCCCGGATTTCCTTTAATGACAATTCTCTTGCAGACACCACTCTCTTTGCACCAAGATTCCACCAGAACTGATAGGTTCCATAATTGGTATTATTTGCCTGCGTACTCACATGACGTTCTATTTCCGGGCAGATTTCCTTTGCCAGCATAAAAATTGCCGGATCAGCGATAATCAAAGCATCTGGTCCGATTTCCTTTAACTCCTTCAGATACTGCTTTACCCCCTCCAGATCATCATTATGCGCAAGAATATTTACCGTCACATGGACTCTTGCTCCGTGCTCGTGAGCAAATACAATTCCTTCCTTCATATCTTCCATGGAAAAATTCTTTGCCTTCGCGCGCAGGCCAAAAGCCTCGCCGCCGATATATACCGCATCCGCGCCAAAAATAACCGCCGTTTTCAACACTTCCAGGCTGCTCGCCGGGATCAATAATTCCGGACGTCTGTTTCTCATATCATTTTCTCCTCAAAAACTTCTGTTAAAATGCTTCTTTCCATTTTCACTTATTTATTCACTTCTTCACACTGAGAGCGATTCCATCACCCAACGGAAGAATGGATGTCTGAAGATGCTCATTATGCTTCAGCTCATATAAATACTCCCGCATGCGGCTGTGAATCGTCCGATTGCGCCTCTCCACCGCGAACCTCGACTCAATAATATCGCCGTCCTGCAGCACATTATCAGACACAAGCACACCTTCCGGCGCAAGCAGCCGAATTGCCTCAGGCATATAATGAATATACTGCCCCTTAGCCGCATCCATAAATATAAAATCATACGGCCCGTCAAGCTTCTTCATAACAGCAAGAGCATCTCCCTCAATGAGCGTAATCTGCTCCTCTTTCCCTGCCCGCTTAAAATTCTCTCGGGCAATCGGGATCCGTTTTTTATAATTCTCAACCGTTGTAATGTGACCATTCTCCGGCATATACTCGCTCATCAAAAGCGCTGAAAAACCAACCGCCGTACCAATCTCCAGAACTCTTACCGGTTTCTTCATCAGTAAAAGCACCTTCAAAAAACTCTGCGTCTCCTTACGTATGATTGGCACAAATGTATCTAACGCCTCCTGCTCAATCGCCTCCAGAAGCGGAGTTTCCGGGCTTTCCAGCGAATGGATATAGGTCACCATTCTCTCATCAACAATCATTTAGGTACACCCCTTTTTTCATTTTGGTACACCACAAATCACAGTTTGGGACGTAGTATTTTTGCAAAATACTACGTCCCCATTTTACACATCCATAATAATCGGAAGTATCATCGGCTTTCTCTTTGTCCGTTTCCAGATGAATTCGTTCATTGTATCGCGGATCACAAGCTTAATCTTGCTCCAGTCTGCGTTACGCTGATGCAGCAGACAATCTTCTACTGCTTCTGTCAGAACGCGCCGTGCTTCTTCCATAAGTCCTTCGGATTCTCTCACATACACGAATCCGCGGGATACGATATCCGGTCCTGCAAGGAGCTGATTAGTTCCTTTTTCCAGTGTCAGGACTACGATGAGGATACCGTCTTCTGCCAGATGTTGTCTGTCGCGAAGTACGATGTTTCCGACATCTCCGACACCGAGACCGTCTACCAGGATTTCTCCTGTGTGTACTTTATCTACGATCTTTGCTTCTTTTTCATTGAGTTCCAGTACTTCACCGGACTGCATCATAAATACATTCTCTTTTGGTATGCCCAGTGACTTGGCAAGTCTTGCATTCGCTCTTCTGTGGCGATACTCGCCGTGGATCGGAATGGCGTATTTCGGCTTTACCAGAGAGTAAATGAGCTTCAGCTCTTCCTGGCATGCATGTCCGGATACGTGTGCATCCTGGAAGATAACATTCGCGCCTTTTGCGGATAATTCGTTAATGACCTTGGATACTGACTTTTCGTTTCCCGGGATCGGGTTGGAACTGAATATAACCGTATCGCCCGGCATGATCGTTACTTTCTTATGCACATCTGCTGCCATTCTGGAAAGTGCTGCCATGGACTCTCCCTGGCTTCCTGTCGTGATCAGCACTGTCTTCTCCGGTGGATAATTCTTCAGCTGATCGATCTCAACCAGTGTATTCTCAGGCACATTCAGATACCCCAGTTCCTGTGCTACCTGAATAATACTAACCATACTGCGGCCTTCTACTACCACCTTACGTCCGTACTTACATGCGGAGTTGATGATCTGCTGCACACGGTCTACATTTGACGCAAATGTTGCAATGATGATTCTTGTATCCTGGTGCTCTGCGAATATGTGATCAAATGTAATGCCGACAGTGCGCTCTGACTGGGTAAATCCCGGACGTTCTGCGTTGGTACTGTCTGACATGAGCGCCAGTACACCTTTCTTTCCAATCTCTGCAAATCTCTGTAGATCGATCGCATCGCCAAATACCGGCGTGTAATCTACCTTAAAGTCTCCTGTATGCACAACAATTCCGGCCGGTGAATAGATCGCAAGTGCTGCCGCATCCTGAATGCTGTGATTTGTTTTAATAAATTCAATTCTAAACTGTCCAAGGTTAATGGACTGTCCGTGCTTTACTACCTTTCTTCTTGTGGTGCGAAGCAGATTATGCTCCGTAAGCTTTCTCTCGATAATACCCATGGTAAGCTTTGTCGCATAAATCGGCAGATTCATTTCACGAAGAACATAACAGAGTGCTCCGATATGATCCTCATGTCCATGAGTAATCACAAATCCCTTCACCTTCTCAGCATTATCCTTCAGATAAGTGATATCCGGGATGACCAGGTCGATTCCCAGCATATCGTCCTCCGGGAACGCAAGACCGCAGTCCACAACAATAATACTGTCTTCGTATTCGAAGGCAGTAATGTTCATTCCGATCTTTTCCAGTCCACCGAGCGGAATGATACGCATACTTCCACTATTTTCTTTTTTCAAGTCTACACCTCCACGTGCTTTTCCGTACTATTTTTGCCCATCTGGCATTCCCTGCAGTGTCCGTAGAACTTTAATTCGTGGTCCAATATGCGGAACCCCGTCTCTTCCTCGATATGCCGTTCCAGCTCTTCCAGCAGATCATCCTTGAAGGAGAGCACCTTTCCACAATTTTTACAGATCAGATGATGGTGATGATGCTTTCCTTTCACATCACTTTCGGATACTTCCCCTATCTCATAGCGTCCACACCCATCATCCAGATTAATACGATCCACCAATTGCATTTCCAGGAGCAACTGCACTGTCCGGTAAATGGTTGCCAGTCCGATATCCGGATTGTCTTCCTTTACCAGTTCATAGATATCCTCTACAGTCATGTGTTTATCACGATTATCTGCGAGTACCTCTAATACAAGTAACCTCTGACTGGTTACTTTAAGACCTTTTTCTTTGAGCATTTCTTTGAATTTTTCCTGACTGATAGACATACTCTTACCTTTCGATCTCGACATCTTCCAGAAGTTCTTCAAATACTCTCGATATAGCGATCAATTCTTCATCATCTTCTACAATTTCATAAATACTTTCCGATGCTTCTTCTGAAGATGTGTCTTTTAAAATCAAACATTCTGCGTCGTCTTCTTCTGAATCCGTCACAAGAATATAGGATACTCCATTTACCTTTGTCTGTTCCAGCACAAAAAAATCAACTGCTTCCTGCATCTCCTCAGACATGAATGTAATCTTTTCCATAAAAAATACACCTATTCTTTCCCGTTCATATGAACCGCGTCCAGATAGCCCTGCAATATGAAGACAGCCGCAATCTTATCAATGTACTTCTTGCGGTCTTCACGCCTCACTTTATTCTCGATCAGTACCTGTTCTGCGGAAACCGTTGTCATTCGTTCATCCCACATAACAACCTCCAGTCCGGTACGCCTCTTTAACATCTCACCAAACTGCAGTGACTTCTCTGCCCGCTCACCAATCTCATTATTCATATGCTTTGGAAGTCCAAGAACAATCTTCGTCACCTCATACTCCTGTATCAGCTCTTCGATACGGGCACATGTCTTACGAAGCTTATTCTCCTCCTTGCGGCATATGGTCTCAATGCCCTGGGCAGTAATGCCGAGGGCATCGCTTATCGCTACTCCTACGGTCTTAGAGCCGTAGTCCAGGCCCATGATTCTCATATATTATACCCATCCGTTGTGCTCAATATACGTCTTGAGCATCTCTTCTACCAGTTCGTCCCGCTCCATCTTCATGATCAGACTACGTGCGCCATTATAACTTGTAATGTATGTCGGGTCTCCTGACATAATATATCCAACGATCTGATTGACCGGATTATATCCCTTTTCACTTAATGCCTTGTACACAATCTCAAGAATGTCTTTTGCTTGAATCTGTGGACCGCTTTCTACCTGGAAAAACTGGGTGTTTGTTAACTCTTTCATATACTCACGTCCTCCAAAAATACTTCTATACTATTCTACCTTATTGCCACCCAAAATTCAATGTATTATTTGTAAACCATTCTCAATTTCTACATTTACCAGTTGATTCACCAGATTTTCTTCTGTTTTTCGTCCGATTTTTACATATTCTTTCGTATGTCCCACCTGATAAATTCCGTCCGTACGCTCCACGCTTTCTTCCACCAGCACTTCCTGCACCGTTCCAATCAGTGCTTCCTCATAGGCCGCCTGATTCTTCCGGCTGAGGGCCAGAAGGACTGCGCTTCTTTCTGTCTTCGTCTCCTCCGGCACCTGATCCGGCATCACAGCTGCCCTGGTACCTTCTCTGCGGGAATATTTGAATACATGAGTCTCATAGAAATTCACCTGCTCGATAAACGCACGTGACTTTTCAAACTCTTCTTCTGTCTCTCCCGGAAAACCTACGATCACATCGGTCGTAAGTGCCGGATTACGGAAATATTTCCGCAGAAGTCTGCATTTTTCCATATATTCTTCCGCTGTATAACGGCGGTTCATGCGCTTCAGCGTCTCATCACAGCCGCTCTGAAGTGACAGATGGAAATGCGGACACATTTTCGGCATACTGCTGATACATTTCACAAATTCTTCCGTAATAATACGCGGCTCCAGCGAACCGAGGCGGATTCTTTCAATCCCTTCCACCTCATGGACCGCCTTAAGAAGTGACAAAAGGTCCTCTCCTGTATCCACTCCATAGGAGCTTAAGTGAATGCCCGTCAGTACCACTTCCTTATAGCCTCCCGCTGCAAGTGTCTTTACTTCCGCAACGACGTTATCCATATGACGGCTTCTCACACGTCCTCTGGCATACGGAATAATACAGTAAGAGCAGAACTGATTACAGCCATCCTGCACCTTAATGTAGGCACGGGTATGCTCTGCCGTTCGACTTAACTTAAGCTCCTCATATTCCTTCTCATGACCAATGTCCAGAAGTTCTTTTTGCACATGGTCTGCCTCTTTTTGCTCCTCGCCACGGCACACAGAGTGCTGCGCCTCATATTCCTCCAGAATAGAGACAATATCCTTCTTTCTGTTGTTGCCGACTACAATATCAATGCTTTCGTCAACCTTGTCCTTTTCCGTCTGCACATAACACCCTGCTGCCACGATGATCGCCTGCGGATTCATCTTACGCGCTTTGTGCAGCATCTGCCTGGATTTGCGGTCTGCCATATTTGTCACTGTACATGTATTAATAATATAAACGTCCGCTCCCTCCTGAAACGGTACGATCTCATAGCCATTTTCCCTAAGAAGCTCCTGCATGGCTTCTGTCTCATAAGCATTCACTTTGCACCCAAGATTGTGCAGTGCCACTTTCTTCATGTATTTCCATCCTTTCTACAATTGATTCTTGACTTTTCCCCCTGATGCTCTTAAGATAATGGTAGAACATGATTGACTCAAGGAGGTATATTCCAATGAAAACTGTATTAATTTCTTTAAATTCAATCGATAAAGTAAAATCCTTTGTAAACGAGATTACAAAGTTTGATTATGATTTTGATCTTGTATCCGGAAGATATGTTATCGATGCAAAATCTATCATGGGTATCTTCAGTCTGGATTTATCCAAACCGATCGAACTGAATATCCACGCTTCCGATTCCAATCTGGACGAGATCCTGGAAAAATTAAAAGATTACGTAGTTGAATAAAAAGAAAATGGAAAAAGGCGGGCTTCCTCGGGAGTCCGCCCTTTTTATTTATTTCACTTCAATGATCTCTACAGTCTCGATCGCCTGCTTCATCAGTTCATCAATCTTCTCATTCAAACGCTCTTCGGAACGTCTGATCACTTCAATATTCGGCTTTGTAACCGGATGCTTTGCAACAAAAATCGTACAACAGTCTTCAAACGGCTGAATCGAAGTCTCATAAGTCCCGATCTTCTCGGAAATATCCACGATATCCTGCTTGTCAAATCCAATGACCGGTCGATAGACAGGCATCGTACATGCATCATTTGTTGCAGCCAGGCTCTGCATCGTCTGGCTTGCCACCTGGCCAATACTCTCACCGGTAATCAGGCCAAGGCAGCCGTCTTCCTTTGCAAAATGCTCTGCAATACGCATCATATAACGGCGCATAATAATGGTCAGTTCATCATGCGGACACTGGTCATAAATATACAGCTGAATATCTGTAAAGTTTACCACATGCAGCCTGATCGGACCGGAATAGCGGGCAACGATCCTGGCAAGATCCACAACCTTCTGCTTTGCACGTTCACTTGTATACGGCGGTGCATGGAAATAGGTTGCTTCGATGCCCACACCTCTTTTGGAAATCATATAACCTGCCACCGGACTGTCGATACCACCGGACAAAAGAAGCATCGCTTTCCCGTTCGTTCCAACCGGCATTCCGCCTGCTCCCGGAATAATCTGCGAATACACATAGATCTCATTGCGGACCTCTACATGCAGCATGACATCCGGATGATGCACATCTACACGAGTCTGCGGAAACGCTTCCAGAACAGCTTCACCAAGATCACAGTTGATCTCCATAGATGTCTTTGGATAAGACTTTCTTGCTCTTCTTGCTTCCACCTTGAAAGTCAGGTTCTTATCCGGATACATTTCATCCATGTATGCCACAACATCCTTCTTCAGCTCATCGAATCCCTTATCCTCCATACGGACAACCGGACAGATGCCCACAAGCCCAAACACCCTTGTAAGATGCTCTACCGTATCCTCGTAATCGTATTCTCCTTCACAGTCCACATAGATCCGTGCCTGAGACTTATAGACCTGGAACTCACCGTCTACATCCTTAAGAGCATATCGTACCTGCCGTACAAGGGCATCTTCAAACAGATATCTGTTCTTCCCCTTAATTCCTATCTCACCGTATTTTAATAAAAATGTATGAAATCTCATCTGTAATCTCCTCGCCTAATGTCTGGTATATTTCCGAAGCATCGGTACTATATTATATAAAGTTTCCAGTGTATAGTCAATCTCTTCCATCGTTGTAAATTCTGACATACTGAACCGAAGCGTCGCATCCAGGAACTCCTGACCTGCACCGATTCCTTTCAGCACACCACTGACCTGCGGGTGATTGGAGGAACATGCAGAACCGGAAGATACATAGATTCCCTTATCTTCCAGCGCATGCAGAAGCACTTCACTTCGTATTCCCGCGAATCCCACACTGATAATATGTGGTGCAGAGGTCTCGTCATACAGACCATGAATCGTCGTATTCTCTATCTTCGTGACACCTTCGATAAAATGCTGCTTTAGTTCACGCATTTTCGCGACCTTTTCATCCAGGTTCTCATAAATCGTTCTGGCTGCAAGAGAAAGACCGGCAATGCCCGGCACATTCTCCGTCCCGGAACGGATATTCTTCTGCTGCTCACCACCGAACACGATCGGCTTAATCTTCACATGTTCATCAATATACAGTGCTCCGATTCCCTTCGGTCCGTGAATCTTATGACCGCTGATGGAACACATATCCACCTTAAGCTTCTTCGGGTAAATGCGGTATTTACCGAAGCCCTGTACCGCATCCACGTGGAAAAGAATATTCTTATTATAGGCTTTGACAATACTTGCCGCCTCCTGAATCGGCTGCACAGAGCCCACCTCGTTATTTACATACATCACAGATACCAGGATCGTATCCTCACACAGTGCTTCCTTCAGTGCATCCAGCCTGATTCGTCCGTATTTATCTACCGGAAGAAATGTCACACGGAAACCCTCTTCCTCCAGATAACGCATCGTATTAATGATGGCCGGATGCTCGATCGCAGACGTGATCAGATGCTTCCCCGCACGATGATTCGCTCTTGCCGCTCCGATAAGCGCCAGATTATCACTCTCCGTTCCTCCGGACGTAAAGAAAATCTCCTTCTCCTGCACCTTAAAGAGCTTTGCCAGTGTTCCCTTTGCTTCTTTTATATATTTTTCCGCCGCCACGCCTTTCGCATGCATGGAAGACGGATTACCGTAATCTTCACACAATACTCTGCCGACCACTTCCCCGACACTGTCATATGCACGGGTGGTTGCAGAATTATCCAAATAAACTTCTTTCATTTTCTCACTTCCTGTTTTCTTCTTACTACCAGCTTATGTTACTCTTCCTCCAAATGGAACATAAGCACAGACAGAATCGCAAGCCCGGCTGTCTCTGTACGAAGGATCCGCTTTCCCAGCGTGATCACACGGGCGCCTTTCGCTTTGGCAAGCTCTACCTCTTCCTTCTCAAATCCACCTTCCGGTCCGATAAATATGCCCACAGACTGTCCGGGGCTTATATTCTGTATCAGTCGCTTCGTCTCTGCCATTCCTTCCGCCAGCTCATATGGGAGAAGTACCACGTCCAGAGCCTCTGCCATAGCAAGCGCTTCCCGATAAGACATAACCGGCAGAACCTCCGGTATCACGCCACGTCCCGCCTGCTTGGCGGCACTTTCCGCAATCGCATTCCACCGCTCCACTTTCTTAGCCGCTTTCTTTGCATCCAGCTTAACCACACATCTCTTCATCGCCACCGGCACGATCTGATATATCCCAAGCTCCACGCATTTCTGCACAATAAGCTCCATCTTCTCCTGCTTCGGAAGCCCCTGAAACAGATAGATCCGGGAAGCAAGCTCTGTATCCTGCTCCTCCTCTTCACTAATGCAAAGCCGGACCCGGTCTTCTTCATAACCATCTATCTGACACACATATTTCCGGTTATTACCGTCACTGACCGTCACACTTTCACCGACACGCATCCGCAGTACATTCTTCATATGATTCACGTCAGAACCTTCGATATAAATAAATGTTCCGTCCACCTGTGACGGTGTTACAAAAAAATGCTGCATATTCTCCGACTCCTAATTCTTCTTCGCCGTCACAGATACCCATTCTCCCTGATGACTGACATCCAGAACGGTAAGCCCTGCTGCTTCTACTGCCGCAACTACAGTCTCTTCTTTATCATCAATAATACCACTGGTAATATAGACTGCACCTGGTTTCATCTGGTGGATGATAACCGGTGTAAGAGGTACCAGTACATCTGCCAGAATATTTGCCACAACAATATCGTATTTCTCGTATCCCACCTGATCCTGCACGGCCTTATCATCAATAATATTGCCGATCATGACCTCGTACTGATCCTTTGTGATACCATTTACTTCCATGTTCTCATGGGTTGCGGTAATCGCACACGGATCCAGATCTGTTCCTACGGAATGCTTCGCTCCAAACTTCAGTGCCAGCATGCCAAGGATACCACTTCCACATCCCACATCCAGTATCTGTGTATCCTCTGTCACATATTTGCGAAGAGCACGGATACACAGCTGTGTTGTCTCGTGCATACCTGTTCCAAAGGCAGTACCCGGGTCAATATGAATGACCAGCTTGTCGCTGTCCTCTGCCTTCACTTCTTCCCAGGAAGGAATCACAAGAATATCGTCAATGTAGAACTGATGGAAATACTGCTTCCAGTTATTTACCCAGTCTACATCCTCCGTCATAGACTCTTCAATCGTACAGTCACCTACATTTACATATGCACGCATATCTTCCAGTTCTTTGCGCACACGGAAAAGAACCGATGCCACATCCTCATCTTCCTCCAGATAAAATGTCAGATACGCTGTCCCGTCGTCCTCCGCGATATCCGGCAGGATGTCCACGAACATCTGCTCCTTATCCTCCTTCGTAAGCGGCACCTTATCCTCAATCTGCACCCCTTCAATACCAAGATCCATGAGCATACTGCTCACAATATCCTCTGCTTCCGTTGTTGTCTTCAACCGGAACTGATTCCACTTCATAATCCTTCTCCTTTAATCCGTTTATTTTCTAAAACACACCCAGATGCTCCAGAAGAATCTTCACTCCCATGGCAACAAGAATGATACCTCCTGCAAGCTCTGCTCTTGACTTATATCTTGTCCCAAATATATTACCTATTTTAACACCTGACGCAGATAAAGTAAATGTAATTACACCGATAAAACTTACCGCCGGCACAATCTGCACCTGCAGAAATGCAAATGTAACTCCGACTGCAAGAGCATCGATACTCGTGGCAACAGCAAGTCCCACCATTGTCTTCACATCCAGAGACTCGTCCGTCTCCTCACAACAGTCACATCGCTCTCTCGACTCCTTGATCATATTTACACCGATAATGCCAAGAAGGATGAATGCGATCCAGTGATCCACCGACGTAATGACCTCCTTAAACTGCACACCCAGTACATATCCAAGAAGAGGCATACCCGCCTGAAAACCGCCGAAGTATAAGCCTACAAGAGACGCTTTTCCAATCGTACACTTCTGCATCGCCAGACCCTTGCATATCGAAACCGCAAAAGCATCCATAGACAAACCTACCGCAATTAAAAACAGTTCAAATAATCCCATTTTCCTTTTCTCTCCATTCTGTTCTCTATATTACACTAATAACCCTTGTATCCAGCCACCAGATATGCTATATTTATAACATAAAGAGAACAACCGCCCACAAGGGGTTGACCTCGACAATATGGTTAAAGAATTACCACTCCATCGCTCGCCAAAGTTCCGGGGTGGTTTTTCTTATGCTAAAACATTATCTGATAAACGTAAACACGAATGTCAGCAATGCTATAATGAACATTCCAAAAGCCATAAGATCTTTGAAATCAAAAGGGTTCTTGTCCATCAGCACCACCCCCATTCTATGTAGAATAGAGGTCATCCACCCTGCAACACGATTGTTCTAGTGGAAGTGTAACATATCCAACACAATATTTCAATGTCATATTGGTGGGGCTACACATATCCAATTATTCTCCTCCAAACCACACATTTACATCTACATTCCCTGCAATTCCTGGCACTGTTCCTTCTTCCGTATACTGCCACATCTGAAAATCATATGGGCACTGGGGAACTGCTTCGTAATCTGCATACCAGAAATCATACTCTGTAAGCTCTGTAAGCTTCAGTGTAAATGCCATCCATTTCATATTCGCATAGATCATCGTGTCATAGCCGTAAGCTTCTACCGCATCACAGAACACTTTGCAGTTCTGTGTAAACTGTTCTCTGGAAAGTCCATCCGTCCTTGCCTCGGCATCTTTTATCTCCTCCGTATCGAAAACGACGGGATATGTAATCTCATAATCTTTTATTCTATCCAGAACAAACTGTGCTTCTTCAGCGGCTTCATCGTCATTTACCGCCTGGGAGAAGAAATAGACACCCACATCCAGCCCTGCCGAAAGAGCGCCTTCGATATGACTGCGGAAACACGCATCCTCCACCAGTTTTCCTTCTTCTCCATATCCGCGAAAGCCAAGGCGGATCATGACAAAATCAATGCCTGCCGCTTTCACCTGCTGCCAGTCAACGGTTTCCTGATACTTGGACACATCGATTCCCAGAGAGGAAACAAGATTTCCTTCCGTGTCTTTATAATATTTATAGCCATTCTGTTCCACCAGTCTTTCATAGTCATAAGAACACTTTGGCACATCTGCAAGAAGCTCTGCCTCGTACTCCTGCCCGTATACATCTACAAATGTATAAGTCGGCACGGTTTCTTTCTCTTCTTCAGCTGCTTCTTCCTGCTGATCTGCTCCACATGCAGAAAGCAACAGTGCAAAAAGCAACAAAAGAACAAGAACGAATGCCCCTTTTCTTTCCATAACGTCTAAGAATCTCCTTTCAGCGCATACCCCAGTTCTGTCTCGATCTCTTCCAGCTGCGCAAGCACAGCCTCCTGCTGCTCATCAAACAGCAGTCGTTTATTATACATATAGTATTTATCACAGTCATTTTCCTTCAGATAACGAATACTATAATAGCCGGTATTTAGCTCTGTCACGAAGACTACCATCTCCTGACTGTCTCCAAAAGCCGCCTCCAGAAAATCAAAGGCATGATCAAGCGCTGCCCCGGCCTTTTCCGTAATCTCTTCTCTAAGGGCAGTTTCCTCGCCAAACCTTTCTCTTACCATCTGCTGCTCTTCCCCTTTATCCAAATGTTCGCTTGCCGAGCAAAGCTTTAAGCCTTCCAGCCAGGATACGACCTGCTGCCACATATGGTCTCCCGCCTTGTCAAGCTTTTCTTCTCTGCGGAGCTGTTCGTATTCCTCCGCTGCCTGCTGCAGCACATCCTTAAGGCTTCCACTTTCCATATATTGCTTCAGATACCCATACAGCGTCGTAACGAACTGATCCTTACGGACATAGTCCCGGAACATTTCATTCAGCTTACCAATGAGCATACCTACAACACTGAATCTCTCATCAAAGGACGCATAGCCCAGTTTCTCCAGCGTATCCTTACTGTATTTTCCTTCCAGGATCTTCTCCAGTCCATAATCCTTCTTATATTTCCCGTAGAGTTCCAGATAATTGGCAAAATCCTTGGCGATCTTCCAATGCTGAATATACTGGTACACCACTTCACGGTCAACTTTTCTTCCCAGCCTCTCATACGCCTTTATAAATTCCGAAAGGTCTTCCCAGCCTCTCGCCGTGGCAAACATCTTGCCATCCACCGTTGTCTCCATCCGATAGAAATGATCCTTCCTGAGTTCCAGATAAGACAGGATCGCCGGATGGATCTCTGCCTGATAGGCATATTCCTTCCAGACCTCGTAGTTTTCTTCCACGTCAATCTTCTTAATACGGTCCAATGTCACCACATCAAAATCCCGCACAGACTTATTATACTCCGGCGGATTTCCTGCCGCTACGATGATCCAGCCCTCCGGCACCTTCTGGTTACCAAAGGTCTTACACTGCAGAAACTGCAGCATCGTCGGCGCCAGCGTCTCTGACACACAGTTGATCTCATCGATAAATAATATACCTTCCTTAAGCCCTGTCTGTTCCATTTTATCATAGACAGAAGCAATGATCTCACTCATCGTATACTCCGTTACCGAGTAACTCTTTCCGCCATAATCTTTCGTCTGAATGAACGGAAGTCCCACCGCACTCTGCCTCGTATGGTGGGTGATCGTATAAGCCACAAGAGCGATTCCACATTCTCTTGCAATCTGCTCCATGATCTGCGTCTTACCGATGCCCGGAGGCCCCATAAGAAGAATCGGGCGCTGTCTCACAGTCGGAATCTGGTATTCTCCATACGCATCTTTCGCAAGATACGCTTCAATCGCTCCTTGTATCTCTTCTTTTGCTCTCTTTATATTCATACGTCTCTCCTTCTATATATCCTGCGGCTCCAAAATGAGCTTCATCGCCCACGGCGGTACATCCGCATCTTCATAATCCTCTTTCAGGAAAACAAAAGCAGTCTCATAGGGCGGCATCTTTCTGGGATAAATCCCCTGCCCATCCGTAAAATAAATGAGTCCCTTAAGCCTTGTAAATGCCTTTTCCCGAATCAGCTGCTCCACATGGTCAAATGCCGGGCGGAAATCCGTCCCGCCTTCCCCGCGAAGCTCCAGATCGTCCATATATTCTTTCAGCTCTTCCTTATTCGTTATCCGCACATCCGTCTGCACCTGATCATCACACTGGATAATGTGTATATTCACCTTACGGAAATAGCTGTCATTTTCACTTAACACACCATACGTTTCTTCCAGAAACTTTTTCACAAGCTCTCCGGAACAGGACATGGAAGTATCGATCACAATGACAAATTCTTCAACCTTCTGTACTTCCTTCCATTCCTGGGGCTCAATAAGCGGCATATTCCCATACAGCGAAAGTCCGTAGCTGTAAAACACATAATCAAAAGTATCCGGATCCACCGCCACTTCTTCCTTCAGCACAGAGAACTTACGCAGGAACTGGCGGTAATCGAACCGTTCCCTGTTCTCGACCCGCATCTGCTCCACAAAATCACCAGACTGAGAAGCGGATTCTTTGGAAAATGTCTCCATATCCGTCTCCGTCTGTTCACTGATGCTCTGCCATTGATTTTCGATCTGCTCCTGCTTCTTCTTATCCTCATCCTCCGGCCAGTATGCGTGACTGTCCACCTGGAATTCCCGGACAAGTTTCAGAAGCTCTGTCTCTGACAGTTCCATACGCACAAGCTCACCGTAGATCTTCTCTGCCGTAAGCACCTGCATCTTCCCGGAAAGCCTCTGGTAGATATCCCTGCGAAGCCAGGAACGGCTCTTCAGCACACAGCGATAAGTGAGCTTATCGATCATCGCCTCCGCCGCAATATCACAGGCAAGATCATAAAGAACCCTGTCCCGTCCTCTTCGGCGGATCATATGCCGGAAAATACCATGAATGACCATATGCAGATAGCAGCGATTCATCAGCACCCTGTCCTCCCGGAACAGTCCGCCAACGTACCGGGGCTGGAAATAAATCGCCAGACCATCGGTACCAATCGTCTCAATCCCCTCATCCATGACAAAATAATATGAACTTAGTGCCACATCAAGGAAACGCATCTTCAGATACAATTCATTTCTCGACATCCGAAGAATCTGCCGTCCCAGATCATTCAATTTATCCGTCATCTGCGTTCCCTTCCTTCTCTACAATTCAAACATTTTCTTCTTCTTCGGAAATCTCGCATGCTTCTCCTCCATCAGCACACTTAAGATCTCCGTCTTCTTCCCGGCGCCGGCATATTCGATTGCCTCATCCAGTGCACTTTCCGACCAGTAGCCATGGGCAGACAGGAAATGCAGCTTCTCCATGTCCTCCTGTGCGATCAGAAGCTTTGCCGCTTCCTGCATATGCTCCCGCACATACGTCTCGTAATCGCTCCTCGCGCTCTCTGACAGGCGATACGGATGCACCAGCCGGTTCAGCGCAAGCGCTGCAACAACAGCCGGCTCTTCCTCTGCCACCGCCCAGGGCAGCAGTTCATCATATTTCTGATAATCCAGCTCCCGGTTGTAAAAGCATTGCCGATAATAGCCACCGGCTCCATGGTGACTTGTATATAAGATCCGCGCCGGAGTGTTCTCCACCGCCTCTTCATAATGCTCCGGAAACAACACTTCTGCCATCCTGGTCGTCCCATCCTGCCGCTCATAATACAACATACCATGAACCGCAAACCGGATCTCATCGACAATTGATTTGAGGGCCGAACGTTCTCCACCATGGAAGTAGATCTCTACTTCCTGAAAACGGCATCCGGTAAGCGCTCCTCCCCCGATATCCAGAAGCTCATCGTGAAGCGTCATCTTCTGCATATTGCGGCACCGATAGAAGGCATACCGCCCAATCTCTCGCACATAACGCGGCAGGTGCATTTCCAGTACCAGCTCTTCCTTCAGACGAACTCGTTCTGAGGCAAGGGAAGCCTCCTCACTCTCCCAGACGAACGTCCCCTCTTCCTCATCACCGGAAGAAAACGCATATGGAGCGATTCCTGTTACCGGCACTCCCTCTATCTCATCGGGAAGATATATATGACCATCCGTCCCATAACAGGAAACAATCGTCACCCCTGTATCACTCTTCTTATAATGAATCTCTGGACAAATCATCTACCAGTACCCCCGAAACATATTCAGATACATATGCACATTCGTCTTCACACAGTGCCACCAGGTCTCTCTTTCACTCACACCTTCCGGCTCGTTCGCCGCGCACATCACATAATCCATCCCAAACTTCACGGCATAATGATTGGCTTTACGCAGGTGCCACACATTTGTCACAATGGCACAGCTTTGGTACCCCTGCTCCTGCATTACCTGGCGGCTGTAGAGCATATTATGGTATGTGCTTACCGCCTGCTTCTCCAGAATGATATTCTCCTGTGGAACGCCAAGACTCTTCGCATAATCTGCCATCACTTCCGCCTCAACATATTGATTATATACCGCCGCCCCGGAAAAGATAATACTTCGCACTTTCCCTTCGCTCAAAAGCTCTGCCGCCTTCTCCACACGAGTCTTCATAAACTCCGAAGGACTGCCGTCATCATTCGCAAAATAACCGCAGACAATCGCACAGTCATAGCAGTTACGAGATCTTCGAATCCTTGGGGCAGGGAAAACCATAGAAAACAACACCACATGAACAGCAGAAAAAATCGCCAATGTCCTTTTCATACCCAATACCTCATCATTTCTATAGAAAAGTCCGAAAAACGTAAAGTTTTTCGGACTTATTATTAATCCAGATCAATGAAATCCACTTTAAACGCGTCATCTTCCTCAACATGACCTTTCTTATTATCAGAAAGGCTTTCCAGAAGATCATCCAGATCATCACCGTCACTCATATCAGAAATCGGCAAAGAATCCTGATAACTTCTTGTATCGTACTTTCTCAGATTACTATCAGAGAATACATCATCCTCTTCTACATCGAATGTAGCGGTCTGGAACATATCCTCATCATATGTATCCTCATCATATGTATCCTCGTCATCTTCATATTCGTATTCATCTTCGTAATCGCCAAAGTCATCGTAATCATCGTCAAAGTCGTCTTCATAATCATCAAAATCATCTTCGTCGTACTTTTTCTTCTTGCCTTTTCCCTTAGAAGACTTATCCTTTTTGGATACTGGTTTCACTGGCTCTTCTTCCTCCAGATCAATACCATATTCATCATACAGGTCATCCAGTTCCAGATTACGGTTACGCAGCTTCACTGCCAGAACGATCAGAATAATCAGAATCAGGATACCACCCAGTCCGACAACAAGTACAAGCAGCTGTAAATGCTTATCCAGGAAATTGCGAATCTTCCCCATCAGAGAATTATCCGCCTTATCCTCACTGTCATCCGCAGCAGATGCCTCAAATCTCTGGTATGTATTCTCCGCTGTATCATACTGATAATAACCGGTCTCCCCATTATTATTCATTGCGTACAGTACATAATATCCGTCACGCTCTGTATCCTGCCATACCGGAAATTCCTTATCGTTGAGTGTAAGCTTTGCTTCTTTATATGTCTTCGGAAGATTTACTTTCGAAGTATCACTTAAAATCACGATAGATGTAGTATCAGAAATGGCCACTTCTTCATATGGAGCAAATGTAGCATCCTCCTGATTATAAATGAAGAAATCACCAAGATTATTGGAATCCATTAAATATCCAAGATAAATCGTTCCACTCTCATTAACAACCATCTGACGATCACTTCCATCCAGAGATACCTGTGTTCTGGAATAGCCAGCCGGAATATCTGCATCTGCGAAATTATCCGTAAGCTTATAAGCCTGTCCATTTACCTCAATATCAAGATCATCCGCACTGGCTGCTGATGTTGTCTGTGTGATCTTAGAAGGATCCCCTGCGCCAATCTTTACTGTTGAATTTCCCTGATTCAGAGTTAAGGATGCACCTGAACTATCGGAAATCGTTGCACCCGTTATCGAAACCTTCGTACTTCCCTCCTGTAACGCCTGAAACTTCATCGTAAAGGAAACTTCCGCTGAACCACCATTCCCCTTATATGTCAATGCACCATCACCATCTGCGGTCACTCCGTCAGCAGAATCAAACCTCAGATAAGCTGCATCATAGCTAAGCTTCACTTCCACATTTCCCAGATTACCACTGGTAGACTTTACCACACATTTCACATCTACCATATCTCCAACCTTGGTCTCCGGATCGGTAAAGGAAATACGTCCATCTGCCGCATAGGCTGTCATGGAAAAGCATGTTGCACATAAGCATAATGCCAGTAAAACTGCACTGATCTTCTTCATTATCTTCATGTTCATATCCTCTTTCTTCTTATATTCATCTCAAATCTTCGTATAATGTAATTATTCTATCATATTTTACAGAATTTGACAAAATAATTTACTCTGTCTCCGTAATTACAGGAGTGGATGAATCTGGTTCATCTTCAGTTGTCTGCTCTTCCTCATCCTTCTGATCCAAATCTGAAGGCCGTGTTACCCCTGTCAGATACTCAAGCTCATCCGATATCCCCTGTACCATATCTGAAACCACATAATCCTTTTCTTTCGGGTACAAGAATTCATGTAACTCCGCAACATTCTCAGCCAATCCTAATGCAATAACTACGCTTCCTTGTTTCTTATACGATCCATCTGTTTTATCAATCGGAAAGCCTGTCGTCTCTCCCAGTTTATACTTTGCCATACCTGAAGCCAGCCCAAGCAATTCCTTCAAAGTAAAACTGGTAGATACCTGTGGAAATACAGTATCAATGATCTCGTTTATCGTAGAAATATTCGTATGAATAGCTTTCTCAAATATCTTCTGTATAACCAGACGCTGTCTTTCTGTACGCTTATAATCTCCTCCAGCTGTGGAACGGATTCGTGCATATGTGACTGCCTGTGCACCGTCCAGATGCTGTTCTCCAGCTGACTCAATGAAGTTCGCTTTCGTTCCGGCAACATCCGCCGTCTCCTGAAGATATTGATTCAGATACTGTACCTCTTCTTCCTCAATCTCTATATCAAGGCCACCAAGCAGATCAATAGTATCCACTAATGCTTTAAAGTCTACTGTGGCATAATTCTCGATATCCAGATCAAGATTCTTGTTCAGCATATTAATCGCTGCCTTAGGGCCTCCGCTGAAATAAGCATAATTTGCCTTTTTATAAGATTGATCTTCCATCTGCAACAAAGTATCCCTGTAAACGGAAGCCATACGAATCTCTTTGGTCTTATTATCAATAGAGGCTACGATCATTGTATCTGCATGTGTCCCTTCTTCTAATTGTCCTTCTCTGGAATCCCCGCCAAACAATACAATTGTTGTATATCCTTCTTGCTCTGCTCCTTCGTTAACCTCTATATCTTCTGTCTTAATATCCACAGTCTGAAATTTATCATACTTCGCCATTACAAATGCAGTACCAGAAAGTAATGCAAGAATAATGACTTCCAAAATTAAAATTGCTGCTCTTTTTCTTCTTCTGCTTTTTCTTTTCTTTCTGACTTTGGCAGCTTTTACAGCTTTTAATTCCTTTTCTTTTCTCTTTTTCGCCATAATCAGCCTCTCTTTTTTCTAAATGTTTCAAAAATACTACAATATATTACTATATTATTAAGAAAAACGCAACTTATTCCAATTCATTCTTTGCACATTGCAATGCCTCTGCTACCACATAATGCATATCATAATATTTATATCTTCCAAGCCGTCCGCCAAAAATAACCTTTTTCTCGTTCAAAGCATCTTCTTCATACTTCTGATACAGCAAGTTATTTTTCTCGTTATTCACAGGATAATATGGCTCTTCCCCCTTATGCCATGTAACCGGATATTCTCTGGAGATCACTGTTTTTGCCTGTGTACCATATTCAAAATGCTTATGCTCGATAATCCTTGTATATGGCACCTCATATTCTGTATAATTCACCACTGCATTCCCCTGATAATTCTCTGTCCCTAGAACCTCTGTCTCAAAACGGACAGCACGATATTCTAATTCTCCATACTTGTAGGCAAAATAAGCATCAATGGGTCCCGTATAGACAACCTTCTCTGCCATTTGATCAAACTTATCTTTTTCTTCCAGATAATCCGTATTCAGAAGTATCTCTGTTCCTTCCAGCATCTTCTCAATAATCTGTGTATAACCTCCAATCGGTATTCCCTGATAAGCATCGTTGAAATAATTATTGTCATAAGTGAACCGAACTGGCAGCCTCTTAATAATCTCCGGCGGGAGCTCCGTTGCACGTCTTCCCCACTGCTTCTCCGTATATCCTTTTACAAGCTTTTCATATATATCTTTTCCGACAAGTGATATGGCCTGTTCTTCCAGATTCGTCGGCGTTTCTATTCCAGATTCCCGAATCTGCTCTGCTATCTTCTCCTTCGCCTCATCCGGAGTAATCGTACCCCACATTTTATAAAATGTGTTCATATTAAACGGCATATTATAGAGTTCTCCCTTATAATATGCAACGGGGCTGTTCGTATACCTGTTAAATTCCGCAAACTGCTGCATATAATCCCATACCATTTTATTACTTGTATGAAAAATATGCGCGCCATACCGATGCACCTGGATTCCTTCCACTTCTTCCGTATAGATATTGCCTGCAATGTGTGGTCGTTTCTCTATAACCAGACATTTCTTTCCCTTTTTCTTTGCCTCGTTCGCAAACACCGCTCCAAACAGTCCGGAACCAACAATCACATAATCGTACATCCGTTTCTCCTCACTATTTTTTTAGACTTTTTATTCTATTTACAATTTTCTGAAACTCTTTGGGTTCACACACATAATTCACGCACACAAGACAAATACCTGACAAACCAGCTACTATCACGGCATAAAGAAACCATTCTACAAATGATCCCATACTCTGTGGAACAAATTTTAACCATCCAAATACCAATACTAATGACACAACTAAATTTCGTGAAATTCTTTTTATAGAATTCATCCCTGTTCCCTGTACTAAATATTTCCGGTTATACAATATAACTTCAACAGAACGATATCCATAAGAACATACTGTCCCAAACAATACACCATTCATACCGAACTTCCACACCAAAGTAAGCGAGACGCCAACATTAATAACCGCCTCTAATATTGCCTGCCGCTTCGTCTCTTTAAAATGTCCTGCTGCACAAATAATTGTAAGACCCGGTATACGAATATTCTGGAGAAGGATAATTGTCGTAAATAACAGTGCTGATACTGGTCTGATATAATTCGCATCTGACACGTTCATTGTATAAATACTGACAAACGGCAATATCAAAACTCCCATACATATGAAAACACAAAACAAAATTATCATATATAAATATTCATAATTCGAAAAGCTGTCGTTAAGAATCTTTTTTTCTCCTTTTGAAACAACTTCACCAAATCCTGCTGTCAATCCATTTGAAAATGACGTAAGCATAGTATTAATTGCATATACAATCATATTGTATATACCATACACACTTACTTCTATTAAAGACTTGGTCCCCAGACAAACCGTGAGAAGAATAACATCTGTATTATTTACAATTACGCCAACAATCTGATGTAACAACGCTGCACTTCTTTGGGTCAGTTTATCGCTTTTCGGAACTGCATAAAAGTCAATATATTTATATTCTTTTTTCACATAGAATCTTACAATGAAAAAGCGCAATATATATATAATAGTCGCGGTTGCTTTTACAATCAGTACATTGAAATGAAGCAATATCATCCCTATACTGATCATCATATTTGCAGCTGTTCCTAATGCCTGTACATAAGCAACCACATATCCTTTTTGATTTGCTGTCAGAAGTACTTTATACTTTCCCAGCAACAAATAATCCACCAATGTACTGCTGGCCAGAACTACAAACATCATTCTGACTAATCCCTCATCCAGCTGCTGCATAATCAAATACGGATAAACAGCCACACACACTGCAACAAGGACGATAAATATATATCCTGACCGGTAATAAAATCTTCTTGTGGCAGATAAAATTCCGTTTATTTCTTCGTGATCATCATTTGCCAACGGAGCATATAACGCAACCACAGATGCTGTACCCACACCTGCTTCTGCCAGTCCTAAATACACCAAAAACTGATTAATAGATGTAACCATCCCGTTTATGCTTGAGCCATATTCTTCAAGAAAAAATCTTGGGAGGACAATTCCCGATATAAATACCAACACCTGCAATATTACATTTGCAAGCATATTCTTGGCAGCCTGTTTACTTCTCATATTATTCCTCTATCAATGCTTCCCATTGCGCCAGAATAGTCTGTTGCGAAAATTTATCTTTCACACATTCACATTCCGAAAATTTCAGCCGCATTTTTGAATCTTCTATAAGTAACTGTATTCTTTCAACCATCTTATCTACTTCATATGGAGGAACAAGAAAACCATTTTCTCCGTCAACAATAATTTCATTCGGTCCTGTTTCAATATCGAAGCTTATCATCGGTAAGCCCACCGCTGTTGCCTCCAGAAGAACCAACGGGAGACCCTCCCGATAAGAAGTCAATACTAAAAATGCATATTCCGGATACAGTTGATATACATTTTTTACATTCCCTTTTAATATCAATTGTTCTTCTAATCCATACTCTTTTATCTTTTTTGCTGTTTCATCATATGTTTCTCCTGCACCATATATATGCCATTGCCATTCCGGATTATCTGGAAGAACTTTTCTGGCAACTTCTACCAGAAGATCATATCCTTTCTCTTTTCCAAAGCGACCAACAGAAAGAATTGTCCGACTTTGTACATCATATGGCTTTCGGACTTCTTCTACTTCTCGTTCAATCCAGTTATAAATACAAATCACTTTTTTCTGCCTGATATGGAATTTTTCAATATAATCCTTTCTTGTCTTCTCTGTCAGCACAACTACTTTATGCGCTACAAACCCATCCCAAAAACGGATAGCTGTTATATCTTTCTGCTTCCATTGATTCATCAATCCGCCATGATCGCAATAAATATATTTCGCACTTGTAAAAAACCTTGTGAAAGATACAATTAACGCAGGATAATTTCCCATCATTATTACAACATCTATATTATTCTTTTTAACGAAATCAATAAATGGACGAAATGTAGCTTTTATCGCTTCTCTAAGTCGCTTTAATCCTTTAGAATACACTACATAATTAATTCTGTCATCTAATTCATAAGCCAACTGCCCTGTTTCTTCTATTCCGTATATATGCACTTTATATTTACAGCATAATGCGTTCGCTAATGAAGCTGTCACTTTTTCCACTCCACCAGTAACCGACATATCATAATCTACAAAACAAATATTTTTCATATAGTTACCTATGATATAATCCCTTTATTTATCTTATTGTTTATTTTCGTCAATACAGCATACAATCTTATATTCACAAATAGCGCTATCGCAGCAATCTTTCTTGATTTACGAAAGTAATTATCCTTTACAATCCATAATACATTTCGTTTCAGGTAATTCTTCACTTTTTTATATTCATCTATTTCCCAATATTTTTTCTCTTGAAGCATCCGATCCAAAATCGAAAAGTATGCCCACAATAGTTTAAACCTTGCTTCTCTCACAATATTGGGATATTTCTCTTTGACAATTCGGTACGTATCCTCATAGGCTTCAATAAAAGCCATTGCCGCAGAATCATACTTCCTTGTGGTTATACTGTCAGCCCTGTGAACATAATAGTACAGAGGAGTTGTGTCCACATATACTTTTTTAATATTTTGCATTAATTCCGTGTGAAACCATACATCTTCATATAAGACTCCTTCTGGAAACTTAACTTTGTCCAAAAGCTCTGCACGAAATAGTTTGTTGCAAGAGCTTCCCGGAATCTTTTCACCAATCAACAATAATTTAAAAGCCTCTTCTGCTGAACATTCAAACCGCTCAATCTGCTCACATTGCGCAACACACTTCTGGCTAAACACATTATATATACCGCAGGATGCAACATCCGCATCACTTTTCACTATATTGTGATACAATACTTCAATCATATTCTCTGCAATAAAATCATCACTATCTACAAAAAGAATGTATTTTCCAGTCGCCCTTCTAACACCCTGATTTCGAGCATACCCCAAGCCACCATTTACTTGATAGAAATATTTTATTCTATCATTTTTCTCCAAATATTCTTTACAAATATCTGCGCTTCGATCCATCGATCCATCATCAATTAAAAGCAATTCCCAATCACGGAAAGTTTGTTTCAAGATTGAATCTAGACATTTCCTCAGATACTTTTCAACATTATAAACTGGTACTATAATACTCACAGCTGGCATAGTAATCTCACCTTTCTTTAACGCCTTGTATTATAGCAAATTATTCAAGATGCCTCAACAGCATTCATACAAAAAGGCATGAGAAATCTTCAATATCATGTATCCCAAAATAGTAGATTGTATAACAAAACTTTGTCTACTATTTTGGAAACTAATTAAGAAAAACACTGAACAGAAAAGGGGAAATATATAATAAGAAAGAAGAATTATTACGGACATTGCAAAATAATGTTACCAGAATCTGTATATATTATATTACTATATCCATAATTATCATTAAAAAAACAAATATATTCTTCATATTCTTTTTCAATAAAAATTACATCCGGAAGTTTATCTTCATTTAATGAATAATAGGATTTTAATTTCAAAATAGAAGCATCATTTACCTTCGATAACCAAGCAGAATAACTACTCATTCCCCAATCACCACACAAATACAACCAAGTTGATTCCGATAAAAACAATATCGACTCTGTTGATTCGTCTATATTTTCCAAATCATTTTGTAAAATAGTATTATACTTTTCTTTTTTTTCGGCCGATACAAGTAAACCCTTCTCTGGACCAGTCATCAAAAGGTATTTTTGCGTTTTTATAGAATCTTCCCAAAAGACATGATTCCATCTATAGTATATTTCAAAACAAAACAGAAATATAATTGTCAATGAAACAGAAAATATAATCATTTTTTTTAATATTAAAGAACCAAATTTTTTATAAGAATCTTTTATTGTAATTGTTATTATTAATATGCTTCCAATTAAAGCAACTGTTGACGCAGATGAAATCGCATAAATATTTTGATTTGAAGAAAAATTTATACATACTGTATATATCATTCCCGGAATCCAAATATTATAAAAAAAGGGAAGTGCTTTTTCATTTTTATATATAAGAATACAAAATAACGCAACAAAATTTAATGGTAACATTAAATGATTAATATATGCATTAAATATCACACAACTAATTATGTGACTCAAGGATAATAGAATATAAAAAACAAAATAAACAGATTTTCTTTTTTCATTCTGATCAATTATTCCTAATAATAATACTACTCCATAACTAGAAATAATAAAGGGAGTATATTTATTACAAAAAAATATACTATAAAAATATAATACCACCTTATTGGAAATACCAATATTCGGATGCTCTGGATCATTTAAAATATTGGGAAGAGCAGCAAAAAAATCCGTTATTTTAATATTCCAAAATACAAAAATCAAAAACACTAATGTAATCAATACAACACCTACAGAAAAAAGAAGTGCACGTTTAGGTAATAGTATATTATTGCACTTTATATTTAATCTTTCTATATAATTATTCAGCAAAACACAAACAATATAAAATACATATACAACAGCTAGATATGGACAACAAAGTACACTAAAAGCATAAAATATACCTGCTATAATAGTTATAACTGATTTCTCAGAACAAGTAAAAAGTACTAATCCTAATGATAGAAAAATGATTCCCATGGAATTGTATGAAAGAGCCATAATACCGAAAGGTGCATAAACCAAAAAAATCAACGAACTTACGATTGCTCCTATTCGAGAACTTCTTCTCAAAAACCCAAAAAGCACTATAGAAGAAATAATCTGTATAATTCCATATATCCATCTAAAGGCTATAATAATTCCTTCAGTATCTCCGTTAATTATCAAAAAAAATTTCATAAAAGGATATAATAAAAAAGACGACATTTGAGACAAGTGCCACTCATTAATAAAAAGTTTATCTCCTTGACAAAGACGATAAGGAATAGTTAAATAAAATGATTCATCAATATTACCAAAGCCGTAAATACACTTTTTAAATATAAAAACAGAAAAAATTAGTAGTCCTATTAAAAACAATGCTATATCCCAATATTTTCCATACACCTTATTCATAAATTTGTAATTAATGATTCTATTTTCTCTTACCATTAAATTATCTCCTCATCAATTGACTTTATTCGTTTCGCTATGTAGTGCAGTGTAGCATAGAAGTAAATCATAATCAACAAATATAGTAAACTCTATTAAGCATTTACAAAAAAATTCTGTACACGAAAAAGACCACTTGGTATTTTCAACCAATTGGTCTCATTCCATATTCTCGCTTAATGATTTTATATAAATCTAATTGTACCCTATCAATTCCTCTGTCCTTTTTATTCTACCGTAACTGATTTTGCAAGGTTTCTCGGCTTATCTACATCGCAGCCTCTTCCAATTGCAATATAGTATCCAAAAAGCTGCAACGGGATAATTGCCAGTGAATTCGTAAAGTACTTATTCGTCTCTGGAATATAGATTACATAATCTGCCGCTTTTTCCACTTCTGTATTTCCTTCGTTTGTTACTGCAAGCACGAATGCGCCCCTTGTCTTTACTTCGACCATGTTACTGATTGTCTTTTTATAGAGGTCTTTCTGTGTCAATACAGATGCAACCAGTGTCCCCTCCTCAATAAGAGAAATGGTACCGTGCTTTAATTCTCCTGCAGCATACGCTTCAGAATGAATATAAGATATCTCCTTCAACTTCAGAGAACCTTCCAGCGAAATCGCATAATCAATACCTCGACCAATAAAGAAAATATCTTTTGCTGCCAGATAACGATTGGCAAATTTCTGAATCTTTTCCTTATTATTCAGAAGCATCTCTACCTGTGCCGGCAACGCTTTCAGATCTTCCAGCATATCTGCAAGTCCTGCATCATCCAGCTGACCTCTGACATGCGCAAACTTCATAGCCAACAGATACAATGCAATTAAGTGAGCGGAATAAGCTTTCGTTGTAGCAACTGCTATCTCCGGTCCTGCCCATGTATACATTACGTTATCCGCTTCTCTCGCAATGGAACTTCCAACTACATTCACGATTCCCAGAACTTTGGAGCCTCTCTTCTGTGCCTCTCGTAATACTGCCAATGTATCTGCTGTCTCTCCGGACTGTGTAATTACCACAACCAATGTACCCTCTTCCAGGATTGGGTTACGATATCGGTATTCTGAAGCAAGATCTACCTCTACCGGGATTCTTGCAAGGTCTTCAAAAATATATTTACTGGTCATACCTGTATGATAAGCAGAACCGCAGGCAACGATCATAATCTTTTTAATCGCCTTGATCTCCTCATCACTCATGTTCAATTCATCAATGACAATCTTACCATCTTTTATTCTCGGTGAGAATGTATCTGTAATCGCCTTTGGCTGTTCATACATCTCTTTCAGCATAAAGTGCTCGTATCCGCCTTTTTCTGCTGCGTTAATATCCCATTCAATTCTAACAGATTCTTTTTCAATCGCTTCTTCATCTACATTAAAGAACTCCATTGTATCTTCTGTCATACGAACGATTTCTTCATTTTCGATAAAATATACATCTCTTGTGTATTTCAACACAGCCGGTACGTCAGAAGCAATAATATTACCGCCTTCTGTATGACCTACAATCAGAGGGCTGTCCTTACGTACTGCATACAGTTCATCCGGATGATCCTGAAAGATAATACCAAGTGCGTATGAACCTTCCATACGGTGCATGATCTTTGTGATCGCACGGAGCGGATTGCCATCATAATAATAATCCAGAAGATGCGCCACAACCTCAGTATCTGTCTCAGATACAAATTCATAGCCTTTCTTCTCCAGTTTCTTCTTTAGCTTAAGATAATTTTCAATAATTCCATTGTGCACTACAACAATACTGTTATCTTTGTTGAAGTGCGGATGTGCATTGACATCAGATGGAGAGCCATGTGTAGCCCAACGCGTATGTCCGATACCCATTGTACCCGGTAATGTACTGCCACCATGAGTCAATTCATCCAGAACCTTCAATCTTCCTTTTGATTTAACCATGTCAATCTTCTCGCCATTATAAACAGCGATTCCGGCAGAATCATATCCTCTGTATTCCAACTTTGATAATCCGTCCAATAGTATCGGTGCTGCCTGCCTATTTCCAATGTAACCTACGATTCCACACATATTCTACCTCCGTTTTGTACGAATATCCATTTTTTTTGCACAAAATTGTAACAACAAGGTTTATTGTAACAAAGATTTCATAATTTGTAAATAAAAATGTAAAGATTTGTAATATCAAATAATTTTTTTCACTGATTATCTTTCAAATGGAAATTTAAACGGTAAGTTCAATTTATCGCGGACTTCAATAATTTCTCGTTGCACCGCTTCACCAACAGGAACACCCTTATCTTTTCGCTCCATCCATATTAGATATTCTTTTTCTCCAGCTGTATAAATGCGTTCATTTCCCGGAGCTTTTTTGGAAGCACGCAATGCACGGCAAATATCACCTGCAATTTTCTTAAATACATCTAATCCCATAAATGCTTCTGGATCAACAACAAAGAAAAAATGCCCCAAATGATACATCTGTGGATTTCCCTCTTCATTTATTCCAGTTAGTGCTTTCATAAACTCACCACCTGCCAAAGCTGCTGAAAGAATCTCTACAATTGTTGCATAGCCATAGCCTTTATATCCAGCCATTTCTTCTCCCATTCCGCCAAGTGGTGTTAACGCTGCATTTCCATCAACAAGATCTTTTAAAATCTGCTCACTATCCGTAAGAGCAGAACCACTTTGTGAAATCACCATACCCGCTGGTGTATCCTTCCCATTTCTTGCATAATACTCAATCTTACCTCGCTGCACGATAGATGTGGCGCAGTCAAGGCAAAACGGGAATTCCTCATCTGTAGGAAGTGAAAATGTAAGCGGATTTGTTCCCAACATATTTTCAACTCCAAAGGTTGGTGCGATAGAAGGGCGCGCATTCGTTCCAGTAATTCCTATCAATCCTTCTTTGCTTGCCATTGTTGTCCAATATCCTGCAATACCATAATGTGTAGAGTTACGGATCGCTCCTCCAGCCATTCCATATTTTTTTGCTTTTTCGATAAGCATTTCCATCATTTTATGACTGGCAACCATTCCCATTCCATTATGTGCATCCATAACAACCGTTGTCGGAGTTTCTTTTAATATTTCAATATTTGTATTTGGAAGTAATGTACCATTTATAATGCGGTCAATATAAATTGGTTTAAACCGATTACATCCATGGCTCTCGATTCCACGCCTGTCAGATTCCAGCAAAACATCTGCACAGATTTTCGCATCTTTCTCGGGCACACCATATCCTTGAAATGCTGCAATTAAAAACTCATTCATTAATTCCCATGATACATATGGTCTTGTTTCCATAAGCTCCTCCTTAAAACAAACGGCAAAACATAATTCATATTTTGCCGTTTTGTTGTATTCTTTTAATAACTTTTATTCCCCTGTATTATCTCCAGTTCCCGTATTATCTCCAGTTCCCGTATTATCTCCAGCTCCGGCATTATCCCCAGCTCCGGCATTTCCTCCGCTTCCTGGATTATCCCCAGCTCCGGCATTTCCTCCGCTTCCTGGATTATCCCCAGCTCCGGCATTTCCTCCACCAGTATTTCCACCAGAATTACCACCTCCGGTATTGGTTCCTCCAGTATTCGTTCCACCAGAATTGGTTCCAGTATTTTGCTCTTGCTGTCTATCTTCCTCTGTCTCCGTATAGGTCTGGCTATTCAAAACAGAATCGTCCGTCGCTTCACGTTCACCCACACGCTTAACAATCTTTCCACTAATACTCGATACCGCTGATGAAGGAGAGTAATCTTCTGCCCCGAATAAAAATGTATGCAACTTTATTACATTTGATTCAAGATCAACCGGTATAACAATACTTCCGAGACCAGAAATAGTTGCGGTTGTCTTATCAATTGGAAATCCTGTATTCTCACCTAACTTATATTTTGCAAAATCTTTTGCATAAGACAAGATTTCCGCCATAGTAAAGTTCGTTGAAATAGTTGGGAACACCTGATCAATAATGCTGTTAATCGTTGCCAGATTACTTTGTAATATCTTTTCAACCATCTTTTCTATCACTAATCTCTGGCGTTCTGTTCTTGTAAAATCACCACCTGCCGTAGAGCGAATTCTTGCGTACGTTGTAGCCTGAACACCATCCAGATGCTGCACACCAGAATCTGTCACATAATGAACAGAATTTCTACTTCGCCCTGCTACATCTCCTGTTTCTCCTATGAAATCATTTATATACTTTACTTCTGCATCGGACAGTTCAATATCTAAGCCACCTAAAAGATCAATTGTATCAGCGACTGCTTTAAAATCAACCGTTACATACTTCTGAATGTCCAGATCCAGATTCATATTCAGCATATTAATAGCCTGAGTTGGTCCTCCAAAACTATAAGCCGCATTACACTTCTGCAAAGTTCCCTCCGATAGATCCAACAAAGTGTCACGGTAAACAGAAGCCATTTTTACTTCTTTTGTTTTATTATTCAAACTTGCAATAATAATACAGTCTGTTCTGGTGTTCTTTTCTAAGTCACCTTCTCTGGAGTCCACCCCAAAAAGGGCTATATTGGTATATCCTTCACCTACTTGTTCTGCTTCCTGGTTAATAATAATATCTTCCTGGGCAATTTCCTGTGTATCTATCTTTCCGAGTTTCGCAGCCACATATACAACCCCTGATGCCGCCACTGCAAGCACTACACCCCCCAGACATACACCAATCTTCTTCCCAAGGCTCAATCTAGAGAACCAACTTCCTCTCCTACGTCTTCTTCCTCTTCTACGCCTTCTTGCCATTTTGCACCTCTTTATCCTAATAATCGTACAATTTACTCTCTATCTACACAATAATACTTGCCTTTATATTCTTTGTATGTTTTATCCACATCGCAAATAATCACTTCATGATGCGCAACTCTTTTTTCCTCTGGTGGCAACTCCATATAATTACCGAACGCGATCTTCAGATAATCATCATACCCTGTCGGAATAGGCATTTCATATCCTTCAAACAGCTTATAAACAGCACTTTCGAATGCCTTTCTCGGATATCGGTTCATCATGTAATGCGGACCCGAACACAACTCTGTCACATATTCACAATCTTCCATATTGTACTTCGTCATCTGTCGTTCTGCAAAATGCCATATATGATATCGCATTTTTTTGGAAGGAACTACGGCAAGTGCAAATTTCCCTAACAGAGAAATCCCTTTGCCATGGTTTACTGGAACTGTCTGTGCACGATACACGGAATAAATCAATGCCCACATTAACTGCATTTTTCTCTGTAAAAACCCAGAAGGACACCCATCTATCGGAAGCACATCCAAAACCAAACCATGACATATGTCTAAATCCTTTTGATATGGGCGAATGAACGTCGTCTGCGTATCCTTAATGTTTAAAAAGAGATTGTAATCCGTGTGATATGCATCCGCATCTTCTAACACATACCTTGTAACATCTGCCCTTCTCTTCCAAATTCTCTTTAATATCTCATAATCTTTTCTTGGCATAAACACATCGATATCATCATCCCACGGTATGAATCCCTGATGACGAACAGTACCTATACAACATCCACCACAAAAATAGAACAAAAGATGATTTTCATCGCATATTTTCTTGAAATATAAAAGCATCTCTAAACTCTTTTTTTGTATCTTTTGTAGTTCTTCTTTACTATAATCCATCAGTGCTCCTTTTTATATACTCTGCTCTTCCAATAAGGCATCTTGACGATACCTACTAACGTTCCTATTCCATATGAAATATGAAGAGAGAAAAAAATAAATGGTAATAATAAATATTGCCAATATTTCTTCTGCCCATTAACTGCCAACAACGACATTAGAATATCAACAATTAAATAAAGACTCCCTACACACTTCAAAAGCAACGGATGACCACACATGAACAATGACAATGAAACTAGAATACCAAGCACAAAACACCCCGGGACAAAATGATATATCGAAAAACATTTCGGACATACCCCTAAGGTAAGCCCAATCCAATATCCATTGCCATATTTCTGTTTTATCATACCACGCCAGCTATTCCTCGTATGTTGATAAGACACAATCTCCGGATTATAACAAATACGGTATCCAGCCTTTCTAATCCTATAATGCATCTCATTATCTTCTGTACGTCCTAAATTCTCATCAAACAAGCCGGCTTTCTCAAATACTTCTTTCTGATATGCCCCATGAAAAACTGATTTTACATACTTTTTATGATGACTTTTTCGAAACGGCGCAATACTGCTTCCAAACATAGAAGATTCCGCTAACAAAAGTGTATGTCGCCAAGGGGTATCTTCATCTGAAACATTTGGCCTTGCTCCACCGGATACATATTCTCCGCCCTCTATACATTTTACATTTTTAGCAACAAACTCTTTCGGAAGCGACACATGTGCATCAATGCGCATGATAATATCCCCCTTTGCCTCTTTTATAGCAACGTTCCAGCCAGCTGCCTGTATTTTTTTCGGATTATCTACAACACAGACTCTGATAAAGCCATTGTCCTCTTTTGCAAAATTTTTCATCAGTTCCTTCGTTCTGTCTGTCGACATCGAATCAACAAGAACAACTTCCATCTGGTCATGCGGGTATGTCTGATTACATATATCCGCAAATAATGATCGTATTGCATTTTCTTCATTATACGCTATAACACAAAATGAAACTGTCATTTATACTTCCTCGTACTTCCGCAAATGTATTCTTACAATTGCCACTGAAATATTGTCTTAAACGGAGTGTTCATATCTGTTTCAAACACTCTGTGTATTCCCTCAATCGAATTAACAGGAGCATCTTCATGCAATATCAATTCCATACGCTTTTGAAAACGCTTGTCACGCATATAACATATTGCTTCTTCAAAATCGATGCGTCCTGAACGGCTACTCCCCACAAACGTCAGTCCTTTTTCCAAAACATCTCTTGTATTAATCGCAACCTTATTCTCACTGACTCCCATTAACATTACTGTTCCCTGTGGATTGATCATATGAATAATGTCTTCTATAGCATAATAACTTCCTTCTCCTCCACAGCACTCAAACGCATGGTCAATCGTTAAGTCTTCCGGTATTTCCTCTCTTATATATGTTTCATCAACAAAAGAAAACAAAGATAACTTCCTTACATTTTTCCCAATAACAACAACTTTACTTAACGGGAAAACCTGCTTCAGTAAATTTGAAACAACAAAAGCAAGGCTACCATCACCCCACACACCGATTGTCCCCCTGTTGTCATGTGCAACTCCTTTGAATCTTCGAATACTGTGAACAGCTACACTTACAAACTCTGTAACCGTAGCAATTCTGGTCGGGATACCTTCACACGAAACCAGTCTGTCAGCAGGGAGACTTACAAATTCTCTCATGAATCCATCTTTTCCACTAGATAAAAAAGAAGCACCTTTTGCATAATTCTCTAAAATAACCGTTTCCCTTTTATCTGCAGGTACATTCGGAATCATCACTACCATCGTACCCGTTGAAAATGTTCCTGTGGGATCATATATGACTTCTCCACATGCTTCATGGACAAGTGCCATTGGCAATTTCTCCGCCAACACTTTCCTTGAACGTTGTCCAGTATAATATCGCTGATCCGCATGACAAATAGCCAGATATCTCGGTTTAACTACGACCTGATCTGCAAACTCAAATTCATCATACTTTATTGAAAATGCCCGTGGAGCCACTAACTGGTATATATAATTAATCAATGGTTTTTCCTCCAAGCATTGCCTGTGCAATCTTATAATCACTAATCGTTGTAATTTTCAAGTTAGAAGGTTCACCTTTCACTAAATGAACTGGTTGATTCTGCATAACTGCAATCTTACAGGCGTCTGTTAATATACTTTTTTCTTCTTCACTTAAGTTATTATAAAGTGTTTTTAACAGATCAATCTGGAAACTTTGCGGTGTCTGTCCCTGATATAATTTATCACGCCTCGGTATATCTGAAATAACCACTCCATCCTCAGAGGCAACAATAGTATCTGTCGCCGGTATAACTGTATCGCATGCCTTATACTCAAGAACTGAATCAATATTATCATTAATAATTCTAGATGAAATAAATGGCCGCACGGAGTCATGTGTAACTATATAATTATCATTACTGTGACCAAATTGCTCTTCAATAGCATCAATGATATTCATAATCGTTCCATTACGATCAGCGCCTCCTGACACAACATGTACACATTCTTTTCGAACTTTCACATATTTTTCAATAATATCTTCCATATGCACATCCCAGTTTGGATGTACCCCAATATATACATGATCAATTCGAGGGCAAAGCAGAAACTTCTCCAATGTATGGATTACCATCGGCTTGTCCCCTAAGTTCAAAAATTGCTTTGGCATATCCGCCATATTCATTCTACTTCCGATTCCACCTGCAAGAATACCTGCAAATATCATTATAAATCCTCCATATGATTGATTATAATCAATTTATTATAACAGATTTATATTTATACCACAACACCCAATCTTTCACAACTAAAATATCGTGAGCGCTTACAAAATATCGGCATTAAAACATAACACCTTGAGTAAAGTAAGCGCTGAATAATAGGGTAGATTTCTTTCCGTTTCAAGAACTTATATAATGGTTACTAGAAAACGCGAGTGTTTTGCTTTATCTCCAGCGCTAGGAACAAGAGTTTTACTCTATCTTCAAGAAGCAATCATTATGAATCCTAATGCAGCAAGAAAACTTGAACAGATCAGACTCATCATGGAATGCCACTAGAGTGGCTTTTCTGACTATCAGTGGTGCCAACAGCAAGGCATTAAGCCTGGCACATTTTACAAATGGATCAGTAAACTGCGAAAAGTCGGCTATGCAATTTCGGATTCGGAAAGTAAATTATCCGGGCTACCTGTCCGTCAAGAAGTTGTTAAACTTAATCTGGCTAAAAGCGAGAATTCTAGCCCTGCCATTGTGGAGCAAAAAGTTAGCCATCCAGTTTGATCTAATGATCCATGTATCTCTACGGAGATTGAATATGGAAATATCGTGGTGCGTCTCTTTAATGGAGTTGATACCACTGTGATTCGCAATGCACTTCAATGTATCGGAGGTATGTCACGTGCTTGGTGATATCTCCGGTGCTATAAACATTTATATTATTACAGGCTATACCGACATGAGAAAAAGCATAGACGGTTTGTGTGCTATCATAATGTCTGAGTTGAAAGAAGAACCGAGTAGTAATTTCATATTTCTTTTCTGCGATAAGCGTTGTGACCGGATTAAAGCTTTATTACGCGAGCCGGATGGGTACGTCCTTTTATACAAAAGATTGGATATGGTTCAAGGTAAATACTGCTGGCCAAGGAACAGTTCTGAGGCAAAACCCATCATCTGGCAGCAATTCGACTGGCTTATGAGCTGCCCTGTCTGTGAAACACAAATGGTTCCCATCGGAACAGAGATTGCCCATACAGAACTCGTTTTTCACCCGGCATGTCTGGAACGTGTGGATTGTATGGTAACTACTTATGAATACCCTTCCTGTAAGGATTCTCTGAAACCACAATTCGTAAAAAACGAAGGAACTTCACCACTGATTCCTCACAGTTTTGTTTCTGTCGGTCTGGCTGTCCATGTCATGTATGGGAAGTTTATCAATGCTTTACCCTACTACCGGCAGGAGAAAGATTTTGAGAATCAGTTCGGTGTTAAAATCGAGCATGGCACGATGGCGCACCGGACGATTTACTATGCCCAGCATTACTTTTCTCCAATAATTGATTACTTTCAACGCATGTTTACGAAAAGGAAGTATGTTGCCGGGGATGATGGGTTGGGTCCTATCATAATTTACCAGTATCATCTTACAAGAAATAGTGATGCTACGTACACGCTCAATAGCGAGTATCTAAAGTTCAGGAATGCTGTGTAAATCAATCATTTCCATCTTCAATATCTATCCAATACATAATCGCACCCAACAACAACCAAAAAACAGATGTCGTCAGATTACTCACAAAGAAAAGTTCCGTAAAAAAGAAAGTATATATTAAAATAACTACTAATATAGAAAATAGATTCACAAAATCATTATTTATACATTCTTTACAAAAAAGATACCTACATACTTTTTTCCCTACCAAAATCATATATAAAATTACAATTCCTAAACCAATAATCCCTGTTCCCACAAAAACAGACAAGTAACCATTATGCGTTTCATAACGTCGATTTTTTTCATAAATTTCAGGGTATTTATCCTCCATATATTCTTCAACATTTCTTGGCGAAGTACCTAATATATATTTTCCTTTTGTTCCTTGAAGATAATTTTTCCATATATGCAATCTAGGATTTGATGTACTTTCCACTTGCAAATCCTGGCGTTGCAAAAAAATATCCTTCTCTATGCTTTGCACACCTTCTGCTATCTGCACTTGTGTCTCATCAACCACTTTCCCCTCATCGCTTTCATTGACACTCAAAATATGTTCTGCATACATCTTTGGCAAAACAGGTAAACTTTGTTTTGTCGCGCCGCCTGCCAACACAATTACTACTACAGCCAGGCCTGTTATGAGTGCTCTGATCCCCACACTTGTCCAATATGCTTTTTCTATATATTTATTTTTCAAAGAGAAGAAAAGATATACGAAAAAGCCACAGCAAAATGCTAATATGGCTGTTCTGGAGCCAGATAATATAATATAAATCCCCTGTAAAATACAAGTAACCGCATATAAGACTTTTAAACACTTCTTATCTTCTTTTCTCCACAAAAAAAACAACATAAAAATCACATATACTGATGTGACTGCAGCATAATTAGGGTCGTTGAATATTCCAAATAATCGGTTATCTCTGAATCCTTGTCTTTTCCAATTGTTTGTCATTATCTCTATTGCATATGACTCCATAATAACAAATTGTTTCAACGAATATATAACCGCACAAGTCCATATTATACTAATTTCTTTAAAAACAATGCCAATAAACTTCAACAAATCTTTTTCATCAAAATGTCGATATGCTGAATAAAATAAAGCGACTTGAATCACCGTCCATATAATCGTTTTCACATTATCAAAAAATCCATATTTTATGTTCAGAGCACTTGACAAAATCATTACACCTATAAACAAATACAATACCCAACAATATTGTCCACCAAACATTTTTCTTTTACAAATAAAATCAAGAAAAACAAACATTGCTCCCAATAATGCAAGAACAATCATAATATAACTGTTTATACTTTCACCAACAAACATGTATACAGGAATTATTCTTCCCACAAAACTATATAATATAAAAAGCACTATATATAATGATATTCCGTATTTAATTCCTCTTTCAAAATTATCAACTTTCATTTTTTCCCTTTCAAATTACTTTTAGAAATTTACACGAAATCTATTTTTTAATTTTTGAATTTGTTTCGCGAACAATTCATGAACTAAAATTGAGGCACATAACAATATTCCAAATGATACACATATCCTTAAATAATTATTGTTTAAACTTAAAATAAAATTATTAACATACTCATTTTTACTCCACATAAAGTCCTGTAAAACAAAAAATTCATATGTGATAGCACTCAAATATAATAAAAACTTACTGTTTTCCATTGTAATGTTTCTCAACATAGATAAGCTGTATATCAACGTACAAATTGCATACAAAGTCAGAATTCGTACAACAAGCCCATCATATCCATTTAAGATAATAATTGAAGCGCCTGATATTAACACAGCAATCATAGCCGTTGAATTTTTGCATTTGCTTCTGAACGAACAAATAATAGCTCCTATTGCAAATTCCATGAAACGAAATACCGGATTAGAATATGTTCCTATGCCACCTGTCCATGCAGCAATATAATTTCCATATATTGACATAAACGCTAATACAAGCAACAATACGATTCTTTTCTTTGTCGGCATTTTGGTGACCAGCATCTGCAATAACGGATATAACAAATAACAAACAATAATACAACTAACAAACCAAGTTGTCCCATTATGCAGATAACCAAACAACGAATCAAAAAAGCTCTGTAATCCAAGTAGTTCAACAGGCAGTAACTTCACATTCATTCCAATATTTCTTTCCAAAAAAACTGTATGAATAATATGAACAAGATAATATGTCGGCAAAATAGTCAACGCTCGTTTTTTATAGAAATTTATTATCGATGTGTAGTCATTTATTTCTTTTTCCGAATATACATAGTACAATGAAAAACCGGATACAATAAAGAATCCTGTCATTACATCTCCAGTCAGATTCGTTATTATTTCATCAAATCCATAATATGTACATCCCCCCATACTTAATGAATGCCTCATAAAAATGAGCAGTGCAAATATTATTTTTATAATATCTATTGCAAATAATCTAGTTTTCACATTTTCTCCTTGTACATAATACTTCTGATCTTTATCCAATTATTCTTTAATCATCAACATATATTTTACATTTTTCTTATATATCTCTTTTTTCCGAATACCCTTCATATGCTATCATAAAGGCCCATATAATCCATAACCATTCTTTTCCCCAGTTACTACTAGAGCTAATACTTGCTACAGAAAATGCACCTAAAAATCCGAGAAAAGTCACTGACAACATTTTGACACGTTTATCATTCGAAATCTTATTCTTCTTTTTGAATGAAAGAAACAAGTTCAAATAAAACACTACATATAACACAAAAATTCCTATTCCAAATGCTGCTAAAATTTCCATCCACCAGTTATGCATATTTACAAAACCACGGACATAATACAACGCTTCATTTTGCATCCAATATTCAACATTTCCTAATCCTACGCCAAAGCCAAATGTCTCTTTCAAAAAATATAAACCATTTTTTAATAAATTCACTCTTACTGCATCAGAATCAACTAGCGGATTTCCACTACGTTTAATTTCAATACCTCTGATTTGTGCAACTAAATTTACGTATTCCTTTGGGAAAAGCAGAACACTTGTTATAATTAATACTATACCCAAGCAAATCAATATTTTTTTGTATTTTCTAGGAATAATCACATACGCAATAATTATTATAGCTATTCCAAACCCTACAATTCCTAATCTTGAATCAGTTAATACAATTAGGCAACTATTAGAAATAAACACAGCAAAACAAAATATCTTAAAAACATATCCTTCTGCTACAATGATAAAAAAAATGGAGAGGCACGCCCCAAAAATAAGCACCATCGCAAAATCATTTTGATTTAACATCATTGAGATTGGAAAGAATTGTTTATTTTGCTGCATACTTATGATTCTCTCTATCGGCGCAAACATGTAGTTATGCGTCACTATCTCACTCCATCCAATAATATTATGCAAAATAATAACCACATATACGCCTTTCAAAACAAAAAAATAATCTTTCATCTTGAGATCTGACATATCAAACCAAAGCACACTCCAAATGCCTATTCCTATAAAATATAATCCATGACTCCATGCATCAACATCTTTGCACCAGAAAAGCGTTACTATCGAATACAAAAACCATATTATCATAAACACAATTGAAAAAAGATTTTCTTGTTTTAAATAATATCCTTCTTCTTTAAACACTAATCTTTCTCCAATATATACGATTGGTAAAAAGATTAACGCCAATCTTAAAGGTGTTATATAAAATAATCCTAGATTTATGTTCACACCCAACCCCGGCATTAATGCTAACCCAATCACAAAAGTAATAACATATTTCATTTATGAAACCTCATTATTTCTTTCTATTTCTCAAGACACCATAGCTTTTTTTCGTTTTATTCAATATAACTCTAATATCTTTACACACTCCAACAGACAACTCTTCTTTACAGCCTAATATTTCTTTCTTGCTACATCGGTTAGCTTCTACAACCAATAATATAAGATCACAAATATTAGTATATAGAATAGCATTCTTTGCTACGTACAATGCAGGCATATCGATTAAAACATAATCATACTTTTCTTTATATTCACTTAATACAATCTCTGTTTCAGGTGAAATTAATAAATCAAATCCTTCAATATCAGTTTCACAAACATGGCTTTCTGAAACACTAACACCTAACCAGGAAGGCAATTCATTAGCAACATATAATATGCTTCTTTTAGATTTTACCAGTTGTTTCCCAATTCCAAATGCGATAGTAGATTTCCCTTCTTTCGGAACTGAACTCGTAATCATGATTACTTTCTTCTGTTTATCGACAATTCTCAAATTATAATCTATTTTTTCCAATTCTTTTTCTGTAAGAAAAGAAAAGCTATCAACATTAATACTTATTTTTTCCATATTTCTACCCCCTGGTTTTCATCGGAAACTCTGCTAAGACCTTCATGCCCAAAGAACTTTCTGCATCATCTTTGTATTTTACTGCACTGTTTAACAAATATAGTGCTCCCAAAAGAAATGTCAGGATAATGCAACCAGCCATTCCCATTAATATGCCAATCTTCATTCCGTTTACACTTTTTTGTTGTTGCTGAATTTGAATGGTTTCTGTTGTCTCTAATACTTCTACATTTACACTTGGAAGGATATCTGGAAGATACTCTTCTGCTGTTTTTTGTACCGCGTTAAGAATTTCTTCTACTTTCGCTAAATCTTCTCCTACAACTGCTAACTTCAGTGTTCTGGTTGGCAGAAGCATCTCAGATGAAACACAGTCTCTCAATTCTTGTGTGGTAATATCAAAAGACAATTTCTCTTTTACATGTTCAAAAAACACTCCCGATTTAATAACTTCTGTCGCATCATAGGCAGGTTGCAATCTTGCAGCATTATCCATGATCTCGCCTGTCTCTTCATTTTTTTGCTGTGTAACTAATATTTTCCCTATTGCAGTATGGGTTATGTTTTCTTCGCTAAAACTATTTGCCATCAAAAACCCTCCAAAAAGGAAAGAAACAAAAACAATTAAATATAACCACCATTTTTTTATAAACGTCTTTAATATGCTTTTAAAATCAACAAATATTCTATGTTCCATCTATAAATGCACCACCTTTAACCATTAATTTATAAAGAGTATTTCGTTCCACATTTTGGACAAGTATAGTTTTGATCTAATTTATGTCCACATACACAAACCCACCCAATCTGTCTTGCCGGATTTCCCACAACCAGGGCCTGACGTGGAACATCTTTAGTGACAACACTTCCTGATCCTATCGTTGCATACTCACCAATTGTTACTCCACATACAATTGTTGCATTTGCTCCGATAGATGCGCCTTTTTTCACCAAAGTATTTGTAATTTCCCATTCATCATTAAATGCTCTTGGATAAAAATCATTTGTAAATGTCATTGATGGTCCTAAAAACACATCATCTTCAACTGTTACACCATGATATACATTAACATTATTCTGTATCTTTACATTATTTCCAATATTGACCTTTGTATCAATATATACATTTTTGCTGACAATGCAGTTTTCTCCAATATTGGCATCTTCTCGCACCTGGGCAAGATTCCAGATCTTTGTTCCATCTCCTATTTTTGCCTTTTCAGAAACTTCTGCTGATGCATGTATAAAAATTCCCATTTAAAATCTCCTTATCTATTTTTAAACATGAAAAAAACTTTTTTCAGAGTATTTCTATATATGGCTAACACGCTCGTCGCAGCAATGAGCCATATAATGCATTTATATATAACATTTGTCTGCATAAAAACGACACAGCAAGCATATAGCCCTATAAATATTATACATATTTTTTTAACACCATATTGACATGGATATAATTTTTGTGCAAAATAATATGCCGTTAAAAACATCGTCAACATTCCCACTAAAGTTGTTAACGCAGCGCCTTTGGCACCCAGTTGCGGAATGAAAATAAAATTCAGCAAAACATTTATCGCTGCCCCTAATGTAACACTATAGAAAAAATATTTTGACTGTTTTTTAAACGAAATTCCATAGCCAGTAAATGTATATAATGCATATGCTAATTGAGAAAACATTAAACTTGCCAGGAAATAATATGCATCATGATATTCACTTGATGTCATAATCTGAATCACTTCTTTACCAAAGAGTGAAACCGTTGTACACACTCCTGCCAGGAAAACAAAAATAATATTTACAACATCACTAAATATTTCTTTTGCATTCTCATCTTTCACACTCTGAAATGCAAATGCTGTATAAGCTGTACTAATCCCACTAATTACAACAGAGATGACTGTTACAAAACGTCCACCTATTCCATAAATTCCAACTTCACTTTCACCCGCTAAAAACAAAAGCATATAACGGTCAGACATGTTTAAAACCCACGTAGAAACGGTCATCGGAATAAAAGGCAATGCATAACGAATCATATCTTTAAACAATGATTTCTCAACATAACTTTTTGCAATTGTCATTTTACAAGTTATAACATAAAGAATAATTTGAAGAATATTCACAATGAAAGTACTTGCCATCAGTGCAATATATCCCCACTGCAACACAGATACAAATACAACATTCAAACTAATCATTGTTAACGAAGAAATAACATTAATAATTGCAAAGATCTGCATTCGATTCTGCATTCTTATCAACAACGAAAATGGTAGAAACAACAAATTTACGGATACTGACAATAAAGCTAATTTAACTCCCATTGAATATATGGGAGTTTCAAATAAAATCTGTGATATTTTACCACTTACCAATGTCAACAATATTGGAATCATACTCTGAATACTCAGGAAGGCAAAGCAAGTATTAAAAACTTTTTGATGCTGGTTTTCTCTTTCTTCATAGTAAAATGCACTAAATGCTGAATCAAAAGCCATTACTAATAATGGAAATAAAAACGTTGTAAAAGATGTTATACTATCAGAAATTCCCAATTCTTTTGGAGATAAATATTTTGTATAAATCGGTAGTAAAAAAAATTGAATTGCTTTCAAAATAATATTTGAAACAACCAATATGCTGCTTCCTTTTGCAAATTCTTTCAATTTTTGAGTACTATATCCCACCTTTCAACTTTCCTCCATAATTCTCTTACTTTTCAGTAAATTTAAAAGCTTCTCGTCCGTCTAATGACGGATATTTCCCTTGGTATATATCTGCCAGAATGAGTGCATTCTTTCTACAATCATGATATTTTTCTACATATTTTCTAGATTGTATTCCTATGTCTCTGCGCACACTTCCATCTGCTAACAGCATTTTTATTTTTTCTAACAGGTTTTCTGGATTTGCACTAACAATTGGCAACTCCTCTGGAAACGTCTCAGCCATAGTTGAATCAACATATGTGATTACTGGCTTCCCTAATGCCATCGCTTCAATAGCAAATACCCCATATGTTCCAGCCAAGAGCTGATCAATAATAATATCTGCTTTTTTGTATAATTCAAACGCCTCTTTTTGAGTTTTGTTTTCAACAAGAATAAACTCAACTTCATTTCCCAGTTCTTTAATGGCATCAAGCACATACTCTGTTCCCTTAATGCCTCTTTTGCTTGGTGCATGAACTATAACCGGACGGCTCACTTCTTTTTCTGGATATATTGGACTAAATTTTGAAATATCCATTCTTAATGGAACAACATATACTGGAACTTCCACATCTGGGAGATGTTTTTTCAATTCATCATCATGTAAAATAATACCATCAACATATTTCAAAATTTTTAATATCCTTTTTTTTCGTTGTTCACTGTCCTCTGGCAATGGAATATATTCATATTTCGTTCTATTAAAACTCCATCTTATATCAGAACCATGAAATTCCATAAACACTTTCTTATTGAAAATTTTTAAAATCTTCAAATCATATCCACCTGGAATTAAAGTCCACCCAAAATGGAAATGAAAACAATCGAATTTAAATAGTGCATAAATTGCAAACACTAACATTCTAAAGGCATAATATGGATATAACCACTTATTTGTTCCAACTTTAACACAGTAATCATATTCATATCCAAAAGGATTCTTTTTCCAAATTGCCATCTTGGCATCAATACCATTTTCTTTTAATCCTTTTACAGAATAATAGCCTTGTCCAGCAACTTCTGTCATTCCATGTAATATCTTCATTAATAACACCTAACATTCCACAACTTTAAAACTCTTTTAAAATATTAATAATCTTTTCCTGTTCTTCTGCTGTCAGCTCAGGGAATACTGGTACCGCAAAAATTTCATCACAAATTTTTTCTACTACAGGCAAATCTCCTTTTTTATATCCGAGATGTGCAAATGCCTTCTGTAAATGCATTGGAATTGGATAGTATACGCCTGAAGGAATTCCATTTTCTGTTAATTTATCAATAATTTGTTCTCTACTTTTGTGCTGTAATGAATACATATGGTATACTGGCATTACATCATCTAATGATTTCTGTACTGCATATTTATCGGCTAATGCAGTATTATAAACCTCTGCCACTTTTCTACGGCCTGCGTTCCATTCATCTATAAATGGAATTTTAGCATTTAAAACTGCAGCCTGCATTTCGTCTAAGCGTGAATTGTATCCGATGAGATAGTTGTAATATTTTTCGAATCCTTCACGAATTTCAAAATTATCTTCAAATTCAAGATTTAAGAGTCCTAATGCTGTTCTACCTTCTAAACCACTTCCATGATTTTTTAATGCCTTAACAATAGTAGCAATGTTATCGCTATTTGTTGCAATAAGACCACCGTCTCCCATTCCGCCTAAATTCTTTGTTGGGAAGAAAGAAACACAAGACACATCTGAAACTGCTCCTAATTTTTTCCCTTTATACTCTCCACCAAAAGCCTGACATGCATCTTCAATTACATATAAATCATGTTTCTTAGCAATATCATTAATTGCATCCATGTCACATGCATTACCAAAAATATGTACTGGTAAAATGGCTTTTGTTTTATCAGTAATTTTTTCTTCAATTTTTGTAACATCAATATTTAATGTTTCTGCATCAATATCTACAAACACAGGAACAGCACCTACACGTTCAATACTTTCTGCTGTTGCAAAGAAGGTGAATGGTGTAGTAATTACTTCGTCTCCTTCTTTAATTCCTAATGCTGCTAAAGCCAAAACTAAAGCATCTGTTCCGTTAGCAACACCAATCGCGTATTTTACGCCTAAATATTCTGCACAGTTTGCTTCGAATTCTCGAACCTCTTGTCCCATTATGTAATTCGTTGAACGCATCACATTCAAAACTCTCTTTTCAGCTTCTTCTTTAATCTGTGGATACTGTCTTGTAAGATCGATAAATTTCATTTTCTTTCCTCCTTAAATTAAGCCTGTAATTCTTTATCTGCTGCTTCTAATATTTTTAGCATACGAATTGCTGATTTCGCATCTGTCTGAGACTGTACATCATTTATAATGCACTGTCTGAAATGTTCCAGACTATTAAACAATGCATCGCCCTGCTGGAGCTGTGGAATCACTGCATCACCAATACGTGTTTTTACAACAAACTCATCATATTCAAGTTCATTAAGACTTTCTACATCAAAGCCCTTATCGTATACGATTAGCTTATTGAGAACATCTACATCATCATAAACTAACATTTTCTTTGTTCCTGCAATAATCAATCTTCTTTCCTTTATTGGTGAAAGCCAACTTGATGTAATATTAGCCAAAAAGTTTTCGTAATTTAATGTCATAAAAGTGATAGATTCTTTTTTACTGTATACCTTTTTACCCATCGCTTTTACTGAAACAGGCTCAGCACCATCTGACAGATAATCGATAATTGATAAATCATGAACACTTAAATCCCACATAGAACTCACATCATTCTTAATGTTCCCCAGATTAATTCTTGAACAATCAAAATAGAGTAAATCACCCAATTCTCCACTATTAATGATTTCTTTAATTTTACGAATTACTGGATGATACACCATAATATGATCCACATGTATTTTAAGATTTCTTTCTTCGGCAAGTGCCAATAACTCTTCAGCATCTTTTACATTATCTGTAAATGGTTTTTCAACATATACATGTTTTCCGGCAAGTAATGCTTCTTTTGCCAATGTATAATGAGCACTTGTCTCAACTGCTAATGCAACTGCATCAATTTCAGGATTATCCATAATCTCTCTATGGTTTTCTATATACTTTACAGCATTAGCATAAACTTTATTTGCCTTTTCCAATCTATCTACTTTTTTATCACAAATTGCAACAAACTCATATTCTTTATTTTTATATAAATTTTTTGCAACATTTGGTCCCCAGTACCCGTATCCTATTAACGCAATTTTAATCACTTTCATCACTCCTCTGTTATAATTTAAAATTCTCCTGTCATATCAACACTTGCAAAATTTTCTAATGGTAATTTTACTGCTCTTCCTTCTTTCTGGCTCTTATATATTGCCAGTACAAGTTCTAATGCATTTCTTCCTGCATAAGCATCTACATATGGTGCTCTGTCATTTACGATTGCATCTATTACATCTGCGTATAAACTTGTATGTCCGTTCCCGTATACATTACTTGTCTGCTCTTCTAAACCCTTGTTTTTCTGGTCTTCTTCTGTTTCATCTGCAAAATTCCATACATCAATATTATTGGTTGATTTTCCGCCAAGCTTAACTGTTCCGTTCTCACCAAATAAATATAATGTCTCTTCTAAATTCTGTGGATAAACATTTGTTGTTCCTTCTATTGTTGCAACTGCACCATTCTTGAATTTTACAACTGCCATTCCAATATCTTCTGCTTCCAAATAATCATGGAACTGCTGTCTTGTAACACCATATACTTCTTCAATTTCATTTCCCATCATCCAGCGAAGAAGATCGATTCCATGGATACACTGATTCATGAGTGCTCCGCCATCCTGTGCCCATGTTCCTCTCCATGGTGCCTGCGTATAATATCCTTCATTTCTATTCCATCGTACATGAATAGAACCATGAGATAATCTGCCAAATCTGCCAGCTTCAACTGCTTTACGCATTTCCTGTACAGCAACGTTGAAACGATTCTGGTGACATGCAGATACCTTCACGCCCTTTTCTTCTGAACGTCTGATGATTTCATTTGCATCTTCAATACTCATAGCCATTGGCTTTTCGATGATAAGGTTAATGCCATGATCAATGCAATATAAAGCAATCTCTGCATGAATACCGCTCTCAGTTGCAATACCAACTAATTCAATTTCATTTTCTTCGATCATTTCTTTATAATCTGTATAGCGTTTAATACTTGTATCATTCTGTAAGTCATGCTTAGCTAATAAACTTTCCATATTTTCTGGAAGCACGTCACATACTGCAACAAATTCCAGATTGTTATTTAACACTGCTTTCACATGGTTTGTTGCGATTCTTCCGCAACCTATTAATGCATATTTCATAACTTTTTTCCTCGCTTATTCTATTTTGATTCTTCCTTTAATCCATCTACATCTTCATAATATTTTCTATGACAAGACGCACACTCAAAGCCATCATCTAAAACTTCTCCACACTCACATACCCAACCTATCTGCTTAGCAGGAACTCCTGCAACCAGCGCATGATTTTTCACGTCTTTTGTTACAACTGCTCCGGCAGCTATCATTGCAGATTTTCCAATTGTATGCCCACAAACAATCGTTGCATTTGCACCAACAGAACATCCTGATTGAAGCAATGTTTTTCTATATGCAGCACTTCCCTTAGGATATTTTGCCCGCGGTGTAAGGTCATTTGTAAAAACCATTGATGGACCACAAAACACATTATCTTCTAATTCTACTCCTTCATAAATAGAGACATTATTTTGCACTTTGCATCCGTTTCCAATTTTAACATTATTGGAAACATTAACATTTTGACCAAATGAACAATTTTCACCAATCCGAGCACCTTTTTGTATATGACAGAAAAACCATACTTTCGTTCCGTTTCCGATTACAACGTCTTCATCCACATAACTACTTTCATGTACAAAATATTTTCTCATTTTTCCTCCACACATTTTTAATTCTTCAAATCATTTATAACTTGTAAAGCTCTATGTGCCCATGTATTCTGTTCAAGACACTCTATTACTTTTACATGCTTTTCTTTGAGAATCTCTTGATTATTATATACATCTTCCAAAAGTTGTTTTAGGGCTTGCTTACTATATGGTATACTAAAGCCACAATCTGCATTTTCCACGAACATTCCTGCTGTTGTCTCTGCTGTAACAATCATAGGAACTGCGTAACCAAGACACTCAAACAGTTTTACCGGTGCCGCAATTTTTCTGTATTCGTGCATATCATAATAACAGCAAAAAAGATCTGCTTCTAGATAAAATGGTATCAATTCATCTCCCGAAGCATGAACTATTTTCACTCTTGGGGACAGAAGTGGTTCATATAATTCTTTTACACTCTCCCACTCCTGCTTTTTACAACATAATGTTAACGAAACGTATGAAATATCCTGAATTGCTTCCAGGAAAAGACGAATGTCATTTATTCCTGTCAATCCACCCACATAAAAAAGTCTTAATTCTTTTTGAGAACGTTCATCATAGTACACTTTTTTCTTTTCTATAATTTCTTCTCTTTTTATTGCTCCTGGTGGAAGCATTTCAATTTTTGGCATATCATATTCTTTAATAGTGTCTTTCATTAATTCAGACGGCAGATACAATACATCAACAACTCTTTTGTACATTTTCAAATCATATTTATACATCGGAAGGCTGACTATTTTTTTGTACCATTTTACATTCTTCAAATACATATCATACTTCCACTGTATGTCTCTGTAAAACAGTCCAACCTTAACATTATTTTCCCTGCAAAACTTCATAAAACCAAAATCCAAAAATGGATGTAATGGCAAATGATTTTCGTCTGAAAGTAATGTTGGCATTGTACTGCTTTCTGAATATAAAAATTCATATTTTACACCATTTTTTATATTCTTTTTAATTCGAGAAATATCTTTTTTCTTTTGTTTATTATTTCCCATTACAAAATCTACTTCATATCCTAAACTTTCAAACGCCTGCTTCATTTTAACAGGTCTGATATGCGAACCAGATTTTCTATTCAAGTCAATTCTGTTTGGAACATGAAATATACATTTTTTATTCACCTAAAACTCTCCTGTCATATCAACACTTGCAAAGTTTTCTAATGGTAATTTTACTGCTCTTCCTTCTTTCTGGCTCTTATATATTGCCAGTACAAGTTCTAATGCATTTCTTCCTGCATAAGCATCTACATATGGTGCTCTGTCATTTACGATTGCATCTATTACATCTGCGTATAAACTTGTATGTCCGTTCCCGTATACATTACTTGTCTGCTCTTCTAAACCCTTGTTTTTCTGGTCTTCTTCTGTTTCATCTGCAAAATTCCATACATCAATATTATTGGTTGATTTTCCGCCAAGCTTAACTGTTCCGTTCTCACCAAATAAATATAATGTCTCTTCTAAATTCTGTGGATAAACATTTGTTGTTCCTTCTATTGTTGCAACTGCACCATTCTTGAATTTTACAACTGCCATTCCAATATCTTCTGCTTCCAAATAATCATGGAACTGCTGTCTTGTAACACCATATACTTCTTCAATTTCATTTCCCATCATCCAGCGAAGAAGATCGATTCCATGGATACACTGATTCATGAGTGCTCCGCCATCCTGTGCCCATGTTCCTCTCCATGGTGCCTGCGTATAATATCCTTCATTTCTATTCCATCGTACATGAATAGAACCATGAGATAATCTGCCAAATCTGCCAGCTTCAACTGCTTTACGCATTTCCTGTACAGCAACGTTGAAACGATTCTGGTGACATGCAGATACCTTCACGCCCTTTTCTTCTGAACGTCTGATGATTTCATTTGCATCTTCAATACTCATAGCCATTGGCTTTTCGATGATAAGGTTAATGCCATGATCAATGCAATATAAAGCAATCTCTGCATGAATACCGCTCTCAGTTGCAATACCAACTAATTCAATTTCATTTTCTTCGATCATTTCTTTATAATCTGTATAGCGTTTAATACTTGTATCATTCTGTAAGTCATGCTTAGCTAATAAACTTTCCATATTTTCTGGAAGCACGTCACATACTGCAACAAATTCCAGATTGTTATTTAACACTGCTTTCACATGGTTTGTTGCGATTCTTCCGCAACCTATTAATGCATATTTCATAACTTTTTTCCTCGCTTATTCTATTTT
>NZ_JAFBIY010000005.1 GCF_021531975.1 Faecalicatena contorta | reverse complement strand
GAAAACTACTAGCTTTCTTATCCCTTTACTGTTTTAAGGTTGACATTTAAATGTCTGTTCTCTGAATTTTCTCTTAAAGAATCTTCAGGGTTGTTGTCTATTGTTCAGTTATCAAGGTTCTTTGTTTCGTTGTTGCTGTCTCAGCGACAACTACTATAGAATATCAAATGTTTTTCATATTGTCAACACTTTTTTGATATCTTTTTTAAAAAAATTTCTTTGCGGCTTTTTCATTATCGCCTGCCGCTTAAAAATCCACCACGTTTCCGCGGTGGACTTTTATATTACCAGTTTTCATTTCGAGTGTCAAGGCTTTTATTTGAAATTTACAGCCAGTTTCATAATCGGATTATTTTCATATATCATCTTTGTAATATCATTTCCCAATATCACATCATACATTTCTTTTCCAAAGGATGTCGTATAAAGTAAAGTAATAATTATGAACAATACCCATACAACTACCAGAGCACACAAAAGACCTGTTCCTCCGCCTGCAAGACGATTCACAAAACCCAGCACCGGAAGATTAGAAACTACATCCAGCGCGAATATTACTGCCCGCAAAACAATTGTAAGCAGTATAAAGACTGCCAGAAATGCAATGATATTGATGATCAGCTTCGCCAGAAAACGTCCGACATATTGTGCAAATGTCTCTGCTCCAAGTTCATTATAAATCTCGCTGTTATTGTTCGTAGAAAGCAGTTCTTTGAATATTTCCGGCAGCTCAGCTTTTTCAATTGCCGCCATCTGAACATCTCTTGGTATCTCCGCTTCTTCTATGGCCTTTTCCACTGTGCCGCTGTTGCGAAGTCCATCCAGGAGACTACTGGATATTCCATACTGTGCCAGTTCGTCTCCACTGATATTGCCATTTACAATATCCGAAACACTGATACCATATTGTGCCAGCTGTTCTTCTGTAATTCCTGCCGCTTCCAGAACTTTTCTGACATCTTCCTCTGACACATTTGCAGTGTCCCCGTCGCCGTCCAGCACCTGAGATGTCGCAGCATTTGCCATCGTTTTGCTCACCTGACTTATGATCATGTCATCCAGCGGCGTCTTATCGCTGATAAGCTTAGCCACATGCGGAGTCGCAAATACAACCACAATAATTGTCACTATCGTCGTTACAAGAGAGACGGCAATCCTTATCGCCCCACGGTAAACACCAATACCAAATCCAATCAAAAAAATCCCGCCAATTACCACCAACAACCAATCCATAAAAAACTCCTTACTTTACAAGCCGCACGATTTCCATGCCGTTTGCATTCATCACAATGTACTTGTTTACACCCGCCACCGGAAAGATTTCCATAATATTATTATTCATTTCTCCTGCAAATCTCTCCATACCGGTTCGCGTAAAAATATTGCATTGTTTACCATTATACATAATAATCTGATCATCACACATTTTTACATTATTATAATCCCCCGTGAAATCTTTGGAAAGAGCCTGTTTGCCGGACGCATTATACAGTCTCAGCTCATAACCGCCTTTCCCTTCATTTTTCAGAATCATACCAATGTATTTTTCATTGTGAAATATACTCTTAATTTCTTTATCGATTTTTACACTCACTGCCTCCTCAGGGGCCGCAGCGCCTTTGAAAATAACCATCTTGTCATCACCGATTACTACAGATGTTTTCTGATTCATAAAAAATCCTGTTGCCATCAGCGTACCTTCGTACGAAACATCCGTTACCAGGCGATCTGTTTTCCCTTCTCCTTCTTTATCAAAATTATAATATCCGACTTTAGAAGTAAGATTTCCGTCCTGCGTATAGAGATAAACAACCTGCATTACTTTTCCATCCGGTGATATAGATGCCTCCATCGGATACCCCGTCCCTGTCACAGATGTCTTATGCTCAACTAATATATTTCCCGCGGTATCATAACATATAATGACCGGAGCACTGTCGTTTTTCAAGATCGCACATACAATTCCCTGCTCTGATACACTCGCCTTTTCGATTGGAAGTGTGGTATGGATTTCGCCCTTAAGACCCGATTCCTGAAATACAAGAATATCATTTCCGCCTTTATCCGCCGCAATGGCAGACACATCATTCACCACTACAAAGGGATTTTTAAGCTGATAAGGCTGATTCCATTTTTCTTCTCCCTTCTGATTCAGATAAGAGATGCCGTCCCGGCTATACTTTAATACTCCCCGTGCAAACTGCTCGTAATTTCCTTCCGCTGCTCCCGCTTTGGCATATGTATCCGCAACCCTTACCTTTGTATATGTCTGCAGATAGATAATAAGAAATACCGCGATTGCAACTGTCAGCACCGACAAGACAGCAATAACCGTTTTACGCCTTACTGCTTTTCTATGCTGTCTTACCTGTTCTTCCAGCTCTTCCGTCTCAGAATCCTGTTGATCCGGTTCCTTTTTTCCAAATCCGGCAAACCTGCGTGCAAGTTCTTCCGCATCTCTTACAACATGCAGATTATTATTCTTTCGGTGTGCCATATATTATCCTTCCGTTCTTTCAATCCTTAATCTATACCGTCTATTGTAACACATCTCCTCCTACGGTAACAATAATTTTTGCCCAATGAAGATGAGATTGCCGTCTGACAGACCGTTCATCTTACAGATTGCCTCCACGTGACTACTGTCTCCATACAGTCGAATACTGATACTGTCAAGCGTATCTCCTTTCTTCACTGTATAGAAATCCTCCTCGCTAAGCTGTTCCTGGATCGTAGATGTATCCGGTACGGTTCCTACAAATGTTTCTTCATTCTCCGGCTCTTTCGGTGTTTCCTCTTTCACTTCTTCTGTCTTACTTTCCGCACCGCTCACTGACTGAGACAATGATTCAATAGAGCTTTGAACCGCCTCCATTTTATCAAAATTATTCATGGTTGAGATACCGATTGCAAGAACCATAACTACAAGCAGTACACTGGTCACATATAACAGCCTGGAATTCTGCCGCTGTTCTTTGTACTCAATTTTCTCTCTTATTGTACTACGAAAATCCTTTGCAGCTCTATCCTCAACCATTTCACTGGGTGTCACGCCATTCTGTCTGCGTGTATCAATCATATAATTTTGCATGGCAGGATTTTTCTCGTAGAATATGTAATGCCCACCCATTTGCATCAGATCTCCATATTTATATGCAAAGAACATTTCATCTCGTTCTACAGCGTCTTTCCATATAAAGATCGTATTCTCTTCTGCAAACCATTTGTTATGCACTTTTACCGCTCCCCGGTTGAGGCTCATCGGATGTCCTGTTTCAATCAGGCACCATCCTACGATCTGGGAATCCGGAAAATACTGAGCCCGCTCTTCTTCAAACGTCTGCTGCGCATCTTCTCCTATTACAATCTCTGTCCCTTTGACCTCAATTCCCTTTATCTGCAGAGCTCCGCATATATATACAACCGGCTGTCCTTCCTGCTCTGTAATTTCTCCGGTCAGTACCGCTCCTGCCGCTTCTGTGGCAGCTTTTGTCCTGAGCTGATTCAGATAGGTATCGACATAATCTTCTACATATATTTTCGGTTCATCACTTACATTGCCTATCTGTCTTACATTTTTGGGAAACTGTCTTTCCATATACTCTCACCTCATTTTGCATATTTTTGCTTATGATAGCATATGAAAAGTGCACATTTTAGCAATCCGTGAAGCCTGTCCCAGGAAGTTTGCGACAGGTTCTCATTATTTACGACGACTTGTCTCACAGGCGCCGCAATACTTGTCTGTAATGGTCGTAATCCATCCTTCCTTCGTACGTGGCAGACGATAAAATGTTACCGGCCACATATGATTACGGATGATGTCTTTTTCCACCGAATTCAATTCAAAAAATTTACATGCATTTTGACATGCCGTATCCGGATGCGTCAGACCATGGAAATGATCTCCTGTCTTTCTTGCATGTGTATGCCAGTCATACAAAAACAAATCATGCAGCATCCCCGCTCTCGCCGCCGAACGGGCATCCAGATGCAGAAAACGGCACCACTGATAGTTATAATATGCCACATTCATACAATGCTGATAACAATTGGTATTTCCATGATGCGGATAAAGCTTCATACGAAGCACGACCGGATGCCTTGCTATATCTTCAATTTCTTTATAAAAATCCTGCTTCCATTCACGGCGAAGCGAATACAGCTTTCTCGCAACATTGCAGCGTAGATATCGAATCATACTTCCCTCTTTCCAAAATTGGGGACGGGGGTTTTTTGAAAAAACCCCCGTCCCCAATTGAATTATTTTACAAATGCTTTTACTTTCTCGTAAATGCTGTCTGCATCCAGACCATACTTCTTAATCAGTGCCACTGCCGGACCTGACTCTCCGTATACATCGTTGATACCGATCTTCATAACCTTTGCCGGTGCTTTTTCAGCAACCACATCACAAACTGCACTTCCGAGGCCACCAATAACGGAGTGCTCTTCAACTGTTACGATCTTTCCTGTCTTAGCAGCTGCTGCGATAACAGCTTCCTCATCAAGCGGTTTGATTGTATGCATGTTAATAACTGCTGCACTGATTCCATCCTCTGCAAGCTTCTCAGCTGCTGCAAGAGATTCGGATACCGGAAGACCGGAAGCGATGATTGTTACATCTGTACCCTCACGAAGTGTTACAGCCTTGCCGATCTCAAACTTGTAATCTGCGTTGTCATTGAGCACCGGAACAGCAAGTCTTCCAAAACGGAGATATACAGGACCAACATGCTCATAAGCTGCTTCAACTGCTGCCTTTGCTTCTACATCGTCAGCCGGGTTGATAACAACCATTCCCGGGATCGTTCTCATAAGAGCGATATCTTCATTACACTGATGTGTTGCACCGTCTTCGCCAACAGAGATACCTGCGTGTGTTGCACCGATCTTTACATTCAGCTTCGGATAACCGACAGAGTTACGGATCTGTTCAAATGCACGTCCTGCTGCAAACATAGCAAAAGAGCTTGCAAAAGGTACTTTACCTGTTGTAGCTATACCTGCTGCAACACCCATCATATTACACTCTGCAATACCACAATCGATATGGCGCTCCGGAAATGCTTTTTTAAACACACCGGTCTTTGTTGCTGCTGCAAGGTCTGCATCTAATACTACAACATCTTCATGTTTCTTTCCTAATTCTACTAAAGCATTACCGTAGCTTTCTCTTGTTGCGATTTTCTTTACTTCTGACATAATGCTTCACCTACTTTCTCTAAATCTGCCATAGCAACTGCATACTGCTCATCGTTCGGAGCAGCTCCGTGCCAGGATGCCTGGTTTTCCATGAAGGAAACGTCTTTGCCCTTTATTGTCTTAGCAATAATTGCTGTCGGCTGGCCTTTTGTCTCCTTTGCTTCTTTAAATGCAGCATCAATTTCATCAAAGTTATGTCCGTCAATATTGATAACATGGAAATTAAATGCCTCAAACTTCTTGTCGATCGGATATGGTGAGTTAACATCACTGATCGCACCATCGATCTGAAGGTTGTTATTATCAACAATAACAACAAGGTTGTCCAGCTTTCTGTGAGCTGCAAGCATAGCAGCTTCCCATACCTGACCTTCCTGGATCTCTCCGTCTCCAAGGAGTGTATACACTCTGTAAGAGTCACCGGATAATTTTGCAGAAATAGCCATACCTACTGCTGCTGAGATGCCCTGTCCCAGAGAACCACTTGACATATCAACACCCGGAATATGTTTCATATCCGGATGTCCCTGCAGATAAGAACCAACTTTACGCAGTGTAGTCAGATCCTCTACCGGGAAAAATCCCCTGTTTGCTAATGTTGAATAGTATCCTGGTGCTGTGTGTCCTTTTGATAATACGAAGCGGTCACGGTCAGCTTTCTTAGGATCCTTTGGATCAATGTTCATCTCTTCAAAAAACAGATATGTATATATGTCTGCTGCTGATAAAGATCCGCCCGGATGTCCACATTTTGCGCTGTGAACAGAAGTAATGATGCCCTTGCGGATTTCATTGGCAGTCTTCATTAATTCTAATTTGTTCATGATGTTCCTCCTGCTTTTCATCATTAATTACTGGCAATTATTCTCCAAACACTGCTTTGTAATCTGCCTGGAATTTTGCAATACCTGCAGTTGTAAGCGGGTGTTTTGTCATGGTTTCAATAACGGAATACGGAACAGTTGCGATATCTGCACCTGCAAGTGCACAGTCTGTTACGTGCATCGGGTGACGAACGCTTGCTGCAATAATCTGTGTATCGATATCTCCTGCAACACGGAAGATCTCTGCAATCTCTGCGATCAGATCTGTACCTCTTACAGAAATATCATCCAGACGTCCAAGGAATGGAGATACATATGTAGCACCGGCTCTTGCTGCCAGAAGTGCCTGGTTAGCTGTAAAGATCAATGTAACATTTGTCTTGATTCCTTCTGCTGTCAGCTGCTTACAAGCCTTCAGTCCTTCTACTGTCATAGGAATCTTAACTACCATATTCGGATGAATCTTGGCAATCTCACGTCCTTCAGCGATCATGCCTTCTGCATCAACTGTTGTTGCCTTTACCTCACCACTGATCGGTCCATCTACGATAGAAGCGATCTCTGCGATAACTTCTTCAAATACTCTTCCTTCTTTTGCGATCAGAGAAGGATTTGTTGTCACACCACAGATGACACCCATATCATTTGCTTTTTTGATATCCTCTACTTTTGCTGTGTCGATAAAAAATTTCATTATTTCTGTTCCTCCTTAATAAAATAGTTGCCCATACATAAAAAATTATAGCTCACAGAATGATTTTGGTCAATGGGACATGGCATTATTTGTAAAAAAGAAAAGGCATCTTTCGCAGTGAAAGATGCCTTTTCAAATTCGTTCTTAGCCTAAAAGCAACAAACTGAATACCAATGTGAAGAGAGCTACTGTCTCTACGATACCAACTACGATAAAGTAGTTCGCTGTACCTTTTCCTGTTGCTCCCAATGCATCTGCAGCTGCTGCAGCACATTTACCCTGGAACAATCCAGAAAGACCAATTGCAAGACCACCAAATACGCCAACGCCAAGAGCGAGACCTGCGTCTCCGCCACCTGCCATTGCGGATTTAATAAAGTTCATAAGAAGGAATCCGTAAATTGTCTGTGTAAGAGGTGCACCAGAGAATGCGATCATAATGAACGGTGCTGGTTTTCCACTTGCATAACATTTTTTCCATGCTCCAACTGATGCCATTCCGGCAAATCCTGCACCGAATGCTGATCCTGAAGCGGACAGACCAAGTGCAGCTGCCATTCCAACAAATGCTAAATTCATAATTATTCTCCTTTATCTTTATAATACTATTTTTTAATCTTATCGTTTTCTTTAAATGGTTCATATGCAATTCCTGTCCATTCCAGGCCAGCCTGTCCTGAGAACTCCAGAACATTCAGTCTGACGCCATGTACTACGACAGAAAGGAAACACATAATAATATTAAGTCCGTGTCCAATCAATACTACCACTACACCAAGAATCATGAGCGGGCCATGGAAACCGGCCGCTATTCCGTTAAAGCTCTGGGAAATGGCAAGGCCTGCCATACCAACCGCAAACAGACGGATATAACTCATTACGTTACCAAAACAGCTGATGGTATTTAAAAATACCGTAAACGCATCCGCGAGTCCTGCTTTGATTCCCTGTGCAAAGGTACGATCCGGAGCCATTCCTCCGAAGAGTACGACCGTGATAAATGCAACTCCAATGAGTGCAAATACCGGCTTAACACTAATCTTCTCTCCGATTACCAGGTAAAGTGATAACATATACATTGCTATGATTGCTACGAGCCAACCTAAATCTGCCACCCAGCTTAAATTCTTCTCACCAATCTTTTTCTTGATAGAAATTAAACTTCCAAGTGCCATCTGGATTGCTCCGATGGAAAACGAGAACTTCATGATCGTGTTCTGCTGCGTAAGAGCCGTCACACCAAAGTACTCCGGATAGTTGGCAAAATTAGGAATTACCATCGCCTTAAGAAGCGGAACTTCCATGGCCTTTTCCATACCAAACCATGTACCGGTAATCGCTCCCCATATAATGGTCGAAATCGAAAGTACAAACAGCAGATAAACTGTATTATCTCGTTTCTTTGTTTTCGCCACATAGGCAATGGTTCCGATAAGAATGAGGAGACCATAACCAGCGTCACCGATGATCATTGCAAAGAACAATGTAAAAAACAGGAAGAACCAAAGTGAAATATCTGATTCTCTGTATCCCGGCAGAATTCCCAGGATATCAAACACTGGTTTAATTAATCCCGACAGTTTTCCGTATTTTACTTTTGTAGGAATCTGTGTATCCTCTTCCGACACATCTTCCTGCGCCCATGCCCATTTATTCTCTTTTGCTGCAGCTTTAAACTTATCCAGCTCTGCCTCGGGAAGATATCCTGAGATCCAGACGAAATCATCGTCATTTTCCGCAGTCTCACTTGCTGAAGAATAATTCTCCGCATTCTGAGCTTTGAGCATCTGAACCTGAAAACTGGAATCATACACGGCAGCTTTTTTTAAGACCTCATCACACGCAGCAATTTCCTGCCGGGCAATTTCAATCTCTTTCGTCAGTTCACTGATCCCTTTTTCCGGGATAGAAAACTCAGCCGCCGGAATGGTTGCCGGCAAGGTTCCTAATACAGCAACGGTATCCATCTTATCAATCGATGCGAGGCGAACAAACCGGAGCTCCGGATCTTCTGCCACCATCGTATAATCATTCTTTCCCAAACGGTAAAAATGAAGATCATACCCTGCTTCTTTTAATTGTTTTAATTCACCTGGTACAAAATCACCCCAGGCTTTGATACGTTCGATTTCTGCATTGGCAGCACTTATATCCTGAATAAGGGCTGATTTTTTATCCATTGCTGTCAGAACACCTTGATACATTTCCTCAAACTGAGCGTCCGAAAGAATCGGAACCTCTTCTTTGTTTTTAGATTTTTTATCCGGTGCATAATCCATCAATGCGGAAGCAGTTTTTGAAAGACTGGTAAACCTTTCTGACACCGCACGCTGTGGACTCTTTTTCTCTGACAGATGCAGAATTCCGAGATTTCGAAGTCCATCGAGCATCTCGTCTTTTTTGGAGACCGATGACACGATGTAGACCATTTTCATCTTTTCTATCATTGTGCCGCCTCCACAAGTTTTTTCTTTGAAATTTTTCCGCGAACAACTGCCGCTGTCTGCTGATCGCCAAGGAATACACCGATGATCCGGATATTTTCCTTTGCTTCTGGAATCTTGACTTTCTCAAACAGATTTACTCTCTGAGATGTTGAACGTAATTCTTTCTCAAGAAGCGCTTCCTGCTTACGAAGTACTGATACCAGTGCATCCAGACGTGCAATCTCACGGAGTTTTATGATTGCAGTATCAACCCACAAAGGATAGTCGTCAACATCATAGTTAATGTCTTTGAATGTCAGCTCCTGGAATGTAGGAACTGTAACACCCGCGATGTTCTCATTCTTACAGATGACTGTGTCTGGCTGTACCAGATGGTCAAGCTTTTTGCTTTCATCAAAGATTTCATTCTCTGCGAATACTGCAACCCAGTCATCCAGATCTCCGATCATCTGAGCACGCTCGACTTCCTTCTGTTCCAGTTCAGCTTTGGTCTTCATGATAACCGACTGCAGCTGCTGTTTCTTAAGCTGCAGGGTCGGAAGATAACGCTGATACTGTTTCAGGCGATCTTTCTGCACCTTCTGCTCATTTTTTGTAAGTTTGATAGCCATCAACTACTCCTTTTAATTTAATGCATCCTTATCCGGCCATCTTTCTTTCAGAAGACTCGTCTTCAAACCAGTTTCATTTGGCTCGAAGCACTCTGCAAGAATTTCCCAGCCAAGATCAAGTGCATCTTCAAGTGGAATATTAACACCAAGGTCCATTAATTTTGTTTCGAAAAGTTCACCGTATTTCAAAAGCTTCTCATCCCATTCAGTCATAAGGAATCCCATAGATTTCTTCTCAAGCGCTTCCTTATACTGTGAGTAAAGACGGATCATACCGTCCATGAGCGCACGGTGGTCATTTCTCGTCTTACCATTTACATTCTGTTTCAGACGTGAAAGTGATCCAAATGGCTCAATATGTCCATTCTTTAAATAATACTGACCTTCTGTAATATAACCCGTATTATCTGGTACCGGATGTGTTACGTCATCACCAGGCATTGTTGTAACGCCAAGGATTGTGATTGATCCGGCGCCTTCGATATCGACAGCCTTCTCATAGCGAGATGCAAGACAGCTGTACAGATCTCCCGGATAACCTCGGTTAGAAGGTACCTGTTCCATAGTAATAGCCATTTCCTTCTGTGCATCTGCAAAGTTTGTCATATCGGTAAGAAGAACAAGTACTTTCTTTCCTGCAAGGGCAAACTGCTCTGCAACAGCAAGGGCCATATCCGGTACAAGTGTACACTCTACGGTCGGATCGGCTGCAGTATGAATAAACATAACTGTATGGCTCATCGCACCACCCTTTTCAAGGGTGTCACGGAACGTAAGATAATCATCATATTTCAGACCCATACCTCCAAGCACGATAACATCTACTTCTGCCTGAAGAGCAATACGGGAAAGCAAAGCATTGTATGGCTCACCTGAAATAGAGAAAATCGGAAGCTTCTGGCTCTCTACAAGTGTATTGAACACATCGATCATAGGAATACCTGTACGGATCATGTTCTTTGGCAAAATACGTTTTGCAGGGTTAAACGAAGGTCCGCCGATCGGAATCATATTTTCAGTAAGTGCCGGGCCATTATCTCTTGGAACTCCGGCTCCGTCAAATACACGTCCAAGCAAATGCTCTGAGAAGGAAACCATCATCGGTCTTCCAAGGAAGCGGACCGGATCATTGGTTCCTACACCCTGTGCACCTGCAAATACCTGAAGAGATACCACATCTTTATCAAGTTTAATAACTGTCGCGTAACTGTCACCTACAAGAGCGAGGTCGCCAAGTCTGACATCTTTGGCCCTTACAGTAACTACGTTACCGACGATTGATTCTATTTTTGTATATACTTTCTGCACTTTAGGACCTCCTACTCAACTGCTTTCGACATGTAGAATTCTGAAATTTTCTTTCCTTGTTCGTAGTACTCAGGTGTCTGGAACTGCGTACCGTGCCAGTCAAGGAACTCCTGCCTCAACTGGTTGAAGAAAGCTCGGATTTCTTTCTTGTCTTCCAAGTCATAGGACTTCATTAATGCATCATAAAGCTTATCGAACTCTTCTCTCTGTCTCTCCGGAGGACAAGCTGCATCGATTGGATCGAATGAGTTCTGCTGAAGGTATACAGAATCGAGAAGCTCACCTTTCTGATAGATGATATAATCTTCTGCGGATGTTCCTTCCTCACCTACTACCTTCATCATCTGATTGATCTCATTTCCTCTTCTGAGAATAGAACGCGCCTCTTCGATGCGGTCCATATCTACAACACCAGAGTACTTTGACCATGAATCCATCGGATGGATCGCAGGGTATTTACGTGCATCGGAACGCTCTCTTGAAAGTCCATGGAATGCTCCTACTACCTTCAGTGTCGCCTGTGTTACTGGCTCCTCAAAGTTACCGCCTGCAGGAGATACTGTACCACCAATTGTTACAGATGCGACCTTACCATTCTTAAGTCGTACTTTACCGGCTCTTTCATAGAAAGAAGCGATCGTCGACTCAAGATAAGCAGGGAATGCTTCTTCACCAGGAATCTCTTCCAGACGTCCTGACATCTCACGCATTGCCTGCGCCCAACGGCTTGTGGAGTCTGCAAGAAGAAGGACATCCAGTCCCATCTGTCTGTAATACTCAGCAAGTGTAACTGCCGTGTAACAAGAAGCCTCTCTGGCTGCTACCGGCATGGAAGATGTGTTACAGATAATAATTGTTCTTTCCATAAGAGACCTGCCTGTCTTCGGGTCTTCCAGTTCAGGGAACTCTTTTAAGATCTCTACAACCTCACCTGCACGCTCTCCACATGCTGCTACGATAACGATATCTGCTTCACCATTTTTAGCCTCCATATGCTGGAGAACCGTTTTACCTGCTCCAAAAGGTCCCGGAACACAGAATGTTCCGCCCTTTGCTACAGGAAGGAAAGCATCAATACAACGAATCTTTGTTACCAGAGGTTCGTCTGGACGAAGTCTCTCTTCATAGCATTTCACTGCCTGTTTGATCGGCTGTGTGATGACCATGCTGAGTTCTTTCTCTTCGCCTTTGCTGTTTGCGATTACGCAAATTGTCGCTCTTACATGATAAGAGCCTTTTTCTTTGATTGATTTAACTGTCCAGTCACGACCTTTCAGTGTGAATGGAACCATAATTTCATGTGTAAATAATCCTTCAGGAACACTACCAATAGGATCTCCTGCTTCAACAGAATCTCCCACCTTAACAGATGGTGTAAATTCCCATTCTCTGTCCGGAATAGGATCAAGATATACACCTCTCTCAAGGAAGAAGCCACACTGCTCGGCAAGATCCGGTAATGGATTCTGAAGGCCGTCAAACACCTGGGTTAACAGACCTGGGCCAAGTTCTACACTCATTAATTCGCCAGTAAACTCTACAGGATCGCCAACTTTAATTCCGTTGGACATCTCGTAGATCTGCATGCTGGCAACACCATTGTTGATTCGGATAACTTCTCCTTTGAGCCGCTTTCCATCAACAAGAATATAACCAACTTCATTTTTATGAACTGAACCATCAAAGCTGACATTTGCCAGGTTTCCGTTAATACCAGTTACATATCCTGTTACTGTTTCCATCAATTCTCTCCCGTTATAAACTATATACGCGCTGCTGTACCTGATCAAAAAGGCGTTTGAATTCCATTTGTCCTTTTTTCTGAACGAAACAGCTCTGGCGCTCAAGTAATTTTAGTTTAATCGCATACCCAAATAAATAAGCATCATCAAAAGTATGCAAGCCTACCAATGAATCAAGAATTTCAAATTCATAATCCAGCAAGATCTTCTCTGCCTCCAGCGGATTCTTTGCAGCCAGCGCAGCTCCTGCTATCTGTGCAATGACAGAATCCTTATCATAAGATGTCAGATAAGGTCTTCCCAGATTCATACTCCTCTGATAATTAAGTTCTCTCATAAGATTCTTATAATAAACCGCCCATTCTTTTACAAGCGGTCCCTCTTCTGATGAAAGAGTAAGATTCTCAAGGAACTTATATTTTGATTCGCTTACATTTGACTGACACATGCCGAGAAACTCATCATAAGTCAGCGGCATATCTCCATCTGTCTTAAGATCCGGCAGGCTTGATATCAAGTAATAATATGAAGCCATAGACACCTCCTGCTAGAAATCAAGATTTCTGAAATATGGCATCAGCATCTGCATGATTTCTTCATCTGAACAGTCAAAGTAACCTGAACCATCTTTCGCCGCCAGACGGAATCCTGCCTGAACGCCTTTCGTCGGTCTGATCTCAAGACCATTCTTTATTTCTTCTGCAAGCTCTGATTTCAGTGCATCACTCACTTCTGAAACTTCAGCTGAATAATTCTGTACATCTTCCCCTGCTACGGCAGCATGGATTAATTTTCCAAGCGCACCACCTGAAAGGTTATCCTTAATCTTTGCAGAAAGGATCTTTTCAAATTCAGCTTTCACCTCAGTTTTAAATGCAAGCATGGCATCTCTTTTTGCCTGCTCTGCACTGATCGCAGCACTTTCTTTAAGAATACTGATTTCTTTCTCTGAAGACTCTTTCACACTCTTCGCCTCAGCCTTTGCATCTGCTACAATCGTTTCTGCTTTTTTCTTAGCTTCCAGAATGATTTCTTCTGCTTCTGCATTAGCCACATCAATTCCTTCTTTTCGGATTGACGAAACTAAGTCTTGAATCTGTAATTCCATAAGTTCACTTCCTTTCTTTTTAAATTTGTTGCTTAAGTAAAAAGAATTTATTCTAACTATGATATAACAATCCGCCTGTCTTTTGCAAGTATATGTGTTGCAAAATCTATTTATTTTTTTACATATTTTGGACAAAAATCACAAAAAATATGCCTGAATCTACCAATTCAGCCGATGCAGATGACCCTCAAGATCCATACCGGCAAATTGATTCTGTCTCAATGCTTCATATAAAACAACGGAAACAGAGTTGCTGAGATTCAAAGAGCGAATGTCGTGTCTCATAGGTATTCTTATACAGTTTTCCTTATGTTGTACCAAAATCTCTTCCGGTATTCCGGCACTTTCCTTTCCGAACATAATATAACAGTCCGGTTCATACTGAACGTCCGTGTATACCTTCTGTGCTTTTGTAGTAGCCATGTAAATCTTTGCTCCAGGGTTACGTTCTAAGAACTCCTCATAATTAATATATGTAGTTACATCCAGATTACTCCAGTAATCCATACCCGCACGCTTCAGATTTTTTTCATTCAGCTTAAAGCCCAGTGGTTCGATCAGATGAAGTCGTGTTCCTGTCGCCACACAGGTGCGTCCGATATTCCCTGTATTAGCCGGAATTTCCGGTTCATGCAGTACAATATTCAGCACTTTTTGTCACCTCCTGATATGTTTTATAAAAGAGTGTTTCCTTTCATTCTAATAAAAAGTGTGGTTGACGTCAACCACACCTTTGGTAATTTTGTATTACTTTTATATAAATTTTAGACAAATTTTATTAATTTTCCACCCCTGTTTTTCCTATTTCGTCAGGAGCAGGGCGATCTATATAACGTATTTCTTCTCCATTTCGAAGAATTTTATCATTGCTGTCCGTAAGACGCCCGATCAGGGACGCATGTATTCCTTTCTGCATTAATTCTTCTACAAGCATTCTCCCGTCATCGGCGACGATCAGAAAGCTTCCGTCAGAAAGAAGCTGGTATGGGTTCAGTCTGTAATACTCACAGACCTCTATCGTTTCCTGTCTGATAGATATACGTTTCATATCTACCGTAATTCCGGTGCCCGCCTCCCCGGCGAGTCTCCAGAGAGCAGCGAATATTCCGCCTTCCCCAACTTCACGTACAAAAGATATGTCCTGTCTTTGTTCCAGCCCCTCTTCTTCCCTCACCAGAAGAGAAGTGGAGAGCGCTTTTATCTGCTTAATGAAAAAGGGAGCGAATCTTTTCTGCAATTCCTCTTCTTTCAGGCGGACAATTTCCAGTGTTCCGGAAAGAGCTGCCCATTTTGTAAGTACGACATCCTGTCCTGCATGCATTATTGTGCGCCTCCCATCCCCTTTGCCTGCGCAATAGCCGCATTGATCTTATCCTTATCCTGTGTCGCAACCGCATTTGCGACCAGAGAGGAGGCCGCTGCGTTATCCGATTTTGTTCCGACCTCTATCACCTTGTCTGACTTCTGATAGGTACTGTTATTGAACTCTTCCCGGCTCACCTGTTCGCCGTTTATCTTCACAATCTTCCAGAGTCTGACGACCTTACCGGTATGGGGACTTCCGGTGGTCTGCATAGATCCCAGTGATGCCTCAGAATTGGTCTTATATGTTGTTTCCGGCTCTTCCGTAGAAATAATCTCCGGCTCGTACTCTACCGTCCTGCCTTCTTCTCTGGTTTCCTTACCATATATAACAAACCGAAGCTGGTTGGAACTGTCAATCTCTCCAAAAATATAGATCGGCGTCTCGTAATTATTCTTAAACACGAAATCCTTCGTATCTCCCGCAATCGCAGCATCTCTTGAAGGCTGCACATAAGCCACCAGCATAGAATGCGGATAACGCTTTACAATCTCCAGTTCCGCATACAGAACTGCATTATATAATGTAGAAGACACCTGACAGATACCTCCGCCATAAGTCTCCACAACCTGTCCATTCTCATAGGAGCCAGCCGGCGCATAACCATGCTCTGCATCATACGGTGCAGTTACATCATGAACAGACAGCTCCTGCCCCGGCATCAATACAGTACCGTTGAGTTTTTCCACACCGGTCTTCAGATTCTTCCATCTCTCTCCTCCTCCGGCATCTGTGGAAAATGAACCAAGCTCATCCTGAATACTTCCCAGATCTTCCGCTGTTACCGTCGGGTTCTCTTCCTCCAGCACTGCTTTAACCGAAAAGGCTTTATGATCCCAGTTGTTATTCAAATGTTTTTTAAGCTTCTTGGCTGTTGCTCCAACATCAACCGTCTCACCTTTTTGTTCTTCTTCTATATCAAATCCGACTGCACTTTTGGTTATCGTAGCATTCACTGCATGCCTGGCAAGCGGCACTGCCTGGTCATTTAAAAAAGTCGTCACAAGCGCTTCATCAAATGCAATGCTTTCACTCAGCACATATTTCTCTTTTTCCAGCTTATGCAATGTAAAATAACGGCTCCACATGTTGCCCTTTTTTCCGTAATCCATTGCCTCCTTAACAAGCTTGTCCTGCCCATTATAAGTAAGTCCGACCTCTTTAAACGGCATTTCCACTTTATTATCTTCCACCTTTATGGTAACCATAAGCTCCTGATCCGCTTCTTTTTGCTTCTCCAGCGCTTCTTTTGCTTCTTTTTCCGTCATGCCGGACATATCCATCATCCCGATATAAACATTTTTACATATCTTGTTGTCCGGAAATCTGGATACATACCTGTGAAAAACTGCGTAAGTAATAGAAAATACTAAAACAATGCAGGCAAAAACGAGACCAACAAGGACCTTAAGCCTTCTCCGTCTCAGTTTCGCTGCTCTCTTTAAACTCTTTCTGCGTTTTCTGCGTTTCTGTGCCATACTGTTCCCCTGCTCTTCTCTCCTTATTTTCTACCATCCCATTATATAAGGAATAACAGATGTTGCAACCATAGCAACAATAACGATCATTATAATAATAGCTATAATTCTTCTTGTCTTTTTATCATTAAAGTTCACTGCCAGCACTTCCTCTCACCAAATCTTTTTCTATCATACACGTTCTGGCTTCCTGATTCAACGGATTTCTGAACTTGTAATCAAAAAGTAACATTTTCTCCATGACAGGGAAATATTCAATATGCGTCATTTTGCGAAGCTGGTTCTTATCATACCCTTCATATCCCGGAAGATAATGATGTATCTTTGCCTCCTGCTCATAAAAAGCATGCAGAAACTCCTTATCAACCATATATTCACCGGCAAATTCCGGACGGTTCTTCGCATTTTCCCGGAGATAATAATCATATACCAGTGCTTCCTGTATATTTTTTTCTTTCTCCGGCATCTTTTTTCTTACAAATTCCAGAATAATATCATATCTCGCACTTCTCCGATGCTGTATTCCAAGATATCCACATGTTTCATAATGTATCCACAGATCTCTGTACATCTGGTAAGCCGATGCATATTCCTGTTCAAGCATCTCCATCGTATGTGTAAACTGTCCACTGTTATAATAGACTTCCACCATTTCCTCTATCCCTTTAAGCTCCAGAATATCTTCGTACCCAAGCCATCTCGTACACAGCACCTCATACGGAGGCTCATCTTTACAGAGAAGTCCATATTCCTTCTGATTCTCATACATACAGGAACCTTTCAGCACTTTCAGGAATCCAAGCTGCAGCTGCTCACCCTTAAGTGCATAGACATCATCAAAGGACTTACGGAAACTAACCAGATCCTCATAGGGAAGACCGGCAATGAGATCCAGATGCTGGTGTATATTTTTGCCTTTCTTAATCCGCTCCACATGTTCCTTTACCTCATTGAATCTCATCGTACGATGAATCGCCTCTATTGTTTGCGGATTAGTTGACTGTACGCCGATTTCCAGCTGGATCAGCCCCGGGCGCATTGTCTCCATGAGAGACATCTCTTCCTCATTCAGAAGATCGGCGGATACCTCAAAATGGAAATTGGTAATACCATTGTCATGCTCCGTGATGTAGCGCCATATTTCCATTGCATGCTCATGCCTGCAGTTAAATGTCCGATCTACGAACTTTACCTGTGGAACTTTCTGATCTATAAAAAACTGCAATTCTTTCTTTACAAGCTGCATATCCCGGAAACGAAGCTTCTTGTCAATGGAAGAAAGACAGTAACTGCAGGAAAACGGACATCCCCTGCTTGTCTCATAATACACGATTTTATTTGCGAAATCTGCCATATCGTGATAGACAAACGGTACTTTGCTTAAGTCCACAGGTTCTCTCCACGGATTATCTACAATCTCACCACTCCTTGTACGGAAGGTAATGCCCGCTGTATTCTTCATTAATGCTTCCTGCGCCGTCTCTTCCTTGAGTGGCCATATGCGGCAAAGTCCGGCGAACGTCTCTTCTCCCTCACCCTTCATCACGCCTTTTATCTGCGGCAGACGAAGAAGCACTTCTTCTGCATCATAAGAGACTTCCGGTCCGCCGACCCAGATTTCTCTTCCCGGATACAGCTTTGCCATATCTCTGATCAGACATTCCACATTTGTAATATTCCATATATAACAGGAAAAACATAAGACGTCGGGATTCCTCCGGTAAATATCCCGCAGGATCTCATCGGTCTGCTGATTGATCGTATATTCTGCTATTTCTATCTGTATATTTTCATTCTTAACATTTTCTCTTGCATACGCACGCAAACTGTACACCGCAAGATTAGAATGAATGTATTTTGCATTGATTGCTGTTAATAATATCTTCATATACTTTTCTCCGTCCCCATTGACATTTTGATAAAAACACGATAAAATATAGACTCGTGCAGCCGGGGTGTTAGCGGTACCTTGTACCTGCAATCCGCTATAGCAGGGGTGATGTTACGCAGAGGGCACAAGATTGGTGAAGCCGCCTCTGGTAAGTGACGTTGATGTTCGGGTCTCACGCGACGGAAATCTGTGAACCGTGTCAGGTCGGGAACGAAGCAGCACTAAGCAGAACCTTCCGGGTGCCGTGAGGGTGCCTGAACTGAGTAAACTGCCAGAGTAACGTTCATTGATCTTTGTTCGAAGCGTAACGCACGTAAAAAGAATTTTTGCCGGAGACTACTCCGGCTTTTTCTTTTTCTGTCGCAGTTCTTTAAAGAAATCCTTCATCATCTGACTGCATTCCTTCTCAAGAACCCCTGTTGTCAGCTCCACCTGATGATTAAACTGTTCCATCTTAAGAAGATTTAAAATCGAACCTGCACAACCTGCTTTGGGATTCATACAACCTACAACCACTCTTGTCATACGCGACTGGACAATAGCACCCGAACACATCTGGCATGGTTCCAGTGTGACATACATGGTACATTCCTCCAGCCGCCAGTCATTCATTTTCTTACAGGCTTTGCGGATCGCAATAAGCTCCGCATGGGCAAGTACATTTTTATCAATTGTTCTGCGGTTATACCCTCGCCCGATAATTTTATCCTTATAAACAATAACACAGCCGATAGGCACTTCGCCGATCGCATATGCCTTTTTCGCCTGTCTGACTGCTTCTTTCATGTACTTCTCATCTATATTCTTCATAAGCACTTCGCTCCTTAATTCGGCGGACGTTTTACCCGTCTGCACCAGTACCCGAATCGCTCTTCAACGTTATACTCTTCCGGTTCCAGATGAAGTCTGGTCTCATCCAGCCCGATAAACTCCGGAAAGCCGAAACTTTCCGCTGCTTTGGCTTCTTTTTCATGATATATTCCCGGAACACCAAGCTTCAGAGTCTTTCCGTCATCAATCAGCACAAGATGCCGGTAATTACAGTATCCATGCATCAGGAAATGATTATTCGCAGCCTGCCACTCACACCGGGGCAGAAATGTAATCTCCCTGCGCTGAATCTTCGTAACCTTCAAGGCGAGCTTTTCTGACTCCTGCGTCTGCGTATCCGGTATATCCTCTGTTAATGCAGGCTGTTCTGGCTGCTCTTCCGACATCGTCGGCAATTCTGGCTGCAATGGTACTTCCGGCATCGACGGCTCCTCTTGTCGCGGTGGTTCTGGCGCCCAACGTCTCACATGATCCACATGGACAGGCATTCCATCCCAGACTGCCGCATATTTTCGTCCGGACGGACTCTCTAAAAGTATTCCATTGATACGTTCATAATTCTCCGGGATTCCCGTATCATCCGGTGTAAACGTAAGCTCACAATGGAAAGCTGGGGCCGTGTATTTCACATCCCCTTGAGGAAAAGTGACACACACCTCACCATCTTCATAAAAAATCGCCAGCGCAAATGTCTCTTCTCTGGCAGCTCCCAGACCTTTTCCATGCACTTGTACAGAACATTTTTCTTCTGTCTGCTCTACCTTTACGAACCCAACATTTCGGATTCGTTTTCCCTGATCATATTCATAGAGATACCGAATAAATCGTTTCAAGATTTCACTCCCAGTCTTACATCATTTTATCACAATCTATTCGGTTGTTCTCCAAAAAATACCAGTCTTATTTCCTATATAATAGCCTTCAGTTCCTGATACAGCCTTTTGGCATAGCTGTCTGTCATTCCACAGATATAATCTGTCACCAGCAAAAGTCTTAAGTACAGCTTCTCCGTCTCAGACTTTCCTTTCGAGTGATAATGATAGGCGTTCTTATAGTTACTGGAAATAAATGACACCATCCGAAGGTCGATTGAATCCAGTCTCTGTCCTGGGTCATCATATTTCAGAATCGCTGTCACAAACTTTTCCATAAGGAAATCTATCATTGCCGCCTCCGCCACTTCCATGCGGTAAATCGTCTCAGACGTAAACACTTCCCTGTATGCCAGATCCCCCAGAAGATCCATAAGCTTCTCTGCAAACGTATGGTAAAACAGATCATGCTTATATTCGCCCTTCATAATTGCTGCATAATTAGAAGTAAAGCCATATGTGGCACAATTAATGAGAAATCCCTGTACACGTACGATCCAGTTCTTGATCGCATATTCCTGCGGATTTTCCACATGCTTTTCTCTGCCGCGTATATACAGCTCTTCCAGCTTATCTGCCGGGCGGAACGCATTCGTATCCTGTGCATAAGTCGCCTGCAGTTCACGGAGCTCCTCCAAAAGCAGATGATAACTGATAAAGCCCTTCACAAATGCATCCTCAATATCCGCAGTCTTATAAGCAATATCATCTGCCGCCTCCAGGATAAACGTGAGCGGATGTCTGCATCCGTTCGTGCCGGTAGCCTGCTGTATTTCCTCAAACAGCTCTGCATCCGCATAATAATATCCCATCTTTTTATCTTTGATATCACCGGATGCCTTATTGATCTCAACAGAAGCAATCGGATACTTTACAATTGTATTAAGCAGCGCATATGTCAGGTTCATCCCCTGTTCATCCACCAGGAAATGAAGCTTCGTTACCAGCCTGAGCGCCTGCGCATTTCCTTCAAAATGATATAAATCTTCCCGCATCTGCGGTGTGAGCACCTCTGCAATCGGCTGTCCATGAAAGGTAAGCCGCGGAAGATTCCGCTCAAACCACTCCCGGATCGCCGTCTCACCGAAATGCCCGAACGGCGGATTCCCTATATCGTGTATCAATCCGGCACACTGCAGGATACTACATATATCCTCCTTCATACGCGGGGTGAAATCCGGATCCTTCTTATATACTAATATATTTTCTCCAATATTCTGTCCCAGTGACTTTGCAAAAGAAGACACTTCCAGAGAATGCGTTAACCGTGTGCGGATAAAATCACTTTTGTCCAGCGGAAATACCTGCGTCTTATCCTGCAGCCGACGAAAAGAGGCACTGCCGATGATCCGGTGGTAATCCTTTTCAAATTCACTGCGCAGGTCTGTATTCTTTACATAGCGGTTCTTTCCGGAGTTTCCTCTGCTTCTCTGTGTTGATAATAACTGTTCCCACTTCATCTGCACTCACTCTTCCTGCCTCTTAATCCAGATAGATCGGCGGTTCATAATCTTTGCCCAGAAGCATCTTTTTACGCTCCTGGTAACCAAGAAAGGCCCACTCAGTCATATCCGTCCATTTATGTTCTTCCCGGTCATATACCTGTACATACCCGATACGACTCGGATGGGACCTTACGCTGTTCGTTTCATATTCTCTTCCGGTATATGGATTGATATCGCCCTGCGGCTCTTCTGTTTCTTCGAGAACTTCTTCTACCGGTTCTGTTATCGGTTCTTCAGCTGGCATCTCCGGCTCATCCTCCAGAACATCAATAATCTCCATTTCCGGCTCTTCTGTTTCTTCGAGAACTTCTTCTACCGGTTCCTTCTTCTTTCTGCGCTGCAGATAGCCTCTGAGGCCATGCGGCTTTTCCTTCACTTCTTCCGGCCCTTTCACAGCCTTTGTATCCTCTCTGTTTTCAGCTTCTATAGACTCCACTTCACGCAGAAGTTCCTCGACAGTGATCTCATTGTCTTCATCAAGCAGTTCATCCACCGTAATCTCCGTCTCAGGCTCAGGCTCCGTTTCTGCTACCGGCTGTACCAGCACTTTTTTCTCTGTTTTTTTATTTATTTTTTCAGTTGGAATATCCGCATCGAGAATACTCAGATGTAACGGGCACTCCAAAATAGCTGCGATCATCCGCATATCCTGCTCCTGAAAATTATCTCTTGAAAGTCTCTGTGTGAGATTCTGACGCGACATCTTCTTTCCGGTGCGTTTTTCGATAAGCTCTGCGAGCTCCTTGATCGTCATACCCTTACGACTTAGAACAATTTTGACCTGCTCCCCAAATGTTAAATCCGGCATAATGATTCCTCCTTATTAAATTTTTGTTATACCCACCCAAAGAGTTCTATCAGTTGTAAACAAATTTATTTCTTGATAAACCCTTACTTTTCCTTTATTATTTTAGCAAATAGATATTTTTACGTCAACCAGCTTATTTGTTTTAATCCATTGACAAAAGTGGCTTTCAGGCGTTATGATATCTCTGATTTCACACTTTAAACAATTAAAGCAAATAATAAAAAAAATACTATAAAAATATAAAGGAGTAACATTTTATGATTATTGTATTAAAACCGCAAACCACGCAAGATGATTTACACCGCGTGGAAAACATGGTCAAGGCAAGGGGACTTGACACACATGTGATCGAAGGATCTGACATGACGATCATCGGCTGTATCGGTGATACGTCCAGGATTGATCCCAAGCTCTTTGAAGTAGATTCTTCTGTAACAAAAGTTATGCATGTACAGGAGCCATATAAGCTGGCAAGCCGCGCTTTCCATCCGGAAGATTCTGTGATTGACGTATCCGGTGTCAAGGTCGGCGGCGACCATCTCGCCCTGATCGCCGGTCCATGTTCCGTAGAATCAACAGAGCAGGTACTGGAGATTGCGAAAGCTGCCAAAGCTTCCGGTGCAAACATGCTCCGCGGCGGCGCGTTCAAGCCACGTACAAGTCCTTACTCTTTCCAGGGCATGGGACTGGAAGGTCTGGATATTTTATGTGAAGCAAAGGCTGCTACTGGTCTGCCGATCGTAACAGAGCTTATGTCTGCCGAATATCTGGATATTTTCAACGAGAAAGTAGACCTGATTCAGATCGGAGCCCGCAATATGCAGAATTTCGATCTGCTAAAACAGCTTGGACAGATAGACCGTCCAATCCTTTTAAAACGTGGATTAAATGCAACATATGAAGAATGGTTCATGTCCGCCGAATACATCATGGCCTCCGGTAATGAAAATGTGATTCTCTGCGAAAGAGGTATCCGTACATTTGAAACCTATACAAGAAATACACTGGATCTGCAGAGTATTCCGGTAGTCCGTAAGCTTACACACCTTCCGATCATCGTTGACCCAAGTCATGCAGGAGGAAAATGGTGGCTTGTAGAGCCAATGGCAAAAGCAGCAATTGCTGCCGGTGCCGATGGACTTATGGTAGAAGTACACAACAATCCGGAGTGTGCACTTTGCGACGGTTCACAGTCATTAAAGCCGAAGAAATACGACGAACTGATCAAAGAGATTTCCGGCATCGCTGGTGTGATCGGAAAAACGATATAATTAAGGGGAGATTCCATGCGATTATATGTAGATCTGGGAAAGAACAGTTACCCAATATATATTGAAAATCATCTGCTTGATAAAGCAGGTGATTATATAGCCGAAGTATTTAACGGGAAAAAAATCATGATCATATCCGATGATCATGTGGCACCGCTTTATGAAGCAAAGCTTAAGGCTTCTCTTTCGGAAAGATATGAGTGTTTCTCACTCACACTCCCGCACGGCGAGTCTACCAAAAGCTTCCAGAGCCTTCCTGCTATTTACACAGCTCTGTTACAGGCGAAAATATCCCGCAGCGATCTGGTGATCGCTTTGGGCGGTGGTGTGATCGGTGATCTTGCAGGCTTTGCTGCTGCCAGCTTTCTGCGCGGGGTGAAGTTCATACAGATTCCCACTTCTCTGCTGGCTCAGGTGGATTCATCTGTCGGCGGAAAAGTAGCCGTTGACCTCCCACAGGGCAAAAATCTGGTAGGTGCATTCTACCAGCCCTCCCTTGTACTGATCGATCCGCTTGTACTTAACACACTTCCGGAACGATTTATTCACGATGGCATGGGAGAAGTCATCAAATACGGCTGTATCAAAGATGCCGGACTTTTTGAAATGCTGGCATCACACAGCTCATTTGACGATCTGAAGAAGAACCTTACAGAAATCATTGCACGATGTGTTGACATTAAACGCATTGTTGTTGAACATGACCAGTTTGACACCGGAGAACGTATGCTTCTGAACTTCGGGCACACACTGGCTCATACAATTGAACAATATTATCATTATGAACGTGAAAGTCATGGCGAGGCAGTGGCAATCGGTATGTATCAGCTTACCAGAATTGCTGAAAAAGAAGGCCTGACAGAAGCCGGATGTGCTGACCGTATCCTTGATGTCCTGAATCGATACGGACTTCCGCACGAATGCGGACTTCCTCTTCAGGAACTGACGGAGGCAATCTCTCTTGACAAGAAGAATCTGGGCGGACACTTAAACCTTGTCCTGCTCCATACGGTCGGAGACAGTTACATCTGTCCCGCATCGACTGATTTTTTCACAAAATATAATGAAGACGTATAAGTATAATATGGAGGAAACCGTTTTGAAAAGATTAGAAGGAAAAATTGCAATTGTAACCGGTGCCGGAAAGGGCATCGGAAGAGAAGCAGCACTTGCGATCGCAGCAGAAGGTGCTACTGTCATTGCAGTAGCAAGAACCCAGAGCGATCTGGATGAAACAGTACAGCTTATCGAAGAGCAGGGCGGAACTGCTATTTCTTTATCCCGTGACCTGACAGACGCTTCGCAGGTACAGTCTATGACAGACACCGTTGTAGAAAAATATGGCAGAATCGATATTCTTGTAAATAATGCCGGTGGGTATCCATCCGAAATCTATGACAAGGTAAGCAAACAGGCCATCAAAATATGGGAATGGAGCGAAGAACAGTGGGATCAGATCATTAAGACCAACTTAAAGATTCCTTTCCTTTGTATAAACAAAGTAGTTCCTGTAATGATCGCGCAGAAAAGTGGCGATATTGTAAGCGTTTCTTCACGTATGGGCCGAATCGCCTCTCAAATGGGCGCATATGCTGTAGCGAAAGGCGGCATCGTCACACTAACGAAAACTACCGCCATTCAGACACAGGAATACGGCATACGCGCAAATGCCGTAGCCCCGACCCTTGTAGACACACCAGGGCAACGAGTATACAACCACAATGTTGGACAGGACGATGTGAAAATGGGAAGCGCAGCTGATGTTGCAAAGGCGATTCTCTATCTTCTTTGTGATGCTCCTCCGGTGATGACCGGACAGGTAATGGATTTATTCACAACTTTATAAAAATGTTCACAATTCGTTTTCTTTTTAAACACATTTTTATCACACTTTATGGTTATACTATAATTGTTCGAAAGAACAAAACAATTTTCTTTTTCATAACTTTTTCCTCAGGGCTGCAACCGTTGTTTATGCAGTCCTTTTTTTGCATAAAATTACGGCGAGAAGAAAATAGGAATCCCCGGTGGAAAACAGGTAAACACAAAGAAAGTCAGTATGAGCGCGATCCACATTGTATAGATGGTCTGTACAGCTGGCACCTCTTTTCTCGCTCTCTCCCACCGTCTTGTAAATCGAAGTGTTATCACGATACTCACAAAAAAAATGAGAATATCTATAAAAACAAAAGAACGTCCGATCATACCTGTATATGTATAAAATAATACAACGATCGATGTCATTCCACACACCACTGCCCAAAAATGTGAATAAAAAAATGTACTTCCTTCCGTCTTTTTACACAGATATTTCCACACACTCCAGAATAAATATGGAAAAAACAAAAGCTTCAGATGCTCCCAGACAGATTCATTGATCGGGCAGAATAATGCCACCAGTGCAATCCCGGTCCATTCATACAGGAAATGATTTAGGGTTCCCATGATCCCGATTGCCAAAAAAGCCGGCCTGTCCTTCTTCGGAAGTAAAAAATCCCATTTGTTTTTCATACAATCCCCCCTTCCAATATTTATATGAAATTTTTTTAAAAAAATGCTTGCTTTTTTATTTTTCCTGTTATATAATATTACTTGCGTTACGGAAAACGAATAATTGAATATGCGCGATTAGCTCAGCTGGTAGAGCACCTGACTCTTAATCAGGGTGTCCAGGGTTCGAGCCCCTGATCGCGCACTTTGGTCACTGTTTTTGCTGACTTTCGAGTCGCGGGGGCGGTGATTTTTTTGTACATTTCTTTATTTTTCTTCCACATTTCCCAAAAGGTGTTATAATAAAAATACTTTATTACATTACAAGAGAGGAGTGTTCTTATGGCAAACGAACCAGTTACATGTAAAATCGAGCATCATGCCACTTTATTTGCCCTTTTTGCAAAACATGCAGTTACCCTATGTGGAAAGAAAGGTGAAGAGGCAATCCTTTCCGGTATGACCACTTATGGAAACGAAAGAGGCGCCCGTATGGCAGCAAATGCGCTGGCACATGGAGACCCGTTAAATACAATGACAAATCAGGCCTATGGCGAATGGAAACCGGATTATGACGGACAGATGGAGTTTGGACAGCTCCGTACCGAACCAACTCTGCAGACATACATCTCCAAATGCGCCTGGTGTGATGCCTGGAAGAAGCACGGACTGACAGAATACGGTAAACTCTATTGTGTCAATGTAGATAACGCTGTATATCAGGGATTCCGCTCAGATTTCGTCTGCACTGCAACGAAGACGGCCATGAGCTGGGGCGGTGACCGCTGCGAATTTGACTGGGGTCATCCGCTGACACCAGAAGAAAATGAACAACTGGCCAAGAAAAAGAAAGAACTTGGAACATCTTGCATGAAGGATTTTAATTTCCACACCGCACACATCAAACATACCATCAGCAAAACATTGAAAGAACAGTTAGGTGAAGATGGAGATAAAATCATTTCTCTTGCGCTTCATGACTATGTAGATCTCTTTGGAAAAGAGTATCTGGATGTGCTGGACGGCATTTTCCCGGAAGTATAGAGGAGGCATCTATGAGCAATAACAACCTTACTGGAAATACCATTGCTTCCTGGCTGTCGGCACATGAAAATGAACTGATCCGGACTTCTGACTATCTGTTCTGTCACCCGGAAACAGCTTATCAGGAAAAACTTTCATCCAAATATCTGGCAGAATATCTGGAAAGCAAAGGTTTCTTTGTCAGCTATCAGACCGCCGGGATTGAGACCGCTTTTACCGCCGTATGGCAAAGTGATGATTCCACGTCAGAGCCTGTCATTGGTTTTCTCGCAGAGTATGATGCACTCCCTGAGCTTGGACATGCCTGTGGGCATAATCTTCTGGGCACCGCTGTATGCGGTGCTGCATGTGCGCTTAAGGAAGCTCTGGAAGCCGAAGGAGGCAAAGCAGTCATCCGTGTTTACGGATGTCCGGCTGAGGAAATCATGTCCGGCAAGATCGTTATGAATGACCAGGGTGTATTTGATGACCTGGATGTTGCCGTCATGTGGCACCCTTTTGACCGGAATCGAATCAGCAATGATATCTGGCAGTCACAGGATATTAAAAATTATATCTTCCATGGCACGAGTGCACACGCTTCGAAGGCTCCGGAAGCCGGCCGCAGTGCTTTGGATGCGGCAGAACTTATGAATATCGGCGTAAATTATCTGAGAGAACACGTTCCGTCAGATGTGCGAATGCATTACGCATATATCGATAACGGACAGCCGGCCAACGTCGTGCCCGATTACGCCAAGACCAATTATTTCATCCGCTCTGCAAAGCGTTCACGCACAGATGATGCAAGCAAAAGAGTGGATGACTGCGCAAAAGGCGCTGCTCTTATGACCGGAACGACTGTAGATATCGAGCTTATTGGAAGTTGTAAGGAAATGAAGATCAACCGGCCTCTCGTAGAAATCTATTATGAGGCAATGAAGCAGATTCCTTCGCCGGAATACACCGATGAAGAGCTTGACTTTGCCCGTCAGATCACAGAAGAAGCCGGCCTTTTGAACAACGGCATCTACTTCACCGGGCTGGAGCCTCTGGAGGATGAGCCGGTTCCGATTTCCATCGGAACAGATGCTGCGGAGGTCAGCCATACGGTACCTCTCATCACTTTAAGTGCTGCTACCATGTGCCGGGGCACACCGCTTCACCACTGGGCAGCTGCAAAGCAGGCCGGAATGAGCATCGGCCACAAAGGAATGATGTATGCTGCGAGATGTATGGCCGAAGGCACAAAACGATTAATAAGCAACCCTGAAAACTTGAAAAGAGTACATAAATATCATGAAATGGAGGCATAACAATGACAATTACAAAGAAAATCGGATTTATCGGATGTGGAAACATGGGTGGTGCCATATTGTACGGCGCACTGGAAAGCGGTGTCCTTCCCAAAGAAAATGCGTATGTTTACGATATTAATCCTGCCATGATGGAAAAAGCAAAAGGATGGGGAGTCAATCTTGCGAAAGACGACGAAGACGTATGTCAGACATGTGACATCATTCTCCTTGCTGTAAAACCACAGAATGCTGCTGAAGCACTCGGCATGTGCAAAAAAGCACTGGACCAAAAAGCGATGATGTCTATCGTCGCCGGTGTTACCGTAGAACGACTGCAGAATATGATCGATGGAACTCCAAGAATCCTGCGACTTCTTCCGAACACTCCGGCAATGGTCTTTGAAGGTGCATTTGCAATCTGCTCTGACAATGATTTTACGGAAGAGGAATTAAAGATCGCCACTTCCATCTATGAGACAATCGGTATCATAGAAATGGTACCGGAGCATCTGATCGATGCTGCCTGTGCATTAAATGGCGGCGGCCCGGCATTTGTTGCCATGTTCATTGAAGCCATGGCTGACGGCGGCGTAAAACAGGGACTTCCAAGAGCTACCGCCTATCGTCTGGCTGCACAGACAGCACTTGGAACCGCAAAGATGATTCTGGATATGGGTATTCACCCGGGAGAATTAAAAGATATGGTAACCTCCCCTGGCGGAACAACAATTGAAGGCTGCGAAGCTTTAGAAAAAGGCGGTATGAGAGGTGCCGTGATCGACTGCATCAACAAAGCTGCTGAAAAATCAAAAAAATTATAAAAAGATTAAAGGGGTATCGCTTTCATCCACATTTGCGATACCCCTTTAACTCGGTTCCTTCTTCACTTTTTTCTTCGTCATGATCACTTTACCGTCCATTTACTATTGCAAAGCTTTCATAATACTCTTCCAACATCTTTTTAATCTTCATAACCTTTACCTTCATAATGATTCCTCCTTTTGATTTGTTTATTTCCTTTTGTTGATTTTAATATATCATGTTGACCTCACAATGTGAAATACATATAATAATTACATAATAATACCTTAAAGGTATGGTAAATAAAGGGAGGGTTTTTTATGGAATTAAGACATATCCGCTACTTTCTCGCTGTTGCTGAGGAGATGAATTTTACAAGAGCTGCCGAAAAGCTCTGCATCGCCCAGCCACCGCTGAGCAGACAGATACAGGATCTGGAACAGGAACTTGGAACAAAGCTATTTCTCAGAAAGCCACATGCCCTTCAGCTTACAGAGGCCGGAATACGATTTCGACAATATGCCACTCAGGTATTAAATCTTGTCCAGAAATCAACAGAAGATATCCGGGAAATGAATACCGGGCTTCAGGGAACATTGTATCTCGCCTCGGTAGAGGGACATGCACCCAGACTCTTTTCTCAGTGGATCGCCGACTTTCATAAGCAGCATCCACAAGTACAATACAATCTATGGAACGGGAATTCTGATGATGTTGTCTATCGTGTCATGAAGGGACTTTGTGACCTGGCTATTATTATGGAGCCCTATAATGCCGAGGGCGTACACGCTCTTTCCGTTTATCAGGAGCCCTGGATTGCCATGATTCCTTCCGTCCACCCCCTTGCTTCCCTGCCTGGGGGCGAAATTGAACTTGCAAAGATCGCGCCGTACGATCTCATTATTCCTTCCAGAGAATCCAGGCTTCAGGAGATTACAGAATTGTTCAGAGATGCCGGATCGCAGCCAATTGTCCGGTGTCGGATCGCACATATGCTGAACGCCTATGAGCTGGTAAGACAGAATGTGGGAATCGCGATCTATCCTGCGGCTGCAGCCGATATTTCCAATCACCCCTCTGTCTGCATTAAACGTCTGACCCATCCATCTGTCACGGCTTCCTATGTGCTTATCTGGAACAAAACAGCACAGCTTTCACATGCGGCCTCAGAATTTTTGTCCTACATTATAGACAAATATGATATACTACATAATCATGAGCAAAAATAAAACAGCAAAGGAAATGACCTCTATGACAATTCGAAAATATTTGCAAGATCAGAAACTGATTACCGACGGCTCTTTTGGAACTTACTATGCAGAAAAATACCAGACGGACGAAATGCCGGAAACTGCGAATGAGAGCAGCCCGGAACGCGTCAGAGATATTCATCTTTCATACATAGATGCCGGTGCAAAGTTGATACGAACAAATACATTTGCATCTAACACAACTCTTCTTTCTTCCAGCTGGAAGAAAGTAAAAAAAAATATTCAGGCAGCAATACAGATTGCCAGAGATGCGATTGGCAGCGCAGATATCTTTCTCGCAGGAGATATCGGACCGATTCCGGCTCTTTCTGCCCAAAATGAAGATTCTGATTCTCTGGCTGAAGAATATTATAAAATTGCCAGAACATTTGTGGAAAATGATGTCCACATCCTGACTTTCGAAACATTTCCGGATATGGAGCATATACTTCCGGCCATCATACGAATCAAGAAAGATTATCCGGTTTTTATAATGGTACAGTTCTGCGTGGATCAGTTCGGTTACAGCTCTTCCGGACTTAGCGCACGTAAACTGATCGCAGATGCCTGTGCGGTTCCGGAGATTGACGCAGTCGGTCTGAACTGCGGTGTGGGCCCCGGCCATATGACGCAGCTCTACGAGAAAATGAACCTTAACACAGACAAATATCTGATTGCTCTTCCAAACGCCGGATATCCCAGACGGCTGAAGGGAAGGCAGATGATCTTTGATTACAATTATCAGTACTTCTCCAATAAAATATCGGACTTGTCTTCTCTTGGCATGGATATTCTCGGCGGATGCTGCGGAACAAATCCGGCATTTATAAGAGCGCTTTCTTCCTCCCTGGATATCCGGCAGATTCCGAAGAATACGACTCTGCCTGTTTCCAAAAAAGAAGCTGCCCCGCAGAAGAAACTGGGCTTTTTCTACGAAGAAGATGGCACCTTGAAAAACAAGAAGCTCATTGCCGTAGAACTTGCCCCACCTCTCTCTGCCGATGATGAAAAGCTTCTGGAGGCTGCTCATTTTCTCCAGAATGAAAATGTTGATGTTCTGACCTTCCCGGATTCTCCTTCCGGAAGAACCCGCATTGATTCTGTACTTATGGCCGAAAAAGTAAGACGCGCAACAGGTATGTGCGTAATGCCGCACATCTGCTGTCGTGATAAAAACGCCATTGCCATGCGCTCCCTTTTTCTTGGTGCACATATCAATGACATCCACAATCTTCTTATCATTACCGGAGACCCGATTCCGTCTATGGCAAGACAGACGATAAAGTCCGTTTTTAACTTTGATGCAGTAGGATTAATGAAGATTGCAAAAGATATGAACGAAGAGTCTTTCCCGGATGCGCCTCTTAACTACGGTGGCGCGATCAATCAGGGAAGACGAAATCTTGATGTGGAAATTACCAGAGTTAAAAGAAAAATGCAGGCCGGCGCGCAGTTCTTCCTGACACAGCCCATCTTCTCCAGAGAAGATGCCGACCGTGTCCGCCGCATAAAGGAAGAAACCGGTGCACGCATTCTCTGCGGTATCATGCCACTTATCAGCCGCCGGAATGCATTGTTCATGAAAAACGAGATTGCAGGTGTCTCCGTTACTGATGAAATTATCGAAAGATATCCCGAAAAAGGATCAAAAGCAGAAGGCGAAGCAGTCGGTGTTGCAATTGCAAAAGAAATCATAGATTACACTTATGATTTCGCAGATGGATACTACTTCTCCTTCCCATTTAACAGAGTACATATGCTGCGGGAGATATGGAATAAAGATGGAAATTTAGTGTAGTAAGTGATACGCAGTATCGGCAGGAGAAAGTGCCTCGACGCATTCGCCCCTGCAACTAGCCCACGAATCTATAAGAGCGCGAAAAGCAGACGATAAATCAACGCCTGTTTTTCGCGCTCTAACAGCTTCGGGGCGGATTTTCCGGGGCTCCTGCTTACCTCGTCACTTTCTCCTGCCGATATCTGCTACCATTTACTACACGGCAAATTTCAAGGTATAAAGTGTATGCCACAGTTTACTGGCATTGTAACATTTCTAACGCCTGAGAATATGATACATTGCTAAAGCCTGTCGCCGGCATATTCTACCCAGAAATTGTAGTGTAGAGATTTGAGGTTTTAAGAGAACAGGCTATGAAAGGAATATTGTCTTATTGTATTTTCGTAGAAGAGCGGTATAATCCGTTACTGAAAAAGAATGAAATATGCAGTACCGAGTCTTGTACTTCAGGTACAAGGCGAGAAGACAGTTGAAGTGGGAACTCATCAAGAGTTCCCGCTGAATCTGTCTGGTGTCTGTCATATTTCATTCTTTTAAAGTTATGGATTATTAGCGATTGGTTCGGAAATACAATAAGACAATATTTCTTCACAGCCGTCCTTTTATACCTTAAAACTTCTGCACTAAATTTCCAGTTTTCAATTCTTCTAGTATCTTATCTGCATCATAATCTGGTGCATATTTAACAGCTATATCACAGATCTTCTGGATTTCTCTTTCATCTTCTTCCAACAGATCCGCTATCTCTGCAACACTTCGGTTCTTTTGGAACATCTTGCAGATGATACGAATTCTCTCCTCCGTACGACCTGTTATTAATCCTTCTTCACGACCTGCCTCAAGTCCCTCTTCCCGGCTGATTCTTCTTGTTTCCTGTACATCATATGCTTCAAAACTATCAAACAACATGTCGAATTCCCTCCGCATAATCTGATCGGTAAATTCTTCTACTTCTTTTCGCGGTATATTCATCCGATATAAAAAAGCAGCAACGATCTTACCAATCAATTTCAATAAATAATCCGGAGTGTTTTCTTCCAGATTATTAAAATACTCTTTTGGTATCTCTTTCAGATTCTTGAACTCTTCAGAACTGCGCAACTTATTGATCAGAAAAATAAGGGACAGTTCATCCTGCTTCTCAATCAATTCCTGATTTGTATAAGCTCTGAGTGGCACAATCAGATACTAGAAATCAGGAATATACTTTCCAAACACATCGCTTAAGTAGACTCTGTCCTTGAAATTATGTACTGCCGTCCACGTATCGGTTCCTTCGTAATAGATAACCGGCAGTATTGGCGGATACTTAAAGTCTTTCGTTTTTGTAATTCCGGGATGTAGCCTTTCCTGCTCGGCTTCATAGTCATTCAGTATCATTACAATATATCGCAAATTTTCTTGACTGAATCTGAATCTCTCTCTTCCTGCCACATGGGAAGAAAGCGTTCGGAGATATCTTCGATATCTTCTGGTTTTACATCCTTCAGAAGATCGATATCCAGATAGCCTCGCAGGAACTGAGCACATAAGATCTGATCATCAAAGACGAGTTTTGCTCCGTTATCCTTTACCTTTCGGTTCCGCAGTTCGTATTCTCTCTGTACATTTGTCATACATTCTCCTTTCCGCAGAATATATGACCGCACATGTGTAAGAATCATCTTTGTGGTTATTATAGCAAACCATACTTAAAATAACAACGCCACATGAGATTACCTCGAAAGGTGCTGAAAAAAGATAACAGCATATATCCCGCTCTCTTTTGCTCTGTTTTTAGTTTCCAAAATCATCAAAGTTGAGTTCCCTGCCGAATGGCAACGAAAACAAGAAAAAGAGCTTAGAAGTTCTGATTTGAAAAGCTCTGATTTTGATGTAAAGAAAGTATAACAGTCTGAATGACTTATGACAAGGACTTTATATGAATTTAGTAGAGTAAGTGGTACGCAGGTGATATATTTCTATATGTCTCCGATGCGTCCGTCCTTGCAACTAAGCCACGAATCTATAAGAGCCAGAACAACAGACAGTGAACGAATTGTCTGTTGTTCTGGCTCTAACAGCTTCGGGCTGGATTTTCCAGGACTTCCGCTTACCGTCACCATATAGAAATATATCACCTGCTACCATTTACTGTACTGGAAATTCCGGGTAAAATTGAACGCCTCAGTTTATTGGCAAAACATGTAATGTATCTGGTCTTTTCAGCTTCTATATGTAAAAGTGAAGAATTGTAATGAATTTTGGGAGGTCGAAATCAGCTCCCAAGAGAAAACATGCATATTTGAATGAAATGATTTGTTGAAAACTCATTCCATTTTAGGATTTTGTCTATGAGGAAATGATTTGGTTCTAAAAAAAGTCAGTACATATTTTCTTTTTCGCTCTCAGGAAATGAAAAAGAACTCGTTATCACGCCGATAACATGGTGGAATTACTTTAACGATGCGGCTTCAGTATTTTGGCTGAGACATTACAAGTAACACGAGACAGCAGGACTTGGGGGAACGTGGAAGAGCGTTACAAACGGTTGCAGAAAAAGCTGATATAACTTCGTATTCGCCTTGTATTTCCCATACAAGGCGAAAGAGTATCTGAGACGCGGAACTCATCCAGAGTTCCCGTCGAATATACTCGGTTACGAATATTATATCAGCTTTTGATGTTTACCGTTTGTCAGCAACTGGTTCGTTCCCCCCCCCAAGTTCTGCTGTCTCGCGTCACTGTCCTCTTTCAGATAAAACCACTGAACCAAATTCTTATTTCCCCTGCATCTTTTTTATCACTTTCAGTCTTGTGAATTCTTCTCTTTCTTTCTCTTCCAGAGCATTATTGATTGTATATACCAGGTTCGTGTACATTGGAATTGTAATGTTTTTGAGTGCATTTGCGCGTTTCTGTGTTTTCTTTATATTTGTCGCCAGCCGATATGCTGAGTTTTCCACCTCCGCCAGCTTGATCGTCAGGTCTTTTACTTCACGGAATGCCTCTCTTACAATATCAATTGCCTCTGCAGTCGTACTAAAGGAATATGTCAGATCATTTTGCTTTGCATCATATTTTATATGTGGAATCTCTGTTCCCATGATGCTTCTTGTCTGGATACGGATGGAATCCTCGATTGGCACCGTAAACGCAAGTTCTTGTACCTTACTGATTCCCATTTCAATATTTGCCCTCTGCAGACAGGCATATGCTCTTGTAAATGTCGTATCGATCTCTTCCTGAATATTCTTAGCTTCATCGATAAGCGTCATTAGCTCTTTCAGCAAAATATTCCGTTTCTTATCCATCAGGTCATAGCCCTGACGGGCAAGCGCAAGAGAGTTTTTGGCAAGCATCAGATTGCCCTTGGTAGGGAATTCTCTCGGATCCATATAACGTCTTCCTTTCCTGTGATAATTACACGTTTGGAGCAGAATGGCTGCTGCCCAGTCCTGCAACGTGGACTTCGCAACTAACGTTGCTCAGTCACGTTGCACCTAGCGATAGCAGTCCAGCCGACCGAACGCAAGCGTTCTTCCGTCTGCCCTGCTGCCGCTAGTCTGTTTCTCGTGGATAGTATAAATCTATCAGTTTTGTGTCTACTCGGTCGAGTTCTTCTTTTGGCAGTAATCCGAGGAGTTCCCATCCCAGATCGAGTGTCTCCTGGATGGTGCGGTTCTCTTCGAGGCCCTGGCCAATATATTGTTTCTCGAATTCTTCGCCGAACTTCAGATATTTTTTATCGATTGGGGACAATTCGTCCTCACCGATAACGGATGCCAGGTTTCTTGCTTCTCCCACCTTTGCGTATGCGGAGAAGAGCTGGTTTGCCAGATCCTGGTGATCTTCTCTTGTATAACCTTTTCCGATACCGTCTTTCATCAGTCGTGACAGGGACGGCAGGATGCTGATCGGTGGATATATGGATTGTCCGTGAAGGTTGCGGTCGAGTACGACCTGCCCTTCTGTAATATATCCTGTCAGATCCGGGATCGGATGTGTGATATCATCATTTGGCATGGTCAGTATTGGAAGCTGCGTAACGGATCCGTTTGCATCTTCTACGATACCTGCGCGTTCGTAAATAGTAGCAAGCTCGCTGTATAAATAACCCGGATATCCTTTTCTTGAAGGGATTTCTCCTCTTGATGAGGATACCTCCCGCATTGCCTCTGCAAATGATGTCATATCTGTCAGAATAACGAGAATATGCATATTGCATTCAAATGCAAGATATTCTGCCACCGTAAGTGCTACCTTCGGTGTGATCAGTCTTTCTACAACAGGATCGTTTGCCAGATTCAGGAACATACATACATGGTCTGCAACTCCGCTTTCTTCGAATGTCTTACGGAAGAAATCTGCCACATCATGTTTTACACCCATGGCTCCGAATACGATCGCGAACTCTTCGTCGGAATCATCTCCCAGTGATGCCTGCTTTACGATCTGTGCTGCAAGCTGATCATGGGGAAGTCCATTTCCGGAGAAAATCGGAAGCTTCTGCCCACGAATCAGTGTTGTCAATCCGTCTATCGCAGAAATACCGGTACGAATATAATTTCGCGGATATTCCCGACGTACCGGATTGAGCGGAAGTCCGTTAACATCTCTTTTATCTATCGAATTTACCGGGCCAAGACCGTCAATCGGCTCTCCGATACCATTGAAAGTTCTTCCCAGCATATCCGGAGATACTGTTACCTCCATTGGACGCCCGGTCAGTCTTGTGTGCGTATTCTGAAGAGACATATTTTCTGTTCCTTCGAATACCTGAATGATTGCCTTATCCTGATTCAGTTCAACGATACGGCCCATTTTCTTTGTATTGCCTTCTACAACAAACTCTACGATTTCATCATAGAAAGCTCCCTGTACCCCTTCCAGCACAACAAGAGGTCCATTTATATTGCTCAGTCCAAGATATTCTATTGCCATTTATGGTCCCCCCTTATGCGTTCTTTTCCATGACTCTGTCATAAAATGCATCAATATCACATTTATACATATCCAGCATCTGCAGATTGTCATTTGGCACATCGTATTTGATTGCAATGACTTTCTCAAAAATACCTTCTGCCTTTAAAACAGACATCGGCATACCCATTGCAACAAGTCTTCTGCACTTTTTGTAGAGATAAAGGATAACATCCATCATTTTAAACTGTTTTTCCAGGGATACACATGTATCATCCTTATGAAATGCGTTCTGCTGTAAAAATCCCAGCCGGATTACTTTTGCAATTTCCAGAATCAGTTTCTGATCATCCGGAAGTACATCTCCACCGATCAGCTTAACAATTTCCATCAGGCTGTTTTCCTGATTCAGAATCGCCATCATACGATTGCGGTAATCCACGAATTTCGGTGACACATGATCACTGTACCAGCCGCTCAGATCCGGCAGATATTCGCTATAACTGTTCAGCCAGTGGATCGCCGGGAAATGTCTTGCATAGGCAAGTGATTTATCTAGTCCCCAGAAGCATCTGATGAATCGCTTCGTATTCTGTGTTACAGGCTCGGAGAAATCACCGCCTTGCGGGGATACAGCACCGATAATGGTTACGGAACCTGTCTCACCGTTCAAAGTCTGCATCATGCCTGCACGCTCATAAAAAGCGGAGAGTCTGGATGCCAGATACGCCGGGAAACCTTCTTCTGCCGGCATCTCTTCCAGACGTCCGGACAATTCTCGAAGCGCCTCTGCCCATCGTGAAGTAGAATCAGCCATGATCGCAACATCATATCCCATATCACGATAATACTCTGCCAGTGTAAGGCCGGTATAAATAGACGCCTCACGGGCAGCTACCGGCATATTGGATGTATTGGCGATCAGAGTTGTTCTGTCCATCAGAGGGTTGCCTGATCTTGGATCCACAAGTTCAGAGAACTCTTCCAGAACCTGCGTCATCTCGTTTCCACGTTCCCCACATCCGATATATATAATAATATCTGCATCAGACCATTTAGCGATCTGGTGCTGTGTCATCGTTTTTCCAGTACCAAAACCACCCGGTATCGCAGCAGTTCCTCCTTTGGCGATCGGGAACATCGTATCCAGGATCCGCTGTCCGGTAACAAGTGGCTGGCTTGCCGAATATCTGCGATGTACCGGTCTCGGCACACGGATTGGCCATCTCTGCATCATGGAGAGTTCTCTTCTCGTTCCGTCTATGAGTTCCACAACTACGAGAGGCGTATGAATATTATACTGTCCGTCCGGTACAACAGACACAACGACTCCTTCTACATCCGGCGGCACCATACATTTATGAACGATCGCATGTGTCTCGGGCACTTCTGCAATGATCGTTCCGCCATGAACGATATCTCCCTCTTCAACCGTAATATGTGTATCCCACAGCTTCTCCATATCCAGAGAATCTACACTGACACCCCTGGTTATGAATGCTCCGCCGCTCTGGGCTATACTCTCCAGAGGACGCTCAATACCATCAAATATATTGTTCAGGATTCCCGGAGCAAGCGTTACGGAAACCGCATCTCCGGAAGCTTCTACGATCTCTCCCGGGCGCAGTCCGGAAGTTTCTTCATATACCTGAACTGTTGTCATATCTTTATCCAGAGAAATGACTTCTCCTACCAGTTTTTCTTTGCCGACATATACCATCTCCGACATCTTGAATCCGGTCTGTCCTTTCAGATAGATTACGGGACCATTGATGCCATATATCGTTCCGGTCTTTCTGCTATCCAATTCCCGTACCTCCCTTGAATGCGAATTTCTGATACTCTCTTTCGATACCACCTTTAAAGGCATGGTCGATCAGAATATTTCTATCATGGATGACCGCACGCACTCCACCGGTAAAATCCTCTTTACTGACAGTCAGTGACATGCCTGTATGCTCTTCCAGATATTGTTTCTTGTCTTCATCACTTGGATTGATATAGATTGTCATAGCTGCGCCATCTGCAAATGTTGCTGCTTTTTCTATATAGGTAACCAGAAGATTCTTGTAATCTTCTGTTTTCATATATTCTGCAATCTTCTCGTTCACTTCCTCAAACAGCATCTTTTTAAGCTTCTTCTGCGTCTTTCCAAGCTCCCTTTTAAGCTCCAGCTGTGCTTTTGAAGTAGCCATATTAAGCTGCTGCTTTACATTTGTTGTTTCCGCCTTGATCCTTGTCTCAGACTGGCGCACTGCCTCAGCTTTATGCTGCTCATATACATTCAAAAGAGCCTTCCTGTGCTGCTCCATGATTGCATTTCCCTGCGTCCTCGCCTCAAGCATGGCCGCATCCCTCAGATGTTCTGTCTTCTCCTGCAGTGTCAAGTGTATCACCTTCTCTCTCTTCATTTCCCTGTGTTACAATTTCAGGCCGATCGCCTCATTCACATAGGATGTGATAAAATCTTTCTTACGGCCGGTTCCGTGTCTGTCAGGAATCTCGATCAAAAGTGGCATGGTACGTTCAAGCTTAATCTCATCGATCAGATCCGGGAATTCTCTCCCAAACTTTTCTGTCAGAAGAATAATGCCGATATCAGTATCATTCATCGCATTTTCGATCGCATTTCGAAGCTCGCCACGTTCATGTACAACGGTGCCGTCCACACCGGCAAGCCGCATTCCTGTCAGAGTATCGATATTATCACTGATCAAATACATCTTCATCTTACAGTTTACCTAAGATCATGAAGGAGATGATAAGTCCATACAGGCAGACACCTTCCGCAAGACCTACGAAAATCAGGGATTTACCAAGTGCACTTGCGTCTTCGCTGATTGCTCCAAGAGCAGCACTTGCGGCACTTGATACGGCAATACCACCACCTACACATGAAAGACCGGTTGACAGTGCAGCTGCAATATAACCAAATCCTGTTGCATTCCCTGCAGCCTCTGCTGCGGTTGCCGCCTGTACAGGCTCACCGCCGAACATCATGATCGCTGCAATTACAAATGCGCCAAAATAGAAAAATACATTCGTTCCGATCGCACGTTTATAGCGCTTTTTGTTCTTCTCTCCAATCAGGTAATAACCAAATGGAATGATAATACTAAGTATAAGAGTTGCGATTAATAATAATTTCACTGATAATGTCATTTTTTTCTCCTCCTTTATTATCCGAAAGTGACTCTATGCTTTACTCTTGTTAAATGGTTTGAATTCTCTTCCTGTTCCTTTATAGAAACGGCTGAACATTTCGTAGTACTCCAGCCTCAGAACCTGGATTCCTACGATCAGACCTTCCAGTCCACACACAACAATATTTCCAATTACAACTACGATCCAGTTCGTCTGCCCTTCCGGCACACCTGAAAGCATCAGTACTACTTCCATCATTGCTGCATGGCTGACTGCAAATGCGCCGATACGCACATAAGAAATTGTATTGGAAAAGTAGCTGAGCATGGTCTCGAATAACTCGAAAAACGCCTGCATAATGAACATTCCCTTACTCTCTTCCATTTTCTTATGCCGCTTTTCTACAATATTTCCAAGTGGTTCCTTAAATACAAACAAAAGAACCGGAACACCAAGAAAGATGATCATCAGCACGTTGCCCGGAACCTTATGTCCCGTCATATATAATACAACTGTAAGTACAAGGAAACCGTAAAATACAAGTCCTGCCATTCCGTTATGTGAAAACAGCATTTCTTCCAGATCATGTGCTTTCACTGCATTTACAATATGGAATATCATTACCAGTAGATTCAGCGCCATACCGAATGCAATTGCAATGATAAATACGGTATTTAACTGACCGATAAACGGAAGATTCGTCATCGCCTCCACCGGTCTTAACCATCTTGCTTCTATAATATCTTCAAAACCAAACACACTTCCGAACATAAATCCGAAAAATGTAGAGAACAGTCCGGCAATGGATATGATTCCCGCCAGATTCATCTTCTTGATCAGATACAACAGCCCTCCGCCTGCAAAAAGGCAAAGTCCCTGTCCGACATCACCAAACATTGCTCCAAAGATAAATGTGTACGTAAGTGCCACGAACATGGTAGGATCCATCTCGTCATGTGCCGGCAGACCGTACATCTGTATAAACATTTCAAATGGTTTGAAAAATCTGGGGTTCTTAAGCTTTGTCGGAGGTTCACCAAAGAACTTCTCTCTGTCTTCCTCCACCATGATAAATACACGGTCATCGTTCTCCGTCTCTTTTATGAGAGATTCCACATCATCCTCTCCCATCCATCCACAGAGAATATAATATTCGTCCTCATTTTCATTCATTCTCGCCGCCATCTTACGGATATCGAAGTTATTTACCATTTCCTCCAGACGCTTTACCGCTCCGACAAGCTGTGCTGCATACCCCTCAACAAGCTTTGTTATCGCCTTTTCCGTATCTTCGATCTGTTTCTTTGTCTCCCCGATCTCTTTGCCGATCACTTCACAGGCCATAGCCGGTGTTCCAACATACTCATCAGAAATATGGATTCGTTCAAAATGAAGAGAACTGAAGGCAGAATCTACTTTACTGATATCCGCGTTTGCTGCAAAGTAACATCCGAATACATAATTTTCATTTCTTTTTCCTTCCAGGAAGATTGCATTCAGATCATCAAAAAGATATTTCTCCAGCTTGCGGTAGGAATCCGTCGTAATCCTTCCGAACCTTACGTTCATATACCGGTACTGCATGACCTGATGCAGATTCAACTCCAGCGGACAGAACGGCTCCAGTACATTTACCTTCTCCTGCAGTTCATCACGTTTCTTTTTCAAAAGCTCCCGTTTCTCCACAAGTTCCAGATAATCATGGTTAATATCTCTAAGAAGTGTCAGCATCTCTTCCTTTCCCATTGAGAAATCTGCATGATAGTCCGTTCCCTTCAGAAGCGATGCGAACTGCTGTGCTTTCGCCAGCGGCTCTTTATAAGGATTAAGCTCTGCAAACGGAAGAAGATTCTCTGTTGTTTTGAGCTCTGTTACAGCATTTTCCAGCTGTATCTCATATTTGGAAAGATACTCCTCACACACACGGTCTATATCTGTCCGCGGACCGCTGATGCTGAGGAATTTCATCTTTACGATCATTGAATTACACCTCCTAAGTATCCCAACGTCTCTCCCTTAGACAGTCCATATCGGATACACTCAAGGGCAGTTGTCAGTTTATAGATTTCTTCTTCTTTTATAAATAAATACGTATTAATCGTTGCAATAGAATAAGGATTCCGCCTGCGGTCTACCGTATATAAATGATGCAGGATATCCTTATATTTTCTTTCCAGCGTCCTCTCATCTTCCAGCTGATAATGAGACGCATAATATGTTCCTGCCATCTTCTGCTCAAACTCTTCTAAAGTCGGTGCCTCTACAAGCGCTTTGAAATCGCCAATCTTCAGTCTGTAATGGAACGGTATCGTCAGTGCATATATATCCGGCGGCAGCATATGATAATACTTCTTCGCACGATATATCCACTGAATATTCAGAAGATCAATCTTTGTTCCGAAATCTCTCTGGAAGATTTCCTTTTCCCGTCCTTTCAGAATCCTTCTCTCCTTTTTCCAGATGGTAGAGAAATAATAAAGATCCAGTGCCAGATCATAATCAAATAGCGTTGCTGCTCCGGAATCTTTAAGCTTCCTGAGCGGTTCATAATATTCCGTATCGCTTAAGTTATCCACCAGCTCTTCAATATTCTTTGATGTGATCAGTCTGTCCAGCGATATCTGCGAATAGCGGTCAAAAAAACGTTTTTTATACGCTACATCAAACGGTACATCATAATGATTAAATACAATACGAAGGCAATAATTGATAAGATCCACTTCGTATCTCTTCCAATAGAGCTTCAGGAACTTCTTCTGCTCCATTCCCGCAAAACGAAAAATCCGGGAATAATCATCAAACAAGGACTGGTAGAGAACTTTTTCCACATGGCGCCTGTGATACAGCGATATGTCCATCTCATTCACATAAGGCGCATATGCCGGTTTCTCTTTCAGATATTCAATTGCCTCCGGCACACTATGAAGCCCTGCAATGTTATCAAAATCCTGCTCCGAAAGAAGCTTTGCCTGCATGGCACGGATTTTCGTAACAATTCCACTATATGACATCAGGTTTCCCATCTCTTACACCTCTATGATATGTCTCAGTATTTCCTCTGCATACGCGGTATGATTTTCTTCATACTCTTTCTCAAGCCTCTGAATCGTAGAACTGTTCTTTATACGCTGTTCTTCCAGAATACGGTTCATCTTGTCTTCACCCGCTCCACGGATCTCGGCAATCTTCTTTTGTGTCTTATCTTCCAGTTCCCTGTCAAACACATCCCGTTTATCCTGGATTTCTCTCTCAATTACCTTCTTCTGCTCCTGCGCATGTTCAACGATCGCTTCTGCTGCCGCTTCAATCTCCGCAAGCTTCTCAATTACAGAATCCATAGGCTGCCTCCATTCTAATATTACCTATTATTATACATGTTCTTATCATACACCTATTTTTTCAAATTGCTATAGTAAAAATTGCCAAAAATCCATTTTCCACATTTTGTTAAAAAATTAGCATACTTATTGCGGTTGTTTGACTTTTATCACAAAAGAAGTTACACTATCGTTGTAAAATATACAATAAATAGAGAGGAAAACCATGAGATTAAGAAATATCCCCCGTGCGGAAGGTGTCTTGAAAGATTGTCCGCAGGTGATAAAAAATGAAACAGACTATCGTGGCAGATGGGCACAGGAAGTTTTTTCTGACACACATCCGCTTCACATTGAGATTGGCATGGGAAAAGGGCAGTTTCTTCTTACCCTTGCAACACGCAATCCGGATATCAATTACATTGGGATAGAACGTTATTCCAGCGTGCTTCTGCGCGCTGTGGAAAGATTGTATCAGCTTCAGGAAGAAGGACAGACTCTTCCCAATCTTCGATTTATCTGTATGGATGCCGGCGACATTGAAAATGTCTTTGCCCCGGAGGAGGTAGACCGCATCTATCTGAACTTCTCTGATCCATGGCCAAAGGCGCGTCATGCAAGAAGACGGCTCACTTCGCTTGAATATCTGAAACGATACGAGCACATTCTTAAGGCAGACGGACAGGTTGAATTTAAAACAGATAATCGTGCACTGTTTGATTTTTCTACCGAACAGCTTTCCCTAGCCCCCAACTGGGAAATGACTGCGTGCACTTATGATCTTCATCATACGCCGGATATGAACGAGGGTAATGTTATGACCGAATATGAGGAGAAATTCTCTTCCATGGATCATCCGATCTGCAAGTTCATTGCAAAAAGACAATCCGGAAAAACTACCGGCATATAATATAGTAAGAAGAATATCCGGAGGATGCTATGGGCAGAAAATGTAGAAAAGGCATACGCCGGAAAGTATGCGAATTTACGTATAGAAAAAGGGGATTATCCCGGTGTCTTGCATGTTTTGGCAAATCATTTCATGAAGTATACACGATTCTGAATCCAGACGCAGACTGCCGGAAATAATGTCAGAGAGGTATGAAAAATGTTACACTTAACAGCAAAAAATTTTCAGATAGAAGTAAAGCAAAGTTCCGTCCCTGTTGTTGTCATGTTCTATGCCATCTGGTGCGGAAAATGTGCCATGATGAAACCAGTCATTGAAGAACTGGAAGAAAAATACCGCGGGAAGATCAAATTCTGCGAAGTAGAAATTGAGGAATCTGCTGTTCTGGCGGCAGAATATGAAGCCGATATCGTTCCTACCTTCGTATTTTTTGAGCAAAAGGAAATTGTCGGCGTTATCAAAGGCATGCTCGACGAAGCGACATTTGATCAGAGAATTCACAAAATCTTCAGAAATAGTTAAGGCGGTTTTTCTTTGCAAACCGCCTTTTGTATGGTATGATGCAGAAAGAAAAGAAATGAGGAGACCAGTTATGAAACAATTTAAAAAAATAATACCATTTTTACTTGTTATGACTATATCTGCTGTCAGCATTCCTCTGACTGCGAAAGCAGACAGCGCAAAAGTAGTGACCCTTGGAGCTAACCTGTCCGACGAGCAGAAGAACTCCATGTACGAATACTTCGGAACCTCTGCTGAAGAAGTAGAAACAATCGAGGTAAATAACGCGGATGAGCGCAAATACATGGAAGGCATTGCCACTGAGGCACAGATCGGAACAAGAACTTACAGCTGTTCTTATGTAGAACCGACAGAAAGCGGCGGTATTCAGGTAAAAGTAGCAAATCTTACATTTGTAACAAGCTCAATGATTGCCAGTACCCTTCTTACTTCTGGTGTAGAGAACTGTAATGTTGTTGCAGCTTCCCCGATCGAAGTATCTGGAACAGGAGCTCTTACCGGCATTATGATGGCATACGAAACTGCCAGCGGAGAAGAGTTAGACGAGGATCAGAAAGCTACCGCTACAGAAGAACTTATTACAACAGGCGAACTTGCAGATACTGTCGGACAGCAGGAAGCAACCGAATTAATGAACGAAGTAAAGCAGGATGTCATCGAAGACGGACTGACAGATCCTGCAGAAATTCAGGAAAGTATTAATGATGCGGCTTCAGACCTGAATATCACTCTTACTGAAGACCAGATGAATAAGATCGTTGCACTGATGCAGAAGATCTCCCAGTACGACTATGATGTAAATGCACTAAAAGACACACTGGATAATCTGGAAGGAAAAAGCGAAGGCTTCTTCTCTAAGATCTGGAGCTCCATCAAGGGATTTTTCTCCGGAGATGATTCCGACGGCGGTATCATCAACAACACAAATGACGCCCTTCTTGGTGATAATGCAGTCATCGACAGTACGTTAGACGCAGTGAAGGACAAAGTAGCATCTCAGGATGGAGACAGCCTCTGGGATAAGATCGTGAACTTCTTCAAGAGCCTCTTTGGTGAGGGTGAGGACGATGATGACCAGGCCACAATCAACGCTCCTTCTGATGATACAGGTGAGGATGCAGCAACTGTTGACTCCAACAATACAGATACACCTGACGACAGTGATACCACAGATTCTGTGCCTTCTGATGACACGGCCGACGATGCAGGCGAAGACCTTACGATAAATACCGAAGAGTAAGAATTGACTTCTTTATAAAATAAGGGGTGTTGCAAAATAATTATCCACTATTTTGCAACGCCCCTTTTCATTTGCTCACTGTATGTTTTATTTCACTGAAAATGCTTCTGTTGTCAATGTTTTTATTCCTTCCCAGTTTCCACTATCCGGTCCTGCGACATCAAGAGCAAACTGAATCGTTGCAATGTCCGCCGCATCCGGAGTGTTGGTGTATTTATCCAGATTAATACAGCTTACTACAGCATGTCCTGGATTCTCGTAGCAATAATCTCCACCGTCTATAAGAGTCTCCGTACCTTCAAGCTCATATTGAAGGAGATTATCATTAACCGTGACTGCTCTTAGTTCAAATTGTGCACTTTCTTCTGTATTATTGCGAATCACAGCAAGAAGATATCCGTGCTCGGATGCATCATCTGCCGGAAGATATTTTGCATACGCCTGCCAGTTATTTTCATCGAGTATCTTTACCATATCTTCCGATAATTCTGTGTCCATCTCATCTGCAAGCGTTGTTTTCAATACACATTTTGCATTGGCTTCCTGCAGAATATCATCATAGTTCTCATCTGTAACGGAAAATGCCATTTCTACTTCACCAATATTGGAGATTCCGATTTCTTCCAGAATAAACGCCGGCAGGATCAGTTCATCTTCTATCGTTTCTCCTGCCGCAACATCGCTATACACGCTGGCATCAATCTGATACCCGTTTACATATGTATAAGAATCTTCCGAAAGAGGCAGCGATGTATCTGCGCCGCGAAATACGACAAGTGCATCTTTATCCGTATTATTCGTTATGGTAAGACCGATTGCATAATTCCCATTCATTTCAATCAATGAAACACCTTTGGCAACAATCTTGATTCCATCTGCATCTATCAATGTCTGTTCTTCTACATCGAAACCTATTTTGTCTTCCTCTTTCGCCGCCTCCGTCTCCTCTGTCACTTCGGCATCTGTACCTGTTTCCTTTTCTTCCTTTGCTCCGCATGCGCATAATGAAAGAAGCATTGTTGCCGAAAGGATGGCAGCCAGTATTTGTCTCCATTTTTTCATAAAGTAGAATCCTCCTTTTTCTTTTATGTATTATTTTAATATCAAAGCACTCGCTTCTCAATATTTTGAAAAATAACCATTTTATGTTTTTTTGCATTCCTTTTTTTGTATTCGGTTATTTTTCACCTTGTTGTCATAAGCATTTCTCCATGGTATTCTTTTTTATAGATTGATTATTAAATAAAGGAATCTTACATATGAAAACACACACAGATGAAGAGATCATACAAATATTAAGAAAACACCCGCAACATGGTATGGAACTGCTTGTTGAATCATATACCGGACTCATCTGGAAGGTCATTTCCTTTCACCTTAACAATCCGGAAGATATCAAAGAATGCGTAAATGATACTTTTGCGGAATTTTATTTTCGCAGAAACTCTTATGACGCAGGTAAGGCTTCTCTTCCCATCTATCTGACAGCCATCGCAAGACATCTTTCCATCTCTCGTTACCGGAAGGAAAAAAAGCAGCCCCAAAAGACCCGTCTGACAGAAATCCGCACCGAAGATCCTGCCCTTCTGCTTGCAGAAATCCAGGCAGATCTTTCTCGCGCGCTGGATGCCCTCAAGCCAAACGAGCTTCAGATTATTCAGATGAAATATTATGGAGGTATGACGATTGCTGAGATTGCTCAATCTCTGGATCTCCCTTATGAGACAGTGAAAAAGCGACATCAGAGAAGCATCTCCAAGTTAAGGCATGCACTCCTTATTACTCTGCTTCTTTTGCTTTTGCTTTTGTTTTCTTTCTGTACTTATGCTGTTTTACGGCACTTCGACATCATCCCGCCTCTCTTTCCACAGATAGAGACAAACGGATCCGTCGAAGAACCAGATAATAGAAGCCGGATTGCATTTCATATTCCGGATATAGATCACGCAGGTGACAAGAATACAGACGAAGATGTTTCTCTTGTCGAACCTGCATCTGCTGCCGGTACGACTACTGAGAATATCATAGAAGCGGGCTCTTTCCTTGTTTCTGAAAACTATACATATATTTCCGGATATGGAGTCAAAGAAGTTTCTGATATTCCATCTTTTACTCTGCATTCCACAGTCTCTGCAGAAGATGATGCGACCACAATATCTGTCACTTCCGCTTCACTGGTCAACAAAAGGCTGCGTATTACAATCAGTGCTTATTCAAAAACCAAGCCTTTTTCCATTGACCCGGAACTGTTTGACACTCACCTTGGCCAGGATCTGATGCGAGTCCCCGATGGATCTACACACCATCTTTTCTATCATGGTCAGAAAGTGCCCTGCCCTACCCAGACAGTGAATGATATAGAAAACCGCTATATGCAGACAGAGATTTTCGAATATAATGATTTTGAAGTAATGGATTCTGATGCAGAACAGATTCCCTTTACCGTACATTGTTACGATCTGGATCTTTCCTTTACACTGGTTCCCGCAACAGAGGAGAAAATAAGCGACAATAACACAAATCAAATGAAAGAATACGGAGGACTTCTTGTTTTGCCCAAGCTGGAAGATGGCTCATTAAAAGTCTCCATTCATCCTCTGAACACGGGAGATTTCCTGACACTTCCAGATCTTATCCGGGGTGCACGTGGGGAATATTATCCCGATGGTCTTGTTACCGTAACAGACGAAAATGAGAATACTCTGAATGGAAGATGCATCCGGTATTACCCTGGCTCTACTTCCACCTATTTTGTATGGGACTTTGGAGAAGCAGATCCCGGCACCTATACTCTCCATATTCCCTACGTATTTCAAATTCCTGCAAAAGGCGAAAAACTAACGATTCCTGTCAATTTTACGGATCGGATCTGGGAAAAGAAGCAATATGAGATCAGCGGTGCCACAATATGGATTTCTGATATAACTGAACCATATGATCTTCCAAAGGACAATTACCGCTATGCTGCATATGAGGATTCTGTTAAATACTGGGGAACCGAAGATTTTCCGGGTTCTTACAGTTCAAACCCGGATAATTACATTTATCAGGACATGACGTTCTCCTATGATACCGGAGATGACAATCATCAACTGGAATGTCTCTATATAGACACGTTATGTGACTATGATTCCTCTTTTGCGAACTGGCCCGCAGCAACATCAGAATATTTGTCTACAGATAGTTCCTCTCACACGATAACTTATCGCGTTTCTTTCTTAAAGAACGTGGATCTTCCTGCTACTACACGACTTGAGATCCAACCATCTACGCAGGGCAGTTTTACCGGCACACCCGGGTATTACCGCTGGAATGAAAGCTTTCATTTTACATTTACAGTAGAATAATGTCCCCTTATGTCCTCCGATTGCGAATATATTAACAGAACATGCAATCGGAGGACTATTATGTATACATCATCGGTAACAAAGCAACTGCACACTCTGGCAAATCAGTGTATCCAGCTGAGTCAGAATACCCGACCGGAACTTATCAAACTACAGGAATATCACAGACAGCTTCAGAATGCCTGTCACCTGAACAGTAAAATTGATACCGACAGGCTTCTCTATGAACGCATGTATGGCAGATCTCCCGAAAAGACTTCCTCTCTTTTGAAGCTTCGCTACTGGAGAACCGGAAGAGCTGTACCGGGAAATCGCAAGCAATGCCTGCTTCTGGGTCAGGCTCTGGAGCTTTCCGATGCCCAGTTATCCTGGCTCATCCAGGCGTATTATGACCGCAGCCTTTCTGTTTATCTTACAGAAAAGCAGCTCAAATCCCCCGAATATCAGGAAAGGTCGGCACACATGCTTGAACTGTCCAGGGCGTATCTGGAAAAAGTGCCTTCGGAACGTCTTATACAGCTTCAGATCCTGCCGGAACGAATACAGCATTATCTGCGCCATCTGTACTTTACAGATGCATTTAACTATATACAGAACAAAAACATCCCCCAGAAGCTTTTGCGAAAACATATTACCAGCACCCGGTATGACTCCGAATTCACCCGGCAGATGAAGCTCCTGGGCGAAATTCCCCGAAAGACAATGATCCGCCATATTCTTATACTGCGGCTCCCAGACATCACCTTAGAGAAGATGAATGAAGAGCTTCAGTTTTTCGGGTACCTTCCGCTTACTGAAGATCACACACTTGTCCACGGCGAACGCATGGACTGGCTTCTGATCCATTTACTGCAATTATATGAATCCCAATGCAAAGAGGACCCTGATACAGAAAAGCTTCTCTGGTTTCAGAAAGCATGCCGGACTCTGGATAGTTATTTTATCCGTACCAGACATCCAGAGCTGAGGTTTATGTACTTCAAAGCACTGGAACTATAAGTCCACAAAAAAGGAGCTATCCGCATGAATAGCTCCTTTTCCGTATCCTCTTTTTTAGAATTCAAATATTGCAACTCCATAAGCAGGTAATGGATACGCAAATGAAAAGTCTCTTCCATCGCATTCCTGCTTTTCTGCCTTGTATACTAATGGTCTCTCTTCGCCGGTTCCACCATATTTCACATCGTCACTGTTCATAATAAGCTTATACTGCTTCTTGCGCGGTACACCCACACGATAATCCGGTCTTTCTACAGGTGTAAAGTTGCACACGAAGAGGAGATTCTTCTTTCCATCTTTGGAGTGACGCATAAAGCTGAAGATACTCCTGTCAGCATCGTCTGCATTTATCCATTCAAATCCTTCCCATGATGTCTCCACTTCATATAATGCTTTCTTCTTTTTATACAGATGAAGAAGATCTCTTACCCAGTTCTGGATCGCCTGATGCTCCGGCTCAGCGAGAAGATACCAGTCAAGCTCTCTTTCTTCACTCCATTCACGAAGCTGTGCAAATTCCTGTCCCATAAAAAGAAGCTTCTTACCGGAATGACCGATCATAAATGCATATCCCGCTTTCAGGTTTGCATATTTGTCAAATCCAAGTCCCGGCATCTTATTGAGCATTGAGCATTTCAAATGCACGACCTCGTCGTGTGACAATACAAGGATATAATTCTCACTGTAGGCATAACTCATTGCAAATGTCATGGAATTATGATTATATTTTCTGAAATACGGATCCAGCTTCATATACTCTGTAAAGTCATGCATCCAGCCCATATTCCATTTCAGACTAAAACCAAGTCCGCCTTCCTCTACATCTCCGGTTACATGTGGCCATGCTGTAGATTCTTCCGCGATCATAAGTACTCCCGGATTACGCTTTGCCATAACAGAATTCAGATGGCGCAGGAATTCGATTGCTTCCAGATTCTCTTTACCGCCATATTTATTTGCAACCCACTGTCCATCCTGCTTTCCGTAATCCAGATATAACATAGATGCAACAGCATCTACCCGAAGTCCATCAATGTGGAACTGCTCCGTCCAGAACAATGCATTAGAGATCAGGAAGTTACTTACTTCATTCTTTGCATAATCAAATATCTTGGTACCCCAGTCCGGATGCTCACCCTTTCTGGGATTTGCATATTCATATGTCGGTGTGCCGTCAAAATTAGCCAGTCCATATGCATCTCTTGGGAAATGTGCCGGCACCCAGTCAAGAATGACACCGATCTTATTCCGATGGAGATAATTCACCATCCATGCGAAATCCTCTGGTGTTCCGTAACGGGAGGTCGGTGCAAAATATCCTGTTACCTGATAACCCCATGAACCATCAAATGGATGCTCTGCAATTCCGATAAGCTCAATATGTGTATAACCCATATCTTTCACATATTTTACAATCTCTTTTGCAAACTCACGATAATTATAAAATCCTGTTCCTTCCTCACCCAGATGGCGTTTCCATGAACCAATATGTACTTCATACACGGACATAGGGTTCTCTGTATGCTTCCATGTCTTTCTGTTTTCCATCCATGCGCTGTCTGACCATTTCAAGTGAGAGATATCAACAACTTTGGAAGCAGTACCCGGACGAATCTCTGCATAGTTTGCATACGGGTCAGCTTTAAAAATATACTCGCCTGTACATGTCTCTATGCAGTACTTATACAGCGCATACTCTTCTACTCCCGGCACAAAGCACGTATAGATACCAATTGTTTCTTCCCGCTTCATAGGATTAGCTTCTGTGTCCCATCCGTTAAAATCTCCGACAACAGATACCGATTTCGCATTCGGCGCCCATACCGCAAAATAAACGCCCTCTGTTTTTCCTTTCTTAACCTTATGAGCTCCCATCTTCTTATAAATCTCATAATGATTACCCTGTCCAAACAGATAACTGTCAAGTTCCCCAATTTCATACGATTTTTTCTTTTTTCCCATATCTTACATCCTCATACATTCCGTTGTAATATACTATATATTATACTTTAGATACACACAAAAATAAAGAGCTTTGACAAATCTTCCTTCGTCAAAGCTCTCTTCTGTTCTTATATTTTGAAATCCTCTTCCTTCAAAATAATTCTGTCGGACTCGTCCGTACTTCTGCCAAATACTCTTCTCGCCAAATGCTTTACATTTGCTTTCTGAGAATGTGCAATTGCCTCATCCATAATTTCCTTAACCTCTGCAACAGTCACTGCATGATCCTCTCTCTGCAGCACGTCAATCCGGCTGTACAGTGCAAGAATACCCATTTCATCCAGCTTATATCCATTTTCCTTCGCATATGTCTGACCGAAAGTTACAAGCTCATCATTGATAAATACCGGAAGCTCCAGTTTGGAAGTAAACTTCTTCTTGAAATCCGGATTGGCTGTCAGAATTCTTTCCAGAGGCTTTCTCTGATCTTCCAGAACAAAAAGCATCTCTCCTGTCTTTTTCTCCATGAGCATATTCAGCTCCTGAATAGTTCTGGAGTTCAGCTTACCGGCTTTCTCAATAATAATCGCACCACCACGAAGCTTCTGCACAATATTTGTCAGATCTTTTTTATTCAGAGATTCACCAGTTACAATAGCAACCTTGCCCTGTTTCAGGTTACGCTGTTTCTGAATTGCTTTTACAATATCTACAGCAAGAACTGTCTTTCCAGATCCCTTACGTCCGATTACAAGCAGATTTCCTGTACAGGATGTACCCTCACGCTGTGCTCTTCTGTCATTGTCAAGTACCTCCACGATCTGCTCGCTCATTCCTCTGACAGGTACAAAGTAAGAAAACAGCTTCTTCTGTTCTTCTGTAAGTCCCGCCTTCAATCCAATCTCACTTGTAGCATTCAGGTCATAGCGGCCAGTCACAACAAATCCTGTGTCAAACGGAACGCCTTTGCCTTTCGACTTCTTGATTCGTTTCTGGATCTCTTCCTCAGAAGGTTCTTCAATCTCAAGTGGCTCCTCTACTTCAGGTTCTTCTATCTCAGGAAGCTCATCTGTGTCAAAGAAGTTTTCCTCATCAAAAGAATCCTCGCCAAAGTCATCTTCATCCTCTACTTCATCGAATTCGTCCTCGTCAAACTCATCTTCGTCAAACTCATCTTCGTCAAACTCGTCTTCATCAAACTCGTCTTCATCAAACTCGTCTTCATCAAACTCGTCTTCATCAAACTCGTCTTCATCTTCAAATCCGGCATAGTCATCTTCATCGTATTCTACTTCGTCAAAGTCGTCTTCGTCGGCATACTCTTCTTCGTCAAAGTCGTCTTCGTCATCGTACTCTTCTTCATCATACTCTTCTTCGACGAATCCGTCTTCGTCATCAAAACTATCCAGGAAATCCGGATCGATAGCAAAATCATCTTCATTATCTTCTTCCGTAACTTCCAGTTCTTCTTCTATATCAAAATCATCATCTGCATAGTCAGCTGCAGCACCCTCTAACTCTTCAACAAGCTTCTGTATATCTTCCGGAAGTGCTCTGCTCTTCTTCTCCTCTGCCTCACGTCTTGCGGCTTCTTCTGCCTCACGTCTTGCGGCTTCCTCTGCCTCACGTCTTGCGGCCTCTTCTGCCTCACGTCTTGCGGCCTCTTCCGCCTCGCGTCTTGCGGCTTCTTCTGCCTCGCGTCTTGCGGCTTCCTCTGCCTCGCGTCTTGCGGCTTCTTCTGCCTCACGTCTTGCGGCTTCCTCTGCCTCACGCCTTGCGGCTTCCTCTGCCTCGCGTCTTGCGGCTTCTTCCGCCTCGCGTCTTGCGGCTTCTTCTGCCTCACGTCTTGCAACTTCTTCTGCCTCGCGTCGTTCTGCTTCCAGACGTTCCGCTTCTCTACGCGCTTCCAGTTCTTCCCGCTCTTTTTTCAGGCGTTCTTCATCCTTTTCCTTCTGTTTTGCAATGGCCTGTGCATTTTCCTTCTGCTTTTCTTCCCACTCCTGTAAGATATCATCAATCATCATCTTACTGGAAAGAAGCAGTTCTTCTTCTTTCTCAGCCATCTTCTTTTCTTCAAAATTCAGCCCGCTGGCAAGAGCCATACCACTGACAAGGGCTTCCTCCAAAGTAGCACCCTTTACAACTGTAGTAATGGATGATTTCTTACCTTCTTCCGGGAGCTCCTGCGCCTCTGCAGCCTGTGCCTCCAGCTCTGCAAGAGCCTTTGTAAGCTCACCTGTCGGAATACGACGAGTCGCATCTGCCTCTACTTCAACTGGTTCTTCAACGGACTCTTTAACTGGTTCCTCTTCCACCACTGGTCCCTTTACTGGTTCTTTTACTTCCGGCTTTTCCTCCGGCTTTGCAACCTGAACTCTTGGCTTAATGCCTTTTTCTTTCTCATACTTTTCCTGCTGAAGAGGTGTCAATGGCTTGTATTTCATCTTGAGTTCCATAGCCTGAACCACATATTTCCCTTCGCTGAACCACAATATGAGGTCATCACATTCCTCCAGACATTTTGCCGTCATACCTGCTTCCTGATATAACTTTGCCAGCTCATATGCCCATTTTTCAACATATTCTGCCTTCTTGAAATCTTCCAGTGCCGCAATCTGCTCCGACAGTGGTGCACGGCGAGCTCTCAGTATTCTATATTTTAATATATACTGATTGGAATCCTTAGGAGCAAGCTTTACGAACTCCTCATAACAATCAGATGCCTCATCAATATCATTAATCTTAAGAGCAAGCGTACCAAGACGATATACGATCTTACGGCTGTTCGGAGAACGATCAAAAGCTACAAATAAAATATCACGGCTCTTCTGGAATTCTCCACAATACTCATAAATCTCGCTGACAGTATTAAGCATCGTTGCATTCTTAACACGTCTCCAGTCGATCGTATCTGCAATTTCCATTGCTTTTTTATACTGTCTGTTCTCCATGTACTCCAGCATCTGTTCTGTTTTTACCCGATATTCGTATTTATCCAATTTCCTCACCTCAAAATATATTTGTTAATACTCCCCATTTATTTAAGGGTCTTTTCCAACGAGATACATTATCTGCAATTTTACACATATAAGTGTAGCATACGAGACATCTATTGTCAAAATATACAGAAAAAATAGCCATTACAATTCTCTTAATTATAATGGCTATCTTCTATTTAATTTTATCATTTTTTATATATTTATTATATCGGAGGGTATCTTTTGTTCCTCAAGTTCCCATGCCTGTTTGTTATTAAATCGAAAGTTTCCGATTCTTTAAAGAAATTATTCTTTTCGAATCTTCGATATCATTATTTATATCCCTCTTTTTTCTATACTAAATATTTCCTTTGGCTATTATAATACCTATAACCGTTTCCATTATAGCCAGTGCCCTTATTATTTGTCTATAACAGTATTAAGTTATTTCTTCTATAACCTTCATTTAATATAGTTTTCATATAAATGTGATATATTATCTGATGTTTCTTTACACATCGTCTAATTCTTTGATTTATGTGGTATTCTTTCTTTCAATATATCTGCAAATCGGAATCCTTATATCCGGTTCTCTTCTCCGACTCTGTTCTTCAACTAAACTACCGGTTCTTTTATCTATGATTAAGGCTTATTCCCAGGGAACTTCTATTTGCCATACCACGGATATATTGAATTGTTATTTCTGTAAAATTGTCCAACGGGGTAAGCCTCCTTTCATCAATTTCCATTTGCTATAATATCTCACCGACATATGAAATATTTTTTCAATTCCCTTTCTCGTCAGGAAGTTGAACTGCTCTTTTGGATTGACTTAATAATATCACTGCACCCCATATTTGTCAACACTATTTTTGTATTTTTTATTTTATTATTTTATAATTGTATTAATTTTGCATTATATTCTGACTATTTATTCTTTTTAAAATCTTTCCGCCAACGCAGCTCTTTACTTAACTTACAGAATCAGATCATCTACTTTTTTATAATCTCTTAGACTGTACGCTTCGATCACGTTCCCCTGTACCACGTATAAAGTATCGTTAATATATAAGCCTCTCACCGTACTGGAGCTGTTGCCGTTTATCTCCTCTTCCATGTTACAGATAAAACGCTTTTCCTTTTCATCATATGAGAAAAGGTAGTATTTCTGGTTTCCGGCAGGATATGCTGCAAATCCGATCCTATTTTTCTCAACATCAATCAGGACTGCTTTATAGTCATAGAAGACATCTGTACTATAGACATCCTTCAATACATATGTTGCCTCTTCCTTTACATCTGTCTTATCAGAAATATCAAATATGGTAAGTTTAACACCATCTGTTACCTGCGTCTCTTCATCCACATTCATACCAATACCAAGCAGCTTCCCTTCTCCATAAAAATGCAGATATTCCGAAAAACCAGGTATCTTAAGCTGACCGATGATCGTCGGATTTTCCGGATCAGACAAATCGACAGTAAATAATGGATCTGTCTCCCGAAAGGTCACAAAATACGCTGTATCGCCCATGAAACGTGCCGAATACACTCTTTCATCTTTTGCCAGGCCTTCAATCTCTCCGATAATTTCCAGATCCTCATCCAGAACATAAACCGCATTGGTATCGCCACTGGTTGTCACTACACGCAACCTGCCTTCGTACTCATCAATGGAAAAGGAATCATTGATATAACCTGCAAATGTTCCCTGGGCTTTGGCCTTAAGTTTCCCATCTTTATAAGAGACTTTGCGAACAGTCGTTTTACTTCTGTCCCCAAATGCCTGCCATTCTGTCTCATAATAATATATATTCTCGTTACTTACATAGATTTGCCCGCCCTTTGTAAAAATCGCCTTACTGTCTGCGGCCACCTCCGGATGGTTGACGTTGATTGATGTCAGAACCTCGTATTGTCTTCCCTCTTGCGTCAGTGGCATATATATATCCGTTTCTTTTACTACTTCATCATTTACGAGCGGGACAAATGTTTTCGGTTCGTCCTTCTCAATATCATTGCCGGCATAATATTCACTGAATAAATAAACGTATCCATCAACCAGTCTGGATGATTGATAATACCCGCTTTGCGTTACCCGTCCCAGCTCTTGCGGCGAAGAAATGTCTGAAATATCATAGGTAATTACCTCTGACAGCTCTTCAGGATACGCAGAGCCTACAAGAACTAACTTCTGTTTCTCCGGAAGTAAATATATTTCGTAAATCGTATGATTTTCTTCAACCTCTATCTCACCGACTTCCTTCATATTCCCGTCTGTGTCAACGATTGCTATCTTCTGAGAATCATTCTTCAAAACAAACAGATATTTCCCGTCTGTTTTCGCCACATCACCTTCGTCCACGCCTTCCTGCCGCACATTTGTCTCCAAATAATCCCCTCTGGCTGCGGCTTCACTTTGTTTTGATGAAAAACTTTCTGCGGACGATTCTGCCGTCATCACACCTGTATCATACAGAGCGCCATCCTCCAGCACCTCCAGTTCTTCCTGCTGGGCTTCCATATATGAATAAATCTCATCATAGCTCTGTGCACTTGCAACCGTATGGCTTTTACTGATTTCTGCAGACTCGTTTTCCCCATTTTGCTCTGGCTGCTTTTTCAGATTTCCATAGGCATAGATGCCAACCGCAAATACTGCGCATGCTGCCAGAATTTCCACCGTTCGGTATATTTTTTTATTTCTTTGTTTATTTTTAACATTCTCTCTTTGCAGCATTTTCTCTATCTGCTCTGGCTGCAGAGTCTCCGGAACCGATACATCCTTTGTCTTATCATCAATGATATTCTTTATATCCTGCTCTTTCTTTTCCATACAGACACCTCTTTCTTACTTTAATATACATTCCATTTTCGCCAATGCACGTTTTCTCCTGGAACGTACTGTGTTTGCATTCAGTTTGAGTATTTTTCCGATTTCTGTACTGTTATACCCGCCAAAGACCGATAATCCTACAATCATCTGCTCTTCTTCGGAAAGAATGAAAAACGCCTTCCTCACATCTACCGCAAGCCCATAGTCTACGCTCCTTGCCGGTATCTGAAATAAAGTCTCTTCCTGTTCATTTTCTTTTCTTTTCGCAGCCTGTCTCAGCCTTTTCCTGCATATGTTCGCCACAATTGTAAACATCCAGCTTCTGAAAGATTCCTTTTTCCGCAGCTTTCGGATGTTTTCATACGCAGCAAGCACTGCATCTGAGACCGCATCCTCTGCATCCTCTGCATTTTTCATCATACATAGAGCGAACCGGTACAAATCCTTATACACTGTCTCATACATCTGCGCAAATGTATTCACATCACATTTCATACTTTTTCCTTCCTCTCAGGTATTATTGATGCCGGCAGTTCTTTCTCTCATCTATTAGAGTAAAAAAAGATGCCAGGTGTTGCATTTGAATACTTGATTTTCGTGATTTTCTCTTTGAACGTAAACTCTTGCATCCTATTGCCAGATATGCTATATTAAAGACACAAAGAGGGAAACCGGAAGCGGCTTACCCGATTATAATGTTAAAGCTATTTTACAACAGCCGTCATTATTCGCAGTAATGGCGGCTATTTTCGTGTCCCCTTGAAAATCTGATAGCACAGACCCACAAGGGCAACCAAAAGTATACAAAACTGAATCAGATCAGAATATGTAACCATGTTATCGCCCTCCTTTCTTTCGTCCGGAGGGTGTTCCCTCCGCAAAGAAGGGTAAGCCGCCTCGCTCTGGTTTCCCATGCCGAGATTTTATCATATTCCAATCACAGAATCAATGTACTTTCCTTGCTTTTCTCCTCCGTCTATGTTATACTCCTAATCGTTGCAAAGCCCATAAAAATAAGGTCTATAGGGCTTCGCGGAAAATGCACCGAGTGTTCGAGACCTTCCACTCGTAAAACAAAACTTCATAGCCCGTAGTTTTATTATGATTTATCATAATTTAAAAAGCCCTAGAAATACGCAGTTTCTAAGGCTTTTCTTTATGTACTGGTTTATCGTTGTTTATGCAATTTTGTACTTTTTTGGTACTTAAAAAGACGCTCTGTCAATTCAGAACGCCTTTCTTGAATTTATCCGATTCTTTAAAATGCATTTGCTATCTTCTCCATTTCCTCTGCCTTTGTATCCGGCAGCACATGACTATACAGATCCATTGTCATAGCAAGCGAACTATGTCCCAAAATGGTCTTTAATACTTGTGGCTCTCTTTCTTTTGGCACGCTCTGCCTATCCATGTATTAATAAATCGTCTCTTTTCGAATCCATTAATTACCCTCAACGTTTCCAACATGGAACTTGGTGCTTCGTTCATAAGTTTCTTTTTACCCGCTTTACTCGCTTTCAGATATACTTCTACAATATCTAGATACAGTTGGAAATTTTCGTTATCTTCATTCAACACAAGGTAATCTCTATGCTGATCGTAAAACATAGTAAGAGTACCAATTGACGAATCATCATCCCATATTTCCAAGAATGTCTTCACTTGTTCCATTGTCAAATCTGCTATTCTGCAGCTTGCTATCTGTAATTCCTCGTTAATCACTTTATAGGCCATGTCTTATATTCTTCCTTTTCTTTTTCTTCTTGCAAAAGGGCAGCAGTCCTGTTATAATCTGCTTAACCCTTTCTGTGTGTTTGGGTTACTTGCCCCTGTCAGAGTGCCCGCTCCGGCAAGGGCTTTTCTTTATGCAAATGCCTGTACTTGGGACTGTCCAAAGAACCGGGCTTTGTAGGTCTTGCCATCTCCCTTACCCCCCCCCAGATCAGGCCACAACCGAACAGGGCTTTGGAGCCGTGGATTACCTCATATCCGGCTTTCTTCCAATCACTCCACGTAGCTGTAGGCTCTGTAACGCCTGTTGCTATTTTAGCCCGTTCAATGCGCTTTTCGTTGATTTCTACTGCCTTGGCGCTTATCCACGCCCTATGCAAGCACTCAGAAAAGCTCAGATCATGTTCTTTACGGAACAGTTCCCACGCCTTCAGCATGATTCTTCTTAAATCAAATCGCTTCATAATGTGTACCACCTTTCTACAATCTAGATATCGGTTAAGGATTCCGGCAACCCCTATCAGAGTGTCTCTCTTGCTCCTATTGCTCATCACGGTTCACTCAACCAATGGTCTGATAGGTTTGTGGGCTTTTCACTTCCCGGTTGCTTTTGTTTTCCTTACCTTTATCTTGATTATATTATATAGGATATGTACACATCTTTACAATTATGGTATACTTAAGGCATGCTAGAAAAGGTGTACCCATTTTTTAAGGGTCCATGAAAGAGGGTGAAATAGTGTCATTAACAGATCAACGAAAAGAAAGCATGTATAAATACGCAAAAGCTAAACTCAAACGTATTCCTTTAGATGTTCAAAAGGAAAAATACGAAGAAATTAAGACAGCAGCAACGGCAGCAGGAGAAACCGTCAACGGATACATTAAAAAGGCTATTGATGAACGAATGGAGCGCGATTCATAATGTTCTTTTTCTTGCGCCCTACATTCAAAATAGACGGTTTCTGGGCAACTCACGTACCATTGCCAATATTGTTTTTCTTCTTTCCTTTTGCTTCATTTTCAATGGATTTATGGGAAGATGAATTAGATAACGATAGCTTTTGGGAGAATTAAATTGTCAGCCAGGAGATCTATTGGAGTATGTGCCAGATGAACAGTCTCCTCAAAAGTAAGGAAACGTCTCCACCAGAAACAGGGTAGCCCCAAGATAGGGCATCCCATATTTGTCACGCCTCGCAATCCCAAAACAGGACTTCATAGGGCGTAACAATGAGAGTGACCCCTATTGCAAACTGTCGCTTTGGTAGTTTTGACCTGCGTACTCGATGCGGATACTCAGCTTATCTCCAAAGAGTGTCGCATTTTGCTACCGCCTTCCCATTTCTGGAACATGCTCAATTTTGAGCTCACTCTTGCACCCTGCTGCCATATATGCTATATTAAAGACACAAAGAGAACAACCGCCAAAGTGGTTGACCTCAAAAGTAAAATTGGAAATTCATAGAATCGCCACCCTGTCTCGGTCAAAGTTCGGGGTGGTTTTTCTATGCCTTAAAACATTATCTGATAAACGTAAAAACGAATGTCAGCAATGCCAGAATGAACATTCCAAAAATATATGATAAAACTTATACCGTTGACGCAAGTCATATCTTTGAATGTTTTAATTTCATAGCAAATTACATACAGATGCAACGTTCTCGCCTATACCGAGAATTGGAAAGTAATGATAATTTCTTAAACATTAATTAACTTATGAAGCACAATATACCCAACCGTATAGAGTGATTTCCTTTTTATAATTAACAAAAACCACCAGTCGCATGACTGGTGGTAGCTATTCCTCAAGCATTTCTGGTGTCCACTTGATATTTTTTATTCTTTCTCTTTTTCGATATCTTCTTCGATTTCTCTAATTGAACGACCGCTATCTACAATTAGTCCGTCATAATATTTGTCACCGGGCTTCATACCATAACCCTTTCTCAGCAATCGAGTGCTGTTTTGTGTGTTTCTATATGATTATCATAAATCTTTTGCCAGAACTATCAACCATCTCTTTATATTTTTCTATCATATTATCAATGAGTCTGGCAGACAGAACCCGATCTTCTCTACAACGCATAGTCAAAAAAGACTAACAGCTCAATGGAATTAATCACTCTCACGCGCAACAATCAGAAAACTCCCCAGGATAAGTTGTACGCCGGTCTGCTACCTGATCGGAATTTTCAATTTTTTATACCCGGGGGTGTTCATTTCTCTGCCCTGGCTTTCCAATTTGGTACTTTTTTTGTACTTTCCTTGCTTTTCCCATCCGTCTATGCTATACTCCTAATCGTTGCAAAGTCCATAAAAAATAAGGTCTATAGGGCTTTCCGGCGGTCACCGCCGTAAAATGTGCCGAGTGTTCGAGACCTTCCACTCGTAAAACAAAACTAAAGGAGAACAAAATAATGAAGAACAAAAACATCACTTTTCTGACACAGGCAGCTATGATTGCTGCTATCTACGTGGTGCTCACTTACGTATTTGCACCATTTTCCTTTGGAGAAATACAGGTAAGAATTGCCGAAGCACTTACCATTCTCCCACTATTTACTCCCGCCGCAATTCCCGGTCTGTTCGCCGGATGCCTGATCGGCAATATTCTTGGTGGGGCTATCCTTCCTGACATCATATTCGGAAGTCTTGCTACTCTTATCGGAGCCTTCTTTACTTATCAGCTTCGTAATAAGAATGTATTCCTTGCACCACTTCCACCAATCGTTGCTAATACCGTTATTGTACCATTTATACTGCGCTATGGCTACGGTGTACTGCTGCCGATTCCATTTATGATGCTGACAGTCGGTGTTGGAGAGATTCTTTCCTGCGGTGTACTGGGGCTGGTACTTTATTTCGCATTACGAAAATACAGAAATATCGTGTTCGCGTAAAAGGGACACGGTAAAACGAAAATCTGGGACGGGGTTTTTTGAAAAAAACCCCGTCCCAGATTTTAGCCTATGGCTGCTTTCAGCCTTCCGTCCATTTCTTCCTGTGATATCGTGTAACTTTCACCACTTGTTACATCTACATAGCTGACTGTCGTCTCGCCATACCCGGTCAGAATGACGAATGTATTCCCATCCAGTACTGCAATTACCGGATCGTCCTGATTGACAACATACAAAATCTGATCTGTTGTGCATCCGGTAAGGTCGATACTTCTTCCTCCGGACAGCTCATCTTTTACCTGAACCGGCGTTTTGCCGCTGGTAAGCCCGGCGCGTATGCTTTCTATCATTTCTTCTTTTCCTTCTATGCTGTACTTCAGGTCACGATTTCCGCGTTCCCATATATACGTCTGCCATGCGGATACAACTACGCCATTATATTCGTTTGCTTTTTGTACCGCCTTACCTGCCTGATCATATATTCCCTGCAGTTTTCCATAACCGTAAACATAATACTTTTCTTCCACATTTTTCTCTTCGAAGATTATGTTTTCTGCCTTTTCTGTCATGATCTGTTTGGGTTTGAGTACCTTTGGCTCTTTATCAGAAATGCCATCTGCATATGTCAGGCGGACCTGTTTTTCTTTTAATTCTGTTGTATAAGTCTCAACGAATATGTTGCTCTCTTTTTCTTCTTCATTATTGGTTATATAGTCCTCACTTACTGCTGTGTAAGAACCGCCCTCTTTCCTGGCACGGGCAAGCGTGATCATATTCCCGCTGAAATCCGCATCCAAAATGTAAATATTATCCTGCGAATAGGTCTTGACCACTTTTCCTTTACTGTTGACGATCTCTATCTTATACATCGGGAATGCTTCCTGCCCCGCAACAGTTGTACCGATATCTGCTGTCCTGGCGATTCCATATGCCAGATCGTTTTTTATAAATCCAAGTGGACGCAGGCTTTCATCTGTTCCACACGTAATCGTCTTTTCTTTTCCGCTTGAGAAGTTCTTTACTACAATATAGGATGTTTCCTCGTCCTCTTCGCTGACAAGATATGCTGCGATATGGCCGTCATCCGATACCACATACTGCTTTTCATCCAGCCCGGTTGCCAGTTCTTTTTTCTGATTCTTCTGAATATTGATCTCATACAATGTACCGTCAACCAGCACATACAATATATCTTCCTCGATATTATAGTACACGAGGCGTCCCATTTCCTGTGCCACGCGGTCGTATGCCTTATCACTAGAAATAAACACTTTCTCTTCTACCGAATTCTGCTCCATATTGTAATAATATATGGCAACACCGGATTCACCTTCGTGGTTACCACGGTTCATATAACCATATACCGCAAATGTTGTATTTCCGGACGCATCCGTCTCTAACAGCTTAATCTCATGCTGCGGGAATGTGCTTCGTACATCCGTATTTTCTGCATCCGAAAAACTGAAAACAAGTGACATCTCATCCGTGTTTTTATTATAATTCCACAGCTCATCCGCCTGTACAAATGAAACAATCGTTCCATCCTTATTTACCATATAAGGCACATCGCTGTCTGTTATGCCGAGGATAATTCCCTTCTCGCTCAGCATCTGACCGGTTGCATCAAATAACTGATTCATCTCGCGGTCGTAATCTAGAAGATAGGTCCGATTCCCATTGGAAATGTGCCGCACGCGGAAAAATTCTTTCACTGCATAAACGTCGTCGCTATCATTCTCACCTTTACAGCGCACACGATATTCAAGCTGCACAGAAGTATAGCTTGTGTTTATCTCTTTTATACTCCAGCGCTCTCCGCCCTCTACCTGCGGCTCCAAATCTCCCCATGTCACGTGATCATAATCTGAATGTATCGTCACATGCTGAAGCGTTGTATTATTTCCTTCGTCACTCGGTTCAATTGCTGTTCCGATTCCGGCGCCTTCGGCTTTATCTAAGGCTTTCTCATGAAAATGTCGAATATAATCCAGACATTCCAATGCATTCAGCCCTGCGTCGGCTTTCAGCCGGGTATAGCAGAACATAGCCTTATCTCCATCCAGATGCAGGATAATTTCCACAACTCGTTCTTCATCCAACACGCCTTCACCATCAAATGTCAGCGTAACCGCTTCCTTTGGAGTGCTGATTTTGTTTTCCAGAAGCTTCTCTTCACCATCCAGCGTATATACAATATACTCTACACTCTTGATCACATTTTCGTATGCTTTTATATCCATCTCCAGCTGTCCGTTATTCACCAGTGTAACCGTATCGCGGACGGATGTAAGAGACATTTTATCCTTGTAGACCGGAAGAGAATTCACCGCATAACCATTATAGGAAAACGAAACCTGCGGACGTGTGGCCGCTCCCATATCTGCGGTCATATCATCATTTTTCTTATTCGTAATATATCCAAATATAACGACTGCAAGGACAAATACCGCTGCAAGTATAACGCCCTGAATCAGCATTTTCTTTCTTCTCATTCAGATTCCCCTTTACTATCTAACAATGCTCCCAGTGTCGGTGACACATGGAGAAATTCTTCACACGCCTGAATACGAGCCGCATTATCTCCCCTTTTCCCACTTCGTACCGCACGAATCAATATGTTTTTCGGCGTATGTTCCATATCGATAAATTCCAGTATCTGTACAAAATACCCTTCCCTCTCCAGATACTGTGCGCGAAGTGCATCCGTTACAAGCGCTGCCATACGTTCTTTGATCAGTCCATACTTAAGGATCGGACCAAGCACTTCATTTTCCATCTGTCGGTTCAGCTCATGCTGACAGCACGGTACCGATAAAATAACCTTCGCATTCCAGCCTACAGCTTTTGCAAGCGCAAAGTCCGTCGCCGTATCACATGCATGCAGAGTAACAACCATATCCACTTCTTCAGCTCCGGTATAGCCAGCGATATTTCCCTCCAGGAACTTAAGCTTGGCATAACCATATTTCTGCGCAAGCACATTACAGTTACGGATCACATCACTTTTCAGATCCAGTCCGATAATGCGGATATCATATTTCTTAAGCTCATGCAGATAATAATACATGGCAAAAGTAAGATAGGATTTGCCGCAGCCAAAGTCCAGTATCGTCACTTCCCTGTCCCTGGGAAGCTCCGGCAAAATATCTTCGATAAATTCCAGAAAACGATTAATCTGCCTGAATTTATCAAACCTTGCGTGAACGATCTTTCCTTCCATTGTCATAACACCCAGGTCACAGAGAAATGGAACCGGTATCCCCTCCTCCAGGATATATCGTTTTTTCCGGTTATGAGACAGATCTGCCTTCTTCACACACCCCTCCTGTGCACGCTTCTTAATCGTAACCTTTCCTTTCTTACTCACAAGCACAGTATATTCATAGTTCTGCGTTTTCAGCTCCATCTGCTTCATATTTTCCATATGTTTCATCAGAGACTGTGCCGCCTGCCCGGCATCCAGATTCTCGTGGAACGCCTGATTATTGCGGAACAGCTCAATCTGAAAAACAAGCTTATCCCTGTGAAGGAGCGGACGCACCTTAATTTTTGTCGCCTCTTCCTTATTTCTCGGGTTACTCAGCACCGCTGATAAAAATTCATTATTTAAATTTTCCTGTAATAATAATCTTAATTCATCCATAGTATTAATATTGTAATGTTTTTTGTAAAGGTGTGCAAGTGGGGACGTAGTAAAATTGAAAAATGCCCCGGGGTAAAGTTGCACTTTACCCCGGGGCATTTTTCAATTTTACTACGTCCCCACTTTAAACATTATCGTTACTTTAAACAAATCGCCGTCCAGGTACAGCTCGAATTTTCCTCCCTGCATTTCTGTCAATGTCTTGGCTATGGAAAGCCCGAGACCGCTTCCTTCGGTGCTTCTGGAGATATCTCCCCGGATGAACCGTTCTGTCAGCTCATCTGCCGAAATATTTAATGGCTGTTTCGAAATATTTTTCAGGCTGAAGATAACCTGGTTATCCTTTATCTGAAGGTCGGCGTACACCCTTGTACCTTCCATTGCGTATTTTGCCGCATTGTTATAGATATTTTCCAGCACTCGCCACATTCTTCGTCCGTCTACCCGTATGACCGCTTCTTCGTTCGGAAGTGAGAGTACCTCTGTCAGGTTTCTTGCCTCGAATTTCTCTGCAAATTCTCCACTCGTCTGCTGAATCATCTCTACCAGATTGATATTCATGTATTCCAGTGTAATATTGCCGGAGCTTACTTTGGACGCCTCCACTACGTCTTCCGTCAGTGTCTTCAGGCGCTGGGACTTGGCCTCCAGCACTTCTATATATCTCTGGATCTTCGGATCTTCGAAATTTTCCTGCTTCAGAAGCTCTACATAATTGATGATTGAAGTGAGTGGTGTCTTAATGTCGTGTGACACATTTGTTATCAGATCCGTCTTCAGCCGCTCGCTCTTCATGCTTTTTTCAACGGCCGCATCCAGTCCTTCTCCAATACAATTGATCTCTTCGGCAATTCGTTTCTGTTCTCCGCGGAGGTTACCGGTCGCTATCTGGTAGTCGATCTCACCGCCCGCAATCTTTCGGATTCCCCGACTGATCCTATCTCTGCCTATTGCATTATATACCAGATAAACAAACGCCAGAATTTCTGCAATGACTGCGACAAAGAAGCCCAGTCCGATCGTACCACATCCGGCAGCGATCACTGCCAGCCAGTGGATCACTACAAATACTCCATATACCAGGATCAGTCTCCATACGCTGCTCCAATTACCGAATACCGTTTTCGCGAACTTGCCAAATCCACGGAGCAAACTGTTTTTCCACACAATTCCTGCTTTGATTCTTCTGACAAGGCTCAGAATCCCGATCAGGAACATGCTGCATGTGTAGATACCAAGCATCGGAAGCACAATTACTGTCATCACATCAGCAGCTGCCCCATAGATACCGGTATAACCGGCAAATGCCACCGGCACGATCCACAATGCGATGATAAGCGCCGCCGATATCTCTGTCTTCCATCTGTCAAATGCACACAGATGTAATTCTTCATCTATATTACTTCTTCCTGCCACAGCCATAAGCCAGAACACGCTGATGATGAAGCAAAGGAGAGCCGGTATCATACATGCTACAGCCCGCTGTACGCTTACAATGTTCTTTTCAAAATTGTAAGCAGCGGAATAAAAACGATCCTGTATCGGATAATTGGTATCCACCGCAGCTGCAAATACAAAATCATTCCCAAATCCTCCTGTTTCTGCGATCGTGTCACGCCATCCGGCTGCCCCGATATCTCTAATATTGGACTGGAAGTCAGAAAGATGTGGCTTTACAACTACATAGCATCCCATTTCTTGCATTGCTTTGATGCTCGCATCCAGTTTATCATAATTCGAAAACTCTGCTTTATTTGTATAAATCTGTCCGGTGGAAGTATTGGCATACAGATAGAAATAATTCGTATCTCCTTCTCTTAACCGGGAAGACAGTTCATCATAATCTTTATACATTTCACCAAGACGCAGAACCGTATTTTCAAGCATATCATATGCATCACTCAGACGACCGTTCCACTCCGGATTATCGTTAACGATATCCATCACACTGTCTGCGTTCAAAGGCTTATAATCTCCCTCCAGTATATTACCGTCATACTGCCAGCAGTTCACATACAGGATCTCCCCTTTATCGTCAAGAATTCCTCTGTGTCCATCTGTAAACCCCGACTCTATTTCATCCAGGATCTCTGTCTGTGCCAGTCCGCGATCATTATCGTAGTCTGCAAATTGAAGGGAATTACTCATAATAAGCTCACGAAACTGGGCTGCATCATAGTAATGAAATGTTCCGTCTGCCCGTTTACATACAATTGGCGCATCCTTGCGTACACCATCTGGATTTGTTTCGTAGGAATCATAGGCTCCACTTTGCAGCTTATCATACCAGTCAAGCAGATCTCCCAGCCGATACGAAAAACCACTTGTATCCTTATTGCTGATCGTTGTGTTATCATTAAATTCCTGGATGTCTACGATCTTATCCAGATTCTCCTGTCCCTCTGTCATAAACAGTTCCCTGTTAGTGATCCACTGGACAACATCCATACTTTCTATATAGAAATCCCCGTAAAATTCGGAAGACTCTTCATATGTCTTATTGCCGGCTCCTTCCAGAACATCCATAAAAATCTGATGATAGGATGCTGCCCACCATACACATATGACCAATGTAAACACAGAGATGTTCGCCAACAGGATCAGAATCGCCTTCACGATCCTGGATCTGTACCATTTATTCATAAGCACTCCTTTCTAAAGCTTCTCTATCTTATAGCCCACGCCCCATACGACCTTTAAGTAGCGCGGCTCCTTTGGATTGATCTCGATCTTCTCGCGAATATGGCGTATATGTACTGCCACCGTATTATCCACACCGATAGCATTTTCATTCCATATATTTTCATAGATCTGATCAATAGAAAAAACTTTGCCCTGATTTTTCACAAGTAATAATAAAATATTGTATTCGATTGGCGTAAGCTTCACCACTTCACCGTCTACAGTAACCTCTTTCAGATCATCGTTGATTGAAAGACCGCCTACCGTATACACCGCTTTATTTACTATATTTGCCGTACTGCCAAGCTGTGTGTACCGGCGCAGCTGAGACTTTACACGTGCAACCAGCTCCAGTGGATTAAATGGCTTCGTCACATAATCATCCGCGCCCACATTCAGCCCCAGTATCTTATCGGTATCCTCGGATTTTGCGGATAAAATAATGATTGGCATATTATTGGCTTCCCGGATCTTAAGCGTTGCCCGTATTCCATCCAGCTTCGGCATCATCACATCAATGATGAGCAGATCCACTTCCTCCTTCTGCAAAAGCTTCACCGCTTCCTCTCCATCGTACGCCTTCTCTACTTCATACCCCTCCTGCATCAGATATATTTCGATTGCTTCAACAATTTCTTTGTCATCGTCACATACTAATATTTTCGCCATACAAATCACCTCCCTTATACTATACAAGAATAACAGCGATTTTTTAAGACTACTTGCTGAAATTCTTAAGATATTATGAACCGGTCCGGGAATACTCTTTCCGGCACATTTCTGACGCTTTATGTCGAACCATAACTGTAATTACCTGTTTATGCTGAAAATGTTTGTTTTTTCGCATTTTCCGTTATAATTTATATGGGGCCTGTCGTATCTCAAGACCAGCAAATGAGGAGAAAAGTACTAATGATAGAAAAGGAAATAGAATATCTTGTTCGTTCTCTTGGTATCGGCGCCACATATCGTGGCTATCGTTATGTATGTTATGCATTAATGCTTTGTATAGAAGATGAAAATTATCTGCTTTCTGTAAGTAAACTATTATATCCGCAGATCGCTCAATACTTTAATACAACTTACAGCAGTGTTGAGCGAGATATTCGAACAGTCATAAAGGTCTGTTGGGAACGCGGCAACCGATCACGCCTCGAGGATATTGCACTTCATCCAATGACTGACCGTCCCCCTGCCGGTGAATTTCTCGATATATTGACCGCTTATCTGCTTAGAACTGTCGTCCATGAAAGCTACCTTTAGGTTTTCTTAAGGAATTTTCTATTTCTTTTATAGATTCAACATATTTTGGACACATTTACCTTATATACTTATAGACAGATAGTTGATTAACACTCACTATCTCCCCCTCATAAAGTAAAACACCAGATGACTGGTGCAATACTTTACTCTCATTCCTTTAGATAACTATAACAACAAAAATCCCACTGGCCAGCATGGTTAGTGGGTTTTTGTTTAATAATACGATAATTCATTTTCGGCAACAGGCGCTTGCGTCCTGTTGCCAGATATGCTATATTAAAGACACAAAGAGAACAACCGCCAAAGTGGTTGACCTATAATGAAATCTTGAAATTCCACCCAGTCCGCCAAGACTTTGAAGGGTGGTTTTTCTATGCTTCTATGCCTTAAAACATTATCTGTCAAGTCCTTGAAGTCAAAAGGTTTACCGCAGTATTGTGGACAATGCAAAAGATGATGATACAGATGCAGAACAAGGCAAAGAAAATCCGCAGACCAGCACAGGAGCAGGCACCGAATCCACGACATAAAAGCACCCTGCAGGATTACACGTCCTGCAGGGTGTTTGCTATCTGTTTCTATATTCTGTTCCGTTTATTTAGCTTATGAGCTTCTTCTGCGTCTGCTGTATACGCCTGTAAAGATTACAGCCACCACAGATACGGCAAGCAGGACGAACCATAAAGCAAGGTTGCTGTTGTCGCCTGTCTGCATGTTTGTTGTGGTATCGTTCTTCGAATTGCTATCCGTTGTCTTGGCTACGGATTTTGTATAGGTGTTGGTAAAGCTCATCTGAGGCACCGCATATGCATCATCAGGGATTTTGTAGTAACTGCCATTCTCTGACTCCTCGAAGATTGCCGGGAAAATGAGGATAGAAGAAGTAGGTACGATTTCATCGTCATATGCAAAAGCAATTGCTCCTTCATAACGAAGTCCCCACACCCTGTCATCATAGGTCCAGCCGTCTTCGCCTTCGTTTACCTGTTTTACAAATACTCCGTCACTTAACATAGTCGGAAGATACTCTGAAGGACCGGTAATCGTCATGATACCTTCGTAGCTTCCTGCTCCGTCTGTGGTAATGGAAGCAGTGACCTTCACGTCTTCAGATGACAGATTCTCTCCCTGATAGTCTACAAGTTGCAGATTGAAAACTGTTTTGCCAGGTGCAACATTACCGCCCTGCTTTACTGTGGTAGTGAATGGAACTTCGATAATCTCATCCCATACGGGGTAAAGAGTCAGTTCCGCATCTATGGTATAGCTGTCGCCGAGCTCATACTCTCTGCCGTTCCCATCCTTCCAGCCGGTCTGGACATAACCCTCGCGGGTATAGGTCTTACCACGCAGGGTGAGAGGTATGCCGTGGGTCTTGACGTCCTCCTCCTGGGAGCCGAATTCGCCACCGTCATAGGTCACGGTGTACGTGATTGGCTCGAAGCCCGCATAGAGGGTAGTAATGCGCCCGGAAGGGGGATTGCTGAATTCGTATTTATCGGTGAGCGCTTCGTCCGTGTACCAGCCAGTGAATGTATAACCATCCTGTGTAGGTTCGACAGGCTCAACCACCAGATTGTTATCTGACACAACCTCCATTGCGTATGGGGCATTGCCGTTCATAAAAGTCACGGTCTTTCCAATTTTTCCGCTTCCGCTGATACCTCCGTAGAACATACCGCCGCTGATGTTTCCGTTGTTCTGCACTTCTCGCATGAACGTACCACCGGAAATGGTAGCCCCATTATTATTTGTCACTGTCCCCTCGAACGTACCACCGGAAATAGTACCGCCAAAATTATGGGAAATTTTTTTAGCATTCGTCACCGCACCCCTGTATATGCCGGCGCCTATTGTACTTAAATAGTTTGTCACATCACCAGAAAATATGGTGCCATCTGTATCATTGTCTTTGCGGATGGTCAGCTGCGGGGCAGAATTATATAACTCTCTTATCTCACCGCCATTGGCACAAAAAACAATTGAATTGGAACTCTCATTGTAAACATCAGCACCAAGATCTGCACTACAACCCGTAATGCTGCCGTCGTTCATGGTGAAGGAACCTTTGTTAAATACGCCACCAGCACTTGATGCGCTACAACCCGTAATGCTGCCGCCGTTCATGGTGAAGGAACCTTCGTTAAATACGCCACCACCATTACTTGATGCGCTACAACCCGTAATGCTGCCGCCGCTCATGGTGAAGGAACCTTTGTTAAATACGCCGCCGCCTAGGTTGTCTGTACTACAGTCCGTAATGGTACCGCCGTTCATAGTGAAGGAGGCACCTGTTTCCACACACACGCCCATGCCGTTATAATCGTGGGATGTAGCTCTGCCACCGGTTATCACGCCGCCGTCCGGCAGGGAGGCATTGTCCCCAGTGTGTATTGCGGTCGGATTGTTGTCCCGCAAAGTTAGGCTTTTATTCATGTTGACTGTGATCACTCTACCGTTGCCGGTCCTCTTGATTACATGGCCGTTGAGGTCAAGGGTGACGTCTTGTGTCACGTTCAGCGTCGTGTCGATGGTATAGTCCTTATTCAGCGTCACCGTGTCGCCGCTGTTCAGCAGACTCTGCAGTTCAGTGGCGGTGCCATCTTCCGCAAAGACCGTTACCGGGCAGAGCATCAGCACCATGCAAAGGCTCAGCAGAATGCTAAAAAATCGTTTTTTCATATATATTTCCTTTCTTAGCTTTTCTGTACTCCGTAGAAAAGGAATTTGTTCAGAGGGAGATTGCATAGGGGAATTCCCCTATGCAAGGGAGTACTCCCTTGCAAATCAACTTTATTTGCTTCTATCCCTGTGGAAGAAGTCCGTCCAGGGAAAAATCATAGTGCATAGCAAGCCGGCGGAACAATTCTTCCATGACCGACTGGGCAATGCTGCGCATATCCAGCCCCGCGAGGAACGTAAGCACCTTCTGCAGTTCGTCCTCCGGCACCTTGTAGCCACGAAGCGCCAGCGTCACGAACTTGTTGAGCTTCCGCTCCAGCGTGAAATCTTCTGTGCAGGGATTTGCCATATAGCCGCGCATCAGTCCTGCCGAACCGAATTCCAGCTCGTAGAAATCCTGCTCCGTAAGTTCCGGCTGATAAGGACCGAAGATCCGGTACAGTTCCTTCGCCGTGGCCCGCTGGATGTAATCCAGCACGCGTTCCTGGGTGTAGGCTTCCAGATAGATCTCCCGCAGATTTTCATTCAGCTCCGTCAGCGTGATCTGAAGAGCGGTTTCTGCCGCATAGACATACACCGGCGGGAGCGCCTCGCCCGCAACACTTCTGGCCATACCGAACTGATTTTCATACATGAATCCCACCAGCTCCATCAGAACACCGTCCTTGCTGTGAAAAAGATTCTGAAAACTGCTGGAGGAGACTTTCGCTTCCCTGAGAATCTGCAGCATGGTCGTCTGATGATATCCGTTTTCCAGAAACAGCCTGACACATGCCTGCAGGATCCGCTTTTTCGTCTGTAGCCCGTCACTGCGTACTGCCACTCGATCACCCCCTGCCATACATCTTGGCTTGCAAGCCAATTTTAACAGATGTGCATCCGTTTTTCAAGAGACAACTAACCCTTTAGTATAGGGAAAAGTTGACTGTATTTGTGAATAGTGAGATTGAGGTCAACCAAATACGTGTAAAAAAATGACTGTAATAAAGAATACTTGAATTGCGGTCAACTAAACACGAATAGAAAAGTGACCTTACTCATAGAAATATGAATTGCGGTCACTCAAGTATGCAAAAAATATTGACTTTAAAAGAGAAATATTAAATAAAGGTCAACAAATAAAGCTAACAAGGTTGACCACAATAGACATAATCTAAATTGAAGTCAAGAAAAATTCTTTAGCATTACCTACTTCGCGTATACTGTAAGCCAAACTCCTCAAAAAGACTCTTCTGATACTCCGCGTCATTCGCGGCTTTCACAATATCTCCTATACGATTCTGTTCCATGGCAATTTCCCTTGATTTTTCTAATTCATCTGCAAATAATTCTCTCAACGCTTCGCACATATTTCTTCCCTCCTCCATTTGTTCCCAGTTCGCTCGCACGATTAAATCCATGACGGCCTGATAGTAATGAAGTTTTCCCCTTTCAGTATAATACAAACAAGTTTTCGTGTGCAATATAATTTGGATTTCCCGGAATCTGACGAACGCCAGTCCAGAAGCCAAACGGCTTATAAATGATAAAAGTCAATCATCTCGTTTTACGAAACACATTTCACAACGAAAAATCTCCCGGAACACAAAATTCCGAGAGATTTATTAATATTTCATTCATTATGCTCTTCTTCTGTCGCCTCGTAGAACTCTTTCAGCACTTCCGCAATCCAGCAGTACAGATCCTCATATACCTGCTGCCGGTCCTTTTCATTCAGGATCTCATGCCGGTCACCCTCGTACAGCTTGATCCGCACATCCTCTATGCCTGCATCGCGATATTTCTCATATACCCTTTGCACATCTTTTCCAAAATTTCCAACCGGATCTTCTGCGCCGGCAACGAAAAATACCGGAAGATTCCTGGGGATTCTTTTCATACTTTCCTTTTTTGTCAGAACTTTCATGCCACCAAACATATGATAATATGCATTTACCGTAAATGTAAAATTACACAATGGATCAGCAATATATTTCTGGCATGTTTCCGGATCAGAAGAAAGCCAGTCCTTATTCGTTGCAGCGGGCTCAAATCTCCTGTTATAGGCACCAAACCCCAGATTATCGATAAATGTACTTCGATAATTCCATCCCTTGCATGCTGCTAACATACGGCAAAGAAGACGACCGAAATCCAGAACCAATGAGCTCTTCCTACCGGTTCCCATGATAATTGCGCCCGACAGCCCCTGTCCATATAATGTCAGATATTGCCGCAACAGAAACGAGCCCATGCTATGTCCCAGCATGAAATAAGGAACATCTGGATATTTCTTCTGCGTGATCTCCCGCAGCTTATGAATATCACCGACCACATATTCATTTCCATTTTCCTTATGGAAGTATCCATAATATTCTTTACTCTGAACCGAACCTCCATGTCCAAGATGGTCATGACCGGTCACGTAAATTCCTCTTTCACAGAGATAAGAAGCAAATGCATCATATCGCCCGATATACTCCACCATACCATGGCATATCTGAAGCACTGCTTTTACTTCTCCTTCCGGCTTCCATTCTATTGCATGTATTTCCGTAACTCCATCTCTGGACGGATAACGAAACTCATTCTTCATCTTCTGTGCCTCCAAATAACTACTATCGATCCTCTATCGGGACATACTCGCGATAAGGAGCTAACGGCTTGTATGCCGGACGTATGATCTTATCTACATTCTTAAGCTCCTCCAGGCGATGTGCGCTCCACCCTACAATACGTGCTGCTGCAAAGATTGGCGTATAAAGTGACGGTGGAAGATCCAGCATGTTATAAACAAGTCCGCTGTAAAAATCAACATTGGCGTTAACGCCCTTGTAAATCTTACGCTTTTCACCGATCACTTCCGGTGCCATATGCTCTACCATCTCATATAATGCATACTCTTTCTCACGGCCTTTTTCTTTTGCCAGCTGGCGCACGAACTTCTTAAAAATATCCGCTCTCGGGTCAGATACCGAATAGATCGCATGTCCCATTCCGTAGATCAGACCCTTCTGATCAAATGCTTTCTTATCCAGCAGATCACAGAGGTACTGTCTGACCTCGTCTTCATCCTCCCAGTCAGAAACATTTGCTTTCATATCTTCAAACATCTGCGTAACTTTAATATTTGCCCCGCCATGCTTTGGTCCCTTCAGAGATGCCATCGCAGCTGAAATCGTTGAATAGGTATCCGTTCCGGAAGACGTAACAACATGGGTCGTAAATGTAGAATTATTTCCGCCGCCATGATCCATATGAAGGACAAGTGCCATATCCAGAATCTTCGCTTCCAGCTTCGTATACTTCTTATTCTCTCTGAGCATCATCAGAATATTTTCTGCGGTAGAAAGCTCCGGTGAAGGTGCATAGATGTACAGGTCTTCGCCCATCCGATAATTATATGCATGGTAACTGTACACCATAAGCATCGGAAACTCGCTGATCAGATTCAGGCACTGTCTGAGCACATTCGGAATCGATGTGTCATCTGCTTTGTCATCATAAGAATACAGATTCAAGATCGCACGTGACAGGCTGTTCATCATATCGCCGCTTGGTGCCTTCATTACAACATCTCTCACAAAATTCGGCGGCAGTGTCCGTCTCTCAACAAGAGTATCATGAAATGTCATAAGCTCCTGCGCTGTTGGGAGTTCACCGAACAAAAGCAAATATGCGATCTCCTCAAATCCGTAATTTTTTTCCTTAAGGAAACCTTTTACAAGATCCTTAATATTATACCCGCGGTAGTAGAGCTTGCCCGCACACGGAACCTCTTTTCCATTCACAACTTTCGTTGCACATACATCAGAAATGTTCGTCAGTCCGGCAAGCACGCCCTTACCGTTTACATCTCTTAGTCCACGCTTAACCTCATACTGTGAATATAGTTCTTTATCAATCGCATTGTTTTTCTCACATAACTCTGCAAAATGCTGAATCTCCGGTGTAATCTCAAATAATCTTTTTGCTGACATCATCATCTTCCTTTCTGTTATAAATACTCGTGCAGGCAGTTACTTAGCCTTGCAAATTCTTCCAGTGTCAATGCTTCCCCTCTGACGCTTACTCCTTTCCCAAGTGTTTCAACAGCTTTTGTTATCACTTCTTTTGAAAATGGTAATGTTCCGGCATTACTCAGTCCATTTACCAGAGTCTTCCTTCTCTGATTAAAGGATGCGCGGATAATATCAAACATAAGCTTCTCGTCCCGTACATCTACCGGCGGTTTCTCATGGCAGGTAAGCCTTATAACGGCAGACCCGACCTTTGGTCTTGGCATAAAACAATTCGGCGGTACATTTGCCACGATGTACGGCTTCGCATAATATTGAACAGCCAGAGTGAGTGCACCGTAATCCTTATTGCCCGGTCCTGTCTGCATGCGGTCTGCCACTTCTTTTTGCACCATAACTGTTATACTCTGCATCGGCACATGATTTTCAAATAATCCCATAATGATCGGCGTTGTAATATAATAAGGAAGGTTCGCCACTACCTTGATCGGGCGTCCTGCATTTTCCTCCTGTGTCAGTCTGCCAATATCAACCTTCAGCACATCTTCATTGATGATTCGCACATTATCATAAGCACTCAGTGTGTCAGAAAGAATCGGGATGAGATTCCTGTCTACCTCAACTGCCACTACTTTTCCTGCTGCCTCTGCCAGATACTGCGTCATCGTTCCGATACCCGGACCAATCTCAAGGACCATATCATCCTTTGTAATCTCTGCTGCTTTAATAATCTTATCCAGTACATGCGTATCGATCAGGAAATTCTGTCCAAATTTCTTCTGAAATGTAAATTGATACTTTTGTAAAACTTCGATGGTATTCTGCGGATTCCCTAATGTTGGCGTATTCATATCATATGCTCCTGTTTTTAGATATTTCTACTATTATACAATAAGATAAAAAAAAATAAAATTAATAATATATGAAATTTTTGGGGACGGGGTTTTTTTCAAAAAACCCCGTCCCCAACTTGCATTTACCGTGTCCCCTTTTACTGGATTCTATAAATCTTCTTTGCATTCTCTTCCGTTTGACGAACAACCTCCTCAAAGGTAACACCTTTAAGGCTTGCAATCTCCTCCGCCACATAGCGGATATAACTGGAATTGTTCCGTTTTCCTCGATACGGTTCCGGTGCCAGATACGGACAATCTGTCTCCAATACAATGGAAGTCAGCGGTATTGCTTCCACTACCTGCTTCAATTTCTTTCCATTTTTAAATGTTACAACTCCTCCTACACCAATATGAAAGCCAAGTTTTACATATTCCAGCGCCAGTTCTTTGGAGCCGGAAAAGCAATGGATGATACCTTCTAAACCTTTTCCATACTCCTTCATAATCTGAAAGGTATCTTCAGATGCATCTCGACTGTGAATATTTACAGGGAGATTCAGCTCTCGCGCCAGGTGAAGCTGCCGTATGAACCATTTCTTCTGCTCTTCATGAGATTCCTTATCCCAATAATAATCAAGGCCAATCTCCCCTACCGCTACCACCTTTTCCTCCTGGCACCATATCTTAAGCTGTGAAAAAGTCTCCTCATTCAGACTCCCCACCTCATCCGGATGAATACCCGTCGCCGCATACATAAACGGATATTTCTTTGCCAGTGCAATCACCTTTTCACAAGATGCATACGTCGCACTCACATTCACAATCGTACCTACATCATTTTCCTTCATAGACATAAGCAGTTCGTCTCGATCCGCATCAAATTGTGCATCATCATAATGTGCATGTGTATCAAAAATCATATTACCTCCTAAATTGGGGACGGGGTTTTTTCAAAAAACCCCCGTCCCCAATTTTCATTTACCGTGTCCCTTTTTTTATATTACAGTAACTCTGCCCGTAACTGTTCTGGTGTTTTCTGGCACAATAATGCCGGGGCGATGTCAAATACACTTCTCGCGCCACTTTCTCCGGCTTTTGACAGACGGTACGCTGCTCTTGCATAGCAGATCAATACACACGCTGTAAACTCTGGGTTAGAATCCAGCTTCAGTGAATATTCGATAATGTGCTTATTCCCCTCTGTTCCAGTCTCCCCACTTCGAATCACAAAACCACCATGTGGCATTTTACTGTGCTGTTCTTTTAATTCTTCTTCTGTAATAAATGTTACTGTTGTATCATATTCGGCAAAATAATTCGGCATTGTCCTTATGGCCTCTTCAATCGCTTTCAGATCAGCACCCTCTTCCGGCACTACATAACATTCACGCAAATGTTTTTCCCGCGTTGTAAGGGTCGGCTCACAGCCACTTCTCACACGGTCAACTGCCGCCTCGATCGGAACCGTATACTGGATACCATTCTTTACACCCTCCACACGTCGGATGGCATCAGAATGTCCCTGGCTTACACCTTTTCCCCAGAAAGTATACGTACTGCCCTGCGGAAGAATAGACTCCGCATACAGACGATTTAATGAAAACATACCCGGATCCCAGCCTACAGAAATAATACTGATATTCTTGCCTTCCTTTGCCGCCTTGTCAACATTCGCAAAATACTCCGGAATTCTCGCATGCGTATCAAAACTGTCAATCGTATTAAAATTCGCAGCAATCTGCGGACCCATAACCGGTAAATCTGTGGCAGATCCACCACAAAGTACCATGACATCAATTTCATCTTTCATACTTACCATATCATCCATTGCAACAACAGCCACACCCTCTGTTGCAATCTTTACGGAAGCAGGATCTCTTCTTGTAAATACTGCTTTCAGCTCCATGTCCTCATTACGGACAATCGCACGTTCAACACCACGTCCTATATTACCATATCCAACGATACCAATTCTAATTTTTTCCATCACAAATCTCTCCCTTCTAAAGGTACAGGACATTTTTCATTTAGGTACACCACATTTTTTAATTTGGGACGTAGACTTTTTTAAAAAGTCTACGTCCCAAATTTAACAAATTTCTGCCCCTGCCGGCATTTCTTTTTCTGGTGTCATCAATGCCAGATTACCATCCGCATCTTCTGCACACAGAAGCATTCCTTCGGACAGCACCCCGGCCAGCTTAGCTGGCTTCAGGTTAACGAGCACCATGACTTTCTTGCCTACCATCTCTTCGGCTGTATAATGTGCCTTGATTCCGGACACGATCTGTTTTACCTGGCTTCCGATCTTTACCTGGGAGCAAAGAAGTTTTCTTGATTTTTTCACTTCTTCGCAGGCAATGATCTCGCCTACCTGGAACTGCATTTTGCCAAAGTCGTCAAATGTGATCTCCGGCTTTGCTTCTATATCAATTACCTGCTCTTCTTCAGCAGTCGCCTCTTTTGCATCTGCTTCTTCTACTGCCGGATGAAGCTCTGCTACTTTTTTCATTACTTCTTCAATGTCAAGACGCTGGAACAGGATCTCCGGCTTCTCTGTTACCTTGCCATCGCCGAGCTGTGCGAGGATCTTCTCGGATGTCTCTGGCATGAAGGATTCCAGAAGTCTGGCTCCTGCCTTGATACTTTCAATCAGGTTGAAGAGTACGGTCTCCAGACGGTCTTTCTTTTCTTCTTCTTTTGCAAGTGCCCATGGCATTGTCTCATCGATGTATTTGTTGCAGCGTTTGAACAGTGTAAAGATCTCTGTGATTGCGTCTGCCACACGGAGGTCGTCCATCTTAGCATCTACGGCTTTCGGTACATTTGCCACAACTGCCTTAAGATCGGCGTCTACTGCCTTGTCTTCTTCTGTTACGGCAACGCCTTTGTCTGTGACTACGCCGCCGAAATATTTATTTGTCATGGAAATGGTTCTGTTTACCAGATTTCCAAGTGTGTTTGCAAGGTCAGAGTTCATACGCTCTACCATAAGCTCCCAGGAAATGACTCCATCGTTATCAAACGGCATCTCATGAAGTACGAAGTAACGTACGGCATCCACGCCGAAGAAATCTACCAGTTCATCTGCGTAGAGTACGTTTCCTTTGGACTTACTCATCTTTCCGTCTCCCTGCAGAAGCCACGGATGTCCGAATACCTGCTTCGGAAGTGGAAGATCCAGTGCCATCAGGAAGATTGGCCAGTAAATGGTGTGGAAACGGATGATATCTTTTCCGATCAGATGCAGGTCTGCCGGCCAGTTTTTGTTAAATAATTCTGTATTATTACCGTCACAGTCGTAACCGATTCCTGTGATATAGTTTGTCAGTGCATCCAGCCATACATAAACCACGTGTTTCGGGTCAAAATCCACCGGGATTCCCCACTTGAAGGATGTTCGGGATACGCACAGATCCTGCAGCCCCGGAAGGAGGAAGTTGTTCATCATCTCATTTTTACGTGATACAGGCTGTATAAATTCCGGATGTGTATTGATATGCTCAATCAGGCGATCTGCATATTTGCTCATTTTAAAGAAGTAAGCCTCTTCCTTCGCCGGCTTTACTTCACGTCCGCAGTCCGGGCATTTGCCGTCTACAAGCTGTGACTCTGTCCAGAAAGACTCACATGGTGTACAGTAAAGTCCTTCATAGGAGCCCTTGTAAATGTCTCCCTTCTCATATAACTTCTTGAAGATCTTCTGTACCTGCTTCTCGTGATCTTCATCGGTCGTACGGATAAACTTATCATAAGAAGTATTCATCATATCCCAGATATTCTTAATCTCTCCTGCGACACCGTCAACAAATTCCTTCGGTGTAATGCCTGCTTCTTCTGCCTTTAACTCAATCTTCTGACCATGCTCATCTGTTCCTGTCTGGAAAAATACATCATATCCCTGACTTCTCTTGTAACGGGCAATTGCGTCTGCCAGCACGATCTCATATGTGTTTCCGATATGTGGCTTTCCTGATGTATACGCAATCGCTGTCGTAATGTAATATTTTGATTTCTCTGCCATATTTCCCTCTCCTTTATATTTGTTTTGTGGATTTACGATTATTACACAAAAAAATCTTCTCTGACTTTTTTCAAAATCAGAGAAGACGAGTTATCCCGTGTTACCACTTCTTTTCACCTGCGTCTCACGGCGCAGACCTCACAAGGTGTCCCGGACACCTATCCGCTGTAAAGGGCGGACCCATTACGGCTTACGCTTCTTAACTGCCCCACCACTACCGGCATGTCCCCAGCGCTCACCGCACCACTCAGAAGCCATCTTCTGCAAATCTACGTCTATCCCTCTCAGCCTTTACGGGAATTCTCTGTAAAACATCGAATATGCATACTCTCTTCATCACTGCGTTTACAATATTTTATACGCATTAAATCGTAGCATATTCATCTGGAAAATGTCAAGAGCTACGACAAACCTGCATATGACAAATCTACATCGGGAACATCGCTGTCTCAAGCTTTGTCATCTCGCTGTCTTCGATACCATATGCATCATCACCGTTCTGTGTTACTTTAACCTCAATTGTCTGTGCTTCACCATAAGTATTATCAGCAATTGCTCTCTGCAGCCCTTCTACAATAATCGTTGGCAATACATCGCTTGCCCTCGGGTCAAGACCTTCATTCATCTTCTCTGTTGTAACATCTGTGATATGCTGCTCGTAAGTAGTGTATACAGAACAAGGCTCTATTTCAACTGTAACAATAAAGCTTCCATCGTCCTGTTTCTTTGCTTCTTTTACTTCATATTTTGCAAGGGCTGCCAAGTCTTCTAATGCCTGCACACATGTATCCATACCCTCACCAGAAACACCCATACCGGCAAATTTTGTCTCAATCTGCTGTTTTACGGTATCCTCGATCTCAGCCTTTGCCTCATCTTCAGATAACTGACGGAACTCTGCATATGCTGCATACTCTCCGTGATAGTTTGCATCCAGCACACTCTTGGTATATCCTGCTGCATCAAACTCTTTTGCTCCACATGCTGTCATACCCATACACATAACAACAGCAAGCGTAAGCGCTAACCATTTCATTCCTCTTTTCATTCCTTTTCCTCCTTACTCTCAGGCCACTGCTTCGGGCCTTTAGATATAATATCATTCTATCCGACAAAGCCATGCATGTCAATTGATTTCACATCATATACTCGTAAAAACAACGTTAAAAACAGGTGGAAAACTATGTCCAAAAAACGCTCTATTTTTCTGGCATCCATTTTTCTTGTAATACTGTCTTTTGCCGCTTTCTTCTTCCATCATTCCGGACAAAATGAAAATCAGAAATTCGAAGAATATACGGAAAAACTGTTTTGTCAGGAAGTCTCTTCCAGCACGATCACTCTCCACTACACATTAAAAGATCCGGAAGCCTTTCAAATAGAAGAAGGGCCTGCAAAATATGGTCAGGTAAGCTGCGACACGGCTTCCATGTGTGCCTCTGCCGAAAATGCGCTGGCTGTCCTTCACTCTTACGATCGCCGTCATCTGTCCGAAGAAAACAAACTCATTTATGATATTCTGGAAAACACATTTTCCCTCTCCATGAAAACCGCAAAATATGCGCTTTATGAAGAGCCGCTGGCACCGCTTACCGGGACCCAGTCACAGCTTCCGGTACTACTGTCCGAATTCCCCTTCTACGATACGGAAGATGTTGACATTTATCTGGAACTCCTTTCCCGGACACCCGACTATTTCTACGACATCTGTACGTTTGAAAAGGCAAGATCCGATGCCGGGCTGTTTATGGCATCTTACACTGTGGATGCCATTATTGAAGAATGCCAGGCCTTTATCGAAATGGGAGCGGAAAATTATCTATATTCCTCTTTTGAAAGCCGTATAAAAGAACTGCATCTTTCCGAAAATGAGCAAAAACAATACATAGCTGCCAACCAGGAACAATTGGAAAATCATGTTTTTCCTGCATACGAAGGACTCATCTCTACATTACAGGAGCTCCGTACGACTGGGAAAAATCAGCGCGGGCTCTGCTATCTGCCGGATGGGAAACAATACTATGAGCTGCTCGTTGCCTCTGAGACCGGCTCCTCCCGGGAAATTCCCGCACTTCAGGAACTGACACAGGCACAGATGCAGGAAGATTTTGCTGCCATCCAGCAGATACTGGCAGAAGATTCCAACAGTACCAGTTCCGCCCTGTCCGCATTTTCGGACATTTTTCAGCCACAGGGGACCCTCCTTACGGACAATGACCCGGCGGCAATTTTGAAAGAACTGGAAAATTGTCTGGATGGAGAATTCCCCGCTCCACCTGCAGTAGATACCAGGATTAAATATGTACAAAAATCCATGGAAGAATATTTAAGCCCTGCCTTCTATATGATTCCCGCAATGGATAATACGTCTGACAATGTCATTTACATCAACGAAGGCCACATGCCAGATGATTTATCCCTCTTTACTACCCTCGCCCACGAAGGCTACCCGGGACATCTGTACCAGACTATATATTTCGCATCCACAGATCCGGCCCCCATCCGCAGCCTCCTAAGCTGCGGCGGATATATCGAAGGCTGGGCAACCTACAGTGAGATGCTCAGCTACTACTACGCACCCATCTCCAAAGAACTGGCGGGTCTGATGCAGCATAATGCCTCCATCATACTTGGACTTTACGCCCTTACTGACATGGGGATACACTACGACGGCTGGAACCTTCTGGACACCGTAGCCTTCTTTCAGGGATACGGAATTACCGATACAGCAACGATTGAGGATATCTATGATCTGATCATCGCTGACCCCGGAAATTATCTAAAATACTATATTGGCTATGTTGAATTTCTGGAATTAAAAAAAGACGCCATAGAGGCGTGGGGAGAGGATTTCACCCAGAAACGGTTCCACAAGGCAGTTCTAGATATCGGGCCCGCACCATTCGAAATCCTGCGGAATCAATTGGGGACGGGGTTTTTCTCAAAAAACCCCGTCCCCAATTGAAATAACCGTGTCCCTTTTTTTCAATATCCCTGTCCCCATCTCTAAAGCACGAATGCATACATTACAATAAAGTGACATGCGCTTCCTCCCATAACAAACAAGTGAAAAATTTCATGACTTCCGAAATTCTTATGTTTTCCATTGAATATCGGAAGCTTGAGCGCATAGATCACACCACCCACTGTATAAATGATTCCCCCGGCCAGAAGCCAGCCGAATGCTGCCGGGGACATGGAATTGAGTATCTGCGTAAACGCCAGTACGCAGGTCCATCCCATTCCTATATAGAGAACGGACGACACCCATTTCGGGCAATATACCCAGAATGCTTTGATTAATATTCCTACGATTGCAATACCCCACACAATACTGAGAAGAATCATGCCCGTACGCCCCTTAAGTACAAGCAGACAAATCGGTGTATAACTTCCCGCGATCAGTACACTGATCATCATATGATCAATCTTCTTCAGAACCGTATTGACCTTCTCAGACCGGTCAAATGTATGATACGTTGTACTTGCGGCATATAATAGAATAAGGCTTGCGGCATACACAGCAATAGATATCACATAAATCCTTTCCGGCTCATGTGCTGCTTTTATCAGTAAGGGCACTGCTGCGAAAATTGCCATTAACATACCAATAAAATGTGTGATTGCACTTCCGGGATCTTTTATATGTTCCTGAATTCTCTGTGACATAACAAAAACGCCTCCTGAAATACGAATATTGTTATACATAGTTTTTAATACTATGTGTTGTTGTATAATTATATTATATCCGTTTTTCAGAAAATGCAAGGTTTATTTTATTAAATTTTCTTTCTCCTTTTTCGTCATATGCTTAATCGCATATTCCCGCTTCATCGCTTCTTCTTTGGTTTCAAATTCTTCCAGATGCACAAGCGTGACCGGCGTCCTGCCCTTGGTATACTTGGCGCCGCGACCCTCGTTGTGCGCCTTCAGACGTTTTTCAATATCATTTGTCCAGCCGGTGTAAAGGCTTCCATCTCTGCATTTTAAAATATATGTATAATTCATTAAACTGACGCTTCCTTTCATTTTTATTATAAAATGAAATATGGGACAGGGCAAACCCTAAAAAGGGACACGGTAAAATTAATCTGGGACGGGGTTTTTTCGAAAAAACCCCGTCCCCAATTACTCTACCAGGTACTCCATCGGATTTACCGGCTGTCCATCTTTGCGCATTTCAAAGTATACGTTGCAGCCTTCTACGCTATAGTATTTTGTCGGCTGGCTCACGTACCCCAGCACGCTCTTTGCCTCCACATAATCTCCCACCTTCACCGGAACTTCTTTTAACTGTCCATAGAACAGCTCATATCCGCCACCGATATCTACATTTACGGTCGTACCGGTCTGTGCGTTTACGTCAATGGATTTGACAATGCCCGGTGCACCGCAGATGACCTGATCTCCTTCTGCTCCGGAAATGATAAGTGCCGGATTATATTTGTACTGATCCAGTGTGGAAAAATATACGGTTTTGTCCATGCTGTAGTTCAGAAGGATTGTTCCGTCTACCGGCCAGAGAAGCTTGCTGTCACTATTAAACTGTGCTGTTTTTCCGGAGCCGGAGGTCCGTACCGGGCTCTCCTGTGTCTGGTCGTTTTGTGATTGCTGCTGTGATGCATCCGGATTCTGTACGTCCTTTGGTTCTTCGGCCTCCTGCTCATCGGCTTTCTTGGCCTCTCCTGCTGCTTCTTCTGAAGACTCTGTGTCGATCACAAGGTCTTCTGCCTTCGCCAGCTCCTCTTCCTGTTTCGTTTTCTGATAATCCCTGAATGTATATGTTCCTACGATTGCAATCGCCGCGACAAAGCACAGCACCGCTGCGACGGCTGCTCCTTTTCTTTTCTGGGGCTTCTGCCTCTGATTCATTTTATCACCACCTCTGACTCTATTCTTGCCAGAATGTGATGCTCTTATACACCGACAACCAGAATCTTACGGATCTGTTTTCACGATTTCTGCCACTTCTTTAATCTCTGTTCCTTCGAAGAAATATTGCAATATGTCTTCGACAGTTTTTCCTTCTTTTGCCAGTTCATTTGCCGTATACTGACTCATGCCAAGTCCATGCCCGATTCCTCTTGTTGTGATCCGAAGCTTTCCATTATAGTGCTGAAGGGAAAAGCAGCTGGATTCCAGATGATAATTGGAACGGAATTCTTCTCCGCTTACTGCCTCTTCACCGACTTTTACCTGCAGCACATATCCGGCTGTATCACATGCAGCTACTTCTGCATCCATGTCATCAACAGTGATTGTCTTCATCTGCTCTTTTGACTCAATATCCAGCGGACAGCTGACAATTTTCAAATATGGATATTCATCACTTCCAAGTACTTCTTTTCCATCTCTCGTGCTCCCATTACTGAGACGAAAGAATGGAGTCTTTGCAAGTTTTCCCTCATATGTAACAACCTGTCCTTCTGTTTTCTCCCACACTTCCTCTAATCTTGCCAGATTTGCATGATACTTTCCGGCTCCCCAGGCTTCCTGCATCTGCTCCTGATTCCAGAAGCTTTCCTCCAGAACCACATCTTTTCCGCCGCTTTCCAGTTTGCTGTATATGTCGGTCCGCACAAGGATCGCCTGTGCCTTTAATGCTTCTTTTTCATAGGACGCAGGAATCTCTTTTGCCAGAACTCCAATGGCATATTCTGAAAGCGACATGGATGCCTCCCCGGCGTCTGTACGAACACGCACCTGTGTCTCGTCCACATTTGAAGAAGACACGGCCGCAGGTCCGTTTAAGAAAACGGTAACAATATAGGGAAGCAGTACAATAATCGTTACATAGCTCAAAAATCTGCTGAATCTCTGACGCATAAAAATGCCCTCCCATACACTGTATGGAAGGGACATTTATTTTATTCTTCAATTTCTACTTTTATCGGATCCAGATGCCAGATATCATCTACATATTCCTGAATGGTTCTGTCGGAAGAGAACTTACCGCAGCATGCGGTGTTAAGGAGTGCCTTCTTCGCCCATCCTTCTTTGTCTCTGTATGCTTCCTCTACCTTCTTCTGCATCTCTGCGTAGGAACGGAAATCTTTTAAGATAAAGTACATATCTGCACGGTTTCCGCCCTTTGTATTCAGAAGTGAATTGTAAAGATCACGGTACATCTCTGTATCGCCATTTGCATAAGTGCCGTCCACAAGCTGGTCAACAACTCTGCGAACATCTGCATCACTGTTGTAGATATCCATCGGATTGTATCCGCCGTTCTGCTCGAAGTTAATAACCTCGTCTGAGCTCAGACCGAAGATAAATGCATTCTCTGCTCCAACTTCTTCTACGATCTCAACGTTTGCTCCGTCCATGGTACCAAGTGTCGGTGCACCGTTTAACATGAACTTCATGTTACCTGTACCGGAAGCTTCCTTGGATGCTGTGGAAATCTGTTCGCTGACATCTGCTGCCGCGAAGATCCACTCTGCATTGGATACACGGTAATCTTCAATAAATACAACCTTCAGCTTTCCATTGATACTGCGGTCATTGTTGATCACATTTGCAACAGAGTTAATAAGCTTAATGATCTGTTTAGCACGGATGTAACCTGCAGATGCCTTTGCACCGAAGATAAATGTTCTTGGATAGAAGCTCATCTCCGGATGCTCTTTGATCTGATTGTACAGATGCATAACGTGCAGAATATTCAGAAGCTGACGTTTGTACTCGTGGAGACGTTTTACCTGTACATCGAAAATAGAACGCGGGTCTACTTCCACACCATTATGTTCCAGAATGTATGCAGCCAGACGCTCTTTATTCTTGAACTTGATTTCCATAAACTCTTCCAGAGCTTTCTTATCCTCTGCAAGTGGCTTTAAGCCCTCCATCAAAGACAGATCTGTGATCCAGTCCTTTGTTCCCAGCTTCTCAGTTACCCAGTCAGCAAGGAGATTGTTTCCATGCATAAGGAAACGTCTCTGTGTGATACCGTTTGTCTTATTATTGAACTTCTGCGGCATCATCTGATAGAAGTCTTTTAATTCCTGATTCTTAAGAATCTCTGTATGCAGTCTTGCAACACCATTTACAGAATATCCTGCTACGATCGCAAGGTGTGCCATCTTCACCTGTCCGTCTCTTAAAATGCCCATCTTGCGTACTTTTTCTTCATTTCCCGGATATTTTGCCTGAATCTGAAGAATGAAACGACGGTCAATTTCCTGAATGATCTGATATACACGAGGAAGCAGTCTTGAGAACAGGTCGATCGGCCATTTCTCCAGCGCTTCTGCCATGATGGTATGGTTCGTGTACGCACATGTCTTTGTCGTAACTTCCCATGCATCATCCCATCCAAGTCCTTCTTCATCAAGAAGAATACGCATCAGCTCTGCAACTGCAACAGTCGGATGTGTATCATTCATCTGGATAGTTACCTTTTCATAGAGCTTCTTGATATCGTCATGTTTCTTCTTATATTTTGCAACTGCTGCCTGCAGGCTGGCAGATACGAAGAAATACTGCTGTTTCAGTCTCAGCTCTTTTCCGGCATAGTGATTGTCGTTCGGATAAAGAACCTCTACGATATTCTTTGCAAGATTCTGCTGTTCCACTGCCTTGTGATAATCACCGCGGTCGAAAGAATCCAACTGGAAGTCTACGATCGGCTCCGCATCCCAGATACGAAGTGTATTTACCACATGATTATTGTAGCCTACGATTGGATAATCATACGGAATTGCCATAACAGACTCATAATTCTCCTGTTTGAAATGAATATCGCCTGTCTTGTCGTCATATTCTACACGGATATTTCCACCGAAACGCACTTCTTTGGCATACTCCGGTCTTCTAAGCTCAAACGGATTACCATCTTTGAGCCAGTTATCCGGGGTCTCTACCTGATAGCCATCTTCGATCTTCTGCTTGAACATACCGTAACGGTAACGGATACCGCAGCCATAAGCTGCGTATCCGAGTGTTGCAAGGGAATCCAGGAAGCAGGCTGCCAGACGGCCAAGACCGCCATTACCAAGTGCCGGATCCGGTTCCTGGTCCTCGATGGCATTTAAATCGATGCCCATTTCCTCTAATGCTTCTTTTACTTCTGTATAAGCAGTCATGTTGATCAGGTTGTTGCCAAGAGCTCTTCCCATCAGGAATTCCATGGACATATAGTAAACAATCTTCGGGTCATCTTTTTCGTACTGCTTCTGTGTTGCGATCCAGTCGTCAATGATAACTTCCTTCACCGCATAGGACACAGCCTGAAAGAGCTGCTGCGGGGTAGCTTCTCTGACTTCTTTTCTGAATAAATGTTTTACATTATTTTTTACTTCTTTTTTGAATGCTTCTTTTTCAAATCTTGGGTTATACATTTTGTTCGTTTCCCTCCTCTTATAATGGGGCGTGACTACTTTCTCTCCACACCAAGTGTTACATTTTCACCATTGATCTTCCATTCCTTCACATAACCAGCCGGTGATGTCTTTGCAACCTTAAGTGCAAGTGTCTCCTCACCAATTGTATCTGCATTATCTGCAAAAATCTTCTCGGCTTTCTCTGTTCCTTCGTACGTAATCTCAATTTTGTCCATTACTTCGAAGCCAGCTTCCTTACGCATTGTCTGAACCTTGCTGATGATCTCACGCACAAATCCTTCTTCCAGAAGTTCTTCCGAAAGATTCGTATCCAGAACAACGGTGATACCATTATCATTTTCAGATACATAACCTTCCATCTGTGCGGACTCAATCAACAGATCTTCACGGAACAGTGTAATCTCCTGTCCATTAATATCTAGTTTCAGAGCATCCGCAGCATTTAACTCATCCATTGCCGCATTCCCGTCAATAGATGCAAGTGCTGCCTTGATGCCGCCTAACATTTTACCATATTTTGGTCCTACTGTCTTTAGCTGAGGCTTAAAAGAATAAGAAGTGAAATCACGTACTTCTTGTGTAAATGTCACAGTTTTTACGTTCAATTCATCCTCAACAATCTCCTGATAGAACTCCGGAAGCTCAAATCCTGCCTTCACATACATCTGACCGATCGGCTGACGGTTCTTGATATTTGCAGTATTTCTGCAGGCACGACCCATAACAACAAGCTTCAGGACATTATCCATATTTGCCTCAAGTTCTTTATCAATACGTGCTTCATCTGCAACCGGGAAGTCACACAGATGAATACTTTCCGGAGCATTTGCATCAATACTTCTTACAAGGTTCTGGTAAATGTCTTCTGTCATGAACGGAATCATCGGCGCAGCCACTTTGCTGACCTCAACAAGTGCTGTGTAAAGTGTCATGTACGCATTGATCTTATCCTGCTCCATTCCCTTTGCCCAGAAACGTTCACGGCTTCTTCTTACATACCAGTTACTCATATCATCTACGAAATCCTGAAGTGCTCTTGCTGCTTCCGGAATTCTGTAATTGCCAAGATGATCGTCCACTTCCTTGATCAGGGTGTTAAGCTTGGACAGAAGCCACTTATCCATAACGGATAATTTATCATATTCCAGTGCATACTTTGTTGCGTCAAATTCATCGATATTTGCATACAGTACGAAGAATGCATACGTATTCCACAGTGTACCCATGAATTTTCTCTGACCTTCTACAACTGCCTTGCCGTGGAAACGGTTCGGAAGCCACGGAGCACTGTTTACATAGAAGTACCAGCGGATCGCATCTGCACCATACTTCTCCAGAGCCTCAAACGGATCCACCGCATTTCCCTTGGACTTGCTCATCTTCTGTCCATTCTCATCCTGAACGTGTCCGAGAACGATAACGTTCTTATATGGAGCCTTGTTAAAGATCAGTGTTGAGATCGCAAGCAGTGAGTAGAACCATCCACGAGTCTGGTCAACAGCCTCGGAAATGAAATCTGCCGGGAACTGCTTCTCGAACAGGTCCTTATTCTCAAATGGATAATGATGCTGTGCAAATGGCATAGAACCACTGTCAAACCAGCAGTCGATAACTTCCGGAACACGATGCATCGGCTTGCCGCACTTCGGACAACGAATCGTCACTTCATCGATGTATGGACGATGCAGCTCGATATCATCCGGACAGTTGTCGGACATTTCCTTTAATTCTGCAATGCTTCCGATGGAATGCTGGTGTCCGCACTCACATTCCCAGATATTTAACGGAGTTCCCCAGTAACGGTTACGGCTGATGCCCCAGTCCTGTACATTTTCAAGCCAGTCACCAAAACGTCCCTTACCAATACTCTCCGGGATCCAGTTAATGGTATTATTATTTGCGATCAGGTCATCCTTTACCTCTGTCATCTTGATGAACCATGATTCACGTGCGTAGTAGATTAGCGGTGTATCACATCTCCAGCAGTGCGGATAGCTGTGCTCGAACTTCGGTGCGTCGAAGAGAAGTCCTCTCGCTTCCAGATCCTTTAACACCTCCGGGTCTGCCTTCTTCACAAATAATCCGGCAAACGGAGTCGTCTCTCCCATGTTACCCTTCTCATCAACAAGCTGAACGAACGGCATGTCATACTTACGTCCAACCTTGGCATCGTCCTCACCAAATGCCGGTGCAATGTGAACAACACCAGTACCATCTGTCAGAGTTACATAAGAATCACATGTAATAAAGAAAGCTTTCTTATTCTGCTTTGCAGCACAGTCATAAGCACACTGATACAGCGGTTCATACTCCTTGTACTCCAGATCCTGTCCTTTGTATGTCTCAAGAACTTCATAATCCTTCGTACCCTCAGCTGCACCGGCCTTCTCAGCCAGACCGCCAAGAACCGTATCCAGAAGCGCACCTGCCATGTAATATACATAACCGTCTGCTGCCTTCACCTTCACATATTCCTCATCTGGGTTCACACAAAGACCGATATTAGACGGCAGTGTCCAAGGTGTGGTTGTCCATGCGAGGAAATATGCATCCTCTCCGATTACCTTGAAACGAACGATTGCAGAACGCTCCTTAACATCCTTATATCCCTGTGCAACTTCCTGCGCAGAAAGCGGCGTACCACAGCGCGGGCAGTAAGGAACAATCTTAAATCCCTTGTACAGAAGTCCCTTGTCCCAGATCTGCTTTAATGCCCACCACTCAGACTCGATGAAGTCATTGTGATACGTTACATATGGATTATCCATATCAGCCCAGAAACCAACGGTACTGGAGAAATCCTCCCACATACCCTTGTATTTCCATACACTTTCCTTACATTTGTCAATAAATGGCTCCAGACCATACTCCTCGATCTGATCCTTGCCGTCCAGACCAAGCGCTTTCTCGACCTCAAGCTCAACCGGCAGACCGTGCGTATCCCAGCCGGCCTTTCTCGGAACCTCGTAGCCCTTCATTGTGCGGTATCTCGGAATCATATCCTTGATAACACGGGTCAGTACGTGACCGATGTGCGGCTTGCCATTTGCAGTCGGAGGACCGTCGTAGAATGTGTAAATGTCATTGCCGTCACGCTCTTCCATGCTCTTTTCGAAGATGTGATTTTCTTTCCAGAACTGTTCTGTTGCCTTCTCTCTGTCAACAAAATTCAAATCCGTTGAAACCTTCTTATACATAATAACCTCCTGTTGGGGACGTAGACTTTTTAAAAAAGTCTACGTCCCAAATTAAAAAATGTGGTGTACCTAACTGAAAAATGTGGTGTACCCAAACGCATTTCGCCCTGTCTCCTAAACAAAAAAAGCTTCCGTCCTGAATAGGACGAAAGCTACGCTTACGTTTATAACCACCTAAACATACTATCATATGTCTTCCCTGTAACGGGGGAACTCCGTCAGTCTTTACTCGGCCTTTGTAAAACACATGAATTCTTTCAGCCTTTCAAAATCTGCAGCTCGGAAGTGATATTCAGATATGCTTTACTCATACCAGGCTTTCACCATCCCCGGCTCGCTTTGATTTTCCGGCACATCTTACTGTCTTCGTCAACACATTTTTCATGCGGTTATATTATAGGAAAAAATTTATCATTCGTCAAGGTTTTTGATGAAATTGACGAAAGGGACAGGGTAAATTTAATCTGGGACGGGGTTTTTTGAAAAAAACCCCGTCCCAGATTAGCGTCCCGAACTAACGCCGTCTTCTTTTTTTCCTCCGTGTATGCCGTTTATAGCGAATTACTTGTCTTACAAATCCCCCAACAAGTATAACCAGCAAAATGACTGCTGCTGCGAGAATAATCTTTTCTAAAGTGCTTTTATTTCCTTTTTCTTCTGTCTTTTCTTTTTTATCACTCTTCTTCTCTTCTGTCTTCACAGTGTGTTCGTCTATGTAGCTGTCGCTGAGCTTTGCCCGTACTTCTCCTACGGGATTGCCGCCATAAGTATAGGAAAGTACGGCTTCTTGATTTTCCATGTCTGGAGTAAACTGCATTTCCAGGTCGGTAAATTCTACCCCTTGCGGAAGAACGACATAGCCACCGCCATCTTCTGTTATGATCTCTTTTATATCTTCTGATTGCTCATTGCCTTCTACATCGACCTTCTGGAAATTCTGAAACGTGTATTCGAACAAATTCCTGGTGTCAGGATAAATATTTTTTCCCAATGTCCGGAGGACAACGCACACAAGCTGCATATTTCCATTGTCTGCCATTGTGATCAGTGTGGAGAGCGCATCTGAGGTATAGCCCGTCTTTCCGCCAATCGCATATTCATAATAGTTTGCATTTTCGGACTTCAGCATCTTATGCTTTTGCTGGAAAATATGTTCTTCTGTCGTATCGGATGCAGGTATCGTATACTGCATTTTCTGTACGATCTGAAAAAATTCAGGATGATGGAAAATCTCTCTTCCGATCAGAGCCATATCACGCGCACATGTATAATGATTCGGATCATGTAGCCCATTCGTATTCGCAAAATTCGAGTTATTACCACCAAGTTCCTTGCAGCGTGTATTCATCTGTTCCAGAAACCATGCATAATCGTGCCCTGCATTCTTTCCTACATTTTCCCCGACAGCGTAAGCCGCTTCATTTGCGGATGCAAGAAGTGTTGCGTAGAGCGCCTGCTCCAGTGTAATGACATTTCCTTCTTTCATTCCAATGGAAGAATCTCCTGGCTGCAAAAATGCTACACAATCATGTGAAAATGTGACCGGATCCTCCATGTTTCCATTTTCTAATGCAATGAGCGCAGTCAGAACTTTGGTAATACTCGCCGGATAGTGATGATCATCTATATTCTTAGCATATAAAATCGCACCACTGCCTACCTCCATGATAATCGCAGCCTCTCCATATGTGCCCGGTCCCTGCGGCCAGTTCGCCAGTTCATTTGTCTGGACAGGCAGGCTGTAGACTCGGTTCAGTTCATCCTGCACCGCCTGCTGCTCCGGGGTCAGTTCGTCCGTACTTTGGTTTTCAGGTGTTGCATATGCTGTCATGCTCATTCCTGAACACAATATTACCACCAAAACAACCGACAGAAGACGTTTTTTGAATCTCATTCCTTTATCCTCCGTATGATAATACATCTTGTGTTTATTTTACCATATTTTTCTTCTACACGATACAACATTATTGACTTTTAAAATATAATACCGTATAGTATATACACTTAAAAGATTCCTGGAAATTATTCTTATTTCCATGTAAATCAATCTTAAGCCGTACGGCTTCTGGACTGGCATTTTGTCAGCTTCCGGTTAACCCAATTGATGTTGCATATGTAAACCCGTTTGTATTATACTGAAAGGAGAAATCAATCTATGCAAACAGACGATGGCAAGTTGCAGTGGCATCCTGCATTTGATGCTGCATTACACATTGAGCTGGAAGAGAATCTGGATATCCTCGATATACAGACTGAACACTTGCTCAGTAAAAAACCGATGCAGATTGATGTCCTCATTGTAAAGAAAGAATCCGAACAGAAGATAAAGAAAAAGATCGGGCATCTTTTTCTAAAGCACAACATCATTGAATACAAGTCTCCGGAAGACTATCTGAGTATCAATGATTTCTATAAAGTATACGGGTACGCCTGCTTTTATCAGTCTGACACAGACAAAGTCTGTGAGATTCGACCCGAAGAGCTTACTATTACATACGTATGTTGTCACTATCCACAGAAAATGATACAGCACCTGGAAAATGTACGTGGATTAACGATTCGCAAATATGCACCGGGCATATATTATGCAGAGGGCGATCCTATCCCCATACAGATCATCGTAACCAGGCAGTTGTCCAAAACAGAATATTTCTGGCTGCAAAATATGAGAACAGACTTAAAAGCCGGAAAAGAAATCAATGAACTTGTTAAAAAATATGAAGTCAAAAAGTCATCCCCGTATTATCAGGCAGTCATGGATCTGATTGTCCGTGCCAACTGGGATGAAATGGAGGAGGGAAGAATTATGTGTGAAGCTTTAAAAGAATTATTTGCAGATGAATTAGAGGTTGCTAAAAAGGATGCCCTTGAACAAGGCATCCAACGGGGTATTCAGCAGGGCATCCAACGAGGCATTCAGCAGGGTGAACAGCTCACTAAATCTGTCTTCAAACTTTCTCTTTCTGGCTGTTCTATAGAAGAGATTGCTTCTAAATGTAATATCTCTGAGCAGAAAGTTCTTGAAATCTTGGAAGATTAGCGATACTTCTGACTAAGAATCTACCAGAAGGTATGACCTCTGACAATTAGTAACACATTATGAAGTCAAAAAGTCATCCCCGTATTATCAGGCAGTCATGGATCTGATCGTTCGCGCCAACTGGGATGAAATGGAGGAGGGAAGAATTATGTGTGAAGCTTTGAAAGAATTATTTGCGGATGAATTAGAGATTGCTAAAAAGGATGCCCTTGAACAAGGCATTCAACAAGGCATTCAACAAGGCATTCAACAGGGCATTCAGCAGGGCATCCAACGAGGCATTCAGCAAGGTGCTCAGCTCACCAAATCGGTCTTCAAGCTTTCTCTTTCTGGCTGTTCTATTGAAGAGATTGCGGCCAAATGTAATATCTCTGAGCAGAAAGTTCTTGAAATATTAGAGGATTAAAAAGCTGCCGGCGGGTTCATCCTGCCGGCAGCTTTTTTCACGCTTCAGCCTGTATTACATTCTCTATTGCTCTGTTCTCTCCTGCATCGGAACAACTCGTCTTGCAAATGTAGGTGTATATTCATCCATACCTGTTATTTTGACTACATCTCCTGTACGAGGTGCATGAATATAGAATCCGTCTCCAAGATACATTGCCACATGATGTGTGCCACGGCCTGGCTCACTGAAGAACAACAAATCGCCAAACATGAGATCATCAAATTCTACCGGCTCACCCACATACTGCTGCTCATAGCTGACTCTCGGAAGCTCTATTCCCAATGCTTCTCTATAACAGAACTGCATCAGTCCGGAACAATCGAAGCCATCCGGAGTCGTGCCGCCCCACACGTAAGGGGTACCCAAATGTGATGTTACCTCTGCTGCCAGCTCTGCCATGTCAATATTCGTATCAACAGGTTCTAACGGCAACGGATCGTCAAATCTGGTCAGATCGTATAACTCTATCAACGCATTGAGCTTCTCACTGTAAAATGTATCTGTCGCATATCGACCTTCAAGGAAAGCAGTTGCATCTTCATAGGTCTGTGTATTTGACTTCCATGCGCCGGAATAATACATTCCCATATCCTGTGTCAGAAGCATCGCATAATCTTCCAGAGAATCTTTTAATGTGTCATATTTTCTAAATTTGTCATTAATCTGATATAATCTGCCGGTTCCGTCATCTTCATATGTAGGCAGATTCACACTCTCTCCGCAGTAAGAACCTTTGATTCCGAAAAGATTATTATACGGTGCACGGCCAAGCAGACTATTTCCGGAACTGCTTTCAAGAATGGCCTGTGCGATCATTACAGACGCATACAGATCATTCTCCTGCCCGATCTCTTGTGCCATTACTCCTATCTGTGCAATAAATTTCTCTGTTGTGAGGTCTTCTGTATATTTTTTTCGTAAATAAATACCAGAATTAATCAAAACTCTCTGCTTATTATTGTCCGGTGCAGAAACCGTTGTCTCCGGCTCCGCTTCTACCGGCGCCTCCGGTTCTTCCTTTACCGGTGTTTCCGGTTCTTCCTCTACCGGTGCTTCCGGTTCTTCCTCTACCGGTGCTTCCGGCTCTTCCTCTACCGGTGCCTCCGGCTCTTCCTCTACCGGCGCTTCCGGTTCTTCCTCTACCGGTGCCTGCGGCTCTTCTTCTACCGGCGCCTCTGGCTCTTCCTCTACGGGCGCCTCCGGTGCCTCCGGCTCTTCCTCTGCTGGAGCCTCCGGTGCTTCGTCCACTGGCGTCTCCGGCTCCTCTTCCTCCGGTATCTCACCTTCCTCTTCTTCCAGAAGTTCCGGATTCGTTGTTTCTTCTTCTGCAAATGCGGTATACATGCCTCCCGAAGCAGTTGTAGCAAGTGCAATAGAAACCCCAAGGCTTACACCGACTCCTCTTAATTTTCTGATAAATTCTCGCTTCATATATTATGTTACACCTCCTGCCTGTACTTTATCATGCAGATTATTCTCGTTGTTCTTTCCCCGCAAGTACCGATGCCAGCAAATGCAGCACAACCGCCAGAACAATCAGGCTGGCTGCAGCAATTTTCCCAGCTGTACTTGTAAATGTCTGTGCCATGAAACCGACTTTCGGAACAGATAACACCACTTTCCCGATAAAATTATTATACGGAATCGGATTCATATCATTTTCCTCATTTGCATCACCCTTAGTGATAAACTCGCCCATTACTGTACTATTCGTCACTACCCTGTGGGTGATGATCGAGCTTCCATCCATCGCACCATAAAATGCAATGACATCTTCCTCCTGCACATCCTCCGGCGGAATGGTCTTAACATACACCAGACTTCCCGTCATGATGGCCGGCTCCATACTTCCACTGACAACCGTATATATATTGAATCCCAGCATACGAGGTACGGTAAGCGGCAGGCACGCTGCGATCAGCACGACCAGCGCGAGCGTTCCCAGGACGCTACATATCGTTGCTGCCAGATTCTTTTTTTTCCGTTTCTTTTTCGCTCTCCCCATCCTATGTATAGCTCCATTTCTGTTTCGAAATATTCCCTTATATGGAAAACGGGGAGGGCACCAATATTTCAGTGCCTATCCCCATTCGTATATGCTCCTGCATATTATTATGACTTCATTCTCTTTCTTACGATCAGTATAAGTGCGATCAGTACAGCCAGCGCGCCAAGTCCGATCACTGCTGCCGCTACAAGCGGAAATCCTTTTCCACCGATTCCGGAATCTTTGTCATCCAGATCCACGTTACCGGTAGGTGTTTCAATATCATCGAGATCTACAAGCTCTTCCGGTTCTGTTACTTCCACATCACCTTCCGCTGTTCCTTCTCCTGCACCTTCACCAGCTGCACCGCCATTTGCAACTGCTGCACCTGTCGTTGCTCCTCCTGCCGGATTTGTCACAACTGTTATGTTGCCTTCTTCCCGAACATCAATGAACTCCGGTTCTACCGGTCTGTATACAAATGTAAATACATTGTCTGCTTCATTATCACTCAATGTCTTTGTCATTGCCAGCGCCTGTGGAACATAATTTTCAATGTACTTATATGCAACCACCGGTTTATCACCGATATTTCCATAAAATGTACTGCTCGGCGCCAGAACATTTCCTGCTTCATCCTGGTAATTCACGGTATATCCTACCTGGTCACCCTTGATACCATATGCGACAACATAGTCTGCATCTCCGGTTACGTTAAATGCCGGAGCAGTTACAGCAGCATCATCGTTATCACGTCCGCTTAAGCGAATACCCTTCACATAATATTTGTCGTCTGTAACTGTGATATTACTCAAATCAAAGGAAACGCTTTCTCCATAGTATGCAGTAACACTTGATGACCCTGTAATAACACCCTTATTACCTGCACTTAAAGTGATTGTATAAGTATATTCTTCTGCCATAACCGGCATCACATTCATTGCCAGAACCAGAGAAAGGGTAAACAGTGAAATAAATATCTTTTTCAACTTTTTCATGCTACTACTCCCCTTTCCTGTTGTATCTGCGTCTCTTCATAGACATCAGAGCTAATATCAGAAGAATGATTCCACTGATCAGTGCCAGTGCACAGAACAGAAGGATCTTATTCGTATCTCCAGTCTTTACCCGGTTCGTAATGACCTTGTCTTCTCCCGGAACCTTACGGATCGTGGACTCTGTTACCTTCTCAACTGCAAATGTCATCTTTAACAGTGCCAATGTTTCCTGATAGTCATTTATCACTGTTTCGCCGTCAATCTTAACTCGAAGTGTAACCGTTCCACTCTGTCCCGGATCCAGACGATCCAGATAGAAATACTCTTCCAGAGAATCTGTTGCCTGATGAAGACCTTCCTTACTGGAAGCACCTTCACCGCCTACCGTCTCACTGTTATAGAGTTCCGTCTCTTTACCAGCTGCATTAATATATGCCAGACGATATTCGTAAGCACCGCCATTTGCCACAGAATTCGCATCTTCCAGAGACTGGATCGCTTCATTTGTCATATACCAGTCTGTTTTGCCCGAGTCAGAATTCTTAATGCCTACCTTCAGGGTAATGCTGTCACCCGGCTCAACATTCTTTGTCGCATCTGCAATATCTGAGGAACCAAAATTACTTTTGATCTCTTTACCGTCAAAGTTGGCAACCCATCCATCTTTTCCCTGGTAATCTTCTGCCTGAACGCTGATTCCTGCGCCTACAACCATAACCATTGCCATGACAAGGCACAATACTTTCTTTTTCATATTCTTGTACCTCCTCTTATAAGCCCAGTATAGAACCATCTATACCCCAGGCGCTCTTTACTGCGTCTTTTCCATTGTGTGTCTGTACCGCATCTACTTCCGCTGCTATCTGGAATGAATATCCATCATACTCATATGTGTATGTGTAAACATTATCATCAACTGTCTGGGTCAGCCTGTTGCAGATATCTGGGTTAATTCTTAGAGAATCAGCAAATGCAACTTCGCTTCCTGCTGAAAGAATATCCTGATAATAAAGCACGGTACGCTCTGATGTGGAAGCTGCGTCATCTACTCTCCATCCATCCAGATAATGCAGTTCAATAAGTCCCGGATCCAAAGTAGTTACTGGAACTTTCTTCTTTTCTTTATCCAGCCAGTTCGTAGTTACGATCACACGGACATAAGTATCAATATTTCCAGAATTTCTTACGCTTAACACTTCGTCATAGTTCTTTCCCGGAATGATCTTTTCTCCTTCCTTCAGGAATTTACCCAGCAGAACTCCATCTGCTTCACCTTTCCATTCTCCATTATCTGCATAGTCGCGGCTACTTACAACCTTTCCATTCTCTAAAAGGCTGACGCCGATACTGGATAATTCCATCCCGGCAACATAATTCTCACTATAATATGTAAGTGCTGCCCTTGTACTTCCTATCGTACTTCCAAGAAGAAGCAATACTGCTGCGGAAAGGAGCAGGATGGATTTCTTTGGAATTCTTTTCTTTCTCTTTCTCATCTTCTATCCCCTCCCTTGCTAGCTTTCGTCTTCTGTTGTAAATGCTACCGACCAGTCTGCGTATGGATTACCATCCTCATCGTACTGTACCGGTGTGCACTCCTGGATAACAATGACATTCATATCATGCTCTTCATTCACTTTGGTAAGAACTGCCGATACATTTATGGTAAGAGGAGTACTTTTTCCGCCTTTTGCCGGAAGTACTTCACTATAATAATAGTAACCACCATCACCGAGACTCCATTTAGAACCATCGTATGTAAGTGAATCCTGTACATCTGCACCGGCAAATGCCTTTACACGTACAAAACAGTCATAGTCACCAGTGTTTTCGATAGTAACGATTTTCTTTCCTTGCTCTACCTGTTCATGGGGAGTCGTTTCTGTATATCCCATGTTGAATTCCACGCTGCCCTTGGCGGTTGAATACGTTGTAAAATATGCACATGCACTTCCTACCGCGAGAGTTCCTGTCAAAGTGATTGCTGCTGCAGCGAGGCAAATGGTTTTTTTACTTAATCTTTTCATCATTTTTCCGCTCCTCCTTCAGCATTCAAGTCATTCTTCCAATCCGGTATTCCTTTATTATCATAGAAGTGGTTTTCAATACCGGAACCGCCGTTCTGACCACCATTATGGTAATTTTTAAATCTAACCTGTACTTTACTATCCGCAACTATTTCAACTTTTTGCTCATCCGAAGGTTCTAATGTATAATTCGCTCCGGAATAAACCTCTGTTACTGTTACTTTTGCTCCTGCCGGAAGATTCTCAATCAATCGAGATGACTGTCCTTTTCTGTTAAATGCTATCTTATATACATTATTTGTGACTGTTCCATCCAGCTTCTTTACTTCCACATTAAATACAAATGTTGCGCCACCAGAGGTTGCATTATAAGATGCTAATGTTTTAATAATCTCTAAGCTACCTTTTCTCTCTTGTCTGTCTGGCTTCAGACCAACTGCATTGGTTCCATTCAAGTTATATACCCATGCATCACTACTGCCGGATTGGGTTGGATCGTAATAGTTATTCGGCAGAGAAATCAGATTCTCTTTAAAGCTATAAGTATAGTATGGTGACTGTACTTCCTGTGGGACGATGAGATACATACCTGTTGCAAGCCCTTCTGCTTTCCCTGTTCCACCATTAAGTACAGCCGTTGCTGTAGGAGAAGTCGTATTCTTCTCTATTACTTCTTTCGCCTTGACTGCCTTTTCTTCCCAGTCGGCTGCCGATGTCTCATTGCTGATCGAATCAAGATTCAGCTCTTCAAACCCAGTGACGGCATTATATGCTCCAGTTTCTGTAATTGTAGCAACTTTGTATAGCTTTACTTGAATTGGAAGTGTACTAAGTTCTGCAAAATCAGTTGCATTTTCCCCAGAACCATATACATTCTTCGATAAATTAAACTCAATGGAGCATGTTTCACCCGTGTCCACCGCATCCGCTGCGTACGCTCCCGGAAGTGTCAGCCCGGAGATCGTCACTGCCAATGCCAGAGCACATGCGCTCAATATCCTTACCCTCTTATTCATCATCGCATCTTCTCCTCCTTGTTCCTATTCATCTTCAAGGTTATTTATCTGTTTCCTGCTGCCTCTGTTAAAGAAGACCTTCATTATCAATATGACAAGTAATGTTATCGAAAGTCCTAATATGAGATACAGCATATAATAATTCTGAACCGCTTTTACCATTGACTCTGACAGTGAATCTTCTCCATCTTCCTCGCCGGTGTATGGTACTCTCGTGCCTCTTACTAAGAGTCTGTGGGAGTTTACACCATATGGGGTACAGGTGAAAAGTGTTACCTGATCTTTGCCCGGTTCGATTTTTAATGCTTCGCTTAATGCTTCATGGTCATCTTTATCAACCATTGGAAGTATCTGATCTACCTGATATGCCAGGATCTCATCCAGCACATGAACGTAGAACTTATCTCCTGGTTCTAACTGGTCAATATCTGTAAATAACCGGGCACTTGGGAGTCCTCTGTGGGCGGATAATACGCTGTGTGTACTCTCGCCGCCGATCGGAAGCTTTGTTCCGTTCAGATGTCCAACACCCGTCTGCAGTACTGTCTCGCCTGTGCCATGATAAATGGCAAGCTTAACATTTATCTTTGGTATAGACAAATAACCCATTACGCCATCATCTGCGATATTGAGGACCTGCCAGTACTCTGTCCCCTTCAGGTCTTTGTCTGCTTCTCCAAATACATCTCCATATATATCATTTTCTGTTAAAGTGGCGTTAAATGCATTGGCTTTCTCCCACTCTCTGGTGAAATCCTCCGGCTCCATCTCTTCCATTACTGTCTCGTAATTGCTGATGAGCCTGCTCTGTCGATAGTTGTTCCACTGGTTTGCAACCGTCGGATATACGAGAATGCAGAAGCCTAAAAGAAACATTAACCCAAATAGTACAGTTAAAATCTTTTTCTTCATATTTACTCCTTCGGTTCCTCTGCTTTCTTAAGCTTTCGCTCACGCAGGAATAAAAGCAGAACAAATAACCCTGTAATGCCAAGTCCTACGAATACCCAAAGCAGATAATTGGTATGAAGACTGATCGGACCCTGCAATGCTTCATTATCTGCAAGCTCTTCCGGATCATATGGAACTCTGTGTCCCCGGACCAGAAGTCTCTCGGTATTTACTCCGTATGGTGTACAGGTAAGAAGTGTAACAAGATCTTCTCCTTCCTCCACTGCCAGACTCTCGGTCTGCTTCGGCTCAACAACCAATATCTGATCCACCTCATAACAAAGCGTATCATCCAGAATATGAAGCAGGAAATGGTCGCCTTCCTCCAGTTTATCCAGATCTGTAAAAAGCGTTGCGCTCGGTAATCCTCTGTGAGCAGAAATAACGGCATGTGTACTCTCTCCACCTACCGGAAGTGAACTTCCCTCCAGATGACCTGCTGCCTTTTGGAGCACTTCATCCTCAGTGGTATGATAGATCGGAATCTTAACATCGATCTTCGGAATCTCTACGATTCCCATCATGCCGTCCCCTGTCAGGTTCAGGCAGGACATGTACTCATCATCCTCTTCTTCGGATGCATCCGCTACCGCAAATGAATCTGGGAGAATACTCGGAAGCAGTGCCGCATTATATGCATTTGCCTTCTGCCATTCCTTCTCGTAATCAATCTCTCCCGCTTCCTCCATCTCAGCCACAGTACTTTCATAATTACTAATCAGCCTGCTCTGACGATAACTGTTCCACTGGTTTGCTACAAATGGATACAGCAGCAAGGACAATCCGGCTAAAAATACTATCACAACTAAAATTGTACTCGTTTTCTTTTTCATCCGCGCTCTCCTTGATGTTGTATTATTTTTTACGGCAGTCCTGAGCGACCCCGCCCAGGACTACCAATATGTTTATCTCTTATGTATTATTCTTTAAAAACTATTTTGCTTTTCTACGATTTGCGAAGAATAAAGCTGCTGCAATGATCATAATCAGGCATCCACCGATTGTGAAGATTGTAGTACCGATACCACCAGTTCCTGGAAGAGATGCTATCTTGGTATTCTTGATCTGTGTCGTAGCGTTTCCTTCACCTTCAACAATATTTGTAATTGTCTTTTCTATAGATTCTCCAGTATATGTTGCTGTATAGGTAGAAGTTGCTTTTCCATCAACAGTAATCGTATAAGCCTTCAAAGTACCATCTGTATTGTATTCAGCTGTAATTACAACTGGAATCTCTTTATCATTAACGGTATATCCTTCTGGAGCTTCTGTCTCCTTTAAAGTATATTCTCCTGCATCAAGTCCTGTAAAAGTTAACGCTCCATCTGTAGAAGTTGCTGTATATACCTTATTAGTTGACTTATTTGTAAGAGAGAATTTGGCTCCGGTAAGAGGTTTAAATACTTCTTTCTCCTCACCTTCTACAGTTTCTTTTACCATCTCACCTTTTACAAGTTCCTGAGTAATCTTGTTCCATATTTCTGTAGAACTTCCGTTTAATTTGGCATCAATACCAAATGTATAGGAATATGTTTTGTCATATACTTCTTTTGTAGTACCCTCAGGATTATTTGTGTATATAAATGTTGCCTTATTGGTATTTGGATCAAAGTTAAATTTAGCACTTCCATTTACAGTAGCACTATAAGTTACTTTAATATCTTTTCCGCCGTTTGCTAATGCATACGCAGAATTGATTGTAATTACAAATCCTCTATCAGACGTCGTAATTGTATAATCTGTTCCTTTTGTCAAACCATCAACTGTTACAGAATCTGCTTTTAATGTCAAGCCTTCACTTAATTCGTCTTTAACCTGAACAAGTACTGTTGTATATTCCTTGCTGTAAGAAGGAATAGCTGTGTCAATTTCAAAGTTTACAGTATCACCAATAGCAACAGAATTTCCATTATCGTTTCCATCAGAGTTAACTATCTTTTTATCGACTGTTGGTTTTGTTGATTTTGCATAGGCATTGCTTGTAACAAGCTCCCAATTAGAATTGGCATCTACTGCATCAGAACTCATTGTATTATCACTACCTGATTTAGAATAATAAACACCAACCAACATTGGATTGTAAACTTCTTCAACAGTTCCCCTAACTAATACTATCCAATAACCAGCATTAAGATCAGCTGTATAGGTTGCCAAGCCAGATGTTGTTGTGGTAGTCATCTGTACACTTTTTAATCCATTTACATTCTGAGCAATTGTTGTCACTTCGTCAGAAGTTGGTGCCAGTGGATTTTTGATGGTTACTCCATTAACTGCAGAATATCCAATAAAACCAGCATCATTATATTTTGCTTCTACAATCTGATATGCTGTTACAGTTGCTCCCGCCTCAATATTTGTAACGCTTGCGGTTTTCTTATCACTAGCAGTCGGTTTGTTAGCAGCAAATGTTGTCATGCTCATTCCGAGCACCATAGCCAGTGTTAATAACACGGCAAAGACTTTTTTGAATTTCTTCATATTTTTCTCTCCTTTTCCTCGGGTTAAACCCTTATTTGTTTCATATTATTCTTTTTGTATTTCGCAGTCAGGCTGCTGAATCTTTTCATAAATTATCTATTCAGCACCTCCCCGCATTTGTTTTTATATAAAATCAGTGCTGCTGCCATCATCAGCAGAATTCCACCGATCGTATACCAGAAGATTCCAGAACCACCGGCACTTGGAAGACTATAAAGCACTTCATTTTTTACTTTCATTTTGAAGTATCCGGTAGTCAAATCTTGCTCTAACTGTACTTTCTCATTGGTTGTTTCACATGTGATAACTGGTTTCGCTCTTTTTGCATAAATCTCAACAGTCCATGTATCCGTAGTCAAGGAATATCCTGCCGGAGCCTTAGTTTCCGTTAATGTATACGTTCCTGGTTCAATATCCTGTGAAGAATTTAATTTGTTATCACCATCTTTCCACTGTACAACACCATTTTCATCTGAAGTCCCAGTATATGTTTTACCAGTCTTTGATAAGGTAAATTGTGCTCCTTGAAGTTGTAATTGTCCGCCTTTATTTTCTTTTATAAGTATCCATGTCTTATCATATGGCTGAACAACTGGTTTTTCATAATCATTTTGGGTCTCTGTCCTCTTCTCACCATTTACAACTCGTTCATAAGAAAGGCTCGTATTACTGTTTGAATACAATCCAGGATTTTTAGAACTTGTAACATTTCCAGGATAATCTGTGAGATCATCTCCTGATGTATTCTTTTCTTCCAACGCTTCTTTTGTTGCCTTTTCCGTCAATCTTACATTAAAGGAAATAGTATAAACAACATCTCTTTCAAGGAAATAATCTTCTCCGAAGTTAACTGTAATTGTTTTATTATTCAAATCAATTTTATAAGCATAACTTCCAGTGTATTCCTCTGCTCCTATGATAGAACCTGTTTCTTTATTTTTATTATAAGTGTTTACCTTCAATCCCAATTGCGAAGCAATATTATCATTATTCTTCCCCTGGATAATTCCATATTTATCTGTATCATACGTTGACAAGAATTCACCTTGTTCATCTACAAAAGTCACATATTCACTCAGAGTATCAGTAATAGTAACGTTCCCAATCTGCTTTGTAATCGATCCAAGAATCAGGTTAAATGCATTTGTTAACTCAGCTTCCTTATCTGCACCAATTACAGTTTTTGTCGTTGCATTCACGTTTCCCACTATACTGTTTTTTAAGAAAGTGGTTCCGTCTTCACTTCCGACAGATACTGCATAAAATCCATTCAAATCATTAAATAATTTTGCAGCTTCTATTGCCTTTTTTTGTGCTTCCGAGTCATTGTTAATTGGATCTTTTCCATCCTGCTCATCGTTTCTTGATTTATAATAATGATACGGTTTTCCATCCGTAACAAAAATCACAAATTTTTTACGTCCACTACTGTTTTTCAACATATCCTGTGCATTCCAGAAAGCTGCCTGATAATTCGTTCCATAGTCAATATTCTTCCTATCAATACAATTCAACAGATATTGCCGATCCGATGTAAACTGTACATTATCTTTATTTGCTTCCCCATCAAACCAGACTATTCCAACACGATTCTTCGAATTTCCTCCGTCTGGCAATAATGTATTCACAGCTATTTGGGCAGAATTCTTCACATAATCCCATCGGGTTTTTCCACCAAATTTTTCACCCATACTACTTGAATAATCCAATACCAGTACAATATCTGCGGGCTCCGGTTTAACATTCGGGATTCCTGTGACATCCAGATAGAGTCGATAATAATCATCTCCTGACAATCCAGTCTGCGAGTTCTTCACACCATCTCCCAGATAATCTATATACTTATGATGTGGAACGTCATCAGGTTTGTCATCTTCTGCGGGATTTCCAACCAATGTATTCGTTACTGTCACAGATGCATTGCTATTCAGAATTATAGTTCCCGAAGCATATCCTGTTCCGGAGAATCCGTCCACTGCATTTATATTCTCTGCTGTCTGCTCTGACACTTCATACTTAGGCTGCAAATGTGTTCCGTTATCTTCCAAGAGTTCTTCAACCTTGAAAGATGTTCCAGAAGGAATACCCCGTGCATTAGTTTCATCCTCGGATGATATAGAAGCATTACCAAGAATCACTGCTACCTGATCAGCCCGCAACCTGATAATTCCATTTTGTGCTTCCAGGAGCTCATCAGATGCCAGTGCCGAGCTATAATCATCTCCCACTTTGTAATTACCTGTATATAATGCTCCACCAACCGTTACTCTCATCTGATATGTATCATAGCCAACTCTGCCATCAAATGCTTTCTTAATAATCAGATGTTTCATATTCGTTGCCGCACATCGATTGCGGAAAGTAACAGTATAGTTTTCACCCACAGTAAGTACTTTACTTCTGACAGAAGTTTCTCCTTCTGTGATATCCTGATCCTCCTCATTTACAATACCTGAAGATTCGATTTTCACCTTATCGTAGGTTGCACTGCTGATTCCAGTCTCTTCGACATAATACTCATCGCCTTGTGTGAAATCCGCAAACCGGGCATGTTCTCCGTGTTTTAATTTAAACACACCATCTTTGCCAACACTCTGTGCACTTTCTGTTCCATCAGCTTTAATTAATGTATATGTCGTTCCTTCCGGTACGAGTTCACCCTTATGATACATCTTGAAGCTGAATTCCACATCATTATATGCACCTTCATCATAATTTTCAATTTCCTTGCTGACCGTAACAGAATCTTTATCTAAAGCAGGCATATTGAATTTGATTTTACAATTTGCTGCTCCACCACCTCGCTCAAGGTAGAAGAAATCCATATTGTGTCCACTATAATTTTTGTATGTGGTATAGTTTCCATTACTATCCGTTGCAAAAATGCTGTCCAGATACTCTTTGACCTGTTCATTTGTCGCATCAGGATTTTTCTCCTGATAAGCAACTTTATACAAATTCGAAAGAGTTGTGGCAGACACATCATCAACATTTACAACACCAGTCTGGAAATTAATGTTTCCACTTTTCTTATCATGTATTCCGCCTATATCCAGAACTTTTACACCATCAATGAATACCCATACATCATCATCGCCTGTAAAAGCAAATTCCATTGGGTTTCCATTTAATGTGCCATTCTTCGGTTGCATGAAAGCCATCGAAATATGCATTCCATACCACAAGTCTGTTTTGCTGCGTCCTCCGTCAACAGAATTCTCGCTTCCATTCGTTGCACTGGAAGGTAAACTGTTGAATGGAAGGAAGTTACCATATCTAAAGGTATTCCAATCCGGAGAAAGTTTTGCATTGTAAACTTCTATTCTATTTTTATCTTTCAGCAACTGCGCATGATATACGCTACTATCGTATACATAGTAACCTGCCTCGTCCGGACGCAGTAACAACCCGTCTAAGCCCGTGTAAGGTGTTACTGCATTAGATGTTGTACTACCAAACAAAAGCCCTAACGATGTACCATCCTTCAGAACAGGATATCCCTTTTGAAGATTTGCTTTCAGATATTCCTGATGAACTCCCTGGGCATTCGGATGTGTATACGCTCCAGATTCAGTATTAGTGCCATCAACAGCTCCACCTCCAAAACCATTATAGAAGCTAAATCCCGCATCTGCTATATTAGTTCTATTAATCTGATCGTTATAATTAAATAGATCAATATTAATTCCTAATTCCGATGCATTCACTGTTGGAATTATATCTACATTGCCCTGCGCTGGAGTTTCCAGTTTATAGACTAGATAAAGCCTTTTATTGCCGAATTCTTTTTCTTTATCCTTCCCTTTTTCCTGATATTTTATCTTACCTTCACTATAATTTATATACTCCAGCTCTTTTCCTTTTGTAATCCTATCGCTACCCTCTTTATCTTTATCTGTTCTATACGCTGCTACGAATCTATATGTATTCCCTGCACTATCTGACACTTTATAGTAATCACTATTTGTTTCCGTCTCTATATTCTGAGTAAAGTTAAATTGTCCACTTGCTGAAATCGATTTATCTTTTATACCCTTAATATCTTTTCCATCTTCATCTATAATATATCCCTTTACTGATGCCTTTCCACCCCAGGTGATTGTAAAAACAGAAAAACTGTCTGTCATCAATTCTACTTTTTGAACCTTTTCACTTCCTGTCATCTGCACTGTTGCAACTTCATTCGCATCTGCAACCATATCCACAACTTCTCTCACGGTTCCATTTGCATTTTCTTCCAAGTGCATGACAGTAACATTCGTTTCTAACTCTGCATTACATGCAGCAAGTTCTTCTTTTGCCTGTTTTACTTCTTCTGGAACAACTGCTTTCTTATATTCCATGGAAACTTTTACATCTCCATTTGGTTCCAGCTTATTTCCATCTGCATCGACGAATGTAATATCATATGCAAGGAATCCTGCGATATCGTATTCTTCATTCTCTGCCTTTTCCTGCAGCTTGGTTTCCGTCAGATCATACTGTGCATTGACTTCTTCAATCTTTGCTTTCTCTTCAGCACTCATTCCATCTGTTACTTCTTTTTTCTCAAGTGGAGTAACTGAGAGTGTTGCACCGTCCGGAATATTGCCTGCCTTTGTGGCATCTACGATAACTTTTACGTCGTCATCTTCATATGTAAGTTGCAGAATCGGTTCTGCACTTTCTACTGCCGGCACCTCTGCTGCCGGTGTCTCTGCTGCCGGTGCTTCTGCTGCCGGAGCCTCTGCTGCCGGTGTGGAAGGCTCTTCCTGCTGTGCCGGGATCTCTACCTCAACCGTATCATCGCTTCCAGCTTCCGTCGTCTCTTCCTGTACGGTCGCATCCTCAGCCGGCACATCCGTCACAGATGCTTCCATGACTTCTGCATTTCCTTCTTCGAATGTTTCTGCTAACAAGTATCCGCTTCCACTAAGCACGATAACCATGCAAAGCATGATGGCGATACTCCTTTTTAATATTTTACTTTTCATGGCTTCCTCCTTCTGCTACGGAATTGTCTTCCAGCGCCTCACTTATCAACTTCAGAAGTTCCAGTGCACTTCGGAACTTCTGTTCCTTCTGTTCTTCCATCCACGTCACACTTCCCTGCCACGTGGCATTTTGTTGATTCATAATCTTCACAACAAATGTGTTTGTGCTTTGTTCTGCTCCATTACTCACGATTACGATCGCCCCTTATCTATTTATATATCGATACGTATTTTATTATTGTAGCCCCATTATATATAATGTACTATTACAAAAAGCATTACAAAACAGAAAAAAACATTAAAAAATTTATTATTTTTATGATTTTTCTATTTTTTGTAATGCTTTGTCGATTCTCGACGTTAATTCAAGTATATTCGCAAACCTTTTTTTGATGCCTTCTTCCATCCAGACTGCCTCTCCCTGCCAGGTGGAGTTCTGCCGGAATTTTACCCAGACCACAAAGGTCGCCTTCTCCCCGGTATGCCTGATGATCTCTGTCTGATCAACAACCTTTTCCGGTCTCTGTTTATTATATGTCTGAGGTGTTGTATCCTTGACATGAAATTTTCTTGTCATGGTAGACGCCTGCGGAAATGCGATCTCATCAAAGAAACGCTCCGCTTTCGTCAGCAATTCTACCACACTGGAGAACACCACCGGGGTGTGGTCATAACAATGGTAAAATCTTCCGCCGATCTCACCATCGTCTGTCCTGTCTATGCATATAGTAAGTAAATTCGGAGCAGATATATTAATGTAGCTTGTGTTCGGTTCTCTCATCTGCTTATCTCCGCCTTTCTTTTCATTATTATTCCATATCATATAAGGAAGAAACACAACATTCCAGACGCTTGGACCAGGTCTTGTGCTCCTTCGAGAACTCATCTGTGATCCGGCTCATCACGATGTTGCAGTTCTCTTCATTGATGCCTGTCAGCATGATGAGGAACTGTGCCGAATTGTATCTGGTGAAAGAATCACATCTTCTGAGGCATCTCTGGATCGACTCACACAGGACTTCGGACATATTCTCTAGTTTCTCTGATTCCGTCATACAGTGCCCTTTGCCATCGGTGATCGTGCAGAGCATCAGATACACGGACTGACCGTTCCTCTCCATATTCCTTCTCGTCATCCGGTACGCATCGCGGAAGCTCGGAGCAGAGCAGTAAAATGCACCTCTCTCCTGCCCTTCTTCACGAAGCCCACCTTTGATCTCCTCGATGAATTGCGGTCTGCCGCTGATATGCTCGCTCATGGCACGGAACTGCTCCATCATCTTTTCGGATGGCGAAACTCCCAGTTCTTCAAATAATAATCTGGCAGTTTTCTCATATTCCTCCAGCGCCTCCTCATAACGGTTCAACTCGATATAACAGTCGATCTTCACTGACTGCCACTCATCTAACGGATAGATCCGGCATGCCGGCTCGATATAGGAAAGAATCTCTTCGAATTCCTTACGTTCTTTTAAATAGGAACACATCCACTCCAACGCCTGCGTATACAGCTTCTTATACTGGACACTTTCCATAAGCACCCACTCGTCGCCGGACAATTTCGGAAGGAAATCTCCCTGATACAGCTTTAGTCCCTCTGATACGAGCTCTGCCTTTTTCTCTTCGTCCTCTTCCGCAGAAGCTTTTTGCATTAATTCTCTGAATACCAGCGCATCCACTTCTGTCTGCATCGGTGACTGCCACTTATAGATTCCATTTTTGGATACAATATAATCATATTCCGGAAACCCGGATTCACTAAGCATTTTCTTGAGACGGTGTGCGGTAACACGAAGATTATTCGATGCATCCACGATATCCTCTCTGCCGTACAACGCTTCCAGAAGTCCGCTTCTGCTGATTCCTTCTTCCCCGCTATGTAATAAGATGAGGAAAAGCTTGATCGCCTTGGAAACACAGTTTCTTCCGGATATTATCTGTCTATTTCCATAGGTAATTTCTTCTTTACCTAACATTCGCACGCTTAGTTTCAACAATTGTTCGCTCATAAGCATATTCCTTTCTAATTCTTACTGATACAATCATTTACTTCTAATTTCTCATTTAAATTTTACTTCCAACAATCAAATAAGTCAACCCTTACAAATGGAATAAAATGTGATATAATAACGCTAAAATAAGGAGGGTGTCCATGAAAAAGCTTGATATTTTCAAAACGATTCAATTAATTGTATATATTGTACTGGCTCTTGCATGTGCCGGCCTGATCCTGCTGAACCCGGATCTCTATCATATGATAGGAGAAGATTCCCGTGTCCGGCTGATCTGCGGGTTATTATGGTTTGTGTTCCTGATCTCATTCCTGTTTATCCTGCTGGATTTTAATCTTTTATCATCCTGGAAAAAGGATTATCGAGAGCTTGACTATGCCGTACATTCCGATCCGGTGGCAGGGATTGCCAACCGTTTCAGCTGTGACGCACTGATCGAGAAGTACCTCGATAAGCCACTTCCTGAGAATATGGGATGCGTGATGTTTGATCTGACGAATATCGCGGAGATCAACCAGCAGTACGGACATATTCAGGGAAATATGCTGATCCGTGATTTTTCCAATATTCTCCGGATGACTTCTTTGAATCTCTGCTTTGTGGGACGAAATGGGGGAAATAAGTTTATCGCGTTATTCGAAGACACGGACATGGAGAAGATTAATACCTTTCTCTTACGTGTGCGCCAGAAGACAGATGAGCACAATGCAAAGGAAGATACCCTCCCGATTCAGTATCAGTATGGCATCGCCTTTCACGAAGGAGAAGCGACTCCTACCGTTACGGATCTGATCGCATTGTCAAACAGACGGATTTATAAGGAGCAATCATAATGGCGAATTTAGATTATCAATACATAACCAGTCTGGTCAGAAATGCACAAAGCGGGAGCAGCGATGCTTTTGCGGAACTATATGCGGCGACCTGCCAGAAGCAATATCAGTTCGCGTGCGCATATCTGGGAGATGAGTATCTTGCACAGGAAGCGCTGCAGGAGACATATATCCAGGCGCTGACACAGATACATTCCTTACCGGATCCGAAGCTGTTCTTATCTCAGCTCAGTCAGATCGAATACCTGGTATGCTATAAGATGCTTAAGAAAGAAAATAATGAATCTATTAATATAGAAGGAACTACTTATTCTCTGCACAGGATCATAAACCTTCCCTTCACGGAGTCCCAGGTTATCATGATGAAATACTGTGACCATATGACGAACAAAGAGATTGCAAAGCTTTTAGATATCAGCTCGGGTTCCGTCAACCGTTATCTGAACTGGGGACGGAAGCGGCTGAAGCAGATTCTGAATCACTAAGGGAGGGGTCCTTTATACATGAACATTAAGAACTCAGGCGGACCGGTGCTGGATCAGAAGGTAGCTGACCAGATGTTGTCTAATATCTTTGAAGCCTGCCATGTCCAGCCCAACTCCATACCGCTGGAAGTATTAACTTCTTACAGTAATTACAGAAAGGAACGATTTGCATTTCAGAAGTTTACTCTGATGCTGATCATCATACTCTTTTGTATGCTTCCTTTTTTATTTATTTATCCGAATTTTACGTTGCAGTTAAAGCCGACAGATACCCCCTGGTTACCGACCTACTCGATCGATATTGACGCAGCCATGCCGATAAAAAGTGTTGTTGCCAACATGAATGGGGAGGCACTGCCGGTTACGGAAGCAGACAGCCACCTGTATACGGTGAGCCCGGATGCAAACGGGACATTGACGGTTACTGTAACTTTAATAAATAATCAGATAAACACACAGACGGTTGAGGTAAAGAATCTGGACACAAAGGCACCGACTTTTCTCTCGAACAGTCAGGAAGACAAACTGGTTTATCTGTATCTAGATGACGACCGTTCCGGAGTCGATTACCGTAAGATCGTTGCGGTCGATGCGTCCGGAAAGCGGATCGAACCGTATTCTTACAACGAAACAGAGGGTTATGTTATCTTTTCTTATCCAGATTCCACTCTGGATGTCTATGTACCGGACAAAGCCGGAAATACGCTCCACCTTGTCCTTAATGTAAAGTAATGACGTACCCTCAATATGGGGAAAGGAGTCAATAAAAATATGAACCGCATATTTTCTGCTTTACATATTGCATTTCTTTCCATTCTTCTATCCTGCCTGCTGACCGGATGTGGCAGTGACGAAGGGTCCGGTGATACTTCATCGCAGCCGAAAGGAAATCGTGAAACGGTTACAGATTTTCTCCTCCCAGACGCGAGCGGAATATCTATCTATGGAAACGATTTTATTTCTATAGATGCTTCTAACTCTTCCGAAGGATATATCATGCTTCAGTATAGCGGCGTTGCTTCCAAGGTAAGACTTCAGGTAACGACTCCGGATCAGACAGTATATTCCTACTGTATGACATCCGAAGACTATGAGACATTTCCACTTACCGGGGGCGACGGGAACTATCATATGGAAGTGTATGAGCATGCTTTTGATGATAAGTATGCATTATCCTTTTCTCAGGATATTTCCGTAACACTGAATGACGAATTCAAGCCTTTCCTTTATCCCAACCAGTATGTCTGGTTTACGCCCGAGAGCAAAGCGGTGCAGCTTGGCATGGAGCTTTCGGACAAATCTTCGGATGACCTGGATTATGTGGAACAGGCATATAATTATGTAATAGAAAATATCACTTATGATGAAGAATTTGCTGCTCATATACCGGTAGAATATATTCCCGACATCGATCAGACACTGAAGACCGGTACAGGTATCTGCTTTGACTATGCTTCTCTTATGGCAGCGCTTCTGCGCTCCCAGAGAATACCGACAAAGCTCGTAGTCGGATATTCCGGTACGGTCTACCATGCGTGGATCAGTGTCTATCTGAAGGAAGCCGGCTGGGTCGACAATATCATTGAATTTGACGGAAATAACTGGTCCCTGATGGACCCGACACTGGCTGCCAATAATGACAGCGCTTCGGTCAAGAAATACATCGGTGACGGAGATAATTACACGGTAAAATATTCTTATTAACTTAACGGAGGATGATTATGAGTCAAAAGAATTTATCCGGAAAACCATTTTCCAATATGGAGCTGTCTTCTTTCTGTGGGCAGATGGCGCTCGTGCTGAAGTCAGGAATATCCGCCTGGGAAGGCCTGCAGATCATGCTGGAGGATGCGTCTTCTGATGATGAGAAAGCTGTTCTTCATATGATTCTTGAAGATATGCAGGAGAACGGCAATCTTACACATGCGCTGGAACAGTCTAAGCTCTTTCCATCCTATCTGCTTCATATGGTATCGATCGGTGAGGAGACCGGTACTCTGGATGAAGTGATGGAAGCGCTGCAGATACATTATGAACGGGAGGCTGGTATTGCACGGAGTATCCGAAGTGCGGTTACTTATCCGATGATCATGACAGGTATGATGATTCTCGTTGTCATCGTTCTCCTTGTGAAGGTCATGCCGATCTTCAATCAGGTATTTGTACAGCTCGGAACGGAGATGACCGGATTCTCCCGGATGCTCATGAATATGGGTACGATCATCAGCCGCTATTCCATTCTCTTTATCGGATTGCTGCTTGTGATCGTCCTCTTTGGAATCTATGGCACACGCACCGCTTCCGGACGGGCAATGCTTCGAAAGCTTGGATATGGGGTTGCCCCTGTTCGCGCCATTTATGAACAGATCGCAGCCTGCCGCTTCGCAAGTGGTATGGCACTTACCTTAAGCAGCGGTCTTAGCCCGGAACGGAGTCTGGAGCTTGTAAATGCGCTGAATGATGACCCATTCTTCCAGAAGAAGCTTATGAAGTGCCAGGAACTTGTCGCACAGGGCGAGGATCTGTCACAGGCGCTATTTACCTCCGGTATCTTTACCGGCATGTATGCACGTATGGCTTCCATCGGTTCCAGGACCGGTTCCATGGATCAGGTAATGACGCAGATTGCTTCCCTGTATCAGGACGAGATCGATACTCGCATGAACAATGCACTTGCTGTTCTGGAGCCTACATTAGTGATTGTATTATCTCTGATCGTAGGTGTGATCCTTCTGTCCGTTATGCTTCCTCTTATGGGAATTATGTCAGGTATTTAAAAAGGAGTATGCTATATGCAGCGTTTTCAGTACAAGAAACAATCACATAGCGCATCCGGATTCCTTGTATCCGTCTGTGTATTTCTGCTGATCCTGGTACTCTTCATCCAGGGACTGTCCGGTCTGTCAGGAAGCACCACCAAAAGACAGCGGGAAGCTCTGGAAAATGCCATCACACGCAGCATGACTTACTGCTACAGTGTGGAGGGCGTATACCCGGAGAGCTTGGAATATCTGAAGGAAAATTATGGTCTGACATACAATGAAGAGCTGTTCTATGTGGATTATCGGATAACCGCTTCGAATATCATGCCGGATATCACAATCATCGAGCGGGAGAAGGAGGAGTAAGTATGCGGTTACAGACAAAACACAAACATATGATAGATTTCCTTTTTCCTGTTGCATTGTTCTTTGTCTTTGCTTTATCTTCGCTGACCGTAGTGCTTCTTGCGGCAGGTATCTACCAGTCTACGACCGAGGACTCGGCGCTCAATGACACGGCAAGGACTTCTCTTTCTTATATTACAGAGAAAATACACCAGAACGATACGAAAGGGATGGTATCTCTGGGAACCTTCGACGGCTGTGATGCACTTGTGCTTCAGCAGACGTACAACGATGAAAACTACTACACTTATATATATGCTTATGAAAATGAACTGAAGGAATTGTTTATCAAAGACGGAGCCAACGCGACTGCTTCCGACGGAAAAGCCATACTGCAGGTAAAGGACTTTTCGATCGAGCTAGTGAACGACCAGCTTCTGAAGTTTCAGTGTGTGGATAAGAACGACAGAACTGCATCGGTAATTGTCGGTCTGAGAAGTCAATAAATAGATTATTAATGAAAGGATTTTATTTCTTATGCTACGTAAAAATAGGGCACAATCATCCAGCTTGTTTCTAATGGAACTGATACTGGCCATCTTATTTTTCTCGATTACCAGTGCTGTTTGCGTGCAGTTCTTTGTGAAATCCCATCTCCTCAGTCAGGAATCACAGGTACTGACACAGGCGGTAAACGAGTGCTCGACGATCGCAGAGATATTAAGAACTTCCGACAGTCTCTCTTCCGCAGAGCAGCTGATCGCGCAGGAATATCCCGATCATTATGGAGAAACAGATTCTGGAGAGCCGGTCTTATATTTTGACGATGACTTTGCAGAATGTTCCGCATCGGAACACATTTATGAGATCGTGTTATCACTGGATGAAACTGACGATATGCTTACGGCAGATATGAATGTTATAAAATCATCCGATTCTTCCGTAATCTATCAGCTTCAGACACAGCATCACATTGCAAGGAGGACTGCCCATGAAGAAAGATAAGAAGACGGTTTCCTTTGTAAATATCGGATTATCCTCCCTGCTGGTCGTTTTTCTCGTATTGTGCCTCACTACATTTGCACTGCTCTCATTATCCAGTGCCAGGAGTGATTATTCCCTCAGCAGGAAGATGGCAGAGCACCGCACCGACTATTACAGTGCTTCCTCTGAAGCAGAAGTAGTTCTGGCAAGGCTGGATGGCATCATGGACGAGACGTACCGGTCCGTCGGTGAAGAGAAATACATCCCTGCACTTACGGAGGCGCTGAAAGGGGAAGGAGATATAACCTTTTCTGAAGAAAGTGGTTCCCATTTCATCTCTTATGAGATTCCTTCCGGCGAATCACAGGTACTGTCTGTAAAGCTTAAGGTTACAGATCCCCGGGAACACGATCATTATTATGAGATACAGACATGGCAGATTGAAAAAGCAAAGGAGTAACTTATGAGTCTTGATATGAATTTACGATCCATTCTACAACAGGCAATTGAAGAACAGGCTTCCGATGTTTTCATCGTTGCAGGGCTTCCGGTTTCTTTCCGTAAGAACGGAGTCATCGGCAGGATCAATGAAGATATCCTAAAGCCCGGCCATACGGAAAGCTTACTGAAGGATATCTATGAGCTGGCAGGAGAACGTAACATGGAGCAGCTTCTATGTAACGGTGATGACGATTTCTCATTTGCCATCCCGGGAATGTCACGCTTCCGTGTAAGTGCATATAAGCAAAGAGGTGCACTGTCTGCCGTCATACGTATTATTACCTTCCAGCTCCCGGATTACGCAACGCTTGGTATTCCGGAGCATGTGATCCATCTGGCAGATGCGGGAAAGGGCATGATCCTTGTGACCGGCCCTGCCGGAAGCGGTAAATCTACCACTCTTGCCTGCATGATCGACCAGATTAATAAGACACAGGAAAAGCATATTATTACGCTGGAAGATCCGCTGGAATTCCTGCATCATCATGGGCACAGTATCGTAAGCCAGCGCGAGATCCATATTGATACCGGAAGCTATGTAACCGCGCTTCGTGCAGCATTAAGACAGAGCCCGGATGTCATCCTCCTTGGAGAAATGCGTGACTACGAGACCATCAATGTCGCCATGACAGCCGCAGAGACCGGCCACCTGCTTCTGTCTACCCTGCATACGATCGGAGCGGCCAACACGATAGACCGCATCATTGATGTCTTCCCGGCCAATCAGCAGAGACAGATCGCCGTGCAGCTTTCCATGGTGCTTACCGCCGTTGTTTCACAGCAGCTTGTACCGACCACTGACGGAACCGTCATTCCGGCTCTGGAGATCATGACTGTCACACCGGCGATCCGAAATATGATCCGCGACAATAAGGTACATCAGATCGAAGGACTGATCTATTCATCTGCCAAAGATGACATGATCTCCATGGACAACAGCCTTCTGGGTCTGTATAAAGAAGGAAAGATCACGAAGGATACAGCATTAAAATACGCAACAAATCCAGAGATGCTCGGAAAGAAAATATAAAATTGGGGACGGGGTTTTTTGAAAAAAACCCCGTCCCCAATTTTATATTTTCCGGATATAGTATCTGCCTGCATAGAACAGAAGCTTTCCCTTGATCTGTCGCTTACTGACTGCGCCAAAGGTCCGGGAGTCCATCGATACCTCCCGGTTATCACCGAGTACAAATATCTGGTCTTCCTGCAATGTGTATGGGTATATGACCGTTCCTTCCTGCTCAAAGGTCTCGCCTGCTGCATATGGCTCATCCAGAAGGGTTCCATTTACATACACATTTCCATTTCTGATATCTACCGTGTCACCTTCAACCGCGATCACACGCTTCACATAATATTCTCCTGCCGGAACACGTACGGATACAACGTCTCCCTTTTCATATGTAGAGCCAAATCTCCTGTAAAATACCATTTCTCCATTTTGCAATGTTGGCTCCATCGAATCTCCCTTTACGAAAGAGACCCCGATAAGAAGCTGGAAAATAAGAAATATTGCAACAAGCAATATGCAGAATTTCTTCATATCCATGAACCATCCATACTTCTTACCGTCATATTTCCTAAATCTTCGTTTATTCACAATAATCACCTGTTATGACATTTAAAGTGTTTTTTCGAACTCTCTGATTGCTCCCACTGTATCCTGATACTTCATCTGTATCTCCCGGATCAGTGCAGACAAATCAACCTCTGCCCGTCTTTCCTCCTGACCGGATCTGTAAGCCTCTGTAATCTGATCCACCGGTTCAAATAAGCTGGTAAGAGCAAGGTTGGCGCTGACACCTTTTAACGTGTGCGCCGCCCTAAATATCCCATCACTGTCTTCTTTTTCCCATGCTTCCATCAATTGTCCATAAGATGGATCCGCCGGAAACTTCACGACGAATTTTGCAATCAGCTTATCATTCATCAAACGTTTCTTTGCCTCTTCATAATTGCCAATTGCTGCATACAATTCCTGTACTGTCATCTTCTTATTCTCCTTCTTTCCACAAACAACATCCACCTTTGTTCTCTGATTTGGCACGGTACAGTGCCCGGTCTGCCAGTTTCAGCAATTTTGTCGGCACTTTATCTTTGTCTTCACAAAGAATGACACCTGCTGAGCATGCTGCTGAAATATCCTCTATCTGAATCAAACTGAACGAATCACAGATATCCTGTCCTTTTTTCAATACAAACTGCTCCGAAGATACCTTCTTTAATATTGCGACAAACTCGTCGCCCCCATACCTGGCCAGTATGTCTGTATTTCTCGTTTGTCCGCGGAGCACAGCACCAAATTGTTTCAGCACAAGGTCACCAATTTCATGCCCGAAGCGGTCGTTGATCTGTTTCATATTATCCAGATCGAAGAAATACACTGCAAGCGGGAAATCTTCCGGACTAAGTGCGTGACATGCGGCATGAAGGCCACGCCGGTTCATAAGTCCGGTCAGATAATCGCGGAACACTTCATTCTGCAGCTGACTTTCCTTCTCATGGGAATCCAGCATTCCCAACAATCGCTCTATGCGTTTTTGCAGACAGTAAATATCATCGGATTTGCCGGTATAATCATCTGCTCCTGCCTGAAAGGCTTCCTTTTCCAACGCACTGTCGTAATCTCCGACTGCCAAAACGGAAAACCTTCTCATGCTCTTATATGCATTCAGGATTTTTAAAATATGTGCTCCTTCGGGATGCATCATATTCAAAACAATGACCGATACCATTCTGCCCTGATTAGAAAGACAGTCCGCAACACTTTCGGAATCTTCTGCAGTCAGCACCTGATAATTTCTCTCCAGTGTCTGCTTCAGCATATCCCTATATGTGTGATCATTGTCCACGATCAGGATACTCTGCTCACCCTCCAGATCCTGCAATTCAGCAGTCTGAGCTAACTCCGTCGGCTGACCCTTATATTTCTCTTCAAACTCCTGCCTGCAAAGTGGTTTAGAAAAATAATACCCCTGTCCATAATCACATCCGATTCTCCGGATTCTGTCAAGTTCTTCCTTTGTCTCGATCCCCTCCGCCACTACTTTGAATTTCTTCCAGTGAGCCAGCTCGGTAATAAACCGCAATATGCCCTGTTCTTCCGGTTTGGCCATTTCACTCTGAATGAATTGCATATCCAGCTTCACAATATCCAGTTCCATCTGGTTTAACATATTAAGAGAAGAGTATCCGCTTCCAAAATCATCCAGCTCAATAACAAATCCCATATTACGCAACTTACTGACCATGCGCATAATATGATTCGGGCTCTCCGTATACACGCTTTCAGTTATTTCCAGATGAAAATCTGCCGGCTCTAAATCATATTTTCCAATCAGACTTAACAGGACATCCGTCAGATTCTCATGATAAAAATCTGCTCTTGATACATTGACCGATACCGGCATGCAAGGATAGCCCTTATCTTTCCATTCTCTCATGAACTTACAAGTCTCTTCCCACACATACTGATCCATCTGTGTAATAAAGCCGTTCTTCTCAAATAAAGGGATAAAATCTCCCGGAGACATCAATCCCTTCTGCGGATGATACCAGCGGACCAAAGCCTCGGCCCCTGCCAGTCTGTAATCAGAAAGACTGAACTTCGGCTGAAGATATACCTGAAACTGTCCTCCGTCTAACGCTCCTTTCATATCATCAAGGATTTCCTGCTCTCGCAGGAGCTTATCTCTCATCACCTCATCATAAATCGCATAATGCCTCAGATACTGACCTTTTATACTGTCTACCGCGAGCATTGCACGGTCGCACATCTTCTCTACCGGTATTGTCCGGTCCACAATGGTATAGATACCCCATTTAAAGCTCAGATTTTCCGCACCCAGATAACTCGTTATCTCCTGATTTAATTCAAGAAATCTTTCATCGCTGTATTTATTATATCTCCTGATCAACCATACAAACCGGTCTGCACGGAAACGGCAGAGCACCTCCGTAGCTTTTGTCCTGTCCTGAAAATACCTTGCAATATTACAGAGGAGCTGATCTCCGCCGCGAATACCAAATGCATCATTGTATAACTTGAAATTCTCAATATTACAACATATAATATCGTATTCCCAGTCAGGATTCTGCTGCAATATGTCTATCAGCTGCTGATAAAAAAACTCTTTGCTATAGAGCCCGGTCAGGCGGTCATATTTAAACTGATTTACCATAGCTGCTGTCTCACGAAGATTAATGATACTGGCGATTCTATGCAAAATAATCTGCGGACGATATGGCTTTGGCAGAAAGTCCATAGCCCCATGAGAAAGGGCATATAATTCATCCTCTTCACTGTCTCCCTGCGTCATTACAATGACCGGTATCAAGGCATATTCCGGATCTTCTTTTACCTTCTTAAGGAACGTATGTCCATCCATTACCGGCATCTGAATATCCAGAAGAATCAGCGCGATATCATTCCTGTGTTTACACAGGGTATCTAATGCAACTTCCCCATTCTCTGCCTCCAGTATCGTATAATGATCGGACAAAATCTCAACCAGTATTTTCCGGTTGAGCTCATTGTCTTCCGCAACTAAAATCTGCTTTTTGCTCATCGTATATAACTCTCTCTTCTGACTTTTATTATCCCAGATTATACCATATTTCGATTATATAAAAAACTATTTGACTATGATTTTTCGTTTTGATAAGATTTTAGAGAGAAAAGAAAGAGGTGGACAACCATGAACAAAAAATATTTTTTCTTTGATATTGACGGTACTTTAACCGACCGCGCAACCAAACAGATCGTTCCTTCTGCACAGGAAGCTCTGGATAAGCTTGCTGCGGCTGGTCATTTTATCTCCGTTGCTACCGGTCGCGCTGCATATAAGGCAGAACCATTCCGGGCAGCACACGGTTTCCCGAATATGGTATGCAACGGTGGCCATGGTATATATTTTGACGGTAAGCTGCAGGAGAACCGTCCGATTGATTATGACAAGGCACTGGCTCTTTACCGCCAGGCGAAAGAACTGGGTTACGGCGTATTTGCCGCAATTGATGACTCCAAAGATCTGTACGCATCCGATTTTCTGTTCTATGAGCAGTGCGGTATCCGTAAAGAACCCACCAGATACATTGTTGATGATACATTTGATCCGGCAAATGTCGACAAGATCTATAAGTTATACATTTCCGTACCTGCTGAAGAGGAAGAGAAGCTTACACTGAAAGACACCATTGGTCACCTTCGTTTCGAGCCGGAATATCTGATGTTCCAGCCGGATGCTAAAAAAGCCGGTATCCTGCGTATGCTCGAGTATGCAGGCGGCACACCGGAGGATGTCATCGTATTTGGTGATGACTACAATGATCTGGATATGTTTGACGAGCAGTTCTACTGCGTTGCAATGGGAAATGGCTGTGACGCCCTCAAAGAAAAGGCAGATTACGTGGCAGATACAAATGTAAATGACGGTATTTACAAAGCATGCGTGGAACACGGCTGGTTTGATAAAGTAGAATAGTATGCATAGATGAGAAATAGAGGGCAATTACGCCCTCTATTCTTGTTTGAATCACAATTCATCTTTTCCATGGTTTTTCAGCTGACAGATTCCCTGTGTCATCGTTCCCATCGGGCAGAAGGTACACCAGCTTCTTGGCTTATATAGAACCATTACGATCAACCCAATCAAGGTGGAAGTCAACATCAGACTGTAAAACCCAAAACTAAACTGCGCGATCCAGTCCGTAGTCATTCCTGCGGAATATGCCCAGCCCCACGGAACTTTGAATGTCCAGAACAACTTCACTGCTTCCTTTAGAGATGTTGCTCCGGCACCTACAAGATAAGTCTGAAATACTATATTCCCAAACATGGTCAGGAAGAAAACTAAAAATCCATATCGGAACCACTTTGACGACAGCCATCTGGGAGTAGGTTTGTTTCGCGAGCATTTCCAGTCCTTTCCGATTTTACGGAAAAGTTGTCCTCTGCCACAATAATGATTACAGAACCCTTTATTTCCACCAATAACAGCAAATATAAGCGGTACTAAGAAATCAATCATTCCAAGCCATGCAAACAAAATATTAAAAAATCCAAGTAAAAAATATACAATTGACCAAATCCATAAATAATCGTACCATTTTTTACGCATCGTTATAATTCCTCCCGCTCCATTAATGTAATACATCCGGCAGGACAGTTCTTACTGCACAATCCACAGCCAACACAATGTTCTGTATCAACAGCTGCAAAGCACCCTGATCTGACCGAAACCGCATTTTTCCGGCAGGATAAAGCACATTCTCCGCAGGCTACACATCTGCTTTTATCTACGACAGCATATCTTTTTGATCTCACAGCACTACCTCCCTAACAAAAACGAATATCTTGTTTATACGAATTGTTCTGCATAAATTTTATCTGTGTTCAGAAATATTTACTATTCTTCCATAAATCTTTACCCTTTTGAAAAGCCCTTAAATTCTCCCGTTTCTTTTCGTATAGCTCTTTTAATATCGGAATTCTAATCTGACGCTCGACCACATCCATTTCATAAATTGAAAAATCCATTTCTGCTTTATCAACATTAACAAGAGAACGATTCCTTACATATTGCAATAGTTTACTTTCCTTTTCAACAAAAGAATGTGTCTTAATGTTGTCAACTCTCACTTGAGACAGTTTTTCGTAAGGAATATTGTAGAACATGGAATTTCCGGAATCATAAATCGGTGCAAACCCCAATATCTGCAATGTATCTGGATCTCTCATAATAGCAATGTTATTCATATGTCTATCTGTATTTGTCAATAGATAATCCGTCATAATCTGATAATCTATAAAGTCTGTAAAATCCTGCTCTGACATTCCAAGACCCAGACAAACCTTTTTCAGAGGATGGTAATAAGACTCATTCTGCTTTGTTTTAATCGTCTGCAATAATTCCCAGGCGCTAATACATTCAATGTTTTCACTGCAAAAATCATAACACATACAGCCCAGACCTTCGATGTTGCCATCAACCTGTACTCGTGCCAGAGAGTAAGGCGTATATTGGGAAAATCCTTGCTGTTCATGCAATTTGGTGGCAAATATTTCATTCAGGCTCTGCTGATATGACTGTCCGTAATTTCCCTTGATCATATAACGACGGCCGTCTTTATCAATACACCATTTCTTCTGCAGTTCTCCTTGAGATGTGGCACAGTTAAATCTTGTCTCTTTTCTAAGATCAATCATATGATCTCGATTAATGGTGATTTCGCCAAAAGTATCTACAAAATCATTTGTAAATAAATTCGTATCCTTCCATGTCAGCGCTTCGCCTCGAGGTCTTATCCAATAACAATCCGACAGACTTAATGCCAGATTATTAACCAGGGCACTATTTGTCGATGAATAACCTAATCTCTGAAGAGCACTTTTAGCTCCATGTCTTGTCTTAGGTATTGCCCGATCTCGCCACCAGTCATGAAATTTCATATTGTTCATCTGACCACCCAGTGGAAAATGTGCTGTCGCTGCTTCATTTCGTCTTACGTTCCCCAAAATGCCATCATCTGAAATTTCCATCAGACAAACTGGAATGTCTTTATGCATCAAATAATATTCTTTTGCATATCTATCCATAAAACACATCACCTCTCATCAGATCCATATAATATCTTCTTCCTTATCATATTTGCAATCTCTATTGAACTTCTCCTGAATTTCATAAAAACTATCAAATAAATCCTTAAGATACAATGCCAGATTCTGTTCCTTCACCCCTTCAAGGTCCTCCTGAATAAATATTTTGTTCCCCCGCATATCGGAGATTAGTTTCTGGTTTTTATCATAATAATAAGAAACTCCATCTCTTCCTGTTATTTTTTGAAGTGAAGAATTAGTACTTGGCAAAGTCCTTGCAAGTAAATTTACAACATATGCTGCGGGAGAAGCTTCTCCTTGCTCCCATTTGCGTAAAGTACTTATCGGTATCCCATACATTTCTGCAAAGGCTTTTTGTGTCAGGCCTGTAGATTCTCTAAGTTCCTTTATATCAAAGTACATATGCATCCTCCTTCAGTACCCAAATTGGATATTCTTTTAATAATTATACCCGAATTGGATACTTTTAGTCAAACTTTTATTTATAATTATTTCCTTTTTTCCCTCTCTTTCATCAATCAAATGAACATATTTAATACACCTAAAACTGCACCTACTAAAGCTCCCAGATTTACAATCATATCCAGTTCTTTTTTCATTACGGCCAGCACCATTTTTTCCAGACTGTCCACATCCATTGCATTGATTTTCTCTTCGATAATTCCTGCAATATCCAGGTTTCCGATCAGCTTGCCAATAACGGAATCTATCGCTTTGTGGTAAAATGATACTATTATTTCCCGGACAGCGGTTTCTGAAATATCCATATGGCCACAAAGGTCAATCACGGACTGTTCTCCCAGTGCATCAATTTTTAATCTCATTTCTGTCTCTATATAATCCGGACCGTTTTCATCAATATACTTTACTATTTCTCCACCAACAGGCTGTATCAGAGAATTTAACATTTCATCACTCAGAAACATGGCTATCATAGAGCCTTTTGTCTTTTCCTTAACCACTTTGCCAGCTTCCTGAACGATAAGCTCGTTTAGATTCATGTGCTGAACAGAATCCATGATCTGATCTGATAATTCAGTAATTAACTTTGTCTTTATCTCTTCACAATTCAACTCAGACGGACATAGTTTTGAAATGCATGTATTAAGATCAGCAGATAATCCATGCATGATTTGGTTTACAACTGCATTTTCTGTTTCCGGAGAAGCCATTTTTTCCTTGATATCTTCTTCTGTCAGAAGATCGTCAGCTACGATATTTCCGATCGCTCTGGCAAGTCTCGGTTTCCCCTTCGGAATTGCTCCCGGAGTAAAGGGAAGCTTATGACCAAAGATTCTGACTTCCTTTTTGGGATAAAACAGCATTTTTACAGCAATATAATTTGTGCAATATCCGATTAATGCTCCTATTACAGGACCTGCTAATTTTCCTAACATGTTTTTTCTCCTTCGTCTTATACAAAAATTAATTCTCTTAATTTCTCATTATACAACAGAACTTTGAGAAATTCTACTCGCCACCCTGTTCTCGGTCGCAGAATACTTCGAAAAAGACTTGACTCTCCTCTAACGGGAGGGTGTATATTGTCCTTAGAAGAGGTAAGGAGGCGTAATACTATGTCAGAACCTATTGTCATCAGAGGTTTAAAGCAGAATAATCTTAAGAATATTTCGCTTGATATTCCCAAAAATAAGATTGTTGTTTTTACAGGTGTTTCCGGTTCGGGTAAATCAAGCATTGTTTTTGATACCATTGCCGCTGAAAGTCAACGTCAAATGAACGAAACATATAGTGCCTGGGTCAGAGGCAGATTACCAAAGTACGAAAAGCCAAATGTAGAATTTATGGATAATCTTAATTCATCTGTTATCATCGACCAGTCCAGGCTTGGCGGGAATGCGAGGTCAACAGTTGGTACCATCAGTGATATGTATTCACTTTTGCGTCTGCTGTTTTCAAGAATCGGCACACCATCTGTTGGACCTGCATCCTATTTTTCATTTAACAATCCGAATGGTATGTGCCCGACCTGTGCAGGTATCGGCAAGATTATGGATCTGGATATAACCAATGTGATCGAAGAAGACAAAACATATGACGAGGGATTCTTCAGTCTCCCTGCTTTTGGCAATGGCAATTACTATTGGAAGATATACAGACGACCGGAGTATTTTAGAACGGATGTTAAGTGGAAGGATCTTACAGAAGAAGAGCAAAACATTCTTCTTTATGGCAGCAGAACAAGGGGTGGAGAACGTTTAGATAAGAAGCTTGAGGGCGTTTATAACCAATTCAGGCGACTTGTTCTTATGAAAGGTGCGGAAGAACAAACCGACTATACATTAAAGAAGATTGCTAAATTTTTATATGAATGCGAGTGTCCTGATTGTAAGGGAAAGCGCCTTAATGATGCTGCTCTGTCCTGCAAAATCAACGGATACAATATTCACGATATGTGCGAAATGGAGTTTTCCAGGCTTCGCAGGGTGCTTGATGACATCCATGATGAGCGCGCCGCATCCATCGTTGAACAGCTTAAGGCATCCCTTGACAGAATGATAGATATTGGTCTGCCTTATCTGTTTATGAATAGAGAAAGCGCAACGCTTTCAGGAGGCGAGGCACAACGTCTTAAGCTCGTGCGATATATGGGCAGCTCCCTTTGTGGCATGATCTACATATTTGATGAGCCAAGCACAGGCATGCATCCAAGAGATGTTCATAGAATGTCCAGACTACTCAAAAACCTGCGTGACAAGGGCAATACTGTTCTTGTTGTTGAGCACGATAAGGATATTATCAGTGTTGCTGATGAAGTTATCGATATTGGACCATTGGCTGGTAAAAATGGTGGACAGGTATTATTCCAGGGCAGCTACGAAGATTTGCTTATCAGTGGAACCAAAACAGGCAATGCTCTTTCATCCGTGATTAAGGTAAAGGAAAATGTGCGTAAGCCCAAGGGCTTTCTTCCAATTAGAAACGCAAATATTCACAATCTTAAAAATGTGGATGTTGATATTCCACTTGGCATTATGACTGTTGTTACAGGCGTTGCCGGCAGTGGTAAATCATCACTTATCCGTGAGGTTTTCGCAAAGCAATATGCGGATCAGGTTGTGCTGATCGATCAAAGTGCCGTTACTGCAACAGGCCGTTCAACCGTATGCACCTTCCTTGGCTTTTTCGATGAGATCCGAAAGGTTTTTGCTGCTGAAACCAAGGCAGACAGAGGCTTATTTACATTCAATGGTAAGGGCGCCTGTCCGCATTGTAAAGGACGAGGAATGATAACCACCGAGCTTGTATTTATGGAGCCAGTAACAACTGTCTGTGAGTATTGCAACGGTACGCGTTATAGCGATGAGGCACTTAAGTACACTGTGAACGGCAAGACGATTGTTGATGTTCTGAATATGAGCGTTGAGGAGACTTTGCCTTTCTTTGCGGACAACAAAAAGATTTCCTCTATGCTGCGTGCACTGATGGAGGTAGGGCTTTCCTATATTTCACTCGGTCAGCCACTATCTACCTTCTCAGGCGGTGAACGCCAAAGAGTAAAACTTGCACAGAATATTAAGAAAAAAGGCAATATCTATATTCTTGATGAGCCAACAACAGGATTGCATATCGCAGATATAGAAAAGGTTGTCAACATACTTGAATCCTTTGTTGACCGTGGCAATACCGTTATCGTCATTGAGCATAACACAGATGTTATGAAACTTGCTGACTACATCATTGACATTGGCCCAGATGGAGGAACAAAGGGTGGCGAGGTTGTATTCACAGGCACACCCGGAGAAATGATCGAGCACGGCGAAACAATTACTGCAAAGTATTTAAGAAAAACAGTATGACATGCAGAATCCAAAAAAGGAACTCTTCCGGATTTTCCTGGAAAGTTCCTTTTTTAATCATTTGTTATTTCTAATTCTTCGAAAGATTTCGTATTGTCTTCTTAATTCAGCCTCATTATCATGAAGGATTCCCTTCGCCTCCAGAATCCGCTCAACTGCCTGTGACGGATCCATTGTATGATAAGGCAAAAACAAATCTCTTAATTCTTTTGGTTTTACTATCTTATAAACCTGCACAGAGGACAAATCATATGTGTATGAAAAATATCGATATAAATATCCGATCCAGTACATTTCATTAGGCGTGTACTTTAAAGTTCCGTATTCGGAGGTACCATATTGTTCTTCTACCCTGTCTAATATATCTTTTGATTGGAGGTTCGTCTGTAAAATTGCACTGCTGTCTAAGCTTTTAGCAATCCGGCTGTTCATAAATCTTCTTATGAATATTTCAGAGCTTGTTAACGTCATATCTATTGATATTTCAAATGTTCCTGCTTGTAATTCACACAACAACAATCCATCCTTATCTATTTTTCTCATACTGCTTCACACCCCCTGTTCAACATATTATCTCAACATAATATTTCATCAATATACTGACCTTTTCCTCTATATTGGACTCTTGCCAGTTTTACTTTATCGTCTCCCATTTTTGCATCAGAACTCCTTATATTCTTATAATATTCCTTTTCATTGTAAGAAATATAACACCGTTCTATTAGTTTTACGCGACTAATCGCCTGGTCACTTACAAATACATACTGCAAACCAAGATTCGTTGCCGCAAGGCAGTGCTTACATTGTTCATTTGTTATTTCACCATAAATAAATGAATTTATAATTTGGAACATTCTATTATCTGCTATCGGTGCAATAATATAATCACAATCTCTGGATTGCTTTACTAAACTTTTTACTATCGGATGGTCTTTATATTTATCCAGCACACCGCGATAATACGCTATGGTCATCATCCATTCCTGATCTACATTATATTTTTTACATTGTAAATCCTGATTATCAAAATCCATAAAATAAACTGAAGATTTCTCAAATCCAGATATAAATGAGATGGCTTGCTCATAATTTTCTCCAGCGTAAAAGCCCTGACCAAAATCATTATTTGCCCTTCCTGTATGAACATTCAATTCTCCCTCTATCGAACTTTTAGCCCCGTGAAAAAGTAATTTATGATTATTTTCCAAATTTTCTCTCCACAGCATTTCTTTTAAGCGATTCAATTTAATATTTTTTTCAAAAGCAAACGCATATACCTTTTCTAGCAATTTGGCTGATGGCTCAGTTTTCTTCAGTTCATTTCTTGATATTGTTACCTGCTCAACGCCAATTTGTGTTGCCAATTCAGATTGTGTTAATTCCAAAATCTCTCGTATAGACTTTAAATCTTCTGCAAAATTATAATCCATATGTTTTCACCTCAACTTATTTATATCATATTACTTAAAGAAGTTCAACTCAAACTTGTTTATATTGTATTACTTAAATAAGTTTTTGTGAAAAAAGGGGCAGGAAACAATCCTTGTACCAAAATCATTTTTTCTTACGCTCCTCAACCATCTTCACAAACCATTCCACCATAGCAGGATCCTGATGCGAGAAGAAACTTGAGGTTGCTGTGTCAAGCTCAGCAATCCTATTCATTTCCTCATCTGTCAAAGCAAAGTCAAATATATCGAAGTTTTCTACCATTCTTTCATAGTGGGTAGATTTAGGAATTACTACTACTCCTCTCTGGATATTCCATCTGAGCATGACCTGAGCTGTTGTCTTACCATATTTTTCACCGATACCTTTAATCACTTCATTATCGAAAGTGTTTCCTCGTCCTTCTCCAAATGGAGCCCATTACTTAAAATCCTATATTCCATCGAAAAACCTCCTTGAAATTATTCTGTATCTATGGTACAGTCCAATTGTATCAACCGGTAGTCACTACCGGTCAAGTACTTTTTATTATTTGGGAGGAAAAATATGTTTACGATGAAACAAGCCTGTGAACAAACACAACTGCCATATGAAACACTGAAATTTTACTGCAATCAGGGACTTGTTCCCAATGTCAAGCGCGACAAGAATAATCGCCGCATCTTTGACGAAAGAGATATTTCATGGATTAAAAGTTTAAACTGTCTTAAAAATTGTGGCATAAGTATTTCTGAAATGAAAGAATACCTCAATCTTTGCCTTGCAGGAGAATCCACTATCCCAGAACGAAAAACAATTCTTGATATTAAACGAAAAGCTCTGTTAGAACAATTAAAACAGGTTCAGGACTCTATTGATTACATCGACTGGAAACAAAGTTTCTATGATGATGTATTGTCCGGAAAAACCAAATATTATAGCAACCTGATGAAAGTATAATCGTCCCGTGCGGGAATTTTTCCATAGGAGAGCGTTTTTGGGGGGTGTTTTTTCAAAAATTCTTGAAAAAATTTTTTGCAAACAAAAAAGCCGTCTTTCTCACTGTTATCAGCGAAAAAGACGGCGGGTAGAAATATTCATAATTTTGATGTATAATGGAGAATCAAGAGTAAGACAAATTGTAATTTAAAGAGGTGAATGCTGATTGAAGCAATTAGTTATATATGTACACGGTAAAGGAGGCACAGCAGACGAAGCAAAGCATTACCGGGCTCTCTTTGCTGACAGTGATGTAATCGGTTTTGACTATATCTCGCAAAATCCGTGGGATGCAAAAAGCGAGTTTTCACAGTTTTTTGATTTACACAGCAAAGGCTATGATTCTGTTATCTTGATTGCAAACAGCATAGGGGCATTTTTTTCGATGAGCGCGCTTGCTGAAAAGAAGATTTCACAATCTCTGTTTGTTTCTCCCATTGTGAATATGGAAAAACTGATTACGGATATGATGATGTGGTCAAATGTGACAGAGGATGAGTTGGAAATAAAAAAGGAAATTTCCACCGACTTTGGTGAGACATTATCCTGGGATTATCTGTGCTATGTGCGAAAGCATCCGATTGAATGGAACATCCCCACTTATATTCTATACGGCGAAAAGGATAACCTGACCTCAAAGGAAACCATATACGAGTTTTCAGAAAAAATCGGTGCTGCGCTGACTGTAATGGAGGGCGGAGAACATTGGTTCCATACAGATGTGCAGATGCGATTTCTTGACAATTGGATTAGCAATTCTATCCAATAACTTTCGATTGGTAAAACATAGACCTAAAAACAAAAACCGCTTACATAGTGTAGGCGGTTCTTCTATCTTTATGGACTGTTTTGTTTAGTGAGTAGACCGTCTTTTCATTGTTGTCGGTGAAAAAAACGGCGGTTGGAATTATTCATAATTATGATGTATAATGAAAAAACAGGAGAGAGATAAATCGGAATTTGAGGAGAGGATTGTGTTATGACATTAAAGGATATAAGTAGCGGCCCTGATTGGGTTATATGGGTAGTTGGCATTATCTTAGCTATATTCAGTATTATTCTTCTTACAGGACATGGTGCAAATTTGATAGCTGGATATAATACAGCAAGTAAGGAAGAAAAGGATAAGTACAATGCTAAGAAACTTAGTATAGTCGTCGGAAGTGGAATGACCGTTATAACTGGTTTGGTGTTTGTTATGGGGATTTTTGAGAATGTATTGCCAGCATCATTTGCTACAATATTTTTAATTATTGTTATAATAGATATTGTAATAATGCTCGTGATAGCAAATACTGTCTGTAAGAAGTAGACAGATTCCAGTTTGTCGGAGTGACGGTATATAATCAAAGACCGCTTACATCGTGTAGGCGGTCTCTTTTCGAGTTTAGACATATTTGATTTTGAGCTTTCTTTTCTTGACTGAAAGCACCTTGCAGAGAACATCGTCAACCCCATCGGTGTATCTGCCTTGTGCTATCAGGCTGTTCTTCAAACGGATAAGTGATTGCAACACTCTCCTGTATTCGTCATCGGAAAGATATAAATGATATTTCTGTTCTTTCAAAACAACCACCTCCTGTTACCACAATTATATAATAGGAAAGAACATAGAGGTAGTGTGCGATTGCTGCTTGACCGCCCCTAAATGAACGAATTAACAGGGTAACAACCGCCTTGTCCATTAGCAAGAATTTTGCTCGTTTTTTTCTCTCATTAGCAGAGAGGGCATTTTCATTAGCAAAATGGCGAAAATCCTGCTAATTTTTATTAGCAAACCGTACACCTAAAAGGCGGACGACATTAGTCCTAATTTCCATTAGCTGACGGAGAATTTGCTAATGAAAATCTATGAATTTCACGATTTTTCTCTTTTTCCGTAAAAATGAAAAAACGCCGGAAACCCTTGATTTTACTGGGTTTTCCGGCGGAGTTTTTGGCGTTCCCGAGGTGATTCGAACACCCGACCTACCGCTTAGGAGAGCTCTGTGGTTCTGTTAATCCCTGTCAAGAACTGATATATTTAGCCCTTTATTATCAAGGACTTTTTTTATTTTCGAATCAAATTCTGGTAATCTGAATACCCTTTCTGTCAAGACCAGATAAGACCTGAAAATTAGCAGATTCTTTGCAGCTGCTAACATCCGGGGAAAGCTCTGTTGTTACTGACAGATATCATCTTCCGGCTACCATCCCCTTACAAGCGGGAATGATAAACAATATTCAATTGACCAGATTTCTATTATTACTATACACCGTTATTGAAAATTTGTCTATGGTGTTTCGACCACGACAGCCGATTTAAATACGAACATATCCAGTTGCCGGCCCGGCACCTACTTTTGCGATATATCCACTTTTAACCAGTTCCGTCAGGGTCCTTTCTACAGTTACCTTGCTTATATCCGGACATAACTCCATGATTTCTTTTTTGGTAATTTTTCCTACCTTATTATCAATCACTGCCTTTATACGATCCGGCTTTGAAAGGCTTCTGTTTTTCAGGTGCTCTACACGCCCCTCAAACTCACTGTATGCTTTCAGTATAATTCCCAGATAATATTTTACAAATGACTCATAACTGTTTTCATTTTCGTGCCATCCATTGGAACTTTCCTGTAATGCCTCATAATAAGTTTCTTTTGTCTTTTCAATCAGCATTTCAACACTGACATACTTTCCGACAATATAGCCGGCTTTATAAAACAAAAGAAGTGTTAACAGGCGGCTCATTCGCCCATTTCCATCATTAAATGGATGGATACACAGAAAGTCAAGAATAAACATAGGGATAAGAATCAACTTATCTATTCGATCTGCTTCCCATGCTTCCAGAAAATTTGTACAAAGTTCATTCATAGCTTCTGGAGTCTGAAATGCCGGCACCGGGATAAAACGCGCTTTCTGATGACCTTCTACATCTGTTTCTGCAATTACATTATCCGAATTTTTATAATTTCCACCAGCATTTCCTCCGGAATATGAGTATAAATCCCGATGCAATTGTAAAATAATATTGGGTCTCGGATTAATATACTCATAACTTTCATGGATAGCGGCAAGAACTTCCCGGTATCCGGATATTTCCTGTTCAGACCGGTTACGCGGTTCGGCTTTCTGTCTTACTAATTCTTCCAAACGTTTGTCGGTAGTATAAATACCTTCAATCCTGTTAGAAGCCCCTGTACTTTGAATCAAAGCAACTTCCAGCAGAGTTTTCAATTCGTCTATATTGGCTTCAAGGAACAATTCCTGCTTACCTTTATGCTCATGAATGCTTCCGACCATCTGAACAATTTCAGGTTTTAGCAATTGCTCCGGAGTTTTTATATAATCAAAACTTCTCATCGAAATCTCCTTCATTATAATATTATCTCCATCATTTTACCATCAAATGACGATGATATCAATTAGCATGATGGAGATATATTTTTAACATTCCTTTTAACGAAACCCATTTTTTCACTAAAATTACACTATTTTTTTCACTATTTTTCACTTCATTGTCTTCGCCAGTGACGTAAGAAGTGCTGCCATCTCAGGATTATTAAGGACCTTTGCAAGCAGTTCTGCATCCACGCCTTCCGGAACCGCTACCGTGTTTTGTGCTGTATTCGGATGCATCTGCGGATCCAGATTTTTCTTCTCATAAAAAGCCTCTTCAAATAATTCTGCATTTTTCTTCCGGTCATCATCCAGGATGTGGGAATATACATCCGTAACCATGCTGACCTGAGCATGTCCAGAGTCGCCCTGAACTGCCTTGATATCTCCACCATTCAGTTTCAGCTTATAGGTAACACTGCTGTGTCTGAGACTGTGGAAAACAACCGGTGGGAGATCATAGTCTTTAATCAACTGATTTAATGGCTTCCGGATCGCGCCATCCCCCAAAGGAAGACCAAACGTACTTGCCATGACCAGGTTATAGTCCATGTATTCATCTCCAAGAACTTCCTTTGTCTCATCCTGTTTTTCTTTCCACTCGATCAGCATCTTTGCGACAGACTTTGGAAGGAAAACCTTTCGGACACTGCTGTCTGTCTTCGGTGTTTTCAAAACACGGACTGTTTTATTGGTCTTGCTTTTTTCCGGAAATATCAGCAGCACATCTTTTGCATCCAGCTCTTTTAAAGCGGATTTGCTCACTCGCTGGGATTCCTTATTAATAAACAGATATGCCCGGTTTTCCTCAATTGCTTCCTCCGAGATGTCCACACAATCCCAGGTAAGCCCCAGAAGCTCACTGATCCGGAGAGAGCAGGAGAAGGAAAGATTCATTGCCAGCTTTAGCCGATCATCCTCACATACTTCCAGTGCGTACATCAGAGTTTCTGCAGTCCAGATCTCACGTTTCTTTGTTTTATGTTTTGGTACGGTCGCATAGATACAAGGATTCTTCTCCATCAGTTCCCATTTGACAGCCTGTTTAAAACAGCTTCGGAGGAGTTTATGGATATCTCTGATGGTACTGGTAGATACATATTCATTCTTTCTTTTCCCAATCATAGGATTGACCACAGCCGGAGCTTTCAACAATCTCTGATAATATTTTTCAATAAAACGGGTATTGATCTCCGACAGTTTTTCATCCCCGATGATCGGAAGGATATAATTATTTATGAGAGAAACATTTCCATCATACGTAGATAATGCCCAGTTGTCTTTCCCATACAGGGCAACGTACTCTGCCAGAAGATCTTTCATGGTTTTGCACTGCGGGATTATCATGGATCCCATTTCTTCTTTATATTCAATTTCTTTCTTGCGTTTCTTTGCCTCTGCCTTTGTAGCATAAGTTTCCCATTTCTGCTTCCGTTTCCCGTCTGCATCAGTATAGGAATAGATCACATTATATTTTCCGTTTCGTTCTCTGATCGATGCCATAATCTAACAGCCCCTTTCTGTATTTCTCTTTTCCAGCCATGCTTCAAATTCTTTTCGTTTGATCCGAACATGATTCCTTATTTTTACAACCGGAAAATATCCTTTTGTGTACCAGACATTTATCATGGACCGGCTGACCTTTGCCATAAAGGCTGCTTCATCTATAGTAAGATACTGCAGATTGCCATTCCTTCCTCGTTCCCCGGTCTGTGCCAGTTTCTTTCTCCGATAATTCGCCAGTGCTACATTTTCTTCCATTGCCAGTTCTTCATAATCGTTCGCCGGATCCAGATGATATTCATCCTGCCCTTCCAGAAACTTCTGAAAGCTTTCCTTCGTGATTCTTTTTCGATCAGCGATCGTGACGAACTCAAAGAAATGCTGATACTTTTGACTATTTAGGATGCCATATACCTGATTTCTGGTGATTCCCAGCTGTCTGGCCATTTCCGGCATAGTGAGAGTAGCGGCCTCCATTTCCGCGTCCCTCTTTTTATCCTCCTTCGTGCGGTATCTGGACTGTCCGTCATACCATTTCTGAAATGCAGCTTTTGGTACACGTTTCCAGTAGTCCACAATCACGACTTCGATATTATTCCGCTTGATCAGGTCATAAACGACACCATCCGTAACTTCCAGCATTTCTGCAAGTTCCGGAACAGAATAAGACCATTCTTTCAATTCCTTTCCCGGTTCTTCTCCGTTGACTTTATGATATTTAATCTGATTCGCATACCACTTTTCAAAACTCTCAATATTGACCCGCATCTTTCCGGCAATCTCTTTGGTCTCAAAAAAGTTTTTATGTACCAGCCAATACCGATCCGTCTTTTTAAGCCCTAAAAGCTCGCCCATCTCAGAAACACTCATCCATTTCTTTTTCGCAGAAGACAGCCTCTTGTATGGGCTGTTTGCTTCCACTTCCTTTATCAGTTCTACGTATTCCTCGGTATTCATTTTTCCCTTCTCATCCATGAAGCTTTCCTCCTTCTTCCCATACCATACCGCACTTTTTCAAAAAAATTTAGGATGTCGATTTTTCATCCAGATAGGAGATTAGTTGGAAGATTCCGGCAGCTTATCCAGCCAGTCATCAAAGCTCTTTTTGGAAATACGGTACTTTCCGCCATCCAGCTGGATCCACCGGAACTCATTTTTCTTCAGAAGGTTATATATTGTCGGTCTGCTGACTCCAAGGATTTCCTGTAACTCTTTTACTGTATAACATCTTTTCTCTGACATATGTCATTACCTCACATTTCATTATTTTGGAGGCGGCATATAAATGTCCCTCTATAATATCCAAAGTTTCAGAGGGACTTATACAACATGTTTCAGTAAAAAAATGTCAAGATGAGAAAAATTGGCAAAAAGAAACCTCCGTATGAAACAAAATCATACGATGCAAAAAGATTTATTATGCCATTTCTGAACATTAAAAGTATATTTGGAGAAATACACAAATTGGAATAGTTATTGTCGCAAAATAATCGAAGATTTTAACATCTCTTCAGTGATAATATAAACATTAATTTGTTCCTATAAAATCAGCAAACCACCAGTAGCCCTGCACTTTCTACTGGTGGTTCTTTTAATACGATGAATTATTTCTGTGTCTTTTTGAATACAATATTTTTCTTTCCTGTTCTACGAATCAATTCATCTTCTGTAATAACTTTTACCAAATTAATAATTTGTTTCCCAAGTGCCTCTTGATCATGGTAAAAAATAGTAGTCTTTACATTCTCAGCTGTAATTAATGTCGCTAAGATATCTTTGTCTGTAGCATCAAGAGAATGACCATAAATATAGATATTAGTTTCATCTGGGCAATATCTTTCTGCTGGCCTTGGTTTTATTTTTTCTAGCCAATCAACATAATCACATCCAGTAGCTTTATAAATTCTCTGGAAGAATTTCTTGAACTGAATATACTCATTATCGTTTTCTTTCACAGCTCCATCCAAGTATTCATCAATGCCAATTACCATACTACAAGTATCTTTGTCATGGCTAATCTCTGCTTTCCCATGAATGAAGTCACATTCAACTGTTTTAGGATCTGTTACATAATTTGCTCTGTATGTATCTGTATAGTTAAAACTTACAACGGCATGAATATCAAGTCCATCAAGATCAGGGAGTTTCCCCTTAATAGAAATTTTTTCTACATAGTCACAAAGATAAATTTCTAAGCATCTTGTCAGCCTATTTAAGTCATCTAGCATTTGTGCTTTTCGTTTTTTTAATGGTTCCATGCTCGTAAAGAATGAAGCTTGTCCAAAGAAAGGAGATAACACATTCTGTTCATGTGTAGTTAATTTTTCTCCTTTTCCACTCTGCTGTATGCCTTTTATTGTTTTAATTCTAACAACATCAAGAACTTGAATAATCTTTGCTATTTCTCCCTCAAAATCAATCCAGCCTTGTGCTATGTTAATTTTTTTAAAATGTTCAATTAGGTTATTATCCGTAATGAGCATACTTATCTCATCAACAAGCTTCTGAATATCTGTATCTGCAGAAGCTCTAGTGAAAAGGTCGTTAATATAAGAAATAAGCTGGGTTTCTTTTTCTTCATCCCATTTCTTTTCGTGTTTTTTAGGTATTATTTTCCCTGTCTGATTATACTCAACAAATGCATCTGTAAATCTCAGAAAGTCTTTATAGCCTGTTGGTAATCCATGTGCCAAATCAAAACCATTACCAAGTACAAGTATGTTCATAATTTGAATTTCTCCTTAGAAATAGTACTATTCATCAAAATTGCTTATTTTTCCATATGCTGTCATGGAATACTTTAAAGCCTGATATATCTCAGGGTTAAGTTTATACATATGCGTGCTAACTCTTGTGAAAACTTCTTTTTTACCTGTTTCGATATTTGTATCAATATAATCTTCTGTTGTATGTTTTTCTATGGAAATAACCCAGTTGGAATTATACAGACTATCATAAGAAAAATAACGTCCATACTTTGCAACAGGCTTGTTATCTGTTTCAAGGAATTTCTTGATATCAGCTCTATCACTTTCAGAAAAAGCATCTACAGCATTCCAAAGAGCTTGCATAGCCTCTTTTTCTTCTTTCTTAATTGTGGCTTCTTTATGAGAATTCCAGAATCTTTTCTTTCTGAATTCACTCCACACATATCTTAAAAGGGCAAAAATAAGGGTATATAATACTACAAGTATTGCACACGCCCAGTAAATCTTATTATCTGGGAATGGAACCATTTCCACATATTTATCTGGAGCTATTACTAACGTCACAATACTTAATATAAATGCTCCAAGCACAGGATATCCAAACTTATCTATTACTTTCCATACAAAATCAAAGAACTCTTTTTTCATGTAATCACTCCTTTTCTTTCGTACAAGTCCATATTATCAAACAATAATAGTTGCATCTTCTATTACAACTGAATGTAATTCTATACGTAGAAATTTTTGATGTGATATTGCGATATCTGTCATAATATCATCGCTTGATTCTTCTTTCAAAAGATCAAAAAACTCCTTAGTTGTTTCAGGAAAAAGTATATCCCCCTCATCACTAAAATTCTCATCAGGTATCAATAGAATATTAACCTTTTTAATATCATCAATGTATTCGATAGGTACAAGTCTTTGTTATATGTTTTTTCAAATGTTATATTAGTATCAATAATTTCTAATTTTATTTCATCAATCTCATGTCATATAAATTCTCACCGCGTCTTTTGATCATTACTCCTTATATTTTAATAATTTTCTTCTATATTATAATCCCTTCCAAATGATCCAGCTCATGCTGACAAATTTGTGCCGGCCAGCCACTAAGTTTCTGTCGCTGTTTTTTCCAATTCATATCATAATATTCTACTTCGATATTTTTATATCGTGTGGTTTTTCTTACACCGGAAAGAGACAGGCATCCTTCCTCTGCTTCATACGGAGTATCCTTGCTCAACAGGACTGGATTAAACATCACAACATCTACGAATCCCATATTTACAATGATCACTCTCTTTTTCACACCGATCATATTTGCAGCCATGCCTACACAACCGGCACGATTTGCCTGTAAGGTGTCCTGTAGATCTTTTCCCACCTGCAGATCTGCCTTTGTAGCAGGTTCTGACTTTTGTCCCAGAAAGAACACATCTTTCATTATTGGCTTTACCATCTATCATTCCTCCGTATCAAATCATTTCACATTCTGATTATATCAACAAAATCACATTTCTACCATAGCGAGGTTTTTTCATTTCCATGTTGTATAGGGGGCTCTCTTTTCCCATATAAGTGAGAGGTTCTTTTTCTAAGAGCAAGATCCACCCCGGTAATACCAAAATCCATTTTGGGGATTAGGTATTCCTTTCGGGGATGTGTTCTTGATGGGGATTTCGTTTCCCCATGCCCTCGATTTAGACATCCTTGATGTCAATTGGCTTCCACAAAAGTGGTCGCAACACGAATTATATCAGAAGGGACAGCTGATTTAATTTCGTGAATCCACGATGTGGAATCATTGCATTTTTTCAGGAAAGGAGGAGTATGCCGCGTAAGAAAAAGTCAGAAAATCTCCGTCATAAAAATGTAATCACATTGAAATTGACGGACGCCGAGCTGGAACTATTAGATCATTCAGCAAAAATATTAGGCTTATCGCGCTCAGAATTTCTGCGAAAATCTTTTTTAGAAAAAGATATTCAGCTCCGCTATGAGATTGTAGCTGACATGGATGAACTTCGAAAGCTGGTCAGTGAATACGGAAAAATCGGATCGAATCTTAATCAGATAGCAAGGTATTTTAACACTAGCGGAGAATGGTCTGAGGAAATAAAGGATGAGATCCGGCAGTGTATTTCCGAGCTGTTCTCTTTGAGAAAAGAAGTATTACGAATGGCAGGTGAATTACATGGCCATAATCAAACACATTAAAAGTAGAAACGCAAACTATTCTGATGCCCTGGAATATCTGATTTTTCAACACAATGAAAAAACAGGAAAACCGGTTCTGGATGATTCCGGCAGAAAGGTCCTGCGGGAAGAATTTTATATGGATGGACTAAACTGTGATCCGATGTCTTTTGACAAAGAGTGCGAGAAGACTAATCAGTTTTTTCACAAAAATCAGAAAAGAGGAGATATCAAAAGCCACCATTACATCATCAGTTTCGATCCAGCAGATGCAACAGAATGTGGACTTACCGGAGAAAAGGCCCAGGCTCTTTGTCTGGAATATGCCAGACAAAACTTTCCCGGCTATCAGGCACTGGTAGTCACTCATACGGATGGACACAATGTCTCCGGTAATATTCATACCCATATCGTCATCAACAGTGTCCGCAAATATGCGGTTGAACGACAAAACTACATGGACAAGCCTCATGAGCAGGAAGCCGGTTATAAGCATCGGTCCACAAACAAATTATTGAATCATCTGAAACAGGAAGTCATGGATATGTGCAACCAGGAAGGACTGCATCAGGTAGATCTGCTTTCTCCGGCTTCCACAAAAATGACCAGAGGAGAATACTGGACAAAGGCGCATGGGCAGGATGAACTGGATAAAGTGAATGAGAAAATCCGTGCTGCCGGACTTAAACCGGCTTCCACCGTATTCCAGACACAGAAACAGTTTCTGCGGGATGCGATTGATGAATGTTCTCAACTGTCCGGAAGTTTTGATGAATTCCAGTCGCTGCTTTTGGACAGGTACAATATTTCTGTCATCGAGAAAAGAGGAAGTTATCGTTATTTTCATCCGGATCGAAACAAACGAATCTCTGCAGAATCTCTGGGTGCAAACTATGGAAAAGACTTTCTGGAACAGGTATTTCAGAATCATGAAAACAGGAAAGATCTTTCTCACGAAAGGACACACAAATCGGAAAGTGCTCCAAAAGCCGATTATCATACAGATCCATTTGTCATCTTTTACATAAAATCAGAGCTCCGTCTCGTGACGGATCTCCAGACAAATGTAAAGGCTATGCAGAATCAGGCTTATGCCCGGAAGGTAAAAATCGGCAATCTCCAACAAATGGCAAATACCCTGATTTATATTCAGGATCATGGTTATGACACCAGAGAGGATCTGGAAAAGCAGGCCTCAGATATTCAGGAAAAAATGGAAGATGCTCAGGATCAGCTTTCTGATCTCACTTGCAAAATGAAAACTCTGAACTCACAGATTCACTACACCGGTCAGTATTTTGCTTCTAAATCAGTGTATGCAGAATTTCTGAAATCACGAAATAAAAAGAAATTCCGACAGGAGCATTCTTCAGAAATCAGATCCTATGAGGAAGCCCGCGACTGGTTAAAAGCGTTCTATCCGGACGGAAAGATGTTGTCGATGAAAACACTTAAATCCCAGAAATCAGAATTAAAGAAATCTATTGATGCCCAGAAATCGGTTGTAAAACAATTCCGGGATTATTACAAAGAATTGGAAATCGCCAGTGCCAATGTAGATGCCATTCTCGGTATGAAAGAACCATTGGTTCACAATTCTTATGAACAACCGGCACAAACAGAAAAATCAAAAATCAATACACAACACAAAAAGAAGGAGGACAAGACATTATGACACAAACAGAATTTTATTTAACCTTTGAACAGCAAGTGCAACGTTGTGAAGAAACCCTGCTGAACAAGGCAAAAGAATATACCGGAAACAGCCCGGACAAGCTAAGCGCATTTAAAACAGCTGCAGCCTTACAGGAATGTACACCCGAAAGGGCGCTTGCCGGAATGATGGCGAAACATATCATCTCAATTTATGATATGTGCTTTTCAGAACAGGAATCTTATGATCAGAGCATTTGGAATGAGAAGATTACAGATACCTTGAATTATCTGTTCCTGCTCAATGCATTGGTCAGAGAGGAGGGTGCCCATGAATAGAATCGAAACAAAAATCCTGAACTGCTTTGCAGTAAAAGAGGCAGAAAAGAATATGGTCTTTGCCGCAAGGCTGACCCAGAGAGGGCATATCATCCATTCCATGAATGACCTGATGGATCTGTATAACCAATCCTTTACGAATGAAACATTAACCAATCTGGGAGAACTTCCTCACCCTGCCATTCAGAAATTTACAGTAATTACCCTGGCTGTCGTTGGTGCCAGCAGAAGATTCCTTTCCCAGATTACTCGGCACCAGAACGAAGTAAAGTTCATGAGCGCATCATTACAGTACAGCAACTATTCCGGAGAAGCTGATTTTGCTATTCCATATGAGATCATTTCCGCATCTCCGCAGATTCGGACACTTTATCTGGAAAGCAGTCAGGCAGACATGGTCTGTTATGACCGCCTGTGCAATGCTGGGATCAGCCATGATGCTGCCGGTTATGCAACACCACAGGGATTAAGAAATGTACTGATCATCAGCGCAACCCCTTATCAATGGAAGCATATGATCGGTCAGCGTTGTTGCCGCAGAAATACGGATGAAATGAGAATTGTGATGCTCATGATCTGGCAGAATCTGTATGAATTGAGTCCAGCTCTTTTTACTCCAGAACAGACAGGTCCATTTTGTCAGAAAGGAAAATGTCTGGAAGGCAAAATGAGCTGTGGGCATCCCATTGACCATATCCTGCTGCCCGATGAAATTCTCCATCTGGATTATCCATTACTTTTCAGAGGTGACGCAGTATGAAAATAAGGCTCATTGATTTTGGACTTACTCCCGGACACAATCCACTCCGTGTACATGAAAACGATGCCGGCGCCGATGTGTATATGCCTTATGACTGTACCATCGAGCCAGGAGAAATTGTCAAAATTCCTTTGGGATTCGGATTGATTCTTCCAGACGGATATGCCGGATTCGTATTTCCCAGAAGCAGCATGGCAGAAAAAGGATTGACCTGTGAACTACCGCCGGTTGACTCCGGATACCGCGGAGAGATTCATGCCATTATCAGTAACGTCAGCAATAAAGCTCAGACTATATCCAAGGATACGAGAGTAGGGCAACTGGTGATCACACCCATCATTATTGCAGATTTTGTATTTGATCTGGGAAAAGAGAGAGGCACGGATGCCTTTGGAAGTTCCGGAGAATAATTGTTACTTTAAAACTGAGGTGCCAGACCGGCACCTCAACACAGATACATATAAAACACGAGGATATGACTATGATTACATTTGGAGAAAAATTACGATATTTAAGACGCAAAAACAATCTTACCCAGAAAGAACTTGGCATGGCAGTTGGATTTCCTGAAAATACTGCGGATGTCCGAATTGCTCAGTATGAGACCAATGCACGTATGCCACGCGAGGAACTATTAAAAAAGTTGGCACAGGTACTTGGAGTACAGAAAGAAATTCTCACTGTACCAACGCTGATATCCACCACCTTTGTTATAAGGAAACCACTTAAAACCTGATTTTTCAGCACATTCTCGAGAATCAATACAAAATCCAATTTTAGTGTAATCAACTTCTTCCCACATTCTTACAAATCTATTATTATCTGATGTTTGCAGTCCTACCCTTGGCTTTGCATATTCTTCTAATGGTTTGGAAATTTTATATACATCAATAAATTCTTTATAAATCCAATAAGCAAATACCAAACCTGGAATCAAACTAAACTGAGTTTTATCACATTCATACATATTCGAATTGTTTAAAAATGCCATCTCCTTTTCATTAGCTGAATTATAATTCACCAGACGACAATAACTTGCCAAATACTTATTTATTGAACTTCTCTTAATTACAAATATGATTCACACCTGCCTTACTATTTCCTTTTCCCATTATAAACCAAAACTGACTTTTTCACAGCTATTTTCATTCATCGTAGTGGCTCATGCCTCCGAACAGTGCCGGATCACTATGCCCGACTTTTTTCCCATTGCTGTCATAATTATTCATGCTTCCAAAAAATCTAGGACGACTTTCTCCTATTTTCTTTCCGTTCGCATCATAATGATTTACTGTCTCGAACAAACCTGGTCTGCTATATCCTTTTTTCTCATATCATCAGATTGCTCACTTATATTTGTTTGAAAGTTCTATATATTATACTTTATCAATCAACAAATAAATTATGGTCGCATACCAGGCGACATAAAAAAAGAGGTTACCTCAGCAAAGGTAATCCCTCTCATTTTTATGATTCACCATTTTTTCAAATTCTACAAAATCATACAAGCTCCACTCCTTTCTCTTTACTGTATCCTCCCTGCTGTTTCGCAATAATTTCCTTATTGCTATTTCCTGCTTCGTTCCTGCGCCATCTGCTGTTCCAAATATCTCGGCACCGGCTTTCCGGATCTTTTTGCAATGGCAATCTGTTTCTCATGAAGTTTCTTTATCACAGAAGTCCTTTTTTTCGGACGTTTTGCTGCCGGATTCTGTTTTATTTCTTCAGCTTTCTTCAGGTTGTTCACCTGCCCATCGATCATATCATAATTGGCTTCTGTACCTGATTCATGGCTGCGTTCATACATCCCGTTCTGAAAATATTTCTGATAAAGCTCCAGCTTAATCTGCATCTGTTTCATTCTTTCTGCAGAATGCTCTTGTGGATGGTTATATTCACGGATCTTCTTTTTGGCAACTTCGTCAAATCCTCTGGCTCCAGTTTCCGTGACAAATTTTCCATAACTGTCGAGAATAATCCTCGCAGCCTGTTCCCGGAATTCCTGATGTTCCAACAGATAAAACTGTTTTCCATCAATAATGATATAGTCTGTTACCCTCCAGTTTCCGGAATAACCATCGATCTTATAATCTTTGGTATCCACAGACAGAACGCTTCCTGTTGTACCCATACTGATGAATCCGCTGATTCTTCTGGGATGATCATCACTCAGATAAAAGCATGAGATTTCTCCTTCATGATTAAGCACCAGCACATCACTGACATCTATTTTATTCCGGAGCCGTTTCCAGATATCATTAGCGGTCTCATCCGGCTTCATTTCGCCGACCATCATATGCTGGTAAAATTCCACACGAACAGCAAAATTCTTTTCCCGAACCTCGTTGTAGGACAGATGCCATAGTTTCCGTCCGGCAGTCATCTTATTGACACGATAAAGGGCAAATTGATTAATCTTCATACTCATCATCCTCCGATGCCAAGAGATATGAATCCAAATCTAGTGTGTAGTAATACTTGTCTTCAATTTGCTGCAGTTTCTCGATCAGCGAAGATACAATTTCAATCATTTCTTCATCGGACACATCTTCTTTGGTTTCTTCCAGAACATCCAGTGTTTCCTTTAATGTCTCTACGGTATCCTGTCTGGTCTTTTCGGCAAAGATCGCCATTACCATCAATTCATTTTCTTCAAATTTTACTGGTTTCATAAACTCATCGCCTCCCTTCTGTGCTGTGATTTTGTTTTCTTTTCTTTCTGTAATTCTTCGGGCTTTTTGATTTCTGGTTTTTCTCTTTCTGCCTGCCTTTTCTCAATGATTTTTTCCACATCGGAAATAGCTTTCTGCACCAGTTTGTTATCACGGTATCCTGGGATGGAGTTGATGATATCTTTCTGTAGGGTTCTGCCCACATACAGATCAAACATTCCTTCATAATCACTGCCATCCTGCAAATTAAATCCAATACTCTTTATTCCATTCATTTGGCTTCCCGGTATCTTGTCAAAGAGTTCAAATGCCTGTTCCAGTGTCAGATCCTGATGAAATTCCCCAAGAACCGGAAACTCGGAACATTCTGCAACGTAGAAACTAATGCAGGAACTTTTTTCTCCCATGTTCAGATGAGACTCCGGACTTTCAATTCCTAGCATTTCCTGTCTCTGTCTCACGAAGTCCGGCAGATCTGCAAAACCGAAACTGTCCACATAATAAGCTTTCATATCTCCATCCCGGTTCACAATCACCACATCACTGACAGACATCGAGTGACCCTTGAAGTCAGCCGGATGATTCTGATTAAAAATACTGTATAACTCATCCAATGAAACCGAATCATGCAGGATTCCGGAATATACAAATTTATAATCCGCTGCAGTTACTTCCATCCCATGATCTTTTACAAAATCCATGCCCATAAACTCATAAGGAACGTCTTTCGATTCCGTATTCAGCTGATAAAGGGCATATCTTTCTTCTCCCGCAAACATCAACTCTTCGGAAGTTTTTTCATATCGTTCCGGGTGCATTACCCGTTCCACTCTTTCCGCAGTATCAGGATCTTCCAGGACGACACCCTCCAGCCATTCTTGTACATCATTCCAGGAATCTGCAATCCACGCACCACTAATTTCATGGGTTCCATCCGGCAGAAAACGGAGATTCCCATCTGAACTTTCAAGCTCATCAAAATGATATCCCGCAGCTTCCACTGCCGGTATCAGTTTTTCTTTCTGTTCTGATTCCAGTAGCAGTTTTTTCTCTGTGAACAGCTCCTGAAGCTTCTCGGATAATTCGTCGATCATTTCCCCGGCAGTCTTTCTGATCGTGTCCATTGATGTTTTTAATTCTTTCATATCACGCCCGCTGCTCCATCCGGCAATATACGGGAAACTGTATTCAGAAGTATCTACACCAAAGGCAGAGCAGACACAATAAGCGACAGATTCAGCTTCAACTTCTTTTGTCAGCCGGTCCTTTTCAATGCCCTGTTCTGCCATCAGATCCTTATCATGGAGTCTTGCATGTCCGGTTTCATGAATTGCTGTTTTAATGGTCTGGCTGTCGCTCATTCCCTTTTGAATCACAATCTCTTTATCTCCGGAATGATAATATCCTTTGGCTTCTCCTGCAATCTCATCAAATCGGATCGGAACCGGGGAGACCGCTGTGATTGCTTCCATGAATAAATCATAATCCGCAACCGCCTCCGTCAGTTCTTCAGGAGCAAGGGTCTCTATAGGCTCACCATCTGTCTGGCTGATATCAAATACTGTGGTTGGTTTAAACCGTGGAATGACAACTTCGACTTCCTCTGTTCTTGGCTTTCCATCTGCATCCAGAAGAGGCTTACGGTTCTGATCTAGAATTTCCTGTTCCCTTTTTCTCTTGATCGGGGCAGGAGCAAGGATCGTAATTCCTTTTTCCCCTTTTTTCACCTGTCTGCCCATTGACTGCCAGTTTCGGTATCCGGTAACAAGGGTTGCATCCGGTCTCTGCATCGCAATCAAGAGTGTATTATTAAATGAATATCTGTGAAACTTCGACATGGTCTGCAGATACTGGGCATATTTATCACCGGTAAAAATATTCTCCACGCCAGTCTCCAAAGATTTCAGGATGCTGTTCATATCCTTTCCCGCAACCGGAAGTGGGATAGTAGCTGACTGAACTGCTTCAATATTATTTTCTCTGTTCATTTGAACTCCTTTCTAAAGCCCCGCCGGTTATGATTCCGACGGGGCTTCTCATACACATATTTTTAGAGTGACATATCATTTGCTTTATGCTTCGGTTTATGTACCGGCTGAGACATATTTGCATCTTTCTTATCGGGCATTGTTTGTTCTTTTCCTTTCGCTTTCTGACGTTCTTCAAAAGCAGATGCTTTTTCAAAAATCCTGTCCTTGGTATCATAGTGATACACTTCATCCGCCAGCTTTTCTTCAGGACGGACTTCACTGTTATTCACTTCCATTACCATGTGTTTTAATTCACGGGAGGTCATCTCTCCATTATCCGGAAGAACCAGCATTTCATGAGTGGAAGAGGGAAGAATATAATAGTCTCCCTTTAATGCTTCTCCAATCTGATCCATCTGGCCGGGATAGAAGAGAACTGCAGCACCATCGAGCATCTGCTCATTCGTAACAATGGTGAGCGGAACAGCCATATTCTGATACATTTCTTCCATCATCTGGTCAATATCTTCTTCCTTTACACCGGCAGCCCGCATATCATTTCTCATCATGTTTTCCATCATTTTATCCATAGATTCTATCTTGACCGGAAACACCTTCGGACTGTTTTCCAGAGCATCCTGATGAAGCTGGTCCTTTGAAATACCAAAAAGTTTCATCATTTCGTTGTTTACAATCGCAGAAGCAATGCCATCTGCTCCGGAATTAGCAAAGATATGATAGGTAATCGCCAGATTCTCTACACGAGTATGAGGAACTTTTGACAGCATTTCCTGATTCCTGTCCGCATCAGATACCCGGATAAACAGATTCTCTTTTGCTTTTTCATAATCAGTCAAAATATCCATATCAATATCCATCGGTGTGATCTGCACAACCTCAGCCATCCGTTCCATAATATCTTCCATATTCATCTGAACATCTTGCATCTGTTCATAGAACATGTTCAGGTTCAGTGTAGGGGACGCCACCTGGTTCTCCATTCTTACAGTCATCCCCAGATAGCTTTCATTCAACTTTTCATGGGGATAAACATCAACACTGGCATTGTTATATTCAGCCGGAAGATAGTCTTCGATTGTTTCTTTTACAGTTTCTACAAATTTTTCAAATTCCATATTTTTCGCCCTTTCCTGATTTCTTTCTCTTTTCGTTTTCTATTTTTTCTTGCTTTTCCCTGATGATTTCCTACTTGGAAATTCAAGAGAGAAATTCACGCGTTCTTCATTCGCATCCATGATCAGATCTGCTTCGAAATACATATTTTTCTTGACAGAATACAGATCCTTTACCCGGACTTTTCCACTTTTTAAAAGCTCAGCAGCCATGCATTTATCAATGGTTTTCTGCATCCGCTCCAGATATTTTGTTTCTTTCCAGAGGGCAAAACGACATTCCCTGTTACTGCAGTAGAAGTTCTTTTTCCCTTCATAGACCAGACTTCCGCATACCGGACAAGTTCCAATGCTTTCCCTTGTCTGAAATCTTCTGGTTTCTTCCTCCGGAATCGTGTCACATCCATTCAGCATCATGGTGATCATATTTTTGATCCCTGTCATAAAGGTATCCGGAGTGATCTTACCTTTCTCCATATCCAGAAGCTGATTTTCCCATTCCGCAGTCATGCTGGCTGATTTTAAAAAGTCAGGCAGAATCTCAATCAGAACCTTTCCATCTTCTGTAGGAATGATCTGTTTTCCCTTACGGACGGCATACTGGGAATGTACCAGTTTTTCAATGATTCCCGCTCTGGTTGCAGGAGTACCCAGTCCCTTTTTCTCCGTATCCTCATCAAACTCCTTATTCCCGGCAGTCTCCATAGCTGCAAGCAGTGTATCTTCGCTGTACTGTTTCGGTGGGGAAGTGAAATGCTCCGATTTATCAGCTGCCACATTGTAAAAGATCTGTCCGGGAGTCAGATCAGAAAACCGGTCTGTTTCCACATTTTCGGGATTTTCCATAGCCAGCCCATCTTTGTTCTTGAAACACTCTTCATAAAGCTTCCATCCCATCTGCTTTACCGCTTTCTTTTTTGCAGAAAACAGCTCGTTCTGGCACTTCACGGTGATATCGGTTTCTGTGAAAATATGATCTTTTTCAGTGGCTTCCACCATACGGACACAGATGAGGAACAATACCTTCTGTTCCCAATCCTTTAACTGTGACAGATCATAATCTGTCAATTCCACAGTGGGAATAATTGCATGATGATCGGATACCTTCCGGTTATTCAGGACAAGCCTGATATTCGGCTTTTCCGGCTGATCAAAGGGACCTGTCAGCTGATACTTTTCATGAATTCTCCGAATCACATTTTCTGCAGTTGTCTCCATATCCTCCGTCAGATACTGGCTGTCAGTTCTCGGATAGGTGATCAGTTTCTGCTCATACAGAGACTGTGCTGCATTTAACGTCTGCTGGGCAGTCATACCATAATGTCGGTTCGCTTCCCTCTGCAAAGTAGTCAGATCATAAAGCTTCGGTGGTCTTACAGTCTTATCTGTTGAACGTATTTCTTCCACAACAGCATCGCTTCCCTGGCAAAGAACTCTCAGTTTTTCTGCTTCCTTTTCATCAAAGATTTTCTGTCTTTCTACCTGCAGACCATCCAGATCCAGTTCCACATTGAAATACTTTTCCTTTTGGAATGAGGAAACAGCTCTGTCCCTGTCTACCAGCATGGCAAGCGTCGGTGTCTGGACACGCCCCACAGTCAGCTTCTTATAATACTTACTGGTGTAAGCTCTGGTTGCGTTCATTCCTACCAGCCAGTCTGCCTGGGCTCTGCACACAGCAGCATCGGCAAGGTTTTCATATGCAGACGCATCTTTCATTTGAGAAAATCCCTCACGGATAGCTTCATCTTCCATAGAACTGATCCACAGTCTTTTTACCGGTTTTCTGCTCCGGGAAAGATCATAGACTCTCTTGAAGATCAATTCACCTTCCCGTCCTGCATCACAGGCATTTACTACATAGTCGATATCCGGACGGTTCAGCAACTTCTTTAACACATAGAACTGATCCTTCTTGTCCTTTGACACTGCCAGTTTCCATTCCTGCGGAATAATGGGCAGATCCTCATAGTTCCATCTGCTGAATTTCTCGTCATAAGCATCCGGAGCCACATATTCAGCAAGATGTCCAAGACACCAGCTGACGATACAATCCTTTCCCTCCAGATATCCGTCTTCCCGTTTCTGTGCGCCGATCACATCCGCAATGGATCTGGCTACGCTTGGTTTTTCTGTAATCACTAAATACATATTCTTACAACTCCTTTCACTAATATGGGAGCTGCGTTGCCCTTATACAACATCAGCTCCCACCTTTTTGGATTTATTCCTATGATTCGTCTTTTTCTGCCGGATTATCGGATTCCTCATTCTCATTGATGGTCTCCAGCCCGTCATCCATTTCCAGACCTTCATTTTCAGAATCATCATCTTCCTGCTTCGGTTTGTAGATCTTGAAGTAGTAATAGCCTGCAATTCCCGCTACAGCCAGAAGAAGGATCACAAACAGACCAGAATTTGTTGCTGTTTTATCCGGTTTATCTGCCTGTGTTTCTTCTTCAACAGCCACACTGCTTTCCGTATCGTCTGTATGCTCATCCTCCAGGACTACAGAAGGGGCAGTCTCTAAAGTCTGCTGCTGATCCTCATCCAGAAATTCTTTCAGGTCATTTTCATCAATCTGAGACAGCATGTACACGTTGTTCGTAGTAGCTGCCCGGTCGATTACGATATAAAACGTATTGTTATTCTTTGTTTTAATCGTCAAAAATTCCTTACTGGAATCATCGGTAATGTCATCCCTTACCTCTCCGTTACCAAAAACAGAGAACGGATCGCCATTTTCCTCGGTATGAGTATCCTCAACCACCGGTCCCTCCGTTTCTGTTGTTGATTCCTCCTGAGCAGCTTCTGTACCCTGATCCACATAGGCAAACGCAGTAGCCTGACTTCCAAAAAGCATCATTGCTGCTGTCAAAAGCATCACCAGTTTTTTATTCAGTTTCTTCCATTTCACCATATTCATTTTCCTCACTTTCTCTTTTCTCTTCCTGAACAACAAAGGAGCCAGATTCTTCTTCTGACTCCCCGCTCGCTACAAATGATATCGTTCCATCCTGGATTCCGTTTAGCAGGTCAAATAATTCCTGCCCTTTTAATTTCATTCCACGGATGCTTTTGATCATTTCGTTATTTTCTTCCTCTTTCAGCGCTGACCGGACACCTTTCAGGTACATTTCCAGATCAGCGATCTTTTTTTCGGTCTTTTCAATCTCATCCAGATACTTTTTGATCTTCCGATTCAAATTTTCACCTTCCTTCTTTTTTATTTTTAAGGCAGTCTTCCAAAGCACATAAAATGCTGCTGCCAGTAGGATGTATTGATATTGGCATATTGGATCGGATCCCCGCAGTGAATCATCATTCCATCACCAACGTAAATTCCCACATGGCTGGCACCGCTGGTATTATAGGTTCCCTGGAAAAAGATCAAATCTCCCGGCTTTGCCTGTGACGGTGGAACATAAGTACAAAGGCCACGAAGCCCATCTGCTGTCCGACGTCCATAATTCCATCCATTTCCACAATGATTGACTACCCAGGATACAAACCCGGAACAGTCAAAACTGGTGCTCGGTGAAGATCCTCCCCATACATAGGGATATCCCAGATATTTTTCTGCTTCCCGGATCATTCTTGCAAACCGTTCATCTGACAGTGCTTCCGGCGGGATCTCATAACTCATACCGCCTCCGGCTCCGGTGATTCGGTTTACATCCCACAAATAATCCCGGTTGCCCAGTGTGGTATTCAGTGCGTCGTACAGGATTTCCTGTTCCTCCGTCAGATTTGCTCTTGCCACCGCATCAAAGTTCGTGTTTGTAAGGGTAACGTAGAGGACTCTCTGGGTAGAAGTCGTGGTAACTTCCACTTCCCGACTGCCATTATCATCTGCCAGAAATGCTTCCCATGTCTGATGACCGTGGGCACTGGCTGCGGAATGGCTGTCATAATACACGTCAAAAGCAACCCCATACCTGGCAAAATTCCCTGTATCCTCAACGGTATATTCCACACCATTCATGATCACTTTCGTTCCCATAGGCACGATCGGATTATTTGCGTCTACCGCAATCGTATGATTGGCTGTCGGGTATGCACCGCTGGCTGTTGGTCCGCCGGACCATCTTCCACAACAAATGGAGCAGTTACAATATCCGCTGGTTATCACATTTCCCAGGGATTCTCCCACACGTACTGTTCTCGTTTCTGTGACAGTTTCCGTCCTTCCATGGGTTGACAGATGATACTGTGCCTGAAACAGATCCTGTAATTCATCCTTTACATCGTCATAGGTATATCCACCATACTTTGCGGTCAGGTATGAAGTCAGATGATACGGATTATGCCCGATTTCGCTGACATTGTACTGATAGGAATCGTAATCCGGATAAGAGGATTCCATGTTGTTGATCTGACGGTTTAATGCTTCTTCCATAGCAGCATAAGCATTTTCTGCAGCATAGATATCCGCATCGGTGCTGGGATAGGTTGTCATACCGATCACGGAAGCTCCACCCTGAATCGAAGCACTGCAGCTTCCCAGAGAGACTGCAATCATCATAAAAATGAGCGAAAAAATACCGATACCAAGAAACACGGTACGGTTTCGCCTTACGATTTCTTTTAAAGCAATCTTGGCTTTTACCGTCATGTTCTCGACACCGGCAATCGTTGTTGCTCCCCCGAGACTTCCTGCTGTTTTTCCAGCTCTGGCAGCCCGGTAGGCATCTTTATATTTTTTTCTCTGGAAGAAGCGGTTTAGCAAACGCTTCTTTTCTGCATTTTGCACTGAATCCCTGACAGTTCGGTCTGCTGCTTCCTTCGCAGCATCAAACTTCAATCTGGAAGTCTCCGGAGCATCCAGATTCATCCCTTTTCTGTGTGCTTTCACATCACTTCTCTGGCTTCTTAACTGTGCTCTGCGCAGACTGTGTGCTGCTTCATCAGCAGCTGCAATCACTGCACCGGAACCATCTACAGCAGCATTATCATCTCCATCCTCTGTTATCTGATTTCTGGCATATAGTGCCGCACTGGCTGCTACCTTTCGCCCCATTCCTGTTCCGGCTCCGTGGATCATGCCGGATCCTTCATCACCAAAAGAAAGCCTACCCGATTTTTCCTGTTCTTCTGTCAGTCTCTTTCGAGCACGTTTCTTCTTTACTTGATCTTTCTGATCCGAGATACCGGATACTTCCGGAATCTGTTCCTGAGAACAAAGCTTTCCCTGATAACGGCTGTCCTTTTTTTCTATGATTCTTTCACTGCTTGCTTTTGAAAAAGTTCTTGCAGATCTTTCTTCAGATGCAATATCCGAAGACATTCTTAATTCCTGCACATACCTTCTCATGCGTCGGTTATCAGTTCTTCCGGAACTGTCCGATAGCCATTTGCCGGGAGCCGCATTTTTCTCATCCCGCTCCTTACTGTCAAGTTCAGGTTCATCCCGGCTTTTCTGGCCGATTTTCTTCACAGAACCTTCCCGAAATGTTTCTTCCGTCAGACCTTCTCTTGTCATTTTAGAAAAAATCTTGTCTTTCGCTGTATATTCCTTTCCTGCCAAATATTCACCTTCTTTCGTTTTCTATTTTCTTTCCAATCACAACCATCCGCCCGTTTTTATGTGAATACTCACAGGTAGAAAGAGTGATCAGTTTATCTCCATACCGGGCTGTATAACCTGTGTCGTAATATGACCGTTTTTTACATTCTTTGACAAATTCCAGATAATCCTCAGCATTTTCTGCCTTGGTAAAAGAGTAGTATTCAAAATCATGCCCGGTATACACCGGAACAGCAAAGGCTGCTATGATCTGATACTGTTCCTTCCCATGAAGTGTGCTGTACTGGATGATCGGATGTTCCTGATAGAATTCTTCTGACTTATAACGATCCAGAGCTGCAAACACTTTTCCTGAACTCATATGATGACCATAGATAATCAGGTTGTCTGCATCTTCCGGATCACAAAGTTCTGAGAGAAATGGTGTCCCGCTCACATCGTATTCTTTCTCAAAATTTCTTCGGAGATAGAAGTTCTTTTCCTCCGGATGATACATGACCGGATAATCGATTGCTGTCCCTTCAATCTTTATCCATCCAATGCAGTCCGGATTCTTTTCATGTAAAGCCAGAAGGCCAGAATCAACAATAGCAGAAGGATTACTGTCTCCCTCAGCATCATCTTTTTTATCATTGGTTTCCTGTTCTTCATGGATTTGTCGAATAGAGTCGAATCCTGTTTCACTTTTTCGATCTTCCAGATACATTCCCATCAGAAAATAGAGGCTGATGGAGAGAAGGATAATGGAAACTACAAACAGAATCCTCGATATCCATATTCTCATTTTCTTTCTGCCTCCAGTTTCTTTCGTTCCTCTACCTCTTCCGGTTTTGTTGTCATCAGCGAATACAGCTTCAGGCTCTTATCAAACTTATCCTTAAAGGGAATGATGATATTTCCGTAAAACAGAAGCCCTTCGCCTTCCCCGGAATTCGTCACATAGGACAACTGATATGGTGAAATATTCAGCTGCTTTGCCAGAATCTGCCTGTCGCCTGCAGCCTGATTCAACATCAGGATAAAATCACTGTTTTCAAAGATATTTTCAATCTCCCGGCTGGCCAGAAGGTCTTTGATGTTCTGCGTGATTCCTGTCGGAATTCCACCCCATTTACGGAATCTCTTCCAGATTTCCACAGAATAAGCTGCGGTCTGTTCCTCTTTCAGAAGGAGATGGAATTCATCGATATAATATCTGGTAGATTTCTGAGATCCCCGGTTGATGGTAACGCGGTTCCATACCTGATCCTGAACGATCAGCATTCCCAGCTTTTTCAGCTGTTTGCCCAGCTCCTTGATATCAAAACAGACAATCCGATTATTCAGTTCCACATTTGTCTGGTGATTAAATACTTTCAGCGAACCATTGACGTAGATCTCCAGTGCTGTTGCGATACGCTGTGCCTGAGGTTCTTTCTGCTTTCTCAGGCAATCATACAGATCTCCCAGTACCGGCATGTTTTCCGGTTTCGGATCTGCAAAATATTTCTGATACACAAGAGGCAGACACCGGTCAATCACAGACTTTTCCTCTGCCTCAATACCATTTCTTGTTCCCATGATCAGCTCACACAACGACAGGACAAAATCTGACTTCACTCCCAACGGATTATCATCATCAGAGTAATCCATGTTGATATCCATGGGATTGATATAATCCTTGCTGGTCGGAGAAATGTGGATAACTTGACCGCCGAGGGCATGGACCAGTGGATAATATTCTCCCTCCGGATCTCCGATGATAATATCGTCATTTGTCACGAAAAATGCATTGGTAATTTCTCTCTTGGCAGCAAAGGATTTTCCGGATCCGGGAGTTCCGAGAATCAATCCATTCGGATTTTTCAGCTTCTTTCGATCTACCATGATCATATTGTTGCTGAGGGCATTCAATCCGTAATAAAGAGATTCTCCGCCCATGAACAATTCCTGTGTTGTGAACGGAACAAAGATAGCAGTACTGGTAGTCGTCAACGCCCTTTTGATCGGCACATGATTGACACCAAGGGGAACACTGCTCATCAGCCCTTCCTCCTGCTGATAATCCAGACGCCTTAACACACAGTTATATTTCTGAGCGATACCGGCAGTCTGGAATACTGCATTTTCCAGATCCTGTTTACTTTTTGCTGTATTCAAAAAGAGCGCAGTTACCAGGAACATACGCTCATTTCGTGACTGCAGATCTTCCAGAAGTCTCTTTGCCTCGCCGCCATACGTATTCAGGTCTGACGGGATGATGTCCATATCATATCCGGAACGAACTGCCTTTTTCTGTTCTTCAATTTTCATACGGTTGATATCTGTCACCTTGCTTTTTACAAGCTTGATGGCTTTCATCTGATCTACCGACTGCACATGAAGGTTTACGATCAGATCCTTATCCATATCCAGAAACTCTGCCAGCATTTTATCCGTAAGCTCCGGAGCCAGAATCTGCAGATAGGAGACTGCGCCAATCGTTATCCCCATCTGGAATGTCTTCCCTTCTTTAAATACAAAGCTGGTCGGTGCCACATAGTCCTTTGTACTGAGACCGGTCCGGATCATGGATCCATAATCAAACTGGAAATCGGCACTGGCATCCGGATTAAAAGTTTCATACATAATCTGAAGCCGCTCCACACCATTCAGGGGATATGCCGGTACACCAAGCACCTTGAAATTATTCAGGATATCCGACTCGATACGTTCCAGCTTCGGTTTCGCCAGCTTGATATTCTCCGCTTCGATAGAAAACGTGATATATTTTGACTTTACCAGACCGTTATTACCCTTTGCCAGTTGATTTTTAAGCATCTGTGCATATTCCATGCGGACATCATCAAACTCATCATGCTGAGGCCGGATACGGATCACATTCTCAAATTCCTTCATATTACTTTTGTGATTGATAAAGCTCAGCTGGAAATGAATGCTGCTGTCAAAATAGTTGAGGAAATCACACCAGTTTTCAAAAATAGCATTCTTATCCTCATTCTGTGCCAGCTGATAGTTGATATCATAAAACCGGATACATTTAGAATATGTATTCCCCTGTACCCGGCAGATCCCATCCTTTCCCATCTCTTTGTATCGGATCGTCTTTTGTACCGAAAGCCGCTTTTCTTCTTTTTTCTTTGACTTTTTGGTGCTGTTATTTTTTCTTTTTGACACCTGTCTTTCCTCCCTTCTTTCCTCTGACTGCATTTTTCGAACCGATTGTTTCCGGATTCGATTCATAATAATTCTCTGTTTCGTAGGTTCTGACCGGTGGCCGGAACACTTTTACATTCAGGATGTGCAAGATCACATCCTCGAGATGCATCCCATCTTTTTCATACATGGCAAACATAAATGCCGGCAACATTAGAATCACCATAACGGTAGCCGCATTTGACATTCCAAGTATTCCTCTTGTGAGAAAATAAAACGGAATACCAATCGCTGCACCGATACCGATGCAGATGATCTGTCTCTTTGTCAGATTAAAAGCCACTTTGTTTTTTACTTTTGTCAAATCCTTTGGAACACTGACATATGCCATGGTTTATCTCTCCTTCCTGTGATTAATTTAATGGGCATTAAAAATGGACTTGCTCAGGGATCCTGTCTTAAACAAACTGAAACACAGGATGACTGTATAAGCCATTACGCCAAATAATGAAGAACTCAGATTATCTGAATACTGGATACCCGCTACCAGCACAGCGTAGATAGCGACGCATACCATCATCAGAAATGCCTGAAATGCCAGGGCAAAGAGTCCTCTGAAATAATTGGTTCCGATCTGTCCCCACTCTCTGTTGCTCATCGTGGCAAACGGGATCGGTGCGACCGAAGTATAAAGGTAAATCTCAATCATACGTCCATATAAAATTACGGTGATTAATACGGACATGATTCTCATACAGAAGCTGACGATCAGGGTTTCCAATGCCAACACTACTAATTCTCCAATCTCCATGGCTTCCAATGTAGCCTCCAGATCGGTCAATGCCGAACTGATATCAATGGCTGTACTGCCTGTGACCACACCGGATGCAGCATTTACTACATGCTGACCTACATCAAAAACAGCCATTGTAATCGTAAAAGTATTGCTTACCAGATACACTGCGATCCACATCTTCACAAAGTATTTGAAGAACATCCATGTATCAATATCATGCATGTTATTACGCTCAGTAAGCATGGAAATCAGCTCATAGCAGAGCACAAACGTAATGATGATACCTGCAATCGGTAAAATTACCGAATTGGACAGGTTCTGGATCATACTGAATATGCTGCCATTCCATCCCTGGGGAGTCTGTCCAACCTGGCTTGCAATCTCACCTGTTTTCTGATTGACATCAGTAAACATCTGATCCAGGTTGGAATTGATCATCCCTGTCAGGAGTTCCCTCATCCATTCTTCGATCGCATCAAAAATCTGATCGAACATGGATAACTACCCCTTTCTCTTAACCAAACAGTCCACTAAGAAGCGGAATTAACTGAGTACCGATGAGGATTACACCACCACCGCTCATAAGCTGTTTGATTCCCTGAGACTTTGCCCCCGGATTGTCATTTCCATAACCTTCCATCAGGTTGATGACACCCCAGACTCCAAGGCCGGCCCCGATGGCAACTACCAGTGTCTGCAAAATATTAATTGCGCTCGTAAAAAATCCCATATATTTTTCCTCCTTCATTTGATTTTTCTTTTCTTCTTTCTTTTTTCGGTGTTCCTGTCTCCCCAGGAACAGGGCGATCTGTTTCTTATCCTCATACAAGCCTCCATCAGACAAAAAAATCCGCTCCCTATGGAACGGTTCTCAATACTGTCTGCTTCCTATTTCTTTACAGGCTCCACAAGCAGGAGCAGATATGCCATATGAGTTGCCAGCTCTGCCATTTCATCATCAAATAAAAATGTCGAAGCTACCACCTCTCCTGCGGCATATCGGTTGTCACATCTGGACCGGAGCTTATCAATCAGCTCACCAAAATATGCTTTACACTTTTCCGTGGGGATCAATGCTGTAATCTTCTCCATATGGAGGATAAACGGAATATAATCCTCTTCAATAGAAGTAAATTCAAATACAAAGAGAGATTCACTTCTCCCCCTGCGTCTCATTGGTCTAATCCACATATCGTTCTCCTTCCTCAGCCTCTATGGCTGCAATGTCTTCTTTCGTTATTTCGTATTCATGCATTTCAAATGCTGTATCTCTGGAAATAACCAGCTTGTGTTCCAGATACTTTTCGATATCGAACTCATTTTTCCTGTTGTAATCAGAAAGCTCCTTATACCTTCTGTGCTTCGTAATATCATATTTGTCACTGAAAAACGGACGAACACCTCGAAGCTGCAGGATACACTTATTGCCATCCATGACTGCCAGCTCATCCCGACTCATCAGATCTTTTCCTGTCTTCTGATAATTCAGTCCATAGGAGCGGTTATTCCCTCTGGTATCTGAAGTGTTATACAGATCAATGGTCTCTTTTCCAAGGGTTTCGGATATCTCCTTTAGGGTAGAGCTTTCTTTTCCGCCAAGAAATAAAACCGTATCACAGTTGCCTATGATGGTTTCTGCCGCATCCTTATAAATTGTCTTTAGCTGAGACTGTGACTGCAAAATAATGGAAGCAGAGATCTCCCGGCTTCGGATCGTAGCAATCAGCTTGTCGAATTTTGGAATCTGCCCGATATTACTGAACTCATCCAGCAACAGACGGACATGATAAGGCAATCTTCCTCCATGCTCATCATCTGCTTTATCGCAAAGCAGATTGAAAAGCTGGGTGTACATGATAGCAACAATAAAGTTGAAGGTGTCATCTGTATCACTGATAATGACAAACATGGCTGTCTTCTGGTCTCCCAGCATGTCAAGCTCCATCTCATCGTATCGTGTCAGCTCCCGAAGCTCTGCAATATCAAATGGGGCTAACCTGGCACCACAGCTAATTAAGATAGATTTGGCAGTTTTTCCGGCTGCCAGCTTATATTTGCGGTACTGGCGTACTGCAAAATGTTCCGGATTCTCCGCTTCCAGCTCTTCAAATAGTTCATCCACTGCATTTTTGAATTCTTCATCTTCTTCTCTGGTTTCACTGGCATTGATAAATTCCAGAAGAGTAGCAAAATTCTGTTCTTCCTCCGGTGCTTCATACCAGATGTATCCAATCAGAGCAGTGTAGAGAAGACGTTCAGCCTTGACCCAGAAATCTTCGGTTGCTTTTTCTCCTTCCCCTTTTGTATTTGCAATGATCGTATTCACCAGTTTCAGGATATCTTTTTCGCTCCGGATATAGTGAAACGGATTATAGTGCATGGATTTTTTGAAATTGATCGTATTCAGAACCTTGATCCGGTATCCATGACGGACTAACATTGTGCCGCATTCAACAATAATGGTACCTTTGGGTACTGTTTCGTCAATAAGGAATTTGAATAAATGTCTATTTTTTTCAAAATGCCAGCAAACCCAGTATTTAAGCTGGGTTGCGGACTTCCATATCTAACTCTGCCTTCATAATTTTCATTACTTTTTCCTGCATGGTCATCGTAGAGTTTTGATTGAAGTAGTAATTGACCTGATAACAGGTGTTACCGATTTTCTTTTCATAATCCGGATTTTTTTCTTCTGCATCCAGAACTGTATTTCTATTTTCCATAAATGTTTCTCCTTTTCTGATATGCCCGACAGAGAGAGAACAGTTATTCTTCCCCGCCGGGACAGTATCTCAATCCGGGATTTTATTCCCGCTGTCAATGTCAACAAGGCACTTGAAACTTTTATTAAAATAAATTCAGTTCCAAAGCCCTTCCTTCTTATAACAATATTTATCTTTTTTAAATATCTTTGTTGACAGTAAAGAAATATGCCGGAAAAGCTGATATTTAAAGGCTTTTTCCGGTCAACAAAAATGTCAACAACCAGTAAACGAATGGTCAAAAAAAATGAAAATCCGGCTGTTATGACCATCCTCTCCCTGTCAGGCTAGTCAAAAGGCAGCTCCATCTGCTCCCCTTCTGTCAGTTTTATAAAGCCATCTTTGTCCGGTTCGTTGACAGTCTCCGTTTCTTCCTTTCCCTCTCTGATCCAGCACCGCTGTGTGCCATAACCTTCTTTTGAGAAACGATGATAACCGCCTCTTTTCCATCCGATGATCTGTGTGTCCATGATCTGGCATATCTCATTGGTCTCATATTTTTTCGGTTCTCCGTCATAATGGTTGAAGGCATCTTTCCATATCTGCCGGGAACATACATAAGTCCCGGAGTAACCATCCAGCCACCCCTGAACCTGTCCCGCCATGGTATCTTCCTGCATGAACTGTTTCCGGTATTCATTGATCTGCATTTCCATTTCCTTTGAAAATTTCAGCAGGCTGCCTTTATCCTCACAGGAATTGAAGATGACCATTGCTTCCGCCCACAGCTGGTCAAAATATGCCCTGGACTCTTTTTCATCATCTAAGATATGCTTTTCCATTTTGGAAGCATCCACCTCGATGGGAAGGAAACGTCTGGCTCCGGTGCGGTCAAAGGGAAGGAACTGCCTTGTATTCGTTGTCCCGGCAAACAGGCACTGCCTCGGTCTGTCCTCTTCAAATTTCCCATACGCATTACGGAAAGTATCTTTCTGCCTGCTCAGGAACGATTTGATCTCTTCATTGTTCTTGGCACTGATCGCAGCTATCATCTCGGACATTTCCATGATCCAGTGCCCCCGGAGCTTCTCATAGATCTTGTTGTCATTCAGGTTTCTAAGGTCATCCGAAAACCATTCATCCTTGATCGCAAGGAAACGGAAAAATGTAGATTTCCCTGCCCCCTGTGTTCCCACAAGGCAGAGCATTTCGTCTGCTTTATATCCCGGCTTGAAGATACGGAGCAGTGCTTCCATCATAAAATGCTTCAGGCATTCATATACCATATCCGAATCATCTGCCCCCATATACCGCTTCAATACATACCGGATACGTTCTGTGCCATCCCACTCCAGCTTGTTCAGATATTCGCAGATCGGATGATACTGGTTGCTGGCTGCAACAGTCCGAAGTGCTTTGTCCATATTTTTCTCATTGCCCAGATCATAATATTTCTCGAAGTAGAGGTAAAAGAAATCCCGTCCTGCATCCGTCATCGGGCAGATCTCGTCATTCCACCAGAGAATCTTCACAATGTCGATCCTCTGGTTCAGCAGGTTATAACGCAGGCTCCCTTTGAGAAGGGGATCTTCTTTTAATACGATCATGTAATTCTGCATTGTCCCTTTGATGGTTCCCTGCCTTGTCACCGCCAGACGTTCCCGGATCTCCCCTACGGCTGACAGATCCACCATCTGTTCCATTTTCTGCAAGGCATCCTGTCTCTCCATGTCTGATATTTTTTCTGCATTCCTGCTCAATCTTTTCCACCACCTTCCTGTTCTCCTGTACCAGTGCTTTTTTATCCCATTCATCACCGAACAGGAGAATATCAAGATAATATTCCACAATGCTCAATTCCCTCAGGGCTACAACAAAATGATCGTCCCATTCTTCCTCTTGGGTTTTGGGGGCATAACATTCTTTCCATTCCAGAAGAAGGGTGCGGTAATCCAGATATGCTTTTGTATATCTGACACATTCCGTTTTCCAGTCTGTTTCCGCTGTTACCCTTTTTTCTTTAACCGGAGACTTTTTCCCATTTTTGGGAGAATCCCTTCCCCGGTTCTCATAAGGGATCCCAAAATCATCTGCCAGCTTCAGGGCCGCTTCTCTGGATCTCAGACCAAAGAGCTGTGCGGTAAAATCGATCACATCCCCGGTGCATCCGCATCCAAAACAATAATATCTGCGGTCTACTTTCATGCTCGGTGTACCGTCATTATGAAAGATGCATCGGATCAATCCGCTCCTGTTGGGCTTAAATCTATAAAATTCAGCAGCCTGTCTGACTGTCACGTTCCGCTTGACTTCTTCAAACACACCCACTTTTTATCCTCTCCTTTCCAAAGCGGTCAATAATGACCGGGTTCAAAATAAAAAAAGAGCATCCTGACTTTTATTCAAAACTGAATAAATCAAAATGCTCCTTACAGGGAATCCCTGTCATAATATTGGGTTTTGTTTTTCTTTCTGGCAGCCTCTTCCTCTGCGATCCGCTTTTTGTTGGCAGCCAGTTTATCAAGAACGCTCGTCCTTGCCTTCTTCTTGATCTGCTCCGTATTCGCTTTTCTGACCTCTGGCTCATGGAGATTTTTCTGAACTTTATCCATCACTGTCCTTGCCGCATTCCGCAATTTATCTTTCGCCAGCCTGATCACATTTTTGGTGACTGCTTTTGCCTTATCGGAATTCTTTGGACTTTGGACAATGCTATTGCAAAGTTCATCCAGAAGTTTTATATCTTCTTCCTGTGTCTGTGCCTTTACTTTTTCCGTAACGACTTCCACTGCCTTGTCATAAGCAATCTCCGATACTTCATCGATCAGCGTTTCATTATCCATGATCTTTTCTTCCTGTTCCTTTATCCTCTGTTCCTGCCGGGCAATTTTTTCTTTCTGTGCCTGAATGATAAACTCCTGTTTTTCCAGATACTTCTTCCCGCCATATTCCGGCACTTCCTCGATCTCCAGTCCATACTGCCTGCAGATATCAAACAGAAGATTCCGGCAGATCAGATCAAACGTCATCTTCCGGTTATTATTTCTTCCTCTGGGCTTGTCCGGATCCGGAAGAGGGATTCCAAGTTCTTCCAATGCCTTTTCCTGTTGCGGACAGATTTCCCCATATTTATTCTTGCAGTCAAAAACGTGACGTTCATGGATATGGGGAGTAGTCTCATCCATATGGAGTGCAAAATCTAAAATATGCACATGGTCTCCAAACATCCCCTCGAACCTTCTCATAAAAGTATCTGCAATATCAAAAAGCTGTTCTCCCGATATATGCTCCCCTTCCTTTCCGATCTGGAATATCGTTTCTTCCGGACAGGTCATTTTATTATTCAGCAGATCTTCTGTTGTCCGGTTTCTTTCCGGGTGGCGGTTCTTCACATTTCTGGCATTCTGCCCCTGAATATAACCGCTGTAATTATCTTCATAATACATCTTCTCAATATCATGGAAACTTGCTTCCGGCTCGACCGGTCCCCACTCCCTCAATGTCCTGTCCGAAGGGTTCTGGACATACCCCCGGTAACAGTCCCAATAGATATTCTGCTTTTCCCTCTCTGCATCAATATGGTCGCTGTTGGCAATATCGAATTTTCTGTCATTGTGCTTTGGATTATAAACACCATGTTTTCCCGATCTGCCATTATGCCTTGTTGCCCTCATTTCCTTCATTCCCCCTTTCATCGATTCTGCATTTTTTCTTTTTTCCTGTTTTCCATCCTGTTCCTTTCTGTGGTCTTCCCATTATCTGCCTCTTGGTTTCCACAAGCATTTTTCATGTGGCGGGCATTCCTGAAAATTGATTTTAGGTAACACAATTTCGCCAGATAATACCCAGTACGACTTGACGCAGGCGTCAAATCACTGGGCAATGCGTTTCACCCTTGACCCGATAATGGGCTTTGCCCCTTAACCCCAGCATGGAGCTGCCGCCCCTTTGCATTCCCTGCACAAAGGGCTCCGCCCTCTGTACACCCGCCGGACAAAATATAATTTCCGCCACTGTCCCATCTGCCGGAATTTTTATTTCATCCGGTTTTTCAAAAATCCTCAAATCGGATTTTCTCAAAAAATAAGAGCCGGCACTTTGTCACTTTTTTGAAAAAGTCCAATCGTATCGGCTCTCATATCTGACCTTATCGATCTTATTCAGTTTTTTCATTGCTTCCTCTCTGGGCTTAATAAGCAATACAAAAGGCACCAACTATTTTACAGTTGATGCCCTTTGGACTGTCTATTATCAATTGCTAAATCTACCTCTTTTTTGCACACGAGATCTTTTTTCGATTTCTTCAGGCGACATCTGTGAGGCAATAGATATCAATACTTCTTCTAGCCTAAGATTAATTGATAGATTTCTTTCCTGTTTTCTCCTCACAATCCCATTACAACCAACAGGAGATATGTATATTTCTTCAGGTGCATCAGGTGATAGAATATCTAACAAATTCTTAAACTTACATTTTTCTGGGATAGAAGTACAGTTTATTATTTTCCCATTCTTAGGAACTAAACTATCTTTACCAAAATCATAAAATTCTGATTTGTCATTTAAAATGCTAACATAATCTTCAAGATCATCTGGGATTATTTTCAAATCCGATAGTTGCGTATCTACCATACGTTGACCAATCCACTTTACAACTGGAACAGCCCACGAATTTCCCAATGCTTGATACCTAGTTGTTCTTGTTGCTGATGAAATATCTGTATAGCCTTCTGGAAATCCCATCAATCTTTCACATTCTATTGGAGAAATTCTTCTAATTCGTTCATCCTGAACTATAAATAGAGAACCATTGTATGCTGCAGCATTTCCATTCCATTTAGTTCCATATGCAGAATATAAACAATCTGTATAGCTTCTAAATGCCTCAAATTTATGACCATCTTTTTCAACCACTAAATCATATGTAGGATAATCAGGAAATTTTACTTTATGTTCTTCAAACAATATATTCTCTGGATTAAAGTCTTTTCCTCCTGCCAATACATACAACCTTTTTCTCTGTTGTGGCACTCCAAAATATTTTGCATCTAAAACTCTCCATGCAACATTTCTTTTTGGGCCTCTCAACAATCCAGCATTTGGCCATCGTTTTTTTTCAAGCACTTCTGAAAGTCCTGCCATTGATGATATCATACATCCAAATGCATTCGTTTTATCAGAAAGCACCCCTTCAACATTTTCCCAAAATACAATCGTACAATCCTTATTTTCTTCTAATCGTCTTTCATCATTAGCATTAATGATATCAACAAATTTTAGAGTTAGGTTTCCCCTATCATCATTTAATCCATTTTGCCATCCAGCGTAAGAAAATGCTTGACATGGAGTCCCACCACATATCAAATCAGGAGAATCTATACTTTTTTCCCTTATTAAATCTGGGATATTATTCATATCACCAACATTAGGAACAGATGGATATTTCTCTGCTAGAACTTTGGTGGGAAAAGTAGCAATCTCCGATAACCACTGAAATTTAAATCCTAAAGGTTCCCATGCTACAGTTGCCGCCTCAATACCTGAGCAAACGCTTCCAACTGTTTTTATCATTCTTTGTTACCACCTTTTTCAATAATTTTTTCAATCCCTTCTTTATAAGTGAGATAACGATTAAATTGCTTCTTCCATTCAGCCATATCGTACCAACAACATCCGATACAACCATTTTCATCAGCTTTTGAACTTCCTCTCCATTCAGTATCTCCCTGATAATACCACTCAATACCAAAGAAATCACCACGTTTTCCAGTAGAAACGCACCGCTTACAATAACGTTCCTTTTGTAAATTGGTCTGATTAGTCAATATCTGAAATTTGTTTCTGATTTTTTCTTCTGACATCGTGGTCTCATTGACAGTTTCACCATTCACCCATCTTGATGAAGGGAATTTATGATCAATAACTACTTCTGATGGTTTTAATGGAGTATCAAAACAAACGTCTTTTAATGGCAAAACATCTTTAATTCTATTCTGTAAGTTTACAGAAATAGAAAATCTTTTTTCATTATCAGCAGCTTTTCTTGGTAATCGAATCAGTAAGTCAAAAAACTGTTTTCCACCACATGTGGCACAATCCATTTTCATAGTTGCAATATAATATCCAGCTTGTTTAAGAGCTTTTATTCTTGCCGCTGGTTGCGGATTACACTGTGGAACAGGACCACATTTCCTACACATCCATCTTGTCATAGAATCAGTTCCATTTAATGCTTCAAAAACAGCCCTGGTATCATAAGACTGTTTGTTGTCCCAATACACTCTTTGTTGATTCTGCCATACTGCATTCTTTGCAGGATCAAGCTCAATATAACAGTGTTTTGTCCACTCTATTACATCAGCATCTGTCCATGGTATATCTATTCCTTGATACTTAGAGTTAATAGGAATAGCTCCATTCCATACTTTGGCATGATATCTAAAAGTAACTCCTAAATAATAATCAGTCATTCCATGTATCTGAAATAAGGCACCTGTCTTTATATTCGCATCTATTTTTTTGTTTTCAAATCCATAAGACATAATCGGACTCCTCTCGTATACATACTCCATTTTATTATAGCATCAATAACATTTCTTATAAAGCCTTCTTTGTTATGTTTGTGCTTTAAAAAAATTAAGGAGAATTACTACAGGTGCCTTTTTCACATATTATGAAACACTTTTTATTATATTTTTTATGATTTTATTCAATCGAACCCCATCCCTCAGTCCCAACCGATAAAAGAACTGCTCGGCATCTGCTCCGCTGTCAAAAATAGTATCACAGTATGCCCGGACTGCCTGTTGTTTATCTTCTGGAAGCAATGAGACAGCTTCCTCATACTTCCGCTCAACATCATCTGCATACGATTTTTTCCCAGCTTTCATTTTGCTGAACGCACTCTGCATCCGTTCCTGAATGACATTATCCACAAATTCCATCAATTCTTTATCTTTCATCTTCATATATCCCTCTCAATCTCACATACCAAACGTTCATAATCCAAGAATCCCCGGATATACATTTCCCGGCTGATATAGGCTTCTACTGCATGTCTTGCCGATATGATTCGGTCAATAATCGTCCAGAACTCATGTCCATATTTCTCTATATAAGGTTTCAATTCATCCATTGTTTTCTCGCATTCCCCCTCCAGTTCGATCAGCTGCGGATCAATCCGTAAATATGCTTCCAGCCTGATCTCATTCCAGTCGAAGTAGCTTTCCACTAATTCTCTTTTCATAATCGTGTGTCCTTTCTGCCCTCTTTCTATGTAAAAGAGCGAATCCAGTCTTCCAAAAGGATGATTCCGGCTATCACGATCTCAATCGTACATGGCAGAAGATAGAACAGGAATCCAGCCAATACCATTCTCAGACACTCAGCAGATCCTTCCAAACCAAACCCATAACTCAGGAATGCTGTCAGAAGAAAAATCCCTGCTATTACCCGGAAGATAACCGCTGATATTCCGGCAAGGAACTCTGCAAGCAGCCTTGTTAGTGCCAAGGCAATCACTACCGGCAGTAAAATGATTTTCAAAATAAAACGTATGGCTTTCATCCTGTCTTCTCCTTCCTATCCGGCATTTTTATTCACATAGCCCCGATATTTTTCAAATACGGAATCTGTTACACCATTTTTGTATATTTTACGAATGTCAGTGATTTCTTCATCCTTTAATAGTTTCAGCCAATCCAGAAGGTCTTTCCGGCTGTTGGCAAAATTACAGCACTTTCCGTTTGCATATTCAATCCGGTATCTCATAAGCATCCCCCTATACATAAACCAATTCATTCAGAATCACTTCATCCACCCGGTTTCGGATGTTGTTTACCCGGCGAATCCATTCCATCTGATTTCTGCCCTTTAATTCCTCTGTGACACTTTCTGTTTCCATCAGCCGATCCATCATCTGGTCTCTGCGTTCTACACAGATTTCATTCAGATCAGCAAGATGCGTCCAAAGTTTTCCGGTCAGCATCAACTGGGAATAAAGGGCTTTTTTATAATCTTTCAGGTAATTTCTTCGGAGACTTCCATAAAAACCAATATCTCTTGTCTCTTCCGGAACTCGGATCAGCGGGATGTAATACTCTCCCACAAGAATATAATCCAAACCATTCTCTGGATCATGAATCAATGGCTCTAATTTTTTCATTTTCAATGACCTCTCTGCTTGTTTTCTTCCTGTCCTTGTGGTACGATCAAGCCGAAGCGGTGACAGGTAACTCTTGCTCCGGTTCGATTGTAGATGGCTCTGGTTCTATTTGGTAGGTAGGCTCCAGAGCCTTCTTTTTTTGCTTATCTCTCCATTTCTGCGTACTGGCAGTAGCTTTCTTTCTGTTTTCCAGAATTTTTTCATATTCTTTCATGGCTTCCGGATCACCAGCCTGTGCAGCCTTTTCTATTTCTTTTGCTTTCTTCTGCTGTTTCTGGTGTCTCTGTTTCCGGCTTTCCCGGTCTTTTTCCCGTCTTGCCCTTTCCTTATCAAGAATTGCTTCATACTGTTTGATTGCTTCTTCATCGCCAGCTTCTGCAGCTGCTTTTATTCTGGCACGTTCTTCTTTCCGCTTCTGTGCACACTTTCTTGAAGCTATCCGCTGTCGTTCTCTTTTTGCTTCTGCCTTACGCTGTTCTTCTTCCTGCCGGGCTTTTCTTTCCTGCTCCAGTTCTTCTTCTGAAAAAGGAACTGCAAATTGTCCAATGAAATTGAAATAAATGTCTATCCGTTGTGTCCGATTCAGTCCTCTTCCTACCGCTTCATGAACCATAATTTTATCTATAAACTCATTTAACATTCTTGGGGTAATTTCATCAAAGTCCTGATATTTCTTTACGAGCCGGACAAACCGATCTCCACCTTCTTCTAAATCTCCATTCTGACCAAGTTCCTGTTCCAGTTCTGCCACCTTTGCTTCCAGTTCCTGTTGTTCATCGTCATATTCCTTCATCATACGGTTAAAATGTCTGTCCGGGATTTTCCCAAGTACATTTCCTTCGTACAGATTCTTTATCAAAGTATCTAACTCCTGAATCCGGTTCTTAGCCGCCTTGACCTCTTTTTGCGATTCCTGCAGAAACTTCTCACTGTAAGTCTCTCTCAGCTGTCCCACCTGTTCCAGAAATTCTTTTTGATTAGTCAGAACGAATCTGGCAACTCTTCGTATAGAATCGTCAACCAGCTGATCCAGTGCTGATGAAGTAATGAAATGAAACGTACATTCCTTATATTTATTTCCATACGCTGAACATGCAAAACTACTATCTGAATCATAGCGTTTACCGTCTTTTCTCTTTTGTGCTTCCGGGCTTCGGTAACTCATTCTGCTGCCACAATCTGCACAATAGACAAGCCCTGATAATCTGTGCTTATACGTGCCATTTGCCACACGCTTTGTCACTCTTTTTCTAAACTTCTGTGCCTGATTCCAAGTATCTTCATCTATGATCGCTTCATGGGTATTTTCAAAGATAATCAGTTCCTCTGGTCTGGCTTTTCTTCTTTTCTTTGTCTTGAAGTTATCACAGATGGTTTTTCCAAGAATCGTATGCCCCATATATTCCCTTTTATCAAGAATCCCACTAACTGCGGTAGCGTTCCAGATATAAGGATCATGGTAACTGTGATTCCTGCTCACTTCCCCTTCCTCATGTCTTTCCAGATATGCTGAAGGAATTAAAATATGCTCTTGTGTGAGAATACCTGCTATCTGTGCCGGGCCATTCCCTTCGATTGCCAGCTGATATATTTTTCTCACAACCCTTGCCGCTTCTTCATCCACTAACAAATGGTTTTTATCTTCTGGATCGTGTTTATAACCATAGGGAATTGCACCACTGCATCTCTTGCCAGATTTCATTCTGGATTGGAAAATAGCCTTGATTTTCTTACTTGTGTCCTTGGCATACCATTCGTTCATGATATTCAAGAATGGGGTAAAATCATTATCTGTAGGCGTTGCACTGTCAATGCTGTTGTTGATTGCAATGAAACGGACATTTTTCTCTGGAAACAGAATTTCCGTATAATAACCAACTTTCAGATAGTTTCTACCCAATCGGCTCATATCCTTCACACAAATAGTATCAATCAATCCGGCTTCCACATCTGCAATCAGTTTCTGGAAGCCCGGACGGTTAAATGTGACACCACTATAGCCATCGTCAGTATAATGCCGGATATTTTTCAGTCCCTTTGCCTGTGCATATTCTTCCAGATAATTCTTCTGGTTTGTGATACTGTTGGATTCTCCTTGCAGTTCATCATCCTTTGACAATCGCTCATAGAGAGCTGTCAGCTTGTTATTTCTCTGTTCCACAATTTCCACCTCCTTTCTGCGGAAATGCCTGCAAATACAGACAAATAAGCGTTTCTTTTCAATTCCTGTTTGTGAAGCAACGTTTATTTCTCTGTACTTTATATATTAAACCCTTCGGATCTGTGACCACATACGATACGTTATCCGGCATCTGCATGAGGTTGGGCTTCACATAGAATCGTGTTTTACCGGATCCGGATCCACCGATGACGATCACATTTTTGTTTCTTGCATACTTCGGAAGTTTCGGGCGGCTGTTCATAGTCAGCCTCTCCGTCTGTGTCAGGATGATATTATTTTCAAATACCGGATCAATAAATGGTTCAATGTCTTTTTCATTTCCCCATCTTGCAGAACCGTATTCTTCGCCCTGCCGGAACTTTTTTGCATTTTTCCCTTTCATGTACACAACACAGCGGAGAAGTAACGCCCCGATGATACCGGCTAAAAGATCCCGGATGTGGAAGCTTGGTATCCACGACCGGAAAGCTACTGGAAGATTCATCAGCATAACACCAAGCTTTTGAACCACAGTTCCGCCGATACAGTGCCGGTAAAGCCATGCACATTTCTCTACCACATAGAAAGCGATGAGATAGGGAATATTCATTGCAACCAGCTTTTTAACACTGACCTTTGATAAGCTTTGCCGGATTGCTGTTTCCAACTTTCCCGGACTTCTGGCTTTTGGTTTCTTTTTACTCATCGCTGCTGTCCCCTCACTTTCTGTTTCACTTTTTCTCTCTGGCGGTGTTTAACGTTCATCTTCTGCACAGACTTCTGCAGTTTCTTCCGCACAGAAGGCTTTTTGGATTTCTTCATGGAAACTCCTGCATATTCCTTAAATGCAGCTGTCATTACATCCACATCCTTCGCCTTAAAGAACACCAGATACCTCTGTGGTGTCACACTGTCATCCCTTTTCAGGCTGTAATCAATGCCATATTTCCGGGCAACCCGATCAAAGGATTTGATATTCTGGTTTGTGATCTGAATATTAGTCAGCTGCGCTCCCTGTTCCTGCAGCTGCTTGATTGTCTGCTTGCCATGGGGCTTTTTCTTTTCCTGTCTTTGTTTTTCTTTTTCAATTCCACGCTCCCTGGCCTGACCCTGCTTTTCTGCCTGTTTGATCTGCGATGATTTCTGACCTTCCCGCTCCAGCTCCATAAGAAACTTTCTCATGGCAGCTTTTACCATAGAAGCAGTAATCCTCGCTCCCTGTACACTCAGCGTAATAATCTTCTCATTTACCTCTTCCTGCATTTATCCACCTTCCTTCTCAATCAGGGGAAGAATTCCCTGTTCTTTTAAAAACTCATATAAAAATCTTCTGCCTTTCTGCGTCCATTCTGTCTGGATCCTCACGACCGGACCGGTGCGGTTTGGATGCATATAGATTGTTCTGCTCTGGACATAACCTTTCCCGGCATAATCAGCATATAACACCCATTGGTCATTAACTTTATACTGGATCCTAAGATCATGAAGAAGCCGATTAAATGAAACCGCGCTGTACCCATAATCTTTTGCAATCTGTGTGACCAGAACAGATGAGGGGGAATTCATGATCAGATCCAGATAAGCAGCTTTCGGTGCCATATCTTCCAGAAGCATCTGCTGTTTGATCAGCTGGTCGCCAAGCTCCGTACATTGTTCCTGCAGCTTTGCAATCTGGGTATTCGCTAGCTGTAATGCCCTTGCCATCACCTGTTCCGGCTGATTCCATGCTTTTTCCAGCTCCAGAAAATACTGGCGATACAGTTTTCCTTTTTCATTCCGAAGAAGCATACAGATATGCTTTGCCATATCCACCGTAATATAATGGTCAACACTGCATCTGCCTCCGGTACTTTTATTCATTTTTGGATAAAAGTCCTGGCCACTCACAAAACCAAGGGAAATAATACGGTCGATCCAGACACTGTACTGTGTCTTAATACCCAGAGCCTCATACAGTTCTCTGGCACAGATTAAGGGACGGTCATTTTTAACTTCCACTCGCAGCATCGGTATCATAGCATCCGCCTCCCTTTTTCCCGCGCATTTCTTTTTGGAGTTTTGCAATACAGTATCCGATACAGGGTGTATGTTTCCCATAGGGGCAGGTTTTGCAGTTCCCTTCCTCATAGTCATTTGGCTCCTTCTTTTCCTCCGGCATCAGGTAATAACATTCCGGCAGAATACAACCTTTGTTTTTGCCCTGCCACCAGTAGCAGTAGTCACAAGACTTTGGCTTGTCTTCCAGATACTTTCTTCCATCAATCTTTGCTCCCGGTAATATCGTTTCTTTTCTTCCCATGTTTTTCCTCATCTTTCTGAAATGCATTAAGGGCATTCATGGATCTCCTTTCCGATTTCCACAAATGCCCTTATGCTTCTGGTTCATCATTATTTTATTTCTAAGTTACTATTTACGCTTTCTTCTGATTCCAAAAGCGACTCCAAGACCACCGGCACCGATACCGAGCAGAAGCAGCCACAATTTCATGTTGCGGTCATCCCCTGTTTTTGGAGTATCTGTCGCCGGAGCAGATGGTTTAGCTTCATCCACCATCGTTACATGCTGAACTTCACCGGTATCTTTTACTTCGAATTCCACATCATTGGCAACCAGATATCCATCCGGTGCGATTTCTTCACGAAGCGTGTATTTTCCGATCGGAAGCATTTCGATGTAATGTGCTTTTTTTGTGGAAGTCCAGCTTTCCACAACCTTTCCATCCTTGTCCAGGATCGTAAGTTTAGCACCCGGAAGTTCCTTCCCTGCAATATCCTGTTTAGAGATTTCCACTTTTGTCACGTCATCTTTCATCTGATGCTTCTGAATTTCCGCTGTATTCTCTACGGTAAACTCGATGCTTTCTGCAGTCACATATCCATCGGCTGGCTGTGTTTCTATCAGAGTGTATTTCTTACCTACTGCCAGCTCTTTGATCACATGAGCTTCTTCTGTAGAAGTCCACTCATCAACAGTGTTTCCATCCTCATCTACCAGTTTCAGCTTACATCCCGGTATTTCTTTTCCACCAGTCAGATCGGTCTTTGTGATTTCAACTGTTGTTGCTTCATCTTCAAATATAAGATCTACAACAACAGAATCCTCATTTTCACCGGCATAGGAAACAGTAAATTCCTGTACTTCCTCTGCATTTACAAATCCGGCTGGCGCATAGAGTTCTTTCACATAATATTCAGCATCGATTGGAAGATCAGCAACAAAAGTAATTTTGCCTTCGGCATCGGTTGATTTCAGCTCGATGATCTCATCTGCTTCAATCAGCACCTTTCCGGTAGTAGAGGATTTGATATCTTCTTTGGCATAAAGACCAAATACGCTGCCTTCCAGTACACGATCCTGATCTTTTTCCTTTTTCACAAGATTAATGATCACTCTCTGACGGTGATTCTGCCAGTCATCATTATAGGTTACAACCGGTGTATTCTGATCCACATAGCTTAGATTCACATGACGGATTTCTGAATCGAGAACATATCCGTGAGCTGTTCCCACTTCTTTGACATAGTATTTGCCCAGTGGAAGATTACTCAGTTTTGCAATGCCGGTTTCATCTGTCGTAATCGTTGCCACCAGCTCATCTGCCTTATAATAATCTTCGCTGACACCATCCGCAGCCTTGATATCTTCCTCTGCATATACTTCGAAAGTAACATCGGTCAGGCTGCCGGTAATATAATGGAAAATATGTTCCACCACACCTTTGATCTGATCTACAAGAGACACCTCATCCAGAAATTCTCCCTTTTTATTCAGGATTAGTTCTGCAACCGGCACTTCGTCTTTCATTTCCACTTTCTGGATTTCTGCAGTATCTTCAATCGTAAAAGTGATATCATTTGCAACAAGGTATCCATACGGAGCAAATTCTTCGCGAAGTGTATAGGTCTCTCCAACGGTCAGACGTTTGATCACATGTGGTTCGTCTTTGGAAGACTCCCAGCTGTCGATGATATTTCCATCCTGGTCAAGTACCTGCAGGTACGCACCATCCAGTTCTTCGCCTGTGGTGATATCGGACTTCGTAATTTCCACAACTGTCGGCTCGTTTTTCTTAACTGCTTTCAACTCAACGGTCTGAATGTCCTGTCCCTGATAAGAAGCATCAAAGCTCAGAATCTCATCAGAAGAAACAAAACCGGCAGGAGCATGAAGCTCTTTCACATAATACTGTCCGAGAGGCAGATCCAGTGTACATTTTGCCTGACCATCTTCATCGGAAGTCATCTCCTGAAGCAGGGTATCTGCTTTTACGATTACTTGGCCATCTTTATTGATGATATCTTCGGCATTGTAGATTCCGAAGACAGCACCCGGTACGACATTTCCATTATCTGCATCCTGTTTCTCGACAGAAATCGACACTTTCTGTCTTTCATTGGTGAAGGACACCTGGTCAAATACAACCGGGGTATTCTGATCTGCATATACAAAAACAGCTTTTTCACTGTTCTCATTATGAACAAATCCTTCCGGTGCCTCGGATTCTTTTACATAATATTCGCCAAGAGGAAGATCTTTCACATACGCATATCCATCTTCATCCGTAGTTACTTTTGCCACCAGGGCATCCTTTGCATAATACAAGGTACGGTTTCCATTTTCATCCACCTGATGATCGGCAGTAAAAATATCTTCTGCAGCATATACTTCAAATGTAACGCCTTTCAGTCCACACAGCTCATACTGGAAATCATGATCATAACCGGCAAGAAGTTCTCCCTGTTTGAAAATGGTCAGTTCTCCCTTAACCGGATGATTCTCATATTCCACTTCGATAATGGCATCTTTACTGGTCGGATCGATCATATAGGCTGTGTTAGTATCTACAGATACCGTTACATAAGCAGAAGACTGTGTATATCCTTCCGGCGCGGTCACTTCTTCGATTCTGTAATTTCCGATCTTCAAATTGTTCGGAAGGATCAGATATCCGTTCTCATCGGTAAAATATGATTTGTGAACTTTGGTAGAAGGATAAGTAGTAACCTGCTCGACATATTTCTGATGATCCAGATCATATACTTTAAATTCTGTATTTGCCAGAAGCACACTCTTCTTTGTTTCATCATCTTTCTTGATGATCTTCAGCTTTGCCTCAAATTCCTTATCTAGAAGCACACGCCATACCTGCGGAGTGTCTGGGTGATTCTCATTGATTGTAACGATAAAATCATCCACCGGTTCATAGTTGTGTTTACTGGTTGTCTCTTTTACCACGTATGTTCCATACGGAAGTGGAATAGAGCAGGCATAACCCTTTTCATCTGTAAACATCTCTGTTTTTCCATCTGCTGTGATAACAACTGGATTCGCAGAAGAGAAATCATAAGACCCATCTGCTTTTACTTTCAGATCACTTGCCAGCCAGGCAGAGAAACCAATACCTTTCAAAAGATCGGCATCTGTTTTCCCGTTATTCGCTGCCTTGATAATCTGAAATGGCTGTTTGATCACATCTTCTTTGGAAATTGCTTTTCTTTCTACAACTGGTACATTTGCACCTTCGTAAGAGCAGTCTACCTCATGTTCTTCCTGATCCAGCAGATATCCAACCGGAGGAGTCAGCTCTTTAAAATAATATTTTCCCAGATACAAATTGGAAACCGAAGCCTGTCCGTTTTTATCTGTAGTCAGGGATGTGATCTGGGTTCCTTTCTTATAAAGGACACCTGTTTTCCCATCCGGATGTACAATATCCTCACGTGCAAATAAGCCATAAACAGCACCTTTCAACGTTGCATCACCCTGTGGGGTATTTCCTGTCTCGGCATCCTGCTTATGAAGGGAAATCGTTGCTGTCACTCGTTTATCGGTCACATTCATATTGGATGTTTTTCCAATATTCAATGTTACATTGTAAGCTTTTGCATCAATCGTATATCCTGTCGGAACGGAGATTTCTTTCAGATATACAACTTCCTGTGTCTTCTCAATCGTAACTTTTGCTGCACCATTGGCATCCGTTGCCGGCATCTGTTTGATCAGCTGTGTACATGCAGCATCGCTATAGATACCATAAACCGCACCGGCCAGAGTATTAGATGTCTCACTGTCTTTTTTCACGATAGAAATATAACATTCCTTGGTCCATGTTACTTTGAAATCCACATACTTTTCATTTCCGACACCTTCACCAAATACCAGTGCAAGATCCTGTGTGGAAGATCCTGTTGTTATCTTATAGGCAGAATACTCTTTATCAATGCTTCCTTTCATCTTTGAAGAGAATAAAGCACCCACATCCTCAGCCTGAGATAGTGGGGCAGTAAGATAGAACTGTGTTCCACCGCAGATTTCAACACTCGCACCTGCCGCACTGGTTTTGCCGGTAGTCACATTCACAAGCTTTACTCCCTGTGGAAGTTTAAAGGTAATGGTCTGCAATTCATCTGCTTTGAATGTAATCGTCTTTGTTCTCTGGATATTTCCTTCCACATAAGCGTTCACATCACTATCAGAAAAGCTCATATCCACATCCGGGATATCCGGCATATTGATACAGTAGTTATAAAGCTCCTTAGCAAGAGACCGTCCGGTTGCGTTCGTACCGGAATCCCAGTCACTGGATCCGTTGGCATATGCTGCCGCAAGGTGTGTGATAATAAATCTCTTACCAGCAGAGAAATCCGGGTGTTTTTCATCAAAGAATCCATTCTCGTCACTGGCTTTTGTTCCATAGTAACAAACCTTTGCCAGAGTCTTGCCATCAGATAATTTTGTAATAGAGTACGTACCATCATCCGGTCCATTCTTAGATGGCTGAACACAATATGCTGTCGCTTTGATTCCACCCCAGGACACATAATATGGTGCTGTAATGTAAGAACCTAATCCATAATCAGCATAATGATACCAGCTGCCTCTTGTAATAGATACGGACTGGCTACCGGTTTCTGCAGCCGCTAAAAGCATCGGCATTTCAAAAGTGACCATTTCTCCGGCTTCCAGTTCATTTAAGGCAATTCCCTGATCTACCGCCTCTTCCATAACTTCTGAAAGAGTAGTACCGGTTTCCGGATCAACCGTCTCCTGATTTTCCGTTGATTCGATCTCTGCATCAAATTCTTCCTCGGTGATTTCTTTCCCGGTAACCTCTGTTTCTGTCTCAGCTTCTGATACATTTACCGCTTCATCCGTTTCCGGCTGTTTCATTTCGGAAGAATCCGTTTCCGATTCATCATCACTATCCTCAGATTCTTCTGTTTCCCCGGTACCGGAATCCTGATCTGAAGAACTATCCGAATTCACAGTAGTGTCAGCTTCTTTTGAAACATCTTTTACCGTAATGTTTCTGCTGATCTGATACACCGGATGATCTGTTTTCTGGGGTTCAACAGAATATACCGTTTTATAGATATCTGCATGATCCGTAGAAAACTCTTTCCCTTCATCATTCTGGGCTGCCATGAGCTTCACTTTGGCTTTTTCACTGTCCGGAATCTCAATTCCGGAAAAGTCTGCTTTTACATCGAATCCAGACCCAACCGTTACTTCGATATCTCTGGCAGTTACCACTTCATCCTGATCCAGCTGATCTTTAATTTCCTCGTAATAAGGGATTCTACTGTCAGCTTCATCTGCGGGAGCAGCATAAGCAATTACCGGAGAAAGGGCATTGGTAAACAGTGTAATAGCTGTCAGCATACCTGATACAATTCTCATTGTTTTTCTTTTAAATTTCATGTTCTCATCCTTTCTTATTTGTCTGTATACGAAATGTTTCAGTGTAAAATTTCATATCACTTCATTTTCCTCACATCCTCCTCTCGTTTCAGATTTGTACTATTTGGGACAGTCAGCACTCACGCAAATCTCGTGATTTCTGAGATAACAGCACAAAGATGTGGCGGTATTCACGAATCTCTGTAAACACCGCCACATGGTTTCTACTGTCATCCTCCGATTTGGATTCAGACAAATAAATATTCTATTTTGAGCATTTTCCTGTTTTCATTCCCAGACCCGTTCCTGTTTCGGTTTCCATATTTCCGAAACGTATGCTCTGGCCAGATACGCGAAAGATGCATATTCAAGCCAGGTATCATTCTGGGCAGGCTATGAAGTTTTCAAGGTACGTCGGAAATAAATCCTTATACCTATCCAAAGATTCAGAGCCTCTTATACAACATGGATTGAAAATTATTTTTTATTTCTTTTTCTTTTGACATCACTTGGATTAACTTGCATATAGTTACGGATAATCACAAGTGCTCTCTGGATCAGTCCACTAGCTGCCTGCTGAGAGATTTCGAGATTCTTTGCAATCTCAGCCTGAGATGCACCTTCACAATAATATGCAATTACTGCATATCTCTGTCGTTCATTCAAAAGATCTGAAATTTCTCTCATCATTTCATTCCAAAGCACTTTTTCTGTCATATCAGGTACACAACGGGCTTTGATACTAAAGAAATCATTCTCCTCAATATCAATAGAAATCACTTTATGATTTGACAGAATTCTCCGTCTGCTGTCTTCTACACGATCCATACCAACCATCAGCGGTAAGATGTACCAGTTTTCGTTTTCAAAAAAGTCTGCTCCAAAAGCATCTTTTCTGCCATCTACCGCGCTGTAATCATAGTCCTTACATTCATGTAAGCGAAAAACAGTTCTATGTCTTCCCTCTTCATACAAAACATATCCGTTATCATAAACACTGATTTCCACACCATCTTCGATAATTTCTTTTACAACAATTTCCGCACCTGTATTCAAAAGCTCCTTTTTTCTCAAAATCACTTTTTTCTCGTCTGCAACCGGAACTCTCTTCTTTAAGTCTTTTAATGTCATCATATGGACCACCTTTCTGCCTTGCGGCTACGGGTGATCCAGTCTGCATTTGTTTGGAATATAAAAATTGGTAGCGGAAACAGTCCCGGACCAACCCGTTTTTTTTAAACGGGAGTCCGCGACTCCTCAGCTACCTTTTTCTCTGATGTGTTCTACCTCCTTATTCTCTTTTCATTGCATAATAAACAACTTTTTGAGGCCTTTCATTTTTGCAGATATTCTGTTTTTCATATTTTTCCTGTGTTTTCAGAATAAAAAATCCCTCTATCTATCCAAAGTCTCAAGGGTTCTTATACAACATGGATCTTGAAAAAAATAAAAAAACCGGCAAAACAAATGCACTTGATCGTACAGAATCGAAAATGATTCCATAAACCAGTTACAAATGTTTTGCCGGGCTCTTAATGATTCCAGTCAGATTCAGCTCCTTGACAAACTCTTGATATCCGGTGCAGTCTTGATGGTTCCAGCCAAATTCACCGCCCTGCCGGATATCTCATTCTTATTCACTTTTATGATTTCTTTCCGGAAGGATTCATAAACTTCCTGGAATAAACGGACATCCTTTCTTTCAACTGTTCATCCCGGATGACCAGAGGACGGACAGAGACAATATCATCTTTGACCAAAATTTCCAATGTACTCCTGCATTTTTTGCAATCCACTTCTGAATCGCTCTGTGCACTTTTCTCCAGAAATGCTCCACAGACAGAGCAGTGTACATGCCATTTAATATTACCTGATCCCATAGGCTTCCTCCTTTAAGCAATAACATATGATCTTTCATTTATTACTCAACGGATCCAAGGGAAATAAAAATCCGCCTTATGAGCATCATGGTTGTCCATTCCGTAAGCGCCAAAGCTGCGCGGGCAATCACGATTTCCATATTCAGACTGGCTTTGACAATCTGTTGTTTTCATTTCCGCTTCCTGTCAGCTCCCACTCGCCGCCGGTTTTGCGGAAACTTCCACAAAAATAATTAACAGGGTTCTTCTAATATTTCAAACACATTTCCAGACAGATCTGTAATATCTGAAATTGGTATCTCTGTATCTCCAATCCGGAGATGGATCTGCAGATCAAAGAATTCCACAGTTCCTTCAATGGTACAAAGCTTTCCTTTTCCCGGAAATTCCATACTCTCGACAAAATATGTTGCCTGAATCCACATACCTGTAGAAAGATACTGTAACTTTCTGTCCAGTTCCTGCTTCTTTTCCTCAGACAGATCCTTTCTGGATTCATAAAGGATCTCTTTTTTCCGGACCGACTCTTCAAATCCCCGAAGAGCAGCAAACGGTGCAAACTGCTTTGCCCGGTGTCCCACATCCATCTTTCGCCGGTTGGACACCGGTCTTGGCATATAAATTAATTTTGCATACGCACTTGCCATCATGATCTATGCACCTCCTTATGCACGATGACCGCCAATCTGATTATTTCGTTCTCTGTATGTAGAGCAGTCAAGCAGATTAGCTCCCCGCATAATCGCATTTTTTCCATATTTCTTTTTTACATCCAGAATAGCCTGCTGTAAGTTCTTTTCCTTTTCGACTGTAGCCGGATCTGTAAACAGATCATACTGCAGATATCCTTCCGGCATGACCCGGTTGGCGCAGATCTCGATCCTCCGGATCCCTGTATGACGGTCTGTAATTTTCTGATACAGTTTATCCACTTCATCCATGATAGTGCTGGAACTGTTTGTCAAAGATGTCAGCCGCACGGTCCCATGGGATGAAGGCCGCTCATATCGATGATCATAAGCAATCCAAAGTGTGACAGAGCCAGTGATCAATCCTTTAGACACCAGATCCAGAACAAGAACGTCTGTCATTTCCCGGACAACCACCGCTGCCTCCTCAAAAGAGTAATTCCGCATGAGGACCTGCCCGTTAGACAGGCTGTGTTCCTCCGTGTGGTAATTCTTGATATCATGAATATCACAGGATTCCAGCCCCCAGGCATGATCAATCAGCAGTTCTGCATCGATTCCAAACATCTTATAGAGCCACTCCTCAGATGTAACAGACGTATAAGCAATATCTCCCATGGTATGGATTCCATAACCGGCAAGTTTCTTTTCTGTTCTGGAACCAATCCTCCAGAAATCACTGAGCGGACGATGATCCCATAACTGCTGTCTGTAGGATATCTCGTTCAAAATACCAATGTGATCCTCCACATGTTTTGCCACAATATCCATGGCAACCTTTGCCAGATACAGGTTCGTACCGATCCCTGCAGTAGCAGTAATACCGGTTTCTTTCATCACCGCATCCATAAGCTCAACCGCCATTTCCTTTCCTGTCATATGATAAAGGGACAGATAATTCGTCACATCCATAAAACATTCATCAATACTGTATACATGAATGTCCTCTTTGGAAACATACCGGAGATAGATACTGTATATTCTGGCAGAATAATCAATGTACAACTGCATTCTCGGCATGGCTGTAATATATTCAATACCTGCCGGAATCTCATGGATGCGGCACCGGTTCTTCACCCCCAGCTTCTTCATAGCCGGAGTAATAGCCAGGCAGATCGTAGACTGTGATCTTGTCGGATCCGCAACGACCAGATTTGTCTTAAATGGATCAAGGCCTCTTTCTACACACTCGACGGACGCATAGAAGGATTTCAGATCGATACAGATAAAAGACTTCTGACGTCCCATTTTTTCACCTCTTTTGCACGTAATTTCCTATTTTCTCTTCTAATTGCTTCTTCCTACGTCATTTATTCACATTCCAGATGCAATAATACAACTGAAAACCCGCTAAAATAGGCAATTTATAAGAGATTAATATTGACATTATAGGAAATATTGTTTATATTATATGCAAGTAATTGCTTATCTGTTGTGATTCACATTATAGGCAATCAATTTCGCATTGTCAAGAGTTAACTTGCGTATTTTAGGAAATTACTTTCCTGCTTTTGCTCCGGGATAAGTCAATAAACCTGAAATAGCTTAGAAATGAGGTATTGTTATGACATTCGGTGAGAAAGTAAAAACATTGAGAAAGACAAAGGATATGAGCCAAACCCAACTGGCTCAGGCAGTCGGTGTATCTTTAAGAACAGTGGGCGGATGGGAGAAAGAAGGACGTTATCCAAAACAGCATGAACTTTATCAGAAACTTGCGGATACTTTGGGATGTGATGTTTCTTATCTCATGACAGAAGAGGAATCCTTTATTACAGAAGCCACAGAACAATATGGATCCAGAGGAGCCAGACAGGCACAGCAAATTCTGGAACAGGCAGCCGCTATGTTCGCCGGTGGAGAATTATCTGATGAAGATAAAACCGCTTTCATGGATGAGATCCAGATGCTTTATCTGGATTCCAAAAGACGTGCCAAGAAGTTTACACCGAAAAAGTATCTCAATGAAAAGTAAGTGTCCTTTTTATTGTACAGCATTTGGAGTACATTATACTTGTGGGGAACTCTCCGCATCTTTGAGATAACGGATCTTTTGAGGTGATTTATTTGGGAAATAGTTATATCTACGCAAAAGTGGAAAAACTGGTCAAACGCTTTAAGACCAGAGACCCTTTTGAACTTCTCGACTGCATGAACGTCGTAGTCGGAGAAACATCGAATTATAAGAAATTAAAAGGTTACTGCTTCATGAGCTGCCAGACGATCTATGTCATGATCAGCAGTTTCCTTTCTGAAGAAGAGCAGCGCATCGTTGCTGCACACGAACTGGGGCATATCATCCTGCACCGGTCACAGCTGAAAATGGCTCCCATGAAGGATGATGTGCTTTACAATATGATGGATTCTACAGAATATGAAGCCAATCTGTTTGCTGCAGATCTTCTTCTCGAAGACGACGATGTGGCTGAAATGTCCAAGAACGAAGACCTGAATTATTTTGGATTCTGTAGCAGCCTGAATGCCAGCCCGGAACTCATGAGCTTCAAGCTCTACAGCCTGATGAAACGCGGGCAGGCTTATCATATGCCGATGGAGATACAGAGTAATTTTCTGGCGAAATAGAATAAGAATTAAACAAATCGGAATTTTACGGTCAGTAAGGAATGCGTAAAGTTATATGATTGTATTATAAGCGATTTGTTAAATTTTTATAACCACTTGTATTTGCCTGCGATTTATGGTATAATATTTTGAAATTTAGAAAGAGGTGGGAAGATGATTAACTTTTCTTGCAAATAAAATCAAAATATGCGGTAGTGCTATACTTTGGCATTATTGTGTCTATTGCAAGAAAGTTATATGTCTATCTTACTCAATATAGTGCTGTTGCCACTTTTGCTTAGTGGTGTTATTTTATGCTATGACGAGCTGCAAGGATAAACTTTCTTGTGGCTCTTATTTTGTTTTGGAGGTGCTTTATGAATAGTGCAGAACAGATAGTTACACATGATTCACTCCGTATAGTGTCGGTTCCTTTTGGTGAAATCTATACGGAGTAAACATTCACCGAACCGATTTTGTATCGTATGACACGCAAAGGAGGATAATATTTATGTCAATGATTAAAATTGAAAACCTTACGTTTTCATATCCGACAAGTTATGATAATGTTTTTGAAAATGTCAGTTTCCAGGTTGATACCGATTGGAAGCTTGGTTTTGTGGGCAGAAACGGACGAGGTAAAACAACCTTTCTGAATCTTCTGCTTGGGAAATATGAGTATAGCGGAAAAATCCTATCATCCGTACAGTTTGATTATTTTCCTTATCCCGTTTCAGATAAGAATCGTATTACAGAGGATATATTGCAGGAGGTTTGCCCACTTGCGGAAGAATGGGAACTTATGCGAGAACTTTCTTATCTTGATGTTGATGTCGATGTGCTTTGGCGACCTTTTGAAACACTTTCCAACGGAGAGCAGACAAAGGTTTTGCTTGCCGCTCTTTTTCTTAATGAAGGGCATTTCCTACTGATTGATGAACCTACCAACCATTTGGATGCCAAAGCGAGAAAAAGTGTGGCGACATATCTGAAAAAGAAAAAGGGATTCATCTTAGTTTCTCACGATCGTCGCTTTCTTGACGATTGTGTTGACCATATTCTATCGATTAACCGAGCGAATATCGAAGTGCAAAGAGGAAACTTTTCATCATGGATGTCAAATTTTGAGCGACAGCAAGAATTTGAACTGGCTCAGAACGAACGTTTGCAAAAGGACATCAGACGATTACAGCAGTCGGCAAAACGCTCTGCAGTATGGTCTGAACGTGTAGAAGCTTCCAAAATTGGGGCAGCAGATAAAGGTTATGTCGGTCATAAAGCCGCCAAAATGATGAAGCGTTCAAAATCTATAGAAGCGAGACAACAACAGACAATCGAACAAAAATCAGCATTGCTGAAAAATGTGGAAACCGCAGAAGCACTCAAGATACAACCGCTTAATTACCATACAGATTTGATTGCATCATTATCGAATGTAGTAGTTTGTTATGATGGCATTTCAGTTTGTGAACCCGTTTCGTTTGAAATAAGACAGGGAGAACGCATTGTGCTTGACGGGAAGAACGGCAGTGGCAAAAGTAGCCTATTAAAGTTGGTAGTCGGGCAGTCCATAGATTATACGGGTACAGTAACACTTGGCTCTGGGCTTGTAATTTCTTATGTGCCACAGGATACATCGTATTTATGTGGAACCCTTTCCGAGTTTGCAGAAGAAAACAACCTTGATGAAAGTCTGTTCAAGGCACTTCTTAGGAAAATGGACTTTGAGCGTGTACAGTTTGAAAAGGATATTAAAGACTTTTCTGGCGGGCAAAAGAAGAAAGTCCTAATTGCGAAAAGCCTTTGTGAAAAGGCACACTTGTATGTATGGGATGAACCGCTCAACTTTATTGATGTGTACTCACGTATGCAGATTGAACAACTCATAACGGAGTTTGCCCCGACCATGCTCCTGGTAGAACATGACAGTGTTTTTCGAGATACTGTGGCAAGTAAAATTGTGAATATCTAAATTGGTTCTTCCGCAATTTTACGTTTTTCGCTTTAATAAAAATGGAGAATGCTGATTTACACTGGCATTCCAGTATTGAAAAATTACAAAATACGGATAATTGCGTAAGAACCTCTAAATTAAAATAATTGTATGGGTTAATTCCAGCTTTACAGAGACTCAAATTCCAGTTTGTAGAATTGGAATAAAAAAATCAGGACGTAGGGGATTGAAAACCTACGTCCTGATTTTTGTACTACCTATCCTTAATATACATCTCGATCAATTTATTCAAAGACACTTCAAACCTTTTATCGTCTGCCTCTGTCCGCTTTGCCGGACCTTTCAAATGATGTTTTTTCTTTGAGTTTCTGGCTTTCTTCGTCAAATGTCGTTCCATCAGCATCTGATCTATATTTTCATCTGTATACCATTTACCGCTCTGATGGATACCATATGCACCTTTACCCAGAATCATTGCCGCGACACCATAATCCTGCGTTACAACAATGTCTCCTTTCTGGCACAGACTGACCAGTTTAAAATCTACTGCATCAGCACCGGCTCCCACTGTGATTACTTCACTGTAATCTGAATATAAAACATGTATGAAACCAGATAAGGAGAAAACGTAAATTGTGTTAATGATAGCAGACATGAGTATGGAGTGAATATCTTATTTGGAGGAAAAACAAATGGTACAATCAATCTTTGAGGAAATGGGCGGCAGATACGAACGGCAAGGCGAATACATTTTACCCTGCCTTACCATACCACCCGAAAAGGAACAGTCGATAGACTTATTCGGACGGCGGCACTTGGACTATCTGCGGGAGTACCGCAAAATTACATACACCAATCTTCTCACAAGCGGCAGGCTCAATGCTTACCTTGCCGACATTGACAGACAGGCACAGGAACACTTTGAACGGCTCATAGAGGGCATGAAGCAAGCACAGGGCATAACGGAATGCCTAAAGGAAGAAAACGCCTTAGAATGGACTGGAAGAACGAATAACATAAGGGCTTGTGCGAGGGAGATTGTGGAAAAGGAAATTATTTTTGCATAAACAGATGATTAGTGGCAGGGGGAAATCCTGCCGCTTTTTCTGCTTTAGTTTGTCAGCTTGACAAATAAAGGGTTAAGGAATATAATTAGATTCAGTATTATACAAGGAGTTAATAAATATGCGGCAAGGTATTCTTAAATAAACTGTCAATTTGATAGTGGGAACAAAAAGTAGCAGTCCCGTTTCACTTTTAATATGGGGCTTAGTTTTTTGTACCCAGTTTAAGAATACTTTTATCATGTAATTTTATATGCCCGAAAACATATAAGTGTTTTGGGGCTATTGGAGTTATTTACCCAGTGATAGGAGTATTTATCACTGGGTATTTTTATGCCCTTTTTTGGGTGTTGATAGGAGGAAAATCACATGAAAATAATTAACTTAGGCATTCTGGCTCACGTTGACGCAGGAAAGACAACATTAACGGAGAGTTTATTGTATACCAGTGGTGCAATTGCAGAACCAGGGAGCGTAGATAAAGGCACAACAAGGACAGATACAATGAATTTGGAGCGTCAAAGGGGAATCACTATCCAGACAGCAGTGACATCTTTTCAGTGGGAGGATGTAAAAGTCAACATTATAGATACGCCAGGCCATATGGATTTTTTGGCGGAAGTATACCGTTCTTTATCCGTATTAGACGGAGCAGTATTATTAGTTTCTGCAAAGGATGGCATACAGGCACAGACCCGTATACTGTTTCATGCACTACAGACAATGAAGATTCCGACAATTTTTTTCATCAATAAAATTGACCAAGAGGGGATTGATTTGCCAATGGTATATCAAGAAATGAAAGCAAAGCTTTCTTCGGAAATTATAGTGAAGCAAAAGGTTGGGCAGCATCCTCATATAAATGTAACGGACAATGACGATATGGAACAGTGGGATGCGGTAATTATGGGAAACGATGAACTATTAGAGAAATATATGTCAGGGAAACCGTTTAAAATGTCAGAACTGGAACAGGAAGAAAACAGGAGATTCCAAAACGGAACGTTATTTCCCGTTTATCACGGAAGCGCTAAAAACAATCTGGGGATTCGGCAGCTTATAGAAGTGATTGCCAGTAAGTTTTATTCATCAACGCCTGAAGGTCAATCTGAACTATGCGGGCAGGTTTTTAAGATTGAATATTCAGAGAAAAGGCGGCGTTTTGTTTATGTGCGTATATATAGCGGAACATTGCATTTGAGGGATGTTATTAAAATATCTGAAAAAGAGAAAATAAAAATCACAGAGATGTGTGTTCCGACAAACGGTGAATTATGTTCATCCGATACAGCCTGCTCTGGTGATATTGTAATTTTACCAAATGATGTTTTGCAGCTAAACAGTATTTTGGGGAACGAAATGCTGTTGCCGCAGAGAACATTTATTGAAAATCCTCTCCCTATGCTCCAAACAACGATTGCAGCAAAGAAATCTGAACAGCGGGAAATATTGCTTGGGGCACTTACAGAAATTTCAGATGGCGACCCTCTTTTAAAATATTATGTGGATACTACAACGCATGAGATTATACTTTCTTTTTTGGGGAAAGTGCAGATGGAAGTCATTTGTGCCATCCTTGAGGAAAAATATCATGTGGAGGCAGAAATAAAAGAGCCTACTGTTATATATATGGAAAGACCGCTTAGAAAAGCAGAATATACCATCCACATAGAAGTCCCGCCAAATCCTTTCTGGGCTTCTGTCGGGTTGTCCATAGAGCCGCTCCCTATTGGAAGTGGAGTGCAGTATGAAAGCAGAGTTTCACTTGGATATTTAAACCAATCGTTCCAAAATGCGGTTATGGAGGGGGTTCTTTATGGCTGCGAGCAGGGGCTGTATGGATGGAAAGTGACAGACTGTAAAATCTGTTTTGAATATGGATTGTATTATAGTCCTGTAAGTACCCCCGCAGACTTTCGGCTGCTTTCCCCTATCGTATTGGAGCAGGCTTTAAAAAAAGCAGGGACAGAACTATTAGAGCCATATCTCCACTTTGAAATTTATGCACCGCAGGAATATCTCTCACGGGCGTATCATGATGCTCCAAGGTATTGTGCAGATATTGTAAGTACCCAGATAAAGAATGACGAGGTCATTCTGAAAGGAGAAATCCCTGCCAGATGTATTCAAGAATACAGGAACGATTTAACTTATTTCACAAATGGGCAGGGAGTCTGCTTGACAGAGTTAAAAGGATACCAGCCAGCTACTGGTAAACTTATTTGCCAACCCCGCCGCCCGAATAGCCGTATAGATAAGGTTCGGCATATGTTCCACAAGTTAGCCTAACAGCTTTACATTGACAACACAAGCCCATTTGCTATAATTCCGTGAAGAAGAACGGTCATGTTGTTCTAATTTCAGTATCGGAGGTATTCATTATGGCAAACTGCAAAAACGGAAACAAGTCTTTTAACGGCGCTTTGGGTACTTTGGGAGGTCTTTTCTAAAATCACCGTTAGAAAGGGCTGAGAAGTTTGCCCTTCCTGCGCGGCAGTCGGGCTTGTTTCACAAATTAATTCGTAAAGGAGAATGTAACTTCATGTTTTCTAAAAATTCAAAGGCATATTCTGTCTATCTGCTGTTCCGATTTGTCTTTTCCCTGGCGGCTTCTATGGCCACAGTGCTTTCCATCGTGTACCACCTGGAGGTGGTGCAGCTGGATGCTTTTCAGCTTGTCCTGGTGGGGACTGTTCTGGAAACCTCCTGCTTTCTGTTCGAGATACCCACCGGTGTGGTGGCGGATTTGTATAGCCGTCGGCGCTCGGTGCTGATTGGAATGTTCCTCTACGGCCTGGGCTTTCTGATGGAGGGTGCGCTGCCGTGGTTCGCGACGGTTCTGCTGGCCCAGGTTGTCTGGGGTTGCGGTGATACCTTCATCACCGGCGCTCTGGAGGCGTGGATTGCCTCGGAGGAAGAGGACAAGCCCATGGATAAGGTGTTCCTGCGTGGCAGTCAAATGGGGCAAATCGGCGGCGTTCTGGGCGTGGTGCTGGGCACACTGCTGGGAAACATAAACCTGCAAATGCCTATCATCTTGGGGGGCAGTTTGTGCTTGCTGCTGGGGCTGGTGCTGGTTCGCATCATGCCAGAAACCAACTTCTCCCCTGCTATTGAGGAACGGCAGGGCTTGCTTAAAGACTTTGTCTGCCTGTTCAAGCTCAACCTGGGCTTTGTGAAAGGCGCACCTGTGTTGCTGGCGCTCTTAGCAATCACACTGTGCGGGGGACTTGCCAGTGAAGGCTTTGACCGGCTCTCCACCGCTCATTTTCTGGATGACACGGTAATACCCGTTATCGGGCCACTGAACAGCGTCACTTGGTTCGGTGTTATCAGTCTTATCGGCAACGGCTTAGGTATTCTGGCTTCTCAGTTGCTCATCGCCCGCATGGAGAAAAAAGGGACTGTCAGCCGAACCAGTGTGGTCATGTCCACCAGCGCCGGGTATATCCTGTGCCTAGTTCTCTTTGCGGTGGGGCGGAGCTTTTGGTTCATGTTGTTGATGTTCCTCCTGGCGGGGCTTATGCGCACCATCAAGGAGCCGGTGCTGGCCGCCTGGATGAACGACCATGTGGAGGAGAAAATGCGCGCCACAGTCTTTTCTACCAGTGGACAACTGGACTCTTTCGGGCAGATCATCGGCGGGCCTATTGTGGGGCTGGTAGCCCAACAGGTGTCCATACCCTGGGGGCTGGTCTGCACCGCTTTCCTGCTGTTGCCCGCGCTGTTCTTGGTGCCAGTGGCGGGAAAGAAGCGGGATTGATATGGCATAGTTAAGTTTACTGACGAGCGGGAGATTACTTCCGCTCGTCTTCATTTAGCAGCGCAAAATTTGAGGACTCTTTATCTCCTTATTCGGCATAGCGGAGGCGGCTGTCAATTCGACATAATTTTCTTGTGATACTTTACCACACATGAGCATATCTGGATGGGAGCAAATATAATTACTCAAAATCGGAGCAGAAACGGCTAAGGGAAACGTCAGACCGCTTGTGCAGAGAGTACGGATTATCGGTGATTGAGAACCCGAAGAAAGCCCCTTCAAGACCGCTGTATCTGGATGAAAAGAGCGGCAAGCCGACACGCTACAACGTCTATCTGGAAGATTTGGCGGAGGCAATCAGCGGCAGTCGGGATATTCCGCACATGATGAGATACCTTACCGACAAAGGCTACGAGGTTGATTTTTCGGGCGGGCATTGGAAGATGAAGCTGCCGCAGTATAAGCATTTTACAAGATTAGATACGCTTGATGAACGCTTAACGCCCGATTTTATCCGCTCACATTTAGGCACAAGGGCAAGGTACGGGAACTATAAAGCGAGGATTTCCTACTCTCCCCATATGCCAGAGGAATATAAAAAGGCTTGGAAACCGCACCAGAAAACCACGGGAATCTTAGCGTTGTATTATTACTGGTGCTATCAGTTGGGGATATTCCCGAAAGGCACGGACTACAAGCCGACAAGCCCGCTGATGAAAGAGGAGCTTCGGAAACTGGACGAGATTACCGCACAGGTACGCTATATGTCAGAGCATGACATCTCCACCCTCTCCGATTTGCACGCCGACAGGGAGAAAAACCAGACGGAAATGGACATGCTTACCGACTATCGGCGGCACTTGCAGAATAAGATACGGCGTGCTTCACCCGCCGAGAAAGAAACGCTCCGAGAAGAAAAAAACGGAGTGACGGAGCAGATAACAGAACTGCGAAAGCGGCTGAAATATGCGGATGGAATTGAAAAACGCTCTGCCCACATTGATGATTGTTTAAACCAAATCCACGATACGGCTGAAAAACAGCGTTCAAACCAGAACGGGAGGGCAGGCAAAACAGACCGCAGGAGGGAGGAATCATTGCGATGAGCAGAAAGTCCGAAGAAGAAATACAGGCAATCATGGAGGAATACAGGGACGCCCCTATGGTAAATCCCGATAAAGTATATCCCCCTCTGCCGCCCGTCCAAAACGTCACTCCCCTTGTCCGTGTTCCAGAGCAGATGAGCTTTACCGAGAAAATCGGCGGCACGGAATACACCGTCGACGCCCATTTCCGAAAGGACGGGCGGGATTTGCTTTCCAAGCTTACGGATATTTTTATGCGTGGCATGCAGGGATATGAATGTTATAATGACGGGGATTGGAGTGGCGATGACGGAGCATAGCAGACCGCAGAAGAATTACCGCTTTAAAGCGTTGAAGTTTGAGGACAGGTATGGTACACTGTACCTACACTTCACAATACCGTGTCTGCTGTCGGAAAGGAGAACCTTATGAAAAGACAGCAGGAAAAATTTACCGCCTTGTACTGCCGTTTAAGCCAGGACGACGGACGGGAAGGCGAGAGCAACAGCATTGTAAACCAGAAAGAATATCTGATGAAGTACGCAAAGGAACACGGTTTCCCTAACCCGAAATTCTATGTGGACGACGGCTATACGGGTACGAATTTTGACCGCCCAAGCTTTAAGGAAATGTCGGCGGATATTGAAAAAGGGCTTGTAAAGACAGTCATTGTCAAAGATTTGTCACGCTTCGGCAGGAATTATATTGAGGTCGGCTCTTACTCCGAAATCATCTATCCCGAAGCGGGCGTGAGGTTCATCGCCATCATGGACAACGTGGACACTGGCAGCCTTGAGAGCAATGAATTTGCCGCCTTTACCAACCTTTTTAACGAATGGTATCCCAAAAGCACGAGCAAAAAGGTAAAGGAAGTTAAGAAAGCGAAGGGGCTTGCAGGCGAACATCTGGGTGCGCCGCCTTATGGATATTTACGGAATCCAGATGACAAGACCCGATGGCTTGTGGACGGGGAAGCGGCGGCAGTCGTCCGCAGGATATTCTCCCTCTGCATGCAGGGAAAGGGCGTGTCTGCCATAGCCACAACCCTCTGGAAAGACAGGACGCTTACCCCGTCAGCCTACAAAGCGTCAAAGGGAATCGGCGTTGCAAAAGTGTCGGAAGACCCGTATTGCTGGGAAACATCTGCCGTAGCCGCCATTCTGGAAAACGTAGCATATATCGGCATAACGGAAAGCTTCAAATCCACAAGGCTTGGCTTTAAGAGCAAAAAACGCATCCCCACCGCAAAGGACAGGCGGGCGTATATCGAAAATGCCCATGCCCCCATCATTGACAGGGATATATGGGAAAAGGTACAGATAATACGGGAAAACAAACGCAGACCGACCAACAGCGGGATTACGAGCATGTTTTCTGGACTGCTTTATTGTGCCGACTGCGGGGCAAAACTAAGCCTTGCCACTGCCAATAGATACACGCATTTCCGCTGTTCCCAGTACAAGCGGACGAGCCGCACGCAGAACTGTACGCAGCACTATATCCGAGAAGACGCACTAAATCAGTTGGTTTTGAAACAGCTTCAGCATTTCCTGTCCTATCTGCAGCAGTTTGAGCGTGTATTTATCCGACAACAGATAGACACCACCCTTGCGGAACGCCGATACGAACTGTCTGCAAAGCAGAAACAGATAGAAAAGGACGAAAAGCGGATGGATGAGCTTGACCGCCTGTTCCGTAAAATCTACGAGGACAATGTCAACGGAAAGCTGAATGACGAACGCTTTTGCAAGCTGTCAGACGGATACGAAGCGGAGCAGGAACAGCTAAAACAGGAAATCGAATCCTTAACAGCCGAAGTCAGCGAAGCCGACATGGAAACCACCAATGTATCAAAGCTGATAGCCGTCACAAAGAAATATACCCGCATTGACGAACTCACGCCCGAAATCCTAAACGCATTTGTGGATAAAATCGTAATCCATGAGCGTGAGAAAAAGGACGGGAAACGGACACAGCAAATCGACATTTACTATTCCTATGTCGGGATTGTGGATATTCCCACAGACGAGGAAATGCGGGAAATGGAGAGGGAATATATGCAGCGTACTACACGTCAAACCGCCTGAATAAAGGCGAAAGCAGGAGTAAATCTGTACTCCTGCCGATACATATCTATTTTTATCCCTATCTGGTTTAACTCATGGTTTGTATCACATAAAAGAACAACAGGGATTTCATATTTCTTTGCTGTTTTTTCTACGATTGACACCACAGGACAGGAATCCGCATCTACTAATATCCTCATTTTTTCTTTCCTTTCGTCAGATCATAACTTTCCCCGATCATCCGCCAGATATCTTTATCAGGAACAGAGCCATCCAAGATAATAGAATTCCAGTGTGTCTTGTTCATATGATAAGCTGGGATCACAGATTCAAAAGCATTTCTCCAGAACTCTCTCCATTCCGGATCACATTTTACATTTATCCATACATAACCATCTTTATCATAAATAAGCGCAAATGTTTTCTTATTTCCCTTATGACGCATAACACACCAGTTATCATCATGAAAAGGATAATCTTCATATACATCTTGAAATGAATGGCAATATTGTATTGCCTCCTGCCTTGTCTGCATAGTTTCCTCTTTTCTTAACCTTCCTCTCCCCGGATCGGAGCATAGAAGATCAGCAAATCTATATATTTTTCTCCGTCTCCCTGTTCTCTATAATCATACCGGATCATATAATCCCGAATACTATATCCCCGATACGGATCAGATAGGGTATAAAGTTCTCCTGTTGTAAAATCAATTAGTGAGTACCCTGTGCTTTCCAGATATTCATCATTATCACTGTTTACCTGATCTTCATAAAATTCACACACCTTATCCAGACAATCCTGACACAATTGATCTTTGAGAGTTTCACAGTCTATCGTATCTTTCTCTCCAAGGTGTATATTGGGTTCCGCAATACATCTATCCGGTTGAGAGTGTGTCATAATAGAACCATAATCCTCTCCAAAAGAATTTACCATTGTGCTCATATGCCCAGAATCAATCTTTTCATTTCCATCATCATCATATTCTCGGATCCGGGTGTCAGTGACTGACATATCGGCCCAATGGATAATCCCAATTGAATCGAATTTTCTATAATATTCCAAAAGTCCACCAGCCGGTGTTCCGCAAATAAAGCATTGTTCTTTACCGATTGATGATTGAAGAGACAGTTCAAAGTCATCATCAGATTCATAATCCATCTGATCCAACTGTTGTTTTGTTGTTGATGTTTTTGCAGGCTGCGTCTGACAACCACAAAGAGTAATCCCTAATATAAGTACAAAGCATAAAATATTACTTCTTTTCATAAAAACCCCCGAAGCTGAAATAAGGACGTACTATGCCATCCCTCAGCACAGACGTCCCTATTTTCTAATAATGCCCTGTATATACGCTTTTACCAGCTCTTTTTGATGTTCGTCCATCGCATTCCAGTCATAAAGCAGCTGTTTCTGATCTGCTGTTAAATCAGGAATTTCTTCATCACCTGCAAAAAACTGGGCAAGGGTGATATCGAATCCCTCACATATTTTCTCAAGCGTCTGAATCGTTGGAACACTCTTCCTGTTTAGCAATGTAGAAATAGATGACTGGGCAATTCCAGATTTCTGAGCGAGTCTGTACCTACTAAATTTCTTTTTTTCACACAACTGCTCAATCCTGGCAATAATATAGTTCTCAGCTTGCAAGTATTCTACACCTCATTTCCGATATGATACCCTTATTGTACTTATAATTAAGGAAACTTATCAGATTGTATATTCCAATGCAAAATACTTAGGTATAACGAAGTATACAGGTAAAAAAATAAGGAACTACATTAGTATATCATATTTGTTCCCAGTTCTGCATCAATTTACTCATGATGGTCTGATATTATTACTATCGTTATCAGGAATATCTATGTATTTATCAAACATAGAGAATAGAGCAGCAATAAACTGTTCTGCGCTTCTATTCTGCTCCACAATCTGTTCCAATGACAATCCTTCTATAAACTTACAGACATATACCCAACAAGCCAGATCACATGCTTCTACAATAATGTCATTAATAATCTTTCCCATAACTTTATCAAAATCATTGATATCTTCAACAGGAAGTGATTGCAGATAATCAAGTGGGGGAAGCTCCCCACTTGGATTATACTTTTCTGATTCATCTAAAAATGCTAAGACCTTTTGCCTGGATTCTTCTGGCATCTTTACATATTCCCACAATGCCATAACCACTTTCAAATCCGTATCTCTACGAAGCGGTGGTAATTGGATATAATTATTTTCTTTAATCATGGTTCTTCTCCTCCTCTATGCTAACAATATTCTCACTAATTTTTCCCGGGCCAGATCAATCGCAGCATCTATAAATACACTTACATACAAAACCAGAAATGCTGAAACGATCAGGCAGAACAAAAATACAACCTGCGCCCAATCCTGGTAACAGATAATCGTTCCTATTGCCAAAGCTACCAGTCCAAGCACCACGAATGATTTAGCAATTGAAACCATATTCACAACCAGCTTAACGAGTATTCCCACGATTATGAGAATAAACCAGACCGGAATCAATAATATTTTCCCAATGAGCTTTAAACAAAACATCTTTCTCCTCCTCTCAGTCAGACAGCAAACTGCGGCATGTCATGATTCACTTCTGCCTTATAGTACCCATCGATCGTTGTCGGGGCATTGAATAATGCTGCCAGCATATATTTCTTGATATTTTTCACCTTTGATGTATTCTTCTTGAAACAGTCAAGAACATACTCGATGTGGGAATAATTCAGTTTTAAAAACTTGCCGCGTACCAGTTCTGCCGGATACCAGTTACTTGCGATCAGGATCTTTTCGCTACTGCACAGAACTGTTTCCAAAATAAGCTCATAAATGCCCTGAATCAATGCTTCGTCATACTGATACGCAATAAGTAATGACTCATAATCTATGTTTTCCTTGATGAGATCCTGATAAGCGGATACCGTATTCATCATATCAACATCTGATCTCTGTCTATCGGATATGATTTGATCTGATTTATTCTTACTCTCTTTAATATCGCTAGTATTATTATAATTAGAGTTTGAATTGCAAACTTCTTGAAGTTTATTTTCAGGACTTCTTGAAGTTTGTTTTTGGGACTTCATGGAGTTTGTTTTATAAACTTCTGCATCTTCCAGAGTATCAACATTGGTTTGTTTTGTAAACTTCTGTGCTTCCTCTGCTGATTGTTCCGCCTGTTCCTCATAGACCATGAAGCTTTTTACATATATGATGTTAGCTTTTCCAAATCCCTGCCTGCGCTTTTCAATCAAACCGATTCCATTCTCATCATCCAGTTCCTGCAGCGATTTTACAGCTTTATTCCTTCCACAGTTCAACAGTTCCATGATATCTTCAATGGAAAAATAGATGTATGCCCGGTTCTGTTCATCAAACCACTGATTTTTGATGGACAAAGACATTCTATCCAGCATCAGACCGTATAATATCTTTGCATCACTGCTCAGATTTTTAAAATATTCATTTTTGAATAAAAGTTTTGGTATCCGGTAGAAGCTGTACTGATCAGCTTCATTCCCGTAAAAGTATCGAAATGTCAATTTCTGATCCATATTTTCTCCTTTCCTGCGGTAGTAGTTCCATAATGGACATTTCTTACTCACGCTACCGCAAAGTCTTTTACGTAATAAATGCTTGGCAGCCCCATGCCTCTAAAATGCTTTTCTATAAGTCCGGCATTTTCAAGCTCTGTCAGACATTCCCTTGCTTTTTTTCTGGTTACTCCCATGTCTTTCTGGATTTCCTGAATCGGATAAACAACATACATCCGGTTTCTTTCATCGACCCATTTATTCTTCACCGCCATTCCCATACGGTCTAAAAGAAGACCGTAGAGAACTTTTGCATGAATGGTAATTCCCGTAAATATTTTTTCAGTAACCAGCATCTTTGGAATATGTATAAAAGAATACTGATCCGCCTGTTTTCCATACATATATTTAAAATCCATCACATTACCTCCTGTTCCTGTTTCCATTTCTCCAATAATGATTCAATCACTTTCTCCACGTCTTCCGATGTATAATTCTTTGGAAAATATTTCGTCAGCTTCTTTTCATTCAAAGTTACCTTTCTTGCCGGAGCCTTTACCGGAATATGGCTATTCAGAATACTGATCATCAGACTCTGGGTAACCGGTCCTTGTCCAAGATAATTTCTTAAAGCTGCAATTTGATTTGGTTTGATAAATCCATTGTCACAGATATATTCATAAATCCATTCCTGCACATCCTGCGGAATATATGAGATATCAACAGCAATGGTAAAGTTCAGACGTTTCTTATCTACCAATTCCAGTAAATCTGGGATAAGTTCTGTCAAACGGATGAAACGTTGGATCTGTTTTGAACTTTCTCCAACCTGTTGGGCTAAAACATCCCTTGAAACCAGTCCAGATAAATTCTGGTCATTTTGACCAGAATTATTTTTGGATGGTCTGCCAGCTTGACGTTTCATTGCTTCAAGTTTCATCTTATAAGCAAATGCCTTTTCACTCGGAAGTAACTCCTCCCTCTGAATATTGGCATCTACCATAGCGATTACTGCATCATCATCCGTCATTTCCCTAACGATTGCTGGTATGGTTACAAGACCTGCCAATTGGGCTGCGTGCATTCTCCGGTGTCCGGATATCATTTCATAACCATCATGATTGTCTGGACGGATCAGAACAGGAGTAAGTACACCATTTTCCTGAATACTGTCAATCAGATCCTGCATTTTTTCATCATCAATCACTTTAAATGGGTGTCCGGCAAAAGGATGTATTTTATCAATCTCGATCTCCATTGCAGACTCTTCATTTACAACTCCCAGAAGTTCATCAATACTTGTCAGTTTGATTTTCTCGCCGCTTCTATTTTTCATTTTCCAAAACCTCCTGTGTAAGATTCTTATATGCATTGGATACTTTACTCTTAGGGCAGTGGGCATAAATGCTGATTCCCTCTGCACTTGTTTCTGCCGCTTTTACGGATAACGGTATTACATTTTCAAAAATCGTTATCTTTGATCCGTATGTAACATGGAGCATCATTGAAATATCCTTTGCATAGTTTGTTCGGAAATCTACCATCGTCAGCAGAATTCCCATAATCTGCAATTTCCTGTTCAGTCTTTTCTTTACCATAGAAATGGTTTTGATCAGCTGCTGGAGACCTTTCACCGGCAAATATGCTGCCTGTACCGGAATCAGAACTGCATCCGAAGCAACCAGTGCATTGATCGTCATCATGCCAAGGCTGGGCATACAGTCGATCAGGATATAATCGTATCGTTCTCTCATCATTTCGATATAATCTTTCATGATCATTTCCCGGCTCATCACATTTCCCAGTGTTACTTCCAGGGCTGACAATTCAATATTTGCCGGTAACAGATCCACATTTTCCTCATGATGAAGAATTCCATCCTCCGGTTTTATTTCTTCCTCATTAATAACTGCCAGCATAATTGTTGCCAGGGTAGTACCAAGATCATCCGGTTCCACATACCCAAGACTGGCTGTCAGGCTTCCCTGGGGATCCGCATCAATCAAAAGCACCTTTTTCCCTTCTTTCGTCAGGCCGATCCCTAAGTTTACTGTTGTCGTTGTCTTTCCGACCCCGCCTTTCTGATTTGTAACAGCGATTACTTTACACATTCTTCATTCCTCCGTTTCTTATTTGTCCCAGTATTGTTCCATCCATATTTTTAAGATTGCTACGATTTCACGCTTCATCATTTCCGGTGTATAGTTGTTGGGAAAATATCTGTGAAGCTGTTCATTTGTAAATGTGACTCTTGTTATTTCTCCTTTTTTTATTTCACTGAGAATTTCCTGCATCTTTTCTAAAGTCAGCTTTCCATCTTTGCTCAATTTTTTTATTCGCTGTGCCTGAGAAAGAGAGGGCACTGACTGAGCATAATCCATGGCTTCGATTAGCTGTTTTTGTTCCTTTTCCTTTAATGCTGCCAGTTCAACTGCCGGATTGAAGGAAATAAGTTCATCATCTAACTGCTGTAAAAGCTCTGGAATCAGATTCGTGAGAGTAATATATCTTTGCACCTGCTTTGGACTTTCACCTGTTTCTTCTGCGATTATTTCCACTGTTCTCTTTCCTTTTAAATTGTGGTCGATTTGGCTACGCGGTCTTCCTGCAGTCCTTTTCATAGCATCATTCTTCATTTTGTAAGCAAAAGCTTTCTCGCTGTAACTGATCCGTTCTCTTTGTAGATTAGCATCTACCATTTTAATAATGGCTTCTTCATCGTTCATTACTCGTATAATCACCGGTACTTTTCGATATCCAAGCTGCTGAGCCGCATATTTTCTTCTGTGGCCTGAGATAATTTCATATACTCCATCCGGCACTGGCCTTACGATCAGCGGATTCAATACACCATACTGTTTGATACTGTCCTTCAGGAGATGCATTTCTTTATCGTCAGTCACTTTAAATGGATGGTCTTTAAAAGATCTGAGTCTTTCAATCTCAATTTCTATGACTTTCTCATCCTCAAACAGCCTGTTTGATTCGTTTTCTTTTTCTGCCATTGAACTCCTCCTTTTCCTGTAATCCAAACAACATTTGCTGCAACACGGATTGTTCCGCTTACGCTTCCACAATCCTGAGAACATTCGTATTTCGCATTATCATGCTCCATACTCATGTTCTTGCGGGTCGCTAATAGATTCTTCTTCCTTTGTGCAAGCACAGTCATCAGAATCTATTGCTCCCCTGTTGCATCAAAAAATGCCCGTTTAGATTAGATTCTTATATTTGAATCTGATCCAAACGAGCATCCCGTTTGCATTAGCTACAGCTAATGAAATATTCTATTGTTTCAGCTAATGGATGTTTGCAGAAGTTCCTTTCAGCGAGGGATTTTACTCCATTTTACCTTGTTTTACATCCCCGATCTGAGGTTTCAACAGGAACGAACCCCGATGTTAGCAGAAAGTCCATTTTTTCCTGTTTGCAAAACAGCATTTTTGATTAGCTGCCAGCTAACAAAAATCACTTCAAATTAGCTGGAAATTCATTCCCTGCCTGCCTTTTCTTATCTCATTGCAAAGAAAAAAGCGGCTCATGACATAGCATTTTCTGCTAATCATTACCGCTTTTTTAGTAACCGTCCCCTGCGGGAATCGAACCCACAGCTAGCGCTTAGGAGGCGCTTGTTTTATCCGTTAAACTAAGAGGACATTACCGATTTTTGGCTTAAACACTGGGTTTTTGCCACTTTGGTTCGGTAACCGTTTTATGATTTTCAGCTAATTTTGATTAGCTGGATATCATCAGATTATTCATTTTATTAACAGTAGAGCATCCGCCAGAATGGGGAAAGCTCCGTTGTTAATTTTGTCTCTTCCAGAATAGATTCGAACTCCAAGTTCTTTTTTCATTTTTCCTTCAGGGTTCAGCCGCGGCTCCTTCTTAGGAGGCACTTGTTATATCCATTTAACTAAGGGAACATATATACTTTTCATATTCTAACATTTAACATTTGGAAATGCAAGTATCGTTTGGGTACAGGAGATTTTTCATTTAGGTACACCACATTTTTTAATTTGGGACGTAGACTTTTTCAAAAAGTCTACGTCCCAAATTAAAAGTTTACTCTTCCCTGCAGCCATATATTTCCTTTAAATCTCCGTCCCGGAGCGGGCTCACCAACTACATTTCTTACCGGCACACACAAGTCAAATGTCATATCGTTGACTTCCATTTTCATAATGTATATTTCTTCGCCGGTATATTCGTTTACTGTACTTCCAAGCTCCAGTATTTCTCCGAGAATAGAATATCTGTCACATTCTATACCGTATGGCATTATATATGTATCTACAATACTGAATATATCTTCCTTGATCAGTCGTCTTGATACTTTTGAATATGTATCGATATCGTCCAGAGTCAGGCTTTCGATTGCAGCCGGATCTCCGCTTCGTGCTGCGTTTACAAGCATCATGCGGTTTTTAACTTCTTCTTTTTGTTTCTTTTCCTGTACTTCATCTTTTCTGACAGGAAGTAGTACGGTTCCTTCATTACAAAGTGCGGAAAATGTTACGGAAGCGTATGTCGCATGGTTTCCGGTTATCTGAAGTTCTTTTAGATATTCCATAACATTCTGCAGATGGAAGATAAGGCTGATGCCTATCTTCACATCTTCACAGATTCCTACATATGCTTCTTTATCCATTCTTTTTTCGATTGCAACGTCTGCATAGGAACTGATTCCTGTTCCTACAAAATATGGTAAATAATATTGTTTCTTAAAACATTCATATATATCTATATCACCAAATAAAGATACTCCTAATCCTGCTCCATATTCCTTCTGGTATTCACAGAAGTCTATTTCTTCTTCTGCAAATACCAGCTCATGATGTGTAAAATCTTTTTCTGTCTCCTTCAGGATTTTGTATAATTCTTTTTTTGATTCAATATTGCCGAAACCAATGGCTTTCAGATACTGATGCATATGTTTTCCTTTTGTCATTCTTTATTTTTTTGGTACGAGTTTCTCTGTTCCACCCATATATGGTCTGAGCACTTCCGGAATTCTTACTGTGCCGTCTGCCTGCAGATTGTTTTCCAGGAATGCGATTAACATTCTAGGTGGTGCTACTACTGTATTATTTAATGTATGTGCAAAATATTTGCTTCCGTCGTTTCCTTTTACACGGATGCCAAGTCTTCTTGCCTGTGCATCGCCCAGATTAGAGCAACTTCCTACTTCAAAGTATTTCTTCTGTCTTGGGGACCATGCTTCTACGTCGCAGGATTTTACTTTCAGATCTGCAAGGTCACCGGAGCAGCATTCCAATGTACGTACCGGAATATCCATGGAACGGAACAGATCAACTGTATTTTTCCATAACTGATCATACCAGTATTTGCTGTCTTCTGGTTTACATACAACGATCATTTCCTGTTTCTCAAACTGGTGAATGCGGTATACACCTCTTTCTTCGATACCATGTGCTCCTTTTTCTTTACGGAAGCATGGAGAATAACTTGTTAATGTCTGCGGAAGCTGATCTTCCTGCAGCATACTGTCAATGAACTTACCAATCATGGAGTGTTCACTTGTTCCGATCAGATATAGGTCTTCACCTTCGATCTTATACATCATGGCATCCATCTCTGCAAAGCTCATTACACCTGTTACAACATTACTTCTGATCATAAATGGTGGAATGCAATATGTGAATCCACGATTGATCATAAAGTCACGTGCATAAGAAATAACTGCAGAGTGTAATCTTGCAATATCTCCCATAAGGTAATAGAATCCGTTTCCTGCCACTTTTCCGGCGCTTTCGAGATCAATACCGTTAAATGTCTCCATAATGTCTGTATGGTACGGAATTTCGTATTCTGGCACTACTGGTTCACCAAACTTCTCGATCTCAACGTTCTCGCTGTCATCTTTACCAATCGGTACAGATGGGTCGATGATATTCGGAATTGTCATCATAATCTTTTTGATTCTTGCCTCTACTTCTTTTTCTTCTGCAGAAAGGGATTCTACTCTGTCAGCATTCTCCTGTACTTTTTTCTTCAATGCTTCTGCATCTTCTTTTCTTCCCTGTGCCATGCATGCACCGATTTCCTTTGAAATTTTGTTCTTATCTGCACGAAGAACTTCTACTTCCTGTTTAATATCTCTATTTCTCTGATCCAGCTCTAATACTTCATCTACTAATGGAAGTTTATCATCCTGAAATTTCTTTTTAATATTTTCCTTTACTACATCCGGGTTCATTCTTACAAATTTAATATCTAACATTCTTCATTCCTCCTACTTTTCTATTACATCACTATTATCCAGTCCATATGTGTCCTGGAAAATTGCTTTATCAAGTGCTTCTGCTTCTTCTTCTGAAAGTTCTACAAAACTTTCACCTTTCAGGATTTCTTTCACGTATGTGTAGCATCCTTCACGGCTATGCATCGCATTTATGATCCAGCCACTGTCATTTCCATCTAACATCGCAAGTGCAAAACTAAGTTTTCCACCCATCTCGTTAAATGCATCGTATTTTACGATTCCCATCTTATGGTAGCAGTTTTCCATTTTGCGATTGATATCTCTGATATCCTGTCTGTTCTGTTTCGTAAATTTCAGAATCGCTTCTGCGTCTGCAAAACGCTCTTTCATACTTTCTTCTAGAGTTTTGCCGTCTTTTCCTTTCATAAACGTCTGATAACTGCTTTTTAATCTGTTATACTTCAAATTAACATTTACATATAGTATAAATAAAATGACAAACAGAATCAGCATAAAAAGGAAGATAAACGCAGGGTCGATGCCCAACTTGCTTAATATCTTACTCTCCATATACACTTATACATCCTTTCCAATACTCATAATCAAATCGAACACACGTTCTAATTCTTTATCTGAGTAGTATTCTATTTCTATTTTACCTTTACCATTGCTTTTTGAAGCTATGCTTACCTTTGTTCCCATAACATCTTTCATTTTATCAGCAAGATCTTTATAAAGGAATTCATTATTTACTTTTTTCTTTTCAACCGGTTTTTTCGGATTTTTTATATCTTTAACCAGCTTTTCTGTCTCACGAACGCTTAACTTTTCATCAAAGACTTTATTTGCCAGTTCATATTGCATGTCTTTTTCATCAATTGCAAGTAAGGCTCTTGCATGTCCGGTAGAAATCATATCATCAACAATCATTTGTTGAACTCTTTCATCCAGTTTTAACAAACGCATTGAATTTGTAACAGCTGTTCTGCTCTTTGATACTCTCTCTGCCACTTCATCCTGTTTCAGGTTGAATTCTTCTAAAAGTCTCTTAAATGCCATTGCTTCTTCAATTGGATTTAAGTTTTCTCGCTGGATATTTTCAATCAGCCCGATCTCAACAATTTCCTGTTCTGTATAATCTTTTACGATTACCGGTACTTCTTTAATTCCAGCTAACTTAGCTGCACGCCAACGTCTTTCGCCAGCTATTATCTCGTAATAATCTTTTCTTTTTCTGACAAGAAGTGGTTGAAGAATACCAAATTGCTTAATTGAATCTGCCAGCTCAAGCAGGGCATCTTCCTCGAACTTTTTACGAGGCTGTTCTCTGTTCGGTTCAACCATATTTATCTTCATCATCTGTTCACCTGATTTTGGTTCTTCTTTATCAGAAGATTCAGGTTCTGATTTGGAGACTCTTGTTGGCTTATTATCCGGGATAAGACTATCTAATCCTTTTCCGAGACCTTTTTTCTTTACTGCCATATTTACCTCCTTATTCTTTATTTATAACCTCTTCTGCTAATCTTCTATAACTGTCTGCTCCTGCAGATTTACCATCATACAGATTAATTGGCATACCATAACTTGGAGCTTCTGCCAGACGTATATTTCTCGGTATGATTGTCTTATATATTGTCTGGTTTAAATTATCTTTTACATTTTCTACTACCTGAAGTGAAAGGTTCGTTCTTGCATCATACATTGTAAATACAACACCTTCTATTTCCAGGTTGTCATTTAATCTTTCTTTTACCAGTTCTACTGTATGAATCAACTGACTTAATCCTTCCAAAGCATAATACTCACATTGAATTGGAACAAGTACAGAATCAGCAGTTGTCATTGCATTAATTGTCAGCATACTCAGAGATGGTGGACAATCAATAATAATAAAATCATATTCATTCTTCACTTTGTGTATAGCATTTCGTAAAATATATTCCTTGTCTTCTACATCAATCAATTCTATTTCTGCAGCAGATAAATCTATGCTCGTTGGAATAATGTCCAGATTTTCAATTACGTCTTTTTTAATTACATCTTGTATTTCTGCTTCTCCAATGATCAAATCATATATTGTTCTTTCGACATTGTTTTTATCCAGCCCTAATCCACTGGTCATATTACCCTGTGGATCCATATCTACAGACAGGACTTTCTTACCTTTTTCTGCTAAACATGCCGAAAGGTTAATTGCAGTTGTCGTTTTTCCGACACCGCCTTTTTGATTTGCTATGGCTATAATTCTTCCCATTCTCTATCACCTTTCTATTTGACATAGCATTAGTATACCATAAATGTTTCACGTGAAACATACTTTTTTTGTTTTTTATTTGTATTTTAACAATAAATTAAGAAACGCCTAATGTTTCACGTGAAACATTAGGTGTTATTATAATTTTATAATGGTTCCTTAGAAGGAAGACCTGCTTTTCTAGGATATTTTTTTGGAGTATTTTTTGTTTTATTTATTCTGATAAATGATCTTCCTATATCTGTTCCTGGTAGTTGAAATTTCACAACATCAGCAATATTTCCACCAAGTATCTGAACGGCTTTTTTTGAATTATTAAGTTCTTCATCTATTTCACCAGACTTATATGGTACAAACATTCCACCTATTTTTACATATGGAAGACAATATTCTGATAAAGTTGAAAGATTGGCTACTGCACGGGAAACACATATGTCATATTTTTCTCTATAATCATCTTTCTTTGCAAAATCCTCCGCACGACCATGTAAAGCACTTATCTTTTCTAATTTTAATTCATCTATGACAGTATTTAGAAACTTAACACGCTTATTTAATGAATCGAGAAGTGTTATTTCTATATCTGGAAAAGCAATTTTAAGTGGAATTCCAGGAAATCCAGCCCCAGTTCCTATATCAATTAATGTATGGATATCTTTCATCTCAACAGCTTTTATAATAGAAAGACTGTCGATAAAGTGTTTTTCTACTACTTCATCAGGTTCTGTTATAGCTGTTAGATTCATTACTTTATTCCATTCAACGAGCAATTTGTAAAAATGTATAAATTGCTCTTTTTGATCATCATTTAATTCAATAGATAAATCCCTTAACTTTTTATCCAATATTTGCTTCATACCTCTCTCCTTCCACTTAAGTATACTAATAAAACAGATATATCTGCAGGTGATACACCGGAAATACGAGATGCCTGACCAATAGATACAGGCTTATATTCCTTTAATTTCTGCACAGCTTCGATACGAAGGCTCTTTACATCATCATAATTAATGTCTTCCGGTATTTTCTTTTTTTCTAATTTTTTAAATTGTTCTACCTGCTTCTGCTGTCTGCGAATATATCCATCATATTTTATTGAGATATTAACCTGTTCAGATACTTCCTGCGCGAGATCATCTGGAAAAACAGGTCTGTCGATATCAATTGTGGATAACTTTTCATATGACAGTTCTGGTCTGCGGATAAGTTCAGCAAGGGTTGTACCAGAGGAGAGAAGAGTACTATCATATTGTTCAAGCAGATTCTGTACTTTTTCATTTGTACCTATATTTACATGATTTACTCTCTCAACTTCTTTTTCAATTAATTCTTCTTTCAAGAGAAGACGCTCATATCTCTCCCGTGAAATAAGACCAATTTCATATCCAATCTTAGTCAGACGCTGATCTGCATTATCCTGTCTTAAAAGAAGACGATATTCCGCTCTCGATGTCATCATACGATATGGTTCATGACTCTCTTTTGTGACAAGATCATCAATCAGCACACCTATATATGCCTGAGACCTGTCTAATACGATTTCTTCTTTCCCCTGCAATTTTCTTGCAGCATTGATTCCTGCGATCAGTCCCTGTGCAGCAGCTTCTTCATAGCCGGAGCTTCCATTAAACTGACCACCACTGAACAGACCTTCTATATTACGAAATTCAAGAGAAGGTTTTAATTGCCTTGCATCTATACAATCATATTCAATTGCATATGCATTTCTCACTATCTTAACATTTTCAAGACCGGGAACAGTACGGTACATGGCATACTGAACATCCTCCGGAAGAGAACTGGACATGCCTCCAATATACATTTCGTTTGTCTCAAGTCCTTCTGGTTCAATAAATACCTGATGACGTTTTTTATCAGCAAACTTAACAACCTTATCTTCAATAGAAGGACAGTAACGTGGACCCGTTCCCTCTATCATTCCGGAAAAAAGAGGAGAGCGATCCAGGTTTTCTCTGATAATATTATGTGTCTCTTCATTTGTATACGTAAGCCAGCATGATACCTGGTCAATCTGAACATCCTCCGGATTCGTTGTAAATGAAAATGGAACAATACGCTCATCACCACGCTGTTCTTCCATTTTACTAAAATCTACGCTTCGTTTATCAATTCTGGCAGGTGTACCTGTTTTAAAACGATACATCTTAATACCAAGCTCTTTCAGGCAATCCGTCAGATGATTTGCAGCCTGAAGACCATTCGGCCCGGTATTGTTGCTGACATCACCGTAAATACAACGAGAACGAAGATAAGTTCCCGTACATAAAATGACTGCTTTTACCCGATATATACCCCCGGAGAGTATCTGTACACCTGTAACTTTATTATCCTCTGTCAGAATATTTACAACTTCGGATTGCTTAATTTCCAGATTGTCCTGGTTTTCGAGAACATTTCTCATTGCAGCACTATAATGTGCTTTATCCGCCTGCGCACGTAATGAATGAACTGCTGGTCCTTTTGACTGATTCAACATCTTAGATTGAATAAAAGTACGGTCGATAACCTTTCCCATTTCACCGCCAAGTGCATCAATTTCTCTTACCAGATGACCTTTTGAACTTCCTCCGATATTAGGATTACAAGGCATCAGTGCAATACTGTCTACACTCACTGTAAACATAATTGTCCGAAATCCTAACCGTGAAGCAGCAAGAGCAGCTTCACATCCTGCGTGACCTGCACCAATCACCGCAATATCATATTTATCATTATTTTCCCATACAGAATTTGCTGAATATTTCATTTACTAAATCTTCTCCTATTGTTTCACCGGTGATACTTCCGAGTGATTCATATGCATCCATGAGATCAATCGAATAAAAGTCTTCCGGCATTCCTGCATCAATACTTTCATTTACTTTTTTCAAAGACTCATATGCATCCTGCAAAGCTGTTTTATGACGAATATTTGTAATATATATTTCGTCATTAAATGCAAGATTTCCTTCAAAAAACATATCTTTCAAAATTTGCTCTAATTCGCTAATTCCCTGGTTTTTCTTGACAGATACTTCAATTATAGGAATATTTTTTGCAGGATTTATTGCAAAATATTGTTTTTCAACTTCTTCTTTCGTTACTATCATATCTAAATCCGACTTATTTAGCAATATGATTGCCTGTTTTCCAGCGATCAGATGAAGAATCTCCTCATCATTTTCATCAAGAGGAGTAGAAGCATCTATAACGTAAATAACAAGATCTGCTTCCTTTGCATGATCCTTTGCCTTATCAACGCCAATTTTTTCTACAATATCTGTAGCATCTCGGATACCGGCAGTATCCATGATATTAAGCGAAATACCCTGAAGACTGATATGCTCCTCCAGCACATCTCTTGTAGTTCCTGCAATATCCGTCACAATTGCACGCTCTTCACCAAGAAGTACATTCATAAGAGAAGATTTACCTGCATTAGGCTTACCGACAATTACCGTGCGAATACCTTCTTTCATCATTCTTCCATTATCACAGGTTGAAAGAAGATGGGATATTTCATTGATTAATTCATCAACAACTATTTTTAGTTCATCTCCATATCCATCTACACTAATATGCTCAGGATCATCAAGAGCTGTTTCTATAAACGCAGTATGGTAAATTATTTTATTTCTTATGTCATTAATTTTATTTTTAATATTACCTTTTAATTGACTAACAGAACTTTGTAAAGCATATTCATTTTTTGATGAAATAAGATCACCTACTGCTTCTGCCTGGGAAAGATCAAGCCTTCCGTTTAAAAAAGCTCTCTTCGTAAATTCTCCCGGTTCTGCCGGTCTGGCACCATGGCTTATTAATATTTCTAAAATGCGCTTGACAATATATACACCACCATGACAGTTTATTTCTACAGTATCTTCTCCTGTATAACTGTGAGGACCTCTCATAAGCATGACAAGAACTTCATCAATTGTATCTTCACCATCAATAATATAACCATAGTGAATCGTATGTGATTTCTGCTTTGAAAGCTTCTTATCTTTATTTTTTCCTTTATATATAGTATCTGCAATTTGAAAAGCATCATTTCCGCTCATACGAACTATTCCGATACCTGACGGACTCATTGCTGTAGAAATAGCAGCAATTGTAGTATTATAAATACTCATCCTCGATCAACCTCCATAATTCAAAAAAAGCAGGGGTCTAAATAACCCCTGCTCACATACCTTTTACCGGCGAACCAATGTAACAACAACTCTTCTGTAAGGCTCTTCCCCTTCACTATGTGTCGATACTGACGGATCAGACTGAAGTGCTGAATGTATAATTCTTCTTTCATATGGATTCATTGGTTCAAGTGATACAGTTCTTCTTGTTCTCTTTACCTTACTTGCAATGTTCTTTGCAAGATTTTCAAGAGTTTCTTTTCTTCTTCGTCTATAATCTTCTGTATCCAGTTTTACACGAACATATCCATCCTGCATCTTGTTAGCAACTCTGTTTGTCAGATACTGAAGGGAGTCAAGTGTCTGACCACGCTTTCCGATCAGGATACCCATGTTATCACCTTCCATATTGATACTGAGTGCTCCCTCTTCATCAATTTCAGAAGTAACTTTAACATTTTCCATATTCATTGCCTTAAGCACATCAATTACAAATGTTTCACATGCCTTAATCGTAGCATCTTCAACCTTGGCAAGCTGTGTTTCCTGCTTAACTGGTTCTTTCACAGGTTTTTCTTCTACAACTTTCTTTTCATCCTGTTTCTCTTTCACAGGTTTCTCTTTTGCCGGTTTTTCCTTAACTGGCTTTTCTTTTACATGCTTTTCTTTTGCCGGTTTTTCTTTCACTGGCTCTTTCACAGGCTTTTCTTCCGGTTTTTTACGAGCTTTGATAACTGCCTGCTTCATTCCGATTCCGAAGAAACCAGCGCTACCTTTTTCTATAACTTCATAATCAAGACGATCACTTGTTACTCCTAACTGAATAAGAGCTTCTGTAATAGCATCATCCAGTGTCTTTGCTGATACAGTAATATAATCCACGATATTGCCCCCTTACTTATTCTCGTTAAACTTCTTTACCATATTTGCCTTAGATGCAAGACTTCCTTCTTTTATGTTAGCCTGCGCTCTGGCAATTTTTTCTTCCTTTACCTTTTCGTTTTTAGCAGAAACACTACGGTTTGCAGATGACTTTATACTCTTTGTATTTGTCTGAGCCATAGCATTGATTCTCTCTGCATTTTCGCTACGCTTTTTACGTTTCTTTTCCGCTTTATCTTTGTTTTTTTCAATCAAATCTTCAACAGACATCTTAGAAAGATGTTTATTGATAAATACCTGCTGAACACAACGAACAACTGCACTTATGATCCAGTACACACCAATACCTGTAGGAAGTGTGAATACCATAAATACAGACATCAATGGCATCGTCATATTCATTGTCTTCATTGTTCCTGCCATCGGATTATCCTTGTCCATATTCTGATTGGAAATAGCCTGTGACAAGCGAATACTTAAATACTGAGTCGCACCGGAAATAACCGGAAGTGCAATTACTGTAATAATAATTGCAACTGACGAAACACCCAAATCTTCTCCGTGTCTTACTGCACTTAACATAGCAGAAGGAGAAATTGTCATATTTGGTATTGTAAGAAACTTATTTGCTTCTTCTGTAATATTTGGTACATAATCCTGAATTCTATAAATAACCGGATACAATGCAAAAAGGAACGGCATCTGGATTAATAATGGAAGACATCCACTCATCATAGATGTACCATACTTATCATAAACCTGCTGCATTTCTTCCTGCATCTTAAGCTGTGAAGCCTGATCTTTTTTATTTCTGTATTTCTTCTGAATTGCCTGAACTTCCGGATTGATTACTGCCTGCAGCTTAGAAGTTCTCTGCTGATTGATCGTCATAGGGAGCATACATGTATATACTAATATTGTATAGATAATGATTGATAAACCAACCAGACCTGTATCACTCGCCAGAACATCGTCTAACATTGTATAGATAAAGTTCATTACTTTACCTAATACCCAACAAATCTGCCCTACAATTGGCCAGTTTGCAGCACTCAGTAAACCTACTGCCATTACTTTTTCCTCCATCGTAAATGTAATTGTTTTTAAGGGACAGGATCATACCCGCCTTTCGAAAATGGATTACAGCGAAGTATTCTCCACATACTTAAAAGTCCGCCTTTCCATGCACCATATTTTTCTATTGCTTCTATTGCATACTGGGAACACGTAGGATAATATTTACAAGATGAATAACCTTTCATTCCTGACAGATATTTTCTATAGAATCTGATACATGCAAGCATAAACTTTTTCATATCGTATGCCCTCTGTTACTTAATCTTCTATTATTTTATGAAGATGTCCCAGGTGAAGAAGCGCACTTTCTATATCCTGACATTTCTTATCTTTGGCGCCTTGTCTTGCAATTACTACTATATCCAATCCACACCGGAACTTTTCTTCTTGTAGTCTGTAGCTTTCTCTGATCAGTCTTGCTAATCTGTGTCTTACAATACTGTTACCTACTTTTTTACTGACAGATATTCCTAATCTGTTTTTCTTTTCCTGGTTTTCCTTTATATACATTACCAGATATTTGTTTGCATAAGAGATACCACTTCTATAAACATTCTGAAAATCTTTATTTTTTTTCAGTGATTCGGAATATTTCATACCTTTTATTCTCCTGATTTTTAGAGAAGAAAAGGCCACATATATGCGGCCTACGCTGATAATACTTTTCTTCCTTTAGCTCTTCTGCTTGCAAGTACTTTTCTTCCACCTGCTGTACTCATTCTCTTTCTGAAACCGTGAACTTTAGATCTCTGTCTCTTTTTTGGCTGGAATGTCATTTTCATAGATATCCACCTCCTTATATTTTTCAATGGAATACTCCCACTTTATTTCTAAAGACATCAGTTTTGATTATATTAAAAAAATGGCTCTACGTCAAGCAAAACTCAGCATTTTATTTACTTTTTATTGATTAAATCCCCTTTTTGATGTAGAATATATAGGAGTAAATGTAGGAGATTAGGAGTAATGTCAAAATGAACATTGTAAAAGAAAAGTGGCCGGAAATAATCGAGCATCTTAGAATTGAACATGAATTATCCAATGTATCATTTAATACATGGATACAGCCCTTAAAAGTATATGATGTCGTTAATGACACTGTATTTATTCTCGTTAATATGAATGCAAGTGTCGAATATATTGAAAAGAAATATCTTCTTCCATTAAAAGTATGCATTGCAGAAATTACAGGTATTGAATATGAAGTTGCTTTCATATCAGAAGATGATGATAAAATAAATGAAATTCAAAATATGTCTATTGAAGCAAGTCAAAAGAAAAAGACAAAGTCTATCGCTGAAAGAGCAGGACTGAATCCAAAATATACTTTTGACACTTTTGTTGTAGGGGGAAATAATAACTTTGCCCATGCAGCATCAGTAGCTGTTGCCGAATCTCCCGGAGAGGTTTATAATCCTTTGTTTTTATACGGAGGCGTTGGACTTGGTAAGACACATCTTATGCATTCCATCGCACATTTCATATTAAATAATAATCCAAAGAAAAAGGTTCTCTATGTAACAAGTGAAACATTTACAAATGAACTGATCGACGCTCTCAGAAATGGTAAGACAGCCGGTAATGAATCTTCTATGATGCAGTTTCGTGAAAAATACCGTAACATAGATGTTCTTCTTATCGACGATATACAGTTCATTATTGGAAAAGAAAGTACACAGGAAGAGTTCTTCCATACATTTAACCACCTTCATACATCGGGAAAACAGATCATTATCTCCAGTGACAAGCCTCCAAAGGATATTGAGACACTGGAAGCAAGACTTCGTACAAGATTCGAATGGGGTCTTATTGCAGATATTTCCTCTCCTGATTATGAAACACGTATGGCAATTCTTCAGAAGAAGATTGAACTGGATCATCTGGAGAAATACAATATTCCACTGGATGTACTGGACTATATTGCTACAAATATAAAGACAAATATCCGTGAGCTGGAAGGTTCTCTTAATAAGCTGATTGCACTTTACAAGCTAAACCATACACAGGCTCCGATCGATATTACTCTTGCAGCTGAAGCTCTGAAGGATATTATTTCTTCAGAAAACCGAAGAGAAGTAACTCCTGAACTGATTCTTGATATTGTTGCTGACCATTTCGGTATCAGTATCGCAGATCTAAAGAGTAATAAAAGAAATGCAGAGATTGCGATTCCAAGACAGATCTGTATGTACCTTATTCGAAATATGACAGATACTGCTCTTAAGGGAATCGGTGTCATATTAGGAGGAAAGGATCACTCTACCATAAAATACGGTGCAGAAAAGATTGCTTCTGAAATAAATACAGATGAAACACTTGCGAATACAATTAATATAATAAAGAAGAAAATCAATCCTGCATAATGTGAATAACATGTTAATAATTATGTGGACAAGTGTGGAAAAATAAGAAAATATATGGGATAACTACTGGATAACTTTTTCTTTCACTAATAAATAAAAAAGAAAACAAAAAAATTATCCCCACATTATCAACATGGAATTAAAATCAATTCCACAGAATTATTAAAGTTTCAAATGCTGATAAATAAAGGGACGAGACAGGTTTTTCACTTTTTCCCACCCCCTAATAAGAAGAATGAGAAAATAAATAATATAAATATATAAGCGCTGACAACAAAGAAAGGAGTTTTACACATATGAAAATTATTTGTAATAAATCAGACCTTGTAAAAGGAGTTAATATTGTTTCCAAAGCTGTTCCTTCCAAGACAACAATGCCTATACTAGAATGTATACTTATTGATGCAACTACAGACATCATAAAATTAACAGCGAATGATATGGAACTTGGGATTCAGACAGAGATAGAAGGTCAGATTGTGGAAAGAGGTATGATTGCTATTGATGCAAGAATATTCTCTGAAATTGTACGTAAGCTCCCTGACAATGATGTTGTTATTGATACAAATGATAATCTCCAGACAACGATTGTATGTGAGAAAGCAAAGTTTGATATTTCTGGAAAACCAGGAGAAGAATTTTCTTATCTTCCTGTAATTGAAAAAGAAGATTCTATTGAAATATCTCAGTTTACTTTAAAAGAAGTAATCAGACAGACAATCTTCTCAATTGCTGATACAGAGAGCAACAAATTAATGACAGGAGAATTATTTGAAATCAAAAATAATATGCTCCGTGTTGTTTCCCTTGACGGACATCGTATTTCTATAAGAAAAATAGAATTAAAAGACGAAGTAAGTGATAAAAAACTTGTTGTTCCAGGAAAAACACTGATTGAAGTAAGTAAGATATTATCCGGGGAAGCAGAAAGTATCGTAAATATATCTTATACAAATAATCATATCGTATTTGAATTTGATAATACGATCGTTGTATCAAGACTGATTGAAGGAGAGTATTTTAAAATTGACCAGATGCTTTCCAGCGATTATGAAACAAAAGTAAAAATTAATAAAAAAGAATTATTAAGCTGTATAGACAGAGCAACTCTTCTTGTAAAAGAAGGAGATAAGAAACCTATTATAATTAATATTGGTGATGAAATAATGGAACTAAAAATCAAATCACAGATTGGTTCCATGAACGAAGAAATCATGATCTACAAAGAAGGAAAAGACCTGCTGATTGGATTCAATCCAAAGTTCTTGATTGATGCACTTCGTGTAATAGATGATGAAGAAGTGACTCTTTATCTGATGAACGCAAAAGCACCATGCTTCATCAAAGATGATACAGAAAGCTATATTTATCTTATATTACCAGTCAACTTTAACGCAGTAAGTTAGGGACAGCAGGTTAAGGGACAGTGGGTTAAGGGACAGCAGGTTTTATGAGCATGGTACATCGCAAAGCGGTGTACCAGCGGAAGAAAAGCTCTGTCCCTAATAAAAGAAAGAGAGAACAACATGGAAATAATAAAATTACGTGACGATTTCATCAAGCTTGGCCAGGCTCTTAAGGCTGCCGGTCTTGTTGAATCTGGTGTAGAGGCAAAAGAAGTAATACAGGAAGGTCTTGTAACTGTAAATGGCGAGACAGATACCCGTCGTGGAAGAAAGCTGTATGACGGTGATATTGTAGTATTTGATGGGGAAGAAATAAAAATTGAGAGTTAAGTCTTTAAAGCTGAAGAATTTTAGAAATTATGATCTACTTCATCTTGATTTTGATGATTCAACAAATATATTTTATGGGAATAATGCTCAGGGAAAGACAAATATATTAGAAGCTGTTTATCTTTCCGGTACAACTAAGTCTCACAGAGGAACAAAAGACAGAGATTTAATAAAATTTGGGGAAGAAGAATCTCATATAGAATCGGTCATTGAAAAAAATAAGATTGAATACCAGATAGATATGCATCTGAAGAAGAATAGTCCGAAAGGAATTGCGATTAATAAAATTCCGATCCGGAAAGCAAGTGAATTATTTGGTATTGTAAATATTGTATTTTTTTCGCCGGAGGATCTGAATATTATAAAAGATGGTCCTTCGGAAAGAAGACGTTTCATAGATCTGGAATTGTCACAGCTTGATAAAATATATCTTAGTAACCTGTCAAATTATAATCGTATCATTAATCAAAGAAATCGTTTATTAAAAGATATAAGAAATCCAGAGACACAGGATAATCTCCTGCAAACATTAGATATATGGGAATTACAGTTAGTTGAATATGGAAATAAAATAATTAATAGAAGAAATAAATTTATTGAAGAAATAAACGAAATAATTTCTCCTATACATAAGAAATTAACTGGTGGAAAAGAAGAAATAAAGCTTATATATGAGCCAAGTAATGGAAATATATCTTTAGAACAGGCACTGGAAAAAAACAGAGAAAAAGATTTTCGTATCAAGAGTACATCTGTAGGACCACATAGAGATGATATTTGTTTTATGGTTGGTGACCTGGACATACGAAGATTTGGTTCACAGGGACAGCAGCGAACAGCTGCACTTTCTCTGAAGCTTTCTGAAATAGAGCTTGTAAAAAGAACGATTCATGATACACCGATTTTATTGCTTGATGATGTATTGTCTGAACTTGATAAATACAGGCAAAACTATTTACTGGATAGCATTCATGATATACAGACACTGATTACATGTACAGGTGTAGATGAGTTTGTAAATCATCGTTTTTCTATAAATAAAGTGTTCCATGTCCAGAATGGACGGGTAGCAAAAGAAAACTAGGAGGAATAGCATGAGTACAGAAAAAGTACAGCACGAATATGGAGCAGATGAGATTCAGATACTGGAAGGACTGGAAGCTGTAAGAAAGCGTCCGGGAATGTATATTGGCAGCACTTCATCCAGAGGACTTCATCATCTCGTATATGAGATTGTGGATAATTCGGTAGATGAAGCACTGGCGGGCTTTTGTGATACTATTTTTGTATGTATTAATAAAGATAATTCCGTAACTGTTGTGGATAATGGACGTGGTATTCCAATCGGAATTAATCATAAGGCAGGTCTTCCGGCAGTAGAAGTTGTATTTACTGTTCTTCATGCAGGTGGAAAGTTCGGTGGTGGAGGATACAAGGTATCCGGTGGTCTTCATGGAGTAGGTGCATCTGTTGTAAATGCATTATCTAACTGGCTTGAAGTAGAAATCTGTAATAATGGTAAAATATATAAACAGAGATATGAGCGTGGAAAAGTTATGGAAAAGCTTCATATCATTGGGGATTGTGAACCTGATAAAACAGGAACAAAGGTAACATTCCTTCCGGATGATACAATTTTTGAAACAACGGTATTTGAATATAATATTTTAAAACAGCGTTTCCGTGAAATGGCTTTTCTTACAAGAGGTCTTAAGATCATACTCAGAGATGAAAGACCGGAAGATGAACCAGTGGAAAAGACCTTCCACTATGAAGGTGGTATTAAGGAATTTGTACAGTATCTGAACAGAAGTACAACACCTCTTTATGAAGATATTATTTACTGTGAAGGCAATGTTAATAATGTGTCTGTAGAAGTAGCAATGCAGCACAATGATTCTTATAATGAGAACTCTTATGGATTCGTTAATAACATTACGACTCCGGAAGGAGGAACTCATGTTGTTGGTTTCCGTAATGCACTTACGAAGACTTTTAATGATTATGCAAGAAAAAACAAGCTTCTTAAGGATAATGAGCCAAATCTTTCCGGTGAGGATATAAGAGAAGGTCTGACTGCCATTATCAGTGTTAAGATTGAAGATCCTCAGTTTGAAGGACAGACAAAGCAGAAGCTTGGAAATAGTGAGGCAAGGGGTGCTGTTGATAATGTCGTAAGTACACAGCTTCAGATATTCCTGGAACAGAATCCGCAGGTTGCAAAACAGACAATCGAAAAGTCCGTTATGGCACAGCGTGCAAGAGAAGCTGCAAGAAAAGCAAGAGATCTTACAAGAAGAAAATCTGCACTTGACGGCATGTCACTTCCGGGAAAACTTGCAGACTGTTCTGACAAGAATCCGGAAAACTGTGAAATCTATATCGTAGAGGGAGATTCTGCGGGAGGCTCTGCAAAAACAGCGAGAGATCGTGCAACACAGGCAATTCTTCCTTTGAGAGGAAAAATATTAAATGTAGAAAAAGCAAGGTTAGACAGAATTTACGGAAATGCAGAAATTAAAGCTATGATTACTGCATTTGGAACAGGTATACATGAAGATTTTGATATTTCAAAACTTCGTTATCATAAAATCATCATTATGACAGATGCCGATGTAGACGGTGCACATATCAGTACACTACTTCTTACATTCCTTTATCGTTTTATGCCGGATCTTATAAAAGAAGGATATGTATATCTTGCACAGCCGCCTCTTTATAAGCTGGAGAAAAACAAAAAGGTTTGGTATGCATATAGTGATGAAGAATTAGATAAGATTCTTACAGAAGTAGGACGTGATGGAAATAATAAGATCCAGCGTTACAAAGGTCTTGGTGAGATGGACGCAGAACAGCTCTGGGAAACAACTATGGATCCGGAACATCGTGTGCTTCTTCGCGTGACTATGGACGAAGAAAGTACTTCCGAGCTTGACCTTACTTTCACGACACTGATGGGTGATAAAGTAGAGCCGAGACGAGAATTTATTGAAGAAAATGCGAAGTACGTAAAGAACCTGGACGTATAATACAAAACTAGAAAGGAGAGAGGACGTGGGTAATGTAGTGAAGCGAGGCTGCCCCGTCCCCAAACGAAATCTATGGAAGATAATATTTTTGATAAAGTCCATGAAGTCGACCTTAAGAAGACAATGGAAACCTCCTATATTGATTATGCCATGAGTGTTATCGCTTCTCGTGCGCTTCCGGATGTAAGAGACGGTTTAAAGCCTGTTCAAAGAAGAATTCTTTATTCTATGATCGAGCTGAATAATGGTCCTGATAAACCGCATCGTAAATGTGCACGTATCGTCGGTGATACAATGGGTAAATATCACCCACATGGTGACAGTTCCATTTACGGAGCACTCGTTAATCTTGCACAGGAATGGTCTACCAGATATCCACTTGTTGACGGACATGGTAACTTTGGTTCTGTAGATGGTGATGGTGCAGCTGCCATGCGTTATACAGAGGCAAGATTAAGTAAGATTTCCATGGAAATGACTGCAGATATTAATAAAGATACTGTAGATTTTGCACCGAACTTTGATGAGACAGAAAAAGAGCCTGTTGTTCTGCCGGCAAGATTTCCAAATCTTCTTGTAAATGGTACTTCCGGTATTGCGGTAGGTATGGCAACGAATATTCCGCCTCACAATTTAAGAGAAGTAATAAATGCAGTAGTAAAGATTATTGATGATCAGATTGAAGATAAAGAAGCAACAACGATCGAAGATATTCTGGATATTATTAAAGGACCTGATTTTCCGACAGGTGGAGAGATTCTTGGAACAAGAGGTATCAATGAAGCTTATCGGACAGGTCGTGGCAAGATTCGTGTACGTGCAGTTACTAATATTGAGACAATGCCAAATGGTAAAAGCCGTATTGTTGTAACAGAGCTTCCTTATATGGTAAACAAGGCACGTTTGATTGAAAAAATCGCAGAACTTGTAAGAGATAAGAAGATTGACGGCATTACAGATCTCAGTGATCAGTCCAGCCGTGAAGGTATGCGTGTGGTTATTGAACTTCGTAAAGATGTAAATGCAAATGTACTGTTAAATCAGCTATATAAACATACACAGCTTCAGGATACATTTGGAGTAATCATGCTTGCGCTTGTTAATAACGAGCCGAAAGTAATGAATCTTCTGGAAATGTTGAATTATTATCTGAAGCATCAGGAAGAAGTTGTTACACGTCGTACAAAATATGAATTAAATAAAGCAGAAGAAAGAGCACATATTTTAAAAGGTCTGTTGATCGCACTTGATAATATTGATGAAGTGATCCGTATCATCAGAGGGGCACAGACCGTTCAGATTGCCAAAACAGAGTTAATGGAAACTTTTGATCTGACAGATGTACAGGCACAGGCAATCGTTGATATGAGACTCCGTGCTCTTACCGGTCTGGAAAGAGAAAAGCTGGAAAAAGAATATGCAGAGCTCATGGAGCAGATCAGCAGATTAAAAGCAATTCTTGCAGACAGAAAGCTTCTTCTTGGAGTTATCAGGGAAGAAATCATTATTATACGTGATAAATACGGTGATGACAGAAGAACTTCTATTGGATTTGATGAATTTGATATTTCCATGGAAGATTTAATTCCAAGAGAAGATGTAGTTATCACGATGACAAAACTTGGATATATCAAGCGTATGTCTAATGATACATTTAAGGCACAGAATCGTGGTGGTAAGGGCATCAAAGGAATGCAGACCATAGAAGAAGATTATGTGGAAGAGCTGTTTATGTCAAATACACACCATTACATTATGTTATTTACAAATACTGGTCGTGTATATCGATTAAAAGGATATGAGATTCCGGAATCCAGCCGTACTTCCAGAGGAACTGCGATTGTAAATCTTCTGCAGCTTATGCCGGGAGAAAAGATAAGTGCAGTCATTCCAATCGAATTCTACAGAGAAGATGCGTACCTTGTTATGGCAACGAAGAAAGGTCTTATTAAGAAGACACCACTTCGCGAATATATGAATGTTCGTAAGACAGGTCTTGCTGCAATTACGCTTCGCGAAGATGACGAATTAATCGAAGTAAAATTCACAGATGGTAATCAGGAAATCATTCTTGCGACAAAATATGGTCAGTGTATCAGATTTGAAGAAGAAGATGTAAGAGGAACCGGAAGAACATCTATGGGTGTAAGAGGTATTAATCTTGCAGACAGAGATGAAGTTATCGGAATGCAGCTCGTAACACAGGGAAGCGATCTTCTTATTGTATCTGAAAAAGGTATGGGAAAACGTACTCTGATCAGCGAATTTGTAACACAGAACCGTGGAGGTAAAGGTGTAAAATGTTACAAGATAACAGAAAAAACCGGTAATGTAGTAGGAATTAAGGCAGTAGATGAAGATGATGAAATTATGATCATCAATACGGAAGGTATTATTATTCGAATGCTTATCAGTGGTATATCTGTACTTGGTCGTGTTACTTCCGGTGTAAAACTGATTAATCTGAAAGACGGAGATCTGGTTGCAAGTATTGCAAAAGTCAGAGATGAAGAAAAAGAAGAAGTATGAAAAAGATTGTATTGATTATGATTTTTGTAATGCTATTTTCTGTAGGATGCAGTTCTGGTACAGATCAGCCTGATACATCAAATGCAGATGTTTCAGAAGATTCTGAAGAAACAAAATCAGAGGAAACTGAAATACAGAAAAAAGAGGACACAGGTATTCAGGTAGAAGGAAAATATTTCACATTAACACTTCCGGAAAGCTGGAAAGACAAGTATTATGAGAATGAAATAGAGAATGAATACGGTTATTATATGGAATTCATCGAAAAGACATCTTCAGATACACAATATGGCGGATGGTTATTCTCAATTGCGATTCCAGATGAGGCAACATTTGACGAACCAAGTTACAATTATATTGGTCAGATCAATATAGATGGCAAAGAAAAAACAATGATTGTTGTCTGGCCAACAGATGTGCAGTTCTCAGAAGAAACTGCAGAAGCTTATCAGTTACTTGCAGGAACAAGTGAAGATGTCATCACTTCTGTAGAGCCAAACGAAGGAATTACATTAACAATGACAGATGATTTATTCGAAATGTATATCTTTCCCGGAAGCGATATGAGGTATATAACGGAATCAGAATTAAAGTACATGGATGCAGAGACACTCCGCTTTGGAAGAAATGAGATATACGCAAAGCATGGTTTGATTTTTAAATCCGAAGACCTGAGAGAACATTTTGAATCATTTGATTGGTACAAAGGAACAGTAGATGATGCTGAAAAGATCGAATTAAACGAATACGAAAAAGCAAATATTGAATTAATTCGAAAAATGGAAGAAAAATTAAAATAAAAAAAAATAAACAATTTTAAGTTTGCAAGGCTAAAAAAGAGCTGACATTTTTGGTATTTCCTAAAATGTCAGCTCTTTAAAAATGCTTATTCGGAAGCTTCAAGCTCACGGATAATGATTTCTGCAACCTTCTTTACTGTAAAGGCAACAAAATCTGTACATTGTGCCTTTCTTTCAGGAGAATTCTTTTCTTTTCCTTTCGTAAGAACTCTGCAGCATGTACCTCCACAATAATCTCTGAATGCATCATGCATTTCATTGGTTAATGAAAAACATTTTGTGATTTTCGGGTCGCCAGGAGTCCTGCGTCCGAAGAAGTAGCCGATACACATTGTTGCGCCGGCTAACGCGCCGCAGATACATCCGCCGCCGCCAAGTCCCCATGGAAAGCCTGAGCTCATCGCAATAGCATCATCAGACAGATCAATTTCGAAATTTTTTCTGATAGCATAGATAACAGATTCCGAACAGGCAAACCCGGCATTGAAAATGTCTACAGCATCCTTTTGTAATTGTTCCATGTTAATATTAGTAGTCATGTTATTCCTCCTTCGTTTGGGACGGGGTTTTTTGAAAAAAACCCCGTCCCAAATTGATTTTACGGTGTCCCTTTTTTACATTCTATATCATAAAATACATTTTTTACATAGTTTTTTAGAAGTATTAGTAAAAAATCATGATATTTCCATATATATAATAAATGGATAAAATATGGATATTCTATGATATAAATGGTTGATTTATGGTGCTTATTAAAGTATTATTTGTTTATGTACTTATAACATTATTTTAGGGGAAGTGATGAATATGACAATTCAGGAGATGTTGAGACGAAAGACAGAGCTAGGGTATACTTATGCGCAGCTTTCGGAGCTTTCTGGTGTACCTGTTGGTACAGTCCAGAAGATTTTTTCCGGGGTAACAAGTTCACCACGGTATGAGACGCTTCGTGCATTAGAGCAGGTGTTAAAGGAACCTGAGAATTCTTATTTATGTGAAGAACAGGCGGCTTATCAGGTGAAGAAGCAAGGGGAATATACTTTAGATGATTATTATATGATACCGGATGAGAGGCGTGTTGAGTTAATTGATGGAGTGATATATGATATGTCATCCCCGTCATCTGCTCATCAGTTGATTGCGGGACTGATATACAGTAAGATGCTTTCTCATGTGTTAGATAAAAAAGGAAAGTGTCTGCCAATGATTTCACCGATTGATGTACAGCTTGATTGTGATAATAAGACGATGGTACAGCCGGATGTAGTTATTGTGTGTGACAGGGATAAAATCATTAATCGCTGTATTTATGGAGCTCCGGATTTTATTATTGAAGTGATATCCCGTTCATCGACCAAGAGGGATTCCGTTATCAAGCTAAATAAATATTTAAATGCCGGGGTAAGGGAATACTGGATCATAGACCCGAACAGGCAAAAAGTTATAGTGTATAATTTTGAACAGGAAAATTATCCGGTAATTTATGGATTTGACGCAAAGATTCCGGTTGGTATATGGGATAATGAGCTGGAAATCGATTTTCAGGAAGTATATGACCACGTACGTTTTTTGTATGAAAGGAATTCATCTGACGCATAAAATTATTGAAAAACGATAAATTAATATTGAAATTCAATAATACCTGTGTTATTTTAAGAGTAACGGAGGTGTTATTTTTATGGAAAATAAATTAATCAGGTTTACAAAAATTGTTTTGGATATCATGTTTTTTGGTGGAATAGTAGTCTTTATTACTCTGCCGCTAATTCTAAAGTTTTTCGGTAAGTATTATTCAGACTCAATTAGTGAACATTTTATATTAATGTTGATTGTTTTAGGAATATCCGGAGTTTTCGGTATTGTTATTGTCAGTGAACTTCGCAAAATGATGAGGACGGTAATTGAAGAATCTTGCTTCGTATATAAAAATGTAAAGAGTCTGAATGTGATGGCTTTTTCAAGCCTGTGCATTACTGTTTTATTTTTAATTAAAGTATTCTTATTTCCAACGCCGGCAACATGCATTATTGTTTTAGTCTTTTTTATAGCAGCACTATTCAGTGAAGTATTGGCAATTGTATTTGCTCAGGCAATTCGATACAAAGAAGAAAATGATCTTACAATATAAGGGGGTGTCATTGTGGGAATAAAAATTAATCTTGATGTCATAATGGCCCAAAGAAAAATCGGATTATTGGAGCTGGCAGGAAAAATAGATATAACGCCGGCTAATCTTTCTATACTGAAAAATAATAAAGCAAAAGCGATTCGTTTTTCAACCCTGGAGGCAATCTGCAAAGAACTGGATTGCCAGCCTGGTGATATTATGGAATATTTTCCGGATGAGGAAAAATAAAAACATAACATGGAGGTGTTAGTATGAATGAGAAGCCATTAGTTATGAAAATGAGAGAGAATTATAAGTATTTCGGGGGAATGAGTTTTCTATATGGAATCATATTTACGTTTTGCCTTTATAAAAATATGTCCGGAATCACATTTCCGGTTTGTGTAATTGCGACGATTGCATTTTCTATCCTCTTTTTAAAAAAGATAAATTATCAATTGAAAAAAAATTCTGGACTATATATAACAGGGATGATTCTTCTAAGTATATCAACTGTGCTGACCAGTTCATTTTTTTTACACTTTTTTAATTTGATTGGAATAGTATTGTTGTATTTTACATTTATGATACACCAGTTTTATGATGACAGTAAATGGGATTTGCCGGCATATATAAAGAGGATTTTTATTTTGTCCGGTACCACATTGGGGAGTATGCCTTATCCATATTGGCATGGATCGAAGTACTTTCACGAAAATAAAGACAAAAAGGTTAACAGTAATTTCGTGGGAATATTAGTGGGTATTCTTGTTGCATTTTGTAGCTTGTGTGTTATATTGCCACTTTTGTTAAAATCAGATTTCATATTTGCCGAAATTTTTGGAGATTTCTTTAAACATATTCGCTTTGGAGAAATATTTTGGATTGTATTGATGATTGTCCTTGGATTTACGCTTAGCTATGCATTTTTTTGCGCTATGTGTAAATATAGTTTTTCTGAAGAAAAAGAGAGAAAATTAAGACATTTTAGTCCGGTTATTGGAATTACATTTACAGGAATCATAAGTATAATATACATTATATACTGTGCGATACAGATCATTTATTTATTTGCCAGGGTACAGACAAAACTTCCAGAAGGAATAACATATGCAGAATATGCAAGAAGCGGTTTCTGGGAGCTTTTGTTTGTCAGTATCATCAATTTTGTGATGGTGCTAGTTTGTATGTATATTTTCTCCGACAATAAGGTATTAAAAATAATTCTTACTGTCATATCAGGCTGCACTTTTATCATGACAGGTTCAGCGGGATATAGAATGGTACTGTATATTGGTGCATATAATCTGACATTTTTACGTGTACTGGTTTTATGGTTTCTTGTAGTTCTTACATTTATAATGGCCGGAATTATTATAACTATATATAAAGAAAACTTCCGGTTATTTCATTATATTATGCTCATAGTAAGCGTATTTTATATTGCTTTTTCATTTTCAAGACCAGACACAATGATTGCAAAATACAATATCGCTCATTTTGACCAAATATCGTCAGATGAAATTTATTCAAATATTAATTATTTAATATATAGTTCTTCTCTAGACGCCGCACCGGAACTTGCAAAAATTGATATTAAGCATTTGCCTTTGACAGAAGATAACATGGTTGAAATAGATCTAGAAGGCTATTTTGAATACATTTCTGAAGAAAACAGCGAGATTGATTTAAGAAAAATCAATTACTCGAAAATTATGGCAAAACATACAGCCGATAAATGGAAAGAAGAACATACGGAATATTCAGAATATTAGCTTGTATATTCACTGGGGACAGGGTAAAATTAAATTGGGGACGGGGTTTTTTCGAAAATACCCCGTCCCCAATGAAGGAGGAAGCAGATGAGAACAATTGATGTAAATGAAATTACAAAAAATATTAAAGAAATGTGTATAGAAGCGAATCATTTTTTGTCAAAGGATATGGATGTAGCTATGAAACAGGCTGCGGAAACAGAAGAAGCTCCTCTTGGCAAGCAGATATTAAATCAGCTTCAGGATAATTTGAAGATTGCAGCAGAGGATATGATTCCGATTTGTCAGGATACAGGAATGGCAGTTATTTTTATGGAAATTGGTCAGGAAGTGCATTTTGAAGGTGGAGATCTTGAAGATGCAATCAATGAAGGTGTGCGCCAGGGATATGTGGAAGGATTCTTGAGAAAATCTGTAGTAGGTGATCCTATTATTCGTGAAAATACAAAGGATAATACACCGGCAGTCATTCATTACAGTATTGTAAAAGGTGACAAGGTAAAGATTAAAGTTGCGCCAAAGGGATTTGGAAGCGAAAATATGAGTCGTGTATTTATGCTGAAACCTGCAGATGGTATTGAAGGAGTAAAAAATGCGATTCTTACTGCGGTAAAGGATGCCGGACCGAATGCCTGCCCTCCGATGGTTGTTGGTGTTGGCATTGGTGGTACATTTGAAAAATGTGCACTTATGGCAAAGGCAGCACTTACCCGGGAGGTTGGTGTGCATTCTGATATTGACTGGGTAAAAGAACTGGAAGAAGAAATGCTTGAAAAGATTAATTGTCTTGGTATTGGGCCGGGAGGACTTGGTGGAACAACCACTGCTCTTGCAGTTAATGTGAATACATATCCGACACATATTGCCGGATTGCCGGTAGGAATTAATATCTGTTGTCACGTAAACAGACACATTATCAGGGAGGTATAGATATGGACAAGCATATTACAGCACCAATTACAAAGGAAGTTTCCCGTTCCCTTCATGCAGGTGATTATGTATACATAACAGGAACCATTTATACAGCACGTGATGCGGCTCATAAAAGAATGGATGATGCATTAAAAAATAATGAGTCTCTTCCTATTAATATAAAAAATCAGGTCATATATTATATGGGACCATCTCCTGCAAGAGAAGGAAGACCGATCGGCTCAGCCGGACCTACGACTGCAAGCCGTATGGACAAATATGCACCGAAGCTTTTGGATCTTGGACTTACGGCAATGATAGGAAAAGGAAAGAGAAGTCAGGAAGTTCTCGATGCAGTTGTAAGAAATGAAAGTGTTTATCTGGCAGCAGTAGGAGGAGCAGGTGCATTGTTGTCAAAATGTATTAAATCATCAGAGGTAATAGCTTATGATGATCTTGGAGCAGAAGCAATCCGTAAGCTGGAAGTGGAAGATTTTCCAGTAATTGTTGTTGCAGACTGCGAAGGAAATAATTTATACGAGACGGCGATAAAGGAGTATCAGAAGATATGAAAAGAATATTGTTAATGATTTTCAGAAACATATTATTTGTCCCGGGGGCGTGGATAAAATTATGTTATCATGCTGCACATCCGGATAAATATACAGACGAGCAGCATCTGGAAATGTTGAGATATATTACAGAACGTGCCAACAAAGGCGGAAATGTAACGATTGATGCACATGGAATAGAAAATATTCCAAAAGAAGATGGATTTATGCTCTTCCCTAATCATCAGGGGTTATATGACATGCTGGCAATTGAAAATGTTATTCCGCGTCCGTTGTCTGCTGTAGTAAAAAAAGAAGCTGCAAATATACCATTTATCAAACAGGTAATGGCATGTATGAGAGCATATTCATTAGACCGTGATGATGTCAGACAGGGGATGCAGGTAATCATGAATGTTGCAAAGGATGTGGCAAATGGAAAGAACTTTGTCATATTTCCAGAAGGCACACGTTCAAGGGATGGAAATAATGTACAGGAGTTCAAAGCAGGAAGCTTTAAAGCAGCAACAAAGGCAAAATGCCCAATTATTCCGGTTGCACTTATTGATTCTTTTAAACCATTTGATACTAATTCAACCAGCCCTGTAACTGTACAGGTACATTTTATGGAACCGCTGTACTATGAAGATTATAAAGATATGAAGACAAAGGAAATAGCGGCGTTGGTGAGAGATAGAATTCAGAATAAGATTTATGAAAATATAAAATAAAAGGGATTGACAATTATAAGCAGGTTTAGTATAATACCACTTGCTGGAGAAATACTCAAGAGGCTGAAGAGGCGCCCCTGCTAAGGGTGTAGGTCGGGTGACCGGCGCGAGGGTTCAAATCCCTCTTTCTCCGTCAGATATAGAATCCGAACTCCTGGATGGGTTCGGATTTTTATATCGAGTTAACACATTTCATTTTGAAAGTAATATCTTGTATGTATTATAGAAGAGAAATGACAAGATATTGTGCTTAAAAAAATATTTGAAAAATGTTAAAAAAAGATGAAAAAAAGTGTTGACATTATCTGCTATGGATGATATTATATTTGAGCTGGCTCGTTGAAGCAGCAAAACAAAGAACCTTGATAACTGAACAATAGACAACAACCCTGAAGATTCTTTAAGAGAAAATTCAGAGAACAGACATTTAAATGTCAACCTTAAAACAGTAAAGGGATAAGAAAGCTAGTAGTTTTC
>NZ_JAFBIY010000029.1 GCF_021531975.1 Faecalicatena contorta | reverse complement strand
ACGTCTCAGATACTCTTTTGGATTGTATTTGATATACAATCCAAATACGAAGTTTTGACTGCTTTTTCTATAACAGTTTATAGCACTCTTCCACGCATTCATAAGTCCTTCTGTGCCTTGCCGATTGTACATCTTTTAAATAAAATACTGAAGCCGCATAGCTTAAGTGTTTCCACTACTTTGTAGGCATAGTAACATGTTCTTTCGCTCGAGAAAATGTTACTTTTCCGGCAAGCTATGGCGTGCACTTTCACACGAGACTTTACGGTTGTTAAAGAAATAGAAACGATGTCCATTATGATATGTGAGGTAAGAGGAGCGTTCCGAATATCCTTGCCTGCTATGTTGGTTCGGGAGAGAGGAGTTGCATTAAACGACTCTCTTCCGGACTTACATACCAGTGCAAGAGATGAGGAGAAGCGCATCGTCGTAACATATCATAATGGGCATCGTTTCGTATTCATTTAATAATCTAAATTCCTA
>NZ_JAFBIY010000028.1 GCF_021531975.1 Faecalicatena contorta | reverse complement strand
CCCATTCAGATATCTCCGGATCACAGGATATTTGCTCCTCCCCGAAGCTTTTCGCAGCTTATCACGTCTTTCATCGGCTCTTAGTGCCAAGGCATCCACCATACGCTCTTTTCAGCATGACCAACTAACTCAGAAAGCGGGTGCTGAAATTTCAGGACTGCCGTTGAATGCTTGCATTCATAAGGCTGTTCTGGGATTTTAGCAGACATTTGCGGAGCAAATGACATCGACAAGACCATCGGTCTTGGAGATGACCCGCTCTCGCACGGGGTGCTTTCTTCGTCTACACCAGTATAGCGTTACTGGCGTTGGTTTCTAGGTCAATTTTTTGAATTCGTTTTCTTCGAATTGTGTTGTAAATATTACTCTGTTAATAACATTTACCTCGGATGTCTTGATTAAGATATTTAAAAATCTTATCATTTATTTCTTGTATGCAATTTTCAAGGTACGTATCTGACTGAAATTTTATCAGTCATTAGAACTCT
>NZ_JAFBIY010000027.1 GCF_021531975.1 Faecalicatena contorta | reverse complement strand
AATTTCTGGGTAAAAGATGTATGCCATAGTTTGTTGGAAAAACAAGTACCTGATTGTAGGTTTTCATTACATATTTGCAAAAGCAAAGAATTGTAATGACTTTTTAATTGTTAAAATCATCTCCCGGTAAAGATATTGAGGAATTCGAATGAATTTAGAAGAGGAAAACTCATTCTTATATAGAAAAATTCAGGATTCGAATGAAATAAGAAGTGAAAAAGTCATTCCCTGACCAAAAAAGTCATCAATTTGAATCAAATGTTTCTAAAACTACAACCGAAGTCCGTCGCCTGCACATTCTACCCCGAAATTGTAGTGTAAAGATTTGAGGTGTTAAAAGAACAGGCTGTAAGAAGAGAAATCTGGTGCTTTGTTTCTGTAGAAGAGTGATACAATCCGTTGCTGAAAAAGGACAAAATATACAGACCGAGTCTTGTACTTCGGGTACAAGGCGAGAAGATAGCTGAACGGATGAACTCATGAGGAGTTCTCCGTGAATCTATCT
>NZ_JAFBIY010000004.1 GCF_021531975.1 Faecalicatena contorta | reverse complement strand
ATGCTCTTCCACGTTTCCCTAAGCTCAGCTGTCTCGCGCCACTTGTAATGTCTCAGCCAAAATACTGAAACCGCATCGTAAAAGTAATTCCACCACGTTATCGGCGTGAAAACAAGCTCTTTTTCATCCCCTGTGAGCGAAAAAGAAAATATGTACTGACTTTTTTTAGAACCAAATCATTTCCTCAGAGACAAAAGAAAAAAATTGAATGACTTTTCCGTTTATATATTCATTCGAATTTGGATTTTTTCTATCTGGAGCTGACTTCGATCTCTTAAACATGTTTTGCCAATAGACTGAGGTGTTCAATTTTACCCGGAATTGCCAGTATAGTAGTGGTAACAGTTATCGGCAGAAGTAAGCGACGAGGTAAGCAGATGACTTCGAAGAATCCAGCCCGAAGCTGTTAGAGCCAGAACAACAGACAATTCGTTCACTGTCTGTTGTTCTGGCTCTTATAGATTAGTGGTTTAGTCGGAGAAGTTGGATGCATCGAGGCACTTACTTCTGCCGATACTGTATCCCCCTTACTATACTAAATTCCTATTTTATAAAGAGAATGCTCCAAATGCGCTTGCTACGGAACTTACCAGAATCAATACCAGGAAGATTGGAGCAACCCACTTGATGATTACGTTGAACATTTTTTCTGCTTTAAAGGTTCCGTCAGTTTCTTTTACTTCATCAGCAATTGCCTTTGGCTTGATAATAAATCCGACAAAAATACATGTGAATAATGCTACAATCGGCATTAATACGCTGTTGCTTACAAAGTCCATGATATCCAGTACAGACATTCCCATCCAGCTGATAAAGCTTAATGGCCCGAAACCAAGAGAAGACGGGATACCCATAATGAGTGCAAGCACTGCTGAGAAAATGCCTGAAAATCTACGCGTCCATCCAAATTTATCACAGAATACGGATACAATTGTCTCCATAAGAGAAATTGCGGATGTAAGTGCTGCGAAGAACACAAGTAAGAAGAAAAGTGTTCCAATCGCACCACCAAATTTCATGCTTGCAAATACTTTCGGGAGTGTCATGAACATAAGTCCAGGACCTGCGCTCAGAGCAGATCTGTCACCGCCGGAGAATGCGAATACAGCGGGAATAATCATAAGACCTGCAAGGAAAGCGATTCCTGTATCGAATAACTCAATCTGTCTTACAGAGCCTTCCAGATTATTATCTTTCTTCATATAAGAACCATATGTAATCATAATACCCATGGCAAGAGACATGGAATAAAAGAGCTGTCCCATGGCCGCAAGAATTGTCTTTGCAGATACATCAGACATATGTGGCTTTAAGTAGTAAGCGACACCTTCCATTGCGCCATCAAGAGTCAGACCATATGCTGCAATAATAATGGTAAGAACAACAAGAACAGGCATCATAACCTTACTTACTTTTTCGATTCCCTTTTCTACACCACAAAGAACAACAATAGCGGTAAAAGCCATAAAAAGGAAGAACCATCCGATTGGCTCACCGGCACTGCTGATAAAGCCTGTGAAATAGTCATCAGCAGCTGCGGACTGTACGCCACCACTTATGAATACTGCAAAATACTTTACAACCCATCCACCGATTACAGAATAGTATGGGAAGATAATAACAGGAACCAGTGCAGCAAGGAAACCTAAGAATCCAAAACGCTTATCAAGCGACTTGAAAGCACCGATTGCACTTAACCCTGTTTTACGACCGAGACCAATTTCGGCAATCATAAGTGTGAAGCCAAATGTCACGGCAAGAATAAGATAAATTAATAAAAATGTTCCGCCACCATATTTTGCAGCAAGGTATGGAAATCTCCAGATATTTCCTAATCCGACTGCAGAACCGGAAGCAGCCAGCACAAATCCAATTTTGCTGGAAAAATTACTTCTGTTTTGCATGTTAAAAACCTCCTCAATATAATAGTCATTCCATAAAAAATAGACTATGCTCTATTATTACATGAAAGTGCCTTTTTTTCAAGAAAAATCTTATATATTACAAATAAAAATGGAGAAAAAAGAATAAAAATATGTTGACAATGATGATATAATATGTTAGATTAAATACTGCGTGAAGCGAAAAACAAAGTAGAGTATCCACTCTCACCGTAGCACAATCGGGTGACTACAGGTTTGATATTGAGTATATAAGTCTTGTTATTATAAGTCTTTTTATGCAGATATGCAAGTGGATAGTCTATAACTATTCACTTATTTTTTTATTTTATGATGGGGGTGCACGACAATTAGCGAATTAATGATTAACGGTCAGATTAGAGACAAGGAAGTACGTGTGATTGGAGAAGATGGAAATCAGTTAGGTGTTATGCCAATCAAGGAAGCCATGCGTCTTGCGCAGGAAGCAGAGCTTGACCTGGTTAAGATTGCTCCGAAGGCTCAACCGCCGGTATGTAAGATTATTGATTATGGTAAGTACAGATATGAGCTTGCCAGAAAAGAAAAGGAAGCAAAGAAGAAACAGAGAACAGTTGAAGTTAAGGAAGTGCGTCTGTCACCCAATATTGACACTAATGACCTTAATACGAAAGTGAATAATGCAAAGAAATTTATCGCAAAAGGAAATAAAGTAAAGATAACACTTCGTTTCCGTGGACGCGAGATGGCTCATATGCAGCAGAGCAAACACATTCTTGATGATTTTGCCCAGATGCTTGCAGATGTTGCGTCTATCGAAAAACCTGCCAAACAGGAAGGCAGAAGTATCAGTATGGTTTTAACTGAAAAACGTTAAAAATACATTTACTAAATTTAAGGAGGAACATATCATGCCAAAAATCAAAACAAATAGAGCAGCTGCAAAGCGCTTCAAAAAAACAGGTACAGGACAGTTAAAAAGAAATAAAGCTTATAAGAGCCATATCTTAACTAAGAAATCTACAAAGAGAAAAAGAAATCTTAGAAAATCAATCATTACTGATGCAACTAATGTAAAGAACATGAAGAAAGTATTACCATATCTGTAAGATATTGGAGAAAGTATTGGAGGAGGAATAAGACATGGCAAGAATTAAAGGCGGCTTGAACGCTAAGAAAAGACACAATAGAACATTAAAATTAGCAAAAGGTTACAGAGGAGCACGTTCTAAACAGTACAGAGTTGCAAAACAGTCTGTTATGAGAGCTCTTACATCATCCTATGCAGGAAGAAAGCAGCGTAAACGTCAGATGCGTCAGTTATGGATTGCTCGTATCAATGCTGCAGCAAGAATGAATGGATTATCTTACAGCAAGATGATGCACGGTCTGAAATTAGCTAATGTTGACATGAACAGAAAGATGTTAGCTGAGATGGCTGTAAATGATGCAGAAGGATTTGCAACACTTGCAGAAGTTGCTAAGTCTAAATTAGCTTAATCAAATGATTTGAAAAGCCAGATGAACTGTCTGGCTTTTTATTTTTTTAAAATTACTTCTTGACATTATCAATTTACCATAGTAAAGTTGTTTTAAACCAATGAGGAAGAGTAAGTACCTGAAGAATTTATCTTACAGAGAGTTGCAGATGGTGTGATTGCAACAGAATGAATCTTTTGGGAATGGGCTTCTGAGGGCAAGCTGAATCGTCATTTTTTCAGTAGGTGAGCCGGAGAGAACACTTCGTTAACAAATTACGCGTATGATGGTACGCATGAGAGGGTATCTATTAACAGATATCAAGCCGGGTGGCACCGCAGGAGTTGATTTTATTACTCTTGTCCCTGCAATACTTATTGTATGGGATAAGGGTATTTTTTTATACCAAAATACCCTGTCCCCAGACACTTACAAATGAAAGGAGAACAAGAAAATGAAAGAACAGAAAATCCCTTACAAAATCTATCTGGAAGAGAGCGAGATGCCAAAACAATGGTATAATGTGCGGGCAGATATGACAAATAAACCGGCACCTCTTTTAAATCCTGGAACATTGGAACCTATGACTGCAGAAGAGCTGTCTGGTGTGTTCTGCGAAGAATTAGTACAGCAGGAATTGGACAACGATAACCGCTATATTGATATTCCGCAGGAAATACAGGATTTTTATAAGATGTATCGGCCAGCTCCTCTTGTCAGAGCGTATTGTCTGGAAGAAAAGTTGCAGACTCCGGCTAAAATATATTACAAATTTGAAGGCAATAACACAAGTGGAAGTCATAAGCTCAATTCTGCAATTGCACAGGCTTATTATGCAAAGAAGCAGGGGTTAAAAGGTGTGACGACAGAAACGGGCGCAGGACAGTGGGGAACAGCGCTATCTATGGCATGTTCTTATCTGGATCTTGATTGTAAGGTGTTTATGGTGAAATGTTCTTATGAGCAGAAACCATTCCGGCGTGAAGTAATGCGTACTTACGGAGCCAGCGTAACACCTTCACCATCTATGGAGACAGAAGTGGGTAAAAAGATTCTGGCAGAACATCCAGGTACAACAGGAAGTCTTGGATGTGCGATTTCAGAAGCAGTTGAGGTAGCAGTAGGAAGTGAAGGTTACAGATATGTGCTGGGTAGTGTGCTGAATCAGGTACTTCTTCATCAGTCTATTATTGGAATGGAGACAAAGGCAGCACTTGATAAATATGGAGTTACACCGGACATTATTATAGGATGTGCCGGAGGAGGTTCTAACCTCGGTGGTTTGATTTCTCCGTTTATGGGCGAAAAACTGAGAGGTGAAAAAGATTATCAGTTTATCGCAGTAGAACCGGCATCATGCCCGAGTCTGACAAGGGGTGTTTATGCATATGATTTCTGTGATACAGGAATGGTATGCCCATTGGCTAAAATGTACACATTAGGAAGCGGATTTATTCCATCACCAAACCATGCTGGTGGTCTCAGATATCATGGAATGAGTTCAATCTTATCACAGTTATATGCAGATGGTTATATGGAAGCACGATCTGTCGAGCAGACTGCAGTATTCCAGGCGGCTGAACAGTTTGCCAGAGTAGAAGGCATTCTCCCTGCACCGGAGAGCAGTCATGCAATTAAAGTTGCCATTGATGAAGCATTGAAATGTAAAGAAACAGGAGAAGAAAAGACAATTGTATTTGGACTTACAGGAACCGGATATTTCGATATGGTAGCATATGAAAAATTCCATAACGGAGAAATGAGTGATTATATTCCGACAGATGAAGATTTACAGAAAGGATTTGACGGAATACCAAGATTTCTGGGGAATATGGAGTAAACAGGAATTTAGTATAGTAAGTGGTACGAGAATGTCGCTGTGATACCTTGCTACGACGCGTTCGACTTTACGACTAGCTCACGAATCTATAAGAGCCCAGAAAACAAACGGGAATCATGGTTTGTTTTCTGGGCTCTAACAGATTCGGAGCGGATTCTCCAAGTCTTCCGCTTACCTCCGCAAAGCATCACAGCGACATCCTCTACCATTTACTGTACTGGCAATTCCGGGTAAAAGTGCATGCCTTAGTTTGTTGGCAAAGCATGTTATGGATCTGGCCTTTTCAGCTTCTATATGTAAAAGTAAAGAATTGTAATGATTTTTGGGAGGTCGAAGTCAGCTCCCAAGAGAAAAAATCCATATTTGAATGAAATGATTTGTTGAAAACTCATTCCATTTTAGGATTTTGTCTCTGAGGAAATGATTTGGTTCTAAAAAAAGTCAGTACATATTTTCTTTTTTGCTCTCAGAGAATGAAAAAGAGCTTGTTATCGCGCCGATAACGTGGTGGAAACACTTGAGCTATGCGGCTTCAGTATTTTGGATGAGACATTACAAGTGACGCGAGACAGCTGAGCTTGGGGAAACGTGGAAGAGCGTTACAAACGGTTGCAGAAAAAGCTGATATAACTTCGTATTCGCCTTGTATTTCCCATACAAGGTGAAAGAGTATCTGAGACGCGGAACTCATCAGGAGTTCCCGTCGAATATACTCGGTTACGAATGTTATATCAGCTTTTGATGTTTACCGTTTGTCAGCGACTGGTTCGTTTTTCAAAGTTCAGCTGTCTCGCGTCACTGTTCTGTCTCAGATAAAATCACTGCACTAAATTCCTATTAATCATCTTCTTCCTGCTGTACAGTATATGTCTGTCTCTTTCTTGCCATTTCATCGCTTTCGAGGTATTCATCATAGGTGGTGATCTTATCGATCATTTTTCCTCCCGGTACGATTTCCATAATGCGGTTTGCTGTTGTCTGTACGATCTGGTGGTCTCTTGATGAGAAGAGAAGTACACCCGGGAACTTGATGAGTCCATTGTTGAGTGCAGTAATGGATTCCATATCCAGATGATTGGTAGGCTCGTCGAGGAGGAGTACATTTGCTCCGGATATCATCATTTTCGATAACATACAGCGTACTTTTTCGCCTCCGGAGAGTACTTTTACCTTCTTTACACCGTCATCACCGGAGAAAAGCATACGTCCAAGGAACCCGCGGACATAAGTTACATCTTTCTCTTCTGAGTATTGTGTAAGCCATTCAACGATGTTGTTTTCGTTGTCAAATTCATTGCCAAAATCAAGTGGGAAATATGCCTGGGATGTTGTGATACCCCATTTATATGTTCCTTCATCTGGTTCCATTTCGCCGGCAAGAATCTGGAAGAGGGTAGTCTTTGCAAGTTCGTTTCCGCCGACAAATGCAACTTTGTCATCGTGGTTTAATGTAAAGGAAATGTTATCCAATACCTTTTCGCCTTCGATGGTTTTGCTTAATCCTTCAACCGTGAGAACCTCATTACCGATTTCGCGGTTTGGACGGAAATCGATGTATGGGTATTTACGGCTGGAAGGCTGGATGTCGTCTAGCTGGATCTTTTCAAGAGCTCGCTTTCTTGAAGTTGCCTGCTTAGATTTGGAAGCGTTGGCACTGAAACGGGAAATAAATTCCTGGAGCTCTTTGATTTTTTCTTCTTTCTTTTTGTTGGCTTCTTTCATCTGGCGAATAAGAAGCTGGCTGGACTCGTACCAGAAATCATAGTTTCCGGCATAAAGCTTAATCTTACCATAATCGATATCTGCAATTTGTGTGCAGACTTTATTTAAAAAGTAACGGTCATGGGATACTACGATAACTGTATTCTCAAAATTGATAAGAAATTCTTCCAGCCATGCAATTGCATCCAGATCCAGGTGGTTGGTAGGCTCGTCGAGAAGAAGAATGTCCGGATTACCGAACAGTGCCTGTGCAAGAAGTACCTTCACCTTTTCAGGACCGTTTAAGCTCTTCATCATTTCATAATGAAGTTCCGTTCCGATACCAAGACCATTTAACAGACTTGCGGCGTCAGATTCTGCTTCCCAGCCGTTCATTGCAGCGAATTCTGCTTCCAGTTCACTTGCTTTGATTCCGTCTTCATCTGTGAAGTCTTCTTTCGCATAAAGGACTTCTTTTTCCTTCATGATTTCGTATAATCTTGGATTGCCGAGCATAACTGTATCCAGTACCGGATAATCATCATATTTAAAGTGATCCTGCTGCAGGAAAGAAAGACGCTCGCCTGGTGTGATGATGACATCACCACTTGTAGGTTCAAGCTGTCCGGACAGGATTTTTAAGAAGGTGGATTTGCCGGCACCGTTGGCACCAATCAGTCCGTAGCAGTTTCCTTCAGTAAATTTAATATTTACATCTTCAAACAGTGCCTTTTTTCCAACACGTAAACTGATATTGCTTGTACTAATCATGTGTGATTTACTCCTTATAATTTAAAATATTACTTCTTATTTACATATTACATTCAAGGCTTATATTAACAAATATATCTGGAAATGGCAAGATAATAAAAGTTTCAGTTTTCCAATATTAAAATTGGGTATATAATAACAGAAAAGAAAGGGGATATGAATATGGTAAAAGCAACTTTGATATTGGAAGGCGGCGCAACGAGAGGCGTGTTTACTTCTGGTGTTCTGGATTATCTGATGGAAGAAGATATGTACATGTCAGATGTGATCGGTGTTTCGGCAGGATCCTGCAACGGCGTGGATTATGTATCAAAGCAGATTGGGCGTACAAGAGACTGTATGATTCATAAAGAAAAAGAGTATAGTTACTATTATGGATTCACGAAGTTTATTCGGGAAAAAAGTATTTTGGACATGGATATGGTATTTGATAAATATCCAAAGGAATTATTTCCGTTCGATTTTGAGACTTACTTTTCATCTGATATCGAATGTGAAATTGTTACGACAAACTGTGAAACAGGAAAGGCAGAATATATGACAGAGGGAAAAGATCCGGAAAGGCTGATGAGGTTATGCCGTGCTTCCAGCAGTATGCCGCTTATTTCTCCTATTGTAAATATTGATGGTGTGCCGTATCTGGATGGCGGTCTTGCAGACTCAATTCCAATAAAGCGGGCGCTTGAGAAAGAAAATGAAAAAATAGTAGTGGTACTGACGAGAAACCCTGGATATCGAAAGAAACCAGTGTCGAAGGGTGTTGCGAAAATGTATCGCAGGGCATATAAAAATTATCCGAATCTGGTACGGACTATACTCACAAGGAGTATACGGTACAACAGACAGATGGAGATGATTGAAAAACTGGAACAGGAAAACCGGATTTATGTGATTCGTCCACTCATCCCTACAGTGTCAAGGCTGGAAAAGGATTACGATACATTGACCAATTTTTATGAGCATGGGTATAATCTCATGAAGAAGGAATACGACAGATTGCTGAAATATCTGGAAGATTAGTGCAGAAAGGCGGTATGTGATAATGGAAGCAAGAACAGTGCTGGATTTTCTGGACATTGCTGAAAAGCTGAAGTGCAATACAAGACATTCGTGGACTTCTTCCGGAAGGCATGAAAGCGTGGCAGAGCATACTTGCCGTTTATGTATGTTTGCGTGGCTTGTAAAAGATGAGTTCCCGGATTGTGATATAGATAAGGTCATAAAGATGTGCCTGTTTCATGATCTGGGAGAAGCAGTGACAGGTGATATTGCATGCTTTGATAAGACAGACAGCGACAGAGAGACAGAAGATCAAGAAGTGGAACGTGTGCTTGCGACTTTGCCAGTGGAAGAAAGAACAGAACTTCAGGATATTTTTGCAGAGCTTGCCAGAGGTGAATCTGCGGAAGCAAAGATTGTACATGCATTAGATAAAATGGAAGCGGTAATTCAGCATAATGAGGCATCTGTAGATTCATGGGTGGATCTGGAATATACATTGCAGCTTACGTATGGACAGGAACAGGCAAAGGCGTTTCCCTATCTGGAAGAATTGCGTGAGATTGTAAGGCAGGATACGCTTGATAAAATTGAGAGAGAAGGAAGACGAAAAAATGCACAGGGCTTCCATGTCAGCAAAGACAGAAACAAAATACGTTTAGAGCGGGTCGTTGAGCTTCTGGAACAATCCTACTGGGCAAAAGGACGATCCAAAGAAATAACAAGATCGACCATAGAAAATTCCATCTGCTATGGTGTGTTTGACGAAACAGATTATATGGTTGGCTATGCCAGAATCATAACCGATCACACCAGAGTGTTCTATCTTATGGATGTTATCATTGATGAAAAATACAGACATCAGGGACTTGGCACACTTCTTATGGATGCAATCATGCAAGATGTGGGGAATTTATTCGGAATACTCCATACCAAAGATGCACAGGGATTCTATGAGAAATACGGATTCCGGGTAAAAGTCGAAGGAGAAGAAAGCATTATGGAAAGGAATTTGGTTCAGTGATTTTATCTGAAAGAGGACATCGGCAAGGCGCAGAAGGACTTATGAATGCGAACCAATCGTTTATAAACTGTAAATAGAAGAAAGCAGTCATAACATTCGTAACCGAGTATATTCGACGTGAACTCCTGATGAGTTCCACGTCTCAGATACTCTTTTGGATTGTATTTGATATACAATCCAAATACGAAGTTTTGACTGCTTTTTCTATAACAGTTTATAGCACTCTTCCACGCATTCATAAGTCCTTCTGTGCCTTGCCGATTGCACATCTTTTAGATAAAATACTGAAGCCGCATAGTTCAAGCGTTGCCGTTATATTGTAGGCATAGTAACATGTTCTTTCGCTTTAGAAAATGTTATAATGCCAATACAGAATAACATACAATTTTATCCGGAATTGCCAGTACAGTAGTGGTAACAGCTATCGGCAGAAGTAAGTGACGAGGTAAGCAGGAGACTCCGTAGAATCCAGCCCGAAGCTGTTAGAGCCAGAATAACAGACAATTCGTTCACTGTCTGTTATTCTGGCTCTTATAGATTCGTGGCTTAGTCAGAGGAGTCGGATGCATCGAGGCACTTACTTCTGCCGATACTGTATACCACTTACTCTACTAAATTCCTACTTAATAGGTTACTTCCTGCAGATATAACCCTTTTGGCTCGCATGGCAGACTGACTTGTCTGGTTCCTTCGAATATCTCGGCAATATCTTCTTTTTTGCGGATGCCAAAACCAATATCCAGCAGTGTTCCAATGATCAGTCTTGCCATATTATGAAGGAAGTCATCGGCGTGAATCATGATCTGCATTTCTTCTTCATTTCCATAGATGTCGATTTCGTAGATTTCACGTACGGTTGACTTTGATTTTTTGGCGGTTGAGAAATTCTTGAAATCATGTTTCCCGATCAGCTCAACCGCTGCCTGCTGCATTGCCTTTTTGTCCGGTACTTTGAAGCAGTGGTATGTGTGTTTGCGGTCGAAGACGCTTGGAACATCGGTAATCGTCATACGGTATACGTAGGTCTTCGATTTGGCATTGAGCTGTGCATGAAAACGTTCTGGCATATCTTTAACTTCAGTGATTGCAATATCCATGGGAAGGTACCGGTTCAGATAATGCTTGATTTCTGCGGGTTTCATATCGCTTTCTGTTTTAAAATTTGCGGTCTGGGCGTAGGCGTGCACACCTACTTCGGTACGGCAGCCACAGTTCAGTTCAATGAGTGTTTCACCTGTCATCTTTTCCAGAACATCGGTAATCTTATTGGAAACGGTGTTATTAGGCTCGTCTTTTCCAAGACGTGTCCAGCCCTGATAACGGCTTCCGTCATATTCTATTGTAAGCTTTATATTTCTCATCTGTATCACTCCTAGTTATAATTGGTTAAACCAGTTTTAGTATAGCAAATAATATGTTATAATAAAAGGGTAAAAAAATACGGAATGGAGAGTTTCTAAATGAGTATAGAGAGCAGAAAAGTGTCGGAATCAATCGTTGAGACGGTTCATATCGTACGACCGAATCATCTGAATTCCGCAGGACGTTTGTTTGGTGGTATTTTGATGCAATGGATCGATGAGGTGGCAGGTGTTGTTGCAAAGCGACATGCAAGAATGAATGTAATCACAGCTTCCGTTGATAATCTTCGTTTTGTGCGCGGTGCCTATCAGAAAGATGTTGTGGTAATTATCGGGAAAGTGACCTATGTCGGCAGAACGTCTATGGAAGTGAAAGTTGACAGCTATGTAGAGAATATGGAAGGCGAAAGGACGATTATAAATCACGCGTATTTTACAATGGTCGCACTGGATGGAAATGATAAGCCGACACCGGTACCAGAGCTTGAGTTGGAGACCGATGTGGAACGTGAAGAATGGGAGAATGCGAAAAAGCGGAGAGAAATCCGTATGATGAGAAGAGAAGAGGGATTTTAAAAGTACATGGGAGCGGGGCGTTTTAAGAATGCCCCGTTCCCATGTAACGTTTTACCATCTGCACCATATTTTCAATCTGATCTTGTTCTTCTTTTGATTTTCCTTCTTTTAATATAGAAAGAACAAGAGACATTTCTTCTGGTGTAAATTGAATTCCTTTTTTGTTTGCGCTTGTTATGAGTGCCATCATAACTGGCGCAAGAGCTTTGCCGCTCTTTCCCTGTGTCTGTCTGGCGGCGGTCCGGATCAGTTCCAGTTTTATCGGATCAATGTTCTGCATGGCGGGGTGGTCTATCCATTCATTCATTTGAATAATCTCCTTTCTGACTGTTGCTTTCGGGTCTGTTTAATGCATCGTCAAATATGTTGCTGTACATATTGAACATTTCCTGTTGCTCGGCAGAAAACATTCCTTTTAATGCGTCTGCGGACTGAAGATTCTGTACCATTTCCATCATATTCATCATCTGCATCATTTGTTCCATTTTCTCGCGTTCGGAAGGCTCCATAAAGTTCTTTAGCTGTTCCAGCATGGAAGAAGGCGGATGGTCTTCACGAAAACCGTAAAAGTATTGCATCGTATGCTGTAATTCCTGAAATTTGATGTATATGCCGAGCATGCGCTGCATGGACGTCGGAGTGTAGGGAAGCATAAGCTTCATGGTATACAGGTGTGCCGGTGTAACCATGCAGTCGAAGGGTGTCATCGGTTTTGGCTTTCTTTCTTCCATAAACACTCCTTAAAATAACGTTGTAAATATATATGTAAAAAGATTATATTTTATGAGAAGTGGGCAAACTAAATATGAGATTCTTCATATTTTAAACTATAAGAATATGAAAGAGAGGAGTTTGTCTATGAAAAGAAGATTGATTATAGACGGAAATGCAGTGTATGAGCTGGATGAGAACTGTATGCTTGGGAAACGAATAGATGTGCCTCCAAAAGAAGAGGAAAAAAAAGCACAGGATAAGGAATTTGTAGAAGAGTATAAAAAGGCAATGAAAAGGACGGAGTGATATACCCCGTCCTTTTTGTCTGTTATAAACTGCAAGGATTAGCAGCAATCGCATCCGTTGCCGAATCCGCCACAGAAAATGAGTAAGAGGATGATCCACAGACAACTGTCATTTCGGCAGTCATCGCCGCATCTTCCCCATCCATTACCGCATCCGCCGCAGAAGATGAGTAAGAGGATGATCCACAGGCAGCTGTTGCCGCCGAATCCACATCCACAATCTCTGTCTCTTCTCATTACATCGTCGCATCCGCATCCACAGTTAGTAGCACTTAAATCACTCATGTTATAGTCCTCCATATAGGGTTATTACAGTAACATAATATGCGTGGACACCAAATGTGTGAGAAGAGGTATGGCAATTAATATTTCATCAGCCTTTTAACGGAATGTTCATAACGTCTTGTCTGGTTCCGCATTTTCAGACCTGCCATGTGTGAAAGGTCTTTCTTTGCATGCTCATCATAGAGAGTAAGCAGATATTCTGTTGTATAATTGCGGTTCTGATACCATGCAAACAAGAGCCAGTTCATAATATCCGGATGCCAGTAACGTTCTGGAATCTGTGCATTTCTAAGAAGCACGATGTGCTTAAGCGCTTCTAATGCAAGTGCGGAAAGCTGCGCGCGGCAGGCTTTTTGCCGGATCAGTTCATCGCTTTTGCAAATGATGTCATAAAGTGCCCCGGATGCTTTCCAGTATGTGACAAATGTGGGCGTTTCTTCTTCATCAGAATTTTCCTGCTCATGAAGATCGAATGTCTGCATGGGATTTTTGTAGCCGGAAATCTCCCGGTCATATTCCTCTCGTGATTTTTCATTTGAAAGAACACGATATGCCTCAAGAATTTCCTGCATCTGTCTGGTCGTATCAATGCCGTTCTTGAGATTGGCATCTGGATGATATTTCTTTGCCAGAGCATTCTTGGCAGCGGTGATCTCTGTCAGAGATGCTTTTGTAGAAACCCCTAATATATCATAATAGTTTTTGTTTTCCATATTATCCTCCCCTTATCATTATATGGAAATTGAACACAACTATCATACGATAAAACAGAGGAGAAATCAATTGGCGATTTTCTGAATATGCTGATAAAAAAGGAAGTATTTCTATGGACAAAGTAAAGAAGCAGGTACAATACCATTGTGAGGATACAGTGAATAGAAAATGCACAGGAAAAGGAGTTTCGGTGGCTGTTCTGGATACCGGCATATCTCCGCATCCGGATTTGGTGGGAAGAATCAAAGCATTCAAAGATTTTGTCAATGATAAAGAAAATATTTATGATGATAATGGACATGGAACACATGTGGCGGGTATACTCGCGGGAGACGGCAGAATGTCAAAAGGGGTATTATCAGGGATGGCTCCGGAAGCGGAACTTATAGCAGTCAAGGTGTTGGATAAGAAAGGAGAAGGAAGTACATCCCAGATACTGGAAGGGATCCGATGGATAGAAAGGAACTGGTTTCGCCTTCAGATAAGAATCGTTAATATATCGGTCGGCGCAAAGAAAGAGTTAGAGCCGGGAAAAGAGAGACTGCTCGTTGAAGCAGTGGAGAGACTGTGGGATGCCGGTCTTGTAGTAGTGGTCTCTGCAGGAAATTATGGACCGGGAAAGGGAACCATTGCTGTACCGGGCACAAGCAGGAAAGTGATTACGGTAGGTTCCATACAAAAAGAATTTCCCAAAGAAGGATGTTCCGGGGAGGGTCCGACAGAGGAATGTGTTGTGAAGCCGGATGTCCTGGCGCCGGGTTATCAGATTATTTCATGCAACCGGTTTGGATATCCATACAGGAATACGGCACCATATACGGTCAAAAGTGGTACATCAATGGCAACCCCCGTGGTTTCAGGGGCGATTGCTCTGCTTTTGTCAAAATATCCGGAAATGGGAAATGTTGAGGTAAAGCTTAGACTCAGAGAAACTTCCGTGATATCAGACGGCAGTGAAACGCAGGGGTGGGGCTGCCTGAGAGTGGATCGATTGCTGAAATAATAAAAAAATAAGGTGTCAAGAAAAAATACTTGACACCTCGTTTTTTTTATTGTATGATAGCACAGGTGATAATTGTGAATGAAATTCTGAAACAGGCTTTATTATATGATTTTTACGGAGAGCTGCTGACAGATCATCAGAAGGAGATCTACGGACAGTTCATATTGGAAGATTTATCTCTTGGCGAGATAGCCCGGGATGCGGGAATCAGCCGTCAGGGTGTTCATGATATTATCAGACGGTGCAGTCAGGCACTGGAAGGATATGAAAACAAGCTGCATCTGGTAGAGAAGTTCATGTCCGTAAAGAAAAAAGTTCAGCAGATAGATGCGCTTCTGGATGATTACGAGGAAACATCCAGAAAGCAGATACTGAAGGATATAAGAAAATTATCCGGTGAAATTATAGAGGAGTTATAGCATGGCATTTGACAGCTTGACAGAAAAACTACAAAACGTATTTAAAAATCTGAGAAGCAAAGGCCGTCTGACAGAGGATGATGTCAAGGAAGCTTTAAAGGAGATCAAACGTGCACTTCTTGCTGCGGATGTTAACTTTAAGGTGGTCAAGGACTTCATAAAGAATGTGCAGGAAAGAGCCGTAGGACAGGACGTAATGAACGGACTGAATCCGGGGCAGATGGTTATTAAGATTGTAAATGAAGAGCTTGTTAAGCTTATGGGCTCTGAGACAACAGAGATCAAGCTTCAGCCGGGAAGCGCCATCACTGTTATTCTGATGGCAGGTCTTCAGGGAGCTGGTAAGACAACGACGACCGCAAAACTGGCGGGAAAATATAAATTAAAGGGCAAGAAGCCTCTGTTGGTTGCCTGTGACGTATACCGTCCGGCAGCGATCAAACAGCTGCAGGTAAATGGTGAAAAACAGGGCGTGGAAGTATTTTCCATGGGTGAAAACCATAAGCCGGCAAATATTGCGAAGGCAGCACTTGAACATGCACAGAAAAATGGCAACAATCTTGTGATTCTGGATACAGCCGGACGTCTTCATATTGACGAAGATATGATGGCTGAGCTTCAGGATATCAAAGAAGCGGTAGAAGTTCATCAGACGATTCTCGTTATTGATGCCATGACCGGTCAGGATGCCGTAAATGTGGCGAAGGAATTTAATGAGAAGGTCGGCGTCGATGGTGTGATCGTTACAAAGCTTGACGGTGATACAAGAGGTGGTGCCGCACTGTCTGTTAAGGCCGTTACAGGCAAGCCGATCCTGTATGTTGGTATGGGTGAAAAGCTGTCTGATCTTGAACAGTTCTATCCGGATCGTATGGCGTCACGTATCCTTGGTATGGGTGATGTGCTTACATTGATCGAGAAGGCTGAGGCAGAGATTGATGAAGAAAAAGCCCGTCAGATGACACAGAAGATGAAGAAAGCCCAGTTCGACTACAACGACTTTCTGGAAAGTACGAAGCAGATGAAGAGCATGGGCGGTCTCGGAAATATCATGAGTATGATGCCGGGACTTGGCGGCATGGGCGGTATGGGCAAGATGAAAGGCTTAAGTGATGAGCAGACAGAACAGGCGGAAAGGAACATGGCCCGTATGGAAGCTATGATCTATTCCATGACAGAGGAAGAAAGAAGTAATCCAGACCTTCTGAATCCGTCCAGAAAGCATCGCATCGCAAAAGGCGCAGGCGTGGACATCAGTGAAGTGAACCGTATGGTCAAGCAGTTCAATGAGATGAAAAAGGTTATGAAGATGTTCACAAAAGGCGGCAAAAAAGGCAGATTCCGAATGCCGTTCTAATCAGGTATATCGTGCAATGCACTATATATAAATAAAATGTAAAAAATGTAGAAGTATTCATGGAGGTGAAAGAAAATGGCAGTAAAAATCAGATTAAGAAGAATGGGACAGAAGAAGGCTCCTTTCTATAGAATCGTTGTAGCAGATTCCAGAGCACCAAGAGATGGTAAGTTCATCGAGGAGATCGGTACTTATGATCCAAACTGTGATCCAAGTGCAATCTCAGTAAATGAAGAAGCAGCTAAGAAATGGTTAAACACAGGTGCACAGCCGACAGAAGTTGTAAGCAAGATTTTCAAAGCAGCAGGCATTGAAAAATAAGCATATAGCTTTGGAGGTGCAAAGATATGAAAGAGTTAGTTGAAGTAATCGCAAAGGCTTTGGTAGATGATCCGGACAGTGTAGTTGTAAATGAGCGCGTTGAAAAGAAGACAACCGTTCTGGAAGTACGTGTGGCTGATTCTGATATGGGAAAAGTCATCGGAAAGCAGGGACGTATCGCAAAGGCAATTCGTTCTGTAGTAAAAGCAGCTGCTGCAAAAGAGGATAAAAAAGTCGTTGTTGACATTATGGATTAATAACATCTGCACACGCAGACAAATGGGGCAGACCCGGAGTATACGGGCCTGTCTCAATTTACTCTATGGGGATGCATAACAGGAGACGATAAGACGAATGGAAAAGTTATTACAGGTGGGGGTCATTACCCAGACGCATGGCGTCCGTGGAGAAGTGAAAGTATTTCCGACAACGGACGATCCGGCAAGATTTAAGAAGTTAAAACAGGTTGTTCTTGATACAGGGAAAGAAACACTGCCTTTGGAAGTGGAGAGCGTAAAGTTTTTTAAGCAGTTTGTTATTCTGAAGTTCAAAGGCTATGATAATATAAATGATGTAGAAAAATACAAAAGATGTCCGTTGCTGGTAGACAGAGAAAATGCCGTTCCGCTTGGTGAAGATGAGTATTATATTGCCGACATGATAGGCATGGAAGTCGTGGCAGAAGACGATGAGATATTTGGAACTTTGAAGGATGTTATAGAGACTGGAGCAAATGATGTCTATGTGATTGACAGTGAGAAGCACGGCGAGGTACTTGTGCCGGCAATCAGGGAATGCATACTGGATGTGGATATTGAAAGCCACAGGATGAAGATTCATCTGATGGCAGGGCTTATATAAGGAGTTTGATTATGCGGTTTTACATTATGACATTATTTCCGGAGATGGTAATGAACGGTCTGAATACAAGTATTATCGGGCGTGCGGTCAGTAAAGGACTGCTTTCTATTGAAGCGATCAATATCCGTGATTATGCTTTTAATAAGCATAACAGTGTAGATGATTATCCGTATGGCGGCGGAGCAGGGATGCTCATGCAGGCAGAGCCGGTATATCAGTGTTATAAGGCCGTGGAAGAAAAGATTGGAAAGAAACCGAGAGTTGTATATCTGTCTCCGCAGGGGAAGACTTTTAGCCAGTCAATGGCCGAAGAGTTCGCGAAAGAAGAAGAGTTAGTATTCCTGTGCGGACATTATGAAGGTATTGATGAACGCGTGCTGGAAGAAGTTGTTACAGATTATGTTTCAATCGGAGATTATGTGCTGACTGGCGGAGAGCTTCCTGCCATGATCATGGTTGATGCAATCTCAAGACTTGTTCCGGGAGTACTCCACAATGACGTTTCGGCAGAGTTTGAAAGCTTTCAGGATAATCTGCTGGAGTATCCCCAGTATTCCAGACCGGAAGTGTGGCATGATAAAAAAGTGCCGGAGGTATTAATGTCCGGACACCATGCCAATATTGAGAAATGGAGAAGAGAACAGTCGGTCATAAGGACTGCGAAGAACAGGCCAGATCTGCTGGAGAAAGCAGATCTTACGGATGCAGAGAGAAAATTAGTGAGAACATTATTTGATACGTAGAAAAATGCAATAATCATTGAGAAAAAACTTGCTTATTTTTTATATATGTGGTATCATATAGCATGTTGTGAAGAAAAAAGAGATGGTCCTCTGGTACTTTTGTATTAAGAACGTCCAAATTAACGAGGAGGTCACACATAATGAACGAAATTATTAAAAACATTGAAGCAGCACAGTTAAAAGAAGCTGCACCAGAGTTCCGTGTTGGAGATACTGTTAAGGTATACGGTAAGATCAAAGAGGGTAACCGTGAAAGAATTCAGGTTTTCGAAGGTACTGTTCTTAAGAGACAGGGCGGTGGAGCAAGAGAGACTTTCACAGTAAGAAAGACTTCTAACGGAATCGGTGTTGAGAAGACATGGCCACTGCACTCACCTAACGTAGAGAAGGTTGAAGTAGTAAGAAAAGGTAAAGTAAGAAGAGCGAAACTGAACTACTTAAGAGACCGCGTAGGTAAGAGAGCAAAAGTAAAAGAATTAGTAAAATAAGAGACAAGGTAAAAAGGACAAGTACAGTTGTAGTTGTCCTTTTTCTGATATAAGGGTAAACTCTATGAAGAAAAGGAAAAAACCACACAGCAGACGTAAAAAAAGGAACGTCAGAAAAAAGAAGTTTCAAGGATTTAAGATACATTTAAGTGTTTCTGCAGTCACATCCGTGTTAAAGTGGATATTTAAGATTGCAATTACGTGTCTGCTGGCATTTGTGGCGGTATGGTATTTCGGACAGCGTGTCAGTACGGTGGGAGATTCTATGAAACCGGTCCTTCAGAATGGGGATGTAGTGCTTGTCAATCGTATCGTTTATAATGCAACGACACCGAAACGTGGAGATATCATTGTATTTAAGCCCAAGGGAAACGAAAATGCGCATTACTATATCAAGCGGATCGTAGGGCTTCCTGGCGAAACCGTGGAGATTATTGAGAACAATGTTTATATTGATGGTGAGAAGCTTGTAGAAGATTATGAGACAACGGATATTGACAATGTAGGAATTGTTTCGGAGAAGATCAAACTGGGCAGTGATGAGTATTTTGTGCTTGGCGATGACAGAGAGAACAGTGAAGACAGCCGAAGCGCGGATGTGGGTAATGTAAAACGAAGCTATATCTATGGCAAGGCATGGTTTATCGTGTCGCCGGGAAAAGATTTTGGATTTATAAAGGGGTAAATATATGCATTTTCAGTGGTATCCTGGTCATATGACAAAAGCAAAGCGTATGATGCAGGAAAATATGAAATTAATTGATCTTGTAATTGAACTGACCGATGCACGGATTCCGCTTTCCAGCCGGAATCCGGATATTGATGAGCTTGGGAAGAATAAAGCGCGTCTTGTACTTCTTAACAAGGCTGATCTGGCTGAGGAGAAATGGAATGATGCGTGGATTGCTTATTTCAAAGAGAAAGGATATTCTGCCGTTAAAGTGAACTCCAGAAAAGGCGGCGGAATCAAATCGATTCAGTCCGTTATTCAGGAAGCCTGTAAGGAGAAGATTGAAAGAGATCGTAAGAGAGGAATTCTGAATCGACCGGTAAGAGCAATGGTTGTCGGCATTCCGAATGTTGGAAAATCTACATTTATCAATACACTTGCAGGGAAGGCATGTGCCAAGACAGGGAATAAGCCTGGCGTAACAAAGGGAAAACAGTGGATTCGACTGAATAAACAGGTAGAGCTTCTGGATACACCGGGTATCCTCTGGCCGAAATTCGAAGATCAGCAGGTGGGCCTTAAGCTTGCACTGATCGGTTCTATCAAAGATGAAATACTAAATACAGAGGAACTGGGTGTTGAACTGATTCGTTTTATGAATCAGAATTACCCAGGTGTTCTTGAGGAAAAATATGATATTTCCTCCCAGGATGATGTATATGCCATGCTCCATGCAATTGCCGAGAGCAGGCACTGCCTTGTAAGAGGAAATGAGCTGGATACCGAGAAGGCAGCGCTTCTTCTTCTTGATGATTTCCGAAGCGGCAGACTGGGCAGACTGACACTGGAATATCCGGTGTAAATGTGATAGACTTTCATTAGAACAGAAAAGGGGAGGCAGTAACCATATGGCACGACGCGGAAGAAGAGAGAGCGAGTCCGGAAGTATCTTTCGGGAATTGCTTGGCTGGATTGTTTACTTTTTGATTATTATAGGTCTTACATATCTGATCATTACTTATGTGGGACAGAGAACAAGAGTCAGTGGATCCTCAATGGAGATGACATTGAGTGATGGAGATCAGCTGATTGTTGATAAGATTTCCTATCGTTTTCGCGACCCGAAGAGATATGATATTGTCGTATTTCCGTATCGGTATGAGGAAAAGACTTATTATATCAAACGTATTATCGGTATGCCGGGTGAGACCGTACAGGTCGTGGACGGATATGCTTATATTAATGGAGAACTTCTGGAAAGTGATATATACGGGGCTGAGGTAATGGAGTACGCGAACATGGCTGCGGAACCAATTACACTGGGGGATGATGAGTATTTTGTTCTGGGAGATAACCGGAATCACAGCTCAGACAGTCGTGACCCAAGCGTAGGAGTGATCCACCGTGATGAACTTATGGGAAGAGCATGGGTTCGTATCTATCCATTTGATAAGATGGGAGTTATCAGGCATGAATAAACGGGAAGAAGAAAAGCGCAGAAAGCAACAGGAGAAGCTTGCGAAAGAGTTAGCACGGACCAGAGCAATGAGTGTGTACGAAGAAGAATATCGTGCATATTCTTATATATGTGGAATTGATGAAGTGGGCAGGGGACCGCTTGCCGGACCAGTAGTGGCAGGGGCGGTGATCCTGCCCAAAGACAATCCGATTCTATACTTAAATGATTCGAAAAAGTTGTCAGAAAAGAAAAGAGAAATGCTGTATGATGAGATCATGGAGCATGCTGTTGCGACAGGGATAGGAATTGTCGGACCGGCGCGTATTGATGAAATCAATATATTGCAGGCTACTTATGAGGCGATGCGTATGGCAATTGCCAATCTGGGAGTGAAGCCGGATCTTCTTTTAAATGATGCGGTCACGATTCCGGAAGTAGACATCCGGCAGGTACCGATCATAAAAGGGGATGCAAAAAGTGTGTCCATTGCGGCGGCAAGTATCATTGCAAAAGTGACGAGGGACAGGCTTATGGTAAAATATGACAAAGTCCTTCCGGGGTATGATTTTGCAAGCAACAAAGGGTATGGAACAAAGGCGCATATAGAAGGATTAAAAAAGCTGGGTCCAACACCGATACATCGGGCTACATTTATAAAGAATTTTGTATAGGCTGTGACAGATATGAAATATAATACAAGAAAAACAGGTGCCCGGTATGAACAGTATGCCGGAGCATATCTGGAAGAACATGGATATAAGGTACTTCAGTACAATTATCGATGTAAAAAAGGGGAAATTGATATTGTTGCAAAAGATGGCGAATACCTTGTGTTCTGTGAGGTGAAATATCGTGCCGGTGTGTCCGGAGGCAGTCCGGCAGAAGCTGTGGATTTAAGAAAACAGAAGAAGATATCCGGAAGTGCCATGTATTATCTTATGGAAAATCATCTGACAGATGTCCCATGCAGGTTTGACGTGGTGGCTATACAGGGCAGAGAAATTACACTTATAAAAAATGCGTTTGATTATATAGGAGGATAAGGATGAGTCTTGGACTGAAATATAAAAATCAGGATCACATTTTTGATGAAAAAGAGAGAAATCACGTGCCATATCTGTCTTATCCTCTGTTGGAAAATACAGGGGTTGTTTACCATGGCTTTTCCACACGGCTTGGTGGTGTGAGTACAGGTTGCTGGTCTTCTATGAATATCAGCACGACCAGAGGCGATGATCCGGAAGCGATTGTAAAGAACCGGGAACTGATCGCAGGAGCAATCGGCGTAACAGTGGACAGTTTTACCTATACCCACCAGACGCATACGACAAATGTGGCAGTAGTGGAGGCGGCAGATAAAGGAAAACAGTTTATGGAGACAGACGGTCTGATTACAAATGTACCTGGTATTTGCCTTGTGACATTTTATGCAGACTGTGTACCGCTTTATTTTGTCGACCCGGTAAAAAGGGCAATCGGTCTTAGCCACTCCGGGTGGAGAGGAACCGTGGGAAAGATGGGGAAAGTCACTGTGAATAAAATGGTAGAGGAATATGGCTGTAATCCTGCTGATATTATTGCTGCTGTCGGTCCGTCCATCTGCCAGGACTGTTATGAAGTAAGCGAGGATGTAGTTGACAGATTTCGTGAAAGCTTTGCGCCGTCTCTCTGGTCAGAGCTGTTTTATAAAAAAGAGAACGGTAAATATCAGCTGAATCTGTGGAAAGCTAATGAAGAGGTGCTTCTGGAGGCCGGTATCCTGCCGGAACACATTGCAGTCACAAATGTATGTACGCATTGTAATCCGGATATTTTGTTTTCGCACAGAGCCACCGGAGGAAAACGAGGAAATTTGTGTGCATTTCTTGCGCTTAAAGAATAAGGAGGAGCATTTATGGTATTACTGGCGGCAGGGAGCGTGACTGATGTTGCGCAGACTGCAGAAGATGCAGTAAAAGATGTAAATAGATTTACAGAATATATACAGGAGCATATTCCGGTTCTGATTAATTTTGGAATCAAGGTTGTATTTGCGATACTATTCTTTTGCATCGGAAGAGTACTGATCAAATGGGTGCGAAAGCTTGTCAGGCATTCTTTTGAACGTTCCAGTGCAGATAAAGGTGTGGCACAGTTCGTGGATTCTGTGTTAAAGTTCGGATTGTATGCGCTTCTTTTGTTTACAATAGCAACAAAATTCGGGGTGGATACTGCGTCTGCAGCGGCGCTCATTGCATCTGGCGGTGTGGCTATCGGTCTTGCACTGCAGGGGAGCCTTTCGAATTTCGCGGGCGGTGTGCTGATTCTTCTCTTGAAGCCATTTGAGGTTGGTGATTACATTATCGAAGATACGAATAAGAATGAAGGAACGGTAAAGGAAATACAGATCTTTTACACAAAGCTCAGTACAATTGACAATAAGACGATTGTTATTCCGAATGGGATGCTTACAAATAACAGTCTGACCAATGCAACTGCAAAGGCGGAGCGAAGACTTGACCTGAAAGTTGATATCACTTATGAAGCAGACCTCAAAAAAGCCAAGGAAGTTATCCAGAAAGTGCTTATGGATGACAAATGTGTATTAAAGGAAGAAGAAATCAATGTATTTGTGGATGAACTGGCAGAAAGTGCAGTTGTTATCGGTGCAAGAGGCTGGGTAAAAAATGAAGAATTCTGGGAGACGAAGTGGCGTGTCCTGGAAGAGATAAAGCTTCAGCTGGATGCAGCAGGAGTAGAGATCGCTTATCCGCAGATCACGGTGCATCAGGGGTAAAAATTGCAAATAAAAAAAGCTGGAAATCGGACTTGAACCGACGACCCCTTCATTACGAGTGAAGTGCTCTACCGACTGAGCTATTCCAGCATATGACTTTGTGCAGTCACAAATATTATTATATCGAATTTTCGGAGATTTGCAAGTACTTTTTTCAAGTAGTATGGGGAATCCGAATTATGTAGGCAGGAGGTGCAGGTGCATCTCCTGATTTTTGTATTCTCGTTGTTCAGAAACGATTATCACACCATTTTTCCAACAGATTAATGAGAGAATACAAAATCGTTGCCATGATACAAAGAAGAACGATGGACATCAGAAGCCAATCCATCTTAAACACCTGACTGGAATAGATGATCAGATATCCCAGTCCGTTTCTTGCAGCAAGGAATTCGCCAATGATAACGCCTACCAGGCAGAGTCCTATGTTAACCTTCATGTTACTGATTATGGAAGGAATGGAACTTGGAAGTACAACCTTTGTCAGTGCCTGATACCGGGTTCCCTGTAAAGTGTAGATAAGTTTAACTTTTCCCGGGTCTACGGCTTTAAAGCTGGTGTAAAGGTTCAGGATGCTGCCGAAAATGGCCACTGACATACCGGCTACGATAATCGTCGTTTTGGTTGCGCCGAGCCAGACAATAAGAAGTGGGGCAAGGGCGGATTTTGGCAGGCTGTTTAGTACGACCAGATAGGGATCCAATATTTCAGATAGTTTTGTGCTGAACCATAGTGCCACCGCGATCAGTATGCTGAAGGCAGTAACAAGAAAGAAGCTTATCAGTGTTTCGTACAAGGTGATACCGATGTGCAGGAAAATACTTTTATCCAGTACCATGCCAAAGAAGCACAGGGATATTTTGGAAGGACTGCTGAAGATAAAGGAATCAATGATTCCGGTATTGGCAGAAAATTCCCAGATAAATAAAAAACTGAATAAAATAAGGACTCGGGAGATACGTACGATACGGACATGTTTCCGGTGCAGCAGAAGATATTTTTGTTGATTGTCAGATGTTTCATTCATCTGTATTCAGCTCCTTCCATATCAGATTAAAATAAGTCTTGAACTCTGGTGCATTCCGGCGGTTGAGTGGGGTATCCTGGGACAGGTCAAAGATAAGAGGTATTGTCTGCCGGATTGTCGCCGGTCTTCCGGAAAGGACAATGACCCGGTCTGCAAGAGAGATTGCTTCAGACAGATCGTGGGTGACAAGGAGGGCGGACTTGCCTTCTTTTCGTATAATCTGACCAATATCATCTCCGACATTCAGGCGTGTCTGGTAATCCAGTGCTGAAAATGGCTCATCAAGAAGAAGAAGATCCGGATCCAGCACAAGGGTGCGGATGAGCGCGGCACGCTGACGCATACCTCCGGACAGTTCAGAAGGCCTTGCATTTTCGAATTGTCTGAGCCCGTAAAAATCCAGAAGTTCATGCGCCCGTTCTTTCGTCCTGGCCGTCAGCATATGCTGTACTTCCAGTCCAAGAATGACATTATTATAGATTGTGCGCCACTCAAACAGCTCGTCATGCTGCAGCATATATCCTACATTTGTTGTACTTTCCCGCAGATACTTTCCATTAATCTTAATCAGTCCTTTTTCAGGAATAAGTAGACCTGCGATCAGAGACAGAAGTGTTGATTTTCCGCATCCGGAAGGCCCTACGATGGATACAAATTCTCCTTTTTTCAAGGTAAAAGAAATATCTGTAAGCGCAGGAGTTTCACCTTCCAGATTGTGATATGCATAGTGAATGTTTTTAAGCTCCAGTACTTGCTCCATAGAAACCTCCAGTGACCAATCTTTTATTGCATATTTCATCATATGTATTTTTCTGTGTTTCGTGATACATTCAGGGCTTGTCAGAAGTATTTAGAAAAGTTATAATTGCAAAAAGAAAATAACATTCTTAGGAGAAAAATTATGAACTATCAGAAAGAACTGGATAAGTTGATTGAGAATCTGAAAGCGCAGGAACGTGTGCCGCGTCTTCTGCTTCATAGCTGTTGTGCACCGTGCAGCAGTTATGTTCTGGAGTATTTGAGTGATTATTTTGAGATCACAGTATTCTATTATAATCCCAACATTTTTCCGGAAAATGAATATACGAAACGGATTCTTGAACAGCAGGAACTGATCAGTGATATGAGATTTCGACATCCGGTTTCTTTTCTGGCGGGCATTTATGACCGTGAGAGGTTCTATGAGATGGCGAAAGGACTGGAGCATATACCGGAAGGTGGTGAAAGATGCTTTAAGTGCTATGAGCTTCGTCTGCGGGAATCAGCGGAAATGGCGAGAAAAGGAGAGTTTGATTATTTTACTACGACGCTTAGCATCAGTCCGCTGAAAAATGCAGACAGGTTAAATGATATTGGTAAAAAACTGGAAAAGGAATATGGGGTTACGTACTTGCAGTCGGATTTTAAAAAGAAGAATGGGTATAAGCGCTCGATCGAGCTTTCCAGGCAGTATGGACTGTATCGGCAGGACTATTGTGGATGTGAATTTTCTATGAGAAATCGAAAATGATACAATAATTATTTCATTTTGAAATAAAATGTGATAAAATCAATGAGTATTTTTAGCAGAAAGGATGAAAACCGTATGGCACAATTATGGGGCGGTCGTTTTACAAAAGAAACGGACCAGCTGGTATATAAGTTCAATGCTTCGATTTCCTTTGATCAGAGGCTTTATGCACAGGATATCAGAGGGAGTATCGCGCATGTAATGATGCTGACGAAGCAGGGAATCCTGACAGAGACAGAGAAAGAGCAGATCATCGGCGGACTGGAAGGTATTATGGAAGACCTCGAAAAAGGACGTCTGGCGATTACGGAAGAGTATGAAGATATCCACAGTTTTGTTGAGGCAGTACTGACGGAGCGCATCGGTGAGGCCGGAAAGAAGCTTCATACCGGACGCAGCAGAAATGACCAGGTAGCATTGGATATGAAGATGTATGTCCGCGATGAGGTACATATTCTGGATCATTTGATCGAAGACCTTTTGAAAGCAATACTTGGCATAATGGAAGAGAATCTGGATACATACATGCCGGGATTTACACATCTTCAGAAGGCGCAGCCGATTACACTTGCACATCATATGGGTGCATATTTTGAAATGTTCAAAAGGGATCATGAAAGACTTCGTGATATATATAAGCGTATGAATACATGTCCACTCGGCTCAGGAGCTCTTGCAGGAACGACATATCCGTTAGACAGAGACTATACGGCGAAGCTTCTGGGATTCGACGGTCCGACATTAAACAGTATGGATGGTGTATCTGACAGAGATTATCTGATTGAACTGCTTTCTGCGTTATCAACAATTATGATGCATCTGAGCCGTTTTTCAGAAGAAGTTATTATATGGAATTCGAATGAGTATCAGTTTGTGGATATTGATGACGCGTACAGTACAGGAAGCAGTATCATGCCGCAGAAGAAGAATCCGGATATTGCGGAACTTGTAAGAGGAAAGACAGGAAGAGTGTATGGGGCGCTGCAGGCATTCCTTACTACAATGAAAGGTATTCCTCTTGCTTACAACAAGGACATGCAGGAAGACAAAGAATGGGCATTTGATGCGATTGATACTGTGAAAAATTGTCTTGTTCTATTTGCAGGAATGATAAGAACGATGCGGTTTAAAAATGAGCGCATGGAAGAGAGTGCGAAACATGGATTTACAAATGCTACAGATGCAGCAGATTATCTTGTGAATCATGGAGTTCCGTTCCGCGATGCTCACGGAATCGTAGGACAGCTGGTTCTTCTGTGCATTGAGAAGAAGATAGCGCTTGATGATCTGCCGCTTGCTGAGTATCAGAAGATATCTCCAGTATTTGAAGAAGATATTTATGATGCAATCAGCCTGAAGACATGTGTCAGCAGACGTACGACAACCGGAGCACCGGGAGTCAGTGCAATGGAAGAAGCAGTTCATGCATACAAGAAATATATGGAAGAATACTAGAAGAAGGAGAAAGAAAAATGGAACAGAAATTAAAAGTTGGAATTTTAGGAGCTACAGGTATGGTTGGACAGAGATTTATTTCTCTTCTGGAAAATCATCCGTGGTTTGAGGTTGTTACTGTTGCGGCAAGCCCTCGCTCTGCCGGCAAGACTTATGAAGAGGCAGTTGGTGACCGCTGGAAAATGACAACACCGATGCCGGAAGGTGTAAAGAAGCTGATCGTGGCAAATGTAAATGAAGTGGAGAAAGTTGCTGCATCTGTGGATTTCGTTTTCAGTGCAGTGGACATGACGAAGGACGAGATCCGTGCGATAGAGGAAGCATATGCCAAAACAGAGACACCTGTTGTATCCAATAACAGTGCGCATCGCTGGACACCGGATGTTCCGATGGTAGTTCCGGAGATCAACGCAGATCATTTTGAAGTAATTGCTGCACAGAAAGAGCGTCTGGGAACAACAAGAGGATTTATTGCCGTTAAACCAAACTGCTCAATTCAGAGTTATGCACCATGTCTTGCTGCATGGAAAGAGTTTGGACCAAAGGAACTTGTAGTAACAACATATCAGGCAATTTCCGGTGCCGGTAAGACATTTAAGGACTGGCCGGAAATGGTTGAGAATATTATTCCATATATCGGTGGAGAAGAAGAAAAGAGTGAACAGGAGCCACTTCGTGTACTTGGAAAGGTAGAGAATGGTGAAATCGTTAAGGCAGAACTGCCAAAGATCACATGTCAGTGTATACGTGTTCCTGTTCTGAATGGGCATACAGCTGCCGTATTTATTAACTTTGAGAAAAAACCGACAAAAGAAGAGCTGATCGAGAAGCTTGTGACGTTTAAGGGATTCCCGCAGGAAGCGAAGCTTCCAAGTGCGCCAAAGCAGTTTGTACAGTATCTGGAGGAGGATAACCGTCCGCAGGTAGCTCTTGATGTGGATTATGAGAACGGAATGGGCGTTTCCATCGGACGTCTGAGAGAGGATACGATGTTTGACTACAAGTTCATCGGACTTTCTCATAATACTATCCGTGGTGCGGCTGGCGGAGCCGTATTATGCGCAGAAGCACTGACAGCGAAAGGATATATTCAGGCAAAATAGTTTTTTCGAAAAGCAGGAGTTTTCCTGCTTTTCTTTAGAAAGACGGGGGATTTTTGAGATGGACAGAGAGATCTTAAATTATACACAGAACAGGGAGTTGTCGTGGCTTAAGTTTAACCAGAGAGTTCTGGAGGAGGCACAGGATCCGGCAGTTCCTCTTCTGGAACGCATGAAGTTTGTTGCGATTTTTACAAGCAATCTGGATGAATTTTTTATGATTCGTGTGGGCAGTCTTTTTGATATGGCACATACAGATGAAAATGCAATTGACAGCCGCTCCGGAATGACACCAAAGGAACAACTGGACCATATTTTTAAAGAAGTTGCGCCTCTTTATAAGGAACGGGACAAGACATATGCAGAAATCAAAAAACAGCTTCATCCGTATGGTGTGTGTGGACTGGATTTTAAAGAGCTTGAGCAACAGGAGAAAAAATATGTAAAAAAATATTTCAAAGAACAGATCCTGCCGATTCTTTCTCCACAGATCGTCGATGCCAATCATCCGTTTCCGCATTTGCTGAATAAGGAAATTTATGTAACGGCATCTTTGAAGATGAAAGAAAAATCCATGCTTGGAATCGTGCCGGTACCGCAGTTTGTGTCAGACATCTTGTATCTGCCGGGACAGGATATCCGCTATATCCGCATGGAGAAAGTAATTGTGGAATATCTTTCACTTGTATTTCCACAGTATGAGATTTCGGATGCCAATTATATCTGCGTGACCAGAAATGCAGATGTGGCACCAGATGATGAGGCACTGGAGATAACCGATGATTTCCGTTATCTGATGCAGCAGACACTCCATAAGCGTCGTCGTATGTCTGTGGTGCGTCTGGAAATTGCTGAGAAGTTGTCACCGGAAGCTCTGAAATTCTTCTGTGATAAGTTTAAGATTGAGCCAAGTCAGATTTTCCGTACAAAGATGCCGATGAAGCTGGATTATATTTTCTCTATCAGTGGAAAGCTTCCGGAATCTATGCGCCGTTCGCTTACGTATGCGCCTTTTTCACCACAGAATTCTGCACATGTGACAGACGGAAGTATCATGAAACAGATACGCAAAAACGATATATTACTTTTCTATCCGTATGAGAGTATGAACCCGTTTTTGCAGTTGATTAAAGAAGCTTCTGTGGACCCGAACGTGCTGACGATTAAAATAACGATCTATCGTCTGGCAAAAAAAGCAAGACTGGTAGAATACCTGTGTGCAGCAGCAGAAAATGGAAAAGAGGTAACGGTTCTCATTGAGCTTCGCGCCCGTTTTGATGAACAGAATAATATCGACTGGTCTGAACGTCTTGAAGAAGCGGGCTGTCGAGTGATTTATGGATTTGAAGGATACAAGGTACATTCGAAAATATGTCTGATCACGTACCGGAATCGCGGTGAGATACAGCAAATCACGCAGGTCGGAACAGGAAATTATAATGAGAAGACCGCGGCCATGTATACAGATTTGTCTCTGATGACTGCAGATGCTGTTATCGGCAAAGATGCGGCAGAATTCTTCAAGAATATGTCCATCGGTAATCTGACAGGAAGTTATAATCAGCTGATTGTTGCACCGACAAGTCTGAAACAGAGAATTCTTTATCTGATGGATGAGGAAATTAAAAAGGGACCGGAAGGTCGTATTGTTATGAAGATGAATTCGGTCACAGATGTTGATTTTATCCGCAAGGTATCTGAGGCTTCCAGAGCAGGTGTCAGAGTGGATCTGATCGTACGCGGGATATGCTGCATTCTTCCGGGCGTGCCGGGATATACGGATAATGTAAGAGTAATGAGCGTTGTGGGAAGATTCCTTGAACATCCTCGCATTTTCAGTTTTGGGACCGGAAAGGAACAGAAGATTTATATAGGTTCTGCCGATATGATGACGAGAAATACGGAAAAGCGTGTAGAAGTGGCAGCACCTGTGCTGGATGAGGAAATCAGAAGACAGATCAATCATTATTTAAAAGTGATGTTAAGCGATAATGTGAAGGCGAGAGTCCTTCTGAGTAATGGAAAGTATAAGAAAAAAGAGCAGAAAGAACCCTATATTGATTCCCAGGCAGTATTTATGGAAGAAGCCATTCATGCAAAGCCGGCATTGCCTGTAAAAGAAAGTGGCATTTTCAAACGAATTGAAAGGTTCTTTCGGAAATAGACAGATGAGGAGTATATAGATTATATGGGGAAATCACTGTATATTGCAGAGAAACCCAGTGTTGCACAGGAGTTTGCAAAAGCACTGAAACTTAAGACAAAAAAGCAGGATGGCTATATAGAAGCAGATGATGCAATTGTCACATGGTGCGTTGGACATCTGGTGACCATGAGTTATCCGGAGGCATATGATGCGTCTCTTAAAAAGTGGAGCCTGGATACGCTTCCATTTATTCCAGAGGAATTTAAGTATGAAGTGATTCCTGCGGTAGCGAAACAGTATAAGATTGTAGCCCGACTTTTGAACCGGTCGGATGTCAGTACGATTTATGTGTGTACCGACTCCGGACGGGAGGGAGAATATATTTATCGCCTTGTAGAACAACAGGCGAAGGTAAAGAATAAGGAAAGACGAAGAGTGTGGATCGATTCTCAGACGGAAGAAGAAATCCTGCGGGGCATACGAGAAGCAAAGGATCTGAGTGAATATGATAATCTTTCGGCATCTGCTTATCTGCGGGCAAAAGAAGACTATCTGATGGGAATTAATTTTTCCAGACTCTTAACTCTCAAATATGGAAACAGTATTTCCGGTTATCTGGGTACAAAATATGCTGTCATCTCTGTAGGGCGTGTAATGACCTGTGTGTTGGGTATGGTCGTGCGAAGAGAAAGAGAAATACGAGAATTTGTTGAGACACCATTTTATCGTGTGCTTGCACATATTGGTGAAAAGGGACAGACATTTGAGGGAGAATGGAGAGCAGTCAAAGGTTCCAGATGGTTTGAATCCTTTGATCTTTATAAGGAAAATGGATTTAAGGAGAGCGAAAAAGCAAAGCAGCTTATCGCTTATCTAAGTGATCCCGGTCCGGTACAATGTCAGGTCTTATCGGTGGAAAAAAAGAAAGAGAAGAAGAATCCGCCGCTTCTTTTTAATCTGGCAGAGCTGCAGAATGAGTGCTCGAAGAGGTTTAAGATCAGTCCGGATGAGACGCTTCGTATTGTGCAGGAAATGTATGAAAAGAAGCTTGTTACATACCCGAGAACAGACGCCAGAGTATTGTCCACAGCAGTTGCAAAAGAGATACATAAGAACTTAAATGGGCTTATGAAATATGAACCGGCGGTTCCCTATCTGAAGGAAATCGTATCATTTGGCAGTCATAAAAATATTGCAAAAACAAGATACGTCAATGATAAACAGATTACGGATCACTATGCCATTATTCCAACCGGACAGGGTATTTCTGCACTGGGATCGCTTTCCTTCATATCCAAATCCGTATATGATGTGATCGTAAGAAGATTCTTAAGTATTTTCTATCCGGCGGCCGTATATCAGAAGGTGGCAGTTACGACAAAGATTAAGGAAGAATCTTTCTTTTCCAGTTTTAAGGTGCTGGCAGAAGAAGGCTATCTGAAGGTGGCAGGTATTCCGGGAAAGAAAGGAAGTCAGGACAGTGCATCCCAGGATGCAGATGGGGATACAGATACGGATCAGGCTTTTTTTGAACAGGTACAGAAGCTTCGTAAAGGCATGGTTCTTCCGGTTGACAGACTGGAAATGAAAGAAGGTAAAACTTCTCCACCAAAACGCTATAATTCTGGTTCTCTCATCCTTGCCATGGAGAATGCGGGACAGTTGATTGAGGATGAGGAGCTGAGAGCACAGATAAAAGGAAGCGGAATCGGAACAAGTGCAACAAGAGGAGAGATATTAAAGAAGCTGTTCAATAATAAGTATCTGGCACTGAATAAGAAGACACAGATCGTCACTCCGACGATGCAGGGAGAGATGATCTATGATGTGGTGGATCATTCCATTAAGTCTCTTTTGAATCCGGAGCTTACAGCAAGCTGGGAGAAGGGACTTACCTATGTGGCGGATGGAGATATTACGCCGGAAGAGTATATGGCAAAGCTGGACCGGTTTATTACAGGCAGGACACAAGGGGTGAAAAATCTGAACAATCAGAGTCAGCTCAGAGCCTGCTATGATAAAGTTGCCCCGTTTTACAGAGGAAAAAAGAAGTAAGATTGCGATAAGGTTAAAAAAGTGATATGCTAGAAGCAGTTTAAGATGAATCGAAAAGGAGATTATGACTTATGAAAGATTTGACAGTAAAAGAGTTATATACTTTGGAGGAGACAATAGCAAAAGATATTTTTGAAGGTGTTACGTATCCATGGGAAGTTCTTCCGAAGATCAGTGCATTTATTCTGGAGCTGGGGAAGACCCTTCCGGAAGATGAGTACGATAAAGTGGGTGAGGATGTGTGGATCGCAAAGTCTGCAAATGTATTTGAATCTGCATATATTCACGGACCGGCAATCATCGGGAAGAATGCAGAAGTCAGACAGTGCGCATTTATTCGCGGAAATGCGATCGTAGGTGAAGGTGCAGTCGTTGGTAACTCTACAGAGCTTAAGAATGTTATTTTGTTTAATAAGGTTCAGGTTCCGCATTATAATTATGTGGGAGATTCTGTGCTTGGATATAAGGCGCATATGGGTGCAGGCTCAATTACTTCTAACGTGAAATCCGATAAGAAACTGGTCGTTGTAAAGACGCCGGAAGGAAATATTGAGACAGGTATCAAGAAATTTGGTGCAATGCTTGGAGATGAAGTTGAAGTTGGATGTGGAACGGTTCTGAATCCTGGAAGTGTTGTCGGAAAGCACAGTAATATTTATCCACTTTCATCCGTAAGAGGTTTCGTACCGGCTAACAGTATTTATAAAAAGCAGGGCGAAGTTGTTGAAAAGTATTAGGCAGAGGAGAAGGATCATATGTTGAAAGATGATTTTGTAACAATGGAAATCGGAAAAACAAAGCATATTGCTCTGGTAGCCCATGATGGCAAGAAAAAAGAACTGGTAGAGTGGTGTGATAAGAACAAGGAAATATTAAAAGCACATTTCCTTTGCGGTACGGGAACAACAGCAAGACTGATCGCGGAAAAGACAGGCTTGCCGGTAAAGGGCTATAACAGTGGACCGCTTGGAGGGGATCAGCAGATTGGAGCGAAGATCGTAGAAGGTCAGATCGACTTTATGGTATTTCTGTGGGATCCGCTGGAAGCACAGCCGCATGATCCGGATGTAAAAGCGCTTCTTCGTATTGCTGTTGTATATGATATTCCGGTTGCAAATAATCTTGCGACGGCAGATTTTATGCTGCATTCTGAATATATGAACAACACATATGCAAGAAAAGTTGAGAACTTTAATAAAACAGTTCAGGACAGAGTAAATAAAATGAAATAATGTAAAAATGGAAAATACATCTGCCGGATAAAAAGCAGGTGTATTTTTTGTTGACAGAAAAGACCGTTATATGGTATCCTATCATAAGTGAAAACTTTAGCACTTTAAAGCGCAACGGTTTAAAGCGTAACGGTTTAAAGCGAAAAATAAAAAGGAAAGAAGAGGGAACATTTATGGCTATCAAATTAATTTTGCTTGTTGCATTTTTTGCAGTTATGGTAACTGTAGGACTTTATTCAAGAAAACATGCAACCAGTGTAGACGGATATGTGCTGGGAGGACGTTCAGTTGGTCCATGGCTTACAGCATTTGCATACGGTACTTCATATTTCTCGGCAGTAGTATTTGTTGGATATGCAGGACAGTTTGGATGGAAGTATGGTCTTGCTTCCACATGGATAGGTATCGGTAATGCACTGATCGGAAGTTTGCTTGCATGGGTTGTACTTGGAAGGCGTACCAAGGTTATGACACAGCATCTGAATTCTAAGACAATGCCGGATTTCTTCGGAGAGAGATTTAGCAGTAAGGCACTGAAGATTACTGCTTCAGCAATTGTATTTATTTTTCTTGTTCCATATACAGCATCTGTATATAATGGTCTGTCCAGACTGTTTGGAATGGCATTTAATATTCCATATACATACTGTGTCATCGGAATGGCAATCTTTACAGGAATCTATGTTATTCTCGGTGGGTATATGGCAACAGCCATCAATGACTTTATTCAGGGAATTATCATGCTGATCGGTATTGCAGCAGTAATAGGAGCTGTATTAAGCGGTCAGGGCGGTTTCATTGAGGCAATCCGCAAGATGGCAGAGATTCCAAGTGACATTCCTGTTACAATGGGACAGCCGGGAGCATTTACATCATTTTTCGGACCGGATCCTGTCAATCTTCTTGGAGTTGTTATCCTGACATCTCTTGGAACATGGGGACTTCCGCAGATGGTTGGAAAATTTTATGCGATTAAGGACGAAAAGTCAATCAACACAGGAACGGTTATTTCTACCTTGTTTGCAATCGTGATTTCCGGTGGATGTTATTTCCTCGGTGGTTTTGGACGTCTGTTTGATAATGCTTCTATTCATGCAGAGGATGGAAGTATGATCTACGATGGTATTATCCCATATATGCTGTCTACACTGCCGGATATCCTCATCGGAATCGTAGTTGTACTTGTGCTTTCAGCATCTATGTCAACGCTGGCATCACTTGTACTTACATCTAGCTCTACGCTTACACTGGATTTCCTGAAAGGAAATGTGATGAAAGATATGAGTGAAAAGAAACAGGTACGCACCATGCAGGTACTGGTTGTATTCTTTATCGTCCTGTCATTGGTCATTGCCCTGGATCCGCCGACATTCATTGCACAGCTTATGGGTATTTCCTGGGGTGCGCTGGCAGGTGCATTTCTTGCTCCATTTATGTATGGATTATATTGGAAGGGCGTTACAAGAGCTGCTGTGTGGGCAAGTTTTGCGACAGGTGTTGGAATTACAGTATCCAATATGTTCCTGCACTATATCGCATCTCCGATTAATGCAGGTGCAATTGCAATGATCGCAGGTCTGATTATCGTTCCGATTGTCAGCGTTATTACACCAAAGCTTGATAAGAAGCGTGTCGATGATATATTTACATGTTACGATGAAAAAGTAACAATTACGAAGAAGCGTTCACTGGAATAAAAAAATACGAAGATAAAAACATCAAGGAAAGTGATTAAAATTGTCACTTTCCTTTTTTATATGCATATGTTAGTATATGGGAGTATTAAAAAACAACAATTAAGTTGATTATTATTATTCGATATATCATAGAAGGAGAGGTAATTGTATGCAGAATTGTAAAAAGTATGAGAGAGCTTATTTTATGCCGCCGGAAGTCACTTATGACTGGGTAAAAAAGGAGTATATCGATGCACCGCCGATCTGGTGCAGTGTTGATTTACGAGATGGAAATCAGGCGCTGATTGAGCCAATGAGCCTGGAAGAGAAGCTGGAGTTCTTCCAGATGTTGGTTGATATAGGTTTCAAAGAGATTGAAGTCGGATTCCCGGCAGCATCAGAGACGGAATATCAGTTTATGCGTACATTGATCGAGAAAAATATGATTCCGGATGATGTAACCGTACAGGTTCTGACACAGGCAAGAGAGCATATTATAAAGAAGACATTCGAAGCGGTAAAGGGCGCGCCGCATGCGGTCATTCATCTTTATAATTCTACATCTGTTGCGCAGAGAGAGCAGGTGTTCAGAAAGAGTAAAGAAGAGATTAAGAAGATTGCGATTGACGGAGCAGAGCTGCTTCTTAAGCTTGCGAAAGAGACCGAAGGAAACTTTACTTTCCAGTATAGTCCGGAGAGTTTCCCGGGCACAGAAGTTGATTATGCCGTAGATGTCTGCAACGCTGTACTGGATGTATGGAAACCGACTGCTGATAACAAGGCGATCATTAATATTCCGACAACGGTAGAGAATGCGATGCCACATGTGTTTGCGACACAGCTTGAATATGTGCATAAGCATTTGAAATACAGAGACAATGTGATTCTCTGTCTGCATCCGCATAACGACAGAGGCTGCGGTGTCGCAACAGCAGAGCTTGGCGTACTGGCAGGGGCTGATCGTATCGAAGGAACCTTATTTGGAAATGGTGAGCGTACAGGTAACGTAGATATTATCACAATGGCAATGAATATGTATTCTCATGGTGTTGATCCGAAACTGAATTTCTCTAATATGGCAGAAATTCGTGAAACATACGAAAGACTGACCAGAATGCATGTATATGAGAGGCAGCCATATGCAGGAGACCTTGTATTTACTGCATTTTCCGGTTCTCATCAGGATGCGATCGCAAAGGGAATGGCATGGAGAGATGAGAAGAAATGTGATACCTGGACTGTTCCGTATCTGCCGATTGATCCGCAGGATGTCGGAAGGAAATATGACTCCGATGTTATCCGTATCAACAGCCAGTCAGGAAAAGGCGGCGTAAATTACATTCTGAAGCAGAGCCATGGTATTAACCTGCCGCAGAAGATGAGAGAGGAAGTAGGATATCTTGTAAAAGATGTTTCTGACAAAGCCCATAAAGAACTTACACCGGAGTGGGTATATCAGATATTCTCTGACAATTATATTAATACAAAACCAGTCTTCCATATCGATGAATGTCATTTCAAACAGGTAAATGGAATTACTGCAGAGGTGACGATCAATCATGGCGGTGAAAGCAGAGTCATCACATCTAATGGAAATGGACGTCTGGATGCCGTAAGTAATGCAATCAAGCAGTACTTCAACATCAGCTACGAGCTTACATTCTATGAAGAACACTCTCTGACAAAAGGTTCCTCTTCCAAGGCGGTTGCCTATGTGGGAATTATCTGTAAGGGAAAAACTTTCTGGGGCGTAGGTATCGATGCTGATATTATCAAAGCTTCTATTGAAGCGTTGATCGTGGCTGTTAATAAGATTGATGAAATCGGAAGCGCGAAGGCCTGCAAAGATGCAAGAATGATTGAGATCATGAACTATATTCAGGCAAATTATATTGATATCACATTAGATGATCTGGCAGAACAGTTCTATCTCTCCAAACCATATATTTCCAAATATATCAAAGAAAAGTCTGGTATGACATTTGGAGAGCTGGTAAAGAAAATTCGTATGAAGAAAGCAAGAGCACTGCTTAAAAGCAGCAATATGACAGTAGAAAATATTGCACTTACCGTAGGTTATCAGAATGTGGAACACTTTAACCGGCTGTTTAAGAAAGCTTACAATATGACACCGATGCAGTTTCGAAATCAAAAGTAAGAATTTGTACTCTAGTCTGTAAAATTGTGTTATAATATTCACAAGAGATTTTTTATGTCATAAGGAGGATACTTAAGATGATTATTTGTGCAAAATATCTCATGACAGGTGATGGAAAAACAGTTTTGACAGATAAGGCTGTACTGATTGGGGCAGATGGGAAAATTCAGAAGATTGCTTCAAAAGAAGAGCTGGTGAAGGAATTTCCACAGGAAGAAGTGAAAGACTATGGTGATGCTACCATTCTTCCAGGACTTTTTGATATGCATGTGCATCTTGCTTACTGGTATTCACAGCCGGATTCATTCAACTATAATGACCAGATGATCACACTGTATGCACTGCAGCATGCACAGGCTGCATTTGAAAGAGGAATTACTTCTGTGAGAGACCTGTCTTCCTATCACGGAGTGTGCAAATCCTTAAAGCTTGCTGCAGAGAAAGGATTTATTACTGTTCCGAAGATCACACATACAGACACAGGTATGTGTATGACAGGCGGACATGCATGTGATGAGGTTCCGGAAGTAGATGGACCATGGGAAGTAAGAAAAGAGATCCGTAAACAGGTTCGTGATGGAGCAGAATGGGTAAAGATACTCACCACACACCGTTCACATATTCCGGAGTTTACACAGGAAGAACTGGATGTAGCTGTTGATGAGTGCCACAGAAGAGGAATTAAATGTGCAGTTCATGCAGGAACGAATCCAGGAATCCAGATGTGTATCGATGCAGGATTTGATACGATAGAACATGCTACATTTATGACAGTTGACCACGCAAAACAGATGGCCGAAAAGGGAATCGCATGGACGCCTACTATTATGGCATATACACTTCTGTATGAAATCTGCAAAGATAAAATGGAAAATCATGCAGGCATGCCGGTAAACGATCCGGTTATGCAGAAAGAAATCAATGACTATCAGTACTTTGAACCTGCATACAAGGCATATAGAGATAACTTTAAAGCATTTTATGATACAGGAGTTACTGTAATCGCAGGAACAGATATGGTAATGTATCAGTCACCACTTCTGCCGCTTCCAAGAGAGCTTCAGTATATGGTGGAATACGGTATTACACCGGTACAGGCAATCCAAACTGCAACATCCAATCCGGCAAAGGTTCTGGGTGTGGAAAACGAGAGAGGACTTATCAAAGAAGGACTGGATGCAGATATTCTTGTTGTCGGCGGCAATCTCAGCAAAGATATCAAATGCTTAAACGATGTGAAACTCGTAACTATGGATGGAAAACGCGTATTTGAAAATGGAATCAGATACGTGGGAACTGGAAATATGTTCATGTAGAAAACAAAAAGGTACACCACATTTTTCAATTGGGGACGTAGACTTTTTTAAAAAGTCTACGTCCCCAATTTGTGACGAAATTTCCATTGAATATTCCCCCATTTCATTCTATAATGTAAACAATGTGAAAAAAAGAAGGTTTTTAACATGGGTACAAAGAATGAATTATTGAAAAAAATAGATGACGGATATAAGAAATTCAGCAAGGGACAGAAGAAGCTTGCTGATTTTATCCGTGAGGATTATGATAAAGCCGCGTTTCTGACTGCGGCGAAGATGGGAGAAGAGGTAGGTGTCAGTGAATCTACGGTTGTAAGATTTGCGATGGCGTTAGGCTATGATGGCTATCCGGGGTTTCAGAAAGCACTTGGCGAGCTTGTGCGCACGAAGCTGAATTCGATACAGCGCATGGAAGTGACTTATGGCAGAATCAGCCAGGGTGAGATATTGACATCTGTTTTGCAGTCGGATATTGAGAAGATTAAGCTGACGATGGGTTCGATTGATCATGAGGCTTTTGAAGTTGCAGTAGATACGATTCTGAATGCAAAGAGAATCTATGTGATAGGTATTCGAAGCTGTGCTCCTCTTGCTGAGTTTCTGGCGTTTTATCTGAATCTGATCTGCGAAAATGTAACAGCTGTACATACAAATAGTTCCAGTGAGATTTTTGAACAGCTGATTCGTATCAGTGAAGATGATGTGATCATCGGAATCAGTTTTCCGCGCTATTCTATGCGTACATTAAAAGCACTGGAGTTTGCAAGCAATCGTAAGGCCAAAGTGATTACCCTGACGGACAGTGTTCATTCGCCGATGACACTTTATTCATCCTGCAATCTGATCGCCAGAAGTGACATGGCTTCGATTGTAGATTCTCTTGTTGCTCCGCTGAGTGTAGTAAATGCGCTTGTTGTTGCGTTGTGCATGAAGGAACAGGAGAAAGTCATTACTACACTTGAGACACTGGAACAGATCTGGGATGAATATCAGGTATACAGTAAAGATGAATTAAATATGGTCGGTGATAAGGTGGAAATAAAGAATGAGTAAAGTGCTTATTATAGGCGGCGGAGCCGCAGGAATGTTTGCGGCTATTACAGCAGCCAGATGCGGGCATGATGTCTGGGTATATGAAAAAAACGAAAAACTGGGTAAGAAGCTGTTTATTACCGGAAAAGGAAGATGTAATATTACAAATGCCGGAGATATGGAGACGCTTTTTTCATCTGTTGTAAGTAATTCGAAATTTATGTACAGCAGCTTTTATGGATATACGAATCAGGATGTGATTGACTTTTTTGAGTCAGCCGGCCTTCATACGAAGATTGAACGGGGTGACAGAGTATTTCCTGTTTCAGATCATTCATCTGATGTAATTCGATGTCTTGAGCAGGAGATGCGCAGGCTCCATGTAAAAATCATGCTATGCACACCGGTAGAAGAGATAAAAGCTGAGGAGGGAAGATTTCACCATCTTGTTCTTGCGGACGGGACGATCGCGGAAGGAGATGCGTGTATCATTGCAACGGGAGGCCTGTCTTATCCGACAACAGGCTCTACCGGTGATGGATACCGGTTTGCGGAAAAGCTCGGACACAAGATCAAGCCCTGTATGCCGTCTCTTGTGCCGGTAGAGGTAAAAGAACCATGGATAACAGAACTCCAGGGATTGTCACTTCGTAATGTGGAAGTTACGGTGTTGGATGGAAAGAAGAAACTGTATCAGGAATTTGGAGAAATGTTGTTCACACATTTTGGTGTAAGTGGACCTTTGATCATCAGTGCCAGCAGTTATATTGGAAAAAAACTAAAGGAGAAGCCGCTTTCATTAGAGATTGATCTAAAGCCTGCGCTTTCGGAAGAAGCACTGGATAAGCGCGTACTGCGTGATTTTGAAGAAAACCAGAACCGTCAGTTTAAAAATGCAATTGGAAAATTATTCCCTGCAAAACTGATTCCGGTTATGATAGAATTAAGTGAAATTGATCCGGAAAAGAAAGTAAATGTCATTTCCAAAGAAGAAAGAAGCCGATTCGTACATCTGATCAAGCATCTTACAATGACACTTACGGGACTGCGAGGATATAACGAAGCCATTATTACCAAAGGTGGTGTTCTGACAAAAGAAATTGATCCGGGAACAATGGAATCGAAGCTTGTAGAAGGACTGTATTTTGCGGGTGAGGTTCTGGATGTTGATGCATTGACCGGTGGATTTAATCTGCAGATTGCATGGTCAACAGGGTATGCGGCGGGTGCCGGTATCCGGTGGAATTAAAATATATAGATATACCAAGGAGGATTAGAATGGAAACAAAGTTTGAAATCAAATATAAGGAGACGCAGGAAGTCCTTACCAAAATATGTGGGGTATATGATATGGACAAGACATATATCAATATACGTCTGTTCCTGATGATTCTTGTACCGTTTGTTGCAGCGCTTATGATGGTTTATGGGAATCCGGGTGGAGGTACCCCTTCCGGTCTTGCGGTTTTTCTGCTTAAAGTGCTTGTGGTGTGGATCGCAGTGTATTTCCTTTCAGGTATACTGGCGAAAACAATTGGAAAGAAAGTTGCAAAACTTTCTGCTGCCGGTGATGGAGAAGAGATGTATAACAGACGTAAAAAAATGAGAAAAGGTGCGGATTTTACTGTTCGTATGTGTTTTGAGGAAGAGTGTTTCCGTAATATTACAAAGACACTTGAAAAAACATATTATTACAAAGATGTGACCAGACTTCTTGAAACAGATGACGCTATGGCAATTGTAGTGCGTCAGCCAAGTGGTGAGAAAGGGCTTTATGGATTCCCGAAAGATGCTTTTGTAGAGGGTGATGCAGATGCACTTCGTTCATTCCTTGAGGCGAAATGTCAGGGAGCGAAAAAGGGCTTTATCAAAATGTAAGATTTTGATAAGAAGAAAAGGAGATTATCGGATGGGATATAATGTGGCAATTGACGGACCGGCAGGAGCAGGAAAAAGTACGATCGCAAAGCTGGTTGCGAAAGAAAAAGGATTTATTTATGTGGATACGGGTGCGATGTACCGTGGACTTGCTGTTCATTTCCTGGACAGCGGAGTTGATGCAGAAAATACAGAAAAGATTATAGAAGCCTGTAAGGATGTAGATGTGACGATCTGTTATGAGAACGGAATGCAGCAGGTCTACCTCAATGGGAAAAATATTACAGACAGACTCCGTGATGAAGCAGTTGGGAATATGGCGTCTAGAAGTTCTGCCATTCCGGAGGTCCGTGCGAAGCTTCTTGACCTGCAGAGAAATCTGGCAAGAACGCAGAATGTAATCATGGACGGAAGAGATATCGGAACATGTGTCCTTCCTGATGCAGATGTAAAAGTATATCTGACCGCAAGTGTTGAGACACGGGCGAAAAGGAGATATGACGAACTGATCCAGAAGGGCGTTTCCTGTGATCTGAAAGAAATCGAAAAAGATATTGAACAGAGAGATCACCGTGACATGACAAGAGAGACAGCACCGCTTAAGCAGGCGGAAGATGCTGTGCTTGTTGACAGCTCCCATATGACGATCGACGAAGTAGTAGATGCAATTGTAAATCTTTGCAGATAAATTGAAAGGCAGATAATGTATGAAAGTAGAACTGGCGAAGACAGCAGGTTTTTGCTTTGGTGTGAAGCGGGCCGTTGAGACTGTGTACGAACAGGTGGCGGAGCATGTAGATAAAAAAATCTATACATTTGGTCCGATTATCCATAATGAGGAAGTTATAAAGGATATGGAGAAAAAGGGCGTTGTGGTCCTTCATACACTGGAAGAATTAAAAGAGATCAGGGAAGGAATCGTGATCATCCGCTCCCATGGGGTTCCGAAATACGTATATGATATTTTAGAAGCAAGGCAGATTACATGTGTAGATGCAACCTGTCCTTTTGTAAAAAAAATACACAAAATTGTGTCCGAAGAAAGCGGGAAGAATTCGCATATAATCATTATCGGAAACAGTTCACATCCGGAAGTGGAAGGAATCAGAGGCTGGGCAGGACAAGATGTGACAGTTATTCAGACAGCGGAAGAAGCGAGAATGTTTGAACTGACAGACAGAAATAAGAAAATCTGTATCGTTTCGCAGACGACATTTAATTACAATAAATTCAAAGAATTAGTTGAAATTATTTCTGAAAAGGGGTATGATATAATTGTTTTAAATACGATTTGCAGTGCAACCAAAGAGCGTCAGGAAGAGGCCAGGGACATTGCAGGCAGGGTGGACGCTATGATCGTTATTGGCGATAAGCGGAGTTCTAACACCCAGAAGTTATTTGAAATATGCAGCAATGCATGTGCGGATACGTACTATATACAGACACTTGACGATTTGGATATGAATCAATTAAGGTCCGTGGAAACAGTAGGTATTACAGCAGGGGCATCCACGCCCAAGAAAATAATTGAGGAGGTTCAAAATAATGTCAGAATTAACTTTTGAACAGATGTTGGAAGAGTCATTTAAGACAATAAGAAACGGAGAGGTTGTAGACGGTACAGTTATCGACGTTAAGCCGGATGAGATCGTTTTGAATATAGGTTATAAGGCAGACGGTATCATTTCCAGAAGCGAATACACAAACGAACCGAATGCAGACCTTACAACAATGGTATCTGTTGGTGACAGCATGACCGCAAAAGTTTTAAAAGTAAATGACGGAGAGGGTCAGGTGTTACTCACATATAAGAGACTGGCCGCAGAAAAAGGAAATGAAAGATTAAGAGAAGCTTTTGAAAATCACGAAGTGCTGAAAGCTCCTGTTGCACAGATTCTTGGCGGCGGATTAAGTGTTGTGATCGATGAGGCAAGAGTATTTATCCCTGCAAGTCTTGTGTCAGATACTTATGAGAAAGATTTAAGCAAATATCAGGATCAGGAAATTGAATTTGTGATCAGCGAGTTCAATCCAAGAAGAAACCGTGTGATCGGTGACAGAAGACAGCTTCTCGTTGCCGAAAGAGCAGAAAAGCAGAAAGAACTGTTTGAAAAACTGAATGTTGGCGATACAGTTGAAGGAACAGTAAAGAATGTTACAGATTTTGGTGCATTTATTGATCTTGGCGGTGTAGACGGACTTCTTCACATCTCCGAGATGTCATGGGGACGAGTTGAGAATCCTAAGAAAGTATTTAAAGTAGGCGATGCGGTAAAAGTACTTATTAAGGATATTCATGATACAAAGATTGCATTGAGCCTTAAGTTCCCGGAGAGTAATCCATGGGCAAATGCATCTGAGAAATACGCTGTTGGAAAAGAGATTACAGGAAAAGTTGCCAGAATGACAGATTTCGGCGCATTTGTTGAGCTTGCTCCTGGAGTTGATGCATTACTTCATGTATCTCAGATTTCAAGAGCACATGTTGATAAGCCGTCAGATGTTCTGTCCGTAGGTCAGGAGATTACGGCTAAGATTGTTGATTTGAATGAAGAAGAAAAGAAGATCAGCCTGAGCATGAAAGCATTAGAGCCAGTTGCTGAGACAGAAGAGAGTGTGGAAGAAAGTGTCACAGACGCAGAATAATCAACACAATTCTATATGTGAAATAGAAAAGATAGAGGCGTAATGCCTCTATCTTTTATGTGTTAAAAAATCAACAAGCTGTACTGCGAAATGTACAAGGAATTGTTGTGGAATACTGGATAAAAGCAACATTTTCTTGTATAGTATAGAATAGAGAATTAAGGAAGGAAGGATAAAGGGATGGCATTGTTAACATTTAAGGGTGGTGTCCACCCGGATGACGGCAAGCGCCTGGCAAAAGACAAGGCGATTGTCGAGGTAAAACCAAAAGGCGATTTGGTATATCCGGTTTCACAGCATATCGGTGCACCGGCAAGTCCAGTTGTCGAAGTGGGGGAACGTGTATTGAAAGGACAGAAGATTGCAGAAGCAGGCGGATTTGTGTCTGCACCAATTTATGCGTCCGTATCTGGTACAGTCAAGGCAATCGAGACTCGTCTGAATCCGACAGGAGGAAGAGTGAAGAGTATTGTTGTTGAGAATGACGGAGAGTACGAAGAGGTTACATATCCTGAGGTTAAGCCGCTGGAAGAGATGACAAAGGAAGAAATCCTGAATGCAATCGGAGAAGCCGGAGTCGTAGGTATGGGTGGCGCAGGTTTCCCGACCAAGGTGAAATTATCTCCGAAAGAACCGGATAAGATTGATTACATTATTGCAAACTGTGCAGAATGTGAGCCTTATATTACAGCGGATTACAGATCCATACTTGAGACACCAGAGAAACTGGTAGGCGGTATGAAGATCGTCCTGAAGTTATTCGATAACGCGAAGGGAATCTTTGGTGTAGAGGATAATAAACCGGATTGTATTGAAAAATTAAAGGAACTTACAAAAGATGAGCCGCGTATGGAAGTACTGACATTGAAGACCAAGTATCCGCAGGGCGGTGAGCGTCAGCTCATTTATGCTACTACAGGAAGAGCGATCAACTCTGCAATGCTTCCGGCAGATGCAGGATGTGTTGTTGATAACGTGGCAACACTGATCAGTATTTATCAGGCTGTTGCAGAAGGAAAGCCTTCTATGGAGCGTGTTGTAACAGTCAGTGGTGATGCGGTAAATGAGCCGGGTAACTTCAGAGTATTATTTGGTACAAATCAGGCAGAGCTTGTGGAAGCAGCAGGCGGATTTAAGAGTGAGCCTGAAAAGATTATTTCCGGTGGTCCGATGATGGGATTTTCTATGTTTAGCCTGGATGTACCGGTCACAAAGACTTCTTCATCCATTCTTGGATTTACGAAAGATGAAGTTGCAGCATATGAACCATCCGCATGCATCAACTGCGGACGTTGTGTAGATGCCTGCCCAAGCCGTCTGATTCCATCCAGACTTGCTGATTATGCAGAGCACCATGATGAGGCGGCTTTTACAGCGCATGAAGGTCTGGAATGTATGGAATGTGGATCCTGCAGTTATGTATGTCCTGCAAAACGTCCACTGAAGCAGTCCATTGGTTCAATGAGAAAAATTGCACTTGCGAACCGCAAGAAGAAATAAAGAATGAGAGAGGAAGAGGTGAACAAACGTGAGTGATTACAAGTTGAAAATGTCATCATCACCACATGTACGTTCCAAAGCAACGACCAGTAATATCATGCTTATGGTATTTATTGCACTTTTACCGGCTGCTGCATTTGGAGTGTATAATTTCAAATTACCGGCGCTTGTCATGCTGATCGCAACAACAGTATCAGCAGTAGCGACAGAATATATCTACGAGAAACTGATGCATAAGAAGATTACGATCAGTGACTGGAGTGCAGCAGTTACAGGTCTTTTGTTAGGACTGAATATGCCTCCTACAGCGCCATGGTGGATGGGTGTGCTGGGAAGTATTTTCGGTATCCTGATCGTAAAACAGCTGTTTGGAGGACTTGGTCAGAACTTTATGAACCCTGCACTCGGCGCAAGATGTTTCCTTCTGATTTCCTTTACCGGACAGATGACAAGTTTTGTCTATGACGGTGTAACAGGTCCGACACCACTTGCACTGTTAAAAGAAGGAAGTGCAGTGAACACAATGAATATGCTGATCGGAACGATTCCTGGTACAATCGGAGAGACTTCTGTGATCGCAATTATTATCGGAGCCATTTTCCTGATTTTGATGGGAGTAATTGATCTTCGTATTCCGGGTACATATATTGTGACATTCGCAATATTTGTTGGTATTTTTGGTCATTTCCAGAATCCTGCAGTTGGATTCTTTGACCCACAGTATATTACAGCTCATCTTTGCGGAGGCGGTCTGATGCTTGGCGCATGGTTCATGGCAACTGACTATGTAACATCTCCGATTACAAAGAGAGGGCAGATCGTATACGGTGCACTGCTTGGTATTCTTACCGGTCTGTTCCGTCTTTTCGGCGGTTCAGCGGAAGGTGTGTCCTATGCGATTATCATCAGTAACCTTTTAGTTCCGCTTATTGAAAGGGTTACTCTTCCAAAACCATTTGGTAAAGGAGGAGAGAAATAATGAATAAGATTATTAAAAATACGATTATTCTTACAATTATTACATTGATTTCTGGTCTGGGACTTGGATTTGTATACGAGATTACAAAGGATCCAATCGCTCAGGCGCAGGACGCAGCTAAGAAAGAAGCATGGCAGGCGGTATTTCCAGATGCAGATGTAGATGCTTTTGAAGCTGTAGAAGTTGATCAGAAGGTGGCTGATCAGGTAGTGAATGATCTTGGAATCAAAGCGACGATCGATGAAGTCTGTACAGTAGGAGAAGACGGATACGTTATCACTACTACAGATAAAGAGGGATATGGCGGAGATATCCAGATTACAGTAGGTATTACAGCAGACGGAACAGTGAGCGGTATTTCTATCCTGTCTATCGGTGAGACAGCAGGTCTTGGTATGCGAGCAACTGAACCGACATTTTATGAGCAGTACAAAGATAAACAGACAGATAAGTTCTATGTATCCAAGGACGGCGGTGAAGGTGAACCGATTGATGCATTAAGTGGAGCAACCATTACATCAAGAGCAGTCACAGGTGCCGTTAATGCAGCCCTTGCATATTATCAGAACGCATTTTAGGAGGTAGTGAAGATGAATAATTGCACCGAAAGATTATATAACGGTATTATTAAAGAAAATCCTACCTTCGTACTGATGCTTGGTATGTGTCCGACACTGGCGGTTACTACTTCAGCTATTAACGGTATGGGTATGGGACTTTCTACAACAGCCGTACTTGTTTTATCAAATATGTTGATTTCCATGCTGCGTAAAGTTATTCCGGATTCACTTCGAATCCCGGCATTCATCGTAATCGTAGCATCCTTTGTAACAATTGTAGACTTTTTGCTGGAAGGTTTCATGCCAAGTCTTTATTCAGCACTTGGACTTTACATTCCGCTGATCGTAGTTAACTGTATCATTCTTGGCCGTGCAGAGAGTTATGCTTCCAAGAATCCGGTACTTCCGTCTATCTTCGATGGTATTGGTATGGGACTTGGTTTTACGGTCGGACTTACCTGTATTGGTGTTGTCCGTGAGATCATCGGTTCCGGTAAAGCGTTTGGACAGCAGATCCTTCCACTTGCTGATGCAGCAACAGGAAAAGCCGGATATGTTCCGGTAACGATCTTTATTCTTGCACCTGGTGCTTTCCTTGTACTTGCAGGGCTTACCGCTCTTCAGAACAGAGTAAAGAGAAATGCAGCCAAGAAGGGCAAGAAAGTTGTAGAGACAGCCGGATGTGGTGAAGGTTGTGCATCCTGTGGAAACAGTTCATGCAGTGGTAAAGTGTTCCCGACAGGAAATGAAGAATAGGAGGAGTACATAGATGAAAGAATTATTGATTATTGCAATTGGTTCAGCACTTGTAAATAACGTTGTACTCAGCCAGTTCCTTGGAATCTGTCCGTTCCTTGGTGTTTCTAAGAAAGTAGAAACAGCAGCGGGTATGGGTGCTGCTGTAGTATTCGTTATTACGATCGCATCTTTTGTTACAGGTGTGATAAATAAAGTTATTTTGGCAAATAAGGCAATCCTTGACGGTAAATTAGTATATTTGCAGACAATTGTATTTATTCTTGTTATCGCATGTCTTGTTCAGTTTGTTGAGATGTTCCTTAAGAAATCTATGCCGGGACTGTATCAGGCACTTGGTGTATATCTTCCATTGATCACAACAAACTGTGCGGTACTTGGTGTTGCGCTTACAAACGTACAGAAAGAGTATTCTATCTTAACAGGTGTGATAAACGGTCTCGGAACATCTGTCGGATTCCTGATCTCTATCGTAATCCTGGCAGGTCTTCGTGAGAAGATGGAATATAATGACATTACGGAATCTTTCCAGGGAACTCCAATCGTGCTGATTACAGCAAGCCTTATGGCAATTGCTTTCTTTGGATTCTCAGGACTTATATAGGAGGAAACAGACTATGAGTATAACAGGTATTATTATTGCTGCTGCAATCGTAGGCGGCACCGGATTATTCATTGGTGTGTTCCTTGGATTTGCAGGAAAGAAATTTGCAGTAGAAGTTGATGAAAGAGAAGAAGCTATCACAGGTGTTCTCCCGGGAAATAACTGTGGTGGATGTGGTTATGCAGGATGTTCCGGTCTTGCTGCTGCTATCGTAAAAGGTGAAGCAGAAGTGGGTGGATGTCCGGTCGGTGGAGCACCTGTTGCTGCTAAGATTGCAGCAATCATGGGACAGGAAGCCGGCGAGCAGGTTCGTCAGGTTGCATTTGTTAAATGTGCCGGAACTTGTGGAAAAGCACAGCAGGAATACGAGTATCACGGAATTCATGATTGCGTCATGGTAAATATGATGCAGGATGGCGGACCGAAGGCATGTAACTATGGTTGTCTTGGTGAAGGAAGCTGTGTTGCAGCTTGTCCGTTTGATGCGATTCATATTGTGGATGGTGTTGCACTTGTTGATAAAGAAGAGTGTAAGGCATGCGGCAAATGTGTTGCAGCTTGTCCGAAGCGCCTCATCGAGCTTGTTCCTTATGAGCAGAAGCATCTGGTACAGTGCAGCTCAAGAGATAAAGGTAAAGATGTAATGAAGGCTTGTTCCGTAGGATGTATCGGATGTAAGATGTGTGAAAAAGTATGTGAATTCGATGCTGTTAAGGTAATTGATAACATTGCACATATTGATCCGGAAAAATGTACGAACTGCGGTGCATGTGCAGCAAAATGTCCGAAGAAGATCATTCAGTAATATGTTAAAACGTAGTTTTAAATTATTGATAAGAGACATAAAAGATGCAAAATGGGCGATTCTATTTGTGATCGCCTATTTTGTATTACTCAGAAAAGTATTGTACAGCATATGTCCCATGGTAATCTTTACAGGGTATCCATGTCCGGCATGTGGACTTACCAGGGCCGGTGTGCAGGTGCTTCGATTTCATTTTGTACAGGCGTGGCGGATTCATCCATTTATTTATCCGATTATTGGACTTGCTATAGCATTTTGTGTGGAGAGATATATTCTTTTTCGAAAAAAATATACGGGTCTAAGATGGTGTACGATTGTGCTTATAGCCGGAATGCTTGTATTCTATATTTGGAGAATGTACAAGTTTTTCCCCGGTGAACCCCCAATGAGTTATTACCGATATAATATGTTGAGCAGATTGATTGGTTTATTGCATTTGTATCATTAACGTGATAATATATTAACAAAACAGGGATAAGAGGAGGAGAAGATTAATGGATAATAATTTTGATAATATACCTGAGAATAATGAGAATAGTGAGAATCAGCAGGAACAACAGCCATATACGTATTATCAGCCGGAGTCATCAGATAAGAAGGATTACCAGCAGCAGTATCAGGATAATTACAATTACAATGTAGGAAACAATACAGGTTATAATACAAGCTATGATACAGGAATGGATACAACACCTTTGACAATGGGTGAATGGCTTCTGACAATATTTTTGCTTAGTATTCCATGTGTAAATATCGTATTGTATTGTGTGTGGGCCTTTGGGAAAAATGGAAATATTAACCGTAGAAATTACTGCCGTGCAGGACTGATTCTTGTGGCGATCGGTTATGTAATTGCTATTATTATTGCTGTGATTGCAAGAATTGCGACTGCAACAGCAGGAATTGCGACTGCAACAGCAGGAATTGCGACTGCAACAGCAGGTTCTTTGTATTATTAAAATGCATACAAAAAGAGGCTTATCGGCAAGCCTCTTTTTTTAATTCATGAAATTGTCTGTATAATGAATCTTTTCATCATTTGTAATAAAGACAGCATCTACATTATTCAGCTGGTTATTCAGCGCATTGGCACGTTCATAGCCCATCAGATAATAGACAGTGCTTAGCGCATCAGCTGTAAGTGAAGAATCTGTAATAATTGATACGCTGTACAGATCATTTTCACATGGGTAACCTGTATTTGGATCAATGATGTGATGATATAGTTTGCCGTCAGCTTCAAAGTATCGCTGGTAGATTCCTGTAGTAACAATGGACTGGTCAGCAATTTTAACAGACGTAATCGGCGTTCCGGTCTCATCAAATGGCTTCTGGATTCCGATATTATATTTGGAGCCATCTGTTTTCGTACCAAGGGTCAGGACATTGCCGCCAAGATTAATGACTGCATGCTTAACACCATTTTCCTTCAGATAATCCTTCAGACGATCTGCGATATAACCTTTTGCTATCGCTCCGACATCAATAGCCGCATTTGGATCGGCCAGTTTTACTGTGTTGTCGGAAATAATAATATTCTTGTAATTCACATGACTTAACGCAGATGCGACAGCGCTGGCATCAGGTACGACCGGATCTTCCGCATGGAAGTCCCACAGAGTTGTTACGGAGCCAATAGTAATATCAAATAGTCCATTGGAAAAATCACCGTAATAAATTCCTTTTTTAATTAGTGTAATGGTATCTTCAGATACCTCTACAGCAGCACCGCCTGCGTGATTGATCTTATAGATCTCACTGTCTTCATTAGTTGTGGAAAAGCGTACATCATAATCTTTACATAGCTTTTCGCACCCTTCCAGGATATCTTTATCTACGGGATCCAGAATCTGTACACTGATAACCGTATCAAATAAAGTATCAGTATAGGATAAATCATCTTTTGATGGAAGACCGGAACATCCGGACATAAAAATTGCTGCAGCACTGAATGCTGCGATTAATTTCTTATATTTCATAATTCACCTCATATACATGTATCTGATATTATATCATTGAAAAAGAGGATATGCAATCGAACATGTGGTTGCGGCTTCAGAGTTGTTGTGCTAAAATAATGCCTAGAGAGGTAATGAAGATGAAAATGAAGTTGGATATGAAAAAGAAAGATTGGATTTTTGTAGTCATTGTACTCATTGTTGCGGGATCTGCTTTTCTGATTCATGAGAAAATCGGAAGTGCCGGAGCCGGGTGTATTACCGTAAAAGTGGATGGTGTAATTGAGGGTGTATATAGTCTGGCTGAAGATCAGGAACTGGAATTGAATGGCGGAACGAATAAGCTTGTGATTAAGAACGGGAAGGCTGATATGGTGGAAGCAGACTGCCCGGATAAGTTATGTGTAAACCAGAAGCCGATATCTAAAAATCATGAAAGCATTATCTGTCTGCCGAATAAGGTTATTGTAGAAGTGGACAGTGCTGTAAACAGTGAAATAGATGCTGTGACGAATTAGGAGGATTTCCGGTTGAAGAACAGAGTTGCATATTTTGGTGTATTTACAGCATTGGCACTGATATTCAGCTATGTAGAGACCTTGATTCCGATACAGTTCGGAATTCCGGGTGTGAAGCTGGGACTTGCCAATTTGATTATTGTGATTGCACTTTATAAGTTAAAGCTTCGTGAGGCATATGTACTTTCTGTTGTGAGAGTGATTCTTGCGGGCTTTTTGTTCGGTAATTATTTCAGTATTATATATAGTCTTGCGGGTGGGCTTCTGAGTCTGACGGTTATGGCATATTTGAAGCACAGGGGTGATTTCAGTGTGATTGGCGTCAGTATTGCCGGAGGAGTGTTCCATAATGTAGGACAGCTTGTTGTTGCAATGGCAGTTGTGGAGACGTTTCATGTGGCATATTATATGCCGGTTCTGCTTGTTGCCGGGCTTGTGACAGGTTTTCTTATCGGTATCCTGTCGGATAATATGTTGAAAAGGCTTGTAAATATACAGTTTTAGGAGGAATTATGATTTCGTATATAAGGGGAGAACTTGCATCTATAGAAGCAGATAAAGTGATCGTTGATGTGGGCGGTGTCGGTTATGGTATTTTTATGCCAGTGCAGACTATGAGTCTGCTGCCTCCTGTGGGGAATGAAGTAAAGATTTATACATATCTGAATGTAAAAGAAGATGCCATGCAGTTGTTTGGGTTTCTTACGAGAGATGATCTTGCTGTTTTCAAACTGCTGATTGGCGTCAGTGGTATTGGGCCAAAAGGAGGACAGGCAATTTTGTCAGTTCTTTCACCGGATGATCTTCGTTTTGCTGTAATGGCAAATGATGTTAAGGCTATTTCTTCCGCTCCTGGAATAGGGAAAAAGACTGCAGAGAAGCTGATCGTGGAGTTGAAAGACAAGCTGCGTATTGAAGATGCTCTGGAGCATGCGGCTTCTGGCGAGCAGATCTATGTGGAGCGCTCCGGAGGAAATGAGATACAAAGTGATGCCGTGCAGGCGCTGGTGGCACTCGGATATGGCAGTACAGAAGCTCTTAAGGCAGTAAAGAAAGTAGAGATTACAGAAGTTTCTACGGTAGAAGATGTATTGAAGCAGGCATTAAAATATATGATGTTTTAGCATAGGGTAACAAAATGAGCAGAAGAATTATCACAACTGAGAATCTGGAAGAAGATATTAAAATTGAAAGCAGTTTAAGACCACAGCTTTTGTGTGACTATATTGGTCAGGAAAAAGCAAAGGAAACATTAAAGATCTATATCGAAGCAGCAAAAGAAAGAGGAGAATCCCTGGATCATGTCTTATTCTATGGACCTCCGGGACTTGGAAAGACGACTCTTGCCGGAATTATTGCAAATGAAATGCAGGTGAATATTAAGATCACATCCGGACCGGCGATAGAAAAGCCTGGGGAGATGGCGGCAATCCTCAACAATCTGCAGGAAGGAGATGTCCTTTTTGTAGATGAGATCCACAGACTGAACCGCCAGGTAGAGGAAGTACTTTATCCGGCTATGGAAGATTATGCTATTGATATTATGATTGGAAAGGGTGCATCTGCACGTTCTATTCGTCTGGATCTTCCGAAATTTACACTTGTGGGTGCTACAACAAGGGCAGGTATGTTGACAGCGCCTCTCAGAGATCGTTTTGGTGTGATTCATCGACTGGAGTTTTATACTGTGGAAGAGCTGATGACCATCATCATGCGTTCTGCAAAGGTGCTGGAAGTGGGAATTGACGAGAATGGTGCACGTGCGCTGGCAAGGCGTTCCCGTGGAACACCCAGACTTGCCAATCGTCTGCTGAAACGTGTGCGGGATTTTGCGCAGATCAAATATAATGGATATATTACGGAGGATGTGGCGAATTATGCGCTGGATCTTCTGGATGTAGATAAAGAAGGCCTGGACCAGACAGACAGAGAACTTCTTATGACAATTATTGGAAAGTTTCAGGGCGGTCCGGTCGGACTCGATACATTGGCAGCTTCTGTTGGTGAAGATGCAGGTACGATTGAGGATGTGTATGAACCGTATCTTTTGAAGAATGGATTTATCCAGCGGACACCCAGGGGACGCGTTGTGACGGAAAAAACATACATACATTTGGGAATTTCTTGCGAAAATGAGGAAAAATAGTTGGTTTTTACGCGAGATTCGTATATAATAATTACAATATATTTTGAAAGTTTGGGAGGCTTCTATGGCATCATCAAAAAATTATACCGAAGTATTAATAGGTGGAAAGGTATTTACATTAAGCGGATTCGAGAGCGAGGATTATCTGCAGAAGGTATCTACTTATCTGAATCATAAGATTGAAGAGTGCTCAAGCAGCGACGGGTACCGTAAGCAGAGTGCTGAGACAAGGAGTGTTCTTCTTGCGCTGAATATTGCAGATGATTATTTCAAGGCCAGAAAGCAGGGCGGAACTTTGGAGAGTGACATCGAGGCAAAGGACAAAGAGATGTATGACCTGAAGCATGAACTGATTTCTGTTCAGATCAAACTGGAGAACGCAGAGAAGGCACTGGACAAGCTGAAGGAGGAGAATAAGGACCTTCAGATGAAGATCGTGCAGTTAGAGACAGAGATGAAAAATAAACGAAAGTAAATACAAGCAGAGGGCTGTCAGGTTGACAGCCTTTTTTAGAGGTTGTTGTGATGAAAAGAAATGTTGAGATCCTGGCTCCGGCCGGTTCGTGGGACAGCTTGTGTGCTGCTGTCTGTGCGGGAGCAGATGCGGTATATATCGGTGGAAGCAGATTTGGTGCACGTGCCTATGCAGATAATCTAAATGAGGAACAGATGCTGGAGGCGATTGATTATGTGCATCTGCATGGAAAAAAATTGTATATGACGGTAAATACACTTTTGAAAGAGTGCGAGATAAAGGAATTATATGCTTATCTTTTGCCATATTACAGACAGGGACTGGACGCTGTGATCGTACAAGATATAGGTGTTATGGAATTTGTGAGAAAGCATTTTCCGGATCTGGCTCTGCATGTGAGTACCCAGGCAACAGTAACGGGGACACCAGGTGCAGGATTCTTTGGTAAAATCGGCGCAGAACGTATTGTACCGGCAAGGGAACTGTCACTTCAGGAAATTCGTGAAATGAAAGAGAAGACTGGACTGGAAATCGAATGTTTCGTACATGGTGCCATGTGTTATTGCTATTCCGGACAATGTCTTCTTAGCAGTATGATCGGCGGAAGAAGTGGTAACCGGGGACAGTGTGCGCAGCCATGCCGTCTTCCCTACAGTGTGTCCGGAAAGAAACCGGAAGACCTTTTGAGTCTTAAAGATATGTGTACGATTGAGCTTTTGCCTGATCTTATTGATGCAGGGATAGATTCCTTCAAGATCGAAGGACGGATGAAGCAGCCGGAATATGTGTATACAGTTGTAAGCATGTATCGAAAGTATGTGGATCTGTATCTGCAGACTGGAAGAAAAGGTTTCCGGGTGGCGCCGGACGACTTAAGACTTCTCGAAAATGTGTATCGAAGAAGAGGTTATTCAGAAGGATATTACCGTCAGCATAATGGAAAAGATATGATATCCTTTGGTCGTCTTGCAAACGATAGCGAACAGGAGAATCTTCCGGATAATTATAAAAATAAAGTAAAAATTAATGGGAAATTAATACTTTCTGAGGGAAAACATGCTAAACTGTTTTTGTCTGACGAAAATGAAAGGTTGTCTGTACAGATACAAGGTGAAATGGTACAGACGGCTAAGAATCAGCCCCTTGACCATGAACGTATCGAAAAGCAGATGCGAAAAACGGGAAATACAGAATTTGTGTTTGCATCACTGAATATTGAGACAGAAGGAAGCATTTTTCTCCCAATGCAGGCGTTAAATGTGCTCAGAAGAGATGGAATGGAGAAGCTTCAGAATGCAATGCTTATTCACTACCGCAGAGAGCCAAAAGTGATTGAGTCAGCTGCGAGTAAAGAAGCTGTGAAGGATATGAACCCACCGGCGCTGCATGCCTGCGTGCAGAAGAAGGAGCAGCTTTTAGCGGTTCTGGAGAATGAGGCAATTTCTTCTGTTTATGTAGATGACGGTATTGGGTTTGATGAAGATGTGCGTAAGATATGCAGGGAAGTAAGAAGTGAAAAAAGGCGAATGCTGTTTCTTGCTATGCCATATATTTTCAGGAGAAAAGCAATCGATCTATATGAAAAGCGGTATGAGCTTATTCTTCAGTCTTATGACGGTGTGTTGATCCGGAACTGGGAAAGCTATGAATGGCTTAAGACAAAGGGATATTCTGGCAAGATCATAGCAGATGCAAATCTGTATGTATTCAATACCTGGAGCAGAGATTTCCTTCGAAAAACAGATATTTGTGAATATACATTTCCGGCGGAACTGAATTACAGAGAGCTCCAGGCTCTTGGAGGAGGCGGTGTCCTGAGCGTTTATGGATATGAACCGGTCATGATAACCGCAAACTGTATTCAGAAAACAACAGGAAAATGCTTGCATAAAGAAGGTATTATGTTTTTAACGGACAGATATAAGAAGAAATTTGCTGTCAGAAACTATTGCAAATATTGTTATAATATCATATATAATTCCTCGCCGCTGGTTCTGCTTGACCAGAAGGAGGAGATAAAAGAAGTATCCCCAGCTGCTCTGCGGCTTGATTTTACGATAGAAAGCGAAGAACAGACAAGACAGATCGCAGAGATGTACAGGTGTGTATTCCAGGCGGACGGCGAAGCCAGGATGCCGGATGTGGATTATACAAGAGGACACTTTAAACGGGGTGTAAAGTAGGTGAAGTTTTGGTAAATATTATTGTAGAATTATCCAAATATCTGATGATCATACTGATAACGATGTATACATTTCTGTGTTTCAGTATTTTTGGATATCGGGATCCTGACAGGAAGAAACAGCTTCTTGGCAGACAGAATGTATTGATGTTCATGATACAGATCATTGCTTATCTGGTCATGTATCTGGAGACAGAAGATATTAAGCTTCTTGCATTTTATCTGATGCAGGTTGTTTTATTTGGTGCAATCATACTTTTGTATACCAATATTTATCCGAAGGTCTCAAGACTTGTTGTGAATAATATGTGTATGCTGTTGTGTATTGGAATGATCATGCTGACAAGACTGAATTATGCAGTTGCTGTCAAGCAGTTTGTGATTGCTGCAGTGGCAATTGCCATGAGTCTGGTTGTTCCGGTCATCATCCGGAAGTTTAAGCTGCTTTCGGAGTGGAGAAAGCTATATGCAATTGTTGGTATCGTATCACTTGCTGCAGTTGTTATATGGGGCGGTGTCTCCGGCGGTGCCAAGCTTGGTTTTGAGACATCAGTGGTAAATATTCAGCCATCAGAGCTTGTGAAGATCATTTTTGTATTCTTTGTGGCATCCAGTTTTAAAATGTCTCTGGAGTTCCGTAACATTGTGATAACAACAGCTCTTGCGGCTTTCCATGTATTGATCCTGGTAGTATCCAAGGATCTTGGAGCAGCGCTTATTATATTTGTTGTTTATCTGGTTATGCTGTATGTGGCAACGAGGCAGCCTCTTTATATTCTTGCAGGAATGGCGGCAGGAAGTGGGGCGTCAGTAGTTGCATATTATCTGTTTAACCATATTCGTGTCCGTGTCCTTGCATGGAAAGATCCGTTTGGCGCGTATAATGACGGGGGATTTCAGGTGGCACAGTCATTGTTTGCGATCGGTACAGGAAGCTGGTTTGGAATGGGACTTTATCAGGGAAAACCAGATACGATCCCGGTTGCATCTTCAGACTTTATTTTTTCGGCTATTTCGGAAGAGCTTGGTCTGATATTTGCATTATGTATGATTTTGATTTGTGTCAGTTGCTATGTAATGTTTTTGAATATTGCCATGCAGCTCCACAATATATTCTATAAGCTGGTGGCACTGGGACTTGGAACATGTTACATTTTCCAGGTATTCTTAAATGTCGGCGGTGTGACGAAATTTATCCCGTCTACGGGTGTGACACTTCCACTTGTAAGCTATGGAGGAAGTTCCCTCCTCAGCACGGTGGTTATGTTTGGTATCATTCAGGGCTTATATATATTAAGAGAAGACGAGGAAGAGGATATTGAAAGAAAGAAAAAGGAAAGGTTACGAGCAGCGAGAAGCAGACAAGAGAATAAAAAGAGAGCAGGAAAAGCGGGAGATGTCCAGAAAAGACCGCAAAGAAGCCAACCGCGAAGACAAGAGGCGGGCAAAGAAAAAGCGCGCAAGGAACAAAGAATTCGCTAGGGTAACATATGTGTTTGTGGCTCTGTTCATCGGTATGATGGCATACATTTCGTATTTTAATGTAGTGAAAAGCCGTGATATCATCCGCAGTCCGTATAATGCAAGACTTGATTCACTTGCCGACCGTGTGGTACGTGGTAAAATACTTGACAGAACAGGTAAAGTACTGGCACAGACAAATGTGGCAGAGGATGGAACGGAAACAAGAGAGTATCCCTACGGGAATATGTTTGCACATGTTGTCGGTTATACTGCAAAAGGCAAATCAGGAATTGAGTCTTTGGAAAACTTCGAGCTTCTGACGTCCAATGCATTTTTCCTTGAAAAACTGAAAACAGAATTTCAGGATAAGAAAAATATCGGAGATAATGTGGTGACGACTCTTGATGTAGGTGTGCAGGAGGCAGCGTATAATGCATTGGGAAATAACAAGGGCGCAGTTGTTGCGATTGAACCGAGTACAGGAAAAATACTTGCTATGGTCTCAAAACCGGATTACGATCCGAATACAGTGGCTCAGAACTGGGAAACCTTAAGCACAGATAACGAAAACAGTGCTCTTTTAAATCGTGCAACACAGGGACAGTATGCACCGGGTTCTACATTTAAAGTAGTAACAACACTGGAATTTATGCGTGAAAATGCCGGATATGCTTCTTATGGATATACATGTACCGGAGAAATCGAGGCAAACGGAACAACGATTCACTGCTACAATGGACATGTGCATGGGGATGTGGATCTCAAAGACAGTCTGGCATATTCCTGTAATACATCGTTTTCCAATATCGGTGCATCTCTGAATATCAGTAAATTTCAGGATACTTCCAAAGAACTTTTGTTTGATTCCAAGCTCCCGTGTGAACTCCCGTACAGCAAAAGTAAATTTACTTTACAGAAAAATGCGTCTGAAGCGGAGCGTATGATGACAGCTATGGGACAGGGACAGACGCAGGTGAGCCCGTATCACATGGCACTGATCACAAGTGCCATTGCCAATGGGGGCGTGCTGATGAAACCGTATCTGGTGGATCAGGTAACGAATTACACAGGAAGTATTATTGAGAAAAATAAGCCGGAAAAATATGGCACATTGATGACTTCTGAAGAGGCGGCACAGCTGAAGCAGTATATGACAGCTGTAACGGAATATGGTACAGCATCGGTTCTGAACGGACAGAGTTATACAGCAGCAGGAAAGACCGGAACAGCGGAATATAGTTCGGATAAAGAAAAAGATCACTCCTGGTTTATCGGTATGTCAAATGTAGATAATCCAGATCTTGTTGTCAGTGTGATCATCGAATCCGCAGATGGTTCAGCAAAAGCCGTAAATATTGCCAAACAGGTATTTGATGCATATCATTAGGGAGAAAGGCAGCATCTATGAGATATTATCGACATCTATATATGACAGAAAATATAAGAAAAAAGAAGGATAAAATCATCCGAAAGCTGGAAAGTGGAAAGTTCCAGCCTTCGGTGCATGTTATCGTACTTGCTGCCAATGAGAAAGTCAGTCTGGAAATATATAACAGTATACTTTTTTTACAGCCGGATTTTCCGAATGAAGACTTTTTTATAGTTGGTATTACAAAAGGATATGATGAGGCAGTAGAACTTGTGGAAGAAATAACACAAGAGGTGTATAATGAGACAAAGGGAGTGGATATCCGTTCCTATATATTAAAAAAAGAGCAGGAAGATTAAGATGCTACATATACTGTTGTTGATATTGAAGATAATAGGCATCATATTGGCGGCAATACTGGGAATATTAGTATTGTTAGTTTGTATTGTCCTTTTTGTACCTGTGCGTTATGAAGTATCAGGAAAATGTGAGGGAAATATAGATTCTCTGAAAGCGAAGATAAAAGTTACATGGCTTTTACATCTTGTACGTGTGGATGCGTATTTTAAGAATCGAAAGCTTCGATGGCGTCTGCGACTTGCCTGGATGAAGCGTATGGGCGGACAAGATTATACATCACCGGAAGAAAAGCAGATTCCTGTGACAGAGACGAAGACGCCTGTGACGGAGAATAAGGAGGAGAATGCATATGAAGAAAAAGAACCGGAAGAAAAGCTGGCAGAAACTCAGGAAGAATTGCCGGAAACTGAAGATGCTCAGGAATGGAAAGAAAGCGTGGAAGAAATTCCTGAAAAAGAATCCAGTGATCGCAAAGAAGATAAAGAAAGCATTACGTCGAAGATAAAGGGACTTATTGAAAAGATAAAATGTACAATCACGAAGTTGTGTGATAAAATAAAGGCATTATCAGAGAAGAAAAATAAGCTTACAGCTTTTGTCCAGGATGAAGTACATGTACAGGCTTTTTGTAAGGTGAAAAAAGAAGTGTTTCATCTTCTTGGACATCTGAAACCGGACAAAATACAGGCAAATATCGTCTTCGGATTTGATGATCCCTGTACGACAGGACAGGTACTTGCAGTCTTTAGTATGCTGTATCCATTTATTGGTGAGCATACCAATATTGTGCCGGATTTCGAACATCAGATATTAAAGGGAAATCTTCATATAAAAGGGAAGATCCGCGTATGCCATTTTGTGGCGGTATGCATCCGTCTTATTCTGTGTAAGAACATCCGCACGACATACAGGCATGTGAAAAATTTTGAATTATAGTTGAGGAGGAAACGGATATGGCAGACAATAATTTTAAGGGAACGGTAGAGGCTCTTTTTCAGGGAATGGATGGAGTTATATCATCCAAAACTGTTGTAGGAGATGCGATTCACATCGGTGATACGATTATCCTTCCGCTTGTAGATGTATCCTTTGCAGTAGGTGCCGGTGCGTTTAACGGCGATAAAAAGGAAAAAGGAGCAGGTGGTCTTGGTGGTAAGATGACACCATGTGCAGTGCTTGTGATCCAGAATGGACATACAAAGCTTGTCAATATTAAGAATCAGGATACCATCACGAAGATTCTCGATATGGTTCCGGATGTTATTGATAAATTCTCTGCAGGTAAGGAAGAGAAGATGACAGAAGAAGATGTGAAGGATATTCTTGATGAAGCAGAGTAAGAATATAAGGCGTACAGGCAATATTTTGTGAGATCGCACATAGAATATCACAAGGCAGACTGAGAGGATGATGCGTGTGAAACGCGTGATCGGATTTGCATTGTTCTTTATTGCGGTTGGAATTGTACTTGCTTTGATTTTACCAAATACATTTGTGGAAGTGTTGTGTATCATTCTGTGTATACTGGCAGGGTATAATCTGTTTTGTTGTTGACGATAACAAAAGATAACAAAATATTGATAAAACTATGTATTTTGTACTTGCATTCCTTATCATATTCTGTTACAATAACTAGTGTTGCGAGTCCATGTAATGGACTTATTATGAGCGTTAGGAGGTGCAGTCATGGCTAAATGTGCTATTTGCGAAAAGGGTGCTCATTTTGGAAATAATGTAAGTCACTCTAATAGAAAAACACCAAAGATGTGGAAATCAAATGTAAAATCCGTTCGCGTTAAGACAGAAAACGGTGCTACAAAGAAAATGTATGTTTGTACTTCTTGCTTAAAATCAGGAAGAGTTGAGCGTGCGTAATGAATGAAACCCGAATTTCCTTGGGAGTTCGGGTTTTTTTGTGCCTGTTTGAGTATAGAAGGTATTTTCTATTTGTAATATGACGTTAAAAAGAGTATAATATTCTTGTTAAATATGCGTAAAAAGGAATTTAAATAGAAGAATTGGAGGTATTCAGTATGAAAGGTTGTATGAGTACAGATTTAGGTATCATTACCATTGACCCGGAAGTTATTGCAAAGTATGCCGGAACAGTCGCGGTTGAGTGCTTTGGCATCGTTGGTATGGCTGCAGTGAATGTAAAAGATGGGCTGGTACATCTTCTGAAGAAAGAGAGCCTGACAAAAGGAATCCAGGTGGCAATTTCTGATGACAACCATGTAACTCTTAATTTCCATATTATTGTTGCGTATGGAGTAAGTATCTCTGCTGTAACAGAGAACCTGATCAGCAATGTAAAATATCGTGTGGAAGAGTTTTCAGGAATGCCGGTAGATAAGATCAATATCTACATTGAAGGCGTAAGAGTCATCGATTAGTTAAGGAGGAACATAAGAAGTGGCTACAAAAACTATTAATGTGGATATGCTTGCAAAGATGTTTCTTGCAGGTGCACAGAATATTGAGGCAAAGAAAGAATTTATCAATGAACTGAACGTATTTCCGGTACCGGATGGAGATACGGGAACGAATATGTCCCTTACGATCATGGCTGCTGCCAAGGAAGTGACAGCGCTTGCAAAGCCAGATATGAAGGAGCTTGCGAAAGCAATTTCTTCCGGTTCCTTAAGAGGAGCCCGTGGTAATTCAGGAGTTATTCTTTCTCAGCTTCTCAGAGGATTTACGAAGTCCATTCGTGAAGAGAAAGAGATTGATGTGATGGCACTTGCTGCTGCATGTCAGAGAGCGCGGGATACAGCCTATAAAGCAGTTATGAAGCCGAAGGAAGGAACCATCCTTACAGTTGCAAGCGGAATCGCCGAAAAGGCAGCTGAGATGGCGCAGGAGACAGATGATCTGGAAGAGTTTATCCCGGCAGTTATTGATTATGCAGAAGTAGTTCTGTCTAAGACTCCGGACATGCTTCCGGTTCTTAAGGAAGCGGGGGTAGTTGACTCAGGCGGACAGGGACTTCTGGAGGTAATTCGTGGTGCATATGATGCATTTCTTGGCAAAGAGGTTGATTATAGCGCGATCGCTCCTGGAGCAGGTGCCGGTGTGGGTGCTGTTAAGGTTGATGCACAGGATACTGCAGATATTAAGTTTGGATATTGTACAGAATTTATCATCCTGACAGAGAAAGAGTTCACAGAAGACGATGAGAGCGATTTTAAGAGTTATCTGTCTTCCATTGGTGATTCTATCGTGTGTGTTGCAGATGATGATGTAGTAAAGATTCATGTACACACAAATGATCCGGGCCTTGCTATTCAGAGAGCGCTGACTTATGGACAGCTCTCCCGTATGAAGATTGATAATATGCGTGAAGAGCATCAGGAAAAGCTGATTCGTGATGCACAGAATCTCGCACAGAAGCAGGCAGAGGAAGAGAAAGAGAAGAAAGCAGAAGAGCCCAGAAAGTCAATGGGATTTATTGCAGTTTCTATTGGTGAAGGAATGAATGGCATTTTCCGTGAATTGGGTGCTGACTACATTATTGAGGGTGGACAGACAATGAACCCGAGTACTGAGGATATGCTGAATGCGATTGAGAATGTCAATGCGGATACAGTTTTCATTCTTCCGAATAACAAAAATATTATTCTTGCAGCGAACCAGGCTAAGGCGCTTGTAGAAGACAAAGAGATTATTGTTATCCCGACAAAGACAGTCCCGCAGGGAATTACGGCTATCATTAATTTTATGCCGGAAGCGGATGCGCAGACAAATGAGGAGACTATGCTGGAAGAGATTCAGAATGTCAAGTCCGGTCAGGTGACATATGCTGTACGTGATACACACATTGATGATAAAGAAATCCATGAAGGTGATATCATGGGTATTGGTGATAGTGGCATTATTTCTGTTGGGAAAGAAATTGCAGAGACAACAAAGGATATGCTTGCTCAGTTGGTAGATGAGGAGTCAGAGCTTATCAGTCTGTATTATGGAGAAGAAGTAACCGAAGAAGATGCAGAGGCATTAACAGCTGAGATCGAGGAATTATATCCTGATGTTGATGTGGATGTACACTGCGGTGGACAGCCAATCTATTATTATGTACTGGCTGTGGAATAAGCGGGAAACTTATTGAAAAGCAAAAGAGGTCAGATTCCGGGACGGAGTCTGACCTTGTTTGATAATGGAGTAAACATGATAAAGCAGAGCAGGATTACAGAGATTAAAGGAATTGGAGAAAAAACAGAAAAGTTGTTCGCAAAGCTCGGCATTACAACGGCAGGAGAACTTCTCAGATATTATCCGCGAGGTTATGATGTATATGAAGAAGCGGTGCCGATTGCGCAGCTGGAAGAAGGAAAGATTATGACGGTGTCAGGTGTGATATTTGGTCGGGTGCAGGTGTCAGGAACGCGTAATATGCAGGTGACAACCATGCATGTAAAGGATCTTACCGGGACACTGAAGGTTGTCTGGTTTCGTATGCCGTTCCTTAGAAATACATTTGCAGGAGGAGGCACGATCACTCTCAGGGGACGTGTGGTTTCGAAAAAAAGTGGACTTGTCATGGAACATCCGGAAATATTTTATCCAGCTGAAAAGTATGAGGAAAAGCTGCATACGCTGCAGCCAGTATATGGGCTTACGGCGGGATTGTCAAATCATGCGGTGTCAAAAGCAGTGCGACAGGTGATTGATGGACTTGATCTGTCAAAAGAACATTTACCGGAAGAAGTCCGGATGAAATACAGCCTTGCAGAATATAATTATGCGATTCGAGGAATTCATTTTCCGGAAGATAAAGAAGTGTATTATCATGCCAGAAGAAGACTTGTGTTTGAAGAGTTCCTGTCCTTTATCCTGTCGATTCGAAAACTGCGTGACAAGAATGAGAAGCTGGAAAATGCGTATGTGATTCCGGAGAATGCCAAGGTAAATGAATTGATCGGGAAGCTTCCGTATACACTAACAAAAGCACAGCAGAAGGTCTGGAAAGAAATTGCTGCCGATATGGCATCCGATACAGTTATGTCCAGACTTGTCCAGGGTGATGTGGGTTCAGGAAAAACAATCGTGGCCATACTTGCACTTTTGAATGTAGCATATCACGGACTGCAAGGAGCGATGATGGCACCGACAGAGGTGCTTGCAAGACAGCATTACGAATCGATTACCCGGCTGTTTGAGACATACGATATACCGGTTAAGGTTGAGCTTCTTACCGGTTCTATGACAGCGAAGGAAAAAAGAAGAGCCTATGACCGCATTGCCTGTGGTTATGCAAAAATCATTGTCGGAACTCATGCACTCATTCAGGGAGCGGTGGAGTATGACAGTCTTGCTCTTGTGGTGACCGATGAGCAGCATCGATTCGGAGTAAAACAAAGAGAAGCATTTGCGCAAAAAGGCGGTGCGCCGCATGTTCTTGTAATGAGCGCGACACCCATTCCAAGAACACTGGCGATCATTCTTTATGGGGATCTCGATATTTCGGTTATTGACGAGTTGCCGGCGAACCGGCTTCCAATTAAAAACTGTGTCGTTGACACCGGGTATCGGGCAACGGCATATACATTTATGAAAAAACAGATTGCTGAGGGAAGACAGTGTTACGTTATCTGTCCGATGGTAGAGGAAAGCGAGCATCTGGAAGCAGAAAATGTAATGGATTACGCAAAGATGCTTCAGGAAGAAATGGGAAAAGACATCTGTGTATCATTTCTTCATGGGAAAATGAAACAGGCAGAAAAGGACAGCATTATGGAACAGTTTGGGAGAAATGAGATACAGATACTTGTCTCTACGACAGTAATAGAAGTTGGAATCGATGTTCCTAATGCCACGGTCATGATGATAGAAAACGCAGAAAGATTTGGTCTGGCACAGCTTCACCAGCTCAGAGGTCGTGTGGGACGAGGAAAACATCAGTCTTACTGCATATTCATGAGTGCGTCAAAAGCAAAAGAAACAAAAGAACGGCTCGAAATACTAAATAAAACAAATGACGGTTTTAAGATTGCCAGTGAAGATTTGAGACTTCGCGGTCCAGGCGATTTGTTTGGCATTCGCCAAAGCGGTCTTATGGACTTTAAGCTCGGCGATGTATTTCAGGATGCAAAGATACTTAAGGAAGCGAATGAGGCTGCAGACTGGATGTTAAAAAATCAAAATAAATGGGACCATGAACTGCCAGATTATGAAACAACTGCCAGTGTAATAATTTAAAACCTCCATATACTATCGGTGTAACAAAAAGTGAAAGTTACAAAGATACAAAAAGGAGGAGTATAAAATGGCAAATCGTTCATCTAACAGAGCAGCCGTACCTGAAGCAAAGGGTGCACTTGACAAGTTCAAATACGAGGTTGCAAATGAATTAGGAGTACCGTTATCTGACGGATACAATGGAGACCTGACATCCAGACAGAATGGTTCTGTAGGTGGATATATGGTGAAAAAAATGATCGAACAGCAGGAAAAACAGATGGCTGGTAAATAATGAAATGTGAAATTGGGACGTAGACTTTTGCAAAAAGTCTACGTCCCAAATTTCATTTTGTGGTGTACCTGAATGAAAAATGTCCTGTCCCCAATTGACATTTTTTACCCTCAAATTTATAATGTACGAGAAAACTTGTATAAATATTAGAAGGAAATTGTTTATGAGAGTGATTGCAGGCACAGCGAAAAGGCTGGTTCTTAAGACTTTGGACGGTATTGAGACAAGACCCACAACAGACCGGATCAAAGAGACATTATTTAATATTATTACACCGTATTTGTTTGACTGTAGTTTTCTTGATCTGTTCGCAGGAAGTGGCGGGATCGGGATTGAAGCGTTAAGCCGCGGCGCAGGGGAAGCGGTGTTCGTTGAGAAGAATCCGAAGGCAATGGTGTGTATTAAGGAGAATCTTGTACATACAAAGCTTGCGGATAAGGCGATGACCATACAGACGGATGTTCTGTCGGCGCTTAAGCGACTGGAAGATGATAAGCAGTTTGATTATATTTTTATGGATCCACCTTATAATCAGCAATGGGAGCAAAAGGTGCTGGAATATCTTGCGGGTTCCACATTGCTTGCCGATGAAGGGACTGTGATTGTTGAGGCTTCAAAAGAAACATCTTTTGATTATGTAGAAGAACTTGGCTTCCATGTAATCCGTGAAAAAGTGTATAAGACAAATAAACACGTATTTCTTGAGCCGACAGGGAGGAAAGATATATGTTAAAGGCAATCTACCCGGGAAGTTTTGACCCGGTCACATATGGTCATATTGATATTATCCGTCGTTCGTCGAAACTGGTAGATGAATTAATTGTCGGAGTGCTGAATAATAACGCAAAAAGCCCGTTGTTTTCCGTAGAAGAACGTGTTAAAATGTTAGAGGAAGTAACTAAAGACGTACCAAAAGTGAGGATTGTTCCTTTTGAAGGTCTGCTGGTAGATTTTGCCAGACAGATGGATGCCAGAATGGTTGTCCGTGGACTCCGTGCTATTACAGATTTTGAGTATGAACTGCAGATGGCACAGACGAATCACAAGCTGGAGGAGGAGCTGGAGACCGTTTTTCTGACAACAGCACTTGAATATTCTTATTTGAGTTCAACGATAGTGAAGGAAGTCGCTTCTTTTGGAGGGGATATTTCTCAGTTTGTCCCGGAGTTAGTCATGGACAGAATATTTGAGAAAATAAGTAAAAAAGGAGAGTGTAAATAATGAGCAGCCGTATTGAACAGATTATTGAAGAGATTGAGGAGTATATTGATAGCTGTAAGTTTCAGCCGTTATCTACATCTAAGATTATTGTAAATAAAGATCAGATGGACGAGCTTCTCCGTGAGCTTCGTATGAAGACACCAGATGAGATTAAGCGATATCAGAAGATCATTGCAAATAAGGATGCAATCCTTGCGGATGCACAGTCTAAGGCAGACAGTATGATTGAAGAGGCACAGATCCATACGAATGAGCTTGTAAGTGAACATGAGATTATGCAGCAGGCATATGCACAGGCAAATGCGGTTGTTACCGCTGCTACGGAGCAGGCGCAGGAGATTCTTGACAATGCGACAAGAGATGCCAATGATATTCGTATCGGTGCAATGCAGTATGCAGATGATCTTCTTGCAAACGCTGAAGGTATTATCGGACATACGCTTGACAGTTATACAACAAAGTATGATGGTCTTGTGAATTCTCTTCAGGAGTGCTACGATATGGTTCGCAATAACAGAGCGGAACTGGAGATTCCAGAACAGTCTTCCCGTGCCCTTGAAGCAGAGTATGGTACTCCGGTAGAAGAAGAGGATTACATGCTGGATGATGATTTAATAGAAGAATAAAAGGTAGATAAATGTTAAGAGACTGGTTACTGCAGCGGTAACCAGTTTTTCTATTATATACGGCCGGATAGAAAGTGTACTTCCGGCCAGCATACATCTTGTCTGTGCGACTGCGCATAACCCACCAAAAGAAGTGCAGGTCATGCACAGAAAAAATGTTGCCTTATCAGAAAGTCCTCTTCTGCATATCCATGCAATTCCATTTGTGATTTCCAGAGAGGGGAGAAGGAAATAATCATATACGAAAGTACGGACAGGGAGTAATTGTGCCAGAGACAGGAAGATGGAAAATAAAATAATATATCCGCCTACTTTTGTAATATTTTCAAATCCATTCATGATACAGTCGTCCATAAGGCTTCCATATGTGCCGGCGTGATTATTTGCTGCAGAGATACATTTGTTATTTCCGAGAGGAACGAAATCTGATTCACTAGAATAAAACCGGCGAAAAAGGAAGCTGGAAAGAACCGGAGCCATCATAAGAATCAGAAGTGCAGGTGCGATGAGCCTGCGGTTTGTTAAGTTTTGTAGAACTACATAACTGATAATAAAAATGGGACTTGCGTTATTGCAAAATGACAGCAGATATTTTGCTTCGGTGTATGAAATGTAACCTGTACGAAGTAAGTCGCAGGTCGTTTTTCCGCCCATTGGATAACCGCACAGGAAACCGGTCAGTATGGCATAGGAACCGTAGGGAGTGATACGGAAAAATCTGCAGAAAAGTGGTGCACATATATGAACGATCCAGTCTATGGCCTTTGTCTGTATCAAAAGGGATGATAAGATAAGGAACGGAAGGAGGGTAGGCAGGACTGTGTGAAACCAAAGCAAAAGCCCTCTGCATGCGCCATCGAAGACCTGTGACGGAAATAACAACATAAGAAAAAAAACAAACAGAACGGATGCTTTTTGAAGAGACTGCTTCACAGGAAAACCCACCTTAAAACTCTTTTGTTTCATTCTATGATAAGGTTGATTTTTTATGTTAAGTGTTGGATAATGAAAGCATAAAGTAAATTTATGTCATAAGAAGTGAGGGAAATAAAATGGCAGTATTATCAAACATTGAACCAAAAGAAGTTTTTCGATTCTTCGAAGAAATGTGTCAGATTCCAAGAGGAACTTTTGATACGAAAAGAATCAGTGACTATTGTGTAGCTTTTGCAAAGGAGCGGAATCTGGAAGTTATACAGGATGAAGTCAACAATGTCATCATTAAGAAGCCGGGATCTGCCGGATATGAGAACAGTGAACCGGTTATCCTCCAGGGCCATCTGGATATGGTATGTGAAAAACGCCCGGATTCTGATCATGATTTTTCCAAGGATCCGATTGAACTTATTGTAGAAGACGGTTCTGTAAAAGCAAAGGATACGACACTGGGTGGTGACGACGGTATCGCGGTAGCGATGACGCTGGCTGTTCTGGACAGCACAGACATTCCACATCCGCCGATTGAAGCGGTATTTACCATTGACGAAGAGGTTGGTATGGGTGGTGCGCTTGCGCTTGATATGTCTGGATTAAAGGCACATAAGGTACTGAATATTGATTCGGAAGTGGAAGGCATTCTGACAACAGGATGTTCTGGTGGATTTACTTTTGCAGCAGAGATTCCAGTTGTAAGAGAACAGAAGGAAGGGGCAAAAGTACAGATTAAGATCCATGGTCTTCAGGGCGGACATTCCGGTATTGAGATTCATAAACAGCGCGGAAATGCACATAAGATGATGGGAAGACTCCTGAATGTAATTGCACAGGAAACAGAGATCCATTTGATTGATATATTTGGCGGAGACAAGGATAATGTCATTGCTATGGAGTGTACAGCTGATTTCTTTGCTGCAGATGCCATGAAGGCAAAGGCGCAGGCAGAGCAGATGAAGGCAGTATGGGATAATGAGTTTATGGGCGATGAGCCGACATTGGAAGTAGATGTAGAGATTACAGAGAGTGCGTCTGCGGCCGCATTGGATAAGGAGAGTACAGAACGAGTGATTTCTTATATCGTGATCTGTCCGAACGGAGTACAGACACTCGCACGTAAGCTTGATAATCTGGTAGAGACTTCTTTGAACCTTGGTATTCTAAAGACAGAAGATACCTGTGTGAAAGCGATATCTCTTGTAAGAAGCTCTGTGGAGAGTAAGAAGACGCTTCTGAGAGAGGAACTGGAGCAGTGTGCAAAGCTTGTATCTGCAAGAACAGGTATCTCCAATGAATATCCGGCATGGCAGTATAATCCGAATTCTGAACTTCGTGAACTGATGGAGAATACATATAAAGAACTGTTTGGAAAAGCTCCGGTTATTTCTGCCGTTCATGCAGGACTGGAATGTGGATTGTTCCTTGGAAAACGTCCGGATCTGGACTGTGTATCATTTGGACCGGATATCCCAAATGTACATTCCTTTAACGAAAGTGTAGGTATTGCGTCTACAGAACGTATGTGGACATATCTGAAGGCAATTCTTGCCGGATTAAAATAATAACGGGATAAAATGGACCACATCTCTGACATAGAGATGTGGTCTTTTTGCATATAGTTCAAGAAAAGGGATTTTCGAAATGAGGCGTAAAAGGACAGGGAATATGTTACTTCTGCTATTACTTCTGGCACTCTTTACTGTGCTTTGGGAGCACAGACTTTATCAGACGGCAAAGGCATATTATTACCAGAAAATGACAGTCAGGGACGAATTTTACCGTGAACAGTTTGCAGGTGCAAAGATGAAAGAGGTAGAAGGTATGTTGTCTGAGGAGTGCCGGATATTTCTTGAAAATGTGGAAAAAGAGACGAAGTATTTCCCGGTACCGGAATCTACGGAAGATAAGAGGTTAAAGGTTTCTTTTGTAAATACATGGCAGGCAGAACGTAATTACAATGGCAGACGTGGACATGAAGGGACAGATATTATGGCAGCGGAAAACAGAAAAGGTGTTTATCCGATTGTCAGTATGACCGAAGGGACGGTTACGAAAATAGGATGGCTTGAAAAGGGAGGATATCGTATTGGCATAACGTCAAACAGTGGTACTTATTACTACTACGCACATATGGAGTCTTATGCTGACACAATATGGAAGGGGAAAAAGGTTAAGGCAGGTGAATTTCTGGGGTATATGGGAGATACTGGCTATGGGCCCGAAGGAACTTCCGGTAAATTTGCAGTACATCTTCATGTGGGGATTTATTGTTATAAAGAGGATGAAGAAATCAGTGTGAACCCCTATTATATACTCTGCAGTCTGGAAAATAAAAAATTAAAATATGCTTACTCCTAGAGTTCTTTTGCCAGATATGATATACTAAAATGAATGTACGTTAATGGAGGAGATATATGAAGCTGCCTGAGAAGTTTGAGAAAAAGATGCAAAATCTTCTGAAGGAAGAATATGCAGACTACATTGCCTGTTATGATGAGCCAAGATACTATGGGCTCCGTGTGAATACAAATAAGATTTCCGTAGAAAAGTTCAAGGAGATATGTCCTTTTGAAATCACACCGATCCCCTGGATTGATAATGGTTTCTATTATGATGGAGAGAATATCACTCCTTCCAGGCATCCGTATTATTTTGCAGGGCTATATTATCTGCAGGAACCAAGTGCCATGACTCCTGCGAGCCGTCTTCCTGTAGAGCCGGGTGATAAGGTGCTGGATATCTGTGCGGCGCCGGGCGGCAAGGCGACAGAGCTTGGTGCGAAGCTTAAAGGCACCGGACTTCTTGCGGCAAATGACATCAGCAATTCAAGAGCGAAGGGACTTCTTAAGAACATAGAGGTGTTCGGAATCGGAAATATGCTTGTGCTGAGTGAGGAACCGGGAAAGCTGACAGGCTATTTTCCGGAATATTTTGATAAGATACTCATCGACGCTCCCTGCTCCGGAGAAGGCATGTTCCGTAAGGATAAGAAAATGGTTCGGGCGTGGGAAGAGCATGGACCGGAGTTTTTCTCAAATATACAAAAGAGTATTATTCTTCAGGCGGCAGGTATGCTGCGGCCGGGTGGTATGATGCTTTATTCTACATGTACCTTCGATGAGAGGGAAAATGAACAGATCATCGAGCACCTTTTGAAGAACTGTCCGGAATTTCGCATTCTGAAAATAGAGCCATATTTTGAGGGCTTCTGTGAAGGTATGCCGGATAAAACTGAATCCGGAGAGGAGACCCTTCGCGATACGGTTCGCATTTTTCCACACAAAATGCAGGGAGAAGGACATTATCTCGCACTTGTGCAAAAAGGAGATGCAAAAGAGTCCAAAGTCGTATCGCTGTCCAGCACGGGAAAAAGGAAAATCCCGGAGGAGCTTAGCCGGTTCCTGGATGATGTAAAAAAAGAAATCGATGTATCCCGTCTGGAGATTCATGGGGAACGGGTCTACTATATGCCGGAAGGATTGCCGGATGTCAGAGGCATACGTTTCCTGCGTACCGGACTTCTTCTTGGGGAGCTCAAGAAGAACAGGTTTGAGCCAAGCCAGGCATTTGCCATGTCACTGAAGAAAGAAGAGTATAGACATTGTATTGATCTGCCGGCAGATGATGAACGTATCGTACGCTATCTGAAGGGTGAAACTTTAGATGTGGACGAACTGGTTTCAGTAAAAGAAAAAGGCTGGTACCTCGTCTGTGTGGATGGTTTTCCGCTGGGATGGGGAAAACTTGCAGGCGGTACTTTAAAGAATAAATATCTTCCGGGCTGGAGGCTGGCATGATGCGGCTGGATAAGTACCTGTCACAGATGGGTACAGGGACAAGACAGGAAGTGAAGAGGTTCATACGGCAGGGAAGAGTTGCAGTTGATGGTGTGACAGCAGAGAAGCCGGAGCAGAAGATTGATGAAGAAAGTCAGCTCGTTACCTTTGATGGAAATGAAATCGGATATGCCGCGTATGAATATTATATGCTGAACAAGCCGGCAGGCGTTGTTTCTGCTACCGAAGACCGGCATGACCGGACGGTCCTCGATCTGATCGAGAGCAGAAAAAGGAAGGACCTTTTTCCGGTCGGACGGCTGGATAAAGATACGGAAGGTCTTCTTTTGATTACCAATGATGGTGCACTTGCACACCGGCTGCTATCTCCAAAGAAGCATGTAGATAAATGGTATTATGCAAAAGTAGAGGGCTGTGTGACTTCCCTGGATGTGAAAGCATTTTCTGAGGGAGTGAATATCGGCACAGAGGAAGAGGAAGATTGGACAAGACCTGCCCGGCTTAATATTTTGAAAAGTGGTGAGCTTTCCGAGATCCGTCTTTGTATTCAGGAGGGAAAGTTTCATCAGGTGAAACGGATGTTTCAGGCTGTGGGAAAGAAAGTTATTTATCTTCGCAGAGAAAGTATGGGTAGTCTTAAACTGGATGAAAAACTGCTGCCGGGAGAATACAGAGAACTTACAGATGAGGAGTTAGAGAATCTATGACAAAGATGTTACAGGATATAGATGCAATTATTTTCGATATGGACGGAACGCTGATGGATTCCATGTGGGTATGGACAGATATCGATGAAGATTATCTGAAAAAATATGATCTCAAACAGCCGGAAGATTTCCATGAAACGATGGAAGGAATGAGTTATACCGAAGTGGCACAGTATTACCTGGATGTTTTTCCCACGCTTACGTGTACACTAGAAGAAATCATGCTGGAATGGAAAGAAATGGCACACGATAAATACGTAAATGAAGTGAAGCTTAAGAGCGGTGTGCGTGAATTTATTGAAGAAATGAGAAGGCAGGGGAAGAAGATCGGTATTGCAACAAGTAATGAAAAAAGTCTTGTAAATGACACACTTGAGGCTATGGGGATCGCATATCTTTTTGATGCGATCCGTACATCCTGTGAAGTTGGTGTGGGGAAACCGGCACCGGATGTGTATTTGAAAGTGGCCGAAGATATTGCTGTTCTGCCAGAGCACTGCCTTGTATTTGAAGATGTTCCGATGGGCATTCTGGCAGGAAAGAATGCGGGCATGCATGTCTGTGCGGTGGAGGATGATTTTTCCAGACCGCAAGAGGCGAAAAAAAGAGAGCTTGCCGATTATTACATACAAGATTATTTCGATATAGAAAGAGAAACTTATGAGGTGTTATAAATGACACAGGGATTTTTACCGATATGTAAACAGGATATGATTGACCGGGGCATTGAACAGCTGGATTTTGTCTATGTATGTGGAGATGCATATGTGGATCATCCATCTTTTGGTCATGCTATCATTATGCGAACACTTGAAGCACATGGATATAAAGTCGGCATCATCGCACAGCCGGACTGGAAGGATAAGAACAGCATCATGGAATTCGGGGAGCCGAGGCTTGCATTTCTTGTGTCCGCTGGAAATATGGATTCCATGGTAAATCATTATTCTGTATCAAAGAAACGGCGCAGTTCGGATGCATTTACGCCGGGAGGTGTGATGGGGAAACGTCCAGATTACGCCGTGGTTGTATACAGTAATCTCATTCGACAGGTATATAAGAAAACGCCAATCATCCTTGGAGGAATTGAAGCAAGTCTCCGTCGTCTTGCGCATTATGATTACTGGTCAGACCGTCTGAAGCGTTCCGTGCTTCTGGATTCGGGAGCAGATATGATTTTTTATGGAATGGGTGAGCGTTCCATTATTGAGATTGCAGAAGCACTGGACAGCGGTATTAAGGTAGAGGATATCACTTTTATTGCGGGTACCGTATGTAAGGTGAAATCACTGGACAGTGTATATGATGCGGAAATACTTCCTTCTTTTGAAGAACTTAAAAAAGATAAACTGAATTATGCGAGAAGTTTTTACACACAATATTGCAATACCGATCCGTTTTCGGGAAAATGTCTGGTGGAGCCTTATGGCGAGCATCTCTATGTTGTGCAGAATCCGCCGCAGAAGCCTCTTTCTCAGGCGGAAATGGACCGGGTCTACAGCTATCCGTATATGAGAAATTACCATCCTTCTTATGAAGAGGCGGGCGGAGTTCCGGCTATCCGGGAAGTGAAGTTCAGCCTTATCAGCAACAGAGGATGCTTTGGCGGCTGTAATTTCTGTGCGTTAACATTCCATCAGGGACGGATCTTACAGACGAGAAGTCATGAATCGCTTCTTGCGGAAGCAAGGCAGATGATATGGGATAAGGATTTCAAAGGATATATCCATGACGTAGGTGGGCCGACTGCGAATTTCCGCTGTCCTTCCTGCGAAAAGCAGCTGAAGTATGGGGTGTGCAAAGAAAAGCAGTGTCTGTTTCCGAAGCCTTGTGGGAATATGAAAGTAGATCATAAGGATTATATTTCTCTTCTCAGGAAGCTTAGAGAGCTCCCAAATGTAAAGAAAGTATTTATTCGTTCCGGCATCCGGTTTGATTATGTGATGGCTGATAAGGATGATACATTTTTCAGAGAGCTTTGTGAATATCATGTAAGCGGACAGCTTAAGGTTGCTCCAGAGCATGTGTCAGATGCTGTTCTGTCTAAGATGGGAAAACCCAGAAATGAAGTGTATCAGGCATTTGTAAAAAAATATAAGAAAATAAATCAGGAGATTCATAAGGAACAGTACCTGGTTCCCTATCTGATGTCATCGCATCCGGGGTCATCTCTGAAAGAGGCGATTGAGCTTGCAGAATATCTTCGTGATCTTGGATATATGCCGGAACAGGTACAGGATTTTTATCCGACACCGTCCACGATATCTACCTGTATGTATTATACCGGATTGGATCCGAGAGATATGTCCCCTGTGTATGTGCCAAAGAATCCGCATGAGAAGGCAATGCAGAGGGCACTGATCCAGTATCGCAATCCGAAAAACTATGACCTTGTTCTGGAAGCATTGCAAAAAGGCGGAAGAATGGATCTGGTGGGATATGGGAAAGAATGTCTCATAAGACCACGACATGGTCATAAACCCTATGGTAGTGAGCAGAAAAATAAGGCGGCGAAAGAACAGAGACCAAAAAAGAAAAAGACCATTCGAAATGTTCATAAAAAGAAACGATAGAGGTGTATAGATATGAAAATTGCAATTGTAACAGGCGCCTCTTCCGGCATTGGAAGAGAGTTTGCGAGACAGATTCCACGTTTGTACAGGCAGCTGGATGAGATATGGCTTGTTGCAAGACGGAAGGAACGACTGCAGGAACTAAAGAATGAACTTGCTGTTCCCGTGCGGATTTTTGATGGAGATTTAAGAAGAGATTCCATTTATGAAAGACTTTCCAGAGAGCTTATCTTGCATCGCCCGGATGTACGAATGCTGGTAAACAGTGCCGGATGTGGACGGATTGGTAACTTTACTGAGACGGATTTAAACGGACAGATGCATATGCTGGACATCAATTGCCGTGCTCTTACACGGATGACAGCGTTATGTCTTCCTTATATGGGAAGAGGGAGCCGCCTCATACAGCTGGCTTCAGCGGCAGCATTTTGTCCCCAGCCGGGGTTTGCCGTGTATGCGGCTACAAAGTCTTATGTGTACAGTCTTTCCAGAGCACTATCGGTGGAATGCAGGAAAAAGGGTATTGTTGTGACAGCGGTATGTCCAGGACCGGTAGATACAGAATTTTTTGATCATACCGGAAGAAAAAGCGGTAATGGGAAAAAGGCATTCCGGGTGCAGGCACCTTTTGTTGTACGTCAGGCACTTCTCGATGCGGCTTATGGGAAACAGGTATCTGTTTACGGTTTGCCAATGAAGATTGCAAGAGTTGCTGCACACCTGCTTCCGGACAGATTTTTGGCAATGGTAATGGCAAGAGTGAGCGTGGACAGCGAAAAGGAAGAGAAAGAGGGAATATAGTACAATGAAAATAGAAAAAGGACAACCGGGTTATATCAAAGCACAGAAGACAAAGTATCTTATTTGGGCACTGGCTGAATTTGGAATTGTGGTTGCGATTCTTGTTCTGGGGTATATGCAGACAGGCAGCAAGATGAATCTTTTTACGATCATCGCAGTGGTGGGGTGTCTCCCGGCAGCGAAAATGCTGGTGGAGTTTATTACAATGGCACCACATCAAAGTATTTCTGTAGAAATGTATACGGAAATAGAGGAAAAAGCACCACTTCTTACAAAGGCTTATGATCTTCTGCTTACAAGCAGTGAGAAGGTCATGCCGGTAACAGCGATTGTAATCTCCGGTCACACGGTCTGTGGGTATTGTGAAAGCGCCAAAACAGATGAAGTGGTCTGTGCCAGATATATAAAGGAGATGCTTAAGAATAATAAACATGATAAGGTTACTGTAAAACTGTTTCATGATTATCATGCTTTCCTTTCCCGTGCAGAAGGGATGAACAGTATTGCAGCGGTGGAACAGCCGGAAAACCGCAGGAAAGAAAAGGCAATCCGTAGACTGATACTGACAGTTTCGATGTAAAGAATATTATGAGAGAGATTATAATCAGAGAAAATGAGGCCGGACAGCGCCTGGATAAATTTTTGAAAAAGTATCTTCCGGAGGCGCCGGGCAGTTTTCTATATAAAATGATGCGAAAAAAGAATATTGTACTGAATGGAAAGAAAGTATCCGGAAGTGAGAAGCTTGCAAGTGGAGATTCAGTAAAATTGTTTTTCTCAGAGGAAACACTGGATAAGTTTTCGGGAAGAGAAGAAAAAGAAGAGGTTTATCAGTCTTCGAGTCGGCTTCCTGTTATCTACGAGGATTCCCACATTCTTGTACTGAATAAGCCGGCCGGCATGCTGTCACAGAAAGCGAAAAAGGATGATATTTCTGTCGTTGAGCATGTGATCGGTTATCTGCTGGAAAAAGGGAAACTTACAAAAGAGGAACTGCATACCTTTCATCCTTCTGTCTGCAATCGGCTGGACCGCAATACAAGTGGTCTGATTGTTGCAGGAAAGAGCCTGGCCGGTCTGCAGAAAATGGGTGAACTTTTTAAGGAACGTACGCTAAAGAAGTATTATCTGTGTTTTGTAAAGGGAAAGATTACCGGTTGTCATTATATCAGTGGTTGCCTGAGGAAAGATGAAGGCACAAACCGGGTGGAAATTACAAAAACCAAAAAAGACGATGACTGTGTACCGATTGAGACCGAATATATGCCTATTGCGTATAACGATGAGATGACGCTTTTAAAAGTGCATCTGATCACCGGACGGACACATCAGATCAGAGCACATCTGGCATCCTCCGGACATCCGCTTCTGGGTGATTATAAATATGGAAACCGGTCCTGGAATGAAACATACCGCAGTACATTTCATATTGAGGCACAGGTGCTGCATGCATATGAATTGATTCTGCCGGATATGGAACCTCCGCTTGACAATCTGTCGGGGAAAAAGTTCCGGGCACAGGTGCCGGCGGTATTTGAAAGACTGATAAAGGAGCAGACATGGGAACATGGAATTCAAGAGGCCTTAGAGGTTCTACATTAGAAGAAATGATCAACCGGACAAATGAATATTATCTGGAGAAAGGGCTGGCGCTAATCCAGAAGATACCCACACCAATCACACCGGTTAAGATGGATAAAGAGAACAGGCATATTACACTTGCCTATTTTGATAAACGAAGTACCGTCGATTATATTGGCGCCGTACAGGGCATTCCTGTTTGCTTTGATGCAAAAGAATGTGTCGCAGATACATTTCCTCTTCAGAATGTACATGAGCATCAGGTAAAGTTCATGGGTGATTTTGAAAAGCAGGATGGGATTTCATTTCTGTTGATATACTATTCCGAGAGAAATGTATTGTATTACATGCGCTTTCAGGAGCTTCTTTCTTTCTGGAAAAGAGGGCAGGATGGCGGCAGGAAAAGTATACGTTATGACGAGCTTGACCCGGCTTATTTTCTGGAGCTTAAAAGAGGGTATTATGTTCCTTATCTGGAAACATTGAACCGTGATCTGGCAGAACGAGACGAAGAGCTTGACAAAAAATGAGAAAATTCGTATAATGAAGAGAATTTATCGTGGTAGCACACTAAAGTGGCTGAAAAAATAGGACAAAACTACTGCAACAGGAGGATTTATGAAGAAATTACTGCATACTCCCGAGGGAGTCAGAGACATATATAACGTAGAGTGTGGAAAGAAACTGGCATTGGAGAGTCGTCTGGTTAAGACACTTCACCTATACGGGTATCATGATATCCAGACACCTACATTTGAATATTTTGATGTTTTTCGAAAAGAAATAGGAACGATTCCGTCTAAGGATTTATATAAATTTTTTGATAAAGAAGGGAATACGCTTGTACTCAGACCGGATATAACGCCGTCGGTCGCCAGAGCAGCTGCAACTCTTTTTGGAGAAGAAGAACTGCCGATCCGTCTTTGCTATACCGGAAATACATTTATCAATCATTCCAGTTATCAGGGACGTTTGCGGGAAGTCACGCAGCTGGGTGCCGAACTTATTGGTGATGATTCCGTGGAGGCAGATGCAGAAATGCTGGCTATGGTCATTGAATCACTTTTGTCTATTGGATTAAAAGAGTTTCAGTTGAATGTAGGAAACCTTGCATTTTTCCGCAGCCTGATCGAAGACGCTTCACTGGATGAAGATGCGCAGGAGAGAGTGATAGAGCTTATTAATAATCGTAATTATTATGGTGTTGAGGAATATCTGGATAATATTAAAGTCAAGAGAAGCTCGATGGAGGCTTTCGGTGTACTCGGAGAGCTTGTGGGCGGTGTTGAGATTCTTTCCAAAGCGAAGAATATTGCACCAAATTCCGGCGGTATCATGGCAATCAAGCGTCTGGAGAAGATATATAATATACTGAAGCTTTATGGTGTGGAGAAATTTGTAACCTTTGACCTGAGCATGACTGGTAATTATGATTATTATACGGGGATCATTTTCCGTGGATACACATTTGGCACCGGAGATGCCATCGTAAAGGGTGGACGTTATGATCACCTGCTTGAAAAATTTGGAAAACGTTCTCCGTCCATCGGTTTTGCCATTGTGATCGATGAGCTTATGAATGCGCTGATCCGTCAGAAGATCAGGATCGTTTATACGAGGAAGAATACCATTATTCTGTATGATGAGGGAATGACAAGAGAAGCCGTTACGCTTGCAAAGGATTTCCGACATAAAGCGAAGAATACGGAGCTTGTGAAGAAGGCAAAGGACCGACCGCTGGAGGAATATGTACAATATGGAAAAGAATATTATGCAGGTAGTCTGATCTATATTAAGAAGAACGGAGATATTATTATGATCAATCTTGTGACCGGTGAACAGAAGGTTATTAATAAATAGAGACAGATAGGAGTTATGACATGAGATACCTTACATTTGCCCTTGCCAAAGGGCGTCTTGCCAAACAGACACTGGAGCTTTTAGAAAAGATCGGGATTACCTGTGAGGAGATGAAAGACAAGGATTCCCGTAAACTGATATTCGTAAATGAAGAGCTGAAACTCAGGTTTTTCCTTGCCAAGGGCCCGGATGTACCGACTTATGTTGAGTATGGTGCGGCTGACATTGGAGTGGTTGGAAAAGATACGATACTGGAAGAAGGCCGAAAGGTGCATGAGGTACTGGATCTTGGCTATGGAAAGTGCCGTATGTGCGTATGTGGTTACAAGAGTTCCGCTTCCTTATTAAAGCATCATGAGCTCATCAGGGTCGCTACAAAGTATCCGAACATTGCAAAGGATTATTTTTATAATACGAAGCATCAGACCGTGGAGATCATCAAATTAAATGGTTCCATTGAACTTGCGCCGATCGTCGGTCTTTCTGAAGTGATCGTCGATATTGTGGAAACAGGTTCTACTCTTAAGGAGAACGGACTTGAAGTGCTGGAAGAGGTGTGCCCGCTTTCAGCACGTATGATCGTGAATCCGGTGAGTATGCGTATGGAAAGTGAACGAATTAAGAGCCTGCTTATGAAGCTTAGAATGCAGATTTAGGAGTGATAAACATGAGAATACAGAAATTAGACGAAAGTACAAGACAGAATCTGTTGGAGGACCTGCTTAAAAGGAGTCCGAATCATTACGGAGAGTATGAGCAGGGTGTTGCCGAGATACTTGCGGCGGTAAAGGAGAAAAAGGATGAGGCATTATTTGATTATACAAAGCGTTTTGATAAGGCAGAGATATCGGCTGCCAATATCCGGGTTACGAAAGAGGAAATAGAAGAGGCTTATGGTCTGGTAGATCCGAAGCTGGTTGAAATTATCCGGAAAGCGCTGGAAAATATCCGTACATATCATGAAAAACAGAAGCAGTACAGCTGGTTCGACAGCAAGCCGGATGGAACGATGCTTGGTCAAAAGGTGACGCCTTTACAGAGAGTGGGTGTTTACGTTCCCGGAGGAAAGGCTGCGTACCCATCTTCTGTACTGATGAATATTCTGCCGGCTAAGGTGGCAGGTGTAGAGGAAATCATTATGGTAACGCCTCCGGGAAAAGATGGCAAGGTAACCCCAACAACGCTTGTCGCCGCAAATGAGGCAGGTGCAGATGCCATTTATAAAGTTGGCGGTGCACAGGCAATCGGTGCACTGGCTTACGGAACAGAGAGTATTCCTAAGGTGGATAAGATCGTTGGTCCGGGAAATATTTACGTTGCGCTTGCCAAAAAGGCTGTATACGGATATGTTAGCATTGACGCGATTGCCGGACCAAGTGAAATCCTCGTGATTGCAGATGAGACAGCAAATCCACGCTATGTGGCTGCAGATCTTCTGTCTCAGGCGGAACATGATGAACTGGCATCCGCCATACTTGTAACCACAAGCGAAAAGCTTGCCCATCAGGTATCCGAAGAAGTGGATGCATTTGTCGCCCAGTTATCAAGGGGTGAGATCATTCAGAAATCACTGGATAATTATGGATATATATTAGTTGCAGATAATATGGATGAAGCAATTGCAACAGCTAATGAGATCGCATCCGAACATCTGGAGATACAGACGGCAAATCCATATGAAGTGATGACAAAGATACGAAATGCCGGAGCAATCTTCATCGGCGAGTATGCAAGTGAGCCGCTTGGAGACTATTTTGCAGGACCGAATCATGTTCTTCCGACAAATGGAACGGCACGATTCTTCTCGCCGCTGTCCGTCGATGACTTTATTAAAAAATCAAGTGTGATCGCTTATTCAAAAGAAGCGCTTGAAGCTGTTCATTTTGATATTGAAGCATTTGCCGAGGCGGAACATCTGACTGCCCATGCAAACTCAATCAAGGTTCGTTTTGAGGACAGATAAGGAGGCAGTTATGGAAAGAATTGCAAGTCGAAGAAGAACAACAAAGGAAACAGATATTACAGTTACTCTAAATCTGGATGGTACTGGAAAAAATGATATCCATACCGGTATCGGATTTTTTGACCATATGCTGGACGGTATGGCAAGGCATGGACTTTTTGATCTGACTGTGCAGGTCAGAGGTGATCTGGATGTGGATTGTCATCATACGATAGAAGATACCGGTATTGTCCTTGGTCAGGTCATTGCCGAAGCAGTCGGTAATAAGGCAGGAATCCGCAGGTATGGTCACATGATCCTGCCGATGGATGAGACACTGGCGCTTTGTGCAGTAGATCTTTCCGGCAGACCGTACCTGAATTATGATGCTGTTTTTACAACAGAAAAAATTGGTAATATGGATACAGAAATGATAAAGGAATTCTTTTATGCTGTATCATATGGTGCTATGATGAATATTCATCTGAAAATTCTGGATGGTGTTAATAATCATCATATGGCAGAAGCATTATTTAAGAGTTTTGGCAAGGCACTGGACATGGCAACTATGAGTGAGCCGCGTATCAGCGAGGCATGGACGACGAAAGGAAGCCTGTAAAGGAGAAATAAAAATGAGTTATAAGAGATTATCCCCTGTATTTTTATTGATGGGGGCAAAGCAGTAAAATGGTTCAATGATCGAACCGTTATCAGTGAAGATGTTATTGGTCTGGCAAAATATTACAGTGATCATGGCGCGGATGAGCTCCTGGTACTGGATCTGTCAGATTCGGATGAAGAGCATGAAGAAGCCATTGATCTGATGAGAAGGATTAACCGGGTAATCCGTATTCCGATGGTTGCGGGAGGTAATATCAAGCGTCAGGAAGATATCAAGAAGATTCTGTATTCCGGAGCAAAAAGAGCAATGGTCAATTTCTCAAAGCCGGACAGTACGAAGCTTATTGAGGATGCGGCACAGCGTTTCGGAAAGGAGAAGATTGCAGTATCATTAAATGATTTTGATGCTCTTTTCAAGCACCAGCATCTGATACGGGAGTATTGCAGCGAGATTGTATTTATGCACAGACTGGATCTGAATTCTGTCATGAATGTGACGGATATTCGCTGTATCGTGCTGACAGATACAATGGAAGAACCGGAATTATTTAAGATTTTGCATTCTCCGGGTGTAAAGGGACTTTCTGGAAAATATGTGAGTCAGACCGATATGGATTTTGTGAAATTTAAAGAAAAATGCAGTAAGGAAGGCATTTCCATGACATCCTTTGAAAGTATGATGGAATTCTCACAGTTCAAGACAAATGAACAGGGATTGATCCCGGTTATTGTACAGCATTATAAGACGCAGGAAGTGCTGATGCTTGCATATATGAATGAAGAGGCATTTAATCAGACAATTAAAACAGGCAAGATGACCTATTTTAGCAGAAGCAGAAATACACTTTGGGTAAAAGGTGAGACAAGCGGACATTTCCAGTATGTGAAGTCGCTGACTATAGACTGTGACTGTGATACACTTCTTGCCAAGGTTGAGCAGATAGGTGCAGCCTGCCATACAGGCAATCCGACATGCTTTTTCCAGCCACTTGCAGGTGCCGATCATGATGAGAAGAATCCACTCCGTGTTTTTGAAACAGTATATAATACTATTGAGGACAGAAAAAAGCATCCAAAGGAAGGTTCCTATACAAATTATCTGTTTGACAAAGGAATTGATAAGATACTGAAAAAGGTCGGAGAAGAGGCGACAGAGATTGTTATTGCTGCTAAAAATCCGAATCCAGAAGAAATCAAATATGAGATGGCGGATTTTCTGTATCACGCTATGGTACTTATGGTTGAAAAAGGAGTTGACTGGGAAGATATTATCCAGGAGCTTGCGGACAGATAGTCATACATGGGATGGGTATTGCATAGATTAGAGAAAAAGGTAAGGATCGTGATGCAATGAATTCATCCGAGAAACGAAGGAAACAGCTTCTGGAACGAACGCGAAATCTGTACAGTGACAGTCGTTTTGTGCCTGCCGTACATCCGCGTTATCGGAATCTTTATGGCCAGTTATATGGATATGAGGAGAAGGAAAGCACAGGAGGAACACTGGCTATTCGTATGTTCGTGTGCTTACTCCTTTTTGCCGCATTTGTAACGATGGATCGTCAGGATGAGAAAATACTGGGGGTCATCGGAAGTGAACGTATTGTTCATGAGATAGAAACTGACTTTCAGGCTTATGGAGTGTGGGAGAATCTTTGATTGACTTGGATTTGTGAAATTGCTATAATAAAATCACTAAGATGAAGCGTTGGTTATGCTCTAATCAACGCTTTCACTATGTGTGAGTTTAGACGATACGAGGAGGTTTTTCTATGTTAAAAGTATGGATTGCCGGTTCGGGCGGGCAGATTGGAACTGCAATTAATGAGATGCTTGACCCACTGGAGATTGAAGTGTTCAATACGGACGAAAGGGAACTTAATATTACCAATACGGATGAGGTCTTGAGCTTTGGGGAAATCAATCGTCCGGATGTGATTATTAATTGTGCGGCTGTTACAGATCCGGAACAATGTGAAAAAGATCCGGAACATGCTTATCGTGTCAATGCGCTTGGCGCAAGGAATTTAAGTATAGTTGCACGTAAAGTTGGTGCAAAGATAGTACAGTTTTCTACCGATGATGTATTTGACGGACTCAGTAAAAGACCATATACAGAGTTTGATGACACAAACCCAAAGACTGTATATGGACGTTCCAAAAGAGCCGGTGAGAATTATGTAAAAGAATTTACCGGAAAGCATTTTATTATCCGCAGTAACTGGGTATATGGAAAGGGTAATAACTTTGTAGAAAAAGTCCTGAAGGCGGCAGAAGATAAGAAACCTTTATCTGTTGCTTCTGATCAGTTCGGTTCTCCGACCAGCGCAAATGATCTGGCAAAGCTGGTTCTTCACCTGATTCATACCAATGAATATGGTACTTATCATGTGACCAGTCAGGGAGTATGTAACCGTTATGAATTTGCAAAAGCAATTCTTGAAATTACCGGCAAAGAAGTTGCGCTTAAATCTGTACCGACAAGTGAATCTGATCTGTCCTATGCAAGACCGGCGTATGCAGTACTGGATAACTTTATCCTGCGCATCATTCATTTATATGAGATGCCACATTGGAGAAGTGCATTGGAAGAATATTTGAAGGAAAGGAGGAGAATGTAGATGACAGATACAAAAAAGAAGAAAAAACTGGGACTTACAACGACGATATTTATCGCATTACTGGCAGGTGCGGCTTTTGGCATTTTTTTATGTTATGCAGTGCCGTCCGGTCATGTGAAAGATAATATTCTTGTGGAAGGTATTTTATTTGTAATTGGACAAGGCTTCATTCGTCTTATGAAGATGCTTGTTGTACCTCTTGTATTTTGTTCTCTCGTCTGTGGCAGTATGTCCATCGGAGATACAAAAAAGCTAGGAACAGTCGGAGTGCGTACATTGATTTTCTATTTATTTACAACAGCTCTGGCTGTTACGATAGCACTTTCTGTAGGAAATATGATTAATCCCGGAAAAGGGCTGGATATGAGTGCGGTCAAGTCTAATGCTACAGCTGTACAGGAGATGGAAGCGACTTCTCTTACAGATACCCTTCTTAATATTATTCCGGACAACCCGATTGGATCGCTTGCAAATGGAAACATGCTGCAGATCATAGTATTTGCGCTTATTGTTGGAATTATCCTTGCGAAGCTTGGAGACAGAACCGAGACAGTCGGAAATTTCTTCAGTCAGTTTAATGATATTATGATGGAAATGACAATGATGGTAATGAGTCTTGCTCCGATCGGAGTGTTCTGTCTGATTTCAAGAACATTTGCAACGATTGGATTCAGTGCATTCATTCCTCTTGGAAAGTATATGATTGGTGTTATTGTAGCGCTTGCAATCCAGTGTTTCGTCGTTTATCTGGGACTTCTTAAGATATTTACCGGACTGAATCCGTTCAAGTTTATTAAGAACTTTTTTCCGGTAATGGCATTTGCATTTTCAACCGCAACATCTAATGCAACGATTCCATTGTCTATTGATACACTGGCGAAGAAAATGGGTGTTTCCAAAAAGATTTCATCTTTCACCATTCCGCTTGGTGCGACGATCAATATGGACGGAACTGCGATCATGCAGGGAGTTGCAGTTGTATTTGCTGCACAGGCGTTTGGCATTCATCTTACGATAGTAGATTATATTACGGTAATCGGAACGGCAACACTTGCATCAATTGGAACAGCAGGAGTACCGAGTGTCGGTCTTGTAACACTTACAATGGTATTTAATTCTGTAGGACTTCCGGTTGAGGCAATCGGTCTTATCATGGGTATTGACCGTATCCTTGATATGACAAGAACAGCAGTTAATATTACAGGAGATGCTGTATGTACAACGATTGTTGCACATCAGAACAAAGCATTAGACCGAGAGATATTTAATAAGTCAGGAGAATAACATGAGAAAACTAGCACTGTCAGATGATATTTTAATGTCGGTGGAGAAACCGGCCAGATATATCGGGAATGAAATCAATTCTGTGATGAAAAATAAGGATGAGATAGATATTCGTTTTGCAATGTGCTTTCCGGATGTCTATGAAATCGGAATGTCCCATCTGGGAATACAGATACTTTATGATATGTTCAATCGTAGAGAAGATGTCTGGTGTGAAAGGGTGTACTCTCCGTGGGTAGATCTGGACAAGATTATGAGGGAACAGAAGATTCCTCTCTTTGCGTTGGAATCACAGGATCCGATTAAAGATTTTGATTTTCTTGGGATTACCATTCAATACGAGATGTGTTATACCAATATTCTGCAGGTGCTGGATTTAAGTGGTATTCCGCTTTATGCCTCAGAAAGAGGAGAAGATGTTCCCATTATCATAGGAGGAGGACCCTGTACGTATAATCCGGAACCTCTTGCACCGTTCTTTGATCTTATCTATATCGGGGAGGGTGAGACGGTTTATGATCAGCTCCTGGATGCATACAAGGAAAATAAGAAAAATGGTGGTTCCAGAAAGGACTACCTTGAAAAAGCAGCTGAGATAGAGGGTATCTACGTACCGGCATTTTATGATGTGGCTTACCATGAAGATGGTACGCTTGCGTCTTTCACACCGAATAATCCACATGCACCTGTAAAGGTTAAGAAGCAGGTAGTTATGGATGTGACAAATACCTGCTATCCGCAGGCACCGGTCGTACCATTCATAAAAGTTACACAGGATAGGGTTGTTCTGGAGATTCAAAGAGGATGCATACGTGGATGTCGCTTCTGTCAGGCGGGTATGCTTTACCGTCCGACAAGAGAACGCGATGTGGAAACATTGAAGAAATATGCATATGCGATGTTGAAAAGTACCGGACATGAAGAGATTTCTCTGAGTTCATTAAGTTCCAGTGATTATAGTCATCTGAAAGAGCTTGTAACATTTCTGATTGATGAATTTAAAGGAAAAGGAATCAATATTTCACTTCCATCTCTCAGAATAGATGCATTTTCTCTGGACGTTATGGAGAAAGTACAGGATATTCGTAAAAGCAGTCTTACCTTTGCACCTGAAGCAGGTTCTCAGAGAATGCGTAATGTCATCAATAAAGGACTGACAGAGGAAGATATCCTGGAAGGTGCAGCGCAGGCGTTTGCCGGCGGATGGAATAAGGTGAAGCTTTATTTTATGCTTGGCCTTCCGACAGAAACGGAAGAAGATATGAAAGAAATTGCTGTTCTTGCGGACAAGATCGCCAGAAAGTATTACGAGATTCCAAAGGACCAAAGGAATGGTAAGTGTCAGATCACAGCGAGTTCCTCTTTCTTTATTCCAAAGCCGTTTACTCCGTTCCAGTGGGCACGTATGTATACGAATGAAGAATATATCTCCCGCGCGGCAATCGTGAAACACGCATTTCAGGATCAGTTGAATAGAAAGAGCCTGAAATATAACTGGCATGATGCGGAGGTAACCGTTCTGGAGGGTGTATTTGCAAGAGGAGACAGAAAGACAGCAGATGTTATTCTGGAGGCATATCGTCTCGGCTGTATCTATGATTCCTGGAGCGATATATTTGATTATGAAAAATGGATGAAGGCGTTTGAAAATACTGGACTGGATATTGCATTTTATAACGAAAGAGAACGTTCACTGGATGAACTGTTCCCATGGGATTTTATTGATATTGGTGTGACAAAAGCTTTTCTGAAACGTGAATGGGAACGGGCGATGAATGGCGAAGTGACGCCAAACTGTCGCATGAAGTGCTCAGGTTGTGGAGCAGCAGTGTGGGGAGGAGGTGTCTGCTTTGAAGGCAAGAATTAAGTTTCGTAAATATGGTGTAATGAAATTTATCGGCCATCTGGACGTAATGCGTTATTTTCAGAAGGCAATGCGAAGAGCAGAGATCCCGATTGCATTTACCGGTGGCTTCAGTCCGCATATGGTCATGTCCTTTGCACAGCCTCTTGGTGTTGGAGTGACAAGTGACGGAGAATATCTGGATATTGAACTTACGGAGCGAATTACTTCTTCACAGGCAGTCAGCCAAATGAATCGGGTGATGGCGGAAGGAATTGATATTATCAGTTTTGTTGAAATTCCGGATGATAAAAAAGCGAGTGGTATGACGATAACAGCAGCTGCGGATTATCAGGTGTTCCTGCTGGAATCACCGAAGACTTCAGATATTCGTCTGGCTGTTCCTTCCAAATGGCAGGAAGCCTGTAGAGAGTTTATGGCGCAGGATGCCATTGTTGTGTGGAAAAAGACCAAGCGAAGTGAAAAAGAAGTGGATATCAAGCCGATGATCTATGATATGAAGGCGGAGGATGGATGCATTTATCTTTTCCTTGCAACGGGAAGCGAGGCGAATTTAAAGCCGGATCTTGTCATGGAAGCATTCCTTAGATTCATGGGAGAAGAAAAGTGTCCTCTGCATTATCACAGGCTTGATGTATATGCCAGAAATGACGAGGGCAATCTGGTGCCGTTAGATGCTCTTGGAAGTGAGATGGAGGTGTAGTCTGTGGGAAAGAAAGAAGTTAAGACAAATGCCATGCGTATTCTGGACAGACAGAAGATTTCATACACATACGAGGAATATACATGCGATGAATTTACAGATGGGATTCAGGTGGCAGATAAGCTGGGGTATGACCATACGCTTGTGTATAAGACACTTGTAACTGTAGGGAAAAGCGGTGGCTATTATGTTTTTGTGATTCCGATTGAAGAGGAAATTGATTTTAAGAAAGCGGCAAAGGTTGTTGGTGAGAAGTCTCTGGAAATGCTGCACCTGAAAGATCTTACAAAGGTGACAGGCTATGTTCGCGGTGGCTGCACTGCTGTTGGTATGAAAAAGCAGTATCCGACGGTCATTCAGGAGGATGCGAAGAATCTTGCACAGATACATGTAAGTGGGGGCAAGCTTGGCATGCAGCTTACATTGGCGCCGCAGGATCTTCAGAAAGCATCCGGTGCAACATTTGCTGATGTGATCCATAAGTAATACAGAAGAGGGACAGGATATGGAAATTAATCTTGAACATATAGATACTGTTATTTTTGATATAGGAAATGTCCTGATAAATTTTGCGTGGACAGATTATCTTCATTCTTTTGGATTTTCAGAGGAAACATATGAACATGTTGCAGATGCAACATTTCGAAATAAAGACTGGAACGCCGGAGATTCCGGCCTTGTGACGACAGAAGAGTGGCTTACTCTCTTTATTGAAAATGATCCCACATATGAAGCAGAAATACGGCAGGTATTTCACAATATAGGTAAGACTATTATCCCATATGAAACAACAGAGTCCTGGATACAGTTTTTTAAAGAGAAAGGGATGCGTATTTTTTATCTTTCCAATTATTCAAATGAAATGTACAGACAATCCAAAGATCGACTGACTTTTCTTGAGAACTTTGATGGAGGAATTTTTTCCTGGAAAGAGAAATGTATGAAGCCTGACGAAGAGATATATAAACGGCTGTTAAAACGGTATGATATTGTGCCCGAAAGAGCGATTTTTTTTGATGACCGTGTGGAAAATATTGAAACTGCACAGCGCCTCGGTATGCAAGGAGTTGTATTTACTACAGATGTTCCATTGCAGATGTTGGAAAAATGATGTAATATAGTAACGGACAAAAGAAAAGGCAATTTGGAGGAAGACGGCAGAAAATGAAAAAAGTTGTAAAATTTGGCGGAAGTTCACTTGCAAGTGCAGAACAATTTCAGAAAGTAGGAGCAATTATACGAAAAGATGAGACGAGAAGATACGTAGTTCCGTCTGCTCCGGGAAAGAGAAGTTCTTCTGACACAAAGGTTACAGACATGTTGTACAGCTGCTATCGTCAGGCAATTCTGGATGACGATATGGAGGAGGATTTTCTTGATATTCTGAAACGGATCAAGGAGAGATACGATGGTATTATTAAGGGGCTGAAACTGGATCTTTCACTGGATGAAGAGTTTCGGACGATCCGTGAGAATTTCAGCAAAAAGATTGGGAGAGATTATGCAGCTTCCAGAGGTGAATATTTAAATGGTATTATTATGGCTGCATATCTTGGATTTGAGTTTATTGATGCTGCAGAAGTGATTTTCTTTGATGAAGAGGGGAATTTTGATGCTGCAAAAACAGACAGGATACTTTCAGAAAGGCTGGAAAATGTTGAACGTGCAGTTATTCCGGGATTTTACGGCTCTATGCCAAACGGAAAGGTAAAGACATTTTCGCGCGGAGGATCGGACATCACAGGTTCTATTGTTGCAAAGGCAGTTCATGCTGACATGTATGAGAACTGGACAGATGTTTCCGGATTTCTGATTTCAGACCCTCGTGTGATTAAGAATCCGAAAGCGATTGATGTGATCACATACAGAGAACTCAGGGAGTTGTCCTACATGGGGGCAACAGTGTTACACGAAGATGCTATTTTCCCGGTAAGAAAGGAAGGCATCCCGATTCATATCCGTAACACCAATGCTCCGGAGGATAAAGGTACACTGATCGTTGAGGCGACATGTCAGAAACCAAGATTTACCATTACGGGAATTGCCGGAAAGAAAGATTTTGCCTCTATCACCGTAGAAAAAGCAATGATGAATACAGAGGTAGGCTTCTGCAAGCGTGTATTGGAAGTGTTTGCTGAAAATGATATTTCCATTGAGCATATGCCTTCCGGTATTGATACGATGACGATCTTTGTACACCAGGATGAGTTCCAGGAGAAAGAGCAGAAGGTAATAGCCGGTATTCACCGCGCAGTTGAGCCGGACTTCATTGAACTGGAATCAGATCTGGCATTGATTGCCGTCGTAGGCAGAGGAATGAAGGCAACCCGTGGCACATCAGGACGTATTTTTTCTGCACTTGCTCATGCAAATGTAAATGTGAAAATGATCGACCAGGGCTCCAGTGAATTAAATATTATTATTGGTGTCCGTAATCATGATTTCGAATCAGCAATTCAAGCGATTTACGATATTTTTGTTACAACACAGATATAGGTAACAGGAGGTGAAAAATGAATATTTTATTCTTTCTAAAGCCAAAAAGTGAACTGGCGTATATCTATGATTACCATACGCTCAGACAGGCATTGGAAATTATGGAGTATCACAAATATTCTTCTATCCCGATTCTGAATAAAGAGGGGAAGTATGTCGGCTCTATTACGGAGGGCGATCTTTTATGGGGGTTAAAAAAGAGAAATCTTCTGAATATCAAGGATGCGGAAGATATCAGTATTATGAAGATTGAGAGGCGACTGGATTATCAGTGCGTCAGTGCGGAATCCAATATGGAAGACCTGATCGGCAGAGCAATGGAACAGAACTTTGTCCCGGTCGTAGATGACAGAGATCATTTTATCGGTATTATCACCAGACGTGATATTATCGGATATTGTTATGATAAGATAAAGGACAGTGACAAATAATGATAATTGATTTTCATACACATATGTTTCCGGATAAGATCGCAAAAGGAACCATCGATTTTCTGGCAAATGTCTGCAAGACTTCTCCTCATACAGATGGTACATATGAAGGCCTGAAAAAAGAGACAGAGAATTCGGGTGTTTCGATTTCTGTGGCACTTCCCATTGTGACGAAGCCAAAGCAGTTTCGTTCGATCAATGAGTTTGCATCCCATTATCTGGAAGGGAATATAATTTCTTTTGGAAGTATTCATCCGGAAACGGAAGATTATAAAGGACAGCTTAGAGAAATTAAAGCATTGGGAATGAAGGGAATTAAGCTTCACCCAGATTATCAGGAAGTATATTTTAACGATATTCGTTATAAGAGAATCGTTGATTATGCATCGGAACTAGGACTGATCGTAAGCGTACACGCAGGCAGAGACCCGAAGTGCCCGGATGACGTTCATTGTACACCTCAGATGTCTGCAGAACTCATAGATGATGTACATCCGGAAAGTCTTGTGCTGGCTCATATGGGTGGAAATGAACAGTGGGATGAAGTGGAAGAGTATCTGGTAGGAAAAAAAGTATACTTTGATACTGGTGTCGTACTGAACAAGATGCCTGAAGAACAGTTTCTGCGCATTGTACATGACCATGGGGCAGATAAGATTCTGTTTGCAACAGATTCTCCGTGGGCCGGACAGAAAGAGTTTATTCGGATTATAAATGAGATGAACCTTACGGAAGAAGAACGACAGAAGATATATTATAAGAATGCGTGTCAATTATTAGGATTGTAAAGGTGATTCAGTGAAGAAATTTGCATGGCTTTTTGTACTTGCAGCCTCTGTGCTGTGGGGTTCTATGGGGATTGTTACACGTTATGTCGCTGGTCTTGGATTTCACACGCGGCAGACTGCTGCGATCCGGATCTGTTCTGCAACGATTTGCCTTGTGTTGTTTTTGCTTATTACAGATCGGAAGAAACTGAAAATCGATAAGAAAGATCTCAAATGGTTCTTTGGAACAGGGCTTGGAAGTCTGTTTGTCAATAATCTCTGCTATGCAGAAACAGTGCAGCGCGCATCTCTTTCTGTTGCTGTTGTACTGCTTTATACAGCACCCTTTTTTGTGATGATACTTTCCGCTGTGTTCTTTAAAGAGAAGCTCACAGCCCAGAAGATAACAGCACTTATTCTTTCTTTTGCAGGATGTATTCTTGTGGTCGGGCTGTCCGATGGCAATGCAGGAGAGCAGCCTCTTATTACACTTGCATTCGGTCTGTGTACCGGTATGGCTTACGGATTGTATAGTATTATCGGTAAGGTTCTGGTGGAAAAATATGATTCACTTACGGTGACTACCTATACATTTATCATTGCTGCGACGGCTACATTTTTCATATCTGAACCTGCCGGGATGTTTCGCATTGTTGGAGAAAATCTCGGGAAAATGCCGCTTATCGTGGCAGGCAGTGTCATAACGCTGGCGATGCCGTATATTTGTTATTCGATTGCGTTAAAATATATAGAAAGCAGCCGGGCATCAATTATTGCTTCATTTGAGGTTGTGGCGGCAAGTATGATCGGGGTTGTTTTGTACGGAGAAATGCTGGGAATACTGAATATTATCGGAATCATATGTGTTGTATCTGCGCTGATTCTTCTGCAGATAAAATGGCCAGAGAAATTTGATAAAAAAATGAATGAGAATACTTGATTTTTGTAAAATCATATGCTATTATATACCAGTATGCCGCACAATGGGGTTTAAGTTTGGTGCTTATGCACTGACACCGTAATTGGCGAGTAATGATAATAGGAGGTGCCATATGTACGCGATTATAGCAACAGGTGGTAAACAGTACAAAGTAGCCGAAGGCGATATCATTAAAGTAGAAAAACTTGGTGTAGAAGCTGGAGAGACTTTTACATTTGACCAGGTGCTTGCAGTAAGTGACAACGGATTAAAGGTTGGTAATCCGACTGTTGAAGGTGCAACAGTTGAAGCTTCTGTAGTTGAGAACGGTAGAGCGAAAAAAGTTATCGTTTACAAGTATAAGAGAAAAACTGGATACCATAAGAAAAACGGTCACAGACAGCAGTATACAGCAGTAAAGATTAATAAGATTAATGCTTAATTTGGAGAATATCCATGATTCATGTAGCCATTTATCAAGATAAGAGAAATGTATGTACAGGCTTTCAGCTGAAAGGACATGCGGGATTTGCCGAAGAGGGACAGGATATTGTGTGTGCTGCGGTATCTGTGCTGGTCATCAATACGATGAATGCACTGGAGTTGTATACACAGGATGATTTCTCAGTTGTTTCCGATGAGGAAGAGGGAATGATCTCATGTCATTTTACAAAGACTCTTTCTAAAGAGGCAGAGCTTCTGGTAAAGACAATGATTCTCGGACTTGAACAGATGGCAGATGACGAGAACTATGAAGAATACATTGATTTAACATTCGAGGAGGTGTAACAACCATGATGAAATTAAATCTTCAGTTTTTTGCTCATAAAAAGGGTGTTGGTTCTACAAAGAACGGCAGAGATTCTGAGTCTAAGAGACTTGGTGCCAAGAGAGCTGACGGACAGTTCGTTAAAGCTGGTAACATCCTTTACAGACAGCGCGGAACAAAGATTCACCCAGGTGTTAACGTAGGACGCGGCGGTGATGACACATTGTTCGCACTTGTTGACGGTGTAGTAAGATTTGAAAGAAAAGGAAGAGATAAGAAACAGGTTTCTATCTATCCGGTAGCAGAATAATAATGAAAAGTAAAGACCCAGACCGAATGGTCTGGGTCTTTTGAAAGAGGAATGTATAACATGTTTGCAGACAGAGCAAAGATATTTATTAGGTCAGGAAAAGGCGGAGACGGTCATGTAAGTTTCCGCAGAGAACTGTATGTTCCAAACGGCGGTCCGGACGGCGGAGACGGTGGACGTGGCGGAGATGTTATCTTTGAAGTGGATGAAGGACTGAATACCCTTCAGGATTACAGACATAAGAAAAAATATGCTGCGAAAGACGGTGAGCAGGGCGGAAAACGCAGATGTCACGGTAAGGATGCGCAGGACATTGTTTTGAAAGTGCCGGAAGGAACGGTTATCAAAGAGGCAGAGTCCGGAAAAGTCATTGCAGATATGTCTGGCGACAATCGCAGGCAGGTTGTATTAAAAGGTGGTAAAGGTGGACTTGGAAATCAGCATTTTGCAACAGCAACGATGCAGATCCCGAAGTATGCACAGCCCGGACAGCCTGCACAGGAGCTTTGGGTCAATCTGGAGCTTAAGGTGATCGCGGATGTAGGACTTGTAGGGTTCCCGAATGTGGGAAAATCAACCCTTCTTTCCCGTGTTACGAATGCACAGCCCAAGATTGCCAATTATCATTTTACAACCCTGAATCCGAATCTTGGAGTTGTAGATCTGGATGGAGCGAAAGGGTTTGTTATTGCAGATATTCCGGGGCTGATTGAAGGTGCATCGGAAGGAGTTGGTCTGGGACATGAGTTTCTGCGTCACATCGAGCGTACAAAAATGATGATTCATGTAGTGGATGCGGCCGGCAGTGAAGGCCGTGATCCGGTAGAAGATATATATAAGATCAATGCAGAGCTTGAAGCTTACAATCCGGAGATTGCAAAGCGTCCACAGGTAATTGCAGCAAATAAAACAGATCTTATCTATAGCGAAGATGAAGATCCTGTGGCTGCTCTGAAGAAAGAGTTCGAGCCGAAGGGCATTTTGGTATTTGCGATTTCCGGTGCCACAGGTGAAGGAATCAAGGAACTTCTTTACTATGTATCTTCTGAACTTGACAAACTGGATGACAAGCCGATTATTTTCGAGCAGGAATATTTCCCGGAGGATGAGATTATTTACATGGATCTTCCTTACACAGTGGAAAAAGAAGACGGTATGTTCGTAGTAGAAGGACCGAAGATTGAGAAAATGCTCGGATATACGAATCTGGATTCAGAAAAAGGCTTTGCTTTCTTCCAGAAATTCTTAAAGGATACCGGTATTTTGGATGAATTAGAAGCAGCAGGTATTGAAGAGGGCGATACAGTCAGAATGTATGGTCTTCAGTTTGATTACTATAAGTAAGTAGAAGAGGAGTATGACAGATGACAACAAAGCAAAGAGCATATCTCAAAAGCCTTGCCATGACGATGGATCCGATTTTCCAGGTAGGGAAGAACAGTATGACACCTGAGTTCACAAAAGCGATCGCAGAGGCGCTGGAGGCACGTGAGCTTATTAAGATCAGTGTTCTTAAGAACTGTGCGGATGACCCGAAGGAGCTTGCAGCACTGCTTGCAGAGAGAACACGTTCTCAGGTGGTTCAGGTCATTGGAAAGAAGATTGTCCTTTATAAAGAAGGAAAAGATAAGAATAAGAAGATTATATTATGAAAATAGGTATAATGGGCGGAACTTTTGATCCGATTCACAATGGACATTTAATGCTTGGAAAGACAGCACTCTGTCAGTTTGAACTGGATGAAGTCTGGTTTATGCCAAATGGAAATCCACCGCATAAGAAGCAGTCTTCCATACAGTCTGATGTGAAAGACAGAGTCGCTATGACAGAGCTGGCAATCCGGGGAATGGACAGGTTCCGGGTAGAACGATACGAAGCAGAAAGAAAAGAGGTCTCCTGTTCGTGGCAGACATTGCATCATTTTGCAGAAGAAAACAAAGGTGATGAATTTTTCTTTATTATTGGTGCAGATTCTTTGTTCGCAATTGAAACATGGGTACATCCGGAGAGGATATTTCCGGTTTGTACGATTGTTGCGGCATGTCGGGACGAGATAGATACAGCAGAAGAAATGTATGACCAGATTCGTTATCTGGAGAGAAAATATAATGCCAGAATAGAATTTCTGCATTCGCCGCTTATGAATGTCTCCTCCCATGAACTACGCGAGATGATACATGCCGGACGCTCTGTCGCAGAATATGTGCCGGAGGCAGTGGAAGCGTACATCAGGAAAGAGGGTCTATATGGAACAAAGATTAAGTGAGATACAGCGTGAACTGAAAAAAGAGCTTGATGTAAGCCGGTACGAACATACACTTGGCGTTATGTACACGGCTTCTGCAATGGCAATGCGATATGGCGCAGACATTCACCAGGCACTGACAGCAGGACTTTTACATGACTGCGCCAAGTGTATTCCCGGTGAGAAAAAGCTGAAGCTGTGTAAGAAAAACCATATAGATATTTCGGATGCAGAGAGTAAGAATCCGAGTCTTCTTCATGCGAAACTAGGGGCATATCTGGCAGCGGAAAAGTACCGTATCACAGATCCGATGATACTGGATGCGATCCGGAGTCATACGACCGGAAGGCCCGGTATGAGTCTTCTTGAAAAAATCGTTTATATTGCAGATTATATTGAACCAGGACGCAAAGAACTTCCGAATATGCAGGATGTACGTACACTGGCATTTCAGGATATTGATCAATGTCTTTACCGGATATTGAAAGATTCTCTTGTGTATCTGAAATCAAAAGACATGACGATTGATCCGACAACAGAAAAGACTTATGAATATTATAGAGAGAAGCTGAATAAACAGGAGGAAATGTAATGGAACAGGCAATGCATATGGCACAGATCGCCTATCGCGCGTTAGAGGATAAAAAGGGGCAGGATATTAAGGTAATTGATATCTCAGGCATCTCTGTAATCGGAGATTACTTTGTTATCACTCACGGAAACAGCGACAGCCAGGTACATGCGCTGGTAGATAATGTAGAGGAAAAAATGCATGAAGCCGGCTATTCACTGAAGCAGCAGGAAGGAAATGGAAATGGTTCCTGGACACTTCTGGATTACGGCGATATTATTGTCCATGTATTTGACAAAGAGAATCGTTCCTTCTACAATCTGGAGCGCATCTGGAGTGATGGAAGAGAAGTAGATATGACAGAATAAGAAAAATAGAGCCAGCATGATTTTTTATGTTTTCGAAATCATGCTGGCTTTTTTAATGAATTAAAGGAAACGAAAGACACCTATTACTTTACCAAGAATCTGGCAATCCGGCACAATGATCGGATCCATCGTGTCATTCTCCGGCTGCAGACGGATAACACCTTCTTCTTTATAAAATGTCTTAACAGTAGCTCCATCTTCAATAAGAGCTACGATTATCTCGCCATTGTGAGCTGTCTTACGCTGTTCAACAAGAACCATATCTCCATCGAGAATACCTGCATTAATCATACTTTCGCCACGGACTTTCAACATAAACGTCTGTTGATTCGGCATATATTCCATAGCGATAGGGAAATAATTCTCAATATTTTGTTCGGCCAGAATCGGTTCGCCTGCTGCAACACGTCCAACGATCGGTACATTGACCATTTCCCGTCTTGTAAAATTAAAAGAATCATCAAGAATCTCAATCGCTCTGGGCTTTGTCGGGTCTCTTCGGATATATCCGTTCTTTTCCAGTGTCTCAAGATGAGAGTGAACAGAAGAAGTAGATTTCAGATGAACTGCTTCACATATATCACGAACAGCCGGTGGAAAGCCACGCTCCAGAATCTGAGATTTAATATATTCAAGAATTTCCTGTTGCTTGGCGCTGATCTTTCCCTGTGCCATAGTTTATTTCCTCCTTACAAAAAACCGTACCTCTGCTTTGCTTAAAATAATTCTAACATAGGCCGATTTAAAAAGCAAACAAATGTTTAGAAAATATGTTCGATTTTTTTGACAAAAGTATTGACAAATCGAACTGTTGTTCTGTATAATATAAACACGAACAGAAGTTCGATATATGGTTATCTGTAAGGGGGATATGAAAAATGAAGGGACACAGAGCACACGTATCAATAAAAAGAAGAAGACAGGTTTACTTAAGAAAATTATTTCTCTGTATGGTATCAGTTATGATTATTGCATGTCTGAGCATCTTTGCCGGATGTAATTTTGCTGCTGCACATGACAGTACCGCAGAGGTTCCTGTTGAGCACAAGTATTATAAGAGTATTGAAATTGAGGCAGGCGATACCTTGTGGGGAATCGCAAAAGAATATATGAATGATGAATATGAATCTGTGTATGAATATATTTATGAGTTGAAAGAGATGAATCATCTGGATTCCGATGATATTCATGAGGGTCAGTATTTGACTATAGCATACTTTGATACCGAGTTTCATTAGATGATGGTTTTTGATCATATCCTTATTAATACATATATTTATTTTGGTATATAAGAGTAGTATCTTACCTTATATATATTATACTCACCCATGGCGATGCCTGGTTACGGAAGATGATTTTTCTGCCCAGGCATTGCTTTATTTTATGTAAAAAGTAATGAGGAGTGTTAACAGTGATTAGAGAAATCAATCTATACGTAAAATACCGATTTTTCCAAAAGATGTAGACATAAAATATCAAATATGGTAATATACGGCTATAAGGGGATTTTTAAGGAGAGTTTATTATTATGGCTAAACCAACGACATATCATGAGCAGACACAAATTGATTATACATTACGACTTCGTGAGCTTTTAAAGACATTACCGCCGTTTGCACGTGATTTTTTCCGGGCAATGGAACCGGTATCATCTATCCGTACACGTATGAATTATGCATATGATATTCGTGTTTTTTACCGTTTCCTGATGGAAAATAATCCGATATACAGTAAATATTCGATTGAACAGTTTACGGTAAAGGATCTGGAACGTCTTGAACCTGTAGATATTGAAGAATATATGGAATATCTGAAGATTTATAAACGTGATGATGACGAAACGATGATTAACGGAGAAAAAGGTCTGGCAAGAAAAATGTCTGCTCTTAGAAGTTTTTATGGCTATTATTATAAGAGACAGATGATTTCCAGGAATCCAACATTACTTGTAGAAATGCCGAAAATACATGAAAAAGCCATAATAAGGCTTGATGCGGATGAGGTTGCTATGTTGCTTGACTTTGTAGATAATGCCGGAAGCAAGCTTACCGGGCAGGCTCTGACATATTATAAGAAAACAAGAGAACGTGATATTGCCATTCTTACATTACTTCTCGGAACCGGTATTCGAGTATCAGAATGTGTCGGACTGGATCTTACAGATGTGGATTTTAAGAATAATGGAATTACGGTCACAAGAAAAGGTGGAAACCAGATGGTAGTCTATTTTGGAGAAGAAGTTGAACAGGCTCTTGTGAATTACATCGAAGGAGACAGAAAAATGATTACTCCTCTCTCCGGCCATGAAAATGCACTTTTTCTTTCCACACAGAGACGTCGCATGGGTGTACAGGCTGTTGAAAATATGGTCAAAAAATATGCCCGTCAGGTAACGCCGAATAAAAAAATCACGCCTCATAAGCTTCGAAGTACATATGGCACGTCTCTTTATAAGGAAACAGGTGACATCTACCTTGTTGCAGACGTTCTTGGACATAAAGATGTAAATACAACAAAGAAGCATTATGCTGCAATTGATGAGAACAGACGGCGACAGGCGGCTTCTGCTGTTAAATTAAGGGAACCATAAAGAATATGGTTCCCTTAATTTGTTTTATGATTTATTCTATATAACATAAGTGCTTCATCAGAAGGAGCTGTATAAAGTCCATCTGGCCAGTAGCCCTGATCAAGAACACCACGCAGGAAGTATGGCATATGATTCAGAAATAGCCTGGAAAAACCATGAGCATCTTTTTTGAGTTCTACTTTTCGCATCGCAAAATAGCTTTCCACCTTATCCTGGTTTAAGGTGACCTCCAGATGATACAAAAATGGATCTTCCGGGCTCCATTCGTGTGGATTCTGCACCGGCATACGAACGGGCAAGTTAACCGGGATATCAAATGTTTTCTGGTTTATTTCATCTGTCTATGATTCTGTACTTGCTGGTTTATTTCATCTGTCTATGATTCTGTACTTGAAAAAGTAATAGATGCTTTTTCGTTTTGTCTGTTGCTGATTGTATGAACGGTAATCTCAACCTCAGAGGTGTCCAGTATCGGAGTTATTTTTAATGAATGGATGTATGTCTCCGGTACTTCCTCTGCCCAGACTGTCTGCCAGATTCCGCTTTGTGCAGTATAAAACATTCCGCCGGGTTTTAGGGATTGTTTGCCTTTCCCGTAATACGCTTTTTCGGAGTAGTCCTTAATAGTAACAATAATCTCATTTTCCCCTGTTTTATTCAAAGCATCTGTAATGTCAGCAGAAAAAGACAGATATCCCCCAGAATGTCTGCATACAAGTGTTCCATTGACATAGACTGCAGCAAGCTGATCTGCAGCTCCGAAATGCAGAAGCCAGCGTTTCGGAGAAGTAACATTGATTTCTTCTGGCAGTATACGATGATACCAGAGAAATTGTTCAGGTTTTACCTGCCGTTCAACTCCTGACAGAGGTGCCTCGGGTGAAAATGGAACAAGTATTTTGCCCTCATATTTATCTGGAAACTGGGGAGAATCAGTAATTGCATAATCCCATAGTCCATTTAAATTTATATAACTCTCCCTCTTCATAGATGGGCGAGGATATTCTTGCAGCACTTGATTTTTATTGTTTTGAACAGATTCTGTCCATCTTGTTTTTAAATCAGCCATTTTAGCGCCTTTCTTATCTTTCTTAAATATGTCATTTTTTCTTATTATATCATATTGTAAAAAAATTAAATATCATGTACTCTATATGAGGAAATGCATTTTTTAGAAAGGACATGGTACAAATGAAATTACAGCAGCTTTTGAGTTATACAAGGAAAGCCGTAGATGAATACACGATGATAGACGAAGGCGATCATATTGCAGTCGGAATTTCCGGCGGAAAGGATAGTCTTACTCTTCTATATGCGCTTCACGGATTACAGAGATTTTATCCAAAGAAGTTTCAATTGAGTGCCATAACAGTAGATCTGGGATATTCAGAATGTGATTTCACACCTGTTATAAAGTTGTGTGAAGAATTGGGAGTTCCCTATCGGATTGTAAAAACAGATATTGCGCATATATTGTTTGAGGAGCGTAAAGAACCGAATCCCTGTTCTCTTTGTGCAAAGATGAGAAAAGGTGCACTGAATCAGGCTGTTAAGGAAATGGGCTGTAATAAAGTGGCTTATGCGCATCATAAAGATGATATTATAGAAACAATGCTTTTATCATTACTATTTGAAGGACGATTTTATTCCTTTTCCCCAAGGACATATCTGGATCGTATGGATCTTACTGTCATCCGCCCCATCATGTTTGTAGATGAGGCAGATGTGATCGGATTTAAAAATAAATACAAGCTTCCTGTCGTTACGAGCCGGTGTCCGATTGACGGATATACCAAGCGTCAATATGCAAAGGAGCTTGTACGTCAATTAAATCAGGAGCACCCAGGCGCAAAACAGCGTATGTTTACAGCCATTCTGAATGGGGATATTAAAGGCTGGCCGCAGCGAGTTCCACATGTAAGATAATTCATTTGGGTACACCACATTTTGCAATTTGGGACGTAGACTTTTTGAAAAAGTCTACGTCCCAAATTTATATTTTCTCTGTATTATTTTCTTTTAATTCTACCAGTTTTTCAATTGCCTCTGCTGTTCCGCTTATTCCTAATACGGAACTGTCCAGGCACATATGGTAGCTTTCAGCGGATCCCCATTTCTTATTGCTGTAGTAGTTGTAATAGCTGGAACGTTTTTTGTCTGTTTTCAGAATGAGTTCTTTTGCTTTTGCATCTGTCAGATCATAGATACGTGCAATACGACGGATTCTTGAATCCAGATCTGCGTGGATGAAAACGCTTAATACGTTATCATATTCTTCTAATGCATAGTCAGCACAACGTCCGACAAGAATACAAGGACCTTCATCTGCTATTTTCTTAATTGCATCAAACTGTGCAAGAAATACTTTGTGGTTGATTGGCATATCCGCATAGCTTCCTGCGGAATAACCAAGGGAATAGGTATCCATGACAAGGGAGTAAAGGAAACTGTTCGTTGGCTTTTCGTCATGTGTTTCGAAGAGCTCCTGGCAGATGCCGCTTTCTTTTGCTGCCCTGTCCAGCATTTCTCTGTCATATAGTTTGATGCCCAGATCTTCTGCTACTTTATAACCTATCTCACGACCGGCGCTTCCGAACTGTCTGCCGATTGTAATAATTGTATTTGTTTTTGCCATACTTATCACGCTCCTTTTTTATATAAGCTATTATATAATAATTTGTGCAGAAAGTATATAATTTTTAGAAAATTTTAACTTAAAATTTAGTTAGTCTGTCTAATAATTCTACAAAATATTGTGGTAATGGTGCTTCTGTCTCCATATAAGATTCAGTACGTGGATGGATAAATCCAAGGATTTTTGCATGCAAGGTCTGACCCTGTAAGTGGGGAAATGGGCACTTTTTGGGACCATATACGGCATCTCCTACTAATGGATGACCGATGCTTGCCATATGCACGCGAATCTGATGTGTACGTCCTGTTTCCAGTTGACATTGTATATAGGTGTAATCACCAAATCGTTCCAGTACTTTATAATGGGTTATGGCTTCTCTGGCATGCCTGGACTGTGTACTCATCTTCTTACGGTCGGTTGGATGTCTGCCGATCGGTGCATTTACAGTTCCTTCGTTTTCCTTTATGTTTCCATGTACAATCGCGACATAAATGCGATGGATCGAATGGTCTTTTAACTGCTCAGAAAGGCTCTGGTGTGCCATGTCATTTTTACAGATAACCAGTGATCCCGTTGTATCCATATCAATTCTATGGACAATACCAGGACGCATGGTTCCGTTAATGCCGGATAAATCCTCTCCGCAGTGATACATCAAAGCATTCACAAGTGTTCCGGTATAGTGTCCCGGTGCCGGATGCACAACCATCTGTTTGGGTTTATTTACGACAATGATATCCTGATCTTCATATAGAATATCCAGTGGAATATTTTCCGGCAGAATATCCGGTTCCACAATCTCGGGGAGAAAGACCTCTGCGCGGTCACCTAAAACAAGCCTGTAATTTGCTTTTACAGGCTTATCGTTTACTTTCACATGTCCTTCTTTTATGAGCTTTTGTATATAGGAGCGTGAACGCCCTTCTAACTCTTCGGCAAGATAACGGTCAATCCTCTCTCCGGCCTCGTTTTCTACTGTGAAATATTCTTTCAAAATCTTCCTCCTTGTAATAAAAGAGCAATAAAACAGCAAGTAAAAATGTTGCAACTGTAACGTAAATATCTGCCACATTAAATATCGGGAAATCAATCAGTTTAAAATAAAAGAAATCTATCACGTAATTGAAACGTACACGATCAATACAATTCCCCAATGCACCTGCAACAATCAGTAATGTGCATATACGCATTGGAAGAAAATATCTGTCCATTGGTACTCGAATATAGAACCACAGAACAAATGAAATAACAACAATGACACATAGGATAAAATATGTCTGCTGGTTTTGAAACATTCCAAATGCGGCACCACGATTTTCCAGATATTCCAGCTGAAATACATTCTCCCATATTACATAGGGTGGACAATCTTTAAGTCTGATAAGTGCAAAATATTTTGTAATCTGATCTGCTATAACTCCGACAGCGATTACTGTAAGTGCCAGCAGATAGTGGAAACTACGTTTTTCTTTCATTTTCATTTATATCCTTATTATTTAAATATATTTTCGGACAGAAATCATATAGCGCCCTTTTTTCGTCTCTGAAAGTACGGTTTCGTATGCGATACGCCCCAGACCCCTTACAGATATGATATCATTCTCTTTTAAGTGATATCCGTTGCTTGTGATTAATTTTCCATTTACAAACACACGCCCGGCTTCGATATATGCAGTAATCTTACTGCGGGACATTGGATATGCAACAGAAAGGACAGTATCCAGACGTATGGAAGGAACCGTTCCCTTGATTGTCTCGTATGATGGCGCATACGTAATATCTATCGCATCATGTATCGTTATTTTGACAACGGTATGCCGAATTCGTGTAAGCTGCTCTGCGATATATGGTGCGATCTCTTCACGTGCAAATACCATCGCAGCAGTACTGTCTACGATAATATCCCCGAGTTTACTTCTTTCAATACCCAGGTTCATAAGTGAACCGAGATAATCTCTGTGGGTCAGCTCTTCTGAGAAACGGGGATTAGCAGGCCTGATTTCAAGAACACACATGGGATATGTGTACTCATAATAAAGAGCATCAGGTAGAAATGCAACCATCTGACGCTCTGCTAATTCATAACCTCCATACGTTTCATAATGTGCAGGAAACATATCTTTCGGTGTTGTATGAAGTATATTTAGTTCATTAAGATTCAGAAAGTCTGAAAAAGTGACAATATCACGCTGGTAAGCCTGATTTGACAATTCTTCCAGACGTTTTCTGAGCATGATTTCTTCTTTGTTCATCTGATAAACCTTTATAACTTCTTAGAATCTTGAACGCATGGAAGAGGCATCAAAGGATGTATTCAGAAGATCCTGTAAATCACCGGATATATCTACGTTAGTCGGTGTCACAAGGAAAATATAATTAGAAATCTTCTGCAGGTTTCCACTGATCGCATATGTTGCACCTGATGTAAAATCAATGATACGCTGTGCAACTTCCAGATCCAGACCTTCCAGATTCAGGATAACTGTTCGGCCATCAAGTAATGTCTCTGTAATTTCTCTTGCATCTTCAACAGATGTTGGCTTGATGACACATACTTCCATAGCAACGCCAGTTCTTCTTGCCGGCTGACGCATAGGTGTTACTTTATTATTAGAGCGGGAAGTTTTGGAAGACTTTGCCGGAAGATCATAACCGTCATCATAGTCATCATCTTCATCATAGTCTTTAGATTTACGGAAAAAACTTTTCTTTGGTTTCTCTTCGTAATCATCTTCATAGTCATCATCGAAAAAATCGTCCTCGTAATCCTCATCGTCACTTAATTTCATGATGTCTAAAAACTTATCTAATACTCCCATTTATGTATTCTCCTATCTTACGTTTGTTTGAGCATAATTTCGCTCGCCAAAAATACCGGTGCCAACGCGAACTAAAGTGGCACCTTCTTCTATAGCAACCTGATAGTCTCCGGTCATACCCATCGACAGTATACTCATAGTAATATTATGGGCGTTTTTCGCTGCAATGTCAACAGATAATTTACGTAAACGCGCGAAAATCGGGCGATTCTCCTCTGGATTTTCTACGTATGGGGCGATTGTCATCAGACCTTTTACACAAATGTGTTCGAATTCGGAAACTTTATCCACAAATTCGTCTATTTCTTCTGGCATAAGACCAAACTTGCTCTCTTCTCTTGCAACATTAACCTCTATCAGAATATTTGCTGTAATATTTCTTTTGGCTGCTTCTTTTTCAATTGCTTCTGCGAGACGAATGGAATCTACAGAGTGAATTAATTCTGCCTTATCAATGATATATTTCACCTTGTTTCTCTGAAGGTGACCAATCATGTGCCAGTGAATATCTTCCGGAAGAGCCTCGTATTTTTCGGTCAGTTCCTGTACCTTATTTTCGCCAAAGACACGAACACCAAGGTCATAAGCCTCCTGTAAGGTTTCTACAGGTTTCGTTTTGCTGACAGCGATCAATGTCACTTCACTGCGTTTGCGACCACTTCTTTCGCAAGCTTCCTGAATATTTTTTTCTACCTGTTCCAGATTTTCTTTTAACATTATGTATCACTCCTGTTCTTAAAATACGACATCATTTTCCTGTACATCTTCGCCAATCAGTGCAATATGATCATAATTCGCCAGACCATAATCATTGCCAGATTCTACAATGTAATACTCTTCGCTTTCGCAAAGTATCTTTATCTGTTTAAATACAGCATATCCTTTGTTAATGTTATATACACCTTTTAAAGCCTTTGTTTTCTTCAGGGTATACGTTTCTGTTGAATCCGGTTTTAAAAGAGTTGTATTTTTATCAAATACATTAGGGTCCAGATATACCATGCCATTTTCATTATCTCTGTAATAAATGTCTACTTTTTTGAATTCCGCATTATCTTTTCCGGAGTCGATCAGTACGCCGGTCTCCTTACTATTTCCGCCCTGTGTCAGATATGATTCCGGCACAAGATAAAAGCTTTTCTTTACGACAGAAGATTTCGGGATCTTAAGACCTGTCTCGTCTTCCAAAATCAGTTCAATATCCAGATATCTTTCCTTTGCGTAGCGTATCATGGAAGAGTCAAAAGTAAGAAATCCAATATTAGCGTCTTTTGTATTATAAATAGCAAAATCTGCTCTTGTTGTTTCGTTATCCTTGGAAAAACGTACCTTTACTCTTGATACTTCAGCAAGCTCCCTGGCGGTGTCATCCTCAAGAAGAATTGCAATACTCCAATGATCGTCTTTAATCAGCTTATAGACTGGTTCTCCGGCTTTTATTTTCTCATTGTTCTTTATTCCGGTAAGAATATAATCGGTAGTTGAAATCATATTTGCAGTAACATCACTGACAGTTGTACTCTCATATCCATCGGTAGCATAGATGATAATGCCGTCACCTGCTGCCGGGTATACCTGCAGACCATCCACACCGGATGCCAGCATTTCTTCAAGCTGCGCCTGACGGCTCTGGCTGGACTTGCTTTCCAGTACAGACTGAATATTATTCTTAAGAGTATACACATCACTGAACTGTTCCGGATGAAAACTATCACTGAATGATTGGGTTTTGCCAAAAATCGCATCTCTTTCTTCGGCAGAAAGTTCTTCTGTTTCTGAAGCAGAAGTGTCTGCAAAATCGAGCTCCTGTGAAGAAAGAGAATATACATTTGTGCGTGCACCGACTTTACTTCCTTCAGGTGCAAAATAATTTACATATCCGTCTGCTTCGGCTGTTACAACCTGCTCATTTCTCACAATGAAACCCGTATATGCATTATCTTTCAGTATGGTTCCCTCCCGTACTTCATATGCAGAAACATGCTGACCGGTGAGGTATAAAAGAACCGTTACGATCAGATAAATGAAAATAACTCCAAAAAGGAACACACCAATATTAATATTCCATTTTTTTCGAAAGACTGTAATGTTCGTCACATTATTTTTATCAGCCAAAATATTGCCTCCTACCATTGCTTTAATGCTGATCCGTCAAGATAGTCACAGCATTTCCCCTGCCTTGTGTTTCGCTCTTGCATAAGCAAAAGGACTTCATCTTTCAGCTTCCACCAGCTCGTTCCCCAGTTACAGAAAACAGCATCTTTTTCGGGAACCCGGCTGAAAAGCCGTTCAACTGCGATATCCGGATGCAGATATTCCAGAAATTCGATCAGTCTGTCCAGATACTCATTTTTTGAACATAGAGTTATTGTACCATTTTCGTACGCTTCACACAACTGTGTGTTTCGGGCAATATAAAGTGAGTGAATCTTGACAACAGGAATACGAAGCGCAGACAGGATTTTTGCTGTTTCAACAGAATCTTCCCGTGTATCACCCGGAAGATTCAGTATGACATGAGTGCAGATGTCAAATCCGTATTCCCTGATCTTTAGCACTGCATCTATGAACTCTGCCAGTGTATGTCCCCGGTTGATCGTACGAAGGGTATGATAATTGGCAGTCTGAAGTCCCACTTCAATTGTAATTTCAAGTCCATATTCTTTTTTTATCTGCTGTAATACATCGAGATAATCTCCTCGAACACAGTCTGGTCTTGTTGAAACAGCGATTTCTACAATATCTGTACAGGCAGCAGCTTCTTTCATATAATTTTCAAATGTAGAAAGAGGCATAAATGTGTTTGTATAATTCTGGAAATAAGCAATGAATTTGTGGGCATGATATTTCTTCTCGATCAATTCTTTTGTTTTTCTAAGCTGATCTGTTACGGAAATATTATTTTCCATTGCTTCAAATCCAGTGCCTTGTTCCGCACAAAAAGTGCACCCGGTATTTCCGTTTACCCGATTTGGACAGGTAACAGGAAGGTTTACAGGAAGCTTGTACACTTTCTCGCCATATTTATTTTTCAGATAATCGGAATAAGCATAATAAAAGAAGTGTTCCTGGTTCATAATAATTTCCTTCTCAATGAATAAATCTATAATCAGCAGGCATACTATCACTATCATGAAAAAAGGAGGAATTCTCATGAAATGGTTTGACAACATATCTCTGACACTTGTAATTATAGGAGCAGTCAATTGGCTTCTTGTCGGTATCTTCCGTTTTGACCTGGTCGCATTTTTATTTGGCAACCTGTCATGGTTATCACGTATCATATATACGATTGTCGGATTGTGTGGTCTATATCTGATCAGTATGTATGGAAGAATTCAGGATACACCGGACATCCGTTCATAGTGAAAGGGGTATCCCAGTGTCGGGATGCCCCTCTTTTTCTTTGCTATTGAGGAATTGCCTGTATCAGGGTTGTCATATCCTGATAAAGCATATCTTTCGTCTGAGCTCCCATAATAATGGAAATAAATGGTTTCTCCTGCTGGTCTTTTTCTAACAAGATCAGACAATTACCTGCTTTTAAAGTTGTTCCTGTCTTCCCACCTACAATGGTTGCATTTTCCGGAGGCGTTGCTTCACCAAGGGCGTAGTGATTGGTTGGTTCCCATTTGATATCACGTACTGTCCCATCACTTCCGGTCACACTTGCTGTGTAGGATGAGGCACCTATGATCTCTACGAATTCAGGATGACGTATACATTCATTGAAGATTAAATACAGATCATAGGCGGTAGTATAATGGTTTTCATCATGCAGACCGTTAGAATTAACAAAATGGCTTTTGGTAGCCATGAGCTCCTGTGCCTGTGCATTCATCATTTCCGCAAACGCTTCCTGACTTCCTGCAATATGTTCTGCAATGGCAACGGCATTATCATTTCCTGAATATAAGAGCAACCCATATAATAAGTCCTTCAGTGTCAACTTATCACCTGCTTTGATCCCGCATGTCTGCTCATCAGAAGCAAATTTTGCTGCATCTGCATTTTCAGATACAGTTACTACATCAGAAAGGTCACCATGGTTGATGGCAACAAGAGCGGTTAATATTTTTGTTGTACTTGCCGGAAATACTTTTTCATGTATATGATAGGAAAAATCTGTCTTCTTCCCCTCTACATCAAACAAAGCAGCAGAATAAAGCCCGTTTGTATCCGGTGCGCCTTCCAATGCTATGTCTTTGGACACAACACACAGATCATCTGCAAAAAGAGTGCCCTTATACAGGCTTCCGGTATATGTAGAAGATTCATATTCAGTGACAAGTGTTTCCTCTGGTTTCTGTGCATTTAAATAGTAATATTCAAATACAGCAATACAACATAGGACAACAAGAATAACAGACAGGCATAGCACCCATCTGTTCCTTCTCTTTAACTTATAAGATTTTTTCTTTTTATCGATACATTTCACGCCAGTCAAGATCTCCTCTGTCAATTGCTAAAATAATGAGCTCTGCTGTAGCAAGGTTTGTTGCCATAGGGATATTATAAGTATCACACAGACGGATCACGTCATTTACATCTGGATCATGTGGTTTCGGGTTCATAGGTTCCCGTAGAAAAATCAATGCATCAATGTCATTCTGCGCAATCTGAGCCCCCAGCTGCTGCTTGCCGCCTAAAGGACCGGCAAGATACTTGTGGATATTCAGATTCGTAACTTCTTCAATTAATCGTCCTGTTGTTCCTGTCGCATATAATTCATGCTTACTTAATATTCCCCGATATGCAATGCACAGATTCTGCATAAGTGTTTTTTTAGAGTCATGTGCGATCAGTCCTATATTCATACTCTCTCACTCCTTACTGATACTTTTTCGGCTGCAATCCAACATTTAAAACAAAACCAATACCGATATACAAACTGACAAGAGATGTTAGTCCATAACTGACAAATGGAAGTGGCACTCCTGTGTTTGGAAGCATGTTTGTTGCAACACCAATGTTAATAAAACTCTGAAAGCCTATCAGTCCTCCAACCCCGCAGCAAATGATTCTTCCTGCGAGGTCCTGCGCTCGGACTCCTATTAATATACATTGTATCACAATTAACAATAATAACGCAATAACTATACAGCTTCCTATAAAACCAAGTTCTTCGCCGATGATGGCAAAGATAAAGTCTGTCTGGGGCTCCAGGATAAAATTGCCGTTTTTTACAGACGTTGTTGTATTATTATTGAGTCCTTTTCCTGTCAGCTGTCCGGAACCAATAGCCATCTCTGAGTTGTTCTGCTGGTATGCTTCGTCATTTGCATATTTCTCCGGTTCCAGAAAAGCAAGAATACGTTTCTGCTGGTACTCTTTCAGAAACGGCTGATTTGGCTGTACTGCAATACTCAAAAAGATGACTGCTGTCGGAATCAGTATCAAAAGAACGGTACCGATAAACTTGTAACTAAGCCCGCCCACATAAATCAAAAGGCATATAACAAGTGCCGTACAGATTGTTGTAGACAGGTTTGGCTCTGCAAGAATAAGCGCAAGTGGAATACCGGCAAGTATTGCATATTTCATAATTGTAAATTTATCATTTATTTCTTCTTCATGGTTCAAAATAAATTTTGCAAAAAACAAGATCAGCAAAATTTTGGCAAGCTCGGATGGCTGAAAAGTTGTAAATCCAAGATTGATCCAACGGGTAGCACCATTTACTTCCTGTCCGATAAGAAGTACCAGCAAAAGGCTTCCTACTGCCGCTCCGTAGATCAGCCAGTAAAAATTAAGTACCCATACATAATCAATCACAGATATGATTAACATAATTGTGACACCAACGATCACACCAAATATCTGTTTCCCCTGAAGCGCCTGCTTGGCACTTCCTACGACAAGGACTCCGAGTATGGAAAGAGCCAGAACCAGAGTGATCAGACCGAATCTATAATCTTTTAACTTGTATTGTTTGGAAAATCTAAGTAATCTCACGTTTCATCTCCTGCAATAGTAATTGTTATATGTGTTCGACATATATCTACTTTAAAATCTTCTTCTGTAATCTGCATATATTTCGAGAGTGTCTGATATAATTCTCTGCATATGTTATCATACTCGTCCGGAGCACAGCGGACACGGTCAGATGTCACGAGCATCTTTAGTCTGCTCTTTGCTACTGCGACAGAAGATTTTTTTAACATAGGAACCCTCCTTAATTCTTCCGGAAAATATCGGAAATTCTGGAAAAGATTCCCCTGCTGCTGGAAAGATCCATGAACGGAACTTCCACACCCATGATTCGTTTGCAGATGTTCTCGTATGCCTTTCCGGCATGGGAAGCGAGACCGATCACCGGTTCTCCCTGGTTTGTACCGATGACAACCTGTTCGTCGTCAGGTATTGCACCAATAAGAGGAACAGATAATATTTCTGTAACATCATCTACAGACATCATATCTCCTCTTTTTACCATGTCCATACGAATACGGTTGATGATCAGAGAAATCCTCCTAAGCTGGTTGCTTTCCAGAAGCCCGATGATTCTGTCCGCATCACGGATCGCAGATACTTCCGGTGTCGTTACAACAAGAGCCCGGTCAGCCCCGGCAATTGCATTCTGAAATCCCTGTTCGATGCCTGCCGGACAATCCAGAAGTATGTAATCAAACTCGTCTCTGAGCTGAGCTGTTAGCTTTTTCATCTGTCCCGGAGAAACCGAAGACTTGTCCTTTGTCTGTGCCGAAGGCAGCAGATACAGATTCTCATATCGTTTGTCACGAATCAGAGCCTGCTTTAACCGGCATGTCCCTTCGATCACATCTACCAGATTATATACAATCTGATTTTCCAGTCCCATTACGACATCCAGATTCCTAAGACCAAGGTCTGTGTCAATAACAACTACTTTTTTATCAAATCTTGAAAGACCTGCTCCGATATTTGCGGTTGTCGTTGTTTTACCGACTCCGCCTTTTCCTGATGTAATCACAATAACTTCGCCCATGAATCATATCCTCCTATAACTGGTTTTAAATCTGACTTACTCTGGCGTACCTTTATATGGAATATTCTTTCTCTGGTATGTGAGTTCTAGCCTTCATTAGAAGCATTTGTTCCAATTGTCGCGGCTGTTCCTGTAATCAGTTCTTCTTCAGGAACCAGTTTGTAATAGTATTTCATCACATCCCTTGCGACCTCGCATGCAAAGGTAGAGCTATAGCCATTTGCAATACGTGTAGCAAATGCTATCTCCGGATTATCACTTGGAGCAAATCCTACAAACAAAGCGTGGTCAGGGTGTGTCTTACTCTGCTGTGCAGTACCTGTCTTTCCAGACAGTTTCAGATCACTTCTGTTAATATCTGTAAACGAACTGCTGTGTGAAACAAGTACAACATTACGCATACCGTTGTGAACAGCATTCCATGTTGAGGCAGAGATATCTGAAAGCTCCGCTTCAACTTTCGGTTCAAACTCCTCAATGAGCTCACCTTCTACAGAAGTCACTTTATCAAATAAAGTCAGATCAAACAAAGTTCCTTTATTGGCGATCGTTGTCACGTATCTGGCAAGCTGACTCGTTGTATAGTTGTTTGTTCCCTGTCCGATCGCAGAAGGAACAGATGATTCATCCGAGATCTGAGGTTCTGCTTCCGGGATTTCAATTCCGGAAGTCTCATTCAGACCAAACATGGATGCATATTTTGCCAGCGTGTCTGTACCGACATCACTGGAATAATAACTGGAAGTTGCAGAACCGGAATTATTATCGCTTCCGATAAGGTTCCTTCCATTATCCGTAAGACTTAATCGATAGCCGACTTCGTAGTAGAAGCAGTTACAGGAATTTTCAATTGCGCCTTCCACATTCAGACTTCCATGCGCATTCGGATAAACCCAGCATTTAGGATTAGGAGTAACTTTCTCATACACACCGTGACATGGAAGCACTGTCTGTGTATTTATGACTCCTTCCGTCAGTCCTGCGATAGATACAAGTGGCTTATAGGTGGAGCCAGGTGCAGTCTTTTCCTGTGTCGCATTATTGTAAAATGGCCTTGCATTGTCTGTAACAAGCTTATTGTAATAAGCAGAATCCATTGTATTGGCAAGACGATTATTATCGTATCCGGGGTAGGATACACATGCAAGAACCTGTCCGGTTTTTGTGTCTGTCATTACGAATGAACCGGTACATGGTTCAAGTGCCAGTTGTCCCGGGGTAATGTCCAGAGTCTGAATCTTACCGCGTATAAAATCATATGGTCCGGTCGCTCCGGACAGTAAGGCCTGATATTGTGCTTCATCGTATTCGAGCACTTCCTGCTCATAAAGCATCAGACAGATCTGTCTGCCGGTCACGCGGCCATCTTTGATCATATATTTATAAATCAGTTTGTCAAAACCACTATCTTCTTTCAGGTATTCCAGAAGATACTTTTTCAGTCCTTCATATAACTCACTGGAATCGGTATATTTGTTTCCTTCTGCCACATATTCTTTCAGTTTTGCTGAATCGACCCAATTCTTTGAAATGGCATAATTTAAATAAGTATAGATGTTAATCGACTCATCTTCTTTCCATGCCTTGTAAGTTACATCATTTGTGTCAATCTCTCCGGACATGATTACGCCCGTATTTCTTGTCAGGATATCTGTTACAATATAGGTCAGATACGCCTGTATTTCTTTAGAGGAATCCTTATAGGCAGCTGCATCTGCATTACTAAATATCTGCTCCAGCGTTCCAAGAAGTTCTTCTTTGTAGGAAGAAAAAATAGCATATACTTCTTTTTCTGTTGCTTTTGCATCATCTTGTGCAAAATGATTCATATTTAATATTTCATTGGAAATAAATGAATCATAAACATCGCCAATCGGTATAATTACATCACTGCCATCGGAAACCTTGGAACGATCATAACTCAAAGTATTCTGTATCTTGGAAAGAAGAATTCCGGCCAGCTCCTGTTCCAGAATGTGATAGGCAGCTTTTTGCAAGTTTGCATCAATGGAAAGATACAGGTCATTTCCTGCCTCAGGTTCAGACTCCTGTGTCTTTTCAATGACTTTTCCGACGCTGTTTACATACAGCTTGACTTCCCCTTTTTCTCCTTTCAGGACAGAATCCATTGTCTTTTCGATACCTGCTTTTCCAATCGTATCATTTTTATCATATTTTTCCTGATCTTCTTTACTGAGAGCATCATACTCTTCTGTGGAAATCTGACCGGTATAACCAATGATGTTGGCAAAACACATACTGTCTGTATAACGGCGAAGGGATTCTTCTTCAATGCTGACACCCTGCAGTGCATCACTGTTTTCCATTACATCCGCAACTGTCTCATCACTTACATCTTCTGCAATGGTGGTAGCAATATATTTCTGATAACTGTTCAGAGAAATCGCATAACGAATATTAATGAGTTTCAGGACTTCATCTTTACCAAGTTCTTTCTGATCAATCCCATATCCATATCTTTTATCCGTACACAGATAGTCAATGATATCTCCAGCGGACTGATTCTTCTGCTCCTCGCTCAGCTCGTCAATGGTCTTTAATCCATAAACATCCGCAATAAAACGAAGCCTCTGTGTATTACTCTCAGCAGTAAATGCATAAGTACCATCATTATCCAGAATGATTCCAAAATCATTGATAACCGTATCACCGTTGGACTCCACCATGTTGATGACCGTTGTTACGACTTTATTCAGTTCTTCGTTTTTCTGAGCGGTAGAATCATACTCGCCATTATCTTCAATGGTAACAGAGTAAGCCAGTTCATTATATGCCAGAAGTACGCCGTTACGGTCGTAGATATTACCGCGTGTTCCTTCTACTTCTTTGGTCTTCTGTATCTGCAGTTCATACTTGTCCAGATAATCCTGTCCTTTTACAATCTGCAGGTAGAAGGTACGCTGTAACAGTATTGCAGAAAGAATACTGAAAACAATAATGACCAGAAATACTCTTGATTTTACAATTTCATATATTCCGGATTTGATCCGTTCCCACAATTTATACAAATTTACTTGCACTCCTTTGTTCTTCTGCTTCTAACCTCTTGTTGATGTACAAAATAATCTGATATAAAATCAATGTTGCCAGTATTGTGTAGACAAGCTCCGGTAGAATAATATGGAACAGATAAGTGGAAAAAGCGAAGTCTCCTTTCAGTACATACATACAGAAACAGGAAACAACACCATATATCAGTTCACTGGCTGCAATAAGCCCGATCGGAAGCTTGATGTCATCATCATAAAAAAGCCTCTGAAAAGCACCGTTCATATAACCGATAACCGTATATAAAAGCATGTTAAAACCAAGTGAATTCCCCCAGAATACATCAATAAATATGCCGGAAATAAAACCTACTGCCATACCTTCCTTTTTTCCACGCATAAATCCAAAAGAAGAGGTAACGATAATGAGAAGATTTGGGCATATGGAGGCGAAATCCAGTTTCCGGAAAATGGTGCTTTCCAGAAGAAAGCATATTAGTATTATCATAAATGTTATGAACTTTCGTTTCATGAATCACTGTTCCCCTTTGTCATATCTTCCTTCGTGGTCGTAATAACAAGAACTTCCTGCAGCTTACTGAAATCTACGGCAGGTGTAATGTAGCCGGAACGGGTAAGGTTATTGGAATCCACCTGTATCTCGCTGATATAACCAATAAATAATCCCTGCACGAATCGGTCACTGACATGAGAAGTTACGATCTGTTCACCGACTTCAATCTCATTATCATTATTTGCCAGCTTTTCAAATCTGAGTTTTCCGTCAGACATGAGCTTAAGGTCTCCACATACCATACAGGTATCAGAGGTGGAAAGAACCATGGCACTTACATTACTTGCATCATCGATAATGGAACGCACTCTTGCGTAATCAGGTCCGACTTCCGTTACGATACCTACCAGACCACTTCCGGCGAGCACATTACAGTTTACTTTGATTCCATCATTACTGCCTTTGTCAATGGTAAAATCACTGAACCAGTTGCTGCCGTTGTTTGCAATGACATGCGCACCTACTTTTTCATAATCAGAATAATTCTCATCCAGCTTATAGAGCTCTCTTAATCTCTCCAGTTCATACTGTTCCTGGCGAAGTCTTGTATTATCGATTGTAAGAGCATCTACCTTTGACTGCAGAGCTTCATTTTCTTTTTTCATCTCATCTAATGTTTCAAAATTATCAGAAAGGTCACTCATCCATCTGCCCACATAACTGATTCCCTTCTGCATCGGAATAACGGTATAATTTCCAATGAATCGAAGCGGTCCTCCGCCATCCGTAAAACGTTCGATTCCCAGAAGGATCATACAGATCAGGGCAAGAATGAGGAGCCAGTATTTACTTGGAAGTGACGATTGATTTTTGATTTTCATATTATCTCATCCACCTATATTTTTCATCCAGCATGGAAAATGCCAGCTGTCGTAAGTCTTTTGACATGATAATCTTTTTAATTCCATTCACAGAACAAAATTCCGGATTCTGCGCAGTTCTTACAGGGATACCGATTGATTTCTCAATATACAGATCCAGTCCCTTTGTATTGGCTATACCACCTGTCAGGAAAATGCCGTTTTCATAAATCGCTTTTCTGACTTCCGGCGGTGTACGGTCTAACAATGAACGAATTGCACGGATACATTCCATAAGAGGATCTTTAAACGCAGCTCGCACCAGATTGACAGAAATCCCTTTTCGCATGGGAACGCCGGTAATCAGGTCTCTTCCGGCTGCCATAACTGCTGTTTCCGCATCTGCGCCAAACACATCGAATCTCTGCCTTAAAAGCTCTGCCGAATGGCTGCCGATCAAAAAGTCATGGCTGTTTCGGATCAGTGTAATGATTGCCTGATCAAATGTTGATCCTCCAATCTTAAGTAACCGGTTCAAAACCATACCGCCGCCGGCGAGTACAGATAATTCGGTAGTGTCTCCGCCAAAATTTGCTATAAATACACCTTTTGTATTCTTTACATCTATATTAAGACCAACTGCATCGGCGATAGAGCGTTCTACGACGTTCACTTCTCTGGCTTTTGCAGTTGAGTGGATTACAAGGTCGAAAAAAGCTTTTTTCTGAACTTCTGTAATATCTGTCGGAACAGCAATAACATATTCTGCCCCTCGTGCCAGCTGTCGGTCCTTTTTCAGAAGATTCTGAAGCAAAAACTGCATATTGGTGAATCTGGAAATTACACCATTTTGCATCGGAAATATGACCTCAATGGAAGACGGTGTCTTTTCATACATTTCAAATGCATCATCACCAACAGCCAGAATCTCTCTGTTGTTTTCAATCGCTATCACACTTTTTTCTTTCCAGAGTGTATCTTTCTTCTTATCATATACTTTAATTTCATAAGAACCAAGATCCAGCCCATATGTGTTTCTTGCCATATATAATTCCTTTCTACAGCATACCTTCCTCGCGAAAACTGATATAACAATTATTCCCAATAATGATATGGTCTAACAGCTCAATCCCGATCAGTGCACCGGATTCCTGAATCCGTCTGGTAATCAGTCTGTCCTCCCTGCTGGGAGTCGGATCTCCGCTTGGATGATTATGCATGATCACAATAGATACGGCATTCTTCTGTAATGCCTCTATAAATAACTCCCGGGGTGTGATAAGTGCAGCGTTGACTGTCCCCTTGGAGATGTTTGTCTCACCGATTAATTTTGATTTTCCATTCAACATCAGAAGCTTCATGATCTCCTGCTTCTCATGTCTTAAATCTTCCATATAGTATCTGGCAATCGAATCCGGACTTGAAAATTTAAGTGTTTCCTCAGCCGATGCTTTTGCAAGCCTTTTGGCAAGTTCGGAAATGCAGGACAGCTGCAGCGCCTTGACCTTTCCGATTCCCTTGATCTGCATCAGTCTTTCTTTACTGAACTGGTGGATACTTAAGATTCCATTTTCACCGGCATGATAAAGAATCCGCTCCGCCAGTCCGAGCGCATTTTCACCTCTTGTGCCTGTGCGAAGAAGAACTGCGAGAAGTTCTACATCGCTTAAGCTCTCTGCACCGCGGCGCTCACACTTTTCATATGGCCGCTCCATGCATGGTATTTCTTTCATGGTATTTGACTGATTCATACATCCTTTTAGATTCGTTGATACTCTTTTGTAGAACTATAAGAAGCGGTATATGAAAATTGCGATAATCACACCAATAATGCTTGCAATCGTAATCTTGATCGTAAGACCAAAAGTAATCACCAGAAGACCCAGATTCAGAATGATTGGTTCATCCAGTCCGAATGTCTGTCCATAGCCAAGCCAGCTAAGTGCAGGCACACCTTCTGCAAGCATACCGATAAAGCCGCCCAGTACAATTCCCGTTAAAATAAACAGAAATAAAGCCCAGGCATTCTTGCTTCCTGTTCCCTTCATATGTACTCCTCCTCACTTTTGTCTCTCTAAAAAACTCAATACATTCTATCATATTTCAGAAAAAGTGTATATACTTATACCATTAAAAATTTCTTAATACTTTGTGTCCATGTCGAATGGATGATAGATTTTGCTGACGGCTTCTGCCACTTTCAGTCCATCCATGGCAGCTGATGTAATACCGCCTGCATAGCCGGCTCCTTCGCCACATGGATAGAGTCCTTTCACTTCATTTTCAAGCCCTTCTCCACGAAGAATACGAACCGGAGATGAGGTTCTGCTTTCCACACCGGAAACAACTGCGTCATCAGATGCGTAACCAGGAATCTTATGATCAAATATATCAATACCATTTTCCAGTGACCGTGCGATCTCTTCGGGAAAGATACGGCGTACATTTGCCCATGTGTACGCTCCTTTCATCTGCGGGTGGACCTTGCCGCCTTCTTTTGAAGGCTGATCTGCCCGGAAATCTTTCAGACACTGTACCGGAATTTTTCCATGTCCTTCCTCATATGCCGCTTTTTCCAGACGTCTCTGAAAATCTACACCGGCAAGTACATCATCACTTCCGAAATCATCCGGAGTCACGGTAACAATCACCGCACTATTGGCATTTTGTCCATCTCTTTTACTGTAGCTCATGCCATTGACAGCCAGAAGACCTTCTTCCGATGAAGCATTAACGACATAACCTCCCGGGCACATACAAAAAGTGTAGACCCCTCTTCCATTTTCCAGATTTGCGGTCAGTTTGTAGGCAGCAGCAGGTAATATATCCGGTGCATCCTTCCCGTACTGTGATTCGTTGATCAGGCGCTGAGGATGTTCGATACGTACACCGACAGCAAAAGGCTTTGCAGACATGGGTATCTTCTTTTCTTTCAACATGGCAAATGTATCTCTTGCACTGTGCCCGATTGCAAGTACAGCAATATCTGTCGGAAGCATTTCTTCTTCACCGGACTGTGTATTCAGAACAGTAAGACCACAAAGGATACGTCTGTTTTCCTGCTTTTTTATATGTACATCTGTAACTTTTGAATGAAAACGCACTTCACCGCCCATCCGGCAGATATCCATGCGCATGTTTTTTACTACATCTGTTAATATATCTGTACCGATATGTGGCTTGCTCTCATATAAGATGCGTTCGGGAGCACCATATTTTACAAAAAGCCTTAAGACCTCCCGGTTCCGTCCTTCTTTATCATGTACAAGAGTATTCAGCTTTCCGTCTGAAAATGTGCCGGCGCCGCCTTCACCGAATTGTACGTTTGACTCTTTATGAAGTTTTCCTGTTTCCCAGAAATTCTGTACATCCTTCATACGTTTGTCTACATCTGCTCCACGTTCAAGAAGAATCGGACGATACCCCATACGTGCCAGCTCATATCCGCAGAAAAGACCGGCAGGTCCCGTCCCGATGACTACAGGATGTGTATTTAACACAGTCTCCCCAACAGGAAAACAGTTGTATGCCGGTGCTTTTTTCTCTATTGTAATGTTTTTATTCTTGATTTTTTTTATGATTTGTTTCTCATGCTTCACTTCTGCTTCTGCAAGATATACATAATATAGTTCCGGTTTTTTACGGGCGTCAAGTGACTGCCGCAAGATCCGGTATGAAATAAGGTCTGCTTCCCGTATGCGAAGTGTTTTACACAGTTTTAATCTGAACTCTTCTTCCGTATGTGTAACCGGAAGTTTTAGTTGCTGAATCCGAATCATAAATATTCTCTCCTATTTTGCAGCGTGACTTCCGGCAATATATCCGGTTGCCCATGCCCACTGCAGATTATAACCACCACATATTCCATCCACATCCAGAAGTTCCCCGGTCAGATAAAGCCCGTCTACATATCTGGACTGCATGGTATGACAGTCTATTTCTGTTAAGTTCACACCACCTGCACATACCTGTGCGTTTTCAAATCCATTTGTATCTTTGATCTGGATCTTCATATACTTGCATGTCTGCGTCAGCCTTTTCAGCTGTTTATCTGTAATTTCTTTTGCTTTTGCATGCATATGGATGCCCGCTTCACTAAAAAGAACAGGAATTAGCTTGTGTGCAAAAAGCCCGGTCAGACAGGAAGTTGCTTCCTGCTCTTTTCTATCGTTAAACTGCCGTTTCAGAAGCAAAAAGAAAGCATTTTCATCGAGTTCCGGGAAAAAGTCTATGGCGACTTCAGCTTTTTGCCCGTTATATAATGCTTTTGCGATATACCGGCTGATCTGGAATACAGGGATTCCGGAAATGCCATATGCTGTAATCTGTAGTTCACCTCTGTCCTCACAGACGCAGGATTCATCTACCAGTGCAGATACACAAGCTTCCGTACGTACACCGGATGCCTTATGCAGAGAATGCTTTTCAGAGCGAAGCTGTACAAGGGCCGGAACAACAGGTATCATTGTATGGCCGAGTGATTTGGCCAGTCCATAACCACTGCCGTCTGAGCCGAGTACCGGTGCCGCTTTGGATCCGGCAGAAAGAATGACCCGGTCTGCCCGGTATACTTCTTTCCCGGCTTCAATTCGAAATCCTTTCTTTCCCCGCATGACTGCTGTTACATGCGCTTCTGTAATAATCTGTACCTTATATTTTCTTAGTTCCATACATAAGATTTCCAGAACGGCTGCGGCCTGATCACACCTTGGATAAATATACCCATTCCTTGATTTTGTCATAAGCCCCATTTCTTCAAATAACCGAAGGGTATCTTCATATCCGAAAGCAGAAAGTACCGTTTCTATTTCGTCTTTGCTTTTACCGCGGAAACAGGAAATATCCATATATGCATTTGTAAGATTGCAGCGTCCGTTTCCGGTAGAAAGTATCTTTTTCCCAATCTTATCTTTGTGTTCCAGAAGCAGTATCTCTGTATCTTTTCCGGTCTTCGCTGCAGCGATAGCTGCCATAATCCCGGAAGCACCACCGCCGATGATCGCAATTGTTTTCATAATCTCTCCTTAAATTGTTGTAACAAGTCCTTCTCTGACCATATATTCCAGTGACATCAGAATTCCCAGCTTCGCATGCTGCCATGTGAGTCCGCCCTGAAAATATACAGCATAAGGAGGCTTGATCGGTCCGTCTGCACTGAGTTCAATAGAGGAGCCCTGTACAAAAGCACCTGCTGCCATAATAACATCACTGTCATAACCCGGCATCGCCCATGGCTCCGGAGTTACATAAGATTCAACCGGTGCAGCAGCCTGAATACCACGGCAGAAAGCGATGACGCCTTCCGGTGTGCCAAGTTCTACCGCCTGGATAATATCGTGACGGCTCTCGGTGCTGTTCGGAATTACCTTGTAACCCAGTTTTTCATAAATATTTGCTGCAAAAATCGCACCCTTTAATGCTCCGGCCACGACTGTCGGTGCAAGAAACAGTCCCTGATAAAACGACTGCATTACACCCAGTGATGCACCGACTTCTTTCCCAAGACCAGGCGAAGTAAGCCGGTAGCCGCAGGCATCGATAAGATCCTTTCTTCCGGCAATATATCCGCCGATCGGAGCAAGGCCGCCGCCTGGATTCTTAATGAGGGACCCAACGACCATATCTGCTCCCACATCGCTTGGTTCGATGGTTTCTACAAATTCTCCATAGCAGTTGTCTACCATACAGATCACATCTGGTTTTATCTCTTTTACAAATGCGATGACTTCTCCAATCTGTTTTACAGAAAAGCTTGGTCTTGTCTGGTAACCTTTGGAGCGCTGGATGGTAACCAGTTTTGTTCTTTCATTGATTGCTTTTCTGATATTTTCATAGTCAAAAGTACCATCTGAAAGCAGGTCCACCTGTGCATATGTCACGCCATATTCTGCGAGAGAACCGTTAGAAGGACGGATGCCGATGACTTCTTCCAGTGTGTCGTAAGGTTTGCCGGCAGCAGACAGAAGTTCATCTCCCGGTCTTAAGTTCGCGGCAAGAGCAAGTGAAAGTGCATGTGTTCCACAGGTGATCTGCGGTCTTACCAGTGCGCTTTCTGTGTGAAATACAGACGCATAAACTGCTTCCAGTGTATCTCTGCCAAAATCATCATATCCATATCCGCTTGCATAATGAAAGCAGGCGGAACTGACCCGGTTTTCCTGCATGGCATGAATCACTTTTAACTGATTGTATTCGGCTGTCTTATCAATTGCTTCGAATCTTTCTTTTAAATCCTTTTCAATCTCTGCACCAAAGTTGTACACCTGGCTTCGGATTCCCATTTGTTTATATAAATCTGCAGTTTCTAACATTTTAAAAAATTGTCCTTTCTACATAGCTTCCATAATTTTCGTCTTGAGCTGCGCACATCTGGCATCCATCTCCGGATTAAATGACGGAATCTCCAGTACGATATCTGCCGCCTGGCGGAACTTCCTCATATCATACAAAAGTGCTGCTCTGTTCAACTCATAAAGATACTTTTCACCCTCTGTGCGGATCAACGGCTCAAGGCGAAGAAGTTCATGGTAAGTCATTTCTGCATTGTGACTGCAGGAATAAACTTCCATCAGTGTATTCATTTTTTTTAAAAACCTGGAACCCCCGAATAATCTTCGCAACATAATACTCCCTCCAAATGTTTTAACATGGTACTTAATACTTCAGTTTCATCATAGTTACAGTCTTTTTTATTAATCCAGATCACATCCTTCTCCCTTTTAAACCATGTGATCTGTCTTTTAGCAAAATGTCTTGTATCCCGCTTTATCTTATAGATGGCTTCATCAAGGCTACATTCCCCGTCAAGATATTCTAATATTTCCTTGTATCCCAGCCCCTGCATGGAAACCATATCCCGGGTACATCCCATTTTCTTAAGTGCCGACACTTCTTCTACAAGCCCCTCTTCTATCATCATGTCGACTCTCCTGTTGATTCTATCATACAGGTGTGCTCTTTCGTCGTTCAGGACAAAATAGGCAAATGCATACGGAGACTCTTTTTTTCTTTCCTTCTCATTATGTTCGGATATCTTCTGTCCGGTCAGATGATGGAATTCCAGAGCGCGGATAACACGTTTTACATTATTTGCATGGATACTGTCGGCTGCCTTTGGGTCTGTTTCACGCAATTTTTCATGGAGTGCTTCTGCCCCGTGTACTTTCGCATATTCCAAAAGAAATGCCCGATATGTTCTGTCACCTTCATCTTCTGTAAAATCAATATCATACAGAAGTGCCTGAATATAAAACCCGGTTCCGCCTACTACGATCGGAATATGTCCATTGGCGTAAATCTTCTCCATTGCAGTTTTTGCCATCTGCTGAAAGCGTACAACATGAAATTCTTCATCAGGATCAAGAACATCTATCAGATGATGGGTGACTCCTGCCATCTCATCTGTACGGATCTTGGCAGAGCCAATGTCCATATGCCGGTAGACCTGCATGGAATCCGCAGAAATGATCTCTCCGCCAATGGCTTTGGCAAGACCGATGGATGCGGCTGTCTTTCCTACAGCAGTTGGTCCGGTTAAAATAATTAATGGTCTTTTTATCATCTATACAATCCTCTTGAATTTCTTTTCCAGTTCTTTTTTGGACATGGAAATGATCGTAGGGCGCCCGTGCGGACAATGATACGGATTTTCCAGTGTCAGAAGTTCTCCGATCAGAGTATCCACTTCGCTGGCAGAAAGGCGCTGATTGCCTTTGACTGCAGCTTTACAGGACATGGATGCAATCTTTTCATCGATCAGGTCAGAAGAACTGTTCCGGTTTACCTCATCAGACAGACTGTCCAGCATTTCCATGAGCAGCTCTTTTTTGGCAATGGAAAAAAGATTGTCAGGCACGGCACGTACTGCATAGGATTCCTGCCCAAATTCTTCAAATTCAAAGCCAATCTTCGTGAATCGGTCCATATACTTCTCAAGGAGCTCTGCCTCCTGCATGGAAAGATGAAGTACGATCGGCGGACTGATCATCTGTGATGTGAATTCTCTGTTTTTCATGCCCATAAGTGTTTTTTCATAGAGAACACGTTCATGCGCTGCATGTTGATCTATGATATACAGATTATCATGATACTCTACCAGCCAGTAAGTGTCAAATACCTGGCCAATGATCTTATGTTCCTTTCTGGCTTCCGGTTTGAGAAGTTTATCTTCAAAAAGATTCATCTGCGTCTGTTTTTCCTTTACGGCATAAGAAACCGCCTCTTTTATGCGGTCATTTTGTATTTCCGGACGAAAAACAGAAGTTTTATCTTTCACTTCAGCTGCCGAGTTCTGCGCATGATACGCATATACCCTCTGTTTCATCTTATCCATGAAATAATCCAGATCACGCGTTTCTTTTGCTTCGCTTTTGGGAGCACTTTTGGGAACACTTTTTGGAACACTTTTTGGAACACTGGATGCATAAGATACCGGTTCCGGTACGGGGTCCAACTTTACCTCGGGTATCAGTTCTTTTTTATGCAGGCCTTTTGTTACGGCACCATAGACAGCATTATAGATCTCCTGCTGATTGTCAAAACGCAGCTCCATTTTGGTCGGGTGTACATTGACATCAACATGACTGCCGGAAACATCGATATGCAGTACAACAAATGGATATTTGTGCTGCATCGTAAAGTCTTTATATGCATCTTCAATCGCTTTGGAGATAATATTGCTCTTTATGTATCTTCCGTCTACAAAATAGTTTTCAAAATTGCGGTTTCCTCTGGAAATGACTGGTTTTCCCAGAAAACCGGTTATGTGTATACCGTTTTCTTGCTGATCTGCTTTCAGAAGCTCACCTGCAATTTCCCTTCCATAGATGTGATAAATTACATCTTTTAGATTGCCGTTTCCGGAAGTGTGTAATTTCACCTGTCCGTTATTAATGAAACGAAAGGATATTTCCGGGTGCGAAAGTGCCATATGTGTCATCAGATCACCTACGTGACTGGCCTCTGTCATTGGCGTCTTTAAAAATTTCCTCCGGGCCGGTGTGTTGTAGAAAAGCTGCCGGATAATGAATGTTGTACCATCCGGTGCACTGTCCTCTTCCAGACTTTCTTCTTTTCCCCCTGCGATCCGGTAACGGATACCAAAGGCCTCGTTTCGCGTTTTAGTAAGAAGCTCAACCTGTGATACAGCGGCGATACTGGAAAGTGCCTCACCACGAAAACCAAGTGAATGAATCCCCATAAGATCGTCTACGGAACGGATCTTACTGGTAGAATGTCTGAGAAATGCCGCGCGCACGTCTTCTTTTTCGATTCCGCATCCATTATCTGCAATTCGCATGAAAGAGATGCCGCCTTCCTTTATCTCGACTGTAACGGCAGTCGCTCCGGCATCGATGGCATTTTCGGCAAGTTCCTTGACAACAGAAGCTGGTCGTTCAATTACTTCCCCTGCTGCGATTTTATCAATTGTTATCTGATCCAGTACTTGTATTTTGCTCATTTTTACCACCTGTTTTTCAGTTTGTTCTGCAGCTGATATAATGTATTCAGCGCATCGATCGGTGTCAGATTACTTACATCCAGTGCCTTTATTTCTTCCAGCACATCATCATCCTTAACCGTATCAAAAAGTGACATCTGTGCCAGATCTACTTCGTCATATTTTTTGGTGCGGATCTTTGGTGCATGTCCCTGCACAGCGATATCCTTGATCCTTCCGGTAATATCTGCATCTACAAGTTCTTCCACAATTTCCTTTGCACGGTTTGTAACAGATTCCGGAACGCCGGCCAGGCGCGCAACCTGAATACCATAGCTTTTATCTGCTCCGCCTTTTACAATTTTACGGAGGAATATGATATCATCGCCTTTTTCCTTTACAGCGATACAATAGTTATTTACATTATCAATCTTACCTTCGAGCTCAGTAAGCTCATGGTAATGAGTTGCGAATAGTGTCTTTGCACCAAGAAGCTTGCTGTTGCTGATATGCTCAATAACTGCCCACGCAATGCTTAATCCATCAAAGGTACTTGTTCCTCTGCCGATCTCATCCAGAATAAGCAGACTCTTACTTGTTGCATTTCGAAGAATATTGGCAACCTCTGTCATTTCAACCATAAATGTACTCTGACCGCTGGCAAGATCATCCGAAGCGCCGACCCTGGTGAAAATGCGGTCTACCAGTCCGATATTTGCACTGTCTGCCGGTACAAAAGAACCGATCTGTGCCATTAATACAATCAGTGCTGTCTGCCGCATGTAAGTAGACTTTCCTGCCATATTCGGTCCGGTAATGATAGATATTCTGTTTTTCTTATCGTTCAGATATGTGTCGTTTGTTATGAACATATCGTTCGGGATCATCTTTTCCACGACAGGATGACGTCCGTCACGGATATCAATGACTCCTTTTTCATTGATCTTTGGCCTTACATATCGATTCTGTTCAGCTACAAGGGCAAGTGAAGCAAAGGTATCAATCTGCGCAATGGCACTTGCTGTTGCCTGTATTCTTATGACTTCACCGGCAATCCTCTCACGGATGTCACAGAATAATTCATATTCCAGTGCATATAACTTATCCTCTGCACCGAGGATCGTATCTTCCAGCTCTTTGAGTTCCGGAATAATATATCGTTCCGCATTGGCAAGAGTCTGTTTCCTGGTGTAATAATCCGGCACGAGGTTCTTAAAGGAGTTCGTGACCTCCAGATAATAGCCGAATACTTTGTTGTATCTGATACGAAGATTCTTAATTCCGGTTTTTTCTCTCTCCTGTGCCTCCAGTCTGGCGAGCCAGTCTTTTCCGCTTGACTTCGCCTGGCGAAGCTTGTCAACTTCTTCGTGATAGCCGTCACGAATGATACCGCCTTCTTTCATGGCAATTGGTGGTTCATCACAGATGGCATTCTGAACAAGGCTGCACAGATCCTCTAAAGTGTCCAGCTGCTCATATAACGTCTTAAGGAGGGGGCTTTTCATCTCACTGAGTATGTATTTGATATGCGGCAGCATGGAAAGTGAACTCTGAAAAGCGATCATGTCTCTTGGGTTGGCAGACTTATATGTAATCCGGCTTACCAGACGCTCCAGATCATATACCGGGGACAGATATTCCCGTATTTCCTCTCTGGAAATCGCATTATCCTTAAGCTCCTCCACGGCATTTAATCGGTCTTCAATGTCCTTACGGTTAATAAGAGGCTGCTCGATATATTTACGCAGAGTTCTTGCTCCCATGGCTGTCTTTGTCTTATCCAGCACCCAGAGAAGGGACCCTCTCTTCTGTTTTTCACGCAAAGTCTCACACAATTCCAGATTTCTTCTCGTTGAACTGTCGAGAAGCATATAACGTCCGGTCGTGTAAGGAATGAGTTTTGACATATGAGAAAGGGATGTCTTCTGTGTTTCTTTTAAATAGCCAAGAAGAGCACCTGCCGCGATCATTCCACAGTCATAATCTGCAATGCCAAGCCCGTTAAGTGTTCCCACCTGGAAATGGTCTTTTAATGTCTGGCTGCAGATCGCATCATCGAAATACCATGCATCCAGTGAATAGATTGTTATTCCCAGTCGATTCTTCATATCATCAAGATTCATACCACTCATATAAAAAGCCTCATTGCAAATAAGCTCTGAGGGCATAAACTTGTAAATTTCGTCAAACAGCTTCTCGCCGCTGTCTATTTCTGTTACCAGATACTCACCTGTCGTTACATCTGCCACAGACATTCCGAATCGATCTGCAATATATACCACACACATGATGTAGTTGTTGCGGGACTCATCCAGTGCCTGCATATCCAGATTTGTTCCGGGAGTCGCGATTCTTACAACCTCACGCCTTACGATTCCTTTTGCAGAAGCAGGATCTTCCATCTGTTCGCAGATGGCAACCTTATATCCCTTTGATACAAGGCGGTTCAGATATCCATCTACAGAATGAAATGGGACGCCGCACATCGGCGCGCGTTCTTCCAGTCCGCAGTTTTTGCCTGTCAGGGTGATTTCCAGTTCTCTGGATGCTGTGATTGCATCATCAAAAAACATTTCATAGAAATCGCCTAATCTATAAAAAAGAATACAGTCCTTATACTGTTCTTTTGTTTTCATGTACTGCTGCATCATTGGTGTTAATTCAGCCACTTTTTTTCTCCTCTTTCGCTTAAAGTTTTACGTTATATTATAACATTTTTCTGCACAATGTAAAAGACAGAAATTTTCATTTACAGAATATGATAGTGAGGCCTTGGCTCTTTATAGATCCAGTACAAAAGATAGCCGCTAAGAAAGATTCCCACAACACAAAGACCGGAAAAAATAATCATAAATGGAAGACATATCTGTCCAAACAGGGAAAAAGGAAGGTTGCTGTAATCCCAGACCCCCATATTCAGCCACTTATTTACAATAATTCCGGTAATGAATTCCATACTTGTTACAAAAATAATACATCTCAGCATTTGCCGCCAGAGCGGTTCTTCCCATCTTACCATCTGCCCCTGTATTGCGATGAACACAAGGCAGATTCCACCAAGAACGAACATTGTCCAGTGGGAAAATCCGCGGAATATCATTTCAAACCCATAATACAGACAGCCTCCGACTGCCCACAAAAACAGGATCTCACTTAATTTTTTCATGCAAAAACGCCCTCACTATCAGTTCTTACTACATAGTTTGAGCGTTTCTTCTTTTGAATATAGTTGGTATATATTTCATTTATTATATCAGATTTTTTTGCCGATATAATAGAATCCTTTGCATTCTGTCAAATGCACATCTACATAACTTCCGATAAGTGATTTCTCTCCTGGGAAATGTACCAGAAGATTATTACTGAGACGTCCGGTCACCATTGTATGATCATGTTCACTGACAGATTCAACTAACACTTCCTGCACACTGCCTTCGTGTACGGCACATACGGAAGAGGCGATGGTCTGTACCTCATTTAACAGTCTGTCAAATCGGTCTTTAATGACATCCTCCGGAATCTGGTCTTCCATTACGGCAGCAGGTGTGCCGGTGCGCCTGGAATAAATAAATGTAAAAGCACTGTCATAGCGTACCTGTCTGACAACATCCAACGTCTCCTGAAAGTCCTCTTCTGTCTCGCCAGGAAAGCCGACAATAATATCTGTCGTAAGTGAGATGTCCGGAACTGCAGCACGGATTTTTCTTACAAGCTCCAGATACTGCTCTTTTGTATATCTGCGGTTCATCTTTTCCAGGATCCGTGTACTTCCGGACTGCACCGGAAGATGAAGATGACGGCAGATCTTTTTCGATTTTCCCATGACTGCGATCAGATCATCGGAAAGATCCTTCGGATGCGATGTCATAAATCGAATACGGTGAATGCCGTCAATTTTTTCAATCTCTTCGAGAAGCTCTGCAAATGTAATCGGATGTTCCAGTGTTTTTCCATAAGAATTCACATTTTGTCCAAGAAGCATTACCTCTGAAACACCATCTGCTGCCAGACGTTCGATTTCACGTATGATTGCCTGTGGCTCGCGGCTTCTTTCACGCCCTCTGACATAAGGCACGATACAATAGCTGCAGAAATTGTTGCAGCCAAACATGATATTGACACCAGATTTGAAGGCATACTTTCTTTCATTCGGTAAGTCTTCCACAATCTTATCTGTATCTTTCCAGATATCAATGACCATTCGTTTCGATTCATATCGCGTCACAATAAGCTCTGCAAACTTATAGATGTTATGTGTTCCAAAAATGATATCTACGAATCGATAACTCTTTTTTAGCTTTTCGACAACCTCCGGCTCCTGCATCATACATCCACAGAGACCGATCATCATATGTGGATTCTGCTTTTTCCGGGGTTTTAACTGTCCCAGTCGTCCATAGACTCTCGTATTTGCGTTTTCGCGGACAGTACAGGTGTTATAGATGACAAAATCTGCCTCGTCTTCTGCAGCTTCCACATATCCGATCTTCAGAAGAATACCCCGCAGTTTTTCCGAATCTCTGGCGTTCATCTGACACCCAAAGGTAGTTACGCAGAAAGTAAGTGTCCGGCCAAGAGCCTCTCCTTCTTCTTTTACATATTGTTTCGCTTTTTCTATGTAGTAATACTGTCTCTCCGGTTCGCTTACCGGTGCTTCATCAGACAAACTGATGTCTGGATTCATCATATTCATAATCAATTCCTCTCAATGTATTTATAAGTTCTTCCTTATTCACATCCATGTCTTCACACAGGGCATCCAGTGTCTGGTAATGATCCCTGATCTTTGTATTTACCACACTCAGAAGGAGCATGGGGTCTTTTGGTAATTCCATAAGTGTGTATTCTCCTTTCAGCAGGACAGCTGTCTTGTCTCTGTAATAATAAGTTCCGGACGGATATCCAGTTCCTGTGCTTCGATATGAGGCACAATCTGCAGATCATATGCGATGGCAATCGTATGCAGACAGGAGTGTTTGGAGAGGTAACGGTCATAATATCCTCTTCCGTAACCAATCCGGTTCCTTTCCAGATCAAAAGCAGCTCCCGGCATAATCATGAGACCATCCTCTTCCACAGGGATATCCATATCTACAGGCTCAGGCACGCCGAAGGTGCCTGGTGCAAGTTCTTCGAATGACTGTATTTGAAAGAATTTCATATCATCTCCAAATACTTTCGGTACACATACTTTTTTCCCGAGGCGCCATGCTTCTTCGATCAGCATGCGCGTGCTGACCTCCCCTCGAAAATCCACATAACAGTAAAGAACTTCTGCATTACGAAACCAGGGATGTTTTGAAAGCTTCTCAGTTATAACTTTTGCAGCAGAATTCTTACATTCTTCGGGATATGCAGTACGTGCTTTTAATATATTTCTTCTAATGTCCTTTTTTGTTCCCAAATTTTTCACCCAAATCTGTAATACTTCCATCTTCCTCCTGAATGGAAATATTATTTAACTGACTTCTTAAATTTCTTTTGAAGGAATCAATATATTCTCTTCTCAAAATCTGCTGTTCTTTTAATTCCTCCTCGGAAAGGCCTTCCGCTTTGGATTTATGATATAATTCATTAATACGTGCTATCTTTTTTTCATCCATTTTTCTTTTGTCCTTTCTGAAAATCACTTATTTATCTTACACTATTCACTGGCATTCGTCTACTTTTTATTCGGATTTTAACTGGAGTAATTCTCCAGAAAACCATAAAGATCTTCCGTATCTTCTATATATTTACCGTTTCGAATTTCCTGTCTTAACGAAAGGGGAAGATTTTCGTACAGAATATCTGTATACTCATAAGGTGTTTTCTTGTCGCTTAAATAGACAACGATATATCCGTTTACTTCCATGAGATAATAACAATCTTCCTTCAGTGCTTCTGCGTCAGCAACAACAGTCTCTTCTTTTTCCGAAACCTGGATTTCATTTTCTTTCTGTGTACGTGCTTCTCTTGCCCGTTCTTTCGCTTTCTGGAAACTGATCTGATATGCACAGGTAACAAGAAGTACTGCAACAATTGTAATTGCAAAAAAACCAATACCATACTTATTTTTCATAAGGACAACTCCTTTTTTAGTACAGTATTGGCAATTTTTTGTAATTTATACATGCCTGAAATTATTTGAAAAGGCGAAGCTTTCGGCATACTTTTACAAGCAGTGCACCCTTTGGCATTTCATATAGTTCAGCTTCACTTACACCGCCAAGAAGAATCAGAGATACTCCATAAACAACAATCGCAATCGGAATTGTGATAAGCGTTGCAATCTGTGTACCGATAAAAAGTTCAGATAATAGATGGACGACCAGCGCAACAATACCCATAATGACAGATGCTATTGCCGGTATGATAAAGGTCTTCTTCTGTTCCTGTACATAACCGATTCTTTCCCGCAGTGCATGGCCATTAAGGATACAGGTAGATGCGGAAAATACAATTTTGCTCAGAACGACTGCATAAATACCCCAACGGAATACAACAAGCATAAAGAATAAGGATATAATATGTATTACAAGAGATATGGCAGCACTTTTCACCGGCACCATCATATTGTCAAGTCCCTGAAGTACGGCATTAGTCACTGTGGACAGACAATAGAATACGACTGAAAGAGCTCCAAGCTGCAACATTCTTCCCGCGATCTGGTTATTCTCTGTAAAGAACAACAGATCCAGGAGTGGCTTTGCAAGAACAATAAAAGCTGTTGCACATGGAATCGCAATGATCATATTAAATCTGGAAAAAATATGTATCTTATTATGAATCTGTCTTCTGTTTCCTGTTTTCGCTGTTGCAACAAGGCTTGGGATCAGCGACGCTCCAAGCGAGCTGGAAATGGCAAGTGGAACATTGATCAGTGTATCATACTTTCCACTCAACATACCAAGAAGAGCGGCATATTCGCTTTCCTTATGTCCCTGCACAGCCATGATTTTTCCAAACATCGCATTATCAACAACGCCGCAAAGATTATATACGGTTGAACTTAATACAACAGGAGCAATGGTTATGAGCAGTACTCTGAAAATCTGCTGATAACTTTCTCTGCGGTGTCCTCTGTCTCTGCGAAGCTGTTTTTTCAGCACTTTTTTATATGCAAGGAAAATAACAATCAGGAATAACAACGCACTCAACGCACCAATAACGGTACCCAGGGTTCCGCCGGCAGCCGCATAAGCTGCTCCGTAGGATTTGGTTCCTTTTTTTACATCCACACCTGTTCCGACCTTGAACAGCAAATAAGCACCGGCAATACTGACACCGGCATTTACGATCTGCTCAATGACCTGTGAAATGGCAGTAGGCACCATGGATCCATTTCCCTGGAAGAATCCACGGAAAACACCAAGAAACGCAACTATTAATATACATGGTGCGAGCACGCGCAGTGCATAGGAGCTCTGTTTCATTGCCATCAGATTCTCGGCAATAAAGTCTGCTCCGAAGAATATGAATGCACCGACAATACCACCTGCCACAAGAGCAAATGTCATTGCACCGCGAAATACTCTGTATGAATTTTTATATTCCCCGGTCGCTGTACGTGCTGATACAAGCTTGGATACTGCAAGCGGTAAGCTGTAGGATGTCAGAGTAAGTGCGATCGCATAGATCTGGAATGCCACTCCATAATAACCCATACCTTTATCGCCCAGTATATTGACAAGGGGAACTCTGTAAACGGCCCCGATAATCTTAGTGATTACACCGGCAACTGCAAGAATAGAGCCCTGCACAAGAAAGTTTTTTTCTTTTCGCTTTACATTTTCTGCCATAGTTTACTCCATCTTATCGTAATATATTCAGTCTCATAAGAATCTCTCTCTGTAATTCTTCCATCTCGAGACGCTCACTCTCTTCCATGTGATCATACCCTGATAAGTGTAACACAGAATGAGCAATTAAAAAAGCATATTCTCGCTTAGGGGTATGTCCGAATTCCTCTGCCTGAGAAATAACTTTTTCTTTGGAAATCACAATGTCACCAAGAACAAGTTCGCCACTTTCGGGATGAAAATACTCTTCATGCTCTTCGAGAAATCCAAAATCCCCCGGGGTCTGAAACTCAATCATTGGAAAGGAAAGAACATCGGTTGCCCGGTCAATGTCCCGGAACTCTTTATTCAGCGCCTGTATCTCCTCATTCGTTGTAAGAAGCAGATTTACTTCTGCTTCATATGGACATCCGATATAATTAAGGGCCGCCTCAACGACTTCTTCTGCAAGGTCTTTTGTATCCAGTGGAAGTGTAAGGCTTCCTTCTTCTTCATAGTAAAGTGTCATGATTTCTTATCTTCTCCTCTTATTGTCTCTGCTTCGGCTCTTTGACTTTGCTTCATATTCTTCATATGCTTTTACAATTCTCTGCACGAGAGGATGACGTACAACGTCCTTGCTTGTAAGATGACAGATTGCAATGTCATCAATCTGTTTTACCACTTTTACTGCCACATCCAGTCCGGAAACCTGACCGGCCGGGAGGTCTTTCTGTGTTTCATCTCCGGTAATGACTACTTTTGAGCCAAAACCAATTCTTGTAAGAAACATCTTCATCTGTGCCGGCGTCGTATTCTGCGCCTCGTCGAGTATTATAAAGGCATTGTCCAGCGTTCTTCCTCTCATATAGGCAAGAGGAGCCACTTCAATAAGACCTTTTTCAGAGTTTTTCATGAAGCTTTCCGCTCCCATGATCTGATATAAAGCATCATAAAGAGGGCGAAGATATGGATCGATCTTACTCTGCAGATCACCCGGAAGAAAGCCCAGTTTCTCTCCCGCTTCTATAGCCGGTCTTGTAAGGATTATTCTTCCGACCTCATTATTTTTAAATGCGGTAATAGCCATGGCCATGGCCAGATATGTCTTTCCTGTTCCTGCTGGTCCAAGACCAAAAACGATCATCTTTTTTCTTATGGCGTCAACATAATCTTTCTGCCCATGTGTCTTTGGTTTGATTGGTTTTCCCTGCAGGGTATGACAAATAATATCCCTGTCAATTTCCAATACATTTTCCTCGCTGTCTTCCATAACAAGGGCTAAAGTATAATCGACATTCTGTTCCTGAATTGTATTTCCACGTCTGGAGAGCTCCGTCAGCTGACTTAAAACACGCTTTGCCTTATCAACTGCCTGTGCATCTCCCATGATCTTTATTTTTTCACCTCTTGCAATTAACGTAACATGTAAAGTACGTTCAATCTTCTTCGCATAAACATCAAACTGTCCAAATACGTTTGCTTCATGTTCTGCTGGAATATCAATGACTGTTTCCATTATTCCCATTCGTTTCTTCTCCTGACCTGTCTGTTTCTCCTGCATTTTCAGGGATATCTATCTTCTGTGAAGGCTTCGGTGTACCGACCGGCATGATGACAGTAAGTGTACCAAGGCACCGTGCTTCTTCTAATCCTGTGTATATTTTAACATCATTCTGGATAATTTCTACCCCTTTTTTCTCCAAATCATCACAATATCTTTGAAATCGGCTGCTTAATATCTCCTGCAGCTCTTTTTTTTCATATTTTTTCGTGATCGGTGTGTACATCGTCGCCGTCCTTCTTCCTACTGAAATTGGCAGGTAAAAATTGGAGGAGATACAGACCGGTATCTCTTTGGAATATAATTCAAAATTCTTATAATTATTTTTTATACCTCCAAAAGCAAACCGGTATCTGCCAACCCGTATATAATATTCTTCTTTATATGTCTTGCTGATTTCTTTTTGTATATATGTAAGGCATTGGGTATCCGCATACTTAAGAGTCACCTGTCCTTTTATATCTGCATCTGCTCGTTGCTCCTGGTATGCGATAGTCTCACCGGCATCATTTACAACAGGAACCTGCCCGGACACAAGAATGGCACCTTTCTTTACCTGTGCTCCTTCCGTAACCTGTACCATACCTTTTCGGATCACAATACTTGTGATAATGCAGTCCGTATCGGCAACAATATCCCTTGCGGCATCTTCCGTATTTTCTTCCGGCATCTCTATGGAATCTTCATTTTCCTTTATCTGAATGTGCAGTTTCGTTCCATCAATGGAGGCTGACACCCATATGATGTCATCATATTCTTTACGGATATCTTTTACAATTCTTTCGCAATCTACATTGGCAATCCACATTCCATTTTGCACTCCTCTCTCATCCAGAAATTTAAGGAGCATTTCATCGGTTCTGGTCAGATTTCCATCAATTTCAATATTCCATATCAATCTTGAAAGAAGAAAGGTGAGTAAAATACAGATTCCTATACCGGCAAAAAAAAGCTTCCGTCTGCGGTATTTGTGTAAAAAAAAAGGAAGACCGAAACGCCTTACAATTACAACATTTGCTCCTGTCTTCCTGATGATCGGTTTCAACTGTCTGAAGCCATGAATGGTAATATTCATTTCATAAGCCCCCTGTGACGGTCTGAGACCCCACAAAGAAATACCTTTATGGCTGCACGCATTCAAAAACCGTTCTACCGAATGTCCGGTAACCCGGATACAAAGATATCCCCTGATATAACGAATGACTGCCAACAGCAATTTTGCTTCCTCCTATTGCTGATATTCAACAGACGCAATGCGTCCGGTTATCTTCATCTCATCATTCGTATAATATGCGACCTGAAGGCCTTTTCCAGTCACCCTGATCTGTCCGATCTTTGTCATGATACGTACGATCGTATCCGTATATTCGATCATTCCTCTATAATTTTCAAGGCACAGTTCCGAGTGTCCGGTTAAAGTCAGTACCGGCATTCCCATAACAACATCCTTGGGAAGTTCGGAAAACTCTGCCACTTTATTGCGAATAGAATTTGTTTTCATAAAACGCCATTCACAGATTTTGTTTTAGTTTATGAACCTGCCTTTAAAGATATGCATGGACCACATCATTATATGATATGACGGATCTTTTTGTTCATCTTCATCATTGCTGCTATAAACTCGTCGGGTTCTGTAACAGAAACGTATACCGTCGTCATTCTGCGTGATTCGATTCCGACTCTGTTGAAATCTGCAGCAAAAGATGCGGAATAGTCTTTCATCTGTCTGACAAGGGCAATATCCTGTACCGGAAGCACTTTCTTTAATAATCCGAAAGATATCGTAACGGACTTCTTGTCTACCGTCACCTCATTTTTAAATAATACCGGTATCAGATACAGATCCACAAGCAAAAGAACAATGAGAGAAAAAATCATTGCTTTTGAAATACCACTGTATATGACACTTGCAATTGCGATTCCATTGAGCACTGCGATTGCTGTATACCATATTTTTGAAACTCTGCCTTTAAAAGTCATAATGTATCCTCCTGCTATCATTCGTTGACCATAGTATGATGCTAACACAAAAGGCGGCTGTGTTCAATCCTAATTTTAATATGACTTTTGCAGTATTTTTTCAGCATTTTCTATTCTTTCTTTTGTCGGTGGCTCAATTCCTGTAAGTGGATATGCATATCCAAGCTCTTTCCATTTATATTCTCCAAGTGTGTGATAAGGAAGAACTTCAATACGTGCAATATTCTTCAGTGTATCCAGAAATGCACGAAGCCTTATTAAATATTCGTCTTTATCACTTCTTTTCGGTACAAGTACATGGCGGATCCATACCGGTTTATTGATTTCTGACAAATAGTCTGCCAGATCGAGAATGTTTTTGTTTGTATGTCCGGTAAGACGGATATGTTCCTTCTCATCAATATGCTTGATATCCAGAAGAATCAGATCCGTATACTGCATTAATTCCTGAAATTTTCCGAAGAAAGGTTCTTCTCTTGTAAATGGATTGCCACTTGTATCCAGTGTCGTATGAATACCGTTTTTCTTTGCCAGACGGAATAGTTCGACTAAAAAATCAATCTGCAGAAGAGGTTCCCCGCCACTGACAGTAATACCGCCCTCACTTCCCCAGTAAGAGCGGTATCTTAATGCTTTTTTAATCAGGTCATCTGCTTCTTGTGGTGTCCCGGTTTTCATATGCCAGGTATCCGGATTATGACAGAACTGACAGCGCATAGCGCATCCTGCAGTAAATATCACAAAGCGGACACCCGGTCCATCTACAGAGCCAAAACTTTCCGTGGAGTGAATATATCCTGCTGCCATTGTTTTGCTCCTTCGCTATTTTATTTTTCTGTGCTTACATTTCCTTATGACATGTTCTTGCAATAACATCCATCTGCTGCTCTCGTGTCAGGTCAATGAACTTAACCGCATATCCAGATACACGGATCGTGAAGTTCGCATATTCCGGTTTCTCTGGATGTTCCATTGCATCAATGAGCTTCTCTGTACCAAATACATTCACATTTAAGTGATGTGCTCCCTGGCTGAAGTATCCATCCATAACACGTACCAGATTATCTCTTCTTTCTTCATCACTGTGACCAAGCGCTTCCGGACTGATTGTCTGTGTATTGGAAATACCATCAAGTGCCAGTTCGTAAGGAAGCTTTGCTACCGAATTAAGAGAAGCTAAAAGCCCATTTTTCTCTGCACCGTAGGATGGGTTTGCACCAGGAGCTAATGGTTCTCCTGCTTTTCTTCCATCCGGAAGAGAACCGGTTGCCTTACCGTATACGACGTTAGAAGTAATGGTAAGAATGGATGTTGTCGGCTCAGAATCACGATAAGTATGACATTTACTTAATTTATGCATAAATGTCTTAAGAAGCCAGATTGCAATGTCATCTGCGCGATCATCGTCATTACCGTATCTCGGGAAATCTCCCTCTGTCTCAAAATCAACTGCAAGTCCATCTGCATCGCGGATTACTTTTACTTTTGCATATTTGATTGCACTTAAGGAATCTACTACATGTGAAAATCCTGCAATACCTGTCGCAAATGTACGTCTTACATGTGTATCAATCAGAGCCATCTCTGCAGCTTCATAGTAATACTTATCATGCATATAATGAATCATATTTAATGTATCTACATACAGTTTGGATAACCATTCCATCATGTCGTCATATTTTGCCATTACTTCATCATAATCAAGATATTCCGAAGTAATCGGTTTATACGCCGGACCCACCTGCTGTTTTGTCTTCACATCAACACCACCGTTGATTGCATATAACAGACATTTTGCAAGGTTTGCACGTGCACCGAAGAACTGAATCTCTTTTCCTGTCTGTGTGGCAGAAACACAGCAGCAGATGCTGTAGTCATCTCCCCATACCGGACGCATAACATCATCATTCTCATACTGAATAGAACTTGTCTCAACTGAAATATGAGATGCAAATTTCTTAAAGTTCTCCGGAAGTCTTGGAGAATACAGTACAGTAAGGTTTGGTTCCGGAGATGGTCCCATATTCTGTAATGTATGAAGGAAACGATAGTCATTCTTCGTTACCATAGAACGTCCGTCCTGCCCAAGACCGGCCACCTCCAGTGTTGCCCAGACCGGATCACCGGAGAATAACTCATTATAAGAAGGAATTCTTGCGAATTTTACCATACGGAATTTCATTACCATATGATCTACAAGTTCCTGTGCCTCTGTCTCTGTAAGAGTACCATTCTTTAAGTCTCTTTCAATATAAATATCAAGGAAAGTAGAGATGCGGCCAACACTCATTGCAGCGCCGTTTTGCGTCTTAATCGCTGCGAGGTATCCAAAATACAGCCACTGGAATGCTTCTTTCGCATCTTTTGCCGGTTTGGAAATATCAAAACCGTAAATAGCTGCCATTTCTTTCATTCCGATCAATGCGCGGATCTGATCTGCAATTTCTTCACGAAGGCGGAAATCTGTACCCTTCATACCGTGTCTTTCATATCTTTCAAAATCGTACTGTTTTTTCTCGATCAGGAAATCAATACCGTAAAGTGCAACACGACGGTAATCGCCAACGATACGTCCACGTCCATAAGTATCCGGAAGTCCTGTGATGATCTTGTTGTGACGTGCTTTTTTCATTTCAGGGGTATAGATATCAAACACACCCTGATTGTGTGTTTTATGATATTTCGTAAAAATTTCATGCAGTTTTTCACTTGGCTGGTATCCATAAGTTGTACATGCCTGTTCTGCCATTTTAATTCCACCAAAAGGCATAAATGCTCTCTTTAATGGTTTATCTGTCTGAAGACCTACAACTGTTTCCAGTTCTTTCATGTCTTCATCAATATATCCCGGACCATATGCTGTAAGACCAGATACAATCTCTGTCTCCATATCCAGAACGCCGCCTTTTGCGCGTTCCTCTTTCTGGAGTTCCTGTAATCTGCTCCATAACTTATTTGTTGCCTCTGTCGGATCTGCGAGGAAAGATTCATCTCCGTCATATGGTGTGTAGTTGTTCTGAATGAAGTCACGAACATCTACAGACTTCTGCCAATTTCTTCCTGTAAATCCTGCCCACTGTTCAAACTGTGCCATTTTGTCTCTCCTTTTCTTTGCCTTTGTTTTTTACGGGCACAGTATAGCACATTGTTATTATTTTGTCAGTCTTGTACTTAAATAGATACAAACCAGACGGGATTGTCTTTGATTTTATACAATCCTGTCATTAACCCCAGTTTTCGACACCTGCTGATATTGCCATTTTCTTTTTAAAAAAGTGATTAAATACAGCAATCACTCTCCCCACACCTATGACTGCCAGCACAGTTCCTATTCCAATTCCTATCATATGCCCTGCAAATACAGTTCCTACGATGATTGTTGTCAAAATACAAAACAAGTCAAAACAGTTTTTCCGATACAATCAGCAATTGCCTGTACAATGCCATCTCCCGGATTTGGAATCAATCGCATATTCAGCGATACTGCTGCACCGATACCTGTCAGAATAATTGCAAAAATCAGAACGATAATTCTCCCCGGAAAGCTACTGTAAAACACACTTACACCCGGTGTATCATATGCAGGGATCGCATCTGAGAATAAATTCATGAACCGTGTAAAACCAAGACTTAAGGGAAACTGCAATGCGTCCTTCAAAAGTAGTAATTTCAGACTGCTTTCTACTCCATCCGGTGTTCTCTTTTTTTCAAATAATGAGTTCTTGTATGCAGCAGCATTTCAATAAGAATAAAACTACTGTACAAAAGAAGTGTCATATTTCCAAAGTTTGCATTTATAATCACAGATACACTATAGGCAACGGAAATGATTGGTGATACTCCAAGACCGGCTTTTGTATTCAGTATGATGCCAAGGGCGAGAACCAATAGTCCTATAATGTAAAATAATCCCCGATTAATATTTTGCCTTTTCATTTGTCCTCCTGCTGTTCTGCTATTTATGATATGGTTCTCCATTTATGATCCGATAACTCCGATATATCTGTTCCAGCAGTATTACCCGCATCAGCTGATGTGGAAAAGTCATTCTGGAAAAACTAAGTGCATAGTCAGATTTTTCTAAAACTTCTTTTCCCAGTCCTATGGAACCACCGATAATGAATATAATGTGACTGTTCCCCTGAATTCCAAGCTTTTCGATTTTTTCTGCCAGCTCTTCAGAGGCAAGCTGCTTTCCTCCAATTTCAAGAGTAATGATATAGGCATCTTCTTTTACATATTTAAGGATCCTTTCGGCTTCTTTTGACCGAATGGCATCTTCTACTGTTTCACTTGCATTATCGGGTGTCTTCTCATCTGCCACTTCTATAATCTCCAGCCGGCAGTATCTGCTCAGCCGTTTACTGTATTCGGCAATGGCATCTTTTAAATATTTTTCTTTTATTTTTCCAACGGTAAGAATAGTTATCTTCATTTTTTCAGATCCTCAGTCTAATGTATATACATATAACTCATGTAGAGCACGGGTTGCACATATATATTTTGCCTGTTTTTCGAGCGGATTTTCCTTTTTGTGAAAAATACCAAATACCTGGTCAAACTCAAGCCCTTTTGCCAGATAGAAGGTCGTAACGGTAATTCCCTTTCGGAAGGCACTGCTGTTTCTGTCAATATAGTGCGTATGCATTCCTCTTTTACCTAACAGTCTGCTTATGTCTCTGGCTTCGCCTTCTGTCATCACGATTATGGCAGCAGTCTCAAATCCGTCTTGTCCAATATTGATATTATCCCTGATGGATGCAAATAGTTTCTCATCATCCTCAAAATACTGTTCTACGACTTCTTTCCCATGTCGATCAAGGAACTCCAGATCTTTCACATTCGTCAGGTCTGAAGCATAGGTTGCAATCTCTTTTGTATTGCGGTAACTCTTCTTCATTTCCAGTTTTCGGATATTGCGACCGAATATTCTGGGCAGAAATCTTAATACGTCCTGACATTCTATGTCCAGTGTCTGTGCACGGTCTCCAAGAATCGTCATACGACAGGAAAACAAATGTTCCAAAATAACATACTGCAAATAAGAATAATCCTGCATTTCGTCAATGACAAGATGCTTAATATGTTTATGCTGACGGATCCCCTGCAAACGATATTTCAGATACAGCATAGGAAAAACATCTTCATATTCGAGTTTCCGCTTCTCAGGATCAAGATCTGCCGCAAATGGATACCCACATTGTTCCATGAGCCATCCATAGATGCGATAAATGTCTTTCGTGATATACATACTGTCAAATTGCTGCCGGATATATTCTTCATCTTCCTCAGACAATTTCCTGCCATGCAGCGTCTCATATTCGTCAATGAAATATTCCATAATAGCATCCATTCTCGCCAGAAGTGGAATTGTCTGAAACCGGAAATAAAACAGATGTATGACCTGTTCTTCTGTCATTTTGGTTTTCCGGAATTTTACAGTTTTAAAATTCATCAGTTCTTCTTCCAGAACTGCAAGAAAGGATTCAATTTGTCCCAGAAATGCAGCTGACTGCTTTTCCTGATAATGCAGACAGTAATCCTTACTCTGTATTTTCATTAGCTTTTCCAGATAATCATATCTGTCTTCACAGTCGGAAACAACGTCCAGCAACTCTTTATAAGCAAAAATATCAAAGCTCATCTCCTGAATATTCTCTTCACCAAGTTCAGGCAGAATATGTGAAATATAATCCGAAAAAACACTGTTTGGTGAAAGAATCAGGATGTCTGATGCTTTCAGTCTGTCTCGGTCGTGATAAAGAAGATATGCAATACGGTGCAGTGCGACAGATGTCTTACCGCTTCCAGCCGCTCCCTGGATTACCAGGATCTTATCTTTTGTATTTCGTATGATCGCATTTTGCTCTTTCTGAATAGTACGAACAATATTTTTAAGCTGTACATCCCCATTCAGACCAAGTTCTTCCTTCAAAATCTCATCATCAATCTTGGTATCACTTTCAAAACAATAAACCATTTGGCCATTTTTGATCTTATATTGCCATTTTGAAGTGATCTCGCCATCCATCTGACCCCCTGGCGCTTCATATGATGCCGGTCCTCTGTCGTAGTCGTAAAAGAGACTACTAACCGGTGCTCTCCAGTCATATATAAGAGGTGTATGTCCTGTTTGGACAGCAAAATTAGCAATTCCGATATAGAACTTTTCTGATTCATCATCACCGTCATACCGAAAATCAACTCTTCCAAAATACGGAGCATCCAGCATACGTTCCAGACGATGCTTTAACTTTCGTTGTTCCTGATTCGCGTTTACCTGATTTAGAAGTGCCTGCTGGTTATCATATATTTCATACCCATACTCATCCATCTCGGCATAATTTTCCCAGTAATATTCATTCATCTGTGAAACTTCATTTCGTCCTTTGAGAAGAGTCTGATCGATTTCTTCAATCCTGGTTCTAAGTTTATCTGTAATCTCTTTTAAAAAATCATTTTCGTTCAAAATTAACCTCTATCCTCCGGACGTATGCCGGTCAATTCTTTCAGTCGATTTTCAGGCATCCGCAGTATTGTACATTCATCTAAAGGGATTGCTCCCATGGAACGATAGAAATTCATGCTTGATTCGTTCCATTTCAGGCAGCACCATTCCATCCTCCCACACCCACGCTCCAAAGCAATTTCTGCCATGCGCTTAAGCAAAAGTCTGCCATATCCTCTGCCACGGTATCTGGCATCAATAAACAGATCATCAATATAGATGCCACCTTTTCCGATATATGCAGGCATTGTCTGATAAAAAAATGAAAAACCAATTTCTTTCCCATCAAGTACTGCAAAAACAACTTCTGCTCTCTGTTTTTCAAACAGCCATTCATCAAGAAGCGTTTCCGTGGCTGTAACAGCTTCCGGAACCTTTTCGTAATCAGCCAGCTTCTTTATAAAATCATATATCAGCGGAATATCATCACGGACTGCATATCGAAATGTAATTTTATTGTTCTTCCTGTTCTTTAATGATTTCAAATATTCTTTTTCTTCTGCACTTACCCTGTATGACTCCCGTATTTTCTGAATAGATTTCTGATGGGTAAAGTCATCTAATTTATCTCCGGTAAGCAATTCTAAAGTTAACTCTGGGAATTTAACATAACAGACAGAGACCGCCCATGCAACTGCCATTTTCACATAATACGTTTCGTGTTTGATATTACCCAGTATATCAAGTACTCTTGTAATATAATCCTCTGTGATAAAGTGGTCCAAAAGTGAAACAACAGCAAAACGGATTTCATATTCCCGCACGCTTTCGGTATATTTGGTAAGATAGTCAAACCAGTAATCCGTATTCTTTTTCATAAATTTATACGTCATGCAACTGCTGTCACAGACGGCCCAGTTATTAATCACCGGCACAAAATCGTCTAATAAGGCAGTACGCTCATCATCCTTACATTTCATATAACCGATTAGAAGTCCATGAAGCAAAAGCTCCTCATGAAAGACATCACCTGTCATTTCCTGTTTTTTTACAGCATCCACATACTCCCATCCATCATTCTTTGCAATTTGCTTTGCAATTTCACGCAATTTGGGCATACGTACGCCTAACATGGGTACTGTGTCACCCGGAACAAGAGAACGATTAAAGCTTCTGTATTTTTCATCTATTTCTTTCCATAGTTTTTCTCGAACATTTCTCACAATATTTTCCATGTTTTGTCTCCTGTGCTATCCAAGTGCAACATCCAGAATCATCATCAGCGTAAATCCAAGAGCAAACCCGATTGTACCAATGTTACTATGGTCACCTTCCGCAGATTCCGGCACCAGTTCTTCTACAACAACATAAATCATTGCGCCCGCCGCAAAAGCAAGCAAATAAGGGAGCGCTGGGGTGATATATGAAGCAAGTAAAACGGTAATCCCTCCGGCAATCGGTTCAACGATTCCTGACATTGCACCATGCAAAAATGCTTTCCCACGGCTATTTCCTTCATTTTTCACAGGAAGAGATACAATAAAGCCTTCCGGAAGATTCTGAAGAGCAATACCTATCGACAAAGCAAAAGCCCCTGCTAATGTAACATCAGTATTATCTGTCAGCAAACCTGCAAATATGGCACCACTGGAGATACCCTCTGGAATATTATGAATTGTAACCGCTAATACAAGCATTGTAGATTTCTTGAAAGACGCTTTGGGTCCTTCTGTCTCATCAGAACCTATATGCATATGTGGAATCGTGCGGTCCAGAATGAGCAGAAATGCAATACCCAGAAGAAACCCGACAGCTGCTGGAATAAAGGCAAATTTCCCCATATCTTGTGACATATCCATAGCCGGAATCAAAAGTGACCATACAGATGCTGCCACCATTACTCCCGCTGCAAATCCCAAAAGTATTTTCTGCACACGAATCGGCAGTTCATCTTTTACAAATAAAACGCAGGCGGCGCCTGCTGCAGTTCCAAGGAATGGAATAACAAGTCCCCAGAATATCGTCATAATAGTGTCTCCTTACTTACATTTTTATACACGAGCCATTATACCATGGGTACACCACAAAATGCAAAAGGGGACAGGACATTTTTCATTTGGGTACACCACAAAATACAATTTGGGACGTAGACTTTTTCAAAAAGTCTACGTCCCAAATTAAACTACTTAGATAATAATTCGTGAATTCCTTTTGCACCTGCCTTACCTGCACCCATTGCAAGGATTACAGTAGCAGCGCCTGTTACAGCATCTCCACCTGCGAATACGCATGCTTTTGATGTCTGTCCATTTTCTTCTTCTGCCACGATACATTTTCTTCTGTTTGTCTCAAGACCCTTTGTCGTTGATGCAATTAATGGGTTTGGAGATGTACCGAGTGACATGATTACGGTATCTAATTCCATTTCGTATTCGGAACCTTCGATTTCTACCGGACGTCTTCTTCCAGAAGCATCTGGCTCGCCAAGTTCCATTTTGATAACTTTCATTCCTTTTACCCATCCGTTCTCATCTACGAGAATTTCTTTTGGATTGGTAAGAAGATCAAAAATAACGCCCTCTTCTTTTGCATGGTGTACTTCTTCTACTCTGGCCGGAAGCTCTGCTTCACTACGACGGTATACAATATGTACTTCTGCACCGAGACGAAGTGCTGTTCTTGCAGCGTCCATTGCTACGTTACCACCACCAATAACTGCAACTTTCTTACCTGCTGCGATCGGAGTATCATAAGAATCATCAAATGCTTTCATCAGATTACTTCTTGTCAGGTATTCATTTGCGGAGAATACACCATTTGCTGTCTCTCCCGGGATACCCATAAACATCGGAAGGCCTGCTCCGGAACCGATAAATACAGCTTCAAAATCTTCCTCTTCCATTAACTGGTCAATTGTTGTAGATTTACCGATAACAACATTTGTTTCGAACTTAACGCCTAATTCTTTTACTTTTTCGATTTCTTTCTTTACAACCTTCTGCTTTGGAAGACGGAACTCAGGAATTCCATATACTAATACACCACCGAGTTCATGAAGTGCTTCAAAAACAGTTACATCATAACCAAGCTTTGCAAGGTCACCAGCACATGTTAGACCAGATGGACCGGAACCGATAACTGCAACTTTGTGTCCGTTCATCTTCTCAGCCTTTGCTGGTTTAATATCATTCTCCAGTGCATAATCTGCAACGAATCTCTCCAGCTTACCAATAGATACAGGATCACCTTTGATACCACGGATACATTTGCATTCACACTGTGATTCCTGTGGACATACACGTCCGCAGATTGCAGGAAGTGCGGAAGACTCTCCGATCACCTGATATGCTCCTTCGATATCTCCTTCTTTCACTTTGGAAATAAATCCAGGAATATTAATGGAAACCGGACATCCCTGCACACATTTTGCATTCTTACAATTCAGGCAGCGGCTTGCTTCTTCCATTGCTTCTTCTTTATTATAGCCATAACATACTTCTTCGAAGTTAGTTGCTCTTACCTTTGGATCCTGTTCTCTTACAGGTACTCTCTTTAATACATCTGCCATTACTCGTCACCTCCGCAATGACCACATCCACCATGGTGGGTGTCGCCTTCCTGTAATTTCAGCATCGCACGTCCTTCTGCTGTCTTGTACATCTGCTGTCTCTTCATTGCAGTATCAAAGTCAACAAGATGTCCGTCGAATTCCGGACCGTCTACGCATGCGAACTTCACTTCATCGCCAACGATAACACGGCATGCACCACACATACCTGTTCCGTCAACCATGATTGGGTTCATACTAACGATTGTTGGAATTCCGTGTTTTTTTGTAGTCAGGCAAGCAAACTTCATCATGATCATCGGCCCGATTGCAACACAGACATCGTATTTGTTTCCTTTTTCAACCAGTTCATCAATCATAGATGTAACCATACCAGCATGTCCATAAGATCCGTCATCTGTACATGGATAATAATTTCCGGAAACAGCTTTCATTTCTTCCTCAAGGATCAACAGATCTTTTGTCTTGGAACCAATAATAACGTCAACATCAATACCATGTTCCTTCATCCATTTTACCTGTGGATAAATTGGAGCTGCACCTACACCGCCGCCGACAAACAGGAACTTTTTATTCTTCAGAGTCTCAATATCCTCTGTTACGAACTCGGAAGCGCATCCAAGTGGGCCTGTAAAGTCACGGAAGGCATCGCCTGCTTTTAATTCTGTCATCTTTGTTGTTGATGCTCCAACTGGCTGGAATACAATTGTAACAATTCCAGCTTCTCTGTCGAAATCACAGATTGTAAGAGGAATTCTCTCACCCTTTTCATCCATCTTAACGATGACGAACTGTCCTGGTTCACAATGTCTTGCAACACGCGGAGCTTCTACATCCATAAGATAAATGTTAGCAGCCAGTTTTTCTGCTTTTAATATCTTGTACATTGTTTTTCCTCCCTAATTCTTATACTTCCTATATAATAATGTATATGAAAAAAAATATCAAGCAACACATGTATAATTCTTCTGAATTTTTCATAAAACCGATAACTATTTTTTCTACTTTTGACAAAAAAATGACAGATAAAGACCTATATCTGCCATTTTTTTGTCAATGTTTTAGAAATCTACTTCTGTACCATAGTAAATACATGTGAACAGTTTTTCCATTGTTGCAGGGTCAATTGCTCTTGGGTTTGAACCTGTACATGCATCACCAACTGCATTTTCTGCAATGGTAGCAATCTTTTCTTTGAATTCACTTTCAATAATACCAAAATCTTTCAGTGTAGCCGGAATATTCAGGATTACATTGAATTCATCAATTTTTTTGCAAAGACTGTTGATCAATGCTTTCTCAGATGCCCCTTCAAGACCTGTTTTTCTTGCAATCTCTGCATAACGTTTTGCTGCAACAGGATCTTTTGCATTATATTTGATTACGTATGGCAGATACATTGCATTTGCAAGACCATGTGTAATATGTCCTGTGGAGAATGCAGCACCTGTCTTATGTGCCATAGAATGAACAATACCAAGTAATGCATTGGAAAATGCCATACCTGCAAGGCACTGTGCATCGTGCATCTGTGCTCTTGCTTCCATATTACCGTTAAAGGAAGCCGGCAGATAATCAAATACCATTTCGATTGCCTGAATAGCAAGTGGATCTGTATACACACAGTTAAGGGTAGAAACATAGGCCTCGATGGCGTGTGTCAATGCATCCATACCTGTGTAGGCAACCTGTTTTGCAGGAAGTCCTTCTACTAACTCGGAATCTACGATCGCTACATCAGGTGTAATATTAAAATCAGCTAAAGGATATTTGATTCCCTTTGAATAATCTGTAATAACAGAGAAAGCAGTAACCTCTGTTGCTGTTCCAGATGTAGATGGAATTGCTGCAAATTTCGCTTTCTGTCTTAATTCAGGGAAATTAAAAGGCGTGATCAAATCTTCAAAAGTTGTTTCCGGATATTCATAGAACGCCCACATAGCCTTTGCGGCATCAATCGGAGAACCTCCGCCCATTGCTACGATCCAGTCTGGTTCAAATTTTCGCATTGCTTCTGCACCCTTCATTACTGTTTCCACAGACGGGTCAGGTTCAACACCTTCGAATAATTCCACTTCCATTCCGGCTTCTTTCAGGTAATTTACTGCCTTGTCAAGAAATCCCTGACGTTTCATGGAACCGCCACCTACAACAAGGATTGCTTTCTTTCCTTTTAAGTTCTTTAACTCTTCTAAGCATCCTTTTCCGTGATATACATCTCTTGGTAATGTGAATCTAGCCATTTTTTTGCATCTCCTTTACGTTTGTTAATTAATTAACTATATTGTAAGTCCGTTAAAAAATTAACGCAATAGGATTTCGCAAATTTCTTGTATTTATTTGAATACAATCCTGTTTACTCTTCTGTAACAGGTTCATACATATAATTTCTTGTAGTCACTCCGCTTAAACGGCCTTTACTGTTCACCAGCACTACTTTAAATAACGTTTCTCCTTCCGGCATATCAATTGGTCCTGTATATTTCTTAGAGGCAGTTGTTGGCTCTTCTCCATTCATTGTATAATATGCCTCATATCCCTCCGGGACTTTTACTTCTATCCTGGTTGCCTGTTCATATTGTCCGGTAGACGGTGAAACTGCCGGTGCATCCTCGATTGGAAATTCAACAGTATACTTTTTGTCTGCAGACTTGCTCGGTACGCCTTTCTTGTTTACAGATATCGCCCGTACAGTTGTTTCGCCTTCGCTGATCTGGATTGGCTCCGTATACTTTATACTTTCTGTAGTCGGTTCTGTTCCATCTGTTGTATAGTAGATGGTTCCTGCATCCGATGTCAGTTCGAGCTGCTGTACATCCTCATATGTTTCTTCATCATCCAGACTGAACTGTGGCTCACTGATTATATATTCCGCCAGCTTTTCTGCAACACTGTCATCTACATCTTCTAAAAGAACCGGAATTGACATCTGCTGCTTCGTATCAAGATAAAACAAAACACATGCTTCGTAAAGATCTGCATTCTTGGGCTGCTTATCAATGGCATCTAAAAATATAGTTTCCCCATCTTCTAATTTATTCTGCTTTATATATACTTTGGAAAGGCCTGTATAGGCTTCTGCATTTTTTCCATCTTTTGAAATTGCTTTCTGGAAACAGGAAATTGCAGTATTATATTCTTCCTTTTCCAATGCTTTATATCCCTTATTCACAATCCCTTTATATGAATTCTGATAAAAAACAACACATACCGCAACAATTACAGCAATAATCGCAGCCATGATAAGAAGAAGCTTTCTGCGCTTTTTACGGAGAGCAGCTTTTTTCCGCTCTGCCTGGCGGCGTCTTCTTTCTTTTTCAGATAGCATTCTTCCAGTTGTGTTTCTACCGACGGTGTTTCTGCCAACGGTGTTTCTGCCAGAGGTATTTCTTCCAGCAGTACTTCTTCCTGTTTCTTTTCTCTCATTTACTTCTTCCTTAATGTGTTCTGTAAGCATATCATCCAGAGGATTATAATCCGGGACAATACAAACCTCTTCTCCACATTTTTTGCAATACAGTTCACCATCCGGAATCTCATATCCGCAATATCTGCATCTCATTATATATTAACCTCCTGTTCGAACTCTTCCATAGTCATGAGGATTTTTCTTGGCTTTGTGCCCTCTTCTCCACCTACAACACCAGCTTCGCAAAGCTGGTCCATAATCCTTGCTGCTCTGTTAAACCCGATTTTAAACGCACGCTGGAGCATGCCGATAGATGCTTTTTCCTTTTCAATGATCAGTCGTCCTGCCTCTGCAAAATACACATCCCGTTCGTCTCCTTCAGCATTCATAATATTGCCAGATGACGAGGTGGTTGTATTCACATGTGTTTCTATCGCTTCATCATAAGAAGCATCGCCATTATGATGAATCAGGTAGTCAACCACGGCCTGAACTTCCTTGTCTGATACAAAAGAGCCCTGTACTCTGGCCGGTTTCTGATAACCGGAAGGATAGAATAGCATATCACCTTTTCCAAGAAGCTTCTCTGCACCATTCATATCAATAATCGTTCTTGAATCCACACCGGAAGATACGGAAAATGCAATCCGGGATGGCATATTTGCCTTTATAAGACCTGTTATAACATTTACGGACGGTCTTTGTGTAGCAAGAACCAGATGAATGCCTGCAGCACGTGCAAGCTGTGCAAGACGGCAGATGGATTCCTCAACTTCTCCTGGTGCTACCATCATAAGGTCAGCAAGCTCATCAACAATGATAACAATCTGCGGCATACGTTCTGGTCTGTCTTCGAAAGACTCTGGCAGAGCATCGACCTTATCATTATATCCTTTCATATCTCTTACGTTGTATTCAGCAAAAGCCTGATATCGCCTTGTCATTTCTGCGACTGCCCAGTTCAGTGCACCGGCCGCTTTCTTAGGATCCGTTACAACTGGAATCATGAGATGCGGAATACCATTGTATACGCTCAGTTCCACGACCTTTGGATCAATCATAATAAGACGTACTTCTTCAGGAGTTGCCTTATACAGAATACTCATAATTAAAGTGTTGATACAGACAGATTTACCGGAACCCGTAGCTCCTGCGATCAGAAGATGCGGCATACGGGCAATATCTGCTACAACAACCTTTCCTCCGATATCCTTTCCTGCTGCAAAAGCTATACTGGAGGGATGTTCTTTAAATTCTTTTGTCTCCAGCAGATCACGTAACATAACCGCTGCGTTTTCCTTATTCGGAACCTCAATACCAACTGCGGCCTTTCCAGGGATCGGTGCCTCAATACGAATATCCGCTGCTGCAAGGTTCAGCTTGATATCATCAGCAAGACCAACGATCTTACTGACCTTTACACCCATTTCCGGCTGTAGCTCATAACGTGTTACAGATGGTCCGCAGCTGACGTTTGTTACCGTAACATTGACACCAAAATTTTGAAGGGTCTGCTGAAGTTTCATTGCTGTTTCACGAAGACTCGCATCTGACTCCCCACCATTTTTACTTCCCTTTTTCAGCAGTGACATTGGTGGAAACTGATATGATTTTTTCTTTTTCACTGTTGAAGCTGCCACTGATGCGGCAACATTCTCTGTCTCTTTTCGTATGGACTCTTCTGCGATCTTTCCTTTTTTTGCCGACAAATCCGATTCCGTGGCAGCTACCGGTACTGGCACTGCTTCCATTTCTGTTTCGTCCGGTACAGCAACAGAATCATTTCCTCTGTTAATTACAAACTGTGGCTCCTCTTCCGGCTTTGCTTTCAGCTCTTTGATATCCGGAGACTTTGTCTTCTCACCAAGTGTTGTATCGAATGATACGCCTTCCACATGACGGTCGGCACGTTTCTTCCCTGTTGCTTGTGTGTTCTGCTGTTTTAGAGTCTTGCGGCTCTGTGTGGCTTCGTGTCTTCGCGCAGCATCTTCTCTGGCGCGGTCATATGCCTTTTCGCTCTGTTTTTTCACACCTTTCAGGGCTGACTTACCAGTAATAATTACGAAACAGATAATCATACAGATGATCACGATCACATATGTACCCACGACACCAACTGCCGGTGTCATGATTCTGCCAGACAATTCTCCTAATAGTCCGCCCCATTCATTGATCAGATGCAGAAGCGTACAGGTCAAAAGAATAAGAAATATACCTGCTGCTGTTTTTATATAAGCAGACGCATTTCCCCTGTTTGAAATCAGAAAAGCAGTGATCCCAAATAAAATAAATGGAAATATATAAGCAACCCATCCAAATACATCTATCATAAAGCCAGACACCGTATCTCCTGCTCTGCCGCCAAGGCCAAAATTACTGATCATAAGTAAAATGCTGACAGCAAGTGCAGACCATATGATTATCTCATCTTTTAAAAAACTTTGTTCTGTATTTTTCTTTTTCTTCGTCTGTCTTGTTGTTTTTTTCTTTGACTTAGAAGCCATGCTCTTTCCCCCTTATTGATTAGAACATACTATTTTAAGTATATCATTTCAAGAGAATGCTGTCATTACATATTTTTACACTTTTTTTCTCTGTATTCATCTATCATCTCATGTAATTTGCCGATAGCATCACTCATTCCCCCTACCTCATCAATCAGGCCTTCTTTCACCGCTTCCTTTCCTTCCAACAGTGTTCCTACATCTTTGACCAGTTGTGTCGGGTTCAGCATCAGGTCTTCAATTCGCTTTTGATCCATATGTGAATGTCTTGCAAGGAATCCGGTGATTCTGTCCTGCGTCCTCAGCATGTTCTGAAGGCTTTGCTGTACCCCTATAAACATCCCACTTGAACGGACCGGATGAATGATCATTGTTCCTGTTGGCACAATAAAAGAATACTGGGCAGCAACCGCCAGTGGCCCGCCGATCGAATGGCTCCCTCCAAGTACGAGCGATACCGTAGGCTTGCTTATGGAGGCGATCATTTCAGCAATGGATAATCCTGCTTCCACATCCCCGCCCATTGTATGCAGAAGAATCAAAAGCCCATCTATTTCATTACTGTCTTCCACTTCAGCAAGCATTGGAAGCAGATGTTCATATTTTGTGGCCTTGGTATTACCAGATACCGCTTCATGTCCTTCAATTTCACCAATTATTGTAAGAAGTTTAATTCGATGCTGTCTCCTGTTTTCGTCAAGGCTTACACTTCCCATTTCTTTAATCTGATTATTACGGTCTTCTTCCTTTTTTTCCTGATTTTCCATAAAAAAACACCTCCATACTTTTTTCAATAGTATGGAAGTGTTTTGTTCATTTTATACCTGTTCCAGTGCCTGTGTAAGATCCGCAATGATATCCTCTATGTTTTCGATACCAACACTAAAACGAATCAGATCTGGCTGAACTCCTGCTTCGATAAGCTCCTGTTCATTCATCTGGCGATGTGTATGACTTGCCGGATGGAGCACACAGCTTCTTGCGTCTGCTACATGGGTAACAATTGCAATCATCTTTAAGCTGTCCATCATACGGACTGCAGCATCTCTTCCACCCTTCAGGCCAAAAGTAATTACACCACAGGTGCCATTTGGCATATATTTCTTAGCAAGCTCATAATCTTTGGAGCCTTCCAGCGACGGACAGTTTACCCAGGCAACTTTCTCATGTGCCTGCAGGAATTTTGCTGCATTTAATGCATTTTCACAATGTCTTTCCATACGCAGATGCAGCGTCTCCAGACCCAGATTCAAAAGAAATGCGTTCTGCGGAGACTGGATAGAGCCAAGGTCTCTCATAAGCTGTGCAGTTGCTTTTGTGATATACGCACCCTTTCCAAATTTCTGTGTATACACGATGCCGTGATAGGTCTCATCTGGTGTCGTAAGTCCCGGGAACTTTTCAGCATGAGCTTCCCAGTCAAAATTTCCGCTGTCAACGATAGCGCCACCAACACATGTTGCATGTCCGTCCATATATTTGGTTGTTGAATGTGTTACGATATCAGCACCCCATTCGAAAGGTCGGCAGTTGATCGGTGTAGCAAAGGTATTATCAACAATAAAAGGAACACCATGTGCATGTGCTGCATTGGCAAACTTCTCAAGGTCAAGTACAACCAGTGCCGGATTGGCAATCGTCTCACCAAATACAGCTTTTGTATTTTCTTTGAAAGCGGCATCCAGCTCTTCCGGTGTGCAGTCCGGATCAACAAAAGTTGCCTCAACACCCATTTTACGAATGGTATGTGCATACAGATTATATGTACCACCATAAAGAGCTGAAGCACATACAATGTGGTCTCCGGCTTCTACGATATTCATAATTGCATAAAAGCTTGCAGCCTGACCGGAGGAAGTAAGCATTGCTGCCACACCGCCTTCGAGATCACAGATCTTTGCTGCTACCGCATCATTGGTCGGGTTCTGAAGTCTGGTATAAAAGTATCCAGATTCCTCCAGATCGAAAAGGCGTCCCATCTGTTCGCTGCTGCTGTACTTAAATGTTGTACTCTGATAAATTGGAAGCACTCTCGGTTCACCATTTCCTGGTTCATATCCAGACTGAATACATTTTGTTTCTATTTTGTAATTACTCATTACTTATACCTCCTACGCGTATAAATATTTTTTCTGAAGGCCACGTACCATGTTTATATAAATCTCTCTGCATTCCTCGTTTTTCTTTTGTTCAATACAGGTAATACATGGAAGCAAATATTTTTCATAAATACCATTGTAAATATCAGATGCATTTTTGTGCATATTAATGACCTGAACAAGATATGGCGCCACCTCATAATACTCGTCAACCAGTATCCTGCCTTCCTCTGTCTGACACAGATACTCATCTCTGTATGTACGAAGAGTTGTAAGCTCATAGCAATCATCCGGTTTATTCATACTGTCACACACTGCAGAAGTGATAAAACAGAATCCTTTCCGGAAACCACCGGCAATCGTCTCATATGATGCCTGACCAAGAGTCAGTGACGTGACTGGCTTTTCATTCCAGAGTGCTACCATTCTCTCTGCAATCTTTTCACAGTCTGTGTCATGTGAATAAGTAAACATCGGAACAATATACACAGCCATATTCATATTATAGTCAACTTCCAGGCGGCTTCTCTTCATCTTGGATTCGCTCTGCAGTTTTGTATAAGCATGATCAGGAATTACTGCTGCCAGTTCTTCAATAGTGCTTGTTTTTTCATCCTCTGGCATATCTGACAGCAATTCAGCGACTGCCGTAAAAACGTTTTTAAACTCTTCATAACTTTCTTCAAATACGCCGCAGTATTTCTTCCTTTTAAAAGAATTGATACGGTTCAGCATCTCATCAAAAAGTTCCGTCAGATTCTTTCTTATCTGTTCCATGTATATCCTCCACTGTTATTCATCCCAGTTATGGTAAACATTTTGTACATCATCGTCATCGTCAAGCATATCAAGAGTTTTTGTAATATTCTTGATATCTTCATCTGATGTAAGCTCTACATATGTCTGTGGAAGCATTGTTACATCTGCAGCAGCCATCGGAACTCCTGCATCTTCCAGTGCCTGTCTAACAGTACTAAAGTCTTCCGGGGAAGTAAGAATCTCGAAGCTGTCTTCCTCCTCAGCAAAATCTTCTGCTCCTGCATCAAGCGCCAGCATCATCAGCTCATCCGCATCACATTCATATTCTTCTTTTGCTACTACGATCTGCCCTTTTTTGTCAAACATAAAAGAAACACATCCCGGTGTTCCTACATTACCCTTTCCTTTTGTAAATGCATTTTTAACATTTGTAGCAGTACGATTCCGGTTATCTGTAAGAGCCTCTACGATAATAGCCGTTCCGTTTGGTCCATAACCCTCATATGTAATATGCTCATAGTTGGAAGCGTTTGCATCTCCCTCTGCTTTTTTAATATTTCTTTCGATTGTATCATTTGGCATATTATTTGCTTTTGCTTTTGCAATTACATCACGAAGGCGGCTGTTATTCGCCGGATCGGAGCTTCCACCTTCTTTAATTGCAACAACAAGCTCTTTTCCGATTTTTGTAAATATTTTTCCCTTTGCTGCATCGTTTTTCTCTTTTTTGTGTTTAATATTCGCAAATTTTGAATGTCCTGACATATCCAATTCCTCTCTTTTATTTAAATTCGTTGTTTTTCCACACTTTTCCTATTCTAGCACGCTTCTGCGAGTTTTTCAATCTTAACTCTTTGTATTGTATTGTCATTTATATCCAGAACGGTAAATCGATATCCTTCATATTCAACAACACATTCTTCATCTTCTCCCGGAATACGATCCAGTTCTGCGATCAGAAAACCATTCAGTGTTTCATATTCGTCTTTTTCGAAAATAACAGGAATCAAATCCTCAAGCTTTTCCAGTTCCAGCATACCATTAACGATATAACTGCCATCAGCGCATACCGAGAACATTTCATCTTCTTCATCATGTTCATCCAGAATATTTCCGACGATTTCTTCCAGAATATCTTCCAGCGTCACAAGTCCTGAAGTCTGTCCATATTCATCCAGAACAATGGCAATGTGACTCTTTTCCGCCTGCATTTCTTTAAATAAAGTATCAATACTTTTGGTTTCCGGGATAAATGATACCGGTCTTATGTAGTCTTTCAGTTCACAAAGTGGTTTGTCACGTAATTCCTCATTCAGATAACATGTCATCACTTCACGAAGATGCAGAAAGCCAATAATTTCATCAATGCTTTCTTCATACACCGGAAATCTCGAATAAGATTCTTCCAACATAAACTTAAGCACATCTTCCAGTTTTTCCAGGGCATCTACCGCAACAATATTTCGTCTGTGTGTCATGATATCTTTTGCATCTTTGTCCAGGTATCGAAATACATTCCGAATCAGTTTCGTTGCCTCTTTTTGTATCACTTCGTTCATATTTTTTTATCTTTTAACTCCTTTGTTATGTATGAAGTTCAAAGCTTACCTTTAAAGCTTCATCTACTTTGTGCATGATTTCTTTATCCAGATGACATACCAGATCCTTAAGCCTCTGCTTGTCAATTGTCCGGATCTGCTCCAGCAAAATAACGGAATTTTTTACGATCTGATATCTGCCCGCATCGATTTCCACATGTGTCGGCAGTTTTGCCTTGTTCATACGGGAAGTTATTGCCGCACAGATTACAGTTGGACTGTGCCGGTTACCGATATCATTCTGAATGATCAGTACCGGCCGTATTCCACCCTGCTCCGAGCCGACCACGGGACTTAAATCTGCATAAAATATATCTCCACGTCTTACCTGCACTCTATTCACACTCCGATTTTACTATGATAAAAATAGTATTTCCACCTTTTTCCGAAGTATTCTATAGAGTTTACTGTAATTTATGCTCCAAAATCGTCTACCTGCTCAACCACTTCTCCATGACGGAGATATTCTCTTGGAATTCTCCTTCTTCCGAGAGCACAGACAAATTCATAATTGAATCTGTCAGACAGGTTACTCAAATCTTCAACCATAATTCTTTCGTCATCATCCTTACCTATAAGGGTAACACGGTCTCCGAATTTTACATCATCAATTCCTGTAACATCCACCATCATCTGATCCATACAGATTCTTCCACAGATAGGTGCTTTGTGTCCGTGGATCAACACATAACCTTTATTCGAGAGGCTTCTCGGATATCCGTCACCATAACCGACCGGTATTGTTGCCAGCCTCATTTTATTCTTAGCTATGAACGTTCCACCATAGCTGACTCTTGTACCAGCTTCTATCCATTTCACATGTGCAATATGACTGATCAGTTCCATTGCCGGTCTAAGCGGTACATTTTCCTTCTTAACTTCTTCTGAAGGATACATTCCGTACATTGCAATACCTGCACGTACAAGATCCATATTTGCCTCTTTCATATCAATAATGCCGGCACTGTTGGAGCAGTGATAATAAGTGAATCTGACTCCTCTTTCCTCCAGTGCGCGTTTCATGTAGAGATAACCCTCTATTTGTTTATTCGTGAAATCTTTATCCGTCTCGTCTGCTTTGGAAAAATGTGTATACATTCCTTCCATGATCAGATTCGGCATTTTGCTGATTTCTTCTATTATTTCTGCACTCTCTTTCTTGATCGGAAAACCAAGTCTTGACATTCCGGTATCAAGTTTAATATGGATAAAAGCTTTCTTTCCCATTCTGCCTGCAAGTTCAGATACCTCACAGGCCATTTCCTTTGAATATACAGTTACACGGATCTCATTTTCCAGCATTTCTTCTCTCTGATCAGCAAAAATGCATCCCAGTACGAGAACTGGTTTACGAATTCCTTTTTTCCTTAAAATAATTGCCTCATCCAGTGTCGCAACTGCAAATCCCCAGATATAATCCTTTGGTTCCAGAAGTCTGGCAATCTGTACTGCACCATGTCCGTAACCATCTGTTTTAATGACTGCAATCATGTTTGTGTCATCATTAACATTTTTCTTCATCATTTCAATATTATATTCAATCGCATCTAAATCTATCCTTGCACATACTCTGCTATACTTTTTCATATCTTTGTCTCTCCCTGTTTCATCACTGCTTTACCAATCGCATCTGCAATATCTCTTGCCAAAATGCTATAACAACCCATTTTTTCTGCAGCGCATTCACCGGCACACCCATGCAGATATACACCTAGCAGTGCTGCCTCGCTGCAGCCAAGTCCCTGAGCCAGAAGTGCCGCGATCATCCCTGCAAGGACATCTCCCGAGCCTGCCTTTGCAAGGGCAGACGTTCCAGAAAGATTCACATATGCACGACCATTTTTTGAAAGGATAACCGTTCTTGCGTCCTTCAACACACAGGTAACACCATGATCTTCTGTAAATTCTCTCAAAACATTCATTCTCGCCATTCGTATTTCTTCTACAGACTTTCCTGTCAGTCTTGAAAACTCTTTCATGTGTGGTGTGAAAACAAAAGCCTTATCTCCGATTTGTTCCAGATATTTTAGATTCCTTGCCAGAATATTAAGTCCATCCGCATCAACAACACAAGGTACATTTACATGCTTCATGACTGCATGCATGATACGAACGGAATCCTCGCCGGTACCCAGACCGGAACCGACACATACAACATCTGCCCATGACAGAAGCTCTATAAGTTCCTCTTCATCATATGAATCATAGGATGTCACAATTGCCTCCGGTAAAATCTGCTGCAAAATTGCCCGATTTACTTCTGGTGTATAGATTCTTACAAGACCTGCACCCATGCGATAAGCAGAAAGCGCATTTAAATATGCCGCCCCGGACATTCCCTTACTTCCTGCAATCACAAGAAGACGGCCATAGGTTCCTTTATTCGAATCTTCTTTTCTTACCGGAAGCATTCTGATATATTCGGATTGATCCAATGTACATGCCACCCGTATATCTTCTGCAAAAATATCCGTATCTATCCCGATATCTGCAACACAAAGCATTCCTGCATAGCTTTTCCCTGGTTCCAACATCAGCCCGACTTTTGCAGTCTGAAATGTTACAGTATAATCCGCCTGAAAGGCAATTCCCATAACCACGCCCGTATCAGTGGAAATACCGGACGGGATATCAACAGCCACTTTTATCGCTTTGGAATGATTCATCTGTTCAAGAAGTATAGCATATTTCCCGGTGATCACTCTGCTGAGCCCGACACCAAATACGGCATCTATTACGATACTATATTCATCTGCTGCAAATTGGTCAACGACAGATGCCTCTGTCTTCTCAAGAAGAGAAAACTGATATGCCGCTTCATCTGTAAAATGCTCTGGATTACCAGCCAGAACGACAGTAACCTTAAGCCCTTTTTCGGCAAGCATGCGGGCAACTGCAAAACCATCTCCGCCATTATTTCCCGACCCGCATACGACACAGATATGAGACAGATCAAAATCCTTTTCCCCGATAAAATCTACACACGCCCTCGCGGCCCTTTCCATGAGTACGATAGACGGTATCTTAAGATCACGGATCGTATGCTGATCCGCAGCCTTCATCTGTCCTCCATCTGGCAAATAATTCACTCTTTCCACCTCCTGCACAGGTATATTTTACATATAAAAGAGCGTGTAAAGACAAGCTTGCCGCACACGCTTCTCTCTACACGCCTTTCCTATCTCTTATGCTCTTCATTATAGCGGCATATATTATATGACAGCCGCATCAGGCTCTCTGACAAATGAACATTCTCTACAATGATATTCTCCGGCAGATTCAAATCTGTGTGTGCGAAATTCCAAATCGCGCGTACGCCATTATCTACCAGAATATTTGCCACTTCAATTGCCTTATCCTTCGGAATGGTAAGTGCTGCGATCTCTACATCATTATTCTTAACAAATTCACTCAGCTCATCCATCATCCGGATGTTAACACCTCGAATAGAAACACCTTCCAGCACAGGATTCACATCAAAAATACCTTTTAAAATGAATCCCCGTTTTTCAAAAGCGGCATAATTCGCCAATGCCTGTCCGAGGTTACCAGCACCGATAATAATCATGTTATGATTTTCTTCCAGTCCAAGAATCTTGCCGATCTCTGTATATAAATATTTTACATTATATCCATATCCCTGCTGTCCAAAACCACCAAAATTATTTAAATCCTGCCGAATCTGAGATGCAGTAACCTTCATTCTTTTACTCAGATCATTTGAAGAAATGCGCTCTACACCATTTTCCAATAGTTCCCCTAAGTATCTGTAGTACCTTGGCAGTCTCCGAATAACTGCCTGAGAAATTTCTCTGCTTTGCACTATACTCACCTTCTCCTTTTATTCTAAAAAATATTATATAGAATTGTACGTGCAAAGTCAAACTTTTAGTTGTTTTTTATCATATTTTCGCTATAATTAAATCATATGACTTTGCGTAAATATGTTCACACAGCAAGGATTTTAGGAGGGTGTTATGATATTCGCATGCCATGAAATCAACAAAGCATTTGGAGAAGATATCATCGTTAAAGATGGTTCATTTCATATAGAAGACCATGAAAAAGCTGCTCTTGTGGGGGCTAATGGCGCCGGCAAAACAACGATACTGCGCATGATCGTCGGCGAACTTCCTGTCGACAGTGGGAATATCGTACTGACAAAAGGTAAGACTCTCGGCTATCTGGCGCAGCATCAGGAAATGGAAAGCGGTAATTCTATCTATGAGGAAGTAAAAACCGCCAAAGCTGATATTATTGATATGGAACGTCAGATCCGTGCAATCGAGCTGGAAATGAAACATCTGACCGGAGATGCGCTTAATAGTCGTATGGATACATATAACAGGCTGACTGCCGCATTTGAGCGGGAAAATGGTTATGCATATGAAAGCGAGATTGTTGGCGTATTAAAAGGTCTTGGATTCGATGAAAATGATTTTCAGAAAAAAGTAGATACTTTGTCCGGAGGTCAGAAAACCCGTGTATCTCTCGGCAAACTGTTACTTACAAAACCGGACATTCTGCTTCTCGACGAGCCAACCAACCACCTGGACCTGAATTCTATCGCATGGCTGGAAACATATCTCCTCAATTATCCGGGAGCTGTTCTGATTGTATCTCATGACCGTTACTTCCTGAATCGTGTTGTAACAAAAGTCATTGAAGTGGAAAATGGAAGGCTCATGACATATATGGGCAACTACAGTGCCTATGCAGACAAGAAAAAGCAGTTACGAGATGCGCGCTTAAAAGAATACTTAAATCAGCAGCAGGAAATCAAACACCAGGAGGCGGTTATTGAAAAGCTTCGTTCTTTCAACCGTGAAAAGTCAATCAAACGAGCGGAAAGCCGTGAGAAGATGCTTGAAAAAATGAAACCGGTTGAAAAACCTGTGGAAATGAATACAGAGATCCATCTCGAACTCACGCCTTCCTGCATAAGTGGAAATGATGTACTGTCCGTAGAACATATGAGTAAAGCATTCCCGCCACAGACACTTTTCAAAGATATAAGTTTCGAGATAAAACGCGGCGAACATGTTGCTGTGATCGGGGATAACGGAACCGGAAAAACCACCTTATTAAAAATCTTGAATCAGGTTGTTTCTGCTGACGAAGGAAGCTTCCGCCTGGGAACAAATGTGCAGATTGGCTACTATGATCAGGAACACCATGTACTTCACATGGACAAGACAATTTTTGATGAAATATCGGATGACTATCCAGATCTTACAAATACAAAAATAAGAAATATGCTGGCAGCATTTCTCTTTACTGGGGATGATGTGTTTAAACTCATCGGTGATTTAAGCGGTGGCGAAAGGGGACGTGTATCTCTTGCCAAACTTATGCTTTCTGAGGCAAATTTTCTGATCCTTGACGAGCCAACCAACCATCTGGACATTACTTCGAAGGAAATACTGGAACGTGCACTGAATGATTATACCGGAACGGTACTCTATGTTTCACACGACCGTTACTTTATCAATCAGACTGCAACCAGGATCCTGGAATTAGTAAACCAGACTTTTGTAAACTATATCGGCAATTACGATTATTATCTGGAAAAGAAAGATGAACTTACTGCTGTCTACGCTGCTTCTTCAGAATTGCAGACGACAGACAGCTCCTCTTCTGTCTCCGAATCTAAACTCAGCTGGCAGGAGCAAAAAGAAGCACAGGCAAGAGAACGCAAACGAAAAAACGATTTGAAAAAGACCGAGGAGCGCATCGCTTTCCTGGAAGAACGTGACACAGAAATAAATGACCTGATGACACAGGAAGAAATCTATACAAACTCCGTAAAATGCCAGGAGCTTGCACACGAAAAAGCTGCTGTAGCTGAAGAATTAGAGTTGCTATACGAACGATGGGAGGAACTGGCGGAATAAAAATTTGGTTCAGTGATTTTATCTGGGGCTGACTTCAACCTCCCAAAATTCATTACAATTCTTCACTTTTACACATAGGAGCTGAAAAGGCCAGCTACATTACATGTTTTGCCAATAAACTGAGGCGTTCAATTTTATCCCCGAATTTCCAGTACAGTAAATGGCCGCGGATGTCGCTAAGATGCTTTGCGAAGGTAAGCGGAAGACTTGGAGAATCCGCTCCGAATCTGTTAGAGCCCAGAAAACAAACCTTGATTCCCGTTTGTTTTCTGGGCTCTTATAGATTCGTGAGCTAGTCAGAAAGTCGAACGCGTCGTAGCAAGGTATCTTAGCGACATCCGCGTACCACTTACTGAACCAAATTCCCAGCTATCGCTTTTATAAACTCTTCACTGTTCAGTACGGTCGGATTTTCTAATGTGGTAATAAGTGCAAGGTCTTTTGTCATCTGACCGCCTTCGATGGTATCGATTGTTGCCTTTTCGAGTTTATCAGCAAATGCCATTAATTCGGTGTTACCGTCCAGTTCGCCTCGTTTTCTGAGTGCACCTGTCCATGCAAAAATAGTTGCTACAGAGTTTGTTGATGTTTCTTCCCCTTTCAGGTGCTTATAATAATGACGCTGTACAGTTCCATGTGCTGCTTCGTATTCATAGTAGTCGTCCGGTGATACGAGTACTGATGTCATCATTGCAAGGGAACCGAATGCGGAGGATACCATATCACTCATTACATCTCCGTCGTAATTTTTGCATGCCCAGATGTAACCACCTTCTGATTTCATTACACGTGCTACTGCATCATCGATCAGTGTGTAGAAATATGTGATGCCTGCTGCATCGAATTTCTCTTTATATTCTGCATCAAAGATTTCCTGGAAAATATCTTTAAATGTGTGATCATATTTTTTGGATATAGTATCTTTTGTTGCAAACCACAGGTCCTGTTTCGTATCCAGAGCATAGTTAAAGCAGCTTCTTGCAAAACTTTCAATAGAATTATTTAAATTATGCATTCCCTGTGCCACACCCGGACCGGCGTAATTGTGTACCAGCTCTCTTGTCTGCGTTCCGTCCTCTGCTGTATATACAAGTTCTACTTTTCCTGGTCCCGGAATCTTCATTTCTGTGTTCTTATATACATCACCATATGCATGTCTTGCAATTGTAATCGGTTTTTTCCAGTTTTTTACGCATGGTTCAATACCTTTTACAACAATTGGTGCACGGAATACAGTACCATCCAGTATTGCACGAATTGTTCCATTCGGGCTCTTCCACATTTCTTTCAGGTTGTATTCTGTCATACGTGCTGCATTTGGTGTGATCGTTGCACATTTTACAGCAACTTTGTATTTTTTCGTTGCATTCGCAGAATCAATCGTAACCTGATCATTTGTTTCATTTCTGTGTTCCAGGCCCAGATCATAATATTCTGTATTCAGTTCAATAAATGGCTCCAGAAGATTATCTTTGATCATCTTCCAGAGAATTCTTGTCATTTCATCTCCATCCATCTCAACAATCGGGTTTGTCATCTTAATCTTTGCCATTTTTAATCTCCTCCTGTTTTTCCTGGTCTACCATATGAAGGTTAGCCATTACATTCATGATATGTTGATTTGCAAGTATTTCCGCTTTATCTGCATCTTTTTGTTTGATTGCTTCCAGAATCTGTTTATGCTCTTTGACTGACTCGGCTGCTCTATTCTTATCACCAACAGACATCATACGCGCCATTTTAACATATTTATGAAAATCAGACAACATATGCTCCAAAATTCTGCTGTCAGAAGCCTCATAAAGTACTTTATGAAATTTTCCATCAAGCTCGGACACCTGTAAAATCTTTTCTTTTTCCTGCTTTTGCAAGTGAAATTCTGACAGAAGAACGATCTCTTCGAGTTCTATAGTCTGCTCTTCTGTTATATTCTTTGTTGCCCATCTTGCACATAAGCCTTCCAGCATAGAACGAATCTTATAGATATCTTTCACATCCTTTGAGGTGATACCGGTAACATATGCACCTTTGTTCGGAATAATTCTGACCAGACCTTCCAGCTCCAGCTGTCTTAATGCTTCTCTTACCGGCGTTCTGCTGACACCCAGTTCTTCTCCTATCGTAATTTCCCGAAGTTCTTCATTCTCTTTGTATACTCCTGACAGTATATCTTCCCGTAGCTTTTCAAAAACTTTTCCCCGCAGCGAACGGTCCTGATATTCTTCCATGATATATCCCTCTCTTCTATTTCTTCTCTATACAAGGCTGACCCCAAGCTTTTTGCATGCGTCGTCAATAACAGAAAGCAATTCCTCGTCTGTAAGAACCGTGACACGACCTTCTTCATATTCATGATCCACCCAGCTTTTTACCATAGCTACCAGTTCTGTATTCTTATCCACCTGTTTTTCCTCTGGAAGGCGGAAGTATGTATTGATCCAGTGCGCGATTCCTGCAAGTCCTGATGTATTGGATACAGCTACCAAAGGAGGCCGTTTCAGGAATTTATCTGTGTCAAATATATTGTAAATTTCTTCATTCTTTAAGAGTCCATCTGCATGAATTCCTGCTCTTGTCACATTAAAATTCTTGCCTACAAACGGTGTCCTGGATGGAACACGATATCCGATTTCTTTTTCATAATACTCAGCCAGATCTGTTATCACTGTTGTATCCATGCCATCCAGTGTGCCGCGAAGCTGCGCATACTCAAATACCATTGCTTCAAGAGGTGTATTTCCGGTACGTTCTCCTATTCCGAACAATGAACAGTTTACTCCGGAAGCTCCATAAAGCCATGCTGTCGTGGAATTACTTACTGCTTTGTAAAAATCATTATGTCCATGGAACTCGATCAGTTCACTAGGTACGCCCGCATGGACACGAAGTCCGTATATAATTCCAGGAATAGAACGTGGAATCACTGCGCCGGGATAGTTTACACCATATCCCATAGTATCACAGACACGAATTTTCACCGGTATCTTATATTCATCCATTAATTTCATGAGTTCCAGACAAAATGGAATTACAAAGCCATAAATATCTGATCTCGTGATATCCTCCAGATGACATCTTGGACTGATTCCCGTCTCCAGGCACTCACGTACAACAGATAAATAATGCTCCATACACTGCTTTCTTGTCATCTTAAGTTTATAGAAAATATGATAATCAGAACAACTTACCAGTATTCCTGTTTCCTTCATGCCAATCTCTTTTACAAGTTCGAAATCCTTTTTACTGGCACGGATCCAACTTGTAATCTCAGGAAATTTATATCCTTTCTCCATACATTTATATACAGCATCTCTGTCTTTTTTGCTGTACAGGAAAAATTCACACTGCCTGATCTTACCTTGCGGTCCTCCCAGTTTATGGAAATAATCATACAAAGTTACGATCTGTTCCGTGCTGTATGGAGCTCTGGACTGTTGTCCATCACGGAAAGTTGTATCCGTTATCCATATTTCATCCGGCATACTGTGCGGAACAATTCGGTCATTAAATGCAATCTTCGGAATCTCATCGTAGTGAAACAAATTGCGGAACACGTTTGGTGTATCCACATCTACCAGCGGATACATATGCTCTTCCAGCTGTAATAAATTCGAGTGCTTATCAAGATAAACTTTCCTGTTTTCCATATTAATTCTCCTTTATGCCCTTTACTGTTGTAAAGTAATAAAACTTAATCTTGTATCATTGTATACAATGATACAGTTTTTGTCAATATAAAATTATATATAAAAAAAGTGCATGATACAGTCATTTTCTGCATCACACACCTTTGTTTTTAATATAATTTTTCTAGTATAACTTTGCTCCGATCTCTCTTGGTCGGAAACCTTCATTCTCTAATGCCTCAAAGATCTTGTGCTTATGCTCTGTTCCAAATGCTTCCATCGTGATACGGAGTTCTACAGCCGCATTACGGTTCGTGCTTACGAACTGGTTGTGTTCCAGTTTGATTACATTGCCCTGCGCATCTGCTATTGTTGCCGCAACACGAACAAGCTCACCCGGTTTATCCGGAAGCAGTACAGATACAGAGAAGATACGGTCTCTCTGAATCAGTCCATGCTGTACAATAGAGGACATCGTAATCACATCCATATTTCCACCACTTAATATGGCAACGGCTTTCTTTCCTTTTAAGTCCAGCTGCTTTAATGCTGCAACAGTAAGAAGACCGGAATTTTCAACGATCATCTTATGATTCTCTACCATATCAAGGAAAACACCGATCAACTCATCATCCTGTACAGTCAGGATCTGATCAATATTTTCTTTTGCATACGGGAAGATATTCTCTCCTACACGCTTCACTGCTGTACCATCAGCTATGGTATCTGCCTTCTCAATTGTTACCGGCTCGCCGGCTGCGATCGCAGCTGTCATACTTGCAGCAGCAGCGGGCTCAACACCAATAATCTTAATCTTTGGGTTCAGCATCTTTGCAAGTGTTGCAACACCTGTGATAAGTCCTCCGCCACCGATTGGAACAAGAATATAATCCACAGTCGGAAGCTCCTGCACGATTTCCATGGCAATACTTCCCTGCCCGGTAGCAACTTCAAGATCATCAAATGCATGTACAAATGTACATCCCTGTTCCTCTGCTATCTTCATGGCATAGGCGCATGCATCGTCATAAACATCACCGTGAAGAATAACTTCTGCTCCATAACTCTTTGTACGATTTACTTTGATAAGAGGGGTAATGGTCGGCATTACGATCGTTGCTTTACACCCAAATTTTTTAGCGGCGTAAGCTACACCCTGCGCATGATTTCCGGCAGAAGCAGCAACCAGGCCTTTTTTTCTCTCTTCTTCACTCATCGTACTGATCTTGTAATATGCACCACGTACTTTGTACGCACCGGTGTACTGCATATTTTCCGGCTTCAGATATATTTTACCACCTGTCTGTTCACTGAAATATTCACTGTAAACAAGCTTTGTCGGTAAAGTCACCTTTTTCACAAGTTCACTTGCTTCTTCAAATTTCTCTAATGTAAGCATCTGTCCTATTCCTCCTGTTCTGATGCAAATAATGCATTTACAAATGTATCTGTATCGAATTTCTGTAAATCGTCAATAGATTCTCCAACTCCGATATACTTAACCGGTATACCAAGTTCTGCCTGAATTGCTACTGCAATACCACCTTTGGCAGTACCATCCATTTTGGTAAGTACAATACCGGTTATATCTGCAACCTCATTAAACTCTTTTGCCTGCTGCAGGGCATTCTGTCCGGTTGCAGCATCTAATACAACAAGAGTTTCTCTGTACGCATCCGGATATTCTCTGTCAATGATCCGGTTCATTTTCTTAAGCTCATCCATCAGATTCTTTTTATTGTGAAGTCTGCCTGCGGTATCACAAAGCAGAACATCCGCTTTTCGTGCTTTTGCAGCCGCAACAGCATCAAAAACAACAGAGGCCGGATCCGATCCTTCCTGACCACCGATAAAATCTGCCTGTGCACGGTTTGCCCATTCCTTTAACTGTTCGGTTGCTGCAGCACGAAATGTATCTGCAGCTGCAACAATTACTCTTTTATTCTGACTGCGAAGCTTTCCTGCAAGTTTGCCGATGGTTGTCGTCTTACCGACACCATTTACTCCAATTACCATGACAACAGATGTTTTTTCTTCAAATTCATATGCGGTTTCTCCCACATCCATCTGTTCTTTAATACTGTCAATCAAAATCTGTCGGCACTGAACTGGTTCTTTAATATGCTGTTCTTTTACTTTCGCTCTTAAATTATCCAGTATATCGTAAGTTGCCTGTACGCCAAGATCTCCCATGATGAGTATTTCTTCAAGCTCCTCATAGAATTCTTCGTCGATATGTGAAAAACCATTAAAAATACTATCCATCCCTGAGACAATATTATCTCTTGTCTTACTTAATCCAGAGACAAGTCTTTGAAAAAAACCTTTTTTCTCTTCAGCCATAGTTCCCTCCTCATTTATTTATCCAGTTCATTTTCCAGAAGACTTACCGATACAAGTGTGGAGATACCTTTTTCCTGCATCGTAATACCATAAAGTCTGTCTGCTGCTGTCATTGTGCCACGACGATGTGTAATAACAATAAACTGGGTATTTTTCGTCAGCTTATGTAAATACTGGGCAAAACGCACAACATTATTATCATCCAGAGCTGCTTCAATCTCATCCAGGAGACAGAATGGTGAAGGTTTCAGGTTCTGGATTGCAAACAGAAGTGCAATCGCCGTCAACGCTTTCTCTCCACCGGATAACTGCATCATGTTCTGCAGCTTCTTTCCAGGCGGCTGTGCAATGATACGTATTCCGGCTTCCAGAATATCTTCATCTTCGATAAGCTCCAGCGTTCCTTTTCCGCCACCGAATAACTCCTTGAATACTGCATCAAATTCTTTGGATATACGATCAAACTGTTCCCGGAACTGCTTCCGCATAGCCGTATCCAGTTCCTCAATAATCTGCTCAAGAGTTGCTTCTGCCTCAACAAGATCATCATGCTGACCTTTCAGAAAAACATATCGTTCGGAAATATTTTTGAAATCTTCAATCGCATTCACATTGACATCGCCAAGCCCTTTGATTTCATTACGAAGCTCCTGAATTCGTTTCTTCATCCGTGAAAGATCCGTCAGATTTGCATCCCGAAGCTCAAGTGCACGATTGTAGGTAAGTTCATATTCTTCCCACATATAGTTGATCTGCTTTTCAGAAGCTTCTTCATAACTGTTCTTCTGACTCTCCAGACGGAAGATTTCTTTATCCAGTTCTGCCATGTGGCGCGACAGGTCTTCTCTTTTCTGAAGGAACACTTTATGTCTGCGATTTAATTCTTCACGTTCTTTTTTGAACTTTTCGATTTCTTCCTGAATCTCAACAAACAATTCTTTTGAATTTTCAATGGTCTGATGAAGCTCTGTAATCTGGTTTTCTTTTTCCTGGATTTCCTTTGAGGTACCACCTTTATTTTCCTTAAGCGCGCGCAGTTCTTCTTCAAACTTCGTTACTTCCTCACGAATACGGTTCACATTTTCCATAACAAATGTGTATTTCTGTTCCAGGCTTGCACATACAAGATGTCTTTCTTCCAGATTCTTCTGCCTGTCAGCTTCTGTCTCACGCTGACTGTCAAGCTCCTTTTGTTCTACGTCTATCTGCTCATTTAATTCTTTTTCCAGCTTTTCAGATGTATCAAGCTCTACGGTAATAGACTCCTGATTATCTACAATATCCGTAATCTGTCCATCCAGTTCTTCTGATTCACGCTGGATATCTTCACGCATATTTTCTGATGCACGCATTTTGGACTGTGCCTGATCAGCCTTCATCTTCGCTGTATTCTGAACAACATATGCTTCCTGCAGTTGTTTCTTTAGCTTTTCAACTTTATCATAATAACCGGCACGCTCCTTACGAAGGACATCAGACTTTGCTTCCAGCTCATCCATTTCCATTTTCAGCTGCTTTACTGTTTTTTCAAATTCCTCAATCTCCCGACGTCTGCTAAGTAGATTACTGGAATTGCGGAATGCGCCGCCTGTCATAGAACCACCCGGATTAATCAGTTCGCCCTCCAGTGTCACAATGCGAATTGACTGCCTGTATTTTCTTGCAATCGCAATACCATGGTCAATGTGGTCTACAACCAGTGTTCGACCGAGAAGAAATGATGCAAGTTCTTTATACTGCTCCTCAACTTTAACAAGTGTATCTGCCGTATTTATAGCTCCCGGTTCACTCAATGCTTCCTGTTTTCCTATGCTGCCATAGGCTTTCATAGAAGTGAGCGGAAGAAACGTTGCACGTCCAAACTTATTCTTTTTCAAAAAAGCAATCATACGCTTTGCGGTGTCTTCATCCGCTGTCACAATGTTCTGAATGCTTCCGCCAAGTGCCGTCTCAATGGCAATTTCATATTTTTTATCTACCTTTATAATATCTGCGACAACACCAAGAAGCCCCGGCTCCTTTTCACGATTATCCATCACTTTTCGTATACTGTTCCCATAACCATCGTAACGTTCCGTAATATTTTTGAGGGACTCCAGACGTGACTGTTCTCTGTGAAAAGCAGTCTGTCCGACACGGAATTGTTCTGTCTGTCTGGCCAGTGTTTCCTGTAGCGCCTGTATCTTACTCTCATAAGACTCTTGTTCTTCAATCAGTGTACGGATTTTTTCGGATATCTGACGAAGTTCTTCCTGATAACCGTCAAACGCCTCCTTCTGCACGGCAGATTCTGTCTCCGCCTCCAGAATTCTCTGTTGAAGCTGCGATTTCCTTACCTGTATCTGCTCAAGCATAGTGTCAAACTTCTGTATCTTTGCCTTCGTAGAAGCACGATTTCCTAAAAGCTCCATGATTTCCGTCTTATTCTTTTCCACAGATGCACTTAATGTGGCAATTCTTGTCTGCACAGCAATCAGCTCTTCTTTTGCCTGACTTTCAAACGCCCTTTGACTTTCCAGATTATTCTGAATCTCTTCCTGTTCTTTTTCCAGAGTCTTAAGATTATGCGTTCTTTCCTCAATCTCATCTGCAATTGTTCGTGCCCGCTGATCATAATGCTCATCATTCATATGGGCACTGTGAATCTGCTCTTTTAAAAGCGCAATCTGGTTCTCCAGCTGCTGTTTTAAAAGAGTTGTCTCACTCAACTGTCCCTTCGCATGCTCAATCGAATCATCAATACGATCTGCCTGTTCCTCAACGGACTCATATTCCGTTTTCATATTGTCATACTGAGATTCCGCTGTATCCAGTTCTTCACGGGTAAGGTCAAGCTTCTCATCCAGTCCTTTTACCTGTTCCTGAATGCGGGCAGTTTCCAGAAGAAACATATTAATATCAAATGTTTTCAGTTCTTCTTTCTTTCTCAAATATTCTTTGGCTTTTTCTGCCTGTTTCTCTAATGGGCCGACCTGTTTCTCCAGTTCAGCAAGAATATCATTTACTCGAAGAAGATTCTGTCTCTCTTCTTCTAGCTTTTTCACAGACATATTTTTCCGACGCTTGAATTTTACAATTCCTGCAGCTTCATCAAAAAGCTCTCTTCGCTCTTCTGGCTTACCACTTAAGATACGGTCAATCTGCCCCTGTCCGATAATAGAATAGCCTTCTTTACCAATACCGGTGTCATAAAACAATTCATTTACATCCTTCAGACGACAGCTGCTTCCATTGATCAGATATTCACTTTCTCCCGATCGATACAACTTTCTGGCAATCGTTACTTCTTCATAATCAATAGCCAGCTGGTGATCCGAATTATCCAATGTAATCGCTACAGAAGCATAACTGAGTGGTTTGCGGTTTTCTGTCCCGGAAAAGATGACATCCTGCATACTTCCGCCACGAAGCTGCTTTACTCTTTGTTCACCCAGAACCCAGCGCACAGCATCTGCGACATTACTTTTTCCGCTTCCATTCGGTCCTACAATGCCGGTAATTCCATTATGAAAGTCAAATTTTATCTTATGCGCAAATGACTTGAATCCCTGCACTTCTATACTTTTTAAATACATACAGCCCCCATTTTATACTTTCTCGCGTAGTTTTAATATGCTCTGATATGCTGCTTCCTGTTCTGCAGACTTCTTTGTCCTTCCACGTCCGATACCGTATTTTTCCTCACCAATATAAACAGCAACATAGAAGGATTTGTCATGGTCCGGTCCTTCTTCACCAATCAATCTGTAACTGATTGATTCCTTAAACCTTGCCTGTACAATTTCCTGTAAGATAGTCTTGCTATCATAAAAGAGCTTTTTATTCTCTAAATCTTTCAAAATAAATTTTCTGATAAACTCTTTTGCATTAGCAAAACCACCATCTACATATATCGCTCCGATAAGTGCTTCCATAGCATCAGAAGTAATGGACTCTCTTTTTCGTCCACCCGTTGCTTCTTCTCCTTTTCCCAAAAGCAGATATTCTCCCAGGGAGATGTCTCTTGCACAGAAAGCAAGAGCCGGTTCACATACCATACTTGCTCTGGTCTTGGTCAGTTCACCTTCTGGCATCTTTGGATGTGCATAAAAAAGAAACTCACTGGATACGACTTCCAGTACAGCATCCCCGAGAAATTCCAGTCTCTCGTTACATTCATATTTGGGCAGATGCTGTTCATTTGCATAAGAGCTGTGAAGCATCGCTTTTTTCAAAAGTGAGAAATCTTTAAAATGATATCCAATCTTATTTTCAAGTTCTCTTAAATCTCTTCCCATACAAATTTACTCCATAAAACGAAAAAGCCCGGTAGGGCTTTTTCGTGTAAAAATAATGCCTAGTCGTTAGTTGCATTTCTAATCTGTTCTACAGCGTCTCCTACTGTTACGATTTTTTCTACTTCATCATTATCAATCTCAAGGTCAAAAACATCCTCTATTCCCACAATAATCTGGAAGACATCAAGAGAGTCCGCACCAAGATCATCCTGGATCTTAGAATCCATAGTAATATCCTTTGCATCAAGATTTAAAACATCTGCAATAATCTCCTGTAATTTTTCAAACTCCGTACTATTCTCCATATTATTTCTCCTTTTTCTTCTCTATTATTCAGCGGAAATATTCTCCGCCTGAATGCATTCTCTGATTTTCCCATTAATATCCTGCTCTTTAAATGTTACACACTGCAGTATCGTATTACAGATCTCCTTTGCTGTTGAGCTTCCATGTGTCTTTACTACCAGACCATTAAGTCCCAGAAGCGGCGCGCCTCCATGCTCACTTACATCAAATCCCTTAAGTGTCTGCTTCAAAGCAGGCTTCACAAGAAGAGCACCTATTTTACCACGAAGTGACGACATCATTCCTTCCTTAATCTTATGAACAAGGGTGGATGCCAGTCCTTCAGTAAGCTTCAGGATCACATTACCCGTAAAGGCTTCACATACAATAACATCCGCCTGTCCGTGTGGAATCTCACGTGCCTCGATACTTCCGGTAAAGTTAATTTCCTTTGTTTCCTTTAATATTGGGAATGTTTCTTTTACAAGTGCATTTCCCTTTTCCTCTTCAGCACCAATATTCACAATCGCAACCTTCGGATTCTTAATACCTACAATATGCTCCATATAGACGGATCCCATCTTTGCAAACTGTACAAGGTGGGAAGGTCTTGCATCTACGTTTGCTCCACAGTCGATCAAAAGACTTACACCTTTTTCGGTAGGAATAAGCGGTGCAAGCGGCGGTCTCTCCACTCCTTTGATACGGCCGACAATTACCTGTCCGCCTACCAGAACCGCACCGGAACTTCCTGCTGACACAAAAGCGTCTGCTTTTCCTTCTTTTACAAGCTTCATGCCAACTACGATCGAAGAGTCTTTCTTCCTTCGTATTGCATTTACAGGCGGTTCTGCTGTCTCAATTACTTCTGTTGCATTTACGATCTCTATCTGCTCTTTTGGGTATGTATACTTGCCAAGTTCTTTCTGAATGATCTCTTCTTTTCCAATCAGAAATACATTTATGCGTCTCTCTTTTGCAACAGCCTCTATAGCGCCCTTAACGATTTCGACAGGTGCGTTATCTCCACCCATAGCATCAAGCGCAATTCTTGTAAATTCAGCCATTCTGTTTCCTCCTAGCATTACTGGTATAATTCTACTAAACATTGCCTTAAAAATCAATAATATAAATGAAAAAAGGATTCCGAACACCGGAACCCCTTGTTTTCATCACTGTTTACTAAATTAATCCTGAGCAATGATTTCTTTTTTGTTGTATGAGCCACAAGCCTTGCATACTCTGTGAGGCATCATTAATTCGCCACACTTGCTGCATTTAACCAGGTTTGGAGCGCTCATTTTCCAATTAGCTCTTCTTTTATCTCTTCTTGCTTTAGAAGATTTATTCTTTGGACAAATTGACATAGGTTACACCTCCTTAAAATTCTTAAAAACATCGCGGATAACTGACATTCTAGGGTCAAGACTTGTATCTTCACAGTCACAAGTTCCCTGATTCAGGTTTTGACCACATACGTTGCAAATTCCTTTACAGTCTTCGCTACACAGAATCTTAGTCGGCCACCCTATTAGTACCTCGTTGCAGATCAGTTTATCTGCATCAAGCGTATATCCGTCAATATAGTTTGATTCATCTAATTCATCCGAATCCGGCTCATCCTCATCTGCAGATACTCGTACTTTCTTTGTAAAATCCAGATCGAAATCTGTCGGTACAGGCTCAAGGCACCTGTCACACGGTATCTCGATCACAAGCTTACACATGCCATGAATCTCAATCTGTCTGTCTTTCACATAATGTACAGTAATGTGAATGCCACCTTTTGAGATTATCGGATATGTTCCAAGTCTTGTAGTGAATTCATTTAAAGTACATGGAACTGCTGTATCCAGAGACTTATGCGGTTCAGATAAAACATTGGATAGGTCAATTAACATAATGTCACCCCTATTCATACCTTGTCTATTATATCACGTTAAGCATTTTTGTCAACATATAATTACTTATTTTTTGCCAAATATTCCAACACCCTCCTACATAAAATGCAGGAGGGTGTTAAGATGAATAATTATACTAATGCAACAGTCTCACGTGCAATAGCAAGCTCTTCGTTTGTAGGGATTACCATAACTTTCACTTTGGAATCCGGTGTGGAAATTGTGATCTCTTCGCCACGTTTTCCATTTGCTTCTGCATCCACTTCGATGCCGAGGAAGCCGAGGTATCCTAATACTTTCGCACGAACGGTTCCAGAGTTCTCACCTATTCCTGCTGTAAATGCGATCACATCTACACCATTCATTGCTGCGGTGTAGCTTCCCACATATTTTGCTACACGATAGCAGAATACTTCAAGCGCATTTGCTGCCTGAGCATTTCCGCTGTTAGATGCTTCCTCAAGATCACGGAAGTCACTGGAAAGATTGTTGGAAAGACCAAATACACCAGATTTTTTATTTAACATATTAACCAGTTCGAATACATCCATATCTTCCTTCTTTGCAAGGAATTCGAGGATTGCCGGATCAATATCTCCGGAACGTGTTCCCATAACAAGTCCTTCCAGAGGTGTAAGACCCATAGATGTATCTACAGACTTTCCATTTTTTACTGCACAGATACTTGCGCCGTTTCCAAGGTGACATACGATTGTCTTAACATCATCATATGCTTTTCCTGCAAGTTCTGCAGCTCTCTTTGATACAAAGCTGTGGCTTGTTCCGTGGAAACCATATCTTCTTACTTTATACTTGTCATAATATTCATATGGAAGACCATACATATATGCTGTATCCGGCATTGTCTGATGGAAAGCTGTATCAAATACGGCTACCATTGGTGTGCCAGGCATCAATTCCTGACATGCATTGATACCAATCAGGTTTGCAGGGTTATGAAGTGGTGCAAGATCGTTACATTCCTCGATAGCAGCCTTTACTTCATCTGTGATTACCACAGAACTTGCAAACTTTTCACCACCATGTACAACACGATGTCCTACTGCTCCGATTTCATCAAGACTCTTAACAACACCTGTCTTTGCATCTGTTAAAGCGTCGATCACGAACTGGATTGCTTCTGTGTGTGTCGGCATAGCCTTGTCAGATTTTACCTTCTCTCCGCCTGCCGGCTGATAAGTAAGACTTCCGTCAATTCCGATTCTTTCGCATAAACCTTTTGCCAGAACCTGCTCGGACTCGGAGTTGATGAGCTGGAATTTCAGAGATGAACTTCCACAATTGATTACTAATACATTCATTTTTTTATACCTCTCTTTAAAATAATTATTTCATTATTTATCTTCTGCCATACACTGAACTGCTGTAATTGCTACAACACCTTCGATATCCTTTGCACTGCATCCGCGAGACAGATCATTAACAGGTGCTGCGATACCCTGTGTAAGAGGACCATATGCCTCAGCCTTGCCAAGTCTCTGTGCCAGCTTATAGCCGATATTTCCTGCATCAAGATCAGGGAATACAAGTACATTTGCTTTGCCTGCAACCGGGCTTCCAGGTGCCTTGGATGCACCAACTTCCGGTACGATTGCTGCGTCAAGCTGGAATTCACCATCAAGAAGTAATCCTTCCGGAGCATTTTCCTTTGCGATACGTGTAGCTTCTACTACTTTATCAACATCCGGATGCTTTGCACTTCCCTTTGTTGAGTGTGAAAGCATAGCAACGATTGGCTCTTTTCCAGTCAGAAGCTCGAAAGATTCTGCAGAAGAAAGTGCGATTGCTGCAAGTTTTTCCGGATCCGGATTCTGTTCAAGACCGGAGTCAGCAAATACAAATGTTCCGTCCGCACCCATATCACAATCTGGCACAACAATTACGAAAAATGCGGAAACAAGTTTTGTTCCCGGCTTTGTCTTAAGAATCTGCAGACATGGTCTTAATGTATCTGCGGTAGAATGACATGCACCTGAAACCATACCATCAGCATCTTTCATTTTAACCATCATTACACCATAATACAGATAATTTGAAAGAAGAAGCTCTCTTGCCTGTTCTTCTGTCATACCCTTTTTCTGTCTCAGTTCTACAAGTTTAGCAATATACTCGTCTGTCTTTTCATAAGTTGCAGGATCAATAATTGTAGCACCTGTGATATCAAAATCACCTTTGTTCTTAGCAATTTCTTCTTCACTTCCGATGAGAATCAGATTCGCTGTTCCTTCTTTCAATACAGCTTCTGCTGCTTCATAAGTTCTGATATCCTCTGTTTCAGGAAGTACAATCGTTTTTTTACATGTCTTTGCTTTTGCCTTAATATCATCAATAAATCCCATGACTTAAAGACTCCTTTCCATATTTTCTCAGTATTTTTATTATAATACAAAGAAGCCCTGCGGACAAGGCTTCTTCTTAGAATCTATGTGCATTTTTGCGTACAATCGACATTTCTTCCGGTCAGAGCTTAAATACAGCACTCACAATTGCAAAGTATACACTGATCGTGCTGATATCTACAAGCGTGGAAATCAGCGGAGTCGCCATGATCGCCGGATCCAGTCCAACTTTCTTGGCGATCAGCGGAAGTGTACATCCAACAACTTTTGCAATAATAACCGTACATGCCATTGTAAGACCGATCGTCAGAGCCATGGTAGCATCCCCCTGTCCCATGAGGACAATACGGATACCGTTTACTACCGAAAGAATCAGGCTGATACAGACAGCAATACGGACTTCTTTCCACACAACCTTGATGAGATCTCTGAACTCAATCTCTCCTACTGCAAGCCCACGAATGACCAGTGTTGAACTCTGCGAGCCACAGTTACCTCCGGTTCCGGTCAGCATGGGAATAAAACCTGCAAGTTGCGGCATAACAGCAAGAGCAGCTTCATAGCTGTTCATGATCATCTGCGTCACGGTTGCAGATAACATCAAGAACAGAAGCCACGGAAGACGGCTTTTCACATGTTCAATTATGGTTGTACCGAAATATGATTCCTCATTCGGACTCATACCAGCCATGATACTGATATCTTCGTCAGTCTCTTCCTGCAAAACGATCATAGCATCATCAACCGTAACAATACCGACCATGCACATTTCATGATCAACGATCGGAAGAGCAATAAGACCATATTTATTAATGATCATGGCAACCTCTTCCTGGTCATCTGTTGTCCGTGCATAGAGCATGTTCGTTTCCATGATCTCCTCGATCAGTCTTGATTCACCAGTTGTCAGCAGATCCTTGATATCTACCACACCGATCAGTCGTCTTTTCTCCGTCACATAACATGTATAGATCGTCTCACGATTCAGTCCGACCTGCCGTATCTTCAGGATTGCTTCTTCTACCGTCATCTCCTTATTAAGTGCGATATAATCTACATTCATGATGCTTCCCGCACTATCCTCCGGATATTGCAGAAGCTGATTGATCTGCAGTCGCTTTTCCTCATCCGTCACCATCAAAAGACGATCAACAACATTTGCCGGCATCTCCTCCAGAACGTCGACAGTATCATCCAGATACATCTCTTCCATGACCTCTTCCAGCTCGGAATCCGTCAGCGCATTAATCAGAACCTCTCGAAGATCACTGTTCATATATGTAAATGTTTCAGCTGCCTCTTCTTTTACAAGAAGCCGGAAAATAAGCACCAGCTGCTTTTCATTTACCTCTTCCAGTATATCCGCCAGATCGACAGGGTACATATTATTTTCCAGTTCTTCTTTTAATTCCTTGAACTGTCGGTTATCAAGCATCTCCTGAATACGTTCAATTGTCAGCTCTTCTCGTTCAAGCACTACTTCTTCCTGTTCATCCGGATCATCATAGTCAAATTCACTTTGCGCAACGGCATGTCCCCATTCTTCCGGTGAAACATTTTGTATATCATCATGTCTGCCCATATATACCCTCCTCTCTTACTTTTTTCGCCAGATTGCGAACCAACTCAATTTATAGTATAATCAATTTTAAAAAGATATACAAGGAGATTGTGATGAAAATTGTCGGAATCATTGCAGAATATAATCCATTTCACAATGGTCATCTATACCAGATAAATAAAGCAAAAGAGTCGACAGGCGCAGACCATGTAGTCATCGTCATGAGTGGTGACTATGTACAGCGCGGCACCCCTGCTCTCATCCCCAAGCATCTGCGGGCACAGATGGCTCTAATGGCCGGTGCTTCTGCTGTAATAGAATTACCGGTCTGTTATGCAACAGGAAGTGCAGAATATTTTGCATCTGGTGCAGCCTCTATTCTTCATTCACTGGGCTGCATAGACAGCTTATGTTTTGGAAGTGAATGTGGCAATATCGAGACACTGAAAAAAATTGCCCTGGTCCTTCTGGATGAACCGGAAAGCTATCGGCACGCTCTTCAACTCGCTCTGCGATGCGGTCATTCCTTTCCATATGCAAGGCAACTGGCATTAAAAGAATATTTCAAAGACATATCTCCGGATATCATTTCTGATCAGGTGCTGGAGAAGCCTAATAACATTCTTGGCATCGAATATATGAAGGCCCTTTTACAGATGAACAGTCCGATAAAGCCGTATACGATTCAGCGTATCGTCTCCGGATACCATGATTCTGCACTCACAGAAACTTACAGCTCGGCATCTGCGATCCGAAACAGATTAAAGGAAGAAGACTTCTCTTCTCTGGAAGGACAAATGCCTGAAGAATGTATACAAATCCTACGAGAATCCTGGAAAAACAGTGCTCCTGTGTATGCAGATGATTTTTCCCTGCTTCTAAAACATTGTCTGCTCCAGAATAATGCCGTAGAGCTGACACAATATGCAGATGTATCTGTAGAACTGGCAAATCGTATGATAAAGAATCAAAATGATTTTATTTCTTTCGACCAGTTCTGCGACATATTAAAAACAAAAGAAACAACCTATACTCGCATTAGCAGAGCGCTTCTACACATTTTGCTTGGCATAACCGAAGGCGCTCTTAATGAATATAAATCTGCCGGCATGTGTCAGTATGCTCGTATTCTTGGATTCAGGAAAGACAAACAGGAGGTACTTGGTCATCTGAAAGCAAACGCCTCTGTTCCTCTTCTCACAAAGATAACGCATACACACGACTTATCACCTGTCGGACAAAAAATGTTAGAACAGGATATCAAAGCATCCAATTTATATGGAAGTGTTGTAACAGACAAATTCAGAACAAGTTTTATAAACGAATATCAGAAACAGATTATACGGATCGACGGATAAAAAAATACGCCTGTATAGCATACAGGCGCATTTTTTATCTACTTATATTTCTACTTTCTTCGTACATGCAATTGCCATACTTCCTGGTCCAATATGACAGGACACACTTAAGGACAATGGATCCATACGTACATCATATCCAGGGAATCTTGCCTCAATTTCTGCCTTCCAGCTTTCCGCCTCTTCCACAGAGCATGTATAAGCTGCCTGAATAATCACTTCTTTGCCTGCGAAACGACCTTTGATGTCATTTTCCATAGCATCAAGCATCTTTTTCTTTGCAGCTTTTATGCCACGGACCTTTGCAAATGCATCCAGCTTATCTCCCTGAATCGTAAGAACCGGTTTGATATTAAGAACGGTACCAAGTGCTGCACCGGCTGTTGTGACACGACCGCCTTTCTTTAAATATTTTAATGTATCTACCGTAATGTAAATGCTGGCCTGCAGCTTCTCTTTCATGAGTACATCCACAATCTCATCCGTGCTCATGCCCTTTTTTAACATCTCCATTGCATCAATAACAGACTGGCGCTGCGTAATAGAAATTCTCTGATTGTCGACAACATGAACCTTTCCTTCATAGTCCTGTGAAAGTGCGATCGCAGTCTCACAGGTACTGCTGAGCCCGCTGGACATCGGAATATGGATAATCTCATCATATTCCTCAAGAAGCCCATCCCATAAATCCATGACATCTCCCGGAGATGGCTGGGAAGTTGATATATCTGCATCTTCTCCCAGCTTTTTATAGAATTCTTCCTGCGTCAGAGTAATGTCTTCAAAATACATTTCGCCGTCAATAAAAAACGGCATTGGCAATACATGTATCCCCATCTCCTTCGCCTGTGCCTGTGTAATTCCACTGTTACTGTCTGTTACAATTGCAATTTTTCCCATTTTTCTACCTCTCTAGTTCTTAAAGCTATGTATTGGAGCCGGAATTCTTCCTTTTCTTTCAATAAATGCGCTACAATCAAACTCATTTACCGGCATAATTGGTGCATATCCAAGAAGGCCTCCAAACTCTGCTACATCTCCGACATCCTTCCCGATCACCGGTATCAGTCGAACCGCTGTCGTCTTCTGATTTACCATTCCTATCGCCATCTCATCTGCAATAATTCCTGATATTGTGCTTGCACTCGTCTTTCCCGGTATTGCTATCATATCAAGTCCTACCGAACAAACGCAAGTCATTGCTTCCAGTTTTTCCAGACAAAGTGCACCTGCATTTACAGCATCAATCATTCCCTGATCTTCACTGACAGGGATAAATGCACCACTTAACCCACCAACATATGACGATGCCATGACACCGCCCTTTTTCACCTGATCATTCAAAAGCGCAAGTGCAGCAGTCGTTCCAGGTGCACCAACTCTCTCCAGACCAATTTCTTCTAATATTTCAGCAACACTGTCACCAATTGCCGGTGTAGGTGCCAGTGACAGATCAACAATTCCAAACGGAATGCCCATGCGTCTTGATGCCTCTCCGGCTACAAGCTGACCAACTCGCGTTACCTTAAAAGCAGTTTTCTTAATTGTTTCGCAAAGTTTTTCAAATCCTTCGCCGCGCACCTGCTCCAAAGCATGTTTTACAACACCAGGACCACTTACACCAACATTGATAACTGCATCTCCTTCAGTTACTCCTAAAAATGCCCCCGCCATAAACGGATTATCATCAGGTGCGTTACAAAATACAACCAGTTTGGCACAACCAATGGAATCCTGCTCTTTTGTCGCTTCCGCTGTTTCTTTGACCATCTGCCCAAGAATCCGTACGGCATCCATATTGATACCCGTTCTTGTGGAACCTACATTCACAGAACTGCATACACGTTCTGTTGCTGCGAGCGCTTTGGGAATGGAACGAATCAGATTTTCATCGCTTTTTGTCATCGCTTTCGATACCAGTGCAGAATAACCACCGATAAAATTAACACCAACCTCTTTTGCTGCTTTATCCAATGTCTGTGCAATCGTTACATAATCATCCGGGCAAGTACATGCCGCGCTTCCAACAATACCGATCGGCGTAACAGAAATACGCTTGTTGACAATTGGAATTCCAAATTCGAGCTCAATTTTCTCACCAGTTTCTACCAGATTCTTTGCAAGTGTTGTAATCTTATTATAAATATTTTCGTTCAATCGATTCAGGTCGGAATCCATACAATCCAAAAGGCTGATACCAAGTGTAATGGTACGCACATCCAGATTTTCCTGCTCGATCATCTGCTGTGTTTCTATTACTTCAAACTGACTAATCATATGTAACCTGCCTTTCTTTACAATCTATGCATCTTCTCAAAGATCTCTGCTCTCTGGCAGTGTATATTCACACCAATTGTATTTCCAAGTTCCGCAAGTTCATTTGATACAACAGCAATCTCCTTTGTACTTTCTGTTATATCTGCGATCGTCATCATGTTAAAATAGCCATCCACGATCGTCTGTGAAATATCCAGTATGTTTATATTCGCCTCTGCGAGATATGTACATACTCTGGCAATAATTCCTACTGTGTCTTTACCTACTACTGTAATGATACACTTCTTCATCTTCGTCCTCCTTGTTGCCCCATTATAATGTAACAATGTCCGAAATCGTATCTCTTTTCGCGACAATAATAGGAATCTCCTCTCCGCTGTATGGATTGTCTCCCATACGGATCTCCAGCTTTACCGTTTCATAAGCAAGTTCTGCATAATTGTTTTCTTTGCTTAAGTGCCCCAAAATAACTGACTGGAGATTGTCATGTAGTATATCACAAAGAAGCCGTCCTGACAATTCATTCGAAAGATGTCCTTTATCTCCCATCACTCTTTGTTTCAGAGGATAAGGATACGGACCCACCTCCAGCATATGAATATCATGGTTCGCTTCCAGTACTACCGCATTAAGATTTTTCAAATGCTCAACAATATAATCATCATATTTTCCCAGATCGGTGGCAACTGCTGCTGCCTTACTCCCGTTTTCCAGCCGATACCCTGAAGGCTCGTTGGCATCATGGGAGATAGCAAACGGCTGGATCTGCATATCTCCGATTTGAAAGTTTTCATCAATCTGTATCTCATGGAACAAACCTTCCGGAAGCTTTCCAAGACTTTTCAGTCTCTGAATTCCTGCAATCGTTCCTTTTGTTGCATATACTGGAACATCATATTTCCGGCAGAATACCCCCAACCCCTGTACATGGTCAATGTGTTCATGGGTGATCAGTATCCCGTTCAGTTCATCTCCCTTTATATCCAGTGCCGAGAGCCCTTCTTCTATTCTTTTCTTACTGATTCCTGTATCCACCAGAATATGTGTTGTTTCATCTCCGATATAAATACAGTTCCCACTGCTGCCACTCGCAATGCTGCATACTCTCATAGAAGTTAAGCCCTTTCCTGTAAGTCACGCACCATTTTATCCATCTGAAGTATCGTCTCTGCAAACACGCCACTATTATCAATGACACGGTCACAGTTTTTCAGGAATTCTTCTTTCGGAAGCTGCGCTGCAATAATCTCATCAATTTTCTTTGCGTCATAACCTCGGGAATAGAACAATCGATTTCTCCTCACAGAATCTTCTACATATATGTACCATATCTCATCGCAGACCTGTTCATAATGTTCTTCAATGAGAAGTGCCGACTCAATAATAAAAAGATTCGTATTCTTTCGTTCTTCATGCCTGATCAGCCGGTCGATTTCCTCCCTTACGGCAGGATGTACAATCCCGTTCAGAACCTTTAGTTCTTCTGGATCAGAAAATACAATATCTGCTAATCTCTCACGATCCAGCTCTTCTTTTTCATTTAATATTTCTTTTCCAAAATGTTCCACAATAGCATCATAGCATTTTCCGCCCTTTTTCTGAAACTTTTTAGCAACCGCATCTGTCTGACAGATGCTGGCACCATATTTATAGTTCAAATATTCGAGTATCTGTGTTTTTCCTGCTCCTACACCGCCAGTAATACCTATAATCTTCATATTTCCTGCTCCTCTACTTTGCTTCGTACCAGTTTTCTCCTGTATGCATATCTATCTCAAGCGGAACATTTAAATCTGCCGCGTGCTCCATTTCCTCCCGGAGAATTTTCTCAACCTCCGGAAGTTCTGGTTTATATACTTCTATCAAAAGCTCATCATGCACCTGTAAAACAAGTTTTGACTTCATCTGCTGTTTTTTCAGTCTCCGGTTCACACCGGTCATTGCTATCTTAATAATATCTGCTGCTGTTCCCTGAATCGGGGCATTCATTGCCACTCGCTCTCCAAAAGAACGTTGCATAAAATTGCTGGAACCAAGTTCCGGCACCGGACGCCTGCGTCCGAATAATGTCACCACATATCCCATTTCTCTGGCATGGGCTACCGTATCGTCCAGAAATACTTTTATCCCCGGATACGTATGAAAGTAATCTTCAATATACTGTGCTGCTTCTTTACGCCCGATACTCAGATCTTCAGATAACCCGAAAGAACTGATACCGTATACGATACCGAAATTAACCGCCTTCGCATTTCTTCTCTGTATATCTGTTACTTCATCAAAAGGTACATGGAATACCTGAGAAGCTGTTATCCTGTGAATATCCTTATGCCCTCTGTACGCATCAATAAGATTCGGATCATCTGAACAATGTGCAAGAACACGCAGTTCAATCTGAGAATAATCCGCGTCAAGGAAAACATAGCCTTCCTCCGGCATAAAAACTTTTCGGATCAGTCGTCCCAGCTCCACACGTACCGGTATATTCTGAAGGTTCGGCTCCGTACTGCTGATTCTTCCTGTTGCTGTCACCGTCTGATTGAATTTGCCATGAATTCTTCCATCCAAAGAAATATAATTGACCAGTCCGTCTGCATATGTGGATTTCAACTTCGTAAGCTGACGGTATTCCAGAATCTTTTCAACAATCGGATACTCCGGTGCCAGCTTTTCCAGCACACTTGCCGCCGTAGAATACCCGGTCTTTGTCTTCTTACCACCCGGCAGTCCAAGAGTTTCGAAAAGAATCACACCCAACTGTTTGGGCGAATTGATGTTAAACTCTTCTCCGGCCGCCTCATAAATCTCTTTTTCCAGCTCTACAATACGTTCACCAAGCTGACTGCTGTATATCTTAAGCGCTTCTCCCTCGACTCTGACACCATTTTTCTCCATGTCATAAAGCGTGAATACAAGGGGCATTTCTATTTCTTTAAACAGCCTGTCCATCTGTGTATCTTCTAATTTCTGCCAGAGGATATCTGATGAAGCATAAGCTGTATATGCTTCATAACACACCTTAATATAATGTTCTGCCTTCCCCTCAATAAGAAGATCCAGCTGTTCTCTTGCCACATCTTCATAAGTATAATCACTTTTTAATGGATTTAACAAATACGCAGCAACCGTTGCATCAAAGCAATTGTCTTCTTTCATAATATGCAGCCATTTCATTACAGCTTTGATATCAAACATGACAAAGCGTTCTGCACTCGCCGCAATTGAAGACAGCTTATCCAAAAGCCATTCTGCTTCAATATCTTTTTCCGTTGTAATACAGTAGGCTTCTGTTTTTGAAAAGCACAGACCAATGCCTCCCACAGATGCCTCATTTGCAAATAACGGAAGGACATTCTCTGTGTCTTTGAATACAGCTGCACCGACACAGGATGCCTGCTCTGCCTTTTCCAATACTTTAAGTGCTTCCTTTTTTGTCGTAATACATGCAAATCCATCTTCCACTTTGTTAGATGGGGCTGTTACATCAAATCTGGAAAGAAGATTTTTGAACTGCAATTTCTGAAAATACCCATAAGCTTCTTCCGTATAGATATTACCAAGTCTTGCTTCCTCAATCTCATAAGGGAAATCCGCATCTACGTTAATCGTTGCAAGTTTCTTACTCATAACCGCAAGATCCCAGTGCTCTTTTAATGCTTTCGAAGCACGGGGCGGTTTAATCTCATCTGCATGGGCATATGCATTCTCAATCGTATGATAACCCGTAATAATCTTTGTCGCCGTCTTCTCGCCGATACTTGGCACACCTGGAATATTATCCGCTGTATCACCCATAAGCGCTTTCAGATCAATGAATTCCTCCGGAGTCACCTCGTAGCGCTGCTTTACGTCCTCAGCATAATAATCTTCCACCTCGGTACGTCCCTGCTTCGTCTTTGGAATACGTATCTTGACCTTCTCTGTTGCAAGCTGAAGAAGATCCCTGTCTCCGGATATTACAGAGACATCCATTCCATGCGCTTCACATCTTTTCGAAAGTGTTCCCAGCAGATCATCGGCTTCAAGTCCTGCCTGTTCAATGGTCTTAATTCCCATTGCCTGCAGCACTTCTTTGATCACAGGAACCTGCTGGCGCAGTTCATCTGCCATCGGCTTTCTCGTTCCTTTATAGTCTGCATACATCTCATGTCGGAAATTCGGTGCATGCACATCAAAAGCAACTGTCAGATATTCCGGTTTTTCTTCTTCTAATATTTTAAACATAATCGTGAGAAAACCATAAACAGCATTTGTGTGGAGCCCCTCGGAATTCGTCAGATCCGGAAGCCCATAGAAAGCTCTGTTCAAAATACTGTGTCCATCTATCAAAACAATCTTTTCACTCATATTGCTTCTCCATGCTGATTTTTGAATTACTTTATTACTATACACCAATTTTCTTATTTTTAAAAGCTGTTTCTATGAAAAATGAAAAAGCAGCCAGTGATTAAAACTGACTGCTATCTCGTCTGGGGATATATGTTCAGAGAGCAAGATAGTTCTCTAAAACAGCTTTTAAATCTGCAGTGATACCGTAATCAGCAATATTAAAAATAGCTGCCTCCTCATCGGTATTTACTGCAACAAATAATTTTGTATCTTTGATTCCTTCTGTGTGCTGAATTGCGCCGGATACACCAAAGGAAATACAAATCTTTGGCCGGATAGTAAGACCGGTCTGTCCGATCTGGTGATTGAAAGGAATCATTTCTGAATCCACCATTGGTCTTGTTCCACCGATTGCTCCTCCTACCTTCTGAGCGAATTCTTTCAGAAGCGCAAAGTTATCATCTTCCAGAACACCTCTGCCGCCGACTACAACTACTTCAGCACCAAGAATACTGTCTGTTTCATTCTCTGCCGGCATTACTTCTAACACTTCAATCTTAGATGCCCCCACAGTAATATCATCCAGATATTCGATCTTTGCCTGTGTATCTTCCACAGTTTCTTTTGCCTGATAAACACCTGGTCTCACTGTCATCATCTGCGGATATACACCTTCTTTTGTTACGATTGTTACGAAAACATTTTCTCCGAAAGATGGTTTATTCTGCTTAATATAAAATGTTCCGTCTTCTCTTGCGGCTGCCAGAACCTCTGTACAGTCTGCGGTCATACCACAGCCAAGCTTCATCGCAACACGGGAGAAAATGGATCTTCCTTCTGGTGTTGCCGGAACGAGAACACTTGTCGGCTGTATTCTTTGCAGAGCATCTGCCATCGTCTGAGCAAGTGCATCATCCTGAAGCGTACAGTCACGTTCTGCACGTACAGCATAGATTTCGTCTACACCCAGCCTTTTCAGCTCTTCTGCCAGAGCATCTGCCTGATCGGATATGAAAACTGCCTGTATCGGTTCACCAGTTATCTTTTTTATCTCCTCAGCCGCTGAAACCAGCTCTGCAGCTACCGGTTCTAATTTACCATTATAACTTTCTGCATAAACACAAATTCCATTAGCCATCGGTTATTTTCCTTTCTCTTCTTCAATCAGATCATACAGCTTCTTTGCCAGTTCTTCCGGAGTTCCATGAAGCATGACTGCCTTTCTGGATACATCCGGTTCAAAGGAATCGACTACAATCGTCGGTGAACCTGCAATTCCCACTTCATCCGGTGAAAAGCCAAGATCCGCATTTGTATATGTCATAAGCGGTTTGGCCTTGGCTGCACGCTTGGAACGAAGTGTTGCAAGACGAGGTTCATTACTTCCAAAATTCACAGATAATACTGCCGGAAGTGCACATCTGATTCTTAATTTTTTATCATGTACCTTTTTGATTACTTCTATTTTATCTGCTACAGTTTCGTCATAACTCATATCCTGAATTTCTGCCACATGTGGAATATCCAGACATTCGGCTACCATGGCTCCTACCTGTCCGGTTGCGCCGTCTGCAGACAGCGCACCGCATAAGATAAGATCGAATTCACCATATTTTTCAATTGCCCTGGCAAGCACTCTGGCTGTTGCGATCGTATCGCCTCCTGCAACGATACGGTCCGTAATCAGGCAGCTTTCATCACATCCAAGAGCCATGGCATCTCTGAGTGCTTTTTCTGCATCCGGTGGTCCCATCGTAAATACTACAACTTTTCCATCTGTCTGTTCCTTCAGGCACATTGCTTCTTCAATCGCATTTAAATCTGCCGGATTGATCATTCCTTCGGAACTTGCACGCACCAGTGCATGTGTCTCAGGATCCACAGATACATCATTCGAAACAGGAACCTGTTTAATAAGAACTGCTATATTCATGGTTTCCTCCTAATCATTGATTCAATACTATTTTACAGTAGACGTTTAAATGACCAGTCTTCCAGTAATGGTGTCATTTCGCCGCGCATGATCAGTTTTGCAAGGTCACGGCTTGCTGCAGGTGCTTCAATCACACCATTTCCGCCATATCCTGTTGCCAGCATATAGCCTTCAACCGGTGTTTCACCGAGAATTGGCCAGAAATCCTTTGGCTCTGCACGATAGGATAACCAGGAAGAAACAAGTCCACTGTCCACAATTCCAGGAACTTTTGCTTCCAGCTGATCCAGAAGGAAATCAATAAAGTAATCATCTGTTCCGCCGGTTGCCGGCAATTTGTCCGGATCCCACTGTCCTGCATGCATCGGATTATTCAGATCCATAGACAGATGTGATTTACAGATGAAGATATTATCTCCGGCTCTCAGTCCATAAAATTCCGGATATTTCAATACCGGGAAGGTATAGTCAAGCTTCTTTCCCGGAGGGCATAAGAAAAAGGCTTCTGCTTTTGTATGCCAGATCGGTACATCAAGGCCAACCAGTTCACCTGTGAATTTGCTCCATGGGCCAGTACAGTCAACAACTACATCAAAGTCATAATCTGCACCATCATCTGTCTTAAGTCCTGTTACTTTATTGTTTTCTACTTTTACTTCTGTAACTTTTACGCCTGTCTTAATAACGCCGCCATTTTTCTGCATTTTCTTAGCGTATGTATTTGAAATCATTGTTCCGTCAAAATATCCGTCATCTGCTGTGTAACCAGCACCAAGAATATTTTCTGTGGAAATGTCAGGAAGAATTTCTTTAATTCTGTCCTTGTCTGTGATGTATTCTCCTGTATAACCTGCTGCTTTTGCAAGCGCAATACCTGTTTTAATTACTTTTTCTACCTCTTCGTTTGTTGCAACAACGAGTGTACCCGTTTTATCAAAACCAGCAGAGCCTTTTTCTTCTGCTTCCATTTTCAGATATGACTCAAATCCATAAAGTCTTACATCCCAGTATCTGTTTTTGATAGAATCATCAAAAAGACATACTGTTCCTGCTGATTTTGCTGTAGAAGCTCCGCCAATCGTGTCCTTCTCAAATACTGTAATTTCTGCTTCTCCATCATAAAGGCTCAGATGATAGCCAAGTGCTGTTCCGGAGATACCTCCGCCGATAATACCAATTTTTTTCTTTGCCATAGTGTTACCTTCCCTTTCTCTTCTTTTAAGATTTGTCTACTTTTAATATCGTCTGGAGCAGTACATTGCATCCTTTTTCAATGTCTTCCGCCTTTGTGTACTCATAGCGCGAATGACTGATTCCCTTTTCACTCGGAACAAAAATCATTCCGGTTGGAAAAACGCTCGTCATGATCAGTGAGTCATGAAATGCTCCGCTTGGAATTATGCTATAGTCAATGCCCATTCCCTTAATGGCATCTTCTATACTTCCTTTTACCCATTCCGACATTGGAGCCGGTTCATGGAAGGATGTGGGGACAAATGTATAAGAAACTCCATATTTTTTACAGATGTCCCCGAGGATATCCTGCAGTTTTTGTTCAATCAGAGTCATGATCTTCTGATCCTGATCTCTGATTTCCAGGCTGAAAGTGCAGGTGCCTGGAATTACATTGACAGAATGTGGTGTTACTTTTATGGTGCCTACAGTTGCGACCGTAAAATCATTTCCATATTCTGCTGTAACCTCTGGTACTTTGTTAATAAATCCGGCGGCTGCCACAAGTGCATCCCTGCGATCCGCCATTGCTGTACTTCCGGCATGATTTGCTTCACCGGTAACTGTGATTTCATAGCGGTTAACTCCAGCTATAGAAGATACGACTCCAACAGATGTATTTGTCTTATATAATCTTGCGCCCTGTTCAACATGAAGCTCGATAAAGCAATGTACCGATTCCGGATCTCTTGCGGCCTTCTGTACATCTTCGCTTTTGATGCCATATGACTGCATGACTTTTTCTCTTGTTTCGCCATAAATATCCTGTTCATCATCACTGATATCCGGATCCTGTCCACAGATTGCGCTGCTTCCAAGTAAACCTTTACCAAATCGAAAGCCTTCCTCATCAGTAAATACAATAACCTCAATCGGATGGTTTGTTTTGTATCCGGATTCTTTTAATACCTCACACACTTCAAGTCCGCCTATACATCCGGTTACACCATCGTATTTCCCACCGTCAGGCACTGTATCAAGATGCGAACCCATGAGAATCGCCGGAAGGCTGTTGTCCTGCCCGTCCATTCGGGCAATCAGGTTACCTGCCTCGTCCATTCTGCAAGTCATTCCAAGTTTCTCTGCCCAGGATGTAAAAAGCTTTCTTCCTTTAACATCCTCATTCGAGAATGCCATTCGAGTATGAGTTCCGTCTTCCTGCTTTCCGCATTCATATATTTCTTCTATTCTTGAAATCACTCTTTTCGGGTTTGTTTTCATGTTTTCCTCCTTTCATGCTTTATTGTTATTTGTTTAACATTATAGTTATATATTTAACACACTTCATCTGATTAAAGTGATAAAAAAAGAGATACGAATTATCCATTTTGGACAATTTGTATCTCTTTCTTACCTATTTGTTTAAATTTTCTATCATCTTGTACACCACAAGACCAATTCTTACCGCCAGCACTTCATTCGGATTATCAAAATCTATTCCTGTAATCTCCGTAATCCTCTCGATTCGATAGGCAGCAGTCTTATAATGAACAAACAGATCCTGTGCTGTTCTTGTGAGATTCTGATTATGGTCCAGATATGTCTTTAATGTAATCAGAAGATCCTGTCTTTGCTGCTTCCTATAATTGTATAATTTCTGAAGTGATTCCGGCACATATTCCAGAAGTCTTTCCTTATCATCCAGCTGACAGAGCAATTTGAATATTCCCATATCTGAAAAAAGCATAACGCGAGACTGCTTATCGTTATTATCTTCTCCCAGAATATCAATAAACATCAGTGCATCTTCTGCCTCTTTGAAGCTTTCGGATATTTTCCACGCTCCATCAACCTCTTTTCCGGCACCGGCACGTACTCTTAAATGTTTATTCTCTGCTACAATTTTTTTCTGAACTGCTTTTACAGCCTCTCTCAGTTCCTTACGATATTCTTCTGATTTCTGATCTTTTTTCACCTGCTGGATCATGATCACCGTATCCATATCGTTCTGCACTTTTACATCAGCAAATTCAGAGACAACCGAATTAAACAGAAGATTGACATATTTGACTTTGTCATTCATGTCTTCGATAGCATCATCTTTTTCATGTCTCAGATTAAATACAATAACCCGATAATGTCCATCAAGCGGAATACCCAGTAATCGAATATCCCTTTGCAGCTCCTGTCTGGAATTGATTTTCCCATTCAGAATATTATTTATAATGTCATTCTGGAACTTTTTCTCTAGTTCAGCAATTGACTGCTGACGGAACAGTTCCTGTCTGAGGGCCGTAACCGCATTCTCGATCGCAATATAATCCATATCTCCAAGAGGGCTGTTACACTCCGTAATCGCAAGATACATCGTAACATTATACATAACATTCAACCGAACAAGTGACTGTCTGTATATTTTTTCATCATTCTTTACATGAGTCATCTGCTTCAGATATACATGATTAGAATAAATCTCTGGTGTATATTCTTCTATATCATCTGCAAGCCGAAGCTCTGATACCCGTTCATCCGTCGTCATCACACATTCCATATTCTGGTTGAACAACGCTACCGGATTACCAATAAGCTTTTCCAGCACCTTGAGAATGCGTAATATTCCGTTTGCCACAGAATGCCGTGTAAGCAAAAGCGCGGTGAAGTTATCATGTGTCGTTTTAAAGTATTTCAGTCGAATGACTTCTTCATTGGAAAGTCGTTCCATAACTTCTTTCAAAATATCACGAAATGAAAGTGCAAATGGAATCTCCACTACCGGAATCGACTGTTTTTCAGCAAAGATAAGAAGCCTGCTTAGTTTCTCTTCCATATACTCTACATTTCGTCCGCGTTTCACAGCAATTGCACTGATTTTTTTCTTTGCCAGTTCATCCAGATACTCCTGAAATTCCGAAGGAGTACAAAGCTGAAAAGCATAAAAGCTTGTCAAAAGCACCTCCCCGCCATTAATAAATCTGACAATATCCGGTGCTTCAATGATCGTAACCCCCCTGATATCCTGGTTAAGTCCAGCCTCTCCCCCAAGAAGCTGTGACTCACTGAAAAGGCTCATTGCGAGCATGTCCTTCACTCTAAATCCCACCGTACTTCTCTCCCTTCTCCTAATGTACAAAAAACAGCAGTATAAAATAATTTACTGCTGTTTCCCTCATAGTTGTAATGCGGATGGCGGGACTTGAACCCGCACGTAGTCGCCCACGTCAGATTTTGAGTCTGATGCGTCTGCCATTCCGCCACATCCGCTTATCTCGACTTTCAAAGCCGAGATAAATTATATCATACCGTTCTAATAATTACAACATCTATTTTAACAATTTCTCTCCAATTTCAAAGCAGTCAAAGGTTGCAAAATAATCTGCAGGCGTCTCTGCTCTTCGAATCAGCTGCACAGATCCATCTTCTTTTAAAAGGAGCTCTGCAGATTTTAATTTACCATTGTAATTATATCCCATGGCAAATCCATGCGCTCCTGTATCATGGATCACAAGCAGATCACCAATATCAACCTTCGGAAGCATACGGTCTATCGCAAACTTATCATTATTTTCGCAAAGAGAGCCTGTCACATCATATTTGTGATCACATGGCAGGTCTTCTTTACCCATAACTGTTATATGATGATATGCTCCATACATTGCCGGACGCATCAGATTAACAGCACAGGCATCCACACCGATATATTCTTTATGCGTATGCTTCTCATGAATGGCTTTTGTTACCAGACATCCATATGGTCCCATCATAAAACGTCCGAGCTCAGTATAAATTGCTACATCACCCATTCCTGCAGGCACAAGCACCTCTTCATAAACTCTGCGAACACCTTCTCCAATCGCACGAATATCATTCGGTTCCTGATCCGGTGTATAAGGGATACCTATACCACCGGAAAGGTTGATAAATTTAATATGTGCTCCTGTCTCTTTCTTAAGCTTCACAGCCACTTCAAAAAGTACCTTGGCAAGCATTGGATAATATTCATTTGTCACAGTATTACTTGCAAGAAATGCATGAATACCAAACTCCTTCGCACCTTTGCTTTTTAATGTTTTAAACGCCTCAAAAAGCTGCTCTGTCGTCATACCATACTTGGCATCGCCCGGATTATCCATAATGTCATTACTGATCTTAAAAAGTCCGCCCGGATTATAGCGGCAGCTTATGGTCTCCGGAATATGTCCGATCGTCTTCTCCAGAAAATCAATATGGGTAATATCATCCAGATTAATCACTGCTCCAAGCTTTTCTGCATAGACATACTCTTCCGCTGGTGTATCGTTGGAAGAAAACATAATGTCATCGCCTTTTGCTCCAATTGCTTCTGAAAGCATTAATTCTGTATAAGAAGAACAGTCACATCCACAGCCATACTCTCTTAAAATATTAATCAGAAACGGATTCGGCGTTGCTTTCACGGCAAAATACTCTTTATATCCCGGATTCCAGGAAAAAGCTTCTTTCAATGCCTGTATATTTTTTCGGATACCTTTTTCATCATATAAATGAAATGGTGTCGGATATTCTTTTACAATCTCTTCCAGTTGTTCCTTCGTTACAAATGTTTCTTTTTTCATTGCTTATTCTCCTCCTGCATTGCCAAAAGTTTTATCTCGTTTGAGAGCGCACGTTTGTAAAGCTCAACAAAGTTCTTCTGTCCTGAATACAGACATGTATTTAAACTGCCTTCTCCGTATTCTCCGGTCAGTACATATCTCGAATCCGTTATAATTCCTATCTGCATACCCCTTGCTGTTCCCAGATATACTTTTACATTTTCAAAATTCACCGGCTGGTCTGTAATGATAACCACTTTTTTATGCCGCGCAATAAGCTTCTCGATTTCACCGATAAATAAAAGCAGATAATTTCTCGTACAAGATATATACACACGTTCCTCGGCCATATCAATCAGATTACGTATCTTATCCAGAATACGATCTGCTCCTTCAATCGTAATATATCCTTCCACATGATCCTTCTCTGTAGGCATGTGGTTATAGAGCCAGCGCTTTGACTCCTGCAGCCTTCGAATATGATTCTTACAAAATTCATCCAGCGGAACCGGCACATATTTCTTCGTTGTTCCTTCCTCCACCAGATAGGCTGCCCCTTTTTCCGTCATACTTGCCAGAGAATTATAAGCATTCGAACGAGAAATACCAAGCTGCTTCGCAACCTCATATCCCGTAGTCTTGCCCTCACCCAGCAGACACTGATAAATACCAGCCTCCTGACGCGTAAGACCAAATTCCATCAAACGTTCAATAAATGTATTCGACAACATCATATCACCTTTATCATTTAACCGTGTTTAGTAGTTCTTTCAAGGAACACTATAATCCATAAAACAGCACATGTCAAGAGGGAATTTTGTATAGTAAGTGGTACGCGGATGTCGCTAAGATGCTTTGCTACGACGCGTTCGACTTTACGACTAGCTCCGCAAAGCATCTGAGCGACATCCGCTACCATTACTGTACTGGAAATTCCGGGTAGATATGCCTACGATGTAACGGTAACACTTAATCTATGAGGCTTCAGTATTTTGGCTGAGACATTACGAGTGACGCGAGACAGCTGAACTTGGGGAAACGTGGAAGAGCGCTAAAAACGGTTGCAGAAAAAGCTGATATAACTTCGTATTTGCCTTGTATTTCCCATACAAGGCGAAAGAGTATCTGAGACGCGGAACTCATCAGGAGTTCCCGTCGAATATACTCGGTTACGAATGTTATATCAGCTTTTGATGTTTACCGTTTGTTAGCGACTGGTTCGTTTCCCCAAGTTCAACTGTCTCGCGTCACTGTTCTGCCTCAGATAAAATCACTGAACCAAATTCTTATTCCACCACCGTTATCTTCATCATATTGCTTACGCCTGCTTTATGTCCACTTACACTTGGGGATGGGATGCCGGCGGTCAATACTACGATATCTCCTGTCTCGGCAAGGAGTTTTGCACACACAAGATCAATAGCACTGCTGCAGATTTCTTCTGTTGTGTTTGCTTCAATAGATTTTAATGGCCTTACTCCCCAGTAGATCTGCATTCTGCGAAGGGTTTCTTCACTAGGAGAAACTCCGATAATATCTGTCTTCGGTTTGAACTTGGATACAACTCTTGCAGTTGCACCAGACACTGACGGTGTAATAATGCATTTCGCATTCAGGTTATTTGCTGTTGTAACTGTTGCATGTGCAAGCGCACTGGAAGCACTCTTCATACGATGCTCTCCTGCTTTTTCCAACATCTGATCGTAATCCAGATGTTCTTCTGTATTTTCCACGATATGAACCATCATGCGCAGTGCTTCTACCGGATATTTGCCCTGCGCCGTTTCACCGGACAACATTACTGCATCTGTTCCATCATATACAGCATTTGCGACATCTGTTACCTCCGCTCTTGTCGGACGTGGATTACGGATCATGGAATCCAGCATCTGTGTGGCTGTAATAACAGGCTTGTAATTATCATTGCATTTCTGAATCATCATTTTCTGTAAATATGGCACTTCTTCTGCCGGAATCTCTACACCGAGATCTCCACGTGCAACCATGATACCATCTGCACAGCGAATGATTTCATCAATATTCTTAATTCCTTCTGCATTTTCAATCTTTGCAATGATCGGAATATACTTTGCGCCACAGGATTTCAGGAATGCACGGATTTCGAGAATACATTCTGCATTTCTGACAAATGATGCGGCAATAAAATCTACGCCCTGTTCAACACCAAACTTCAAGTCTTCTCTGTCTTTTTCGGTTATGGCCGGAAGTCTTACAGGAACATTTGGTACATTCACACCTTTTCTCTCCCCAAGCTCACCGCCATTTATAACAGTACAGACGATGTCCTTTTCTTTCTTCTCTTTTACTTTCAGCTCGATCAGGCCGTCATCAATCAGAATTGTACTTCCAATCTGTACATCATTTACAAGTCCTTCGTATGTGATTGAAACCTTGTGTTCGTCACCTTCTATTTCTTCCGTAGTAAGAACCAGAATGCTGCCTTCTTTTAACTGTACTTTTTTACCATCTTTCAAAACCCCTGTTCTGATCTCCGGTCCCTTGGTATCCAGAAGGATCGCAATTGGTTTATTCTCTTCTTCACGAATTTTCTTCAGCATATCCATACGCATTTTCTGTTCTGCATGATCTCCATGGGAGAAATTAAATCTGGCAATATCCATACCATTTTTCACAAGACTTCTCATCAATGCTTCATCATTTGAATTTGGTCCCATTGTACATATGATTTTCGTTTTTTTCATATTCTGTCTCCTTTTTACTTCACATGTGTATGTGTAAACAAATGATCCTGACAATATTCATAATTTCCATTACACTTGGAACAATACCGAAATTCCAGATTCGGATCATCTAATTCGGTTCTTCCGCACACGGCACATCTATGTTTTACACCATTTCCATAATTCATCGGCTTTGCTGCCTGTCTTACCTTTTTCTGGAATTCTCTTTTTCTCTTCATCTGCTTCGGAGCATATGGCTGCATCCTCTTTGAACCCAGGAAGAAAATAACAAAATTCAATATTGATACTGCTGCCGCAAGAGCATTGGACTTATAGATAAATCCGACCATTGGATTACCGCCATACGCCGGGAGAAATGCCTGTAAAATTGTATACAGGAAATATACTCCGTCCAGAATTCCCAGCCATTTTGCCTTAACAGGTATAACCATGAACAGATAAAACTGCATCTCCGGATAAATTGCTGCAAATGCCAGAAATAAAGACATATTCAGATACCATGTTCCAAGCGGAAGGAAAACACCGGTCAGGAAATACGCCACAAACGCTGCAACTACATGGAAGAACATTCCGGAAAAGAAATATAAATTGAATCGGAACGCTCCCCAGACTGCCTCCAGCTCTCTGCCCAACATATAATACATATACATGGCGAATATCATAAAAATATAACTTGTCTGCGGAGGCTGAATGATAAATGTAAACACTCTCCATATCTGACCTCCTAAGATCGCTGAAACATCCAGACTTAAATATTCATAATAAAAATCTGGTGCAAAAAGTTCCAGTACCAGTCCCAAAATATACAAAATAATAATGTATGTCATAAGATTTGGAATCGCGTACTTACCGAATTTCCGCTCCATTTTATCTAACCAGCTCATATCATCTACACTCCATTTCCATTGTTCATACTGTAGTCATTCTAACGTTTCACTGTTTATTTGTCAATTCTGCCAGTAAAGTTTAAAAATATTTAACGTTTATTTGAATTGTTTTTTTATTTTTTTTGTCGTATAATGTTATGGTTGCAAACGCTAACATACATTTAATAAGAAGAAACTCAATATATATACATAGTAAGGAGTACATATTATGAGTCAAAAAGAACTTTATACGTTAGGAATTGATATTGGTTCTACTACTGTGAAGATTGCAATTTTAGACAGCAATAATGATGTGGCATTTTCCGACTATGAGAGACATTACGCAAACATTCAGGAAACTTTATCTGACCTTCTCGGTCGTGCAATCTATAAGCTTGGCGCTATCCATGCATCTCCGGTCATTACCGGTTCCGGTGGACTGACACTTGCCAAGCATCTTGGTGTACCATTTGTACAGGAAGTAATCGCTGTTTCTACCGCACTGCAGAACTATGCTCCGCAGACAGATGTCGCGATTGAGCTGGGCGGTGAAGATGCCAAGATCATTTATTTTGAAGGTGGCAATGTGGAACAGCGTATGAACGGTGTCTGTGCCGGTGGTACCGGTTCTTTTATCGACCAGATGGCCTCTCTTCTTCAGACAGATGCTTCTGGATTGAATGAATATGCCAAAGATTACAAGGCACTCTACACCATTGCAGCAAGATGCGGTGTATTTGCCAAGACAGACATTCAGCCTCTGATCAATGAAGGTGCTTCCAAAGAAGACCTGGCTGCCTCCATTTTCCAGGCAGTAGTCAATCAGACGATCAGTGGACTTGCCTGCGGTAAACCTATTCGCGGACATGTAGCTTTTCTCGGTGGACCACTCCATTTCTTATCAGAATTAAAAGAAGCTTTTGTCCGTACACTGAAATTAGATGAAGAACATACCATTGCGCCAAAGCATTCTCATCTTTTTGCTGCCATTGGATCTGCACTTAATTCAAAGCGTGATCTGGACGTATCACTCCAGGAAATGCAGAACCGTCTGGAAAGTAAGATTAAGATGGAATTTGAGGTTGAACGTATGGAACCGCTTTTTGCCAGCGAAAAAGAGTATCATGCATTCAAATCCCGTCATGATAAGCATCAGGTACCGGTCAAAGATCTTGCTTCCTATAAGGGAAAAGCGTTCCTTGGTATTGATGCAGGTTCCACAACGACAAAAGCCGCTCTTGTGGGCGAAGACGGAACCCTTCTTTATTCTTTCTATCATAATAACGATGGTGATCCGCTGGGTACAACAATCCGTGCGATCAAAGAAATCTACAGCCAGCTTCCCAAAGAAGTGGAAATCGTTCACTCTTGTTCCACAGGATATGGTGAAGCACTCATAAAAGCAGCTCTTCTTCTGGACGAAGGAGAGGTTGAGACTGTTTCTCACTACTATGCCGCTTCCTTCTTTGAACCGGATGTAGACTGTATTCTGGATATTGGCGGCCAGGATATGAAATGTATCAAGATCAAAAATCAGACCGTTGACAGTGTACAGTTAAATGAAGCATGTTCCTCCGGCTGTGGTTCCTTTATCGAAACATTTGCGAAATCACTGAATTATTCCGTAGAGGATTTTGCACATGAGGCACTGTTTGCCCGCAACCCGATCGATCTCGGTACTCGCTGTACTGTATTTATGAATTCCAAAGTAAAACAGGCACAGAAAGAAGGGGCTGAGGTTGCGGATATTTCTGCAGGGCTTGCTTATTCTGTTATTAAAAATGCGCTTTTCAAGGTAATCAAAGTCTCTGATGCGTCAGAACTTGGTAACCATATTGTTGTACAGGGCGGAACATTTTATAATAATGCCGTCCTCAGAAGTTTTGAAAAAATTGCCGGCTGCGAGGCAATACGCCCGGATATTGCCGGAATCATGGGAGCTTTCGGTGCTGCTCTTATTGCACGCGAAAGATATATTGACTGCGAAGGTACTACTATGCTTTCTATTGATGAAATCGAAGCATTGGAGTACTCTACAACAATGACAAAATGTAAAGGCTGTACGAATAACTGTCGTCTTACTATCAATCATTTCAGCGGAGGGCGTAAATTCATTACCGGTAATCGCTGCGAGCGCGGTCTGGGAAAAGAGAAAGCTGACAACAAACTGCCAAACCTATTTGCTTACAAGTTAAAACGTTACTTTGATTATGAACCGTTAAGTGAGGAGGAAGCAAAGCGTGGAACGATTGGTATCCCACGTGTTTTGAATATGTATGAGAACTATCCGTTCTGGTTTACATTTTTTCATACACTTGGATTCAGAGTTGTCCTCTCTCCTGCTTCCACAAGAAAGATATACGAGCTTGGTATCGAATCCATCCCAAGCGAGTCCGAATGTTATCCGGCAAAGCTTGCGCATGGTCATGTACAGTGGCTCATTAACGAAGGTGTAGAGCACATTTTCTATCCAAGCATTCCGTATGAGCGAAATGAATTCGAAGAGGCAAACAATCATTATAATTGCCCGATCGTTACCTCTTATCCGGAGAATATCAAAAATAATATTGATGCAATTGTTAATGGAGATGTTGATTTCATCCACCCATTCCTTTCTCTGAAAAGCGAGGAAACCGTTGCTTACCGGTTGATTGAAGAATTAAGCGATAAATTCTCTATTCCGGCATCCGAGATTACTGCTGCTGTTCACGCAGCATGGGAAGAATTATCTTCCTGCCGTGAAGACATGAAACGCAAAGGTGAAGAAACAATCAAATATCTGGATGAAACCGGCAACAGAGGTATTGTTCTTGCAGGACGCCCCTATCACATTGACCCGGAAGTCAACCATGGTATTCCGGAGCTTGTAAACTCTTATAACATTGCTGTACTTACAGAGGATTCCATTTCACATCTGCATCCGGTAGAGCGTCCGCTTAATGTAATGGATCAGTGGATGTATCATTCTCGTCTGTATGCAGCGGCAAATTTTGTAAAGACAAAGGACAATCTGGATCTGATCCAGCTTAACTCCTTCGGCTGTGGTCTGGATGCTGTTACAACAGATCAGGTTGCAGAAATACTGAACAATTCAGACAAAATCTATACTTCTCTTAAGATTGATGAAGTAAACAACCTGGGTGCGGCAAGAATACGTGTACGTTCCCTTCTCGCAGCGATCCGTGTAAGAGAACAGCGCGGCGAAAAACGTGAAATACACTCCTCTGCGATTGATAAAGTATCATTTACAAAAGAGATGCGTAAGGATTATACCATTCTCTGCCCACAGATGTCTCCGATTCACTTTGAGCTGCTGGAACCGGCATTCCAGGCTTCCGGCTATCACATCGAAGTGCTTCCGAACGACAATAAACAGGCGGTAGACGTTGGACTGAAGTATGTAAATAACGATGCCTGCTATCCTTCCCTTATGGTAGTCGGACAGATTATGGATGCCATCCTTTCCGGCAAGTATGACACCGATAAACTGGCTGTCATCATCAGTCAGACCGGCGGCGGATGCCGTGCATCAAACTATATCGGTTTTATACGCCGTGCACTTAAGAAAGCAGGATATGCACATATACCGGTCATCTCTATCAACTTAAGCGGACTGGAAGGGAACCCTGGATTCAAGATTACTCCTGCCCTTGCGCTGCGTGGTATATATGCTGTTGTTTTTGGAGATATTTTCATGAAATGCGTTTACCGGCTTCGTCCTTACGAAGCCGTACCAGGCTCTGTAAATGCAATGCACAGGAAATGGGTAAAGGTATGTAAAGACTTTGTCTCTTCCGGATACCCATCCAGACGTAAATTTAAGAAACTCTGCAAAGATATTATAGAAGACTTTGACAATAACATTGCATTAACAGATGTAAAGAAGCCTCGCGTCGGCGTTGTCGGAGAGATTCTTGTCAAATTCCTTCCTGCTGCAAACAACTACCTTGTAGAGCTTCTGGAAAATGAAGGAGCCGAAGCAGTCGTACCAGATCTTCTGGATTTCCTTCTCTACTGCTTCTACAACCAGAATTTCAAAGTGGAAAAGCTTGGTTTCGCAAAGAACAAGGCAACAATGGGAAATCTGGGAATCAAAGCATTAGAATGGTTCCGTGCTCCGGCAAGCAAAGCATTCTCTACCAGCAAGCATTTTGATGCTCCTGCCGATATACGTGAACTTGGAAAAATGGCTTCTGAAATCGTTTCTCTCGGAAACCAGACTGGTGAAGGCTGGTTTTTGACCGGAGAGATGCTGGAGCTCATCCACAGCGGTGCACCAAACATTGTGTGTACACAGCCATTCGCCTGCCTGCCAAACCATGTCGTAGGAAAAGGCGTTATCAAAGAACTCAGAAGACTCTATCCTGAGTCCAACATTGTAGCAATTGACTTTGACCCGGGCGCCAGCGAAGTAAATCAGCTGAACCGAATCAAACTGATGCTGTCAACCGCATATAAAAATGTCGGGAAATAAGAATTTGGTTCAGTGATTTTATCTGAGGCAGAATAGTGATGCGAGACAGCTGAACTTTGAAAAACGAACCAGTCGCTGACAAACGGTAAACATCAAAAGCTGATATAACATTCGTAACCGAAGTTATATCAGCTTTTTCTGCAACCGTTTGTAACGCTCTTCCACGTTTCCCAAAGCCCTTCTGTCTCGCGTTACTTGCAATGTCTCAGCCAAAATACTGAAGCCGCATAGCTTAAGTGTTTCCACCACGTTATCGGCGCGATAACAAGCTCTTTTTCATTATCTGAAAGCGAAAAAGAAAATTGGATTTTTTCTATCTGAAGCTGACTTCGACCTCTCAAAATTCATTACAATTCTTCGATTTTACACATAGAAGCTGAAGAGACCAGATATATAACATGTTTTGCCAATGAACTATGGCATGCACTTTTACCCGGAATTTCCAGTGCAGTAAATGGCAGCGGATGTCGCTAAGATGCTTTGCGAAGGTAAGCGGAAGACTTGGAGAATCCGCTCCGAATCTGTTAGAGCCCAGAAAACAAACCATGATTCCCGTTTGTTTTCTGGGCTCTTATAGATTCGTGAGCTAGTCATAAAGTCGAACGCGTCGCAGCAAGGTATCTGAGCGACCTCCGCGTACCACTTACTATACTAAATTCCTATTGTATATTTGAGAAAACGTTCTCACTTCTTTCTGTTCTTTCATATGTTCTCCAATATGTTTCTCCATCCAGATCATATCATACCATTGCTGGAATTTGTATCCGCATTTTGAGAATTGTCCGATAATTTTGTACCCCATATGCTCATGAAATTTTACACTATCATCTGTCAGATGCGTATTTTCTTCCCCTGGATAAGCAATACATGCATATAGATTCAAAATATTCTGCTGTTTTAGAATTTCCTCAAGCTTATTATATAACTTTCTGCCAACACCTTTTCCTCGACAATCTTGTTTCACATAGATGGAAAGCTCGACCGCCCAGTCATATGCTTTTCTTTCTTTTAGCGGACTGGCGTAAGCATAACCCACAATTTCATTTTCAGAAACTGCCACAAGATAAGGATATCTTTCCAGGACTTTTTTCACTCTCCGGGTAAATTCTTCTATTGTTGGCACTTCATATTCAAAAGTAATTGCAGTTTCTTCTACATACGGTGCATAAATATTTCTCAAAACTTCCGCGTCAGACAGCTTGGCCACCCGGATATAAATATCATTTTCATTCATTATGATTCTCCTGTATACATTTTTCCCAAATATCCACGTTTTTCCCCTCTCCTGATTCTTGTTACACATATTTTAGAATACCTGCAGGTGTTTCTGCAATCGCATCAGCACCTGCATTTTCCAATTCCTCCAAAGAGCCAAATCCATAAAGAACTCCAAGGCAGTCAATTCCTGCCTTATGCGCTCCGATCACATCATGTTCTCTATCTCCAACCATCAGCACTTTTGACAGATCATCAATACCAGACGCTGAAAACGCATAAGAAATCACTTCAGCCTTTGTCGCACGATTACCATTCAACTCCATACCGGCAATATAATCAAAATAGGTATCCAGCTTCAGATACTCCAGAATCTTTCTGGCAAAAACCTCCGGCTTAGAAGTTGCCACCACCAGTTTCTTCCCTAGTCGTCTTAATTCCTTCAGTGTATCTTCCAGCCCGGAATAAACTTCATTCTCATATATACCATTTTCACAATAATATTCACGATAGAATTTCACTGCTTCCGCAGATTTTTCTTGCGAAAATCCATAATATCTGGCAAAAGAATCTGTGAGCGGAGGCCCGATAAACGGATAAAGCTTCTCTCTGTCTGTTTCCTCAATCCCATATTTTCTTAACGTATACTTGACCGAATTCGTAATTCCAACAGAAGAATCAATAATTGTTCCATCCAGATCAAAGAAAAAAATATCATACTTTCCCATTTCCACTTCTCCTACATTTGATGCCTGACAATTTTATAATCATCATTAGACTGATAATATGGACAATTTTTATAACTACTGCTCATAAAGCGATAATACTCATCTTCATCCAGATTCACATTACAATAATAGCTTTCATCTTCCTCATCAAATACATAGTTTGAACAAAACTCACATGCTGCCATAACGCTCCTCCTATCAAAAAGGTACAGGACATTTTTCATTTAGGTACACCACAAAAAGCAGTTTGGGACGTAGACTTTTTAAAAAAGTCTACGTCCCAAATTTTATTGCAGTAAGCTTTTTCCTGTCATTTCTTTTGGCTGTTCCATTCCCATAAGCTCAATCAATGTCGGTGCAATATCCGCGAGGCATCCGCCCTCGCGAAGCTTATATGCCGGATCTGCATTTACGAGAATAAATGGTACCGGATTAGTTGTATGTGCTGTAAATGGCTCGCCATTGCTTTCGTCGATTAACTGTTCTGCATTACCATGGTCAGCGCAGATGAACATCTGCCCGTCTACTTCTTTAATTGCCTCTACTGCTTTTCCTACGCATTCGTCAACTGCTTCAATTGCCTTTATTGCTGCTGCTTCAACTCCTGTGTGTCCGACCATGTCCGGATTAGCGAAGTTGATAATGATCACATCGTATTTATCGGATTTGATCGCAGCTACCAGCTTGTCGCATACTTCGTAAGCGCTCATTTCCGGCTTCAGGTCATATGTCGCAACCTTTGGTGAGTTTACAAGGATTCTGTCTTCTCCTTCGTTTGGCTCTTCTACACCGCCATTGAAGAAGAAGGTTACATGTGCGTATTTTTCTGTTTCAGCGATACGTGCCTGTCTCTTTCCGTTCTTTGCAAGGAATTCACCGAATGTATTGGTAATCTCTTCTTTTACAAATGCTATCTGTTTGTTTGGAATTGTTACATCGTATTCGGTAAAGCACACGTATGTTGTTTTTACTCTTTCGCCTCTTTCGAATCCTGTAAATTCGTCATCACAGAATGCTCTTGTGATTTCTCTTGCACGGTCCGGACGGAAGTTAAAGAAGATAATAGAGTCGTTATCTTTGATCGTTGCAACCGGTGCACCATCTTTCATTACAACGGTAGGAAGAACGAATTCGTCTGTTGTATCCTTATCGTATGATGCCTGAATTCCTTCCGGTCCACTTACTGCTGTCTCGCCTTCTGCGAATACCATGGCTCTGTATGCTTTTTCTACACGGTCCCAGCGGTTATCGCGGTCCATTGCATAGTAACGTCCCATAACTGTTGCAACTTCGCCGATACCGATTTCCTGCATCTTAGCTACCAGTTCTTCTACATATTCTTTTCCGGATGCCGGAGGTGTATCACGTCCATCCAGGAAGCAGTGTACAAACACTTTCTTAAGTCCCTGTCTCTTTGCAAGCTCAAGAAGTCCGTAAATGTGTGTGTTGTGGCTGTGCACGCCGCCGTCAGACACAAGGCCAAACAAGTGCAGAGCACTGTCATTTTTCTTTGCATTTTCACAGGCTGCGAGAAGTGCTTTGTTTTCAAAGAAATCTCCGTCCTGAATCGATTTTGTGATTTTTGTCAGATCCTGATATACGATGCGTCCTGCTCCCATATTCAAGTGTCCGACCTCAGAGTTTCCCATCTGTCCCTCCGGAAGTCCAACTGCCATTCCGCTGGCATTTCCTTTGACAAACGGGCATTCTGCCATCAATTTATCCATAACCGGTGTCTTGCCTTCTAAAACAGCATTTCCGGTAATATTCTCATTTAATCCATATCCATCTAAGATCATCAGTACTGTTGGTTTCTTACTCATTATCCTTCTCCTTTTACATCAAATTTTTCATCCAGATATCTGCCAGCTCCATCCAGCACTGGCATTCTTTTTGTACACCTGTTCCATCCGGTCGCTCAACAAGAGCAGTCGCGGGACCAAGACCATGCATGCCCTTCTGGAAAATGTGCAATTCTAATGGAATATTGTGTTTTCTAAGTGCCATGGCAAAAACAAGTGAATTTTCTACCGGCACAGTCGTATCTTCATACGTATGCCAGATAAAACAAGGCGGCGTATTCTTATTAACTCTGTATTCAAGAGATACCTCTTGCTTCTTTTCCTTATAATCATCACCCAGAAGAGCCCGGAAGCTTCTCTCTTCCATGATTGCATCCTCTGCTGAAATAACCGGATAAGACAACACAATTCCTTTTGGCTTCAAAATATCTGCATCTATCGCAAGTGCTTCTGATAGGAAATCGTCTTTCCAGAACACTCCAAGTGAGGCTGCCAGATGTCCGCCTGCAGACGATCCCTGAACAAATATATTCTCCTCGTCCACGCACCATCCTTTCGCATTCTCACGGAAAATCTTCATCGCGGTTCCAAGTTCAAGAAGTGCTGTTGGAAATCTTGCCGGCTGCGTTGTATAGCGCAAAATTCCTACATGATACCCCTGATTCAGAAAATACATGGCCTGCGGTTCCCCTTCTCTGAAACTGGTTCTTTCATAGGCACCACCCGGACACAGAATAATAACCGGCCGATTTTCTATTTTCACAGAATCTTCTGGCGTATCCAGAAGGTATACAATTAACCTCGCATTTTCTCCGGAGCCACTGACATGAAGCGGAATTTCCTGATATTTCATAACGCAATCCTCCTCATTATTCCCGTCCCTGACAAAAGGAAAGCCGCAGGAGACACGTAAACTGGTCTCCTGCGACTGAACTGATTTCTTACTTGTAATTTACAATCTTACCAAAGTCAGCCTTCAGTGAAGCACCACCAACAAGTCCACCATCGATGTCAGCCTGAGCGAATAACTCAGCTGCATTTCCAGCATTTACAGAACCACCGTACTGGATACGGATTGCTTCTGCAGTAGCCTCGTCATAGATCTCAGCGATGCATGCACGAATACCAGCACATACCTCTTCAGCCTGCTCTGTTGTAGCTGTCTTTCCTGTTCCGATTGCCCAGATTGGCTCATAAGCGATAACTGCTGTCTTAGCCTGATCTGCTGTAACGTTCAGGAATCCAACCTTAACCTGCTGACGGATAAAGTCCATTGTTACACCCTGTTCTCTCTGCTCTAATGTTTCACCACAGCACATGATCGGTGTAATACCATGCTCAAATGCTTTTAACATTTTCTTATTAACAGTCTCATTTGTCTCAGCAAAATATTCTCTTCTCTCAGAATGTCCAAGAACTACATATTTTACTCCTGCATCTGTAAGCATTGCCGGAGAGATCTCTCCTGTATATGCTCCCTTTTCTTCAAAATACATATTCTCAGCGCCAACCTGGATGTTAGAACCTTTACAAGCCTCTACAACCGGAATGATATCGATTGCAGGTACGCAGAATACAACGTCAACATCTTCGCTTGCTACTAATGGTTTTAATTCTTCAACTAAAGCAACTGCCTCGCTTGGAGTTTTATTCATTTTCCAGTTGCCTGCTACAATTTTTCTTCTTGCCATTTTCTTACTCTCCTATTGTGTAATATTATCTGCTGCTGCTACGCCCGGAAGTTCTTTTCCTTCCAGGAATTCAAGGGAAGCTCCGCCGCCTGTGGAAATGTGTGTCATCTTGTCACCGTATCCAAGCTGGTTAACTGCTGCTGCGGAATCACCACCACCAATGATTGTTACTGCATCTGTGTCAGCAAGTGCTTTTGCAACTGCTTCTGTTCCCTGTGCAAAGTTCGGCATCTCGAAACATCCCATCGGTCCGTTCCATACAACTGTCTTTGCATCCTGAACTGCTTCACAGAAGATCTTTACTGTCTCTGGTCCAATATCAAGACCTTCCCAGCCTTCCGGAATCTCGCCGGCCTTAACAATCTTCGTATTTGCGTCATTTGAGAAATCATCTGCGATAACGGTATCTACAGGAAGAAGTAATTTTACTCCTTTTTCTTCTGCTTTCTTCAGCATGTTCAGCGCATATTCACAGTAATCCTCTTCAAGAAGAGATTTTCCAACGCTTCCGCCCTGTGCCTTGCTGAAGGTATAAGACATACCACCACCGATGATCAGTGTATTTACTTTATCGAGAAGGTTCTCGATTACAGAAATCTTACTGGAAACCTTTGCGCCACCGAGAATAGCTACAAATGGTCTCTCCGGATTATTTACTGCATTTCCGAGGAAATCAATTTCCTTCTGCATCAGGTAACCAACAACTGCTGTATCAACAAACTGTGTAACACCTACATTAGAGCAGTGTGCACGATGTGCTGTACCAAATGCGTCATTTACAAATACATCACACAGAGATGCAAGTTCCTTGCTGAATGCCTCTCCGTTCTTTGTCTCTTCTACTCTGTAACGAGTGTTTTCAAGTAATACTACTTCACCGTCTTTCATTGCTTCTACAGCTGCTTTTGCGTTAGGTCCTACTACTTCCGGATCAGCTGCAAATTTTACTTCCTGTCCAAGAAGCTCTGATAAACGAACTGCAACAGGAGCAAGTGATAATTCCGGCTTTGGCTCTCCCTTTGGTTTTCCAAGGTGTGAGCAAAGAATGATCTTTCCACCATCTGCGATCAGCTTCTTGATCGTCGGAAGTGCTGCCACAAGACGGTTTTCATCTGTAATCTTTCCGTCAATAAGAGGAACATTAAAATCACATCTTACAAGAACTTTTTTACCTTTTACATTAATATCATCTACCGATTTTTTGTTAAGCATAATCTTCTGCCTCCTCAGATTTTATAATAGATAGAAGAAAAGGTCCGATCCTTTTATAAGACCGGACCCTTTGTGAGTCTTAATTAAGCTAATTCAGCGAAGTATTTGATTGTTCTTACCATCTGGCTTGTGTAAGAATTCTCATTGTCATACCAGGAAACAACCTGAACCTCTGTAGTTCCGTTGTCTAATGGGCATACCATTGTCTGAGTAGCATCAAATAATGAACCATATTTCATTCCGACGATATCGCTGGAAACGATCTCATCTGTGTTATATCCGAAGGACTCGTTAGAAGCTGCTTTCATAGCTGCGTTGATCTCATCAACTGTTACAGTTCCTTCAACAACTGCTGTTAAGATTGTTGTAGAACCTGTTGGAGTTGGTACACGCTGAGCAGCACCAATTAACTTACCATTTAATTCTGGAATAACAAGTCCGATAGCTTTTGCAGCACCTGTGCTGTTTGGTACAATATTAACTGCTGCTGCACGTGAACGTCTTAAATCACCTTTTCTCTGTGGTCCGTCAAGTGTCATCTGATCACCTGTGTAAGCGTGAATTGTACACATGATACCGGATTTGATCGGTGCAAGGTCATTTAAAGCCTTAGCCATTGGTGCTAAGCAGTTTGTTGTACAAGAAGCTGCGGAAATAACTGTATCTTCAGCAGTCAGCTTGTCATGGTTTACGTTATAAACGATAGTTGGGAGGTCACTGCCTGCAGGTGCGGAGATAACAACTTTTCTTGCTCCTGCTTTTACATGTGCAGATGCTTTCTCTTTGGATGTGTAGAATCCTGTACACTCCAGAACTACATCTACACCGATCTCGCCCCATGGAAGTTCCTCTGCATTTGCTTTTGCGTAGATCTTGATTTCTTTTCCATCAACAATGATAGAATCCTCTGTTGACTCTACTTTGTCAGCTAATGCATACTTACCCTGAGAAGAATCATATTTTAATAAGTGTGCAAGCATTTTAGGAGATGTTAAGTCGTTGATTGCAACTACTTCATATCCCTCTGCTCCAAACATCTGTCTGAACGCAAGACGTCCAATTCGTCCGAATCCATTAATCGCTACTTTTACTGCCATGATTAATTCCTCCTAAAGTTTTGTTTATATTGTGAATTCCTTAACACTATCAGGAAATCAACCAAAGTCATTGTACTAAAAAAAGGACAAAAATTCAAGTGTCTTTTCCATTTTTATGGAAGTTCTATAAAAATAGGCTTTCTATCCGAAAACACTGTGTAAAAACGGAAACCACATGCCTGCAAAATCTGAGAAACCTTATGGAAATCATACGCGATATGCTCCGGTTTATGTCCGTCAGCTCCTACGGTAATCATTTCTCCACCCAGTTCCCGATAACGCTTCAGTATATCCGGATGCGGATGAGCAAACGGAAGTCCATATTTCAGCCCTGCGGTATTTAGTTCCAGCGCCTTTCCCTTTTCCACGAGAGCTCGTAAAACAGCATCGATCTCGTCAGCGAATCCTCTGTATGAATAGCTTTTCTCCTGTTCTCTTGCGTAGCGTACCATATAGTCCATATGTCCAAAGCTGTCAAAATCGTCAAAATTCTTTATGTCTTCCAACATTTCTTCAAAACCGATCCGGTACGCTTCTTCATCTGTATAATCACGGAACAATTTTCCTGCAGCCGGATCGGTAGACTGTATCATATGCACCGATCCGATGACAAAATCAAAGGGATACTTTTTTACAAATGCCCGGTAATAATCTCCAAGATAAGGACGAAGGCCAAGTTCTACACCGATCTTGACATCGATCTTGTCTTTATATTTCTCCGCCAGAGGAGGAAGTATACGGAAATATTCTTCCGGATCAAAAATGCTTTCTTCTCCCCATTCCATTTCATCCTTATCATAGTGGTCTGTAAAACAGATTGTCCGAAGCCCCTTCTCAACAGCTCCCCGTATCATTTCTTCCGGAGCCGACTCGGAATCATGCGAAAATGTCGAATGCATGTGTATGTCAGCTATTATTCTATCTGCCTTCATGTTTATTTATCTCCTATAATTGTTCCACCTCCCAGGACATACTCGCCGTCGTACAAAACAACAGCCTGCCCCGGCGTGATTGCTCTTACCGGCTCATCAAAGGTACAGAGTATTTCATCCTCACCGGTTCTTTCTACTGTGCACCATGCACCCTTGTGATTATAGCGGATCTTCGCCCACACTCTTTTCGGCTCTTTTATATCTTCCACAGACATAAGGTTGATCTGTCTGGCTCTTACAAAATGAGACATTGCCTCCTCATTGCTTCCGACCACAACTTCATTTGTTTCGGGCCGAATCTCCAGCACAAATACCGGATGCCCCAGAGACAGTCCAAGCCCTTTTCTTTGTCCTACTGTATAATGGATGATTCCCTTATGTCTGCCGACGATGGTTCCGTCTGACATGACAAAGTTACCCGGTTCTATCTTTACTGCGGCATTCTTTTCTATATAAGAAGCATAATCGCCATCCGGCACAAAACAAATGTCCTGACTGTCCGGCTTATTAGCCACCCGAAGATGGAGGTTCTCTGCAATACGGCGAATCTCATCCTTTGTATATTCACCCACCGGCATCAAAGTTCTTTTAAGCTGCTCCTGTGTCAGATTGTAAAGTGCATAAGTCTGATCCTTCGCACTTGTCTGCGATACGCGAAGCGTATATCTGCCGTTATCAAGCTTCTCGATACGCGCATAATGGCCGGTAGCAATATAATCAGCGCCAATCTCCATGCTTCTTCTAAGGAGAGATTCCCATTTTACATAACGATTACATGCGATACAGGGATTCGGTGTTCTTCCTTCGATATACTCCTGCACGAAATAATCAATCACCTGTTTTTTAAACTCATCACGGAAATTCATCACATAATATGGAATATCAAGGTCATATGCCACTCTCCTTGCATCATCGACCGCACTCAATCCGCAGCATCCGCCTTCTTCTTCCTGAACAGCGCGTTCTTCCTCCTGCCAGATCTGCATGGTAACACCAATGACATCATACCCCTGTTCTTTTAACAGCCAGGCCGCAACCGAAGAATCTACGCCGCCTGACATTCCGACAACCACTTTTTTCTTATCCATATTTTCTCTCCGGTTTAATATTCCTCTTCTTCCTCTTCTTCACCTTCGTGAATATCTGACTTCGGCTTCGTCAGTCCTTCAATTTTGATATCATGCTTTTCGGCATAATCCCAAAGCGCCGCATGAATAGCCTCTTCTGCAAGCAGGGAACAGTGTACTTTCACCGGCGGAAGTCCGTCAAGTGCCTCCATAACAGCTTTATTCGTAACCTGCATTGCTTCCTGAACAGATTTACCCTTTACCATTTCTGTCGCCATACTGCTTGTTGCTACTGCTGCACCACAACCAAAAGTCTTAAACTTCACATCCTGGATGATCTGATTTTCATCAATATCCAGATAAATTCTCATAATATCTCCACATTTTGCATTTCCAACGGTTCCAACCCCGCTGGCATTTTCTATCTCTCCGACATTTCTCGGATGTTCAAAATGATCCATTACCTTTTCTGAATACATCTATTTTCCCTCCTGCTTTTCATTTTTCTTCACAAAATCTTCGTATAACGGTGACATATTTCTCAGATTCTTTACAATCTCTTTTAAGTTCTCTACCACATAATCGATATCTTCCTTTGTCGTCTCTTCACTCAATGTCAGACGAAGAGAACCATGTGCGATTTCATGCGGCAGCCCGATCGCCATAAGAACATGTGACGGATCCAGAGAACCGGATGTACATGCAGATCCACTGGAACCACAGATTCCCTTCATATCCAGTTTAATAAGAAGGGACTCTCCCTCTATGAAACGGAAACTGAAATTTGCATTATTCGAAAGGCGATCTGTCCTGTGTCCATTCAGTCTGCAATACGGAATTTCTGCCAGTACTCTGTCGATCAAATAATCTCTCAGCTCGAGCTCTTTCTTCGTACGTTCTTCCATTGTCCGGATCGCCCTTTTCGCAGCTGTTCCGATTCCAACGATACCCGGTACATTTTCTGTTCCTGCACGGCGTTTTCTTTCCTGCGCGCCGCCATGTACGAAGGAACGGATCTTTACGCCTTTACGGATATATAAGAAACCGATTCCTTTTGGCCCGTTCAGCTTGTGACCGCTGGCACTGAGCATATCGATATGATATTCATCTACATTGATCGGTACCTGGCCAAATGCCTGCACTGCATCTGTGTGGAACAAAATGCCATGTTCTTTCGCTATTTCTCCAATTTCCTTGATTGGCTGAATCGTTCCAATTTCATTGTTGGCAAACATAACCGATATCAAAATCGTAGTCGGACGTATCGCTTTTTTTAAATCTTCTATCTTCACTTTACCCTCTGCATCAACGTCCAGATAAGTGATCTCAAACCCACGTTTTTCCAGATATTCTGCTGTATGAAGGATTGCATGATGCTCGATCTTCGTCGTGATGATATGATTCCCTTTTCCTTCATAAGCCTCTGCTGTTGCCTTTAATGCCCAGTTGTCAGACTCTGATCCACCGGCTGTGAAATAAATCTCATTAGAGTTTGCTCCAAGTGCTTCTGCGATCACATCTCTCTGTCTGCTGATTGCTTCTTTATTCTTTGCCGCGAAACTATATACACTGGAAGGATTTCCAAAACTCTCCGTAAAATATGGCAGCATAGCCTCCACAACTTCCGGTGCCGTCTTTGTTGTTGCTGCATTGTCAAGATAAATGAATTTTTCCATTTTTATTTCCTCCTGTCTGATTCCTCTAATTCTCACACTGTGAAGAGCAGCCGCCTTCCGGATTGACCTTCCGGCTCTCTTCCACAAGTTCTTTTAACATCATCTCATCAACTGTCCTGTTGATGCTCTCATTGATTTTCTGCCATACGTATTTTGTCACACAGCCGCCGGATGCTGTACAGCCTTCTTCCGAATAGTAAGCAGCACATTTGACCGGTTCCAGGCTTCCTTCCAGTGCACGTAAGACATCTCCTACAGATATTTCTCCCATATCCTTTGCCAGTACATAACCACCGGAGGCTCCGCGAATGCTTTTTACTAGTCCGGCCTTTTTAAGAAGTGCTACGATCTGTTCAAGATAACGTTCCGAAATCCCCTGGCGCATCGCAATGCTGCTTATGGAAACCGGCTCATTTTCACTATATCTTGCAAGGTCAATAATTGCCCGAAGGCCATATCTTCCTTTCGTTGAAAGCTTCAATCTATCACCTTCTTTAATTCCTAGTAATTTGCTCGGATTTTATCCTTTTGTAGAATATCATTCTATCGCTGTTCTGTCAAGGACTGACAAAGAATATCTTATAATAATATTGATTTCGGAGTATAACATGTCAAGAAAACACGCTATCATAAAGGGAACCTTTATTTTGACTGCTACTGGATTTGCCACCCGGTTTATGGGATTTTTTTACCGCATTTTTTTAAGCCACACTTTTGGGGAAGAAGGCATGGGACTTTACCAGTTGATATTCCCCATCTATGCGCTTTGTTTTTCTCTTACCTCCGCAGGAATCGAGACCGCACTCTCCCGCTGTGTTGCAAGAAGACTTTCGCAGGGGCAAAGAAAGGAGGCTCGCCGTTTATTGTACACAAGCCTCCTGATCACTGTTTTTTTATCTGTATTAACAACAATTTTTTTGCAGAAATATGCTTATTTTTTATCCGAAAATATTCTGCAGGACATACGCTGTAAAGAGCTTCTGATTCTACTTTCCTATACATTTCCTTTTGCCGCTGTACATAGTTGTATTGTAGGGTACTACTTTGGGCAAAAGGAAACGGCTATCCCTGCAGTGTCACAACTAATTGAACAGACCGTGCGCATCGTTTCTGTTTACGTAATCTATTGTTTTGCTCTGAAACAAGGAATCCATACCGGAGTTGTTGTTGCAGTGGCCGGTCTGACTGCCGGCGAAATCGCATCTTCTCTTTTCTGTCTTGGCAAGATCAGGAAAGGAGCCTTTTTTGCCCGGATTCCCAGTCTTCCTTTGTCCGCTTTCCTTTCCCACGCGAAAGAATTACTGACACTTTCCATTCCGCTGACCGCCAATCGAGTGCTTCTTAATATATTGCAGAGCGCAGAAGCCATTTCCATTCCTGTACGTCTGCAGATGTCCGGCATTTCACAGACCAACGCCTTAAGTATATATGGTGTACTTACCGGTATGGCCATGCCATGTATTCTGTTCCCTTCCGCGATCACCAACTCTGTATCCACCATGCTCCTCCCGACGGTAGCCGAGATACAGGCTCTGAAAAATAAAAAAGAAATGACAGCCCTCATTCAAAAGGCTGTCTATTGCTGCATCTTTCTCGGAAGTGCCTGCTGCGTATTCTTATTATGTTTTGGCGACTGGGTCGGAAGATTTCTCTTCCACAGTGATATGGCAGGACACTATATTGTAGCTTTATCCTGGATCTGCCCTTTCCTTTATACAAATAACACACTGATCAGCATCATCAATGGAATCGGCAAGACGCACCTGTCATTTATCATCAACTCCACAAGTCTCGGTATGCGGCTTATAAGCGTACTGTATCTGATTCCCATTTATGGCATATTTGGTTACCTGTGGGGACTGCTTGCAAGCCAGGTGTTTGTATTCCTTGTGTGTATTGGATATGTATATTTCTATTTAAAGAAATTCTGATTGCCAATGAATATTTTCATGATCGTTGGATTCACATAACTCTCCAGTAATATCCCGACTGCCATAAGGAAAAGGAATGCCACTGTTTTTGTAAGGTTCCACCTGGTTTTCGGATAAGTATACAAAAACCACAGAAGCATCAGATAACCAGCTACATAGCAGCACATATGCGGCAGCAGACTGACCAGACAGAGCACAATCCCTTTTGCCCCCAGCTTCATTACCGCAGCGGTCAGGATGAGACCGCTGGAAAAACCTGTCCAAAGCACAAACGCCAATACAGCCGGCCTTCTCAGGCGGCTGATTCCCGTAATAACAAGAAATGCAACCGGCAGCAGACGAACAGATGCGACATACCAGAGAAATTCTGTCGTATCAATTTCCATCTGCGCATACGTATCCAGAAAGTAGTCATTAAATATTCCTACACTCGCAATATAATCTTTCGCAATCATATTAGCATATAAAATGCCGGCAAGAAACCCCGCCATATAAATCAAAACGAACCATTTCCCGTTTTCCTGTATCTTCACTTTACATCCTCCCTGCGTCAAGATACTTCATTATATGCCGGAGCCTTTTATATATTCTTATTTATTTTTTACATACTTGTCCTCATACGCCAATATAGCCGCAATTGTCTTGGAGTCCTGTATAGCACCCGTATAGATCTTTTCTTTTAATTCTTCTATGGTAAATGACTTCACATCCACATATTCATTTTCATCCAGATTCTGCTTCGCAGCCTTCAGATTTCTTGCAACAAATATCTCTATCTTCTCATCACAGAACGCAACCGTGGTCCGAAGTGTCATGAGCCAGTCTACATCCGATGAGCGATACCCGGTTTCTTCTTCCAGCTCTCGTACCGCACAATCATACCCCGGCTCATCCGGCGCATCCAGCTTCCCGGCCGGAATCTCCAATGTATCTCTCTCCAGCGCATTCCGATACTGGGATACCATAAGGATCCTTCCGTCATCCAAAACCGGAACAACCGCTGCTGCTCCATTATGATGAATAAAATCCCAGTCAGATGTATTCCCATTTTCAAATTCCATATGATCCTTGTATACTTCAAGGATCTTACCCTTATACATCAACTCTCTGCCTGCCCGTCTGATTTCTCCACTCATAACTATTCCTCCTTGTAAAACTGCCCGATACGAAAAAACAGAACCGGACAAACCGGTTCTGTCTATCTATCTTCTACTTGGCATAATCTGTAACTCGTGATTCACGAATCACATTGACCTTTATCTGTCCAGGATATTCTAACTCATACTCAATCTGTTTAGCAATATCTCTGGCCATCAATACCATGTCTGCGTCAGATACTTGTTCTGGAACTACCATAACACGAATCTCTCTACCTGCTTGAATTGCAAAAGATTTATCAACACCCTTAAATTGGTTGGTGATCTCTTCTAATTGTTTTAACCTGTTTGTGTATGTTTCTAATGTCTCTCTTCTTGCGCCCGGTCTTGCTGCAGAAATCGTATCTGCCGCCTGAACAACGCACGCAATCAATGTCTCCGGTTCTACATCGCCATGATGAGCTTCCACCGCATTAATAACTGTTGCAGACTCTTTGTACTTTCTACAAAGGTCTACACCAATCTGAATGTGTGAACCTTCTACATCATGATCAATAGATTTACCGATGTCGTGTAAAAGACCTGCTCTCTTGGCAATACGGACATCCAGTCCGATCTCGCCGGCAAGAAGTCCTGCAAGCTGTGATACTTCTACGGAATGCTTCAATGCATTCTGGCCGTAGCTTGTTCTGAACTTCATTCTTCCAAGAAGTCTGATAAGCTCCGGATGAATTCCGTGCACTCCAACTTCAAGAGCCGCTGCCTCTCCTTCTTCACGAATCATCGCATCTACTTCTTTCTGCGCTTTTTCTACCATCTCCTCAATTCTTGCCGGATGAATACGTCCGTCAACAATCAATTTCTCGAGCGCAATTCTTGCGACTTCACGTCTTATCGGATCAAATCCTGATAAGACAACAGCTTCCGGTGTATCATCAATGATCAGTTCCACACCCGTCATTGTCTCCAACGTACGGATATTACGTCCCTCTCTACCGATAATTCTGCCCTTCATCTCGTCACTTGGAAGCTGAACAACCGAAATTGTAGTTTCCGCTACATGGTCTGCTGCACATCTCTGAATAGCAGTGACAACATATTCCTTTGCCTTCTTATCTGCTTCTTCCTTTGCCTGCGCCTCTAATTCCTTTACCAGTTTAGCGGTATCATGTTTTACATCTTCTTCAACAGTTTTTAACAAATATTCTTTTGCCTGTTCGGAGGTAAGTCCTGAGATTCTTTCTAGTTCCTGTACTCTTTGCTTACTCAGCTCTTCTACTTTCGCTTCGCGCTGTCTAAGCTGTTCTTCCTTTGCTGTAAATCCTGCTTCTCGTTTTTCGATCGCTTCTGACTTCTTATCCAAAGCCTCTTCCTTGGAAAGTACTCGTTTTTCGTAACGCTGTAACTCTGCTCTGCGTTCCTTTGTCTCTTTTTCAAGTTCATTCTTGTTCTTGATAGACTCTTCTTTAATTTCCAAGAGAGACTCCTTCTTCTTTGCCTCAGCCGTTTTAACAGCGTCATCAATGATTTCTCTCGCTTTGCTTTCCGCATTTCCGATCTTGGATTCTGCATTCCTTCTCAGATTGGAAACCGTAACGAAATGACTGATAACTGCTGCTACGACAACCAGAACTGCTGCCACAGCAATAAATATTCCGTTCGGCACAGGAGCACCTCCTTATTTAATTTTCATTGTACAAATACAACAGTTAAATTTTATACTTTTTTCACAAATATGTCAAGCATTCCACTCAGAAACTTGTATTGACCGACGGATATCTTCGTATCCAAAGCCTTTTCTCACAAGATATGCCATTATTTTCTGCTTTTCGGCAGGTGTTGCCTGATCCGGGTCAAATCTCTTCTTTTCCAGCAGTTTCTGTATTGCTGCAACAGAATCCTCCTTTTCATAACACTCTTCCATCGCAGCTTCAATCTCTTCTTTATCAATTCCCTTTTGCAAAAGCTGCATATATATTTCTTTTCTGCTCTTTTGCATCTTCCGGCTGTCGATATAATTTCTGGCATACATGGCATCATCTATATAGCCAAAAGACTTCACATAACGTATGGCATCTTCCACAACATCTGCCGGATAATCGCCCTGTGAAAGCTTTGTCCGAAGCTGAGACTCGGTTCTTCCCATTGCATTCAGTAAATGAAGAGCTCTGAGTCTCGCACGCTTAAGGACAACATCCTTCCTTACGGTATCATATAACTCACGACTCACTTCGCAGCCTTCCTGCAGATGATAGCGAGACAGTTCGCCTTTGTATAATACAAAAGCGAACTGTCCGTCTATGTACACCTTATATTTTGATTTCGTCACAGCCTCTGTCTTAGTGACTACCATCTTCTATTCCTCTTCTTCTTTTTCTGCACCGTCAAAATGATAATGCTCGCGGATCTGCGCATCCAGTGTCTCCATAATCTCCGGATGCTCTGCAAGATAGATCTTGGCATTCTCACGTCCCTGTCCGATCTTATCACCATTATAAGCGAACCATGCGCCGCTCTTACTTACGAGGCCAAGAGATACTGCCAGATCAAGAATATCTCCCTCTTTGGAAATACCTTTTCCGAACATGATATCAAACTCTGCCTCTTTAAACGGAGGCGCGATCTTATTCTTAACAATCTTGACACGTGTACGGTTACCAACCATCTCACCGCTCTGCTTCAGCGTCTCAATTCTTCTTACATCCATACGTATGGATGCGTAGAACTTCAGTGCACGACCGCCGGTTGTTGTCTCCGGATTTCCGAACATAACTCCCACCTTCTCACGAAGCTGGTTGATAAAGATAACAACACAATTGGACTTACTGATGACCGGAGTCAGTTTCCGAAGTGCCTGAGACATCAGCCTTGCCTGCAGACCCACATGAGAATCACCCATATCTCCTTCAATCTCCTGTCTCGGTACAAGTGCTGCAACAGAGTCGATAACGATAATATCCATAGCACCGGAACGCACCATTGTCTCTGCAATCTCCAGTGCCTGATCACCGCTGTCCGGCTGAGAAATATATAATTCATCGATATCAACACCGATATTCTTCGCATAGACCGGATCAAGCGCATGCTCTGCATCAATAAATCCGGCGATACCGCCTCTTTTCTGAACCTCGGAAATCACATGCAGTGCCACTGTCGTCTTACCACTGGACTCCGGACCATAAATCTCAATAATACGTCCCTTCGGAACTCCGCCCAGTCCAAGCGCAATATCCAGACTTAAGGAACCTGTCGGAATCGTCTCTACAGCGACCTGTGCCCCCGGGTCACCCAGCTTCATGACAGTTCCTTTTCCAAAATCCTTCTCAAGCTTCGCAATCGCCGCATCCAGTGCCTTCTTCTTATCATCATTATTTGCCATAAAAAAATTCTCCTTCTCGCATAGAACAAATGTTCGTTCTCTGATTAATATAGTATTATACTTAATGAAAAATGTCAATAACAAAATAATGAAAAATAAATGCCCTCAATGTATTCACTTTAACATAATCCCTATAAGTCGTCAACTGTCCTGCCCTCCCACCTGTGCATGAAAAAATCTGTCCGTCACATATTGAAAACACCACCGGTAATTGCGCTCCTCAATCGATTCTGACGCTATGACATTGTAGCTTTTCCACTCCTTTCCATCCAGATAATACCGTATTTTACCGACCTGTTGTCCTTCTTCTACCGGGGCCGAAAGCTGCCCTTGTATCTCCTTTTTTACTTCTACTTTCTCATCTGCCTTTAACAAAATATGTAATTCTTCCGAAGGGTTCTCTACCTCAGCTTTAACAAATGCCAAGCCGCTGTAAGAACCGTTTGCCGGCACACCATTCTTTACCGGAACACGGATATTTCCGGTCTCTTCCCACACATCCCGATACTCATAATTGGACAGGCCATACTGCATCAGTTTCTTCGTATCCTCCCATTTATACCCTTTGTGATTGGGCCAGCCGCAGGCAAGAAGTGCAACGATAAATGTTTTCTCATTCTGCCGGAGCGCTCCCACATAACAATATCCCGCGTCAGTTGTAAATCCCGTTTTCCCGGACAGCGCTCCCTCCATCATAGTCAGAAATGCATTATGATTTGTACAGGTAAAGCTCCTGTTACCCTCCAGATCGCCAAACTGATAGGAATCTGTCCGCGTAATCGCAAGGAACTCTTCCTTTTTCTCTGAATCCATAATGCAATATTTCATAATTCTGGCGAGATCCGAAGCTGTTGTTTCGTGAATACCTGCCGCATCTCTGCCGTCCAGACCATTTGGTGTGACAAAATGTGTATGTATACATCCAAGTTCTTTTGCCTTCGCATTCATAAGCTCTGCAAAGGCTTCCACGCTTCCACTGATTCCTTCTGCGATCACCACCGCACTGTCATTATGAGATTCCAGCATCATAGAATAAAGAAGATCCCGGATATAATATTTTTCCTTTCCCCTCACACCCAGACGCACCTTCGGCTGACAGACCGCATAATCCGACACACTGACGATCTGGCCCTCCTCCATATGCTCCAGTGCCAGGATACACGTCATGATCTTCGTCGTACTTGCCATGGGGCGCTTTACATCTTCTTCCTTTCCAAACAAAATACGCCCACTGTCAGCATCCATAAGTACCGCTGACCGGGCGTAAAGATTGTCCGGCTCGTCCGTAATTTCCTGTGCACACAAAATCTGACTGTTCTGTACAAAGAACAAAGAAAATATACAGAAAAAACCGATGACTCTTATGATTCTCTTTTTCATTCATCACACCACGACTACACTGTTATCCTAATGTATGATGATTCTTTTCAAACTATACGTTAAGTTTGAGCTGTATTTCTTCCTCCGCTTCCTCTTTAAAGCTTTCCATCTGCTCCGGATTCATACTCGGCAGATCCTCAACAGACTGTATACTGAATCTTCGAAGAAATTCTTCCGTCGTCCCAAATAAAATCGGGCGCCCCGGTGCATCTAATCTTCCCATTTCACATACAAGATTATACTCTACCAGCTTGTTTACTGCATGATCAGACTTCACACCACGGATTTTCTCAATCTCAAGCTTGGTGACCGGCTGCTTATATGCAATGATCGAAAGCGTCTCCAGCAGGACATCCGTCAAGACATATTTCCGCGGCTGATTTGCCACACGGATCAGATACTCATACATCTCCGTCTTCGTACACATCTGAAACGAGTCCTCGAGTTCAATGATGCGGACACCTCTGTCCTGTGCCTCATACTTGTCCCGCATCTGATAAATGATCTTGCGGGTCGTCGCCTCATCGTGTTCGATGGCGGCTGCTATTTTATGAAGTTCCACGGATTCACCCATGGTAAATAAAATTGCCTCTATGGCTGCCTCTAATTTACTGATCTCCACTTACTTCCTCTGCTACCTTTCCCTGATTCTCTGTTTCCAGATTCGATGTAATCGTTATATCATCAAACGGCTGCTCCTGCGAAATACAGATCGCGCCTTCCTTTATAAGCTGCAGTATCGCCAAAAATGTTACTACGATCTGTACTTTTGAACTCTGCTTTTCAAGAAGTTCACGAAAACTAAACTGTCTGTGTGCTCTTGCATAACTCGTCACATAATCCAGTTTCTCCGGAACAGTCACCTCTTCCTTTTCCAGTTTGCCAAACCTGCTTCGTACCGGGTCGATCTTGTCTTCCCGTCTCTTCATGATATCCTTGAATATACTGTTAAGCTTCGCCAGAGTCAGGTCAGCCAGAAGCTCGTCCATATCCACCGGCGGAACATATTCCTTCACCTCATCCGGGATCGTCGGCTTCTTGTACAATGCCCGCTCTGCGTCCAGCTGTCGGTCCTTCAGCTCATAAGACATATATTTATACATCTTATATTCCAGAAGCTGCTCCACCAGCTCCTGTCTTGGATCCTCTTCTTCGCCTTCTTCATTTACTTCCTTCGGAAGAAGCATTTTACACTTAATATCAAGAAGCGTTGCTGCCATGACAAGGAATTCACTCATCACATTCAAGTCTTCCTTCTCCATGGCTCTGATATATTCCATGTACTGATTTGTAATCTCCACAATAGGAATATCGTAAATGTCTATTTTATTTTTATCTATTAAATGCAGGAGAAGATCCAGCGGTCCTTCAAACACCTGCAGTTTTACTGGTATTCCCATATTTGCCCTCACAAATTTATGATAACTTAGATATTATACAGGATTTTCCTCAGTTTCACAAGATTTATTCCAACCTTCTCCCGGCAAGCTCCAGAACCACTACTTCCGCCGGGTTGAAGAGCCGGATTGGAATCGTGTGCATTCCAAGACCTTTGCTGACCACGATCTGCGTTTTTCCTTTCGTATAATAGCCACCGCTGTAACGTGGAAAAAGCTGCAGATCCGGTGCGATAACACCACTAAGTCCCGGTATCCGCACAATCCCACCGTGAAGGTGTCCGGACAGCACAAGATCTGCTCCCCATTCCACATATTCATCCATATAACACGGATTATGTGCAAGAAGAATCTGAAAACAAGATGAATCCGCTTTTCCGATCCGTTCTTCCATATCTTCCTGCCTGAGCTTTCCTTTTCCCAGCCTCTTATAGCAATATCGAGGAATCTCAAGCGCTGTGATACGCATTTTCGCCTGCCCAGATGTTATGGCTACAGAGCTGTTTTCCAGAAACTGTATCCCTGCCTTTTCAAGCTTCTCCTTATATGCCAGATAAGAAAGATCATACTTCTCGGGAGTCTCTTTCATCCGCTGTTCGTGATTCCCATTTGCATAATACACCGGGCAGAAATGAGAAAGGGCCTCCACAAACTCTTCTGCCACCACACTGTCATATCCATTTTTTCCTACCAGCATGTCACCGCCGATCAGAATCATATCCGGCTTTTCTCTTTCAATCGCCGCAAGCAGTTTCTGATTCTTCTCTCCATAACACTGATTATGAAGATCACTCAGAAAAATAATCTTCATCTTACAGGGAGCCGATACAGCATATCGTGTCACACGAAAACTGTGCGTCTCCCGGACAATCTCCAAAGCCATAAGCAGGACAATGCCTGCAATGATCAAAATAAACGCTTTCAATCCTTTTCTCCCTTTAACAGTCATGCATGAAATTCCCTGTAAAGTTCCATAATATTTTCAAAAACATAATCCGGCATATACGCTGTATTTACCAGATCCTCCGGCTTAGCCTCTCCCGTATAGACAAGGGCCGTTTCCACACCGGCAGCAATTCCACAGGCGATATCTGTATACAACCTGTCCCCTACAACAAGGACTTCCTCTTTTGTCGCTCCCACCTGCTCCATACACATGGAAACGATCTCTCCATTCGGTTTCCCGATATAATACGGCGTCCTGTCCGTCGTTACCTTCAGCATCTCACAAATACCACCACAGTCAGGCATATAGCCATACGCTGTCGGGCAGCGATAATCCGGATTCGTCCCGATGTAATCCACTTCCGGACGGAAAAGGAGTCTGCACGCGTTTTCCACCTTTTCATAATTCAGTGTAGCATCAAACCCTACCACAACACAGGCCACATCATCATCCGCAGACTGCGTGACAGAAAGCCCCCATTCACGCAGCTCCTCCTCAAAAGACGGTGTGCCCATAACAAAAAGTTTCTTACCATCATAATGCTCTTTCAAATACCGGCATGTCGCGTAAGAAGCAGTCACAAACTGGTCTTCCTCCGTCTTAATCCCCCATTTTGCAAATTTCTGCACATAATCCCTGCGGCTCTTTGTAGAATTATTCGTAATATAAAAAGAACGACCGCCCACAGATGCAATCTCCTCTATTAACACTTTACTTCCCTCATAGAGCGTACAGTCAACAGCAAGCGTCCCGTCAATATCAAACAAAAAATACTTCTTATTCTTCAGCATGTCCCTCTCCTCTTCATCCTGATAATTATATAATCAAACCGGGAAATTTGCAAATGGGGACGGGGGTTTTTTGAAAAAACCCCCGTCCCCATTTGCAAATTTAACGCGTTAAAGTAAGAACTGCTCTGCGGTATCTTTCATCGCGCTCTTATAGCTGATCTCTTCTACCGTCTCGGTCGTTAATATATCCACGCTGCCTATTTCTTCGCCGTTCAGATAATATTTTGCTTCGCCAATCTTCTGTCCCTGCTTTACCGGCGCCTTGACTTCTTTCTTAAGCACTGCTTTACGTTCAATGGTCTGCAAATCTGCTCCGGTCGTATCTACATAAGTAAATGGTTCTTTTTGTGCGGCGTTTACCTGTTTTTCTACTCCCCGCTTTACGTCCACAGGCGAAACGGCGGGTACTTTTTCTTCCTCATATTTATTGCATTTTCCGAACCCGTAATTCAGAAGTGCAGTCGCGTCTTTGGTACGGAGCTTACTGTCATCTGCTGCCATGATAACGGCAATCAGTTCCATGCCGTTTTTTTCAGCTGTTGCAGAGATGCAGAACTTTGCCTGGCTGGTGGAGCCAGTCTTAAGGCCGGTTGTATATTCGTAATGTCTGACGAGTTTATTTGTATTCGTAAGTCCGAACTCTGTTGTTCCTTTTTTGGTCGTATGGGTAATATTCTCCTGCCAGATCATGCAGTAATCGCGGATCTGCGGGTATGTAATGACCAGTTCCCGGGACATAAGTGCGATATCCCGTGCCGTCGTCAGATGTCCTTCCACATCGAGCCCATTACAGTTGACAAAATGTGTATTCTCCATGCCAAGACCATCTGCACGGGCATTCATCTGTGCCACGAATTCCTCTTCATTTCCGCAAATGTATTCGGCCATTGCCACACAGGCGTCGTTTGCACTGGCTACAGAAATGCATTTGATAAGCGTCTCTACGGTCTGCACCTCTCCCGGCTCCAGAAATACCTGAGAACCTCCCATGGAGGCCGCATATTCGGATGTTGTCACTTCGTCTTCTAACTGTATCTTACCGTCTCTTAATGCATCAAAAATAAGAAGCAGTGTCATGATCTTCGTAACACTTGCCGGTGGCCGTCTGGAATCTGCATCTTTCTCATAGATTACTTTACCGGTGGATACCTCCATCAAAAGAGCGGACGGCGCAGACACTTCTACACCGCCCGTTTTTTCTCCTGTCGTCTCTTCATTTCTGATCATCCAATCTGTATCCTGCGCAAGGACGGGCTGCGTCCACAGGCTTAAGCAAAGCAGCAGTGCAAAAAACCGCTTCATCGGCAACTCTCCATACAGATTCTGTTATTACTAAATATAAGAAACCCGAATATAAAATATAACTTCTTTTTCTCAATTGACTGAAGAGAGACCTACTCGATTCCAAGTACAGGGTAGTCCTGTGCTTCTACTGCCTCCTTTAATACTGCGTCAGCAACATCTTTTTCCAGTGTTACAACTGCTGTCCCTGCCTCATGGCTTACTTCTGCACTTGCCACACCATCGACTGCCTCCAGTGTTTTCTTCACTCTTGCCTCACAGTGTCCACACATCATGCCTTCAATTTTCATTGTCTTTGTTTTTGTCATCTTCTCTTCCTCCTTATACATTCGTAACCAGTTCAGCCGCAGCGCATTGGTAACCACACAGAAGCTGGAGAGGCTCATGGCTGCTGCGCCGAACATGGGATTTAACTTCCAGCCAAGCAGTGGATACCATACTCCTGCTGCCAGCGGAATGCCAATTACATTATAGAAAAATGCCCAGAACAGATTCTCGTGAATATTGCGAAGGGTCGCTCTGCTGAGCAGGATTGCCGCAGGCACATCACGCAGCTTGCTCTTCATCAGCACCACATCTGCTGCATCAATGGCGATATCCGTACCGGCTCCAATGGCAATGCCAATATCTGCTCTTGTAAGTGCCGGAGCGTCATTGATGCCGTCTCCGACCATAACCACTTTGCCCTTCTTCATAAGGTCGCGGATAACCGCTTCTTTTCCCTCCGGAAGCACTTCCGCGATTACGCTGTCCACGCCTGCCTGCTTACCGATCGCTTTTGCTGTCCGTTCGTTGTCGCCCGTCAGCATGACAACCTGTATGCCCATATCCTGCAATTCCTTAACCGCCTGCGGACTGTCTTCTTTTATAACATCCGCCACCGCAATCACACCAAGCAGCCTGTCCCCTTTACCGAAGAACAACGGTGTCTTCCCTTCCTCAGACAGACGCTTTGCCTTCTCCTTTATCCCCTGCGGCAGTTCTGTATACCGCTGAATAAATGCCTCATTTCCACCACACAGCAGTTCTCCCTCCAGATATCCGGTAAGGCCGTTGCCGGGCAATGCCTGGAACGCTTCTGTCTCCACAAGGCTCCATTTGCTTCCCGCCTTATTCATCCCTCTTTCCCCAGCAAGCGAAAGAATGGCTCCGGCAAGGGGATGTTCACTCTTCTTCTCCAGCACACAGGCAAATCCAAGAAGTTCCTCTTCCGTGACTCCATTCGCCGGAAGGATATCCGTTACCTTCGGCTCACCACTCGTAATGGTCCCCGTCTTATCCAGCACGGCAATCTTAACCTTTCCTGTCTCCTCAAGCGAAACCGCCGTCTTAAACATGATTCCATTCTTTGCTCCCATGCCGCTTCCCACCATGATCGCCACCGGCGTTGCAAGTCCAAGGGCACACGGGCAGCTGATGACCAGCACAGAAATCCCTCTCGCCAGCGCGAAACCAATGGTCTGCCCTGCCAGAAGCCATACGAAAATGGTTACGACCGCCAAAGTGATGACTGTCGGCACAAATATACCAGATACCCGGTCTGCCACCTTGGCAATGGGTGCTTTTGTTGCCGCCGCATCACTGACCATCTTAATGATCTGGGAAAGGGTCGTATCCTCACCGACACGAGAAGCTTCACACTTCAGGAATCCCGACTGGTTCAGTGTAGCTGCCGACACCATATCTCCCGGCGCCTTATCCACAGGAACACTTTCTCCGGTCAAAGCAGATTCATTGACTGCTCCATTTCCCGACAGAACAATACCGTCCACCGGTATGTTCTCTCCCGGGCGCACAACAAAAACATCTCCCTTTTTCACCTGTTCAATGGGAACTTCCCTTTCTTCCTGTCCATTTACAATGACAGCCGTCTTAGGCGCAAGCTTCATCAGGCTCTTAAGCGCATCTGTTGTGCGTCCCTTTGACCTTGCCTCCAGCATTTTCCCGACAGTAATCAATGTCAGGATCATAGCTGCCGACTCAAAATACAATTCATGCATATACGACATAACGGCATCCATATCCATCCGCATCTGTGCATCCGTCATAGCAAACAAGGCATACGTACTGTATACATAAGATGCCCCTGCACCAAGCGCGACCAGGGTATCCATATTAGGTGCACGGTGCCGGAGACTTTGAAAACCACTGATAAAAAACTTCTGATTAATGACCATAATCATCGTGGTAAGCAAAAGCTGCAAAAGTCCCATTGCCACATGATTTCCTTCCAGTACTGAAGGCAGTTTCCAGTTCCACATCATATGCCCCATAGAAACATACATAAGAGGAATAAGGAAACAAAGAGAAGCAATAAGCCTCTTTCTCAAAACCGGCGTTTCTTTATCCTTCAGGAAATCATCCTGCTGCCCGTCCGAGATCCCCTTCTCCGCCTTTATCTTAGAATCCTTCGGAAATGCATGGTAACCAGCCTGCTCTACAGCTGCAATAATCTTACCCTCCGGCACATCACCTTCCACTCCCATGGAATTCGTAAGAAGGCTCACCGAACAGGCCGTAACACCTTCCACCCCGGAAACCGCTTTTTCCACACGGGCACTGCAGGCTGCACAGCTCATGCCGGTCACGGTATACTGTTTCATCAATCCTTCCTCCTGTTACTTCATAAGTTTCTGCAAAGTCTGTACAAGTTCATCAATCGTCTCTTCTTTCCCTGCGCGAATATCTTCTGCCACACAGGTACGGATGTGATTCGCCAGTAATTCTTTATTAAAACTGTTAAGCGCAGCATTTACTGCGGATACCTGTATCAGTATATCCGTACAGTAGGCATCATTTTCCACCATCCTCTTAATCCCACGCACCTGGCCTTCAATCCGGCTCAGCCGGTTCAGAAGATCTCGATATTCCTTTTCACTGCGTTCCTTTGTCTTGTGACAGCATTCTTTTTCTTCGTTCATAACTTACACCCCATTTTATCAAAACACATATTTATTGTTTCCATTTTGCTACTTTATTATATACCCCTTACCGGTATATTTCAAGACCCAAAAAAGATGCAGACAACATCTGCACCTTTTATCGTATATGTTCCTTTATATTCTCATCCTCATATTCAAAAACACATCGTTCAAACGCATTCACAACATGTGTATCTTCGTATTTGTCATATCGTCTGTGCTGTCTTCCGTAGGACATATGTACATGCCCATGCAGGAAGAAACGGGGACGGTACTTTTCAAGCAGACTGCGGAACACCTCAAATCCCTGATGCGGAAGATCCCTTCCGTCATTCAACTCATATGCCGGTGCATGGGTCACCAGAATGTCAAAACCCCGGTGCCAGATAATCTTCGGCAGAAGCTTATGTACTCTGCGCTTCATCTGCCATTCCGTATACTGGAACTCTCCCTCCCGGTAACGCATAGAACCACCAAGCCCCAGGATACGCACACCATTGTATACATAGATCGTATCATCAATGCAGATGCAGCCTTCCGGCGGTTTATCTACATATCTTTCATCATGATTTCCATGTACATACAGCACCGGCGCAGAGGTAAAGGTAGCAAGAAAAGACAGATACTCCGCCTTCAAATCCCCGCAGGATATGATAAGATCAATTCCCTCCAGCTTACTCTTTTCAAAATAATCCCACAGATATGGCGATTCATTATCAGCAATAGCCAGTATTTTCATAAGTACTTCTAACCTTTCTTACTTTCGATTCCCTGCTGCTGCACAACTGCTCTTGCGTCTTCCACAAGGTCTTCCTCTTTCGGGATCGTACCAATCACATTCTTTGCCAGCCAGTCCATGGTAATAATCTCTTCCGGGCTGAGACTGCGGTGCAGATCATTCTGTACAATCCCATCCTGTGAATAAAGAATTCCTGAAAACGGGTTAAACTCTCCTGCACTTATGGTACTCTTTAGAAGCTCTACCAGTCGTTTCGTTCCAATCGGCAGATTCTGTGAGCAAATCACATCGATCACGCCGGTCGACATGCCCCACCAGTAATTAATTGCCTTCATCACTGAAGCGTTATCGTCGTATTTCCATGTACCGTTCATAATCGTGCGAACCAGCTCCTCATAGAACTTACCCCAATGCCATAACGGCATAGCAAGATTATATGGCTGTCCGTCTTCCATATGATAGATACCAAAATAACGAGACGCCTCCTCCGGAATTACCATATCCTTACCGGAAATGCAGTCCGGCCTTATCTCCTGTACGCGTCTTGAAATATCATAGTCTTTCGCCGATGACCACTCCAGATAAACCTCTGCTCTCGGATTCACCAGCTTGGCGCCGATTGCAAATGCATTGATATTCGCTATCGTTCCATAGATCGGATAATCTGCAATATACATCAGCCGGTTATTATCCGCCATCGCTCCGGCGATCGCACCCATCAGGTATTTTGCCTCGTACATTCTGGCATAATACGTACGAATATACCGGTGTGATGTATTCAGTGAACAGTTCACGATCCGGATATCCGGATGCGCGATCGCTGCTTTCACACTCGCCTGTACAAAAGTCGGTGTCGTCGTAAAAATCAGATTACAGCCCTGCTGAATGCATTTTACAATATATTCCTGCGCTGTCTCTGCTGTAACATTGTCATAATAAAGGGTTTCCACTTCACTGGAAAAAGCCTCTTCCAGATGCAGTCTTCCAAGCTCATGGGCATATGTCCAGGCAGAAGATGCCGGCGTCTTCTCATACAAAAAGCCTACCTTGATCCTGGAATTACCCTTGGACAGAATTCCTCCAAAGAGCGGTTTTTTACCACTGCCCGGTCCAAGCTTTAAGTCCACCTCATCCTCCGCTTCCAGAAGCTTGAATTCCTCCCAGCTTTTGGCGATCAGAAGCTTAAGCTCGGAAGTCGTCATATTGCATACTTCTTCATAGCCATACAACAATACAAAGGAAAGGAATGCATCACCCGGCGTAATTCGAAGCTTCTTTCCTGACTTTGCGAGATATTCCGCCTTGAAACGCGCATAGATGGAACTGAAGTCCAGCTGTTCATCTCTGGTCCATTCTTCATCCGGCTGCTTTCCGACAGCCTCCTGGAGTTTTGCAAAGCTTCCTTCCTCGCTAAACCAGATATAATTGATCTTCGACACAGCATAGAAGTCCAGAAATTCAAAATAAATCTTATTCTCCTTCTCCTGTGTCCGTTCCGGTATAATTCTCGTAACCGTGCCCGGTATCGATACCACATCGAAGAATTTCATGACACTGACACGTTTATTTCCTTCTACCACATAAAACTGATTCATATATTCATATGCCTTTATGGGTTCCCGGATTCCCTCTTCTACGTGACTTGTACTCAGGCTCGCCCACTTCATGGCAAACTCTGATTTATCCGTAAGTATGGGCATAAAGTTAGCGGCAAATGCGTTGCTTCTTCCCTCTGTCTTCGTACCGACGATCTGGTCAGCAGGAATCTGCACAAGACCCAGCGGCACTTCCGAATAAGAACCTTTCGCCGGAAGCAGTTCGTCCAGTACCGGAATCGTCGGCTTCTTGCCCTGCATGACCCGCGCCTGATATTCTTTTTTTCCGAGTTTTAACGCTTTGTTATAATCTTCGAATGACATAGATACCTTCCTTTTTTATTCACTCAGCACTTTTTCAAATGCAATTCTCAAGTCTCCGTCTTCACAGCCTCCTACAAGATGAATCTCGCCACATGCAACAAATCCCGCCTTTGAAAGAGCACGCTGCATCGGCAGATTTCCCGGGTGCGTATCGATACGCACAGACGGAAATCCCAGTTCCTTTGCCATGGCAAATCCATGTGCAAACATCTTCCCTGCGACACCTCTGCCCTTGCAGGCATCCGTTACACACACACGGTGCATGGACGCATATTCGCCGTCCGTAAGCCACTCCCCGTCAATCTCACCGTATGACGGATCCGGTGTTGTCTGGAATGCGAAAATACCAAGAATCTCTCCATCTTCAACTGCCAGATACGTACATCCGTCCTTTGCATCCTGTGTCCAGACCTCACGGGACGGATACCCCTTCTGCCACTGGTCAAGACCAAGACCCCGAAGCTGACGCTTCGCCTCCTCTGTAATCTCACACATTCTGTCAATGTGCTCATAAGATGCTGTAATAAATTCCATACCTTTACCTCTCACATTTTTATTTTCTGTAAATACCACACACCTGCAGTACATCACCTTCAACACGGAACTTGACTTCCATACCCGCATACTCCATTCCATAGATCCGCTTTGGAGCATTCTGATAGGATGGCCTCGGATCCTGCGAAAGAATCTGCACAAGGACCTCTCTCTTATCTTCCGGCACCTTGCTTCTCCACGGTTCCATAAGCTCCACCTGAAGGGCATATTCCTTTTCCCTGTGGGCAAATCCACCCTCTGCATCGGGATGGGCATCCACATACGGCAGATACGGCTTAATATCATAAATCGGTGTTCCGCTTACCATATCCGCTCCTTCCACCAGAAGCACATGCCCCACATCCGGGCGTTTCCGGATACCCAGAAGCTTTACACAGGACAGTCCCAGCGGATTCGGTCGAAACGGAGATCGAGTCGCAAATACACCAACTCTTTCATTTCCACCAAGCCGCGGCGGTCGAACCGTCGGACTCCACTTCTTTCCTTCCGACTGGGAAAATCCCCATATGAGCCATAATCTGGAAAACTCTTCGATTCCCCGCAGCGCTTCCGGGCTCCGATACTCCGGTTCAAACACAATATACCCCGGGGTATCCGCAAGTCCGCTCTGTCTGGGTATGCCAAACTTCGTCGGAAAATCTGTATAAATCCGCGCAATCACACGAAGCGCTATACCTTCAGCCCTCTGTATCGATTCACACATGCGAAAATCTCCTCTTTTCTGGGAAGGGCAAGATTGCCCGGAACACTGTTACCTTCACAGATAAATGCAAATCCCTGATTCTCAAATCCTGCAAGAATATCCTCCACGATCTGTCCTACCGTCTTTCGTCCGTCAAATGCATGCTCCTCCATATATTTTAAAAGATGCCCCAGACATGTAAGCTGTTCCGCATCCGCGAGCTGCTCCACATATCTTAAGTCAACCGTATCATGATTCAGCTGCACACCGTCACGTCCCATTGTCTTGATCTTAATTCTTCCTTTATGCACAAGTCCTCCGTTCTTCTTCGGACATCTTACAAACTCCGGCTTCGAAGCCCGCTCGTCTGGAAGCGTCAGAGAAGGATACGAAGCTGCTGCTTCCTTTGCCGCTTTCGTTATATCCTTCGGAATATACCGGTCCATCTGCACGATCGTATCCGCAACTTCGAAATACGCACCCGAGCTTCCTGCCACAAGCACAGTCGAAATTCCATAATCCTCATACAGCTCCTGCATCCGCTCGATAAACGGTGTGATCGGCTCCATATCCCGGTGGATGACTCTCTGCATCAGTTCATCCCGCACCATAAAGTTCGTAGCACTTGTATCTTCATCAATAAAAAATGCCGTCGCACCTGCTTCCATCGCCTCGATCACATTCGCCGCCTGGGACGTACTTCCACTGGCATCTTCTGTCGAAAATGTCTTCGTATCCTTGCCATTTGGAAGGTCATTTATGAACATGGAAATATCCGTATGCCGGATACTTCTTCCGTCCTCCGCACGAATCTTCACCGCATCCGCATCGGTCACGATATATTCCCTGCCGTCACCGGAAATATGCGGATAAATTCCCATTTCCAACGCCTTAAGAAGGGTCGACTTACCGTGATAACCACCGCCGACGATCAGGGTGATTCCTTTTCGGATTCCCATTCCCACGATCTTACCCTTATAAGGAAGCTCCATCGTCACTTCCATAGACTTTGGCGAAACAAACGGAACCGCCTGCTTCATCGGCCTTGCCGACACCCCGGACTCCCGCGGCAGCACAGAGCCATTCGCCACAAATGCTACCAGTCCCAATGGTTCCAGCTGACTGCGGATATATGCCTGATCCACAGAAAGCTCCATGACCTGCTCCGTACGCTTCTGGTCCAGATTCCGATAAATCAGTGACTGTTCCACACATTTCGGCAGAAAATCAAACAAAATCTTTATCAGCTCTCTCGCATTGATGGTACGTCCATTTGCCGGAAATCCTGCCTCAAAACGCATCACCACCTTGCCCGTCTCCGGACAGATACTGCAGGCACTTCTGTTCAGGATCTCCTGCCCGCACCGCGTCACAGTCAGAATGCCACTCTTTCCCGAGCCCTTCGCCTGAAAAGAATACTTTTCCAACTGCTTTCCAAACTGCCGGATGAGCCAGTCTTGAAGCGCAATCCGCTTATAATCCTTATCAAAAAGCCGGGCCGGGAATCCAGCGGTCCGCCCTTCCACTTCCACATGGAGTCTGGACGGTGCTGCAAAAGGATCTCCCTGCACATGATCGATGCAAAGGACATAAGACCCGAACCGGTATGCGCCCTTTGCACCCTTGTAAGCAGGATATCCTTTCCTGTCAATATTATTTAAAAACTGTCTCAAATCATCTGCTGTCTTCATTGATTTCCATCCTCTTAATACGCCTGCGCCTCGGCACGGGTAAGCCAGAAATGAATGCCCGTAGTCGAATCCTGCCAGCGGTCTTCATTAAAGTTCTTCACCTCGACCCACTCGCCCTTTCGATACACGAAATTCTCATCCACCAGCGACCACGCCTCGTCAAAATTTTCCTTATAATCAAAGCTCTTAATGGTCAGCACCTTCGCCTTATCGCAGCGACAGGAAGGAAGCGTCGCCGACGTTCTCCTGGCATCCGCCGGAATCAAAAGCTGCACCATGCGGTCATTGACACACTTCTTGTAACCAAGAAAAGCCCCCTTCTCCGGACAGTGCAGACGAAACCACTGGGTCTTATCATCAGATACAATATCCGCAAGATTGGCATGCTCCAGCACTGCCCCATACAGATTGGCTCCACAGATATTACATTCCCGCATATCGCAGTAACGAAAAGAGCCTGTGATCATACAAGCATTCCGAAAATCCGCTCCCCGAAGCGGACATCCATCAAACAGCGCATTTTCAACGGTACTATCTGCAAAACTGACACCACATAAAGTGGTATTCTGGAAAGAACAGAGAGTGAAATCCATATTGCTAAGATCCATGCCTGTAAGATCCATATCCCATATCTCACTCTCCGCAAAACAAAGCCGTTCTCCCGGCTTCCTGGAGGCAATCGCTTCTTTCAATTCCTTTTCCGAAATTCTTCGCATAACTGCATCCTGCTCCTTTTATAAATCTACGATTCTCGGGCGATGATGCGTGTATGGAAGGAACTTCTTCAGTAAATCCTGTGTTTTAAACTTCAGATGCGTCGTATTGATACCTGTATTGCAGACAAAATACTCTGCCTCTGCCACCTGCTTATCAATGATGAGCTGCACATAATCATCCTGGTCATTCAAAAGTCCCACAACACTTGCTGAACCCGGTCTGGTGCCAAGATGCTCCCACATATGCTCCGGAGATGCAAATGACATATGGGACACCCCAAGCTTCTTACTGAAAGAAGACGTATCAAACGCCTTCTCCTCCGGCATAACAAGAAGGAAAAAGCTGGTCTTCTTCTGATTACATAAGAATACATCCTTGCGAACCGGCGCGCCCAGTACCTTACCGATATCCGAACACTCTTCCATCGAAGACGCCGGCTCATTATCTACACGTTCAAACGGAATGCCGAGCTTCTTAAATACCTTATACACTTCCTGCTCAAGCGGCACTCTCTCACTGACATTCTCTGGTATTGTCGTTGTTATTTCACTGATATACATAAAAATCACTCCTCGTCATCTAATATCACTCTGTGAATATTCTAACATAGATGCCTGCCACATTCCACACTAATTTCCACCCTTTCCGGGAAGGGAGACCTTGCACTTCACAGACAATATGTGTAAAATCATAGTGGAAAAACAAAATGAGAAACAAAAGAAAGGTTAAGATCATGAAATATATTCTGGCATCCGCATCGCCAAGACGAAAAGAACTGCTGGCACAGGCGGGTATTGCATTCGAAGTACTTCCGTCCTCTGTGGAAGAAACCATTACACAAACCATTCCTTCTGACATTGTCATGGAACTGTCCAGACAAAAAGCACAGGATGTTGACGCCCATCTGGCTTCCGGAAATGGACAAAACGACAACAATATAAACGAGATTATCAAGGGCGACTACACCATCATCGGCGCAGACACCATCGTAGTCTACCGCGATGAAATCCTCGGCAAACCGGCAGACAAAGTCGAAGCATACGATATGCTCTCCATGCTTGCCGACCGCACACATCAGGTCTACACCGGCGTCACCCTGATCATTCACAAAAACGGTAAAAAAACAACCCGTTCCTTCTATGAAAAAACGGACGTTACCTTCTATCCAATCGCAAGAGAAGACCTGCGCGCATACGTCGAATCCGGCGAACCACTGGACAAAGCCGGTGCGTATGGCATTCAGGGGGCATTTGCCATCCATGTAAAATGCATTCAGGGCGATTACTTTAATGTAGTCGGGCTGCCACTGGGACGCCTGTATCAGGAGCTGATGCGGTATGCATACTAGACGGAAACCACAAAAAGCTTGCATCTACTTTCACAGATGCAAGCTTTTTCATGTAACCTTCTATACGTATCTTTAACAGTCCATATAATAATTATAGCCATAACGTATTTCAAAAGGTATATTCTTGTTCTTCAATTTTTTGTCAATGATTTCTTTATTAGAATCACTTTCCATTTGATTCAATGTACTCATTAATCCAGTCACTACATCCGCAAATTGTTCTTTCGGAATACCTATTGCCATTTCCTCATCTTTCCAGCCTGCACGATGTCTGGTGCCTATACAAAGCATTGAAACATTCATATCCTTAATCACGCAAGGACGTGCGGTACATTCTAAACAGATTGCTTGATTGCCAATCATATTTACAGATTTCGGCATTCCGTAACAATATGCGTATCCTTGTATCATTCGCATAGAATTATATGGATTTGCAGCAACTATTATCACATCAGGAAAATCATTCATTTTTTCGATTGGTTCAATTAATACCCCAAAACACTCTTCCCTTAAATAAACTAATTCTTCTCTGATTTCTCTTGATAATTCTGCATCTTTATAAAGGCCAAGGCGTGCCCAATTTTCTCCATGTCCGTTTTTTAAATCCGTCGGATCAATTCCAAGAACTCTTGCGCCGCTTCTACATTTAAAATCTTCTGATTTCGCTTTTATACTATTTCCTTTTGATGCAGCTGCTACCATTTGACAATAGTTGATTGGCCTTTTCAGAATAATTGCATCCGCATTGTCATACTCTTCCTGCGTTCTCAATAAAGATATTCCGACTGCACTTCTTTCTAAAGACAGTGCACAATAAAACTTATCGACAGAATCTTTCCATTTGGGATTCATTACTCTTCAACCTGATCATCACTTGTATAGAATTCAAATACATTTGGATATGTTTCTGCAATCTTCTCCTGAACTTCTGGATCACGCAAACATTCTGCCATTGCAACTGCCCAGTCAGCTGTTGCATCAGCACCTTTTACAATGATGCCCATAGGATAATTAATCATAACTTTATCTCTGACAAGATATGTAGAAGGATCTTTTCCAGCTGCTGACATATGTGTAAACCAGCAACATGCACCAGCCATATCTTCAAGTGCTGTCACTGTCTGTGCCTGTTCCATTTCAATAATCTCAAGATTCTTAGGATTCTCTGTGATATCAGCAACAGTAGCAAGTTCAACGTCTTCTGAAATCTTAATCAGGCCGGCATCTTCTAAAATTCTTAATGCTACGTCCTCATTTGTTGCATCATTCATAACTGCAATCTGAGAACCATCCGGAATTTCTTCCACAGAGTTATATTTTTCAGAATACAAACCGATACCTGTATACATACCATATGGTTTAACCATATCAAGATCAGCACCGTTACTTTCATTATAGCTTAAAGCAAACTTTTTCTGTTGTCCCAGAGAAACATCTGTTTCCCCACTTGCGCATGCTTCAAGACAAACCGGGTTAGAATCAAAGGAAATAAACTCTGTCTTATAACCCTTGGCTTCATATTTCTCCTTGAATGCCTCATAAAACACTTCAGATACTGCTGTTCCTGCAATTTTAATCACATCTTTCTCTGAATTGTTTTCAGTTTCTTCCTTTGTTTCCTCTGTGTTGGAATCAGATGTATTGTTTCCGCATCCAACAACCATTGTACTTACCATTGCAATAGCAAGAAGTACTCCAAGTAATCTTTTTTTCATTTGTTTTCCTCCCTATGAATTATTTGGTTAATTTATATAACTTGTTGCCTATCCCCTGAATAAGCATAACAAGAAATATCAAGATAATTACAATAAAATACATTATCATATAGTCAAACCTTTGATATCCATATGTCAATGCAACTGCTCCAAGTCCACCTGCTCCAACCGCTCCAGCCATTGCAGATGTATTCAACATATTGATCATCATAATTGTGAAATTAGATATCATCGTCGGAAGCGCTTCTACAAGCATCACTTTAAAAATAATCTGCAATTTAGAGGCTCCGATTGATTTTGCCATTTTTATTAATTGTGGGTCAACCGTGTTCAAAGAGTTTTCCGTCATTCTGGTAGCAAATGGGGTGCTGCCAAGGGTAATCGCAAATATTGCAGCCTGTACACCTATTTTTGTTCCAATAAAAAATCTGGTAATCGGTGCAATAGCAACGATTAAAATCATCATAGGAAATGATCGGATCACATCTGTAACCTTTCCAAGAATACCATGGATAATCGGATGAGGAGATAGGCCATTATCAGCTGTCATTACAAGAATAATACCTAGAATGATTCCAAAAAAAATGGAAAGTATCGCTGACACAAGCACCATTTTCAACGTATCTCCAATTGCTGGCAAGATTACTGTCGGTAGATAGCGCATTAAATTTGTATTTGCTAATGCCTGACTTATTGCTTCCATCTAACTAAACACCTCCCGACACCCTGTATTTTGTACCAATATCATCTAAATGTTCTTTAATCTTTGCAAAATCTTCTACATCCATTGTGACACAAATCTTTCTATCATCTTCACCAATCAGCGCTTTTAATTGTTCTGGTTTGTTTCTGAAGATTTCCTGCACTTCTCCCAAAAGAGATATTTTACCACTTTCCAGAATCGCCATACGTTTGCACATATTCTGAACTACAGACATTTCATGAGTCACCACAATAATGGTAATCTCGAATTGCTCCTGCAAGTCTTTAAGCAAATCTAATATTGCCGCTGTGGATCCAACGCAGACGTACATTCATCACATAATAAGTATTTTGGATTCATTGCTAAAGCTCTGGCAATTGCAACCCGCTGTTTTTGTCCTCCACTCAGTTCCGCCGGTCTACTTTTTAACTTATCTTTTATTCCCGTTAATTCCGCAAGCTCCTCGACGCGTTCTTTAATTTCCGTTTTGGAATAATTCCAACATTCCATCGGAAGGGCAATATTATGAAAAGCATCTTTTCTTCCAATCAAAGAGAAATTCTGGAAAATCATTCCCATGTTTTTCCGGAACTGACGCATTTTCAAATCATTAAGACTTTCCAAACAAACACCATCAATAGATATACTTCCTGTCTGGTACTTTTCCAGCCCTATCAGGCAATTCAGAAGCGTTGATTTTCCAACTCCACTTGGCCCCACCAGGCCAAATATTTCATTATCCTGAATAGTAAGATTAATATCTTTTAAAACGGGTATATTGTTAAATGATTTATTAACACCAACTAATTCAATCACAATCTTTTACCTCTTTTTTTTAACACAATACACAACAAATTAATCATAAATCAGACATTGTTTGTCGTCAAATTGGTTATTTCTATATGTGTATAGACAAATTAAATATGTATGCAATAAAAAAATGAGAAAAGTATTTTAACAGCTTTTCTCATCTAACATTTGATATTCAAATTAAAATCATTTCATCTTTTCAAAACGATACTTCTGCTTTACATCCGGGTACTTCTGCCTGTCCACTTCACTCATAAACATCTCATATGGTCTGGCATAAACTGTAAATGGCGCATACATTGCCTGATAAACGACTAACTTTTCATCCGTCTCCGTATGTGTAGCAAATGCAAGAACCTTGTAAAAATACTCCGAAGTATCCGCAGATACCTGTTCTCTCTTAAAGTGCTGTACAATATCACCCACGCAGATATCACGCTCTGTTTCATCCAGCACTTTCTCTTCCTCAAGCTCAGGAGCCAAGGATTTCCCCTCAATCTCTATATATTCATCCTTGTCAAGAGAAATTGGGACACCTGTTTTACCCGTGATATGAACACCACCATACCAGGTTCCATCGACAGGGAAAATATCACCAATGTCATATTCAGAAGTATAATCATTATTTTTCTTGATAATTTTAATATTTGCCATAGTTTGTCACCTCGCTTTCTCCACTCATATATGATGTTAAGCATTATAAACTTTCCTAATAATTCTTCTTTTGAAACTTAGATAATCTCTCTGATCTTATCAATCAATGTAATATCCGCCGGTAACCACTCCACAGAATTCAACTCCTCTTTTGTCAACCACTTTGCTGCCTCATGTTCTGTCAGAACCAAATCACCGGAAACTATTTCTGCCAAGAAACAATCCATTGAAAGATGAAATGTCGGATAATCATATTCAATCGTATCAACCAGTTCCCCCACTGCAATTTCTGTTTCAAGTTCCTCTCTTATTTCACGAACAAGAGCCTCCGGAGGCGTTTCACCTTCCTCAATCTTTCCACCAGGAAATTCCCAGCCACCTTTTAAGTCTCCATAACCTCTTTGTGTCGCAAAAATAATCGGTTCCCCTTTTTCATTTTTTGATTTAATAATCGCTGCTACAACTCGTATTGTTTTCATTTCAAGCCTCCTCGTTTTGCAAAGCAATTTTACGAAGTAAAATTTATGCCCTTGATCACTTATGCAGGTAGAGTCTTTAACCTCTACCCATTTACGATATATTCGTATAAATCTTCACGTACAGGAACATCCAACAACCATTCAATTTCAACAGCCGTTTTATCTGTATTTGGCATAATAAATTCTTTCACATTGCCACTTGCCTTCATATGTCCCAAATAATAGAATTCTTTTGAAATCTTATCATCCTTGTTTTTACGTACAAACAAATGTACCTGTATTCCTCGCTCAGTAGCATATAAAAAGTTTTGCACATCTTCTGAAGAAATGCTTCTTCCCGATTTCGATATTGCAATCAAACTACTGCTGCTTGTAAAGTGGTCTTCGTATTTTGTGGTATCACTTATATCTTCTGACTTGTCATAGTTAATAAATACAGGAAATGTCTTTGTTTTTTTATCATACTTATATCCACCGATATTTAATGGTACCTCATTTGTTTCCCAGTTAAGCAAACGGCATACATCCTCATATGTATACTTCTGATATAGTACAAAATCAGTTTCCTTGTATGTATCGGAAAAGTCACGTTCATAACGGCTGATACCAAATTCGATAAGTTCTTTCAAAATTTCATAGAAATCCCTATTGCCAAGCATTTTCTCAAATGATTTTGAAACATGATAATCAGTCCCTTCATCCTTTTCAATAAAGATACACTCTGCATATGTATTCTTACTTGCACCAGCCGGAAACTCATTTGTCATAATGTTAATAATGTTATCCTTCTGGTTCTCACTCATTTGAATGCCATAATCTACTCTGAGTTCTTCCTGAAGTCCAGAAAAAAGCATTAACCTATGTGCATATACAAGCATTCTATTCAGAAGTCGAAGTTCTTGAATTCGTTTTCCACTAGCAAGCTTCTTAGACACAAATTCAATCACCTTTTCTTCTTCCGGTGCCAATCTAACTTCATATTCTTTTTCATATTTCACAAGAAACTTATAATAACTTCCCAAGCTATTATTATCAAAGATTCGGAGAACATCCATCTCGCCATAATCATCAAAATCTCTTAATCTTGGAATTCTGCCAAGCTTATTTTTAAGATTAGTATAATTCTCTCTGATAAGCTTAATGTCGCTAAAATTTGCATTATCTACAGCAGCGAAAATACGTTTTCTACTAATCTCATCAAAATGAATCGTGCTTGCACCCGGAATCACTCGACCGCCTTCCATCAAGTATCTTCTGATATTGTCCTTGTTGTAACTACGATCTCCTGAAAGCGCAATCGGAATCATAAAGTTGTTTCTATAATTACCAATAAAATCAAGAACTACGACGTATTCCTTCTCTAATGCTTTTCTTAGTCCACGTCCCAACTGTTGAATAAAAACAATCGGAGATTGTGTTGGACGAAGCATAATAACTTGATTCACTTCTACAATGTCTGTACCTTCCGAGAAAATATCGACGGTTATAATGTAATCCAAATAGTCATCTTCCTCAGACTGCACATCCATTGTCAATCGTTCAATGGCTTTTGCTCTTATTTCCTCAGAATCAGCACCACTTAATGCAATAGTCCTTAATCCTTGTTCGTTAAACTTTTTAGACAATTCTCTGGCTTCATCTATTCTGCTACAGAAAATCAATCCTTTTACTCTATCACCAGAATAACCAAAATAAGCTGCCTGTTCCATAATATATTTCACACGGTCATTGCTGGTTAAATATCTGAAGTTTTCAAGCTGCTCTTCTTTTGATCTCCCCTCATCAGATATCATTGCTAAATCAGTGATTCCAAAGTAATGGAACGGACACAACAAATCTTCATCCATTGCTTGCTGTAATCGAATCTCGTAGGCAATATTATGGTCAAAGATTTCATAGATATTGCGCCCTTCTATATTGTCATCACGCTTGTCCGGTGTCGCTGTCATCCCCAGAGTAAATTCCGGTGTAAAGTAATCCATTACTCTTTTATAACTTCCAGCACTGGTATGATGTGCCTCATCATAAATACATGCATCAAAATAATCTCTCGGGAATCTTTCTAAATTTTCCTGCTTACTCAACGTCTGCACCGTTGCAAACACAAAATCCGCCTCATAATCATGCTTAATTCCGGACACTAAGCCAGTCTTAATTCTGCTACCAAATACTCTCTCAAAGGAAGCCTTTGCCTGTTTTGCAATCTGGTTTCTATGCACCAAAAACAGAACTCGTTTGAATCCCAGTTCTCTCATGGCAAAGGCAGACGCATAAGTTTTTCCTGTACCCGTAGCAGAAATTAATAACGCCTTATCCACACCTTTATTTCTTAATTCCAACAAATTATATATAAATGCTCTCTGCATTGAATTTGGCTGTAATGTATATGCTTCAACAGCTGGAATAGCCTCACTCTTTGCAATTCTTTTCTGCTCTGCAACCATCTTATTAAACAGTTGCTTCTCTTTATATTTTCTTCTATATTCCTCGATAAACTCTGCATAAGGCTTGGTATATTCCGTTGCATTCCAAAGCTTCTCGAATTCCATCAAAACGGAGTTTACCATTTCACCTTTATTGGTAGACACGAGCTTTGTATTCCATTCCATGTTTCGTGTCAAAGCATCCTGCGTCAAATTAGAACTACCAATGATAAAACGATACTCTTCACTCTTTTGGAAGATATATCCCTTTGTGTGAAATCCATTCCCTGCACGTTCCGTCTGATACATCCGCAATTCTATGTTGGAAAGACTTGCTATTGTGTCTAATGCCTCAGGATCACTGAAACTAAGATAATCCGTAGTCAAGATTCTACCTGGTACACCTCTTCGTTCCAATTCCTGTAATGTCTGTAAAAGCGGAGTAATACCACCTCTTGTAATAAATGCAACACTAATCGCAAAACTATCACATCTGAGCAATTCGTCTTCAATAGCAGAAAATACTTTCTGACCGTTCTTATTATCGTTATAAACAAACTGCGGTCTATATGCTAAATTAGAGTTAAACGCACTGCTAATAAACGCTGTATTAAAACCACTTTGAAGTTCGGTTATTTTTTCTTCGGTCATTATTACTTACCTTCTTTCAACAATGCTTTGTTCTCTATCTCTTTCAATCTCTCGAGCCATCTTTGAATGCATCCTTTTTTTAGAAAGTCCTTAATTGCTCCGTCACAAAATCTCTCTGCTCTAAATGCCCCTAGCAAAAGAGCCAACACCACTTTTGCTTCCAGATTAGATACATCTACATTTTCCATTGACCGATCTCCCCAATCAATATTGTTTTCCACAAGTGTTGAATGATATGCTTTTAATTCATAGTGTGGATTTCTTTCTTCAAAAAGATAAATATCTCTTTCTAATGCATATATTACTTCCGGATACTCTACATATGGCATCTGGAATGGTTTTTCGAGTGTTCCATCGCCCGTTTGCTTTTCAGGATACCATTTCCCATATTCTATATTTTGTAATTTTGGAATATAATCCGTTAGCAACTGATATCCTCTATCAAAATGAATATTCTTTAGTATCTCGTATTCCAATAAATCCCATCTATCAAGATAAATATCATTCTTATCAAAAAAATTACGTATATTTGTGTCATTATGTTTTTTACCACTTTTCCCCGGAGTATCTAGCCATTTTTGATGTTCTTTCGTAATAGTTTCCGCAACAATCTTACTTGGAACAATATGATACTCTGGCGTATCCAACTCATTTAGAGAAACGAATACATAAACGATATTATCCCCAACAAGTGTTTCATTCTTCTGCGATAGTGTCCACTTCTTTTGTTTATACCCCGTAGTCTTAACCTGAATTGCGAATTGTTCATATGTAATCCTATTAATTGCTAAAATATCAAAATCTTTCACATTTGACATCGGAACAGCAACCGTAAATCCTCTTCTTTCTAATTCACCTGCGACAAAATATTCTCCAGAGTTTCCAGTATTCACATTAGTATGATTTGGCATATATTCTCCCCCCTGCTTGATCTATTACATACACTTCTCCTGCTGCTATACTGCAAGTCTTTTATCCCACACATCATAGCCTTGTCTTCTTGCCGAATCATATACCGGTCGCATATTCTTCTCTAAAATTCCATAAAACTCTGTATCAGAATTCCCCTTACGATACAACTCCTGATTTGCCCAAATAGAATGCAAATTATCCCTATAACAAGCCTCATAGAGTTTTCTGATACCTTCGCGTTCATGAATCATCTCATACATTATGTACTGATTTTTCGCAAAGCGTATAAAAAAGTCATTCCAGTCCGGCAATCTATTATTCTTAGCTGAATTCAATGAGGAATCCATCGGCATCAAATTCCACAGTTCATCATTCATTACAAATGACCATGGAATAAAATGATCTACATCATATTTTTCTTCATCAATTGGTTCATCAGTAAAAACATCGACAACGCTACGTAAATCCAATATACTATCCCATAACTTACGCACATGTGACAGTTTACGCATCTTCTCATCCAATGGTGCAAGTTTATATATCAATCCTGGCACTTCCGGATTATTATTCTGTAACCACTTTACCTTTTCACATTGAATCCAACCTAAAATTGCCACAGTATTATCCTTAATCATCTGGACCCATGAATTACTAAATAAAAGTTTTCTATTCAAACCATTTTCATTACCAAATGTATAAGGCAACAAAATGTCACTGGCACTCAGTTTGTTATAATATGCAATCATTCGTCCTGCACTACTATCCAAACTGATTTTCTCACCAGATTTATTTGCAAAACCCGATAATGCTTTATATGGCACATTATGCGTCAACGCCTGTTTTTCCGCATGAAGCTGCTTATCAAACTGCTTAATGGCATTCTTTATCTCTACCTTTGAGGCATTTGCTTCCAATCCACTCAAATCTCTAAGCTTTACTACAGCTCTTTCAAGATTATCCTTGATTTCGCCCTCACCCCAGATACCACTCAAATGGATGTGAAACTCAAGAACTGAATACCATGCATTGGAAATCATCTCATCAATGATTTCGTTGTAAGTTGCTTCTGTCTTATTCTCTGATATAAGCTGCACAATTGCTTCCAACCAATAAAACTTATAGCAGTAAGACGGATCCTTCATCATTCGCGAAAAGCCTTCAATATCCAATTTGTTATAATAATGCGCATCAATTGTTAGTTGCATTATTCATTACCACTCCAAAATATCTTCTGTTCAAATCCACCACGTTTCTTTCTCTTTGCATTACGAACTTCCATTAATTCCTCAACGGAATGTCCCCTGGCTTCACAAATAGCAAATAACACCTCAAGCACATCTGCCATTTCTTCAACAGACTTGTCTGCTTGATACTCTGCTATTTCTTCATTCAACTTCCTATCCAATTCATACAGATATTCATCGTTATCTAAAATTCGAATAATAGGCTTCTTACCATCTGCAATAATAATCTCTGGAATTTTATCTCGTACTAATTTTCCTTTTTTCATAGGCCACACACCTTTTATAATTCATCATACTTCTTAGCGCTATCTTTTGCTTTCTCTACTGGATACTTAGCATTATTGCGTTTGATTTTTTCCTGCACAATTTCATCCATATCCAAACCACATACATCAGCCATAAGAATGCAATAATTTAATACATCCGCTAATTCTTCTCTGATTTTATCCTTCTTGGATTCACACACAGTATCAGAACCGCTCCATTGGAATACTTCTAATAATTCAGCAGCTTCTAAACTAATTGACAATGCTAAATCCTTTGGATTATGAAATTGTTTCCAGTTTCTATCATCCCTGAATTTTAATACTTGGTCTATTGTTTCTTTATTCATTGTTCTCTCCTAACCTATAACGTCAATATAGTTTTCCATATATTCTCGTAATTCATCATTACATACATATACATATGTGCCCTTAATTCCTCTACTCAACAAAACATAATATATGTCTTTAATATATTCTAACAATTCATCATATGTAGCTGTATTCTTACCATTATCATCAAAATATAAGTCTCTGTTAACTATAATCTCTTGAGTATCGTTGTTATAAGAAATCTCTCTACCCATAATGACAAATGCATAATTCAAATCATAGCCTTGTATCGAATGAATACATCCAATCTCGTCAATTGCTTCCCGCGAATGTACCCACCCTTCAGTACAATGATTCCATTTGCGTTTAACACCCTCTATTTCGATATCATATTTAGTTGGGTCATTATTGCTTACCCAATCCCAGGAATACCCAGCAACCATCCTTGTTAATCCTTCTTCACATTCTTTCTTATACATCAGGTTTTCAAATGCTTTGAAGTCCCTAAACATAGCAAATTGATAATTTGAAAATGTCTTTTTCTCAGTTTCATTACATCGCAGAATATTTTCTATATATCCAATGTAATCATTTCCTCCCTTTACCCTCATCTGTGTCAGCAACTTAAAATATTTTGTCAAACGATTTTTTCTGTCATTTTCCATTTTGCTCGAAAAACGTTCTATATTAATTCCCGACGGTCCCACTACCTGCATACGATCATAAAATAGTATTGGGCAATCACACTGATGCATTATCCAATCTAATTCATCAGACTCAGTTGTTAAACCAATTCTCTCACATGACTTCTTAAACGGACCCCGATATGAAATGTTTTTATATTGATGAAGCCTATGTGCTTCATCCACAATCAAAATATCATAATATGAACGAGTAACATCAGAAGGTTTTATAACATCGGCAGCCCGTAGTCCATATATACTTTTAAATATTTTCTTAAGCGTCGAACGTAATGACGTTTGCGGAACAACAAATCCTATTTTCTTATCTTTAAATTCCTCACTGTCTTTCAAATATTTCATCAAGAAAATTGCTACTATTGTCTTTCCACTACCCGGCATTCCATTTACAATAATCTTTTTATTTGTTCCTGCTTTCAATTCTTCAAGTATTATCTCCACAGCATTTCTTTGGTCATCGTTCAATTTTTTAAACGGAGAATATTTAAACAAATCTGATTGCTCAATTTCTTCCAAAGAGTGTTTAACAATACCCTCTCTTTGAAGTTTTCGCCATAATTTATAAAAATCTTTATCGTAGTACTCTTTATCATAGTATGACTTATCTGCCAGTCCCGAATTTCCGTTTGTAACAGCAAATAAATCATCTGCTGCAATATACTGTATTAATTTTGCTTCGTAATCGAATGTAACAGACTGATTAAATTTTGCAGAGTAAATAAAATGAACTTTTTCAAATATCTCTTTCTCTTTTTTTCTTTTGTGCTCTGCCATTCTCTGCTTCGCATGATTTGACTCACCAATATAAGCTTGTCTCCCATTTTCTAAAATATATAACATAGGCCAATTTATTAAATAATCTTCATTCGGAAATTGTTGATTGGCAAAGTCGCCTTCTACAATTTTATACATACTTTCATCACTCCCACAATATTAACCCTTTGGTATGCTAATGAATAACATCGCTTTCTTTTCTATAAGAACTGCTTTCCCCTTTCTCAATCCATTTGTTTGTTTTCTATAATCGGGGAAAACAACACTTCCCACTTACCGTATCGTTTTCCATTCACCCTGCGAATATAACCTTTTTCCTGCAAAGAGCTCATTATTCTCTTCACAGTACTTATGGATTTTCCAGTTGCATTAACCAATTCTTTCTGTGTAATCACAGGATTTTCAGAAATTAATCTTATAACTGCCATATCTTCTAAAGTACATTTCAAAGTATCATTTTAAACCTTTGGGACTTTTGAATTGATACTTTGGGATTCTGTATAATTCTGTTCCGCAACGTAATCCACATGCATATATCGATTCTTCAACTCATAATCCGTTCCCATCAGCAGATTACTGAAAAACATTTCCAGATACTTTGTTGTCGCATGGATTCCATTTTTCAAATCATTATAATTTGCTCTTACCAAAGCATTTCTAAAATACCAAGAATGCTTCTTAAACGCATCATTATCTACTTTCAATCCAAATGTTTTCATGTATTTAATAATAAAGACTGCTGTTGCTCTTGTATTCCCTTCTGCAAATGGATGAATCTGCCAGATATCAGAAGCAAATATCACCAGATGTTTGATTGACTCATTTAAAGACAATCGTTCATAGGAAAACTCTTTTTCCGTTCTGAAATCATAATCCAGCGTATCTTTAATACCATTCCATGATGCATAAATGACCGTTTCACCTTTCAGAACCCATTCTTTTTTCGTAATGTTATGGATAATGCTAAGAGGATAGCATTTGTCAATAGTGTTTTCATTGGACGATTAGAACCAAGTGGAACTATTGTTTCTGTTTCCGTATTCACTAAAAAATAATATGAACCGATGTATCTTGAACCAGATCTAAAAACAGGTCGTTATCAACCATTTCCGTTACTAAAACCACGGAATGGTCATCCTGTACCTTACTGTAAGTAATCTTACGAATATCCTTCCTGTAATCTCCCAGATTTTCAATGCTTATTTTCCCATCACGAAAAAGCTGGCAAAGGATAGCATCATTGCTCTTATACGAAACCGGTACCGGCATCCTTGAAGTAAAGATTTCTCTTAAACTGGCCTCGGCTTTACGTTGGAACTCATAAGTATCACTATCTTGTGAATATATAGTCAGCGCCTCTGTTTCCGGATAATACCAGGAAACCACTTCTGCCAAAATTGTGATAGAAACCTCTCCGGCATTCTTCTTTTTTATTCTGCCCGAAGATAACATCTGACCTGGTATCGGCCACTCGTCATAAAGCTTAGTAATCCAATCTTTATATGCATCCATGTCAATCACATCTGACTTTTCCACAAATTGACGCAAATAGCTTTTTATTCTTCCAATCTGATATGTTGAAGCAAGAACAATCTGATAAAGATTACCTTCCTCATTATTTGTAAGATTCGAATAATCTTCTTCCGCAATACTATGTACCGGATATCCAAGCGCAATCAGTTTCTGCAAATAATTCGCTCTGCCTTCAGCATCATTGATTTCCACCAGTACCCATTCTGGAATAAGAATCAAATCATAATCCTTTAAAATGTCATCTGATGATATCCCTTTTGCCTCTAAGCCCTGCATAAATGAAATGGATGATGTGTCTAAAAGGGCAATATGTTTTTTATTATCAATATTTGTAATTCTCGTTATTGTCATCATTCGCCCTTTCTCGTAATCATAGCGATTTCTTTCATAATATTTATCAGAAATTCTTCATTATCTTTGTGGTAATTAAGTTCTGGATTTGTAGCTTTACTTCTTCTTATCCGTTCCTGCAAGGACGAGGCGTTGATTACATAGGATGGTTTTACCAGACTATCATCCAGACCAAGTTTCTGAAATTTCTGTGGCATATCCTCAAATTCCAAGTCAAAAACTTCCTTAATTCTTTTCACCAGTGTTTCATTTTCGCTCTGAATCGCATATTCATAAAGAGAAACCAACACTGCTTTATACGGAGCCTGAAATGCTGACATACAAAGGAATATTTTTGAAACAAAATCCATCTCAGGAAGTTCTATAAAATATCTATCAACGCCCGCCAAAAGCATACTCGCTGCAAAGCATTCAGCCTTTCGTTCCTCCATCGTATTATCTCTTTCAATAAAATGATCAAATGACACGTTATCAAAAATAAGATGATAGATTTCATGCCATGCTGCAAAATATTGATTTGCACGTGGTAGTGCTGTATTAAGGACGGGTATTATTTTCCCGTTTTTTACAAAAATTGCTCCACTCCAAAATTTGTCATCAATAGGCATCTGAATCAAACCAAATCCCTGTAAAATCAGCAAAGCAAGCTGCGGTCTTGATGCAACCTTCATAATTGCAGGATTCATCTGCAATTTCATTACCTGTCCCAATACTTCATCCCTAATTTCATTATTCTTTTTTATAACTAAATCTATATTTGCAGCAGTTATTAATTCACTCATACATGCACATCCTTAATAATATATTTCACACAGATCAATAACATCAAGAAGCAAGTTATACTGTTTCTTCGCTGTTTCACTCATCTCATGTTCCAAAGGAGCATTCTGTGAAAAAACTGTTGCTGTAACCGACTTAGCAGATGCAGAATGGTAAAACATCAACTCATCTACTGACATATTCAAAACTTTCAAGATCTTCTGAAGATGACGATCAAATGTACTTTTGCTATCAACAGCACCGCTTAACAACTTATCTAATGTCGGACGGGATATACCTGCCTTACTGGCAAAGGAAACTTTCGTGTAACCTTTATCTCTGATACATTCCTTTAACTTTGAAGCCACCAGACTTCTTTGTTCAAATAATTCATCAAACCTCATTGTGATGACCTCCTTCTATTTTCTCACCATTATTATATGCCAGAACGAAGGATTTATCAATCTGGTTGTAAAATATTTTTTTACATTTTAACATTCTCACTTAAATGAATAGAACACCTCTTTCATCATAAACAGATGCCCTTGACAGATCTTCGCTATATTCTTGGTAGTGGCACCGGAATATCCCTTATCAACAATAAGTGTCATTGCAGCATCGATAATTCTTGATTTTATACATCTACAACATCTTCTCTCCCCATTCTTTCTCCCGGAATCCCGTCAGTACGAAGTCTTCCCCGACCACCAGCGGTCTCTTCACCAGCATTCCGTTCGTTGCCAGTAGCTTAAGCTGTTCTTCTTCTGACATCTCCGGAAGTTTATCTTTTAACTTCATTTCCTTATAGAGCATTCCGCTTGTGTTAAAGAACTTCTTAAGTGGCAGGCTACTCTTCTGGTACCACTCTTTTAATTCTTCATATGTCGGGTTTTCTTCTACGATCGGGCGCTCTTCGAATTCTACCTGATTCTCCTCTAACCATTTCAGTGCCTTCAGGCATGTACTACATTTTCTATACACAAGTACTAACATCACTATCTCTCCTTTACGATTCATTTATATGTACATTATAGCATAGACCATTTTCCCTTACTATGCAAAAAGCGAGGGAAATAAATCTCACAAAGAAATCTATTTCCCCCGCTCTATTACATTTCCATCATTCTATTAAATTACACCGGATAACTTCCGTTCTCTGTATCCGCAACAGTCTGATCTATCTTTGTCTGCTGTGCTTCGCGGTATTTAAAGAAGTCTGTTGCTACCTGTGGGAACAACGCGTAGGATAATACATCCTCGTCCTGCTGTATCCACTGTCCACATTCTTTACGAAGTGTATCCAGCTCATCCGGAATCAGATCTGCCGGACGGCATGTGATAACTTCCGGATTCTCACCGAGAACTTTCTTCTTAACCTCCTCATCAAACGGCTTAACTGTTGCACCGTATTTTCCGCTTAAGATGTCTTTTGTCTCTTTTGTTGCCATCTTATAACGCTCGCCCATCAGTACGTTAAATACAGCCTGTGTACCTACGATCTGGGAAGAAGGTGTAACAAGTGGTGGTTCTCCAAGGTCTTTTCTTACTCTTGGCACTTCCTCGAGTACATCGTAGAACTTGTCCTCTGCTCCCTGCTCTTTCAGCTGTGAAGTCAGGTTGGAAAGCATACCGCCTGGTACCTGATAGAGTAATGTCTTGATATTTACGCCCATGTTCTTCGGATTTAACAGACCGCTTTCCAGTGCCTCGTCACGGATCGGACGGAAGTAATCTGCGATCTCTGCCAGCAGATTCTGGTCAAATCCTGTATCGTATGGTGTACCCTTGAATGTCTCAACCATAACTTCTGTTGCCGGCTGAGATGTACCAAGTGCGAATGGTGACATTGCTGTATCAATGACATCCACACCTGCCTCTACTGCCTTTAAGTATGTCATAGAAGCAACACCGGATGTGTAATGTGTATGCAGCTGAATCGGAAGGTCTACTGCTTCTTTCAGTGCTGTTACAAGCTCCGTTGCCTTATAAGGAACAAGAAGTCCTGCCATATCCTTGATACAGATAGAGCTTGCACCCATATCCTCGATCTTCTTGGCAACATCTACCCAGTAGTCTAAAGTATATGCATCTCCCAGTGTATAGGAAAGTGCTACCTGTGCTTCTGCTTTCTCTTTGTTTGCTGCGGTAACTGCAGTCTGCAGATTACGCAGGTCGTTCAGACAGTCAAAGATACGAATGATATCAATACCATTTGCAACAGACTTCTGTACGAAGTACTCTACGACATCATCTGCATATGGACGATATCCAAGGATATTCTGTCCACGGAACAGCATCTGAAGCTTTGTATTCTTGAAGCCGTCACGGAACTTACGAAGTCTCTCCCACGGATCTTCCTTCAGGAAACGAAGGGAAGCATCAAATGTTGCACCACCCCAGCACTCTACAGAGTGATATCCTACCTTGTCCATCTTCTCGATGATCGGAAGCATCTGCTCGGTTGTCATACGTGTGGCAATCAGAGACTGATGTGCATCACGCAGAATAGTTTCTGTTATTTTAATTGGTTTTTTCTCAATTTCTGCCATTATTTCTTCCTCCAAAAAATACTGTTGTTAGTTCACTCCAAAGATTGCCATAAATGTTCCGGCTGCAACAGCTGTACCGATAACACCTGCTACGTTTGGTCCCATTGCGTGCATCAGAAGGAAGTTCGTCGGATCCGCCTCAGCTCCAACCTTCTGTGATACTCTGGCTGCCATCGGAACCGCAGATACACCTGCTGAACCGATAAGTGGGTTAACTTTACCGCCGGTTGCTTTACACATCAGCTTACCAAAGATAACTCCGGCTGCTGTACCAAACATAAATGCAACAAGGCCAAGAACTACGATCTTGATCGTATCCCAGTTCAGGAATGCCTCTGCACTTGTCGTCGCACCTACAGATGTACCAAGCAGGATAACTACGATATACATAAGAGCATTGGAAGCTGTTTCTGTCAGCTGTCTTACGACACCGGACTCACGGAACAGGTTTCCAAGCATCAGCATACCAACAAGCGGTGCTGTTGTAGGAAGAATGACACATACTACAATCGTAACGATGATCGGGAACAGGATTCTCTCCAGCTTGGAAACCGGTCTTAACTGTTCCATCTTAATCTTACGTTCTTTTTCTGTTGTAAGAAGCTTCATGATCGGCGGCTGAATGATCGGAACGAGAGACATATATGAATATGCCGCTACCGCGATCGGTCCCATGATCGCCGTCTGCTGTAACTTTCCGGCAAGGAAGATGGAAGTCGGCCCATCTGCTCCACCGATAATAGAAATTGCTGCTGCTGCCTTGTCAGAGAATCCCATTGCCATAGCTCCAAGGTAAGCGGCAAAGATACCAAACTGTGCCGCAGCACCAAGAAGGAAGCTCTTCGGATTCGCGATCAGTGGTCCAAAGTCTGTCATTGCACCTACTCCAAGGAAAATCAGAGACGGAAGGATCGCCCACTCATCTAACAGATAGAAATAGTACAGAAGTCCTCCCACTCCATTGCTTGACTTATCGATATGCAGCATGATATCCGGATAGATATTTACAAGCAGCATACCAAATGCAATCGGTACAAGCAGCAATGGTTCAAATTCATGTCTGATTGCCAGATACAGGAAAAAGCATGCTACAGCAATCATGATCACATTGCCCCATGTAAGACTGAAAAATGCTGTCTGATGCACGAGGTTTCCTAATGTTGTTGTTATATATTCCATTTCTTAACCTCCAGTCGTATTTGTATGCAAACAGTATTAGTTTAATGTAGCTAATACTGCACCAGATTCGATTGCGTCGCCAACAGCCACATTAATGCTTGCTACTGTTCCGTCTTCCGGTGCTACAACTGGAATTTCCATCTTCATTGCTTCGATGATGATAACTGCATCGCCTGCTTTTACGCTCTGACCAACACTTGCTTCAATCTTAAATACTTTTCCGGCTGCTCCGGCTTTTACTTCAATAGAACCTGCGCCAGCTGCTGCCTTTGGTGCCGGTGCTGCTTTTGGTGCTGCCTTCGGTGCTGCTGCTCTTGGTGCCGGTGCTGCAGGAGCTGCTCCTGCACCTGTCTCTTCTACAGTTACATCATATACATTTCCATTTACTGTAATGGTATAGTTTTTCATGTTCTTTATCCTCCTTATTTAACGATTAATTCCATTTATTTGACGGACGGCGTCTGATGCTTCGCACAACAAATCCGTCTGTATCAGTACCTTCCATTGCTGCAATTGCCGCTGCGATTACTGCGACAAGTTCCAGATCATCTGTCACATCCTGTGACTGTACAGACTCTTCTGGAGCCGGTGTTGCATTTACAGGCGCATTTTCCACATTCTTTTTCTTCTTTCCGGAAAATGCTGCTTCAATTGCAGGAATGTATTTGAATAAGGAAATAATAAGCGATATGAAAATCAATACAGCAAATACTGTTCCCATTCCAAGTACTGTATTAAGTCCTGCTTTCTTTAAAATCTCAGCAGTGCTGAACTTCGCATTTACAGTCATGCTTTCCAGATATAATTTGTTATCAAACTCAAAAGCAATGGTCGCCTCTCGCTCAGCATATTCTACCGGAGTGCTGACGGTCAGTCCATCTTTGTCTGCCTCATAAGTATAATCGCCATGACTGATATACTCTCCACACTCATCAATACCTGCCTGCCAGCTCTCCATTGCACCGATAAAGCTCTCCGGAGTGAGTGGAAGTCCTGCCTGTGTCAGCTGATATTCCATCTCAAATTCCGTCATATCTTTCCACTGCTCGATCGTTGCCTCATCTGCACTTGCGCAATATTCAATCAGGAACTCTGTCACCTGCTCGATACTTGCTTCGTCATACTCCACCGTATCATCCTTGCTGGCACATCCTGTGAAACACAAAACAGTCATAAGCAGACAGAGCAGTAAGCTAATCTTTTTCTTCACTATGTCCTCACCTCACTAAACTGTTCCATGCTTCTTCATCGGGCGTTCTTCTCTCTTTGTAAACAGCATTTCAAATGCCCCGATCACATATTTTCTTGTGTCACCCGGCTGGATAATGGTATCCACATATCCTCTTCTTGCCGCAGATAACGGACTTCCCTGCAGTTCTTTATATTCTGCTGCCTTTTCCTTTAATGTCTCTACATCAGCGTCAGCATACATGATTTTAGCTGCAAGTCCGGCATCCATCATTCCGATCTCCGCTGTCGGCCATGCATATACCATGTCTGCTCCAATAGCCTTGCTGTTCATTGTCACATAAGCGCTTCCGAATGCCTTTCCGATCACAACATTTACTTTCGGAACGGTTGCATTTGCAAATGCGTATGTCAGTTTTGCCGCTGCCTTTGCCAGACGTTTCTCTGCACACATGCTTGCTGCAAATCCAGATACATTGGTAAGTGTCAGTACCGGAATATTGAAAGCATCACAGAAATCTACAAACTCTGCTGCTTTTGCTGCACCGTCTGCAGATAAGGAGCCGTCAAATTCTGCTACAACTTCAGCTTCTTCATTATATACTTTGGAACGATTTGCAACTGCACCAACTGTCATGCCATTCAAACGAATAAATCCTGTTACCATATCTTTTGCAAAATGCTTCTTTGTTTCAAAGAAAACATGGTCATCAGAAATCTCTGACAGCGCAATTGCTGTATCTTCTACTGCATTCTCAATGTCTGCGCAGATGCGGTTCAGATCATCTGTACATTCATCATAGGATGCATTCTCTTCATTATTACATGGCAGCATTGTGATTAATGTACGAATATCTGCCAAAATATCCTCTTCTGTTCCGATATCATCCACCAGTCCGGTATTTTCGCTCTGGAAAGCTGCCGAAGAAGTATCACATCTGGAAATCTCATTTCCAGGAATCGCATTTGGAGAATTTACGAACAGCTTTGCTTTCGTCTCTTCCATAAAAGTAAAATCTGTAAGCGCCGGTATCACAGCCAGTCCGCCGCCACATGCGCCAAAGATTGCAGTGATCTGCGGAATCACACCAGAAGCAAGTGTCTGCTTCATATAAAGCTGTCCAAAAGCATTCAGCGCATCTGTTGCTTCCTGCAGTCTTAATCCTACACAGTCAACCAGACCGATCACCGGTGCTCCCATCTTCATTGCCATATCATAGATGTTCGCAATCTTTTTCGCATGCATCTCACCAATCGCTCCTTTTAATACAGAAGCGTCCTGGCTGTACACATACACCAGATTGCCGTCGATTACTCCATATCCGGTTATTACACCATCTGCCGGAGTCTCTTTTTCCTTCATGTTAAAATCAGTAGTTCTTGCTGTGACTGCCCCACCGATTTCAACAAAGCTACCTGCGTCCAGCAATTCCGTAATACGGGTGCCGGCTGCATTTTCAGTTGCCAAGTTGCCCATAATCTAGCCCTCCATTTTTCTACATATTAGTAAAGTAAAACCAAATTTTCTGCCGATTATAATTATATCTGTTTTCCTCTCCTCGCGCAACACTTTTATTTGCCATTTTGTTAATTTATTGTCATTCTATTTTATCCCTTTAGCAAAATGCTGTGATAATTATAAAAAGCGATTTATTTTTTGTTCAATTTATTAACTTTTTCTTAAATTATTTGTTGTACTTTGGTCTAATTTGTGCTATATTCTGTTATGGAAGTTCTAAATGTCGACAGAGAAACCCCTTTTTCGCATTTAGAACCGCAAACAAATTTATTCTATATTTGGAGGGTGAAACTATGGAAACAACAAAAAAGAAATGGCCATTTGGTTTCTATGTATGCTGTCTCTCATTCTCATTTGAAAGATTTGCGTACTACGCAGCTAAGTGGGCACTTGCAATTTTCATCGTTGCTGAAGCTGCTAACGGCGGTCTTGGCCTCGACAAATCTGTAGGTGCAGCAATGAGCTCCAACCTGGTAGCATTTACATATATCACACCTGTTATCGGTGGATATATCGCTGACCGTTGGGTAAGCCCGAGACTTCTCGTTCCGATTGGAGAGATTCTCATGGGTCTGAGTTATTTAATCGCTTGGAAAGCAAATGGTATCGGAATGCTTTGGGCAATGATCATCCTGTTAGCAGTAGGTACTGGTTTCTTCAAAGGAAACGTATCTGGTATTAACGGACGTCTCTTCCCATTAGCAGATCAGGACACACTGGACTCTGTATTTAACATCCAGTACTCCTTCGTTAACATTGGTTCTTTCTGTGGAACATCATTCCTGAGTCTTCTTGCTCTGTCATATGGATATCGTTTCTTATTCCTTATCTGCGGTATCTTCTTATTTATTGACTGTGCATGGTGGATCTTCGGTATGAGATTCTTCGGAGACGCTGGAAAGAAACCTTTCCTCGTTGATAACCGTGTAGAAGATGTTGACAATGCTGACAAAGAAAAAGATAACGCTCCTCTCACAAAGCTTGAGAAAAACCGTGTTATCGCTATCCTGATCGTAACACTGTTCTCCGGTATTTTCTGGTTGATCTGGTACATGGTTTACATGCCAGTCTACTACGAGTTCGGTCCTGTAGAGCAAGGTGGTATGGGATGGGCTAACTGGAACATCGGTTCCTTCCAGATGCCTACTGCATGGTTCGACTCAATGAACGCTCTTCTTTGTATCATTCTTTGTCCTGTATTCGCTGGAATCTGGGCTAAGATGAAACAGAGACCACAGGGTGACTGGGGTATGTTTACAAAGACTGCTGTAGGTATTATTATCCTTGGTCTTTGTACAGCATGTATGGTTATTGCTGCTATCATCAGTGGCGAAGGAACAAAAGATCCGGCTGGTATCTGGATCATCATCTTAACAGCTGTATGTATGTCAGTTGGTGAAGTTGTATTCTCACCACTTGGTAACTCCTTCATCAACAAATATGCTCCAAAGAAACTCCTTGGAACACTCCTTGGTGTATGGCCGCTCATCATCTTCTTCTCAGGAAAAGGATATGGACCGCTTTACAACTTCCTTGGACAGTTCTCATTCGTTAAAGCTTACGGTGTCGTTACAATCGTTATCATCGCCTGTGGTGTTATCATGTTAGCATTCACTAAGAAATTTGACGAAATGGTTGGCGATAAATAAGTTTGACCAAATAAGGGTTATTTCTTATGAAGGAAAGGGCTCCCGGTTATCCCCGGGGGCCTTTTTTACAGGGCGGAACGATAAATCATACTGCCCAAAAGCAATAATATTAGGAGGTGTTATTATGACTGTTGTAGCAGAAAGAGTTGCAAAACTCCGTTCCCTTATGGCAGAAAAAGGGATTGATGCCTATGTTGTTCCTACTGCTGATTTCCATCAGAGTGAATATGTTGGGGAACATTTCAAGGCAAGAAAATTCATCACAGGTTTCAGCGGCTCCTACGGCACTGCTGTCATCACAAAGGATGACGGAGGCCTGTGGACAGACGGAAGATACTTCTTCCAGGCTGAAAACGAACTGAAAGGAAGCGGTATCCGCCTTATGAAAATGTTCGTAGGCGATACACCTTCTGTCACAGAATATCTTTGTGACACGATTCCGGAAGGCGGCACTGTCGGATTCGACGGTCGTGTTCTTTCTATGGGTGAAGGACAGGAATACGAAGAGGCATTATCCGCAAAGAATATCCGTATCGACTATTCCGAGGATCTGATTGACGAGATCTGGGAAGACCGTCCGTCACTTTCCAAAAAACCGGCATTCTTCCTCGAAGAAAAATATTCCGGTGAAAGCACTGCTTCCAAACTTGCACGTGTAAGAAAAGCTATGGAAGAAAATGGAGCTGATACACACATTATCGCATCTCTGGATGATGTATGCTGGCTTCTCAATGTACGTGGAGACGATATTGATTTCTTCCCATTACTTCTCTCCTATGCAATCGTTACAATGGATGCAGTTGAACTGTATGTAGACGATTCCAAGCTGAATGACCAGATTCACGAGGAATTAAAGAAAAACAACATAAATATCCATCCTTACAACGATATTTACGAAGATATCAAGAAATTAAGCGCTGACAGCGTTGCTATGATCGATCCGATGAAGATGAACTACGCTCTCTACAAGAATATCCCTTGTAAGATCGTTGAAGCCGCAAACCCGACCATCCTCATGAAAGCTATGAAGAATGAGGTAGAGCTTGAAAATATCAAAGAAGCTCATATCAAAGATGGTGTTGCTATTACAAAATTCATGTACTGGATCAAAACACGCTATGACAAAGAGCCAATCACAGAGTTAAGCTCTGCAGCAAAATTAACAGAGCTCCGTGCTGAGCAGGAAGGTTATATCCGTGACAGTTTCGAGCCTCTGTGTGCATTCGCAGACCATGCAGCTATGATGCACTACTCTCCTTCCGAGGAAACAGATGTTGAGCTCAAATCCGGCGCATTTTTCTTAAATGATACAGGCGGCGGATACTTTGAAGGTTCTACAGACATCACAAGAACATTCGTACTTGGCTCCGTTGACGATCAGATGAAGAAATACTTCACAGCTGTTGTACGTGCCATGATGCGTCTGTCCCGTGCAAAATTCCTCTACGGATGCTACGGATACAATCTTGACGTTCTCGCAAGAGGCCCTATCTGGGATCTCGACCTTGACTTCCAGTGCGGTACCGGACACGGTGTCGGCTACCTCGGAAATATCCACGAAGCACCTACAGGCTTCCGCTGGTATGTAGTTCCAAGCAAAAACGAGCATCATCAGTTAGAAGAAGGTATGGTTATCACTGACGAACCTGGTATCTACGAAGACGGACAGTTCGGTATCCGTATCGAAAACGAATTCATCGTAAGAAAAGGCGTTCAGAATAAATACGGACAGTTCATGCACTTCGAGACAATCACATTCGCTCCAATCGACCTTGACGGAATCGATCCTGAGGAAATGAGCCGTGATGAACGCGAGTGGCTGAACAACTACCACAAAAACGTATACGAGAAGATCGGCCCACGTCTGACAGAAGAAGAAAGAGAATGGCTGAAAGAGTATACAAGAGCGATTTAAATGGGAATTTAGTATAGTAAGTGGTACGCAGTTGATATATTTCTATATGTCTCCGATGCGTCCGTCCTTACAACTAAGCCACGAATCTATAAGAGCCAGAACAACAGACAGTGAACGAATTGTCTGTTGTTCTGGCTCTAACAGCTTCGGGCTGGATTTTCCAGGACTTCTGCTTACCGTCACCATATAGAAATATATCAACTGCTACCATTTACTGTACTGGCAATTCCGGGTAAAATGAACGCCTCAGTTTGTTGGTAAAATATGTTATGTATCTGATCTTTTTCAGCTCCTGTAGGTAGAAATGAAGAATTATAATGAATTTTGAGAAGTCGAAGTCAGCTCCCAAGAGCAAAAATCTATATTTGAATGAAATGATTAGCTGAAAACTCATTCCATTTTAGAGTTTTGTCTCTGAGAAAATGATTTGGTTCTAAAAAAAGTCAGTACATATTTTCTTTTTGACTCACAGGGAATGAAAATATATATTTTGCAGGTAAGAAATATGTTCTTTTGCGTTAGTGTTGTTACATCAGCCAATAAAGTATGGCATGCATATCTATCTGGAATTGCCAGTACAGTAGTGGTAACAGTTATCGGCAGAAGTAAGCGACGAGGTAAGCAGAAGACTTCGCAGAATCCAGCCCGAAGCTGTTAGAGGTCGAAAAACAGGCTTCGCTTATCGTCTGTTTTTCGACCTCTTATAGATTCGTGGCTTAGTCGGAGGAGTCAGATGCATCGAGGCACTTACTTCTGCCGATACTGTATACCACTTACTATACTAATGTCGGCTTTCCTTCTATCTGTGCAAACCAGCATTCTTCTCCTTCGGTGATCTTTGCTCTTCCATTGGTTCCTTCAATGATTTCTGCTTTTACAAATTCAACTTCTTCCACCGGTATCAGCACTTCCAGCTCAACATTTTCTGTATACACGGAATCCAGTATCTGAATTCCTCTTTGTCCGAGAATATACTGTATTTTCCCGAGCCCATTGTAATCTGTGCCGATATGTAGTTTAAGTCCCTGCATTTTGGTTATAATTACAGATGCAGCAAGCCCTGCCTGTGTTGCCGAAGAATATGCCCGCACAAGCCCTCCGGTTCCAAGCAGTGTTCCTCCGAAATAACGGGTGACCACTACTGCAATGTTACGTATTTCTTCGCCAAGCAATACATCCAGCATTGGTTTTCCTGCTGTGCCGCCTGGCTCTCCATCATCACTGCAGCGTTGTACCTGACCTCTCTCTCCTATCACATATGCAAAACAATTGTGTGTGGCATTCCAGTATTTTTTGCGCATGGATTCAATAAATTCCAGCGCCTCTTCCTCTGTCTGAACCGGATGGACTGTCGCGATAAACCGGGACTTTTTTTCTACGATTTCATTCTCTCCGCCTTTATATACAACTCGATATTGTGTTAACATTTTTTGTTCCTTTCTGCCTGTCAGCATATACTCTGCTGTCGTACTATACATTTATATTACTACTATAACGAATTTCTTAAGATTTTCATACCAAAATATGAAGTTTTCATTTTTTTCTTTATTTCAATTAGTAAATTTGCTATAATGACGTGGTATAAAGGAGGCAAGCACTCATGAATTATGGTAAGAAAAAAGCTGCCCAGAAGCAGAAAAGAATCACTTCCAAATCTACCATGCAGGGAAAGCGTGTCAGTGTAAGACTTTTTAAAGCTTTTCTTCTCTGTCTGGTCGTTGTTGGAGTGGCAGGGATCATCGGAGGAGGTATCTTTGTAAAGAAGATCATTGACAATTCTCCTGAAATATCCCCATCTGATGTAAAGCCACAAGGTTTTACCACATTTGTATATGCCGACGATGGTACAACGGAAATCGAACGTTTTGTTGCGGAAGGTTCTAACCGTGTGTACAAGTCTCTGGAGGAGATTCCGGTAGATTTGCAGCATGCCTTTGTAGCCATTGAAGATGAACGTTTCTATGAACACAACGGTATCGACCTTCAGGGTATCGCCCGTGCAGCCGTTTCCACTCTTTCCGGAAACCAGCAGGGTGCCAGTACCCTTACACAGCAGTTAATTAAAAATAACGTCTTTCCAAACTTTGTAAATGAACAGACTTTCTATGACAAAGTTGAACGAAAGCTTCAGGAACAGTTCCTTGCTGTCGAGATTGAAAAACAGATGAGCAAAGATGAGATTCTGGAAAGTTACCTGAACACCATTAACCTTGGACAGAATTGTCTTGGTGTACAATCTGCAGCAAAGCGGTATTTTAACAAAGATGTGTCGGAACTCAATCTGTCAGAGTGTGCGGTTATTGCCGCAATCACCCAGAGACCGGGAGCTCTGAACCCGGTAACTGACCCGGAAGCAAATAAAAAACGTCATGACAAAGTTTTAAAAAACATGCTCGAACAAGGTTATATTGATCAGGCTGCTTATGACGAGGCTATGGCTGATGATGTGTATGCAAGAGTACAGAGTGTCAGCACCGGCTCTGACACAGCCAATCCATACAGCTACTTTGTTGACGCACTTTCTGATCAGGTTATGACAGATCTGCAGGAACAGTGTGGATTTACAGAGACACAGGCCTTTAATGCTGTATACAGCGGCGGACTGAGTATCTATTCTACACAAAACATGAATATGCAGCAGATATGTGAAGAAGAAATGAATAATGACTCAAACTATCCTGGTCTCAAGGAATATGGTCTTGATTATGCGCTGACTGTAACCCGCGCAGATGGTTCTGTCGAGAATTATTCTTCCGGACATGTTAAAAAGTATGCAAAGGAAGTACATGGTAAAGAACAGGGACTTCTATATTCCAGTGAAGACGCAGCAAGAGCAATGGTAGAAGAATGGAAATCAACGATTGCGCAGGAGGGAGATACTTATGATGAAGTCATCAATATCACTCCGCAGCCACAGGCTTCTGTCACAATCATGGATCAGTATACCGGACAGGTTAAGGCAATGGTGGGCGGACGTGGTCAGAAGACTACAAGTCTTGGTCTGAACCGTGCATACAAAGGTTCCAAGAGACAGCCTGGTTCTACATTCAAGATTCTGGCTGCTTATGCGCCTGCATTAGATTCCTGCGGAATGTCACTTGCCACGGTCATCAATGATGAGCCTTACCAGTTAAAAGGCGGCAAGACAATCAAAGGAAGTAAAGGGCCTGTTACGATTCGTACCGCTATCGCCGGTTCTCTGAACTCCTGTGCTGTACAGGTCAGTGATCAGGTAACACAGGAACTGGGATTTGAATACTGCGAAAAGCTTGGTATTACAACCCTTGTAAAAGAAAAGGATGTTAACGGAGAAATCTATTCTGATATTAATCAGACACTTGCACTCGGTGGTCTGACCGATGGTGTATTTAACTATGAAATGTGCGGTGCTTATGCAGCAATCGCAAATGGCGGAACTTACAACCGTCCTACACTTTATACAAAGGTTCTTGACCATGACGGCAACCTGCTCCTTGACGGAACACCGGAAAGCTATCAGGCATTGCAGGAAACCACAGCTGCGCTTCTGACGAGCGCAATGGAAACTGTTGTTCAGGGCGGTACCGGAACGGCATGCCAATTAAGTAACATGCCTGTAGCCGGAAAGACTGGTACAACAACATCCAACAAAGACCTTTGGTTCTGCGGATTTACTCCATACTATACATGTGCTGTATGGGGCGGCTATGATGACAATAAACAGTGTAACTCTGATACCCGTTTCCGTTTCCGTATATGGAAGGGTATTATGAGCCGTATCCATGATGGATTGGAATACAAAGAATTTGAAATGCCAGATTCTATTGAAAGAAAGACAATATGCACAATTAGTGGTCAGCTTGCTGTAGCCGGAAGTTGCCCAAGTATTACCGAATACTTCGCAAAAGGCACCGTTCCTACTACCAGCTGTCCTGGACATGCAAGCGAAACAGAGGGAGAAGAAGGCGAAGAGACAGAGAATCCAGATGGAAATACAGGCAATAACAACACCAACACTGGTGGCACCACCGGTGGCGGTGATACCGGTGGTGCCGGTGGCGGCGGTGGTGCCGGTGGCGGCGGCGGTGCCGGTGGCGATGCCGGTGGCGGCGGTGATGCCGGTGGCGGCGGTGATGCCGGTGGCGGCGGTGATGCCGGTGGCGGCGGCGATGTAGCTGCACCATAAGAAAGAAACACCCCGGGGTATTTTTCAAAATACCCCGGGGTGTAATTTATTATTTCACACTATCCAGTATCAATTTTGCTGCACCGCAGATTCCTGCATCATTTCCAAGTTCAGCCATCTGAAATTCTGTTCCCAGATTTGCAAAGAAGGCTTTCTCAAGGAAATATTTCCGGATATACGGTATCATGATTTCTCCTGCTTTGGAAACTCCACCACCGATAACTATAATCTTCGGATCCAGAATCGTTGCCGCATCTGCGAGTCCGTGTCCAAGATAATAACCGAATTTCTCTACAATCTCTTCTGCTACCTCATCGCCAGCTTTCAAAGCATCAAACACTGTCTTTGCACTGACCTCCTCGTCTCGAAGCACTGTCGGCTTATCGTCTTCAGCAAGTCTTTCTTTTGCCAGCCTGACAATTCCGGTTGCTGATGCATATTGTTCCAGGCATCCTGTCTTTCCACAGCCACATCGTTTTAAATCTTTATAATTTACACAGATATGCCCAATCTCTGTACTGGCACCATTCGCACCAACAAGCGGTCTTCCATCAACGATCGCGCCGCCTCCAACACCGGTTCCCAGTGTCACCAGAAGCATATTATCTGCTCCTCCACCAGCACCAAGCCACATTTCTCCAAGTGCTGCCATATTGGCATCATTTCCGGCTGCGACCTTCATGCCACTTAATTCTTCCAGTTCACGTCTTACTTCCTTGTATCCCCAGCCAAGATTTGCTGTCTGCATGACAACACCTTCTTTCGTTACCGGTGCCGGGAGACCAATCCCGATTCCGCAGACGTCTTTTTTGTCAATCGCTTTTTCCTGTAATTTCTGTTCCAGTGCTTCTGCGATATCCGGGAGCACTGCCTCCGCATGATTCTCTTTACGAGTCTTAATCTCCCATTTATCAAGAATCTCTCCTTTTTCTGTAAAAAGTCCCAACTTTATCGTCGTTCCTCCCACGTCTACTCCAAAACAGTACTTCATCGCATATCCTCCTATTTTTTTGTCAGATTTCTCTGTACACGTTTGTATAATTCCTGAGCTGCATTATAACCCATCTTTTTCTGTCTGTGGTTAATCGCTGCAGTTTCAACAATGATCGCAAGATTACGTCCCGGACGAATCGGAAGCTGATGGCATACGACTTTATTTCCGAGGAACTCTGTATATTGTTCCTCCAATCCAAGACGATCATATTCTCTTTCGCGATTCCAGTCTTCCAGCGTAATAACAAGGTCTATATTCTGCGTCTCTCTTACGCTCTGTACACCAAACAATGTCTTGACATCCACGATTCCGATGCCTCTAAGCTCAATAAAATGACGTGTAATATCTGGTGCCGTCCCTACCAGTGTCTCGTCACTCACTTTCCGAATCTCTACCACATCATCACTTACAAGTCTATGTCCTCTCTTAATAAGCTCCAGTGCGGCTTCGCTCTTACCAATACCACTTTCGCCCATGATCAGAACGCCAACACCATATACATCTACCAATACTCCATGAATAGAAATACATGGTGCCAGTTCGACATTTAACCATCGAATAAGCTCTGCCGTAAATTCTGATGTATGAATCTCTGTGGAAAACACCGGAACATTTGCCTTTATTGCCTTTTCGATCAACATTTTTTCCGGCTCCAGTGCACGGCAGAAGATAATACACGGTATTTTATAAGACAAAAGAGTATTATATATCTCTTCTTTCTTTTCCTCATCAAGCGTCTGCAAATATGCATATTCCACATAACCTATGATCTGCACTCTCTCAGAGTCAAACCGTTCAAAAAACCCCGTCAGCTGCAGCGCCGGTCGGTTAATATCCGGAACCTCAACATCCTTGTCCGCCAAATCTACATCCGGTGTGAGATTTTTAAGATTCATTTTTTCAACGACCTTTTTCATTGAAACTTTAGATGATACCATGTTATGCCTTCTCCTTTTCTGTTATTTTTCTTTCTCTTCCATATTTTTCAGTATATCATACTCATGGAAAAAATTATATATTTCCTGCGCTGTTTTTTCATTCATGGACGGTAGTTTTTTCAGATCTTCTACCGACGCATTACGGATTGCATCCAGATTTTCAAAATGACGCATAAGGTCTTTTCGTCTGGCTGGTCCTACTCCCGGAATATCATCCAGAATCGAATGTACCTGTTCCTGACTTCTTAATTTACGATGAAATGTAATTGCAAATCGATGAGCTTCATCCTGAATCCTTGTAATCAGACGAAAGCACTCTGAATTTCTGTCAATTGGGAGCTCTTCGTTGTTATAATATAAGCCTCGTGTCCGATGATGATCGTCCTTTACCATACCACACACTGGTATATGAAGATTCAGTTTATCAAGCACTTCTAAGGCAATGTTTACCTGTCCCTTTCCACCATCCATAAGAATCAGATCCGGAAATGCAGTAAATCCACCAAGCTCCTTTCCCTCATCTTGTTCCCTGAGCCCATGCTGAAAGCGTCTGGTCAGCACTTCTTCCATACTCGCATAATCATCAGCGCCTTTTACACCTTTAATCTTAAATTTGCGATAGTCATTACGTTTTGGTCTTCCCTTTTCATATACAACCATAGATCCTACCGACGCAAAGCCGTTCGTATTTGATATATCGTACGCTTCCATGCGCACAATACCTGCAATACCAAGGATCTTTTCCAGTTCCTTCACTGCTCCTATGGTGCGCCCCTCTTCCCGTTTCAGGCGTTCTCTGTCTGTACTTAACACAAGCGCGGCATTCTTCGCTGCAAGTTCTACCAGCTTTTCTTTCGTCCCCTTTTTCGGCACTTTCAGATATACCTTATGCCCTCGCTTACGGGTCAGCCATTCTTCAATCACTTCCGCATCCTCAATTTCTTCCTGAAGCATAAGAACCGAAGGAATATACGGTGTTCCTGCATAAAACTGCTTGACAAAACTGGACAGAATCTCGCCACAAGACTCGCCGCCCGAGATTCTCAGGTAAAAGTGATCTCTGCCGATCAGTCTGCCTCCACGTATGAAGAACACCTGTACAACTGCATCTTCATTTTCCATTGCAACGGCCAGAATATCCCGGTCTTCTCCGACTGTATCCGTAATCTTCTGCTTCTGCGCAATTTTCTGCACACTGGATATAAGCTCCCTGTATTCAATTGCCTTCTCAAATTCCAAATCCTCCGAAGCCTGCTCCATCTTCTCCTTAAGCTCCTTTAGGATCAGATCATAATCCCCATTCAAAAAACGCAGTACTTCGTGAATAGACTTTCTGTATTCCTCCTGTGAGATATAACCCTGACACGGTGCATTGCACTGATGAATATGGTAATTCAGGCATGGTCTTTCCTTCCCGATATCTTTCGGAAGCTTGCGATTGCAGCTACGAATGTGATAGAGTTTGCGAATCAGCTCAATCGTATCTTTCACTGCTCCCGCACTTGTATATGGGCCAAAATACTTTGCTTTATCCTTGTCCATCCGCCTCGCCAGCATAATTCTCGGAAATGGTTCATTTACCGTCACTTTGATAAATGGATAAGCCTTGTCATCCATAAGCATTGTATTATATTTCGGTCTGTGCTCTTTGATCAGATTGCACTCCAGCACAAGTGCTTCCAGCTCAGAATCTGTCACTATATACTCAAATCTAGATATATGCGTTACCATCTGCTCAATCTTGATTCCCTTATTACGGCTGCTCTGGAAATATTGCCGTACACGATTCTTCAGGCTGATTGCTTTTCCGACATAAATAATCTCATCCGTCTCATCATGCATAATATAAACTCCAGGTTTCCCCGGAAGCTTCTTTAACTCTTCCTGAATATCAAACATAAAAACTCCTCTTTACAATTCATACATAATATCATTGTAAACATACCGAAAGGCAAAATCAAATGGAAATTTAGTGTAGTAAGGGACAACAACTGTCCGGTGTCGTAATTTCTCGACGCGATCAGCCATTACGACACCGGACAGATGCTGCCATTTACTACGCCGTAAATTTCTGGGTAAAGAGTGTATGCCACAGTTTGTTGACAAAATAAGTACCTGATTTGTAGGTTTTCATTACATATTTGCAAAAGCAAACAATTGTAATGACTTTTTTATTGTTAAAATCATCTCCCAGGAAAGATATTGAGGAATTCGAATGAATTTTGAAGAGGAAAACTCATTCATATATAGAGAAATTCAGGATTTGAATGAAATAAGCCTGCAAAAAGTCATTCCCTGACAAAAAAGTCATCAATTTGAATGAAATGTTTCTAAAACTGAAGTCTGTCGCCTGCACCTTCTACCCAGAAATTGTAGTGCAAAGATTTGAGGGTTTAAAAGAACAGGCTGTAAGAAGGGAAACCTGGTGCTTTGTTTCCGTAGAAGAGAAATACAATCCGTTACTGAAAAAGGACAAAATATACAGGCCGAGTCTTGTACTTCAGGTACAAGACGAGAAGACAGTTGAAGTGGGAACTCATCAAGAGTTCCCACTGAATCTGTCTGGTGTCTGTCATATTTTGTCCTTTTAAAGTTATGGATTGTAAACAACTGGTCAGGAAACAAAACATCAGGTTGACCTTGTTACAACCGTCCTTTTTATACCTCAAACCTTACTGCACTAAATTTCCACGGTATCAGCAACCGGCGTCATCGCAATTCTTTCTTCTGGCTTCTTTTCTGCATCAGGGTCTATTCCTTCTACTTCGTGGAATATCTCCATGAATTCTTTACCGGTTATGGTCTCTTTTTCAATCAGGAATGCTGCGATCTTATCGAGGGAAGCTCTGTGTTCTGTCAGAAGTCTCTTTGCTTCTTCATATGCTTCTTTGAGCATCTTCATTACTTCCTTGTCAATTTCAGATGCTGTCTCCTGTCCGCAATTGCTGACCGGTCTTCCGTCAAGATAACGGTGCTGAACAGATTCCAGTCCGATCAGACCGAATTTCTCACTCATACCGTACTGTGTGATCATTGCCCTTGCAATACTTGTTGCTTTTTCAATATCATTGGAAGCTCCGGTTGTAACGGTATCAAATACAACCTCCTCTGCGGCACGTCCCGCGAGCATACCGACAAGCATCGCTTCCAGCTCTTTCTTTGTATTCAGGAACTTCTCTTCTTCTGGTGTCTGCATAACATATCCCAGAGCTCCCATTGTACGGGGAACAATCGTAATCTTCTGTACTGGCTCTGAATCCTTCTGAAGCGCACTGACAAGCGCGTGTCCGACTTCGTGATAAGACACGATCCTTCTCTCTTCCTGACTCATGATGCGGTCTTTCTTTTCTTTTCCAACCAGCACCACTTCTACTGCCTCGAAAAGATCTGCCTGCGATACGGCATTTCTTCCATTCTTAACAGCATTAATTGCTGCCTCATTGATCATATTTGCAAGATCGGAACCTACTGCTCCTGAAGTTGCCAGTGCAATTGCCTCCAGGTCTACGGTTTCATCCATTCTAACATCTTTGGCATGTACCTTCAGAACATCTACACGACCTTTCAGATCCGGTTTCTCAACAATGATCCGACGGTCAAAACGTCCTGGCCTCAGAAGTGCCGGGTCAAGAATCTCCGGTCGGTTTGTTGCCGCCAGAAGAACAAGTCCTTTATTGGATTCGAATCCATCCATCTCTGCAAGAAGCTGATTCAGTGTCTGTTCACGTTCGTCATTGCTTCCAAGCTGGTTATCACGGCTCTTACCGATTGCATCGATCTCATCAATGAAGATAATACATGGAGCCATCTGCTGTGCTGTCTTAAAGAGATCACGCACTCTGGATGCACCGACGCCGACATACATCTCTACAAAGGCGGAACCACTCAAAGAAAAGAACGGTACTTTTGCCTCTCCAGCTACCGCCTTGGCAAGCAAAGTCTTACCTGTTCCCGGAGGACCTACAAGCAGCGCACCCTTGGGAAGCTTAGCGCCTACGCTTGTATACTTGCCCGGATTATGCAGGAAATCTACAACCTCCTGCAGTGACTCTTTCGCTTCATCCTGTCCGGCAACATCTGCAAATGTCACACCCGTCTGCTTTTCTACATACATCTTGGCATTGCTCTTGCCAACACCCATCATTCCTCCGCCTTTTGACATTTTACGTGTCATCCAGACGATCATACCAATCAGGAACAGAATAGGAAGAAATGAAAAGATGGTCTGCGCCACCATCACAGATGTCGTATCCGGAATCTCCTGTTCATATTCAACGCCTGCCTTATACAATCTGTCAGACAGCGTATCATCCTTTACTACTCCTGTATAATATTCTTTTGCAACAAGCTCACCTTTTTCCTTCTTTGCAGTAATGACGATTTTGTCACTCTGAATCTCAACTTTATCTACTTTCTTATCATCTACCATTTTCAGAAACTTGTTATAACTGATCTCCTGATCAGACTCAGCTCCCGGAAACTGATAAAGAGCAAAGACAAGAATCGCTGTTATAAGTGTAATAAAAATAATAAAAGGAAAGCCCTGCTTATTGTTTTTATCAGGCTTCTGATTGTTTCTATTTTTATTCTGGTTGTCCATTTTTCTCCTCCTGTACTACTCTTACCATTATAAGTACAGCATCTTGGGAAATCAATAAAAAGATTATGAAAAGATTGTAAACTTCCCATATGTTGTAGTATACTTGGAATGTGATTTATCCATACGGAGAAGAATAATACAAAGCACGAAATAAAAGGGGAACATTTATGAAAATTGGATTTGATAACGAAAAATATCTGGAAATGCAGTCATCACATATCAAAGAGCGTATTGGTCATTTTGACAACAAATTATATCTGGAATTCGGTGGAAAGCTTTTTGATGATTATCATGCTTCACGTGTTCTTCCGGGATTTCAGCCGGACAGTAAACTACGTATGCTCAAGCAGCTGTCAGATCAGGCGGAAATCATCATCGCCATCAGTGCAGAAGATATCGAAAAAAACAAGATCCGCGGCGACCTCGGTATTACCTATGATACAGATGTCCTTCGTCTGATCGACATCTATCGCGGCCAGGGACTTTTTGTCGGAAGTGTAGTTATTACAAAATACAGCGGTCAGGAAAGTGCAAGACTTTTCCGGAAACGTCTGGATAAAATGGGTATCCGTGTATATCGTCATTACATGATTCCTGGATATCCTACCAACATTCCTCTCATCGTAAGTGATGAAGGATATGGAAAAAATGATTATATTGAGACTTCTCACCCACTTGTCGTTGTAACAGCTCCGGGGCCGGGAAGTGGTAAAATGGCTGTCTGTCTTTCCCAGCTTTACCATGAACACAAACGCGGCATATGTGCAGGATATGCCAAATTCGAGACATTCCCAATCTGGAATATCGCACTGAAACACCCGGTCAATCTTGCATACGAGGCGGCAACCGCTGATCTGAATGATGTTAATATGATTGATCCTTTTCATCTGGAAGCTTATGGCAAAACAACCGTTAATTACAACCGCGACGTAGAGATATTCCCGGTATTAAATGCAATTTTTGAACGTATTTACGGCAAAAGCCCTTACAAGTCTCCGACCGATATGGGCGTAAATATGGCGGGCAACTGCATCTGTGATGATGAAGCATGCCGCGAAGCCTCTCGTCAGGAGATTATACGCAGATACTATAACTCCCTTCGTCGTCTGCTTCTTGGAGAATGTTCAGACGAGGAAGTATGCAAGCTGGAAATGCTGATGAATCAGGCAGGTATTACTGTTCATGACCGCGCAGTTGTAGATGCCGCTCTTGCCCGTGAAAAAGAGTCCGGCGGTCCTGCCGCTGCTCTGATGCTTCAGGACGGAAAAATCATTACAGCAAAAACTTCTAATTTGCTTGGCGCGTCTGCTGCCCTGCTTTTGAATGCTCTAAAAGACCTGGCGGGCATCAGTCACGAGAAACATGTAATTTCACCAGAAGCGATCGAACCAATACAGAAACTCAAGACACAATATCTCGGAAGTAAGAATCCACGGCTTCATACTGATGAAGTATTGATTGCCCTTTCTGTAAGTGCTGCTTCTGACCCGGATGCGCAAAGAGCACTGGAACAGCTCCCGAATCTGAAGGGCTGCCAGGCTCATACATCTGTTATGATCAGCACGGTGGACATGAAGCAATTCCAGAAATTATCAATACAGGCAACTTATGAACCAAAATATGAAAAAAATTCTGTATTTTTTAACTAAATAGGTGTATAATTTTAAGGTGTTTTTGGGGGACATACTTAATAGATCTTAACTATTTTTAAGGAGGCAATTATGGCAGTAAAGTATGTATTTGTTACAGGCGGCGTTGTGTCGGGTCTTGGCAAAGGTATTACGGCCGCATCCCTTGGACGCCTTTTAAAGGCGCGTGGATACACCGTAACCATGCAAAAATTTGATCCTTACATTAATATTGACCCCGGAACCATGAATCCCATTCAGCACGGGGAAGTTTTTGTAACGGATGATGGCGCCGAAACTGACCTTGACCTTGGTCATTATGAAAGGTTCATTGATGAAAGTCTCAGCAAGAATTCGAATGTTACAACCGGTAAGATCTACTGGTCCGTTCTTCAGAAAGAACGACGCGGAGACTTTGGAGGAGGCACCGTTCAGGTAATTCCTCATATTACAAATGAAATCAAATCACGTTTTCACAGAAATCCATCTGCAGAGAATACGGAAGTTGCTATTATTGAAGTCGGCGGTACTGTCGGTGATATCGAAAGCCAGCCGTTCCTTGAAGCCATCCGTCAGTTCCAGCATGAAAAAGGACGTGAAAATGTAATATTGATCCATGTTACTTTAATCCCATACCTGAAAGCCTCTGAGGAAATGAAGACAAAGCCTACCCAGGCAAGTGTAAAAGAACTACAGGGAATGGGAATCCAGCCGGATATCATCGTATGTCGTTCCGAGCATCCACTAACTGACGGTATTAAAGATAAGATTGCTCTTTTCTGTAATGTACCCGCCAACCATGTTTTACAGAACCTGGATGTGGAGTACCTCTACGAGGCTCCGCTCGCTATGGAGAAAGAAAATCTTGCAGGTGTTGTATGTGAATGTCTGCATCTTGATTGCCCCGAGCCAGATCTGAAAGACTGGACAGAAATGGTGGATTATCTCAGAAATCCGAATACAAATGTTACTGTTGCACTGGTCGGAAAATATGTACAGCTCCACGATGCATATATCAGTGTAGTAGAAGCTTTAAAACACGGCGGTATATTCAGCCGTGCAACTGTAAATATCAAATGGATCGATTCGGAAACAGTTTCCGCTGATAACGTAGACGAATTACTTGGTGACGTAAGCGGAATTCTTGTACCGGGCGGCTTCGGTCACCGCGGAATCGACGGAAAGCTTGAAGCGATCAAATATGCCCGTACACATAATGTACCATTCCTCGGACTTTGTCTCGGCATGCAGCTTTCTATTGTAGAATTTGCAAGAGATGTTATTGGATATCACGATGCACACAGTGCAGAACTGGATCCGGGCACCACGCATCCTGTCATTCACATTATGCCAGATCAGATAGGAATTGAAGATATCGGAGGAACACTCCGTCTCGGTGCTTACCCATGTGTTCTTGATAAGACTTCTAAAGCATATGAATTATATGGCAAAGAGGAGATACAGGAACGTCACAGACATCGTTATGAGGTAAACAACGACTATCGCGAGGATCTTGTCAGAGGAGGCATGAAGCTATCCGGTCTTTCTCCTGACGGAAGAATTGTGGAAATGATTGAGATTCCGGAGCATCCATGGTTTATCGCCACACAGGCACATCCAGAATTAAAGTCCCGACCGAACAGACCACATCCTCTCTTCCGTGGCTTTATTGAGGCAGCGTTAAAATACCAGGATAATAAATAATCGAAAACGAAAGATAAGCCCTGCAAGGCATTGTTCAAAACAATGATCCTTACAAGGCTTATTTCTTTTTGTACATGATTATAAATACAATCGCCAAAAGTCCACAGCAAAACCACACACTTTTGATTCCAGACACACCGACCAGAAGTGTCCCGGCAATCGCACCAGCAATAAATAAGGCAATGATCCCAAAATAATGCGCCGCCTGCACACCTGCTTTCTGTTCGTTATCGATCAGATACTGGAACAGTTTCTCTGTGCCAGATCGGAGATTGCCGGTACACATTGTAGTTGCGTATGGCATATTTTTCATCTTTCGGAAGCTGTTTACCTGCAGGGAGCATACAAAGGAAATTGTTACATTTACTACTGCATCCGGGACAGACAACGGTATACATCCAACAATTATCAGTAAAATGATTTCTATTACAATTATATAATGTTCATATAAATCAAATTCTCTTCTTGTAAAATATTTTTTTAATAAATTTGTGATAAATACTCCTGCTGCAAATGCTGTAATCGGAATCACATAATAAAATGCTTTCCCATAATTCCCTTCAGCAAGACAAATACCCAGAAGTACCATATTTCCCGTCTGCGCATTGGCAAACACGCCACCTCTTATAATATATGTATATGCGTCCAAGAACCCTCCGACTACCGCAAGAAGTGCGGCAATCCGGAAGGTTTCCTGAACTGGTATTCTATTTTCTGAACAACTCATTTGTTTTATCCTTTATTCTGAGCTGCAACAAGATGGGCTGCACCATACTTTTCTCTCAGCTTCGGTTTTTCGATTTTTCCAGTCGCATTACGCGGAACATCTGCAAAAATAATTTTTCTTGGGCGTTTGTACCTTGGAAGTTTCTTACAGAACTCATTGATTTCCTCTTCTGTACATGCCACGCCCGGCTTCAGTGCAATGATTGCTGCAGCGATTTCACCCAGACGTGAATCAGGAAGTCCGATAACAGCCACATCATGGATTGCCTCATTGGTACGAAGGAAATCTTCGATCTGTACAGGATATATATTTTCTCCACCACTGATGATAACATCTTTCTTACGGTCTACAAGGAAGATAAATCCATCCTCATCCTCCATAGCCATATCTCCTGTATACAGCCATCCGTCATGAAGCACCTCGGCAGTAGCTTTCTCATCCTTATAATAGCATGTCATGACACCCGGACCTTTTACGGCCAGCTCACCTGTCTCTCCCTGTGCCACAGTATTGCCTTTTTCATCGATAATCTTGGTCTTCCATCCATATCCCGCTTTACCAATAGCACCAACCTTATGAATATTTTCCACGCCAAGATGAACACAGCCAGGTCCGATGGACTCACTCAGACCATAGTTTGTATCATACTGATGATTCGGAAAATACTCTTTCCAGTGTTTTATAAGACTTGGCGGAACCGGCTGTGCACCGATATGCATCAGTCTCCACTGATCCAGCTCATAATCCTCAAGCTTTACATCACCATTATCAAGCGCAAGCAGAAGATCCTGTGCCCACGGAACCAGAAGCCAGACAATTGTACATTTTTCTTCGGAAACGGCCTGCAGGATGGTCTTTGGATTGGTTCCCTTAAGGAGCACAGCTTTTCCTCCTGTCAGAAAGCTTCCAAACCAGTGCATCTTAGCTCCTGTATGATATAGAGGCGGGATACATAAGAACACATCATCCCTTGTCTGACTATGATGATTCTGCTCCACCTTTGCAGCATGCATAAGAGACTCATGATTATGTAAAATTGCTTTCGGAAAACCAGTCGTTCCAGATGAAAAGTAGATTGCCGCATCATCTTCATCATTAATGTCAATCTTTGGTGACTGGCTGGAACAATTCACTGTATGTGCCGTATAATCCTCAGCAAATCCCGGACAGCCATCTCCCACATAATATAAAAGACGACCTTTGCTGATATCATCTGCAATCTCTTCTACTCGTCCGATAAATTCCGGTCCAAATACGAGAATATCCACATCCGCAAGTTCAACACAATACTTGATCTCATCTGCCGCATAACGGAAATTCAAAGGGACTGCAAGTGCTCCAGTCTTTAAGATTCCAAAGTAGATCGGCAGCCATTCCAGACAATTCATAAGCAGAATTCCAACCTTGTCCCCTTTCTGAATTCCTCTCTCCAGAAGAAGATTGGCAAAACGATTTGCTTTCTCATTAAACACATTCCATGTGATCTCACGACGATAATAAGGTGTCCTTGATGGCTCAATAAGCTCGAACTCCTTCCATGTTGTTCTCTTTGTCTCCGGCATCTCCGGATTAATCTCTACCAGACATACATCATTTCCGTATAGTCTGCAGTTTTTCTCCAAAATCTCTGTAATAGGCATTGGAATATATCCCCTTTCCAGTCCGAAATTTATCACATTTTCGCACTTTAACGCTTTTATCCATTAAAGTATATGATACCGAATATGACTGAAAATGTCAATCTATATCACTATAATTCTTGATAATATTTCATCAATGCCTGCGTTCCCAGATCACCATAACCTTCTGCTTCCAGCATTTCATAATTTGCAAGTGTCTGACTCAACACATCAAGATTCACTTCACTTCGATTTGCTTCTGTTAATGCAAGCTTCATGTCTTTGATAAAATGCTTCATAAAAAACCCCGGGGCATAATCTTCTTTTAGAATCTTCTCGCCAAAAGCATCTAACTGCTTACTTCCTGCAGCGCCTGTCGCCACGGAATTAAGTACTGTTTCCAGGTTCAGCCCTTTTGCTTTGGCATATGTAAATGCTTCACAGATTCCGGACATGGTTCCCGCAATCATGATCTGGTTGGCAAGCTTCGCATGCTGTCCACATCCTGCCATGCCCTGGTAGTTAATATTCGTTCCCATTGCCTCAAAAACCGGAAGACACGCTTCAAAATCCTCTTTATCGCCGCCCACAAGAATAGAAAGCGTTCCTGCCCTGGCACCACTGTCGCCGCCGGTAACCGGCGCATCCAAAACGTGATATCCTTTCTCTTTTCCTTCCTTATAAATCTTCTCTGCAAGCATCGGACTCGTTGTCGTCATATCGATCAGATATGCTCCCTCCGGCGCACGATCCAGTATATTTCCCTTTTCAAAATAAACTTCTTCTACATCCTGTGGAAATCCGACAATTGTAATGATTGTTTTACAATCCCTCACACAATCTGCTATTGTATCATGAAATACAGCGCCTTCATTTATTACATCTTCAACTTTTTCTTTTTTCCTCGCATAAATATTTACACCAAATCCTGCTTTCATCAGATTTCGCACCATAGATTTTCCCATAATGCCTACACCAATAAACCCAATCTTCTGATTCATTATTTTTCTCCTTTCCATCACTCAAATATATCATTCATTATACGATTACTGATGCGAAAAAGCCAGTCATATTCACATCATATCTTCTTTCGAATATACTATAGCATTAGGAATTTAAGGAGGAATCATATGAAGAAGCGTTTATTTGCTGTATTACTTACTTCTGCCATGGTTCTCGCCATGCTGACAGCCTGCTCCTGTGCACAGAGCACGGATTCTGACACTCCGTCTGCTTCCACCGGAACCGAAACGGACGCGGCGATCAAAGAACCAGTAAAAGTAATATTGAATGAAGTAGCTCACTCCATTTTCTACGCACCAATGTATGTAGCAATCGAAGAAGGATATTTTGCCGAAGAAGGTATTGCTCTCACGCTGCAGACCGGATTTGGAGCTGACAAAACCATGACTGCCGTCCTTTCCGGCAGTGCAGATATCGGTTTCATGGGCTCAGAAGCATCCATCTACACTTATAACGAAGGGGCCAATGATTACGTAGTCAATTTCGCACAGTTGACACAGCGTGCAGGAAACTTTCTTGTGGCGAGGGAAGAAATGCCCGATTTCAAATGGGAAGACTTAAAGGGCAAAGATGTGCTTGGAGGTCGAAAAGGTGGCATGCCGCAGATGGTTTTTGAATACATCCTCAAAGAAAACGGCATTGATCCTGCAAAGGATGTCAACATCAACCAGAGTATTGATTTTGGTTCTACTGCTGCCGCTTTCTCCGAAGGGCAGGCCGACTTCACCATTGAATTCGAGCCGGGAGCTACGAACCTTGAGAAGGAAGGAAAAGGCTATGTGGTTGCCTCCCTCGGTACCGACAGCGGTTATGTCCCATACACAGCATTTTGCGCAAAACAAAGCTATATAAATAACAATCCGGAGATTATTCAGGGATTCACAAATGCACTGCAAAAAGGTATGGACTACGTCCAGTCACACACACCAGAAGAAATCGCATCCATCATTGCTCCGCAATTCAAGGAAACTGACCTGGATACGATCACTACCATTGTTACACGTTATTATGAACAGGAAACATGGAAATCCAATCTCGTATTTGAAAAAGAGAGTTTCGACCTGCTCCAGGATATTCTGGAAGAAGCCGATGAACTTACCAGACGTGCTCCTTATGAAGATCTTGTAACAACGAAATACGCGGAAAAAGCTTTAGAATAGTCAAAAAAAGACCCGGCATCCGCTGCCGGGTCAGTCATTTATCTGATATATCCTTCATTATATGCTTTGATCTTATTAAATGTATAGAGCTCTGCATATGTCGCTTTTATATATGGATTCACATAGAATATGCCCACAATACCACAGGTAACCGCACTTAACAATTCCCATCCGATAAAGGATAATCCAAGAACAAACACATCCCATTTCTGTCCATCCATCATGCGTTTACTGATTGCAAATGCTTCTTTTCTGTTCATCGCCGGATTCTCTGCCAGAATATATGGCACCATCAGATACTCCAGGCTCTTAATAATACCCGGTACAATGAAAAGAAGTGTCCACAATGCAATGAACAGATCCCGCAGGAATAATGTGAGAACGATATTTCCATAATGACCGGATTTAAAAGAAGAAAGCACTTCTCCAACTCCTGGTCTCTCTGTGCGGTTTTTAATAAAAAATGATGTTCCGCCTACTTCCAGAAGATTTCCCACAAATACTTTTAAGACCATAACGAGCAAAGAGATCACAAGCACTGTTATAACAACTGTTGTCATAATAACCGTATTCATATATCCATAACCGCCATACGATCCATTGTTATGATCCAATGTCTGGCTGATATTCGTTCCCTGGCTGCCTCCGGCTACGCTAAAGAGTCCCATCAAAAATGCAGCACCCACGCAGGCCCAGTAATTTCTCCTAAACATCTGTTTCCCATTTTCCTTTAACTGGCTTCTTGACCACATAGTCTATCTCTCCTTTTCTGCCTTATTGAATCTCTCGTATCTTTTTACGTAACGCAAGAACCTGACTTGGCGCAACAGACAATTCATCAATACCAATCTGAATGAAAAATTCTGTCATACTCAGATCTGCTGCAAGGTCACCACATATACTGATATGTTTTCCCTCCAGATGTACATTATTAGCTACGATTCGTATCATTTTTAACAGCGCCGGATGGTGTGGATTAAAATACTTATCCACCTTTCCATTTTTCCGGTCTACTCCCAGTGTCAGCTGCGTCAGATCGTTGGTACCAATACTGAAGAAATCTACCTCCCGCGCAAGCTCTCCACTGATCATAACTGCTGCCGGAGTCTCAATCATGACTCCGATCGGGATGTTATCTGAAAAAGCGATTTTATCATTTTTCAGACTTTGTTTGGCTTTTGCAACCATAGCCTTTGCATTTTCCACCTCTTCTAAAGAAGTGATCATCGGAAACATAATGGATATATTTCCAAAAGCCGAAGCACGCAGAATCGCACGAAGCTGGGACAGAAAGAGCTCCTCCTTTTCCAGCATCACACGAATCCCCCGCATTCCAAGTACCGGATTATCCTGTTGCTCCATATCAATGCATGCCGCCAGCTTATCACCGCCAAAATCAGCGGTACGAATAACGACTCTGTTCACTCCCATAGATTCTGCAGCAAGCTTATATACCTGGAAAAGTTGTTCTTCTGTCGGAATCTTGTTTCCATTCTCCATATAGAGGAATTCACTCCGGAACAGGCCAATGCCGCCCGCGTCACTTCGCAGTACATTTTCAATATCTTCACGTGTGCCGACATTCGCAAAAATATCTATCTTTTGTCCACTCTGCGTAATATTTTCTTTTCCTTTTAATCGTTCGAGATTCTTCGCCCGGGTCAGATTAGCATCCTGACGCTGACGCATCTTTGTAAGCGTTGTATAATCAGGCTCAATATAAACCTTACCTTCATAACCATCGATAATAATAGTCTTTCCTTCATATTCGTCCTTCAAAGCCTCACCGAGACCAATAACGGAAGGAATACCCTTTGTTCTTGCAATAATAGCCGTATGCGAATTAATCGTTCCATATTTTGTAACAAATCCAAGAATTTTTGTTGTATCCAGCTGTACGGCTTCGCTTGGATACAGTTCTCTTGCTCCCATAACAAACGGCTCATCTACAAACATTCTGTCTTTCCAGCTTCTGGAAAGGATACGGATCATGCGAAGGGCAACATCCCGCACATCCGCTTCATGCCCCTGTCCATATGGCTTCTGCTGCTGATATTCCTTACTGACAAACTTCTCTGCCGCCTGTTGTACAATATACTCTGCATTCAGCTTCTCTTCCAGAATCATAGAACAGATCACATCTATGTAATCCTTATCCTTCAGGATTTCCTGCTGCGTTTCAAAAATTGTAGCATTCGCTTCACCAACTTCACGCACAGAAACATCATAAAGAACTTCCAGCTCTGAGATCGCTTTTTCCCTTGCTCTGTGGAAACGCTGAATTTCCTTTTCTATATCTTTAACATAGATTTTTTTAATTTCTTTAATATCTCTACGATAAAAGGAAAGCTTTCCAATCGCTATTCCCTGTGAGATTTTTTTCCCCGTCAGTGTAATCATAAACTTCTTCCTCTGTTTCGACGTTATTATACATTCTACTTTACACGCACCCAACGCGTTCGTCAAGCAAAATGACTTCCTGTTTCAATCAAAAAAATAGCAAAAATACCCAATTTCCCATTGACTTTTTTGTCAATGCATGTTAAATTAACCAATGGCTACTTTTAAAATTATTAAAATTTTAACGATTTTAATAATTTTAAGTCATTTCAAATTTTAATGGAGGTATGATGATGAAAGGTACAGTAAAATGGTTCAACAATCAGAAGGGCTATGGCTTTATTTCTGATGAATCTGGCAACGACGTATTTGTACACTATTCAGGACTGAACATGGAAGGCTTCAAGTCTCTGGAAGAAGGTCAGGCAGTAGAATACGACGTAACCGAAGGCGCAAAAGGACCACAGGCAGTAAACGTAACAAAACTTTAAGATTCACTTATGATTAATCAGATTTTAGATGTACCTTTTATATATTCAGATATGCTTTATTCCATTTCAATATTTAAAAGCTATACTCAAAAATAAGATTAAAAAAGGAAACAAGGACAGGGTTTTTCTGTCCTTGTTTTTTTATATCTTTTTTATATCTGCTGTCAGCTAAAATACAACTGCCGAAACAAGCGGTATCGTTACTACCGAAAGAAGCGTTGTAAGTGCGACTCCTCTTGCCGCTACTTCCTGATTTTTCCCATACTGCTGTGCCAGCATGACATTCATACTTGCGGCCGGAGTCGCCAGCATGATCATACACACGCCACAAAGCATCTCGTTATCCACAAAACTGTTGATCACTACCATTCCAATAATCGGAACTACAATCAGCTTCACAAGTGAATATAAGATCATCTGCATATCCGAAAACATTTTCCGCATTGGTATTCCGACCAGTGACATTCCGATGACCATCATACTGAGAGGACCAGTAAGTCCACTCAGTCCCGCTGCCACCGTTTTTATGACCTGTGGAACAGGCAGATCCGTGAGATAGAGTATAATTGCGATCACACAGCTTAATACACCGATATTGGCTATCCGCCTCCACTGGATTCCCTTTACTCCACTTTCACTGATGATATATATACCATATGTATATATCAGAATATTAAACATCATAGAAAATATGGCAGCATACAAAAGTGCTTCCGTTCCATAAGCAGCAGCAATGACCGGATACCCCATAAATCCAATATTATTGAAAGATGTCATTGCTTTATATATACTGATTTCCTCTTTCCGAATGCGGAAAACATATGGCATTATCTGCGCCAGAATAATGAGTACTGCAAATATCGCAGCGGAAAGCCCCACAGTAAGAAGCAGGGACTTTCCCTCAATTTTTCCTTCGCCGTTTACAACCGCTGAAATCGCAAGGGCCGGATTGGCTATATTGATGACAATCCAGGAAATACGGTCGCTGGCGCAGCTGTCCAGCATTCCCTTCCTGCAGACCACATAACCGATCAGCATGTATATAAACATAACGATCATCTGCTGTAAAAGTAACATTTTTACTGATTTGCACGATATGCTTCATCTGCACTATATACATCGAAGCCATTATCCTTTAAGATTTCAACGACCTTACCCGGATCATCACTCTTTAACACTGCTGCAGCATCATTTCCGTTTGCAAATGCGTACATATACTCCACATTTACTCCGCCTGTCACCAGATAATGCATCGCTTTGCTAAGAGAGCCTGTAGCATGTGGTACTCGAAGAGCAACAACATCTGTCAGCATGGCGGTAATGCCTTCTTCTTTCAGTGCCGTCCGACCCTTCTGTGGTTCTGAAACAATCATACGGAGCATTCCATAATCAGAAGTATCAGCAAGGCTTAATGCAACGATATTAACCTCATTCTCAGCCAGCACTTTTAACACTTCGTCCAGACGTCCTTCTCTGTTCTCCAAAAATACAGATAACTGCTGAATTGTATTACTTGTACCCATTTTATTCCCTCCTTTTATAAACCTCTGTTATCAATGACACGTTTTGCTTTTCCTTCACTTCTCTGAATTGTCTTAGGCTCAACAAGTTTTACCTTAACTCCTACACCCAGTGCCTGCTTGAGAACCGCACCGACTTTATTCTTCAGCTCATCCAGCTTACGGATCTCATCTGAGAAGTATTTTTCGTCCACTTCTACCATAACAGTAAGTACATCCAGGTTATTCTCTCTGTCTACGATCATCATATAGTGAGGTGCTACACCGCCGCCAATAGAAAGAAGAGCTGCTTCTACCTGAGTCGGGAATACGTTGACACCACGGATGACTTTCATATCATCTGTACGTCCGGTAAACTTCTGGATTCTCGGAAGTGTTCTTCCACATTCACACGGGCTGTGATCAATGCTTGTAAGGTCTTTTGTACGGTAACGAAGAAGCGGCATACCCTCTTTTGCAAGCGTTGTGAATACAAGTTCACCGGTCTCCCCATCTGCACATGGAGTCTGATCTGCCGGATTCAGAACCTCCGGATAGAAATAATCTTCGTATACATGTAATCCCTTATGATGGATACAATCCATTGCAACACCTGGACCTGTAATCTCGCACAGGCCATAAATATCAAAACTGTTTACATTCAGTCCATCTTCAATCTTCTTTCTCATCTCATCTGTCCACGGCTCTGCACCGTTGATTCCTGCCTTCAGCTGAAGGCGGTCTACAACACCTGCTTCCTGAGCTGCTTCTGCAAGATATAATGCATAAGAAGGTGTGCAGGCAAATGCTGTTGCGCCAAAGTCTTCCATGCACATAAGCTGACGCTTTGTATTACCTGCAGACATTGGAATCGCCATTGCTCCAAGAGCACGTGCGCCAAGGTCCAGTCCCATACCTCCTGTAAAAAGTCCATAACCATAACATACATGAAGACGGTCTGCACTGGTAAGTCCTGCCATCGTAAGTCCTCTGGCAACACACTCGCCCCATACATCAACGTCCTTCTGGGTATAAGATGCGAGAGTCAGTTTTCCTGTCGTTCCGGATGTACCCTGCACTCTGGCGATCTTCTCCTGTGGAACTGCCAGAAGTCCAAATGGATAATTGTCTCTCAAATCTTCTTTTGTCGTGAACGGAAGCTTGTTAATATCTTCAACTCCTCTGATATCACCAGGCTCTACCCCAAGCTCATCCATTTTCTTACGATAAAATGATACGTTCTCATACACGTTCTTTACCTGTTTTACCAGACGTTCACTCTGCAATGCGGTCATTTCATCTCTGCTCATACATTCGATCTTCGGATCGCGGATCAGTTCCTGCCAGTTCTCTAATGCTATTTTTGCCATTTCTTCAACTCCTTGTCTATTTTTGTTCCTTTATTCAGACACAAGCTGGTATCCCACATCAAATGCCTGCTTGTTGATCTCGATTGTCTTTGGTGGTACGGTATGTTCGATCACGTCATACCACTGTTCTTTTGTAAAATCCATATGCTGTGCTGCGATTCCAAGAACGATCAGATTAAATACTCTTGGATTGCCAAGCTTCTTCGATTCTTCTGTTGCGTTTACCGTATAGACTTTATGTTCTTTCTTTAAGTTCTCAATGATATTCTCCGGATACTCTGCCGCACCGATCACGACCGGCATGGGATCAATTCTCCAGTCATTGACGATCAAAACACCGTCTTTTTTGAGGAAATGTGCATATCTGAGAGCCTCCAGACGTTCAAATGCGATAATAACATCTGCCTGTCCTTCTTCTACGATCGGCTCTGCAACATTCTCACCATAACGAACAAATGTTACAACACTTCCTCCTCTCTGTGCCATTCCATGCACCTCGGAAAGCTTCACATCATACCCTCCCCGGATCGCAAGTCCTCCGAGAATTCTGCTTGTAAGAAGAGTTCCCTGTCCGCCTACGCCGACAATCATAATATTCTTTGTTGCCATTATCTGTCACCCTCCTTTACCAGCTCGATTGCATGAAATTTGCACAAGCTCTCGCATAATCCACAGCCGGTACACATTGTATCGTCAATATGAATCGTTCCGTCCGGATTCTTTGTCATTGCCGGACATCCTGGCTTCATACACATGCCACATTTCTTACATTTATCCGAATGTGCAACATAAAGCGGTTTCTTTGCCTTACTTAACAGGACACAAGGTGTCTTTGTAATGATGACAGATACCTCGTCCTTTGCCACCTCTTCTTTTACAACCTTTTCGAGCGTCTCAATGTCAAATGCATTCACTTCGATTACATTCTTCACACCGATGGCACGGCAAAGTGCCGGAATATCAATCGCCCATGTAGGTTCACCCTGCAGAGTCTTTCCTGTTGCTGCATGATCCTGATGACCGGTCATACCAGTCGTGGAATTATCCAGGATCATGACCGTTCCTGTTGCCTTGTTGTACATCATGTTCATCAGTGAGTTGACACCTGTATGTAAAAATGTAGAATCACCGATCACTGCAACCCAGTTCTTGATATAATCCTTTCCTTTCGCCTTCTCCATACCGTGAAGACTGGAAATACTTGCTCCCATACAGATCGTTGTATCTACCACGCTAAGCGGTGCAACTGCTCCAAGCGTATAACAGCCAATATCTCCTGCCGCATGTAATTTCAGTTTGTTTAATACATAATAAACACTTCTGTGCGGACATCCCGGGCAAAGAATCGGAGGCCTTCCCGGAGCTGCAGCTGGTGCTTTTATATCCAGCTCTTCTTTCCGGATGGCTTTTCGGATCATATTTGCACTGTATTCACCCTGAACCGTGAAGATCTCCTTACCGATTGCCTTAATTCCCCAGGATTTTACCTGTTCTTCAATGACCGGATCCAGTTCTTCTACGATATATAATGTCTCAACCTTTGCCGCAAATTCCTCAATCAACTTCTTCGGAAGCGGATTGACCAGACCAAGTTTTAACACGGAAGCTTCCGGAAGAGCTTCCTTTACATACTGGTATGGAATACCACTTGTAATGACACCGATTTTTGTATCTTTCATTTCTACCGTATTGATCGGCAGTGTATTTGCCGCCTCGGCAAGCTCAAGATTCCGTTTCTCAATCTCTACATGGCGAAGCTTTGCATTTCCCGGCATCATGACCGTCTTGCGGATATCCTTCACATATGGCTTATCCTCTGGTTCTTCTCTGTCACACAGTTCTACCAGTCCCTGGGAATGTGCGAGTCTTGTTGTAGTACGATATACAAACGGGCGATCAAACTTTTCACTCAGTTCAAAGGCCAGCTTCATATACTCTTTTGCCTCTGCACTGTCAGACGGCTCCAGAACCGGAAGCTGTGCAGCGCGGGCTACCATTCTCGTATCCTGTTCATTCTGTGAACTGTAAAGTCCCGGATCATCCGCTACAACAATAACCAGACCACCGTTCACTCCCATATAAGATACTGTATATGCCGGGTCTGCAGCCACATTAAATCCCACATGCTTCATACAGGACATGGCACGCACACCTGCTACAGAAGCTCCTATGGCTACTTCTGTTGCCACCTTTTCATTCGGTGACCACTCGCAGTAAAGATCATCCTTATACTGCACAAGATATTCGCTGATTTCGGTACTTGGCGTTCCCGGATATGCAGCGGACACTTTAACACCCGCCTCATAAGCTCCCCTGGCAATCGCTTCATTACCGAGCATAATTACTTTTTCTGACATCCTATTTTCATCCTTTCCGTATTCCTGACAAATATATGATAATACACATGAAGATATTATATCACAACGCTCTGTCAGTTTAAAGCACTAACTTATTCAATTCATAAATTTTCTGTGTTCTTTCACTTCGTAATCTTTCAACCGGATTTTTAAAATGCAGACTGCATCCAGAAGCTTTTCATCAAATATCTGGAAATTCTTGCCTGTCTGATGCTTCATAATCATAGAAAGAGCGTATTCTTTCTCCTTCATATTCTCTACAAATTCGACCTCACCGTTTCCAATCAGGCTGGCAAAATAATAACTGTATGCGCAGGGCACCTCTGCTCTAAGCAGCTCATGGCATCCGTCCAGCTCCAGACATACCTGCGGATTTTCTTTCAACACATCGATTTTTCTTCCCACCTTCGCACAGTGGAAATAAAAGACAAGTTCCTTACTTTCACCTGTTTCATATCCATAATTCATCGGAACAACATATACTTTCCCATTGTCATTCATTCCAAGTCTTGCAACCTTTACTCCGTCGATAATTTCTCTTATCCTGTCAAATTCCGTCACTTCTCTGTTTTTTCTTCTCATGCTCTTCTTCCTTTCTGACCAGATTTTATTCATTATATCACAAAAAGGGCAGGCTGCGTACACTGCAGTCTGCCCTCCTTTTATATATCTGTTAAAATAATTCCTTCACTGTTGGATAGATCTTTTTGAACTTCTGATAGCGTTCTTCGTATTTTGCGACCAGCTCCGGCTCTGGCTCCACTGTATCTACTACTTTTACAAGCCTCTCTGCAATCGTTTCAACATCCGGATATTCACCACATCCAACTGCCGCCAGCATAGCTCCGCCAAGTGCCGGACCTTCCTCACTTTCAATGACATCCACCTTCATATTCATGATGTTGGCGATCATCTTCTTCCAGAGCGGACTCTTTGCACCGCCTCCGCAGATTTTCGTACGCTCGATCTGAATACCAAGACTTCTTGCCACCTCCAGAGAATCCCGAAGGCCAAATGCAACACCTTCCAGTACTGCCTGTGTCATATCTTCTCTTGTCGTATCCATAGACATACCGATAAACATGGCTCTTGCGTCCGGATTATTATGTGGAGAACGCTCTCCCATAAGATATGGAAGATAAAATACATTGTTTTCTCCAAGCTTTGTAATATTCTTCTGTTCCGCAGCAAAATCCTTCGTCTTCAGTATCTCCTCATTCCACCACTTATTACAGGATGCCGCACTGAGCATACATCCCATTAGGTGATAATTGCCGTCCGCATGGGCAAAAGAATGCAGTGCATTGTTCTCATCTACACCAAATTTTTTACTGGAAATAAAAATCGTTCCGGATGTTCCCAGTGAAATATTGCACATACCGTCACCTACTGTTCCGGTACCTACTGCTGCAGCCGCATTATCTCCTGCACCGGCAATCACTTTTACATCAGCAGATAACCCGAGCTCTGCAGCAATCTCTTCTTTCAGAGTACCAACCACCTCATAGCTTTCATAAAGCTTTGGAAGCATCTCTTCCGTAACACCGCAGATGTCCAGCATTTCTCTGGACCAGCAACGGTTCTTAACATCCATCAGAAGCATACCGGATGCATCAGATACATCTGTGCAGAATGCTCCTGACAGCTTATATGCAAGGTAGTCCTTTGGAAGCATGATCTTTGCAATCTTCGCATAATTCTCCGGTTCATTTTCCTTCATCCAGAGAATCTTCGGAGCCGTAAATCCGGCAAATGCAATATTCGCTGTATATTCGGACAGCTTCTCCTTGCCGATCACCTCATTTAGATAATCCGTCTCTTTTCCGGTACGTCCATCATTCCACAGAATAGCCGGGCGAATGACACAATCTTCTGCATCCAGCGCAACAAGGCCATGCATCTGACCGCCAAAGCTGATTCCGGCAACCTGTGATTTATCACATTCTGCCGTCAACTCTTTGATTCCTTCCATCGACTGTGCAAACCAGTCCTCCGGGTTCTGTTCTGACCAGCCCGGATGTGGGAAGAAAAGTGGATATTCCCTGGATACGATTTTCTTAATATTTCCATTTTCGTCCATCATCAGAAGCTTCACTGCTGATGTTCCGAGATCAACACCTATATACAGCATCTTATTCCTCCTGCCTGGTTAAATATTAGCCCCATGGGTTCTCTGTCGGGTATCTTACGCCTGCCGGCTGATTGTAACCAATCTCTTCAACCGGAACACCAATATATTTGAATACTTCAAACAATGCTTTTCCAAAGTGTCCGAATGCAACTGCTCCGTGATGCGGAAATCCTCTTTCAATCAGTACATGACGGTAGAATCTTCCCATTTCTGGAATTGCGAATACACCAATTGCACCAAAGGAACGTGTAGCAACCGGAAGGACCTCACCATGAGCTATGTATGCACGCAGCTTGCAGTCTGCTGTGCTCTGCAGACGGAAGAATGTAATATCGCCAGGAACGATATCACCTTCCAGTGTTCCCTGTGTCACTTCTTCCGGCAATGTTCTTGCCATAATGAGCTGATATTTCATCTCACAGAAGGACAGCTTGCTGGATGCTGTATTTCCGCAGTGGAATCCCATAAATGTATCTTTATGTGTATATGGGAATTTTCCTTCAATATCTTCTTTGAACATATCCTTCGGTACGGAGTTATTAATATCCAGAAGTGTTACTGTATCATTACTTACAACTGTTCCGATGAACTCGCTCAGTGCTCCATAGATATCCACCTCACAGGATACCGGGATACCCTGCGCTGTCAGGCGGCTATTTACATAGCATGGTACGAATCCAAACTGTGTCTGGAATGCCGGCCAGCATTTTCCTGCGATAGCAACATATTTACGATATCCTCTGTGCTCTTCTACCCAGTCTTTCAATGTCAGCTCATACTGTGCCAACTTTGCAAGAACTTCTGGTTTCTTATTTCCTTCTCCCAGTTCCTCTTCCATTTCCTTAACAATTGCCGGAATTCTCTCATCGCCTGCATGTTTGTTGAATGCTTCGAAAAGATCAAGTTCTGAGTTCTCCTCAATCTCAACTCCAATGTTGTAAAGCTGTTTGATTGGTGCATTACATGCAAGGAAATTAAGCGGACGCGGTCCAAAACTGATGATCTTTAAGTTATTCAGGCCCTCAATTGCCTTTGCAATCGGAACGAACTCATGAATCATATCTGCACATTCCTCAGCATCACCTACCGGATATTCCGGAATATAAGCTTTGATATTACGAAGCTTAAGATTGTAACTTGCATTCAGCATACCACAGTAAGCATCTCCACGACCCTGAATCAGATTATTTCCTGTCTCTTCTGCCGCTGCAACAAACATCTTCGGTCCCTCAAAATGCTTTGCAAGCAATGTCTCAGAAATCTCTGGTCCAAAGTTTCCAAGATATACACATAATGCATTACATCCAGCTCTCTTAATGTCCTCCAGAGCCTGTACCATATGGATTTCGCTCTCCACAATACAGATTGGGCATTCATAAATATCATCTGCGCCATACTTTTTCGTATAAGCTTCCACAAGATTCTTTCTTCTGTTCACTGACAGACTCTCCGGAAAACAGTCACGGCTAACCGCTACAATTCCAATTTTTACTTTTGGCATGTTGTTCATTTTTATTTCCTCCTTTTATAAATAGAATATTAAAGTGTAATATTTTCTCCGATTTCTTTAATGTCATTATATCAACTTTTTTCACTATATGCGTTCATTTTTTTAGCTATTTTATGGTATTTTTTTGTCTTTTTCAGGTGTGAAGACACAAAATGGGGACGTAGACCTTTTGCAAAGGTCTACGTCCCCATTTTGTGTCTAAACTCACTTGGCAACATACCATATTTTTCTTTAAACACTCTGGCGAATGCCTTACTATTTGGAAATCCATTGTTAATTGCAATATCACCAATAGAAGTTTCACTGTTTACCAAATCTTTATATGCATGCTCTAATCTTATCTGATCCAGACACACCTTATAATTTGTTTTTGCGTATTTCTGAAACATTCGTGACAAGTATGTAGGTGAATATCCAAAAACTTTTGCCAGGCTTTCCAGTGATAAATCTTTTGTATAATTATCCTTCATATATGTAGTTATTGCCGACAATCTGTTCAGCTTCTTTGTGTGCCGCACCAGTTCAAGTTCAACCTCTGTTTTTCGGTATTTTGTTACCAGAAGATAAATCAGCATATAAAATTGTCCCTGCACTTTTAATTCGTATCCACATTCTTTCCTCAGATAAGTGTGATACATATCCCCGATCAGTTGCATCAACTCTTCGTCCTGCAACCTGGAGCTATGTGAAAAATAGATAAACTGTTCATCTGTATAATATTTTTCAAATGTAGAAAGCGGAATCTGCAGCACAACTGTCAAGTTCTGTTCTTTTGCCGATATCGAATGCACTTCATTAGAATTCACAAGCATAAATTCACCGGGCTTTAGCGGATAGCTTTTCTCGTTCACATAAAATTCAAGTTCTCCCTCAAAAAGTGCAAATATTTCTATAGAACGATGCCAGTGTTTTTCACGGACATAGTTTCCATCCTTTCCCTCAAATATAAACATTTTAAAAGGAATATCATCATTTGGCATGATAATCTCATGTGAATATTCCATCTTCTGCTTCTTATTCCCCATATTTTTCCCATCCTGCTACAATTTTTCACACAGTTCAGCTAACTGCACTTCTTTTTTATTATATCTGCCTGGGCAATGAATAACAACTATAGCAATGTGGAAATTTAGTATAGTAAGGGGCACGCAGTATCGGCAGGAGAAAGTGCCTCGACGCATTCGCCCCTGCAACTAGCCCACGAATCTATAAGAGCGCGAAAAGCAGACGATAAATCAACGCCTGTTTTTCGCGCTCTAACAGCTTCGGGGCG
>NZ_JAFBIY010000026.1 GCF_021531975.1 Faecalicatena contorta | reverse complement strand
ATCGACTTGTAATCAATGCCGACCGCTTCCAGATCGTTCTTGTTGAGCTGAACGACACGGTGCAGCTCCTTCTTGTTGAAGCCGGCGTAAACCTTGCCGTCGACCGTGATGTCGTCCCACTCCTGCTGGTCGATGTTGTTCGACAGGATGTCGGAGGCCTTGACACGGTCGGTGATGTCCATCAGCGCGCCCTGCTCGACCAGATTCATGTACTGGCTGGCGCCGATGTAGATGAGGTCGTACTCCTCGCCGCCCTGCAGCTTCTGCATCAGGACGTTGTCATAGTCGGAGGCGGGCTTTTCCATCTGCACGTCCAGACCGGTCGCTTCGCTCAGCGCCTCCTGGAACAGCTTCATCTCGGCGTCATCCTTGCCGCCGGTGACGTTGCACAGGATACGGACGGAGCCGGAGGGCTCGCCGGTCTGCGCCGCGCCGCTGTCAGCCGCCGCATTGTTGTCGGCAGACGCGCTGTCCGAATT
>NZ_JAFBIY010000003.1 GCF_021531975.1 Faecalicatena contorta | reverse complement strand
AAAACAAACCTTGATTCCCGTTTGTTTTCTGGGCTCTTATAGATTCGTGAGCTAGTCATAAAGTCGAACGCGTCGCAGCAAGGTATCTGAGCGACCTCCGCGTACCACTTACTATACTAAATTCCTAGTTATTGATCAACTTATCTTCATTGCTCCAGCTGTAAAGCTTTCTTACTTCTTCACCTACAACCTCTGCCGGATGCTCTGCAGCACGTTTTCTCATTGCCTTGAAGTGAACCTGACGTCCTGCCGGTGACATATCTAATAAGAATTCTTTTGCGAATGTTCCATCCTGAATATCGGAAAGGATCTTCTTCATTGCTTTCTTTGTATCTTCTGTGATAATCTTTGGTCCTGTTATGTAATCACCATACTCAGCTGTGTTGGAGATAGAATATCTCATTCCTGCGAAACCTGACTGGTAGATCAGATCTACGATCAGTTTCATTTCGTGGATACATTCAAAGTAAGCATTTCTCGGATCGTATCCAGCTTCTACTAATGTCTCGAAACCTGCCTGCATAAGTGCACAAACACCACCGCAAAGTACTGCCTGCTCACCAAAGAGGTCTGTTTCTGTCTCTGTTCTGAATGTTGTCTCAAGGACACCTGCTCTTGCTCCGCCGATACCAAGTGCATATGCAAGTGCTTTGTCTAATGCTTTACCAGAAGCATCCTGCTCAACAGCTACAAGACAAGGAACCCCTTTGCCTGCCTGGTATTCGCTTCTTACTGTATGTCCAGGTCCCTTAGGAGCGATCATTGTTACATCAACATCTGCCGGAGGTGTGATACATCCAAAGTGAATGTTGAAACCATGAGCAAACATCAGCATGTTTCCTGCTTCAAGGTTTGGCTCGATGTCTTTCTTGTACATGTCAGCCTGTAATTCATCGTTGATAAGGATCATGATGATATCAGCCTGTTTAGCTGCTTCTGCTGCTGTATATACCTGGAATCCCTGCTCTTCAGCTCTCTTCCATGATTTGCTTCCTTCATAAAGACCGATGATAACATCACATCCGGACTCCTTTAAGTTCAGTGCATGTGCATGTCCCTGGCTACCATAACCGATGATAGCGATTTTCTGACCCTCCAGTACGGATAAGTTACAATCTTCCTGATAATAAATTTTTGCCATTTTTACATTCCTCCTACTTTATATTTATATAATAATTTTAATTATTAACTAATCAATAAATGTTACATCCTTTATGCCACGTGCAAGACCGGTAATACCTGTTCTTGCAAGTTCAAGAATCTCATATCCATCGAGAAGATTTAAGAATGCTTCCAGCTTTGACTGGTTACCTGTAAGCTCGACCATCAGAGATTCCTTCTCCACGTCAACGATCTTCGCACGGAAAATATCGGCAATAGAAATAACTTCTGCTCTCTGTGATGCATTTGCACGAACCTTAACCATAATAAGCTCACGGTATACGGATTCATCTGGTTTCAGCACCTTGATCTCTACTACATCTTCCAACTTTCTTACCTGTTTCTCAATCTGAGACAGAATAAGCTCATCTCCACTGGCAACAATCGTAATTCTTGTAAATCTGTCATCAGCAGTCACACCTGCAGTAATACTGTCAATACTGTAGCCACGTCTGCTGAAAAGACCGGATATGCGGCTTAAAACACCTGGATTGTTGTCAACTAATAATGAATAAACTCTTTGCATATTGCACCTCTTTCTATGTTCTATTTCAAAAACAGAGTGCGTTCTGTTTTTAAATCATAACAATATATTCCTTTTTTGTCAAGTGTATTCCTTACTTTTCACTCCAAAAAAAAATATACGTTTTATATTTTAACACAGATTTCTTGAAATTTGCACATCTGCGTGCTATATTTAGGAAATAGATTTCCTGCAGAATACATATAGGAGGACATCATGGTAGAGAAATGGAATATTACAATTCCGGAACTGACCGGCGATGAGGAAAGAAGTGCCTATGTCTATCTTCCGGAATCTTATGAAACAGAACCCGATATGCGTTATCCGGTACTGTATATGTTTGACGGACATAATGTCTTTTTTGACGAAGATGCCACATACGGCAAATGCTGGGGCATGAAGGAATATATGGATGATACAGAGACACCTCTTATTATCGCTGCAGTTGAATGCAACCACAGTCCTGACCACGGGAGACTCAGCGAGTATTCTCCTTTTTCATTCCGGACACCTGAATTTGGCTCTATTACCGGACGGGGAAAGATTACGATGGACTGGTTAACCGGTACATTTAAGCCTTTTATCGACGAAAATTTTCGCACATTGCCGGACCGGAAGCACACGTTTATCGCAGGCAGTTCCATGGGCGGACTGATGAGTCTTTATGCTGTTGTAAAATATAATCACATATTTTCAAAAGCTGCTGCTCTTTCACCTTCCCTGTGGGTATCTGCGCCAAAGCTTTCTGACATGATCAAAAAGGCAAGGATCAGAGCAAATACCGTCGTTTACATGGACTACGGTTCCAGAGAATTTCGTAATCACGAAGGCATACGCGACCAGTTCGCAGCCATAAGCACCCTTTTACTGAAGAAGAAAGTGCTCCTGGAGACCCGTATCGTCCCGGGCGGCAGCCACTGCGAAGCAAGCTGGGAAAAGCAGATCCCGTTCTTTATGAACACATTATTATACGAACCTTAGGAGGAATATCATGGAAGTACAATACTACAAAGAATACAGTCCCTCTCTTGGCAGAGATATGGAATGCAAGGTATACGGACATGCAGGACGTCCGGTCCTCTTTATCCCATGTCAGGATGGACGATTTTTCGATTTTGAAAATTTTCATATGACAGATGTCTGGTCACCTTGGATTGAGTCGGGTGAAGTGATGGTATTCTCCATCGACACCATCGACATTGAAACATGGTCCAACAAAGGCGGCGACCCCGGATGGCGCATCTGGCGTTACGAACAATGGATTCAGTATATTACCGATGAGATGGTTCCATTTATGCGGGCAATGGCAAATGAACGAAATGGCTGGGACGGAGAGCCTGGAATTCTGGTATTTGGCTGCAGCCTCGGTGCAACTCATGCCGCCAACCTCTATTTCCGCCGTCCGGATCTCTTTGACCGACTGCTTGCACTGAGCGGCATTTACACAGCGGAATACGGGTTTGACAATTACATGAATGAGCTTGTATACAACAACTCTCCGGTTCACTATCTGGCTAATCTTCCACTGGATCACCCGTATATCGAGATGTACAATCAGCAGAAATCTGTGATCTGCGTTGGTCAGGGTCCATGGGAAATCCCGGATTCCACATGGCAGATGAAATCCATCCTGGAAAGCAAGGGAATACATACCTGGGTTGATTTCTGGGGTTATGACTGCGCCCACGACTGGGACTGGTGGTATAAACAGGTTAGCTATTTTGTACCATATCTTGTGGAATAATTTTGCCACATAGCAGATTATCAAATATTTATTGTTGTTACACATGAATCGTTTACACACAAGAAAAGGATGAGAGAAACATGAAAAACTTTATTTTTATTTCACCAAACTTCCCAACAAACTACTGGCAGTTCTGCCGTGAGCTCAAGAACAACGGTCTCAATGTCCTGGGAATCGGCGACCAGCCTTATGACGAACTGAGCGCTGAATTAAAAGGCAGTCTGAATGAATACTTTAAGGTAAACAGTCTGGAAAATTACGACGAAGTATATCGTGCGGTTGCATTTTTCACTTACAAATACGGACGCATTGACTGGCTGGAATCCAACAATGAATACTGGCTTGAAAGAGATGCTATGCTGCGTACAGATTTTAATATCCAGAGCGGATTCCATACCGAAGATATGCCTCGCATCAAGTACAAGTCCAAGATGAAAGAATATTACCAGAAAGTAAATATCCCGACTGCACGTTATCATCTTGTAGATGGCAAAGAAGACTGCCTCACATTTATCAAAGAAGTGGGATACCCTGTCATTGTAAAACCAGATAACGGTGTTGGTGCATCTGATACACACAGATTGTCTTCCGATGCAGATCTGGATCATTTCCTGCAGACCAAGATTCCAGATATTACATACATCATGGAGGAATTCATCCACGCAGAGGTTAACTCCTATGATGCTGTCATTGATTCTAACGGAGAGCCAATGTTCGAAACTGGAAATGTCACACCAATGTCTATTATGGATATCGTTAACAACGAAGATAACTCGATCTACTATATCGTAAAGAATCTGCCGAAAGACACAAGAAAGGCCGGACGTGCTGCAGTTAAGAGCTTCGGTGTAAAGAGCCGTTTTGTACATTTTGAATTCTTCCGTCTGACACAGGATCAGGAAGGTATGGGCAAAAAAGGTGATGTTGTAGCTCTGGAAGTAAATATGCGCCCATGCGGTGGATTTTCACCTGATATGATGAACTACGCAAACAGCACAAATGTCTACAAGATCTGGGCAGACATGATCGCATTTGACAGGTCCACTCTCCCGGACGGCGAACATGCCTACTGCGCATACGCCGGACGCCGCGACGGCAAAGACTTCGTATTAAGTCATGAAGATATTATCGAAAAATATGGGGATAACCTGAAAATGGTAGACCGTATCCCGGATGTTCTTGCCGGTGCCATGGGAAATCAGATGTACGTAGCAACTTTTAGTACAAAGAAAGAAATGGATACCTTCTACAAAGATATGCTGAAATGCAAGAAAGGTAAATAAAGAAAGAATACTAAGCCACCCTTCACATTAAGGGTGGCTTATTTTAATGCTTTGATGATGTTTCTCTCCTACATTTTTCAAAAAAATCCTCATCCAAAATCAGTGTATTATCTACCACTGGTCTAATACAGTTTATCGATTGTCCTTTCACACCTACTACAACTGTTATTTTCCCTATATTTTTTAGAATTTCATAGACCTTAATATAATCTGTATCTGCACTTAAAAAGAAAGCAATATCATATGAATTATAAAATGCTTTACTTATAGCATGTACAGCCAAATTAATGTCTGTTCCCTTCTCCACCTTATAATATGTATTCCTTTTGTCTATCTCCATTGGGACAGCTTCATCAAAAGGTCTCGCGACATATCTTCCCTCAATCACATCTGTATATGGGGCATTTTTCATACCTGCAACCCAGTTATAATAATTCTCTAAATTTTTATCTTTCATTAAAAATTCATCTGGCTTAGGAACAAATACAAACCCTTTTAAGAAGTCTACATTTGGAATTTGAGCGCATACATTTTGAAATAATTTATTATAATCAAGCTTTATTGTAGGCTTATTAAGGCTTTTATAATATTTTTGTAAAGCGATATCAAAATTCATATGATCAATAAAAACCATCCCTCTTAACATATACATCCCTCCATAAATCTAAAGGCTTGCATGTATTACACACACAAGCCCGTTCAATATCTACTAGAAACCAGTTTCGAAAAACCAATTCCATGAAAATATTATATGTATTCATAAGCAAAATGTCAACATTTTTTGTTCAACGAAATACTACCAAATAATAAATGTTTTCATGCCGGAAGCTGCAAAAAGAAAAACATTTGTGGTACTTTTGCTCCAATCTGTAAAAGAGCTTGCAGGTTCTGTAATCATTGCAACTCCCATTGTCCAGACTTTACACCTAAATCCTATCATTGCACCAAACTTGACAAGGCTCCTTTTGTATGTAACAGCTGTGATAAGAAAATACAATGTCGTCTGGATAAAGCCTTTTACCGGGCCACTACAGCTCACAGGCAGTACAGGACAATACTGGTCGAATCCAGAACAGGCATCAACATTTCTCCTGAAGATCTGGTTGTTCTGGATGAACTGATCAGCCCTCTTATAAAGCAGGGGCATTCTCCCTATATGATTCTGCAAAATCATCCGGAGATCAGCTTATCCGAAAAGACCATTTACAATTACATTGATTCCGGTGCTCTTAGTGTTAAAAACATTGATCTTCCCAAAAAAGTCAAATATAAACTGCGTAATGATCATTCCCCGGAAGCCGTTGATAGAGCTATCTATGAAGGGCGCACTTATAAAGACTTCCAAAGTTTTCTGAGAGAATATCCTGACACAAGAGTTACTGAAATGGATACAGTCTTTGGCTGCGAAGGTTCCCACAAAGTTTTATTAACACTTCATTTTGAATACTGCGCTTTTATGATGGCTTATCTTTTAGAAAACAAAGAAGCACGTCATATCAAAGATATATTTGACAGTATTGAAAGTGCAATCGGAACACTTTCCTTTTCTAATGCTTTTTCGATTATTTTGACCGACCGTGGCGGTGAATTCCAAAATCCGGATGCTTTGGAATGCGGTCAGGAAAATATCATACATACAAGCATTTATTACTGCGATCCAATGTGTGCATGGCAGAAGCCTCATTGTGAGAAAAACCATGAATATATCCGCAAAATATGTCCAAAAGGGACCTCTTTTGATAATTACACACAAGAAGATATCTGTCTGATGATGAGCCATATCAATAGTTCTGCAAGACAAAGTCTTGGCGGATTATCGCCGATGGCGTTGGCTAAACTTATGCTGCCATCCGAATTGCTGGATTATTTTGGACTGGTTGAAATCCCGGCAGATGAAATCGTATTAACACCTGCATTATTGAAAAAATAAACCCAAACAATCCATGAAATCTGCAGATATGAGCCCCATATAAACCCATAGCGACAGGTGGAATTTAGTCTTACAGGGCAGATTCCAGTTGTCTTTTAAGTATGCTCATATATAAGAAAATCCTTTGATTGTTTGGGTTTAATTCCACTTTAAAGGGTTTGACGAATTTCGTCAAACCCTAAAATGTAGACTTTAGTCATCAGTATGGAATTTACTTTTACATGTAGAATTTACTTTTTCACTCAAGCAACGAAATACTATTAGAATAAATGTATTATCCCTTTGGCGAGACACGTCAAAAGATGTGTGCCTAAATTTTTGAGCCAAAAAAATTGGACACATCATCGACTTTTTACTTCAAATGATGTGTCCAATATTATTTTTTATGAAAGTGCGTCAAAACCGCTTAGAAACGTCCTGCTTTCGCTGCTTCTTCGATAGAAACTGCAACTGCAACAGTCATACCAACCATCGGGTTGTTACCTGCTCCGATAAGTCCCATCATCTCTACATGGGCTGGAACTGATGAAGAACCTGCGAACTGTGCATCAGAGTGCATACGTCCGAGAGTATCTGTCATACCATAAGAAGCCGGTCCTGCTGCCATGTTATCCGGATGAAGTGTACGTCCTGTACCACCACCGGATGCTACGGAGAAGTATTTCTTGCCCTGCTCGATACATTCTTTCTTGTATGTACCTGCAACCGGGTGCTGGAAACGTGTCGGGTTCGTAGAGTTACCTGTGATAGATACGTCTACACCTTCTTTGTGCATGATAGCAACACCTTCACGTACATCGTTGGCACCATAGCAGTTTACTTTAGAACGAAGTCCGTCAGAGTATGCGATTCTCTGTACTTCTTTCAGTTCTCCTGTATAGTAATCATATTCTGTCTGAACATATGTGAATCCGTTAATTCTGGAAATAATCTTTGCTGCATCCTTTCCAAGACCGTTCAGGATAACACGAAGAGGTTTCTTACGAACCTTGTTTGCCTTCTCAGCGATACCGATAGCACCCTCTGCTGCTGCGAATGACTCGTGACCAGCCAGGAATGCGAAACAATCTGTATCTTCCTCGAGAAGCATTTTTCCAAGGTTACCATGTCCAAGACCTACTTTACGCTGGTCAGCTACAGAACCCGGGATACAGAAAGCCTGAAGACCTTCTCCGATTGCTGCTGCCGCATCAGCTGCTGTCTTACATCCTTTTTTGATCGCGATAGCTGCACCTACTGTATAAGCCCAGCATGCATTTTCGAAACAGATTGGCTGGATTCCTTTTACCTGATTGTAAACATCAAGTCCGGCATCCTTTGTAATCTTCTCTGCTTCTTCGATGGAAGCGATTCCATAGCTTCCTAATACTTCATTGATTTTATCAATTCTTCTTTCATATGATTCAAATAAAGCCATTTACTTGTCCTCCTGATGATATTTTACCTCTATGTATCATTATATAACGCGGACACAGCTTGAACTCCGTTCAAGCCGGCGCGTTGCGCCTTCAAAGTCTGCCTCAGTCTGCCGCTTTCATGCAAGCATGAAGCGTCTGACCTCGTCATCCTTCTCAGTCCGCTTATCGCGGCTATTCTTTACGTGGGTCAATGATCTTTGCTGCGTCTGCAACACGTCCGTACTGTCCTTTTGCCTTCTCCCAGGCATCGTTTGGTGTATCACCAGCTTTGATGAAGTCAGTGAATTTTCCAAGACTTACGAACTGATATCCGATGATCTCGTTCTGTTCGTCAAGAGCAATACCTGTTACATAACCTTCTGCCATCTCCAGGTAACGAGGACCTTTTGCTAATGTTCCGTACATTGTACCAACCTGTGAACGAAGTCCCTTTCCAAGGTCTTCCAGTCCGGCACCAATCGGAAGTCCGTCTTCTGAGAATGCACTCTGTGTTCTTCCGTATACGATCTGAAGGAAGAGTTCTCTCATTGCTGTATTAATCGCATCACATACAAGGTCTGTATTTAATGCCTCTAAAATAGTCTTTCCCGGAAGGATCTCAGATGCCATGGCTGCGGAATGAGTCATACCTGAACATCCAATTGTCTCAACAAGAGCCTCCTGGATAATACCATCTTTAACATTCAGTGTCAGCTTACATGTTCCCTGCTGTGGAGCACACCAGCCAATACCGTGTGTCAGACCGGAAATATCCTTTACTTCTTTTGCTTTTACCCATTTTGCTTCTTCCGGAATCGGAGCTGGTCCGTGATTTGCACCCTGAGCTACCGGACACATCATTTCTACTTCATGTGAATAAATCATTTTAAAACTCCTTTCAACTATGTCTGATTTTTATGTTGTAGGGCTTGTTATAACTTTAACACCATACATTGTTTATTTTCTCATATAATTCGACATTCGTCAATTATTTTTCGTCGGGGACACGGTAAAACGCAAATCTGGGACGGGGTTTTTTTCAAAAAACCCCGTCCCAGATTTGCTCTCTTAATATCGTCAGTGCTTTTACGACTGCGCTGTCCCGGACTTTATCCCGGTTTCCGTTAAAATGGCATTCTTCCACCCGGACGTTTCCGTTTACATAACAGCCGATGTAAACGAGTCCTACTGGCTTTTCTGGTGTGCCGCCGCCCGGTCCTGCTATTCCGGTCACGCTTAACGCCACGTCTGCTTCTGCGGCAAGTGCTGCACCGCGCGCCATTTCTTCTGCTGTCTGAGGGCTCACGGCGCTATACTTCTCTAAAGTTTCTTTTTTTACACCCAGAAGCTTGTGCTTTGCTTCATTTGAGTAAGTAATATAGCCTTCGCTGTACACGTCGGATGCGCCTGACACGTTCATGATGCGCCCCGCAAGGCGTCCTCCGGTGCAGGATTCTGCTGTTGTGACGGTCATATGTTTTCCGGCAAGGAGTCTTACAACCATCTCTTCTAATGTCACGTCTTCCTCTTCTGTATAGATGAGGTTACCGAATCGATTACGAAGCTCGGTAAGCATTGGATGCATGATCTGTTGTGCTTCTTTTTCGTCCTTTGCTCTTGCGGTCACGCGCAGGTGTACCTCTCCGGTCTTTGCGTAAGGTGCGAGTGTCGGATTTTCCTGTGACTTAAGAAGATCCGTGATCATACTCTCCGCCCGGCTCTCACCGATACCGCACAGCTTTACCATACAGGAATAGATACCTTCCGGCTGTTGTGCATTTAAGTACGGTGCAATATCCTTCTCAAACATTGGCTTTAATTCATTGGGAGGTCCAGGTAACAGGATCGCTCTTTTCATTTCCCCGTCAAAGTCCTGTTCCAGGATAAGCCCCGGGGCTGTTCCATTATCATTATCGATTACAATTGCACCTTCTGGCACAAGTGCCTGTTTCCAGTTATTGTCTGTAATCTTTCTGGACTGGCTGCGCCGGAAATATTCTGTGATACGCTCCTTCGTATGTGCGTCTTCTACTAATTCTCTGCCAAATACCTTTGCTGTTACTTCTTTGGTAAGATCGTCTTTCGTCGGTCCAAGTCCACCGCTCAATATCACAATATCTGAGCGTGAAAGCGCCAGACAAAGCGCACCCTCCAGACGTTCTTCGTTATCTCCTACCACGCTCTGGTGATAGCAGGACAGACCGAATGCGGCACATCTTTCGGAAAGATAAGCCGCATTTGTATTTACAATATTTCCAAGTAATATTTCAGTCCCGACAGATAGAAATTCTACCGTCATCTTACATACCTCCCTGTGTTAATACCTGTACATTCTTTGCCACATAATCAACCAGTGACACAATCGTCAGTACTAAGGATACCCAGATTAACACAGTTCCAATCATATCAAATACACCGCCAAAGTCTGCGATCAGCACGATGATCATCGCCATCTGGGAAACTGTCTTGAACTTGCCCCAGTAGCTTGCTGCGATTACGATTCCATTATCCGATGCCACAAGACGGAAACCACTGATAATAAACTCTCTCGCAATGATCACAATAACGAACCACGCGGAAAGCTTACCTGACGGAATCATGCAGATCATGGCAGAACACACAAGCAGCTTATCTGCCAGCGGATCCATGAACTTTCCGAAGTTGGTCACAAGATTTCTCGCACGGGCGATCTTGCCATCCAGCATATCTGTAAGACTTGCCACACAGAAAATCACGAGTGCGATCCACTTATTCGCAGCGCCGCCCACATCTGTCAGCATGAAAAATACAAAAAACGGTACCATAATTACTCTTAAAACAGTTAACTTATTTGGTAAATTCATTACATCAACTCTCCTATCAAATCGTATTCCAGTGCGCCGGTTACTTTCACTTTCGCGAAATCACCGGACATCAGTTCCACATCTGTATTAATAAAGATCAGCCCGTCTACGTTCGGGGCATCCTTATATGTTCTTCCTACATAAACATTTTCATCCGCCACTTTGCCTTCTACCATTACAAGCACTTCTTTTCCAACCATGGCCTCTGCCTGTTCAAATGCAATGTCCTGCTGCAGTTCCATGATCTCTGCCTGACGGTCTTCCTTTACTTCCCCCGGTATCTGATCCGGCATGACAGCTGCCGGCGTATCTTCCTCCGGTGAATAAGTGAATACCCCGAGTCTGTCAAACTCCATCTCATCCACAAATGCCATCAGCTCTTCGTGCTGTTCCTCTGTCTCGCCCGGGAAACCGGTAATCAGTGTCGTACGAAGGGAAATATCCGGGATCTCTCTTCTGAGCTTACCGATAATCTCAACAAGCTGCGCTTTGCTCGTTCTTCTTCCCATTCTCTTCAGAATATCGTCACTTGCATGCTGGATCGGCAGATCCAGATAGTGGCAAATCTTCTTTTCTTCCTTCATTACCTGTATCAGATTATCGTCGATTTCCTCCGGATAACAATACAGAATCCGGATCCACTGGATCCCTCCTATTTTACAAAGCTCGCGAAGCAGCTTATGCAGGGACTTCTCACCATAAATATCCTTGCCATACAGCGTTGTCTCCTGTGCGACCAGGATCAGTTCCTTTACGCCCTGTTCTGCCAGCATCTTTGCCTCGTTCACAAGTCGTTCCATCGGTACACTCCGGAAACTTCCACGCAGCTTCGGGATAATGCAGTAGGTACAATGCTTATCGCATCCTTCTGCTATCTTCAGATATGCATAATGGCCACCGGTTGTCACAAGACGGTTCGTATCCACAAGCGGAAGTGCATTGATATCCGCCTCCGTCACATGACCGTGTCCTGCAAGCGCCTCTTCTATGACATCTACGATCTTATCATAAGATGTCGTTCCGAGCACTGCATCTACTTCCGGTATCTCTGTCAGAATCTCCTCCTTATAACGCTGTGCCAGACATCCCGTCACGATCAGTGCCTTAAGATTCCCTTCTTCCTTATAATCCGCCATCGAAAGTATGGTCTGGATACTCTCTTCCTTAGCATCATGGATGAAACAGCATGTATTGATGACGATCACATCTGCCTCCGCCTCATCATCTACGATCTGATATCCCTTCGCATCCAGCAGTCCCAGCATGACTTCGGAATCAACCAGATTCTTGTCACAGCCAAGAGATATAAATAATACCTTCATCTACGCCTCCTTTATCTCTATCGGAAAGAAAGGCAGATACCTGCAAGCATCTGCCTTATGTTTCTAAACTATTGCTATTCCTCTTCTCCGGCAACCGTGATCTTCGCCTGATTCATCTCAGCGATTGCGATGGACAGCGGCTTGTCGCCTTCCGTTGCATCTACAAGAGGCATAGAACCGTCAATGATCTCTCTTGCTCTCTTTGCGGTAGCCATAACGATAGAATAACGGCTGTTTACTACCTTTGTCTCGCCTTCCTCAACGTCCTTATTTACTACCTTCATTAAATCTGTGTAAGATGGATGTAACATCTTTTATTCTCCTTTCAACTCTTTCTGCATATGCTCAATAAATTCTCTATTACGGAAACTTCTTCTGTGCTCTCCCTGAATAATCCGGTGTACTTCCTCTACGCACGCATCCAGTTCATCGTTGATGATCAGATAATCATACTTCTCCATGCCTTCTGACTCCGTGACTGCACGGGCAAGTCTTCCCTCGATCACGTCCATAGTCTCTGTACCACGCCCTACCAGACGATTTCTAAGCTCTACGGCGGTCGGCGGTGTCACAAAAAGAAGTAACGTATCCGGGAACTTCTCCTTCACCTTAAGGGCACCCTGGATCTCGATCTCCAGAATCACATCCTTGCCTGCCTCAAGCTGTTCCTCGACATATGCGCGGGGTGTACCATAGTAATTATTCACGTATCTAGCATACTCTATCAATTCATCTTTCGCAATCATTTTTTCAAATTCATCTGTTGTTTTGAAAAAATATGCCTTTCCCTCTTCCTCGCCCGGACGAGGATTTCTCGTTGTGGCTGATACAGACAATGCATAGTTATCATATCTCTTCAGCAGTTCATTCATGATTGTTCCCTTACCGGAACCGGAAAAACCGGATACTACAATAAGAATCCCTCTGTCATTCATATCTCTTCTCCTATTCGATATTCTGAATCTGCTCTCTGACCTTCTCAATCTCTGTCTTTAAGCTGATACCTGCATTAGATACCTTCAGATCATTCGCCTTGGAAAGAATCGTATTCGCTTCACGATTCATCTCCTGCGCGATAAAATCAAGCTTACGGCCAATGCCTGCCTCATCGGACTGTAATGTCTCTTTCATATGTACGATATGGCTTCTCAGACGAACAACTTCCTCATCCGTACATATCTTATCTGCGAAAACAACCACCTCCGCAGCGATACGTCCTTCATCCAGCTGTGTATCAGCAAGAAGCTCCTTCACCTTATTTTCCAGCTTCTCACGATACTCAGCCAGAATCTGCGGAGAGCGCTCCTCAATATATGCTACCACTTCAAGAAGTCCATCCAGCTTCGCAATAATATCCTTCTTCAGATTCTCACCTTCCAGCGTCCTTGTCTCAACAAACTGAGCGATCGCACCATCCAGTGCTTTCTCAAGACCTTTCCACAGTTCTTCCTCGTCCATCACCTGCTCTTCCATCGTCAGAACTTCCGGGCATCTGGATAACGTGGATACACGAATATCATTTTCCAGAGAAAACTTCTCTTCCATCTTTTTAAAATAAGAAAGATACTCAGCGGCCAGCGTCTCATTATACTTCAAAGACACCTGGCTCTCAGACAAATCCTCATACGTGATGAAAAGATCTACTTTCCCCCTCTGGATACTCTTCTTCATTTGATTGCGGATTGCCGTCTCAAAAAAATTCAGCTTCTTCGGCATGCGGATATTCACGTCCAGATAGCGGTGATTAACTCCCTTCATCTCAACCGTAAACTTCCGTTCCCCCTCGGTTACCTCACACCGGCCAAAGCCTGTCATACTTTTTATCATAATGTATTAACCTCTTTTTAATATAAAATTTACCAGCATTTATTATAAGCTATTTGGAACTTTCCGTCAACTGTGATATACTGTGAGATAATGAACATTTTGAAAGGAATTTGATTATGGCATTTGACGGAATCACAGTTGCAGCACTCACACAGGAACTGAAGAAAAATCTGCTCGGCGGGCGCATTGCCAAGATTGCCCAGCCCGAATCAGACGAACTGCTGCTTACCATAAAGACACCGGAAGGACAGCGCCGACTCTACATTTCAGCCAGCGCATCTCTTCCTCTCATCTATCTGACAGACGAGAACAAGCCAAGCCCTATGACCGCTCCCGGTTTCTGCATGCTCCTTCGCAAACACATCGGAAACGGAAGGATCACAGGCATCTCACAGCCAGGGCTGGAACGTATCATCCAGCTGGACATCGAGCACCTGGATGAACTGGGTGACCTGTGCCAAAAGAAACTCATCGTCGAGATCATGGGCAAGCACAGCAACATCATCTTCTGCGACGATCAGGACAGGATCATTGACAGCATCAAGCATGTATCTCTGCAAATGAGCTCCGTCCGCGAAGTATTACCGGGCAGGACCTATTTCATCCCGGATACCATGGGAAAACAGGATCCTCTCACCGTCGACTGTGCTACATTTATCCAGGCATTACAGGCGAAGCCTGCCCCTCTTTTTAAGGCACTGTACACAACATTTACCGGCATCAGCCCTGCCGCCTCCGAAGACATCTGCGAACGCTGCGGCATGGACTCTTCCCTCCCTGCCAGCGCATTTTCGGAAGATCTGCTGACCCATATGTACCGGCAGTTTGCCTACTATATAGAAGAGATAAGGAACGGTAACTTTAGGCCCGCCATCTATTATGATGGACAGGCGCCAAAAGAATTTGCCGCACTCCCGCTGACACAATATGCCACATATGAAGCAAAGGAATTCGATTCTATCTCAAAACTTCTTAGTACCTACTACGCTTCTAAGAATACTTTAACCCGTATCCGCCAGAAAAGCGCCGACCTGCGTCACGTCGTACAGACCGCACTGGAACGAAGCCGAAAGAAATACGAATTACAGGCAAAGCAGCTGAAAGACACGAAAAACCGCGACAAATATAAGGTATACGGTGAACTGATCCACACGTACGGTTACAGTCTCGCCCCCGGCTCCAAGGAACTGATCTGTACAAACTATTACACGAACGAGGAAATAACGATTCCTCTGGATCCAACCATCACGCCACAGGATAACGCGCAGAAATATTTTGCAAAATACAACAAGCAAAAACGAACCTTTGAAGCATTAAGCGAACTCATTCAGGAAACAAAAGAAGAAATCCAGTATCTGGAATCTGTCAGCAACGCTTTAGATATCGCGCTGAGTGAAGCGGACCTTGCACAGATCAAGGAAGAACTGACGCAGAGCGGTTACATTCGAAGAAAACCGACCAAAAAGAAGACGAAACTGACGAGCCGCCCGATGCATTATATCTCCAGCGATGGCTACGATATGTATGTAGGGAAGAACAACTTCCAGAACGATGAGCTTACCTTCTCCTTCGCAAATGGAAACGACTGGTGGTTTCATGCCAAAGGAGCCCCGGGGTCTCATGTCATCGTAAAGACAAATGGCAATGAACTGCCGGACACAACATTTGAAGAAGCAGGAAGACTCGCCGCCTACTACTCCAAAAACCGCGGAAGTGACAAGGTCGAGATCGACTACGTAGAGAAAAAACACGTCAAAAAACCAAACGGGTCAAAGCCGGGATTTGTCGTATACTATACGAATTACTCCCTTGTTATTGACTCCGATATTTCCAAAATACAAAAAACGGAGAATAGTTATGAATAATGAAAAAACGAAAAATATCATAAAAGTAATCATCACGATAGCTATCGTTTTCATGTCCTTTTTACTGTTTTCAAAAAAAGTGACTTTCGATGCGTTGCTATCTTCATGTATCAGCTCACTTCATTCCTTGGAGAAAAACCTGCAAATACTGATTGTGTTTGTAAAAGATATCGGGGAAGGTCTGTATGAAATGACAGACCTCTCAAATAAGGTTTCGTCTTCCTTTGACAACATAGCCCCTCTTCTACTGGTTATTCTTGGAGCCGTTTATTTTATTCAAATATTGTTATCATATGCAGCTAAAATTGTATTTTTCTTATTAATACCATTGGTATGTATCCATTATCTGATTTTCCTCATCAAGAAGAATCCCATTCAAAAAAGGAAAATCCTCAAAGGAATTCTCTGGATTACTGTTTTGCTATTGGTTTTGCCGATCAGTGTCAATATTTCTGAAAAAATAGAGCAGACACCCGCATATAATTCTGTAGAAAAAGCATTGGATGATTCGGCTGCTTATCATCGCGACAGCAGTATACTGAACATTCCGTCAACGAAAGATGATGCATTGTCCATGATCAGGCAGTATTTAAAAATATTTGGCCTTTTATTTATAACGAGAATTCTTATTCCACTCATTTTCGTTATTGTATATCTGAAAATCATGCAGACTATATTGATGAAAGTTCCATTTATCAACAAGCAACTGAAATTACCCGAACCTATTGAGACCGTTCAGCCTGCTGAAACTGTTGAAAATGCTGATGACAAAGAGGCAGAAAGCACACACAATATTTCAATTTCGGAAGAAGTACAGGCTGAACTTGAAGAGAAGAGAAAAATCACTCAGCAAAAATATAAAAGAAATCGCCTGATCAGGCGAATAGTCATACTGGTACTGCTTGTAGGCTCCATATTCGGATTCAAAACAGGCTTGTTCAAACTACCGGATAATGTAAAGAAAGTGTTAATTGGCACATCCGTTCCGTTAGAATATGCTGAATATACAATGCAGCCGGGAGATAATCTGGAAATACTGGAATATGAAGGTTTCACAGTGTCAACAGCCGGACTTCAGAACAATGAATTTGGAGGATGCAGTTTAAATATCACTGTATCAGGAAACGAGTATAATGCATATGTTACAAATCTTTTTGTAAATGGAACAGAAGTGATGCCAAGTGATGAAATGTACATATCTTGTGATGTTCCCGTGCGTCTGTATGATGAGATATTAAGAAATTATTTGAATAGTTCTGATATTTCAGAAATTATGTTTACCATCTGTCTCAGCGGTTCAGAAGAATATATACAAGGCACACCTCTAAAATCAGAGAATATTAAGCTTCATATCGCAGGTACAGAGTACGAATCGGTTGATACTTCGCAATTAGCAGATCCTCTCTTTAAAGGAAAGGAAACTGTAATATGGAATCTTGGAACAGGTGCCGGTTATGATATTACTGAGCCTGTCAATTATTGCCTGCTTGAAAATCAATCTGATTATAATATTTACGTTAATGATAACCGCGCTTCTATCAATGGAGAACTTAAAATTGGCGAAGGCTACAGCGGATTTATCAGAAGCGGACAGAAAGGCTTGATCAGATTTAAAATGGAAAACACCGAGGGTAATGAAGACAGTCCTTATCGCATTGACATTGAGCCTGAAGAAAATGCAAGCAATAGTTCCAGTCTTTTTGGAGAATACTACAGAAATCTTTTACAGTACCGTGATAATTTTGGTAAAATCGAAATAATATACTATTAAGATATAAAAAACAACCTTCAAATGGAGCACATCACTTTCAACTCACCCATTTGAAGGTTATTTTTTATACATTGTATTCTACAAAGAAGTTTTCCCTGCCAGATAATCAATAAACTGCTGGGCCGTCCGTCCGGACAGTCCGCCGTGGCTTAATTCCCACTTATTTGCTTCCAGCAGAAGTTCATCTTCCGGCATATGGATCTCATTCTTTGCCGCCAGCTGTCTTATGATCTCCTGGAATTCTTTCTTGTCCGGCTTTCCGAAGTAGATAGTCACACCGAATCTTGCAACCAGCGACAGTTTCTCCTGTACCGTGTCATTGGTATGCAGTTCTTCGTCCCGGTCGGACTTATCCTTAAAGGTCTCGCGGATCAGATGTCTACGGTTGGATGTCGCATAGATAAGGACATTATCCGGCTTTCTCTCAAGCCCGCCTTCGATCACTGCCTTCAGGTATTTATATTCGATTTCGAATTCTTCAAAGGACAGATCGTCCATGTAAATGATGAACTTGTAATTCCGGTTCTTGATCTGTGCGATCACATCATTCAGATCCTGGAACTGGTGCTTATACACCTCGATCATACGTAGTCCTCTGTCATAATACTGATTCAGTATCGCTTTGATTGAGGAAGATTTACCGGTTCCCGCATCACCGAACAGCAGGCAGTTATTTGCTTTTCTGCCGCTTACGAATGCTTCTGTATTGTCGATGAGCTTCTTCTTGGCGATCTCATATCCTACCAGATCATCCAGATGTACATGCGCGATCTTCGTAATCGGGATAATCTCCGCGCCTTCTTCTCTGTGTTCGATGCGGAATGCTTTATGAAGTCCCAGCTTACCGACACCGAATTCCAGATAGAACTGTGTCAGAATATCTTTGAAATCTTCTGCTGAGGCTGCCTCTGCCAGATTTTTACTGAGGCTGCAGATACGGTCGCGGATGCGCTGATTGAAGATCTTTCCGTGTCCGCATGTGCCTTTATAATCAGAAATCAGGGTGAAGCAGTCGGTGTGGAATGCTTTCGACATTTTCCCGAAATCATAGTCAAACAGCTCTTTGAAGATGGCAAAGTCATGCAGTGCCACCGCATTGATGCTGCCTTCCACCGGTCCAACGATCTCGCAGGACGTGCTGTATGCATTCTCGTGACTGGCAAGCAGATAGGTCAGGTAGTTGTGCCACAGATTGCCCTCGAAGCCATGACTTACCGCCATTTCCAGTATTTCATTCATACACGTAAAGAAGAGGCTCTTTAATTCCTCTTCCTTTTCCGCATCTTCGTAATGCTCCATCAGGAAGGTCATATCCTTCAGAATCTTCCCTTCTTCCATATTTTTATATAACAATAGTTCATTTGTTCTCATGTCCATACTCCTTAATAATTACCGAGGATTTTCAGGCTGCGGCTCTCCTCACGCAGTCCGCGGATGGCATTTTTCACAGCCGCATCCTCCAGATTTCCTTCAAAGTCGATGAAGAAACGGTATTCCCAGCTTCTTCCTTCGATTGGTCTGGATTCGATTCTTGTCATGTTCAGGTCATTGTAAATGATGTGTGACAGGATATGATACAACGAACCGCTCTCATGGGGCACCTCGAAGCAGATGCTGATTTTGGAAGCACCCTTTAAGAACACCTTCTGATTGGTCACGACGATAAATCTTGTTGAATTATTCTGCTCATCGTTAATGGCATCTTCTAACACCTCAAGTCCATATACCGAAGCTGCGTAAGCACTGCATACGGCAGCCTGGCTCTTGTCCTGATCTTCCAGTATCTTCTTCGCTGCAATCGCGGTATTTGCCACGCTGATCTGCTGCCAGTCGCTATGGTCATCCAGGAAATGGGATGTCTGCATCAGGGCTTCTGCCTTGGAATATACCCGCTCGATATCGGAAAGACTTGCACCCGGAAGGCCGGCAAGAGTATGGGTAATCGGGATGATAGTCTCTGCCACAATATAATTTTCAAACTCCACCAGCAGATCATACATCTCATTGACGGAACCGGCGGACGAGTTCTCGATCGGAAGGACCGCATAATCTGCCGCCCCCTCTTCGATTGCTTCCATGGCGTCACGGAAGGTACGCACATGGTAGCTGTTACAATTTTCTCCAAAGTAATTCTTCATAGCCGCCTGGCCGTATGCGCCCTCTGTCCCCTGGAATACCACCCGGGCCTTCGATGCCTGCAGAGAATCGATCTCTATAAAAGGGAGCTTTCCAAGGGCACCTGCCTGTACCAGCTGCTGGTACTGCAGTTTCCGGCTCATGGACATGAGCTGCTGGTACAGCTCCTGCACGCCTTTCTTATTAAAGTCTGTGGACACCTTGCTTGCCACGTCCTGCAGTTTTTCCTTCTCCCGCTGCCGGTCGAATACTTTCTTACCAGTCTGTACCTTGTATTCTCCCACCTGCTCGCAGAGCTGCATTCTTTCTTCATATAATCTTACGATCTCGTTATCCACACGGTCTAACTGGGTTCTGAGTTCCTGTAATGAAGCCATATTTATCTTCTCCTTCAAAGTCCTGGGCCTTCGCCCGGACATTATCACGTTAATGTACTGACGTTTCCATGTCAACGCTATGTATTATAATACATTTTCTGCATAAAATCTACCATCCTTTGACATACTTATCTTTATGAAACACAATTTTTTCGCGTGCGGTACGACCGGATGGTGTATGGAAATCCTTTTTACCGGTCTGCGCTCCCTAAGACAACACAACCACAAACTGACAGGTAATACCTCGATCTGGATGTTTCCCATCTATGGCCTGGCGAGCCTCCTTGCCCCACTGTGCAGACATTTGAAAGGAAAGAACCTGATGCTGAGAGGAGGCATTTATACATGCTGCATCTTTGCCGGAGAGTATATGACCGGCTCTTTCCTTCGCAAATACGATGCCTGCCCGTGGGATTACAGCGAGGCGCCGCTTAACGTAGACGGGCTCATCCGGCTGGACTATGCGCCCTTCTGGTTTTGCGCCGGTCTGTTATTTGAAAAAATCCTTTGTAGACGTTGAAAATCTCTTCCGTTTGTTATATGATGTATGAAGAATTTTAAGACAAGTCAACCAAAGGAGGATTTTATGAGACACTTGATGAGTCCACTGGATTTTTCCGTGGAAGAATTAGACAAGCTGATGGATTTGGCTAACGACATCGAGGCTAACCCTCAAAAATACGCCCACGCATGCGAAGGCAAGAAGCTGGCCACATGTTTTTATGAGCCAAGTACAAGAACAAGACTCAGCCATGAGGCGGCTATGCTGAACCTCGGGGGCAGCGTTCTTGGATTCTCTACCGCAGATTCCAGTTCCGCGGCAAAGGGCGAAAGCGTCGCTGATACGATCCGGACCATTTCCTGTTACGCAGACATCTGTGCGATGCGTCATCCGAAGGAAGGTTCCACTCTCGTAGCAAGCACACACGCAACAATCCCTGTTATTAATGCAGGTGACGGCGGACATCAGCACCCGACACAAACGCTGACAGATCTTCTGACTATCCGTTCCTTAAAAGGAAGACTCGACAATATAACCATCGGTCTTTGCGGAGACCTGAAATTCGGACGTACTGTCCATTCTCTCATTCATGCACTGGTTCGTTATCCTAACGTTAAGTTTATATTGATCTCACCGGAGGAGCTTCGTGTGCCGAGTTATATCCGCACAGATGTGCTTGACCGTGGGAACATACCGTATGAAGAAGTTGTCCGCCTGGAGGATGCACTTCCGAAGCTGGACCTTCTGTACATGACACGCGTGCAGAAAGAACGTTTCTTCAATGAGGAAGATTACGTCCGCATGAAGGATTTCTACATTCTGGACGCGAAGAAAATGGAACTCGCTCCGAAGGATATGTATGTACTTCACCCGCTTCCGCGTGTGAACGAGATATCTGTCGAGGTCGACTCAGACCCGAGAGCCGCTTACTTCAAGCAGGCACAGTACGGTGTATATATCCGGATGGCACTTATATTGACACTTTTGAATATTGAAGTTTAGGAGGTATCTGTGATGATAAAGAATACTTTGAATGTCGGACAGATTTCCGAAGGTTTTGTATTAGACCATATCCAGGCAGGGCGAAGCATGGATATCTACAAATATCTGCATCTGGATAAGCTGGACTGCTGCGTTGCGATTATCAAGAATGCAAAGAGCAACAAGATGGGGAAGAAAGATATCATGAAGATTGAATGTCCGATCGACTTTATGGATCTGGATATTCTCGGCTTCATCGACCATAATATAACGGTCAATATTGTGAAAGATGAGAAAGTCGTAGACAAGAAATGTCTGCACCTTCCGAAGGAAGTACGTAACGTTATCAAGTGCAAGAATCCGCGCTGCATCACTTCGATCGAGCAGGAGCTTGACCACGTATTCGTGCTGACCGACCCGGAGAAGCAGGTATATCGCTGCAAATACTGCGAAGAAAAATATGACGGACGACTGGCGAAACACTAAAAGTTGGGGACGGGGGTTTTTTAAAAAAACCCCCGTCCCCAACTTTTATTTACCCTGTCCCTTTTTGAAAATACCCTGTCCCCAACCAACAAGCAAGACGATAAGCCGGGTTATGTCGTTGAGTAATCATCTATCTAGACCTGCCGTTACCGGCAGGTTCAAGCAACCAACCTGAGACGCGGCGGGCCACCGCAATGTCTCTATCCGGTCTTGCTTCGAGTGGGGTTTACATGTGCCCCTGCCGTTACCGGCAAGGCGGTAGTCTCTTACACTGCCCTTCCACCCTTACCTGTGCGTACATGCACAGGCGGTTCATTTCTGTTGCACTTTCCTTGGAGTCGCCTCCACCGGACGTTATCCGGCACCCTGCCCTGTGAAGCCCGGACTTTCCTCACCTGCTGCCTTTCGGCAATTGCAGCCGCGATTACTTGTCTTACTTGCTCATTGGGGACAAGGTATTTTCAAAAAGGGACACCCTTATTTCATTCTGGGACGGAGTATTTCTAAAAAGTCCCCGTCCCCAACTGGTCGGCGGCGCTTGTCGCTAATTCGTCGCACCGTTCGTTCTGTGGATGTCCGTCGTGTCCTTTTACCCATATGAATGTTACGTTATGGGGTTCTTTGGCTTTCAGAAGTCTCTGCCATAAGTCCACGTTCTTGACCGGCTCGTTCTTTCCGCGTTTCCAGCCTTTTTTTATCCAGCTGTCGATCCATTTCTGGTTGAATGCGTCTACCACATATTTGGAGTCGGAGTAGACGCGCACATCGCATGGCCGGTTGAGTGCTTCCAGCCCGGCAATGACAGCCATGAGCTCCATTCGGTTATTGGTCGTCTTCTCGTAGCCTTTGGAAAGTTCTTTTACGTGAAGCTCGCCTCTTGGATCTACATATTCGAGAATTGTCCCGTAACCGCCGGGTCCGTCGGGATTGCCTCTGGCAGCCCCGTCTGTATAGATACTTACAAGCATATTTTTTCCTTTCCTGTCACATATGATCTGTGTTTATTCGCACTGGAATGTCTGCTGTGGTTCTTCTACCGGCATGACTCTGTCACGGTAGGATGCAGCGGCCGGCTCTTTCATAAGCTTCTGATAAGCGCCTTTCTCCCACATATGCATCGGGAATACGCACCCGGTATCGGTATGGCGCATATAATAGTCCAGTCCCCAGTAATACTGCTGCCCCTGCCGCATATCCAGCGGAACAAATGCAATGTCAATCTTTTCTCCTTCTATCTTCCCGATCTCTTTCGCGTATGCTGCCTGCATCGGAAGATTCCAGCTTTCGTCGTCTTCTTCCTCCCAGTGCCACCAGTTCAGGTCTCCCGCATGGTAGATGGTCTTGCCCTTAAAGCGGATGACAAATGCCACGCCTTCATCGGTGGATGTTAAGGTGTGGATCTGCAGATCCTCTGTCTCGTAATCCCTGTCAGCCTCTACGAACAGACATGCAGGCCGCCACTCTCGGGCAACGGATTCATACACATCTGCGGAAAGGATGTACGTAATGTTCCCATACTGTTCTTTCCAGTCAAATATTTCCTTCTGAAAATGATCGTAATGTCCGTGACTTACGAATACGTAGATCTTTTCCTTATCGGAGAGATCCGGAAGTGTGCCTTTATAATAGTCAAATATAAGAGCACAGCTTTCATATTCCAGAACGAACCCGCTGTGCTCCAGATAGGTAACCTTTACCATCTTTGTTACTCACCCTTAATCACTTCTACTGCATGCATGATCTCCGGAAGGATATAGCCCAGGCACTCTTTTACCGCACCGGCTTTTCCCGGAAGGTTTACGATCAGTACATCTCCGCGGATACCGGCGGTACATCTGTTGAGCATCGCACGCTTGGTCAGCTGAAGCATATGTGCACGCATTCCTTCAGCGATTCCGTATACCGGTCTTTCTACAACGTCCATCGTTGCTTCCGGTGTGCAGTCCTCTGGTCCACATCCGGCTCCGCCTGTTGTCAGGACGAGATCTGTCAGCTGATTGTCGATCAGTCTCTGGAATACGGTTGAGAGCACCTTTCTGTCATTCGGGAGTGCTTTCATGAATACAACGTCCAGGCCTGCTTCTTCTGCCATCTGACGGATGACCTCTCCGCTTGTATTTTCTTCATTTTCTCTATATACTGCTGTACTTGCTGTTATGATTGAAACCTTCATTTCGTACCTCCATTAACATCTTCTTCTGTACCTGTCCGCTATTATAACACAAAAGTGGCGTCAGGTTCTACCCCTGGCGCCACTTCTTTCTCTCTTTTTTCACATTTCTCCTGGTAAACTCTGGAAAATGTATATTTATAATGCCTTGTGATACAGTTCGATGACATCTTTTAAGGTTGTCTGACGTGGGTTTGCGGCAATATTTCCGCTCTTCATGGCATCTTCTGCCATCTGCGGAATCTTATCCTCTGTCACGCCAACTTCGGACAATGTCTTCGGAATGCCAAGCTGTGCGTTGAGTTTTTTGATCTCTTCTACAAGCATCTCTGGCTTGAAATCGACTGCCGGCTCTTTCTTCTCGCGGATATAGTTGTAGATCTTCTCATAACGTCCATGATCTGCCAGTGCATTGTACTCTACGATGACCGGAAGAAGAATGGAGTTCGCCACACCATGAGGTACACCGAAGAATGCGCTCACCGGATGAGACATGGCATGTACATTTCCAAGTCTCGCCCATGCAAATGCAATGCCGGCGAACATACTTCCGGACATCATGGCACAGGCTGCCTCTTCATCTTTCCTGTTGGCCACAAAACGACGGATATTTCCTCCGATCAGCTCCATCGCCTTCTCTGCCATGGCATCAGAAAATGGAGATGCACCGAGGGACGTATATGCTTCCCAGGCGTGGATCAGTGCATCGATTCCACAGGAAGCAGCTACCTGTGGCGGTACGGACATGATCATCTCCGGATCAAGAAGTGCATATTTCGGAAGCAGCTCATAGCTGAATACGGTCAGCTTATAATTTCTTGCCGTATCGTTGATAACGGAAAATGCAGTTACCTCACTTCCGGTTCCGGCTGTTGTCGGAATGGCAATGATCGGCTCAATCGGTCCCGGCACAAGGTGTGCACCTTCGTATTCTGTTATAGAACCACCATATCTTGCCAGCACACCAACTGCTTTCGCAACATCCATCGGACTTCCTCCGCCCAGTGCCACAATACTGGTTGCCCCGGACTCTTTGTACATTTTCGTTGCAGCATCTACCATATCCACCGTCGGGTTCGGAAGAATATCCAGGAATACACTTGTCTCAATGCCGTTTGCCTCTACTATATCGATTACTTTCTTTACCACACCGAGCTTTTCCAGTCCGCGGTCAGATACAACCATCATCTTTTTGGAACCACATTTTTCCAGAAGCTCCGGAAGTCTCTGTAAGGATCCTACTCCAAATACAATGTCCTGTGGTACTTTAAACGTATAATCTTTCATTTACAAATGCCTTCTTTCTTTTCTCTTTTCCTTCAATATGGCATAAAAAGTCACAGCAACCTGCAGTTTCCCACAGATTCTGTGACCTCGTTGTCTTTCTTATTATAACCACATCATCGTACGAATTCAATAGTAAATTGTATTTTTTTTAACAATCTCCCGAACATCAAATGATAATGCACACCAGTCCGCCATTGCTGTCGTTTACAATCTTCTGCATCGTATCCTGAAGCTTTGTCTGGCTCTCATCATTGATCATCGCCATCTTGTTGCGCATGCCATCCATCACAAGCTCTTCAATGGATTTTCCGAAAATACTCGTTCCCCATATCCCCTCTTCGCTCTGTTCTGCACTTTTTATGTAAGAAATGAGATCCTTTGCCTGCTGCTCGCTTCCCACGATAGGCGCGATCTCTGTCTCGATATTGGCACGGATGAGGTGAATGGACGGCGCATGTGAATGGATCTTCACGCCGTATTTATTCCCCTGCTTTATGATTTCCGGCTCCTTAAGCGTAATCTCATCCCGGGTGGGGCTCACAACGCCATAACCTTTCATACGGACAGACGCAAATGCATCTTTTACCCCTTCATACTCTGCTTTCAGCTCTGAGAGCTGCTTCATAGTGGAGATCAGTGCATATTGTCCGGCAATCTCCGTACCTGTCAGTTCGCTCAGCATTTCATAATAATATTTCTCTGCAACTTTCAGCCGCACCTTGATACAGCCCGTATCCATCTCAACAGCATCGATCTTACACTCTTCGATGTAAGGACTGTCACTGATCACAAGCTCTCTGGAAGCGTCGCGGATCTCCCGGATATTTCCCAGCATCTGCCGGATGTGGGCTACCATATCCTGTTTGATCTTGTGATCTCTTGGCAGCATCTCCACCCATTTCGGAATAAAGAACTGTACTTCCGATACCGGAAATGCAAAGAGAACCGCTTCCATAATCTTATAGATATCCTCTTCTTTCAGCTGCTCACAGTTCACCGGGATGGCTTTGACACCATATTCCTTTTCCAGCTCCTGGGCTACTGTCCTCGCATCATCTCCGTATGGTTTCTTAGAATTCACCAGCACGACAAAGGGCTTACCGATACTCTGCAGCTCCCGGATCGTCTTTCCTTCCGGCTCCCGGTACGCATTTCTTTCGATATCACCGATACTGCCGTCGGTTGTAATGACGATCCCGATCGTCGCATGGTCATGGATAACCTTCCTTGTTCCGATACCTGCTGCCTTGGTAAAAGGAATCTCGTAATCGAACCAGGGTGTCTTCACCTGCCGTTCTTCCTTCCCTTCGATATGTCCGGAAGCCCCTTCCACCATATATCCCACACAGTCGATGAGCCGCACCTTCACTGCCACATCATCCGTAAGCCGGATCTCGGCAGCCTCCTTTGGCACGAATTTAGGCTCTGTCGTCATGATCGTCCGTCCGGAAGCGGACTGTGGCAGTTCATCTCTCGTCCGCTCCCGGCTGTGCTCCTCTTCCATATGCGGGAGTACCAGCACATCCATGAAACGTTTGATAAATGTAGACTTCCCGGTACGCACCGGTCCTACCACCCCTATGTAGATCTCCCCATTTGTGCGGGCTTTTATATCCTTGTATAACTGAAACGTATCCATACTAATACCCCCTTGCTTAGCTGATACAAATGTATGCAAGGGGGTATTTTTTTAGAACTTCATTCTTTTTTTATTCTTCTTCCCATTTTACTGCCTTATGCTCTGGTCTCACGTCTCTTAGCATCAGTTCATTGACAGCCTCTTTTGGGTCTTTTCCTTCAAATAATACTTCGTTTACCTTATTGATGATCGGAAGCGGCACGCTATATTTCTCACCAAGCTTCACAGCAGCCTTCGTAGAATATACACCTTCCACAACCATCTGTACTTCGTCCATTGCCTCCTGCATGGACTTGCCCTGTCCCATCAGGTAACCTGCCTTACGGTTACGGCTGTGTACACTGGCACAGGTAACGATCAGGTCGCCGATACCGGTAAGACCAGTAAAGCTCTCGATCGCTCCTCCCATGGCAACACCGAGTCTTGCAATCTCTGCAATACCTCTGGTAATAAGAGCCGCTTTCGTATTATCTCCATATCCCATACCGTCTGCGATTCCGGCTGCCAGAGCGATGACATTCTTAAGGGAACCGCCAAGCTCCATTCCCAGTCTGTCCGGGCTTGTATATACACGGAATACTTCATTCATAAACATGCCCTGCAGATACTCTGCCGTCTTCTTGCTCTTTGCTCCGATCACAACCGTTGTCGGAAGTCCTCTTCCCACTTCCTCTGCATGGCTTGGTCCGGACAATACCGCAACATCTGCCTGCGGGATCTCTTCTTCAATCTGCTGTGACAGTGTCATAAGAGTGCTCTCTTCAATTCCCTTTGCCACATCAACGATAATCTGTTTTTCTGCAATATACGGTTTCATATTACGTGCCGTAGTTCTCGTAAACGGAGAAGGTACCGCCAGCACGAGAAAATCTCTTCCTTCAATCGCCGAAGCCATATCTGACGTAAATTCCATATCGTCCGGAAGCTTTACACCCGGAAGCTTGCTCTTATGCTCTCTCTCTTTGGAAAGCATCTCTACCTCGTCCTGACTGATGGACCAGACAGTGACCTTGTGACCGTTCTTGTGAAGCACAAGCGCCAATGCAGTTCCCCAGCTTCCTGCTCCCATAACACTTACATTTGCCATAATACATCCTCCCTTGTATCATCTAATGTTTTTTACCGAAACTAATCTTATTCTCTGTTCCGGATAATAATCTCTGAATATTTGCTCTATGTTTATAAAAAGCGGACAACATAAGAAATGCCGCGACAGCATACATTTCATATAAGTACGGCGGCTGAACGCCAAATCTTCCCATCTGACCATATATAACGACTTCTACGAGATAAATGATAACTACCGCAAGGGATCCCAGAGAAACGTATCTTGTCACCGCCACGATACCTACAAATGCCGCCAGGCAGATCAACACCATATACACATTGGTCGTGCTGACAAGAAGTCCTGCTGTAGCCGCGATTCCCTTACCGCCTTTAAATCCCATGTAGAATGGATAATTATGTCCCAGCACTGCGCCCATACCTGCATACATGGCAAGCACCGGAATGATATCCCCGTGTGTCCTGCCATAAATGAGATGTACCACAACTACTGCAAACACGCACTTGAAGCAGTCACCAAGAAATGTCACAAGCCCGGCCTTCCATCCGAGGGTACGAAGTACATTGGTCGTACCTGCGTTACCGCTTCCCTGTTTTCTGATATCTACATGGTGTAACTTTCCATAAATGTATCCTGTCTGAAACAGTCCAAATACATAGCCAATGATCACACATATTAACCGTTCCATGTCTAACTGTCCTTTTCCTTTCTCTCTCGTACGAAGAACCGAAGAGAGGTACCTCTGAATCCAAATGCCTCCCGGATCTTATTCTCCAGATAACGCTGATAAGAGAAATGCATCAGCTCCTTATCATTTACAAAGATCACAAATGTCGGTGGTTTGACAGACACCTGTGTCATGTAGTAGATCTTCAGACGTTTCCCCTTATCGGAAGGCGGCTGCTGCATTGCCACTGCCTCTGTCATGATCTCATTTAACACACCTGTAGCCACACGAAGGGTCTGATTCTCGATCACCATATCGATCATATCATACAGCTTTTGAAGGCGCTGTCCGGTCTGGGCGGAAACATACATGATCTCCGCATATGGCATAAAGGAAAGCACACGTCTTACCTCCGCCTCATACTCGCGCATGGTCCGGTCGTTCTTCTCGATGGCATCCCATTTATTGACAACAACGATAATACCCTTGCCTCTCTCATGGGCAATACCGGCAATCTTCGCATCCTGCTCGGTAATGCCTTCGGAAGCATCAATGACAACAAGCACCACGTCGGCACGCTCAACTGCTGTGACTGTACGGATGATACTGTAGCGTTCCAGCTCTTCTTTAATCTTATTCTTCCGGCGAAGTCCTGCCGTATCGATAAATACATATTCTTTTCCGTCATGTACAATATCGGTATCAATGGCATCGCGGGTCGTTCCTGCCACATCGGATACGATCACGCGCTGCTCTCCGAGAAGCTTGTTAATGATCGAAGACTTTCCTACGTTCGGCTTTCCAACGATCGCGATACGCGGGCGCTCGTCCTCTTCTTCTTCACCTGTATGCTCAGGGAAATAAGAAATCACTTTATCCAGCATATCACCAAGTCCCAACATGGAAGCGGCAGAAACAGGCATCGGATCTCCGATACCCAGATTATAAAATTCATATACATCTGCCATGAACTTCTCGAAGCTGTCCACCTTATTTACCGTCAGGACAACGGGCTTGCCACTTCGCCTGAGCATGTCTGCCACCTTGGAGTCTGCATCCACAAGTCCCTGTCTTACATCGGTGATAAAGATAATAACATCTGCTGTATCAATGGCAATCTGTGCCTGCTCGCGCATCTGGGAAAGAATGACATCCTTACTCTCCGGCTCGATACCACCGGTATCGATGAGTGTAAAGTCTCTGTCCAGCCAGTTCACTTCCGCATAGATACGGTCTCTCGTTACTCCCGGAGTATCCTTTACGATGGAAATCTTCTCTCCTGCCAGCGCATTAAAAAGGGTCGATTTACCGACATTCGGTCTTCCCACAATTGCTACTACTGGTTTACTCATATTATTTCTCCTGTTCTATATCCCAATTACACTATTTACAAAATCCTGTCCACTTGATTTTACAATATCTGCCTTCACTTGTAAAGTTTCCTCTACCTGCTTAAGCGTGATATCATCCAGAAATACCTCTTCGCCGCTTCGGAACATATTGCACGGAAGCAGCAATCTGCTGCCAAGCTCCTTATCCTTAAGCTGTCCAATAAGGTCCTGACCTGTGATCAGACCGGAAACCGTAATACGTTCTCCGAAAAAATCATTCCGGATCGCGTAAACATGAATCTTCGTGCGTGTATATTTCTCCTGCAGTCGTTCTGCCAGCTTACAGATATAGGGATAAGAAAGAATACCTGTCGCCATGGAAAGTTCTCTTTCCTTATCATCTCCCTCCAAATGGGCATAAGTTTCTTCAAATTCATTTTCCAGAAGCCTTAGCATACCGACACCATTCTCCAGCTGCAGATAGCCGTCATAGCGCTCTTCCTCAGGCACTTCCATACCCGCAAGAATATACCATTCATCTCCCGCATGGATGAAATGAAGTCCGTGCTCCTCATACAGCTTCTTCTGCCAGCGGTGGATCGTCTCCAGCACCTGAAGCGCATCCTCTTTCGTAAATGGTTCCAATGGCTCCAGTCCGTCTCTGTATTTCGTAAGTCCTACCGGAACAACAGACACACTCTGCAGGTACGGCAGATATGTCGACATATCACGAATACTTCTCTCCAGCTCTTCTCCGTCATTAAATCCCTTACAAAGCACGATCTGCCCATTCATCTGAATGCCTGCCTCATACAGCCTGTCAATCTTCTTAAGAGCATCTCCGGCAAACCGGTTATGAAGCATCCGGCAGCGAAGTTCTGGATTCGTTGTATGGAAAGAAATATTGATCGGTTCCAGATGATAGCGAATGATTCTGTCGATATCATGGTCGCTCATATTCGTAAGGGTAATATAATTTCCCTGCAGAAAGGACAGTCTGGAATCGTCATCCTTAAAATACAGCGTATCCCGCATTCCCTGCGGCATCTGATCGATGAAACAGAAAATACACTTATTCCTGCAGGAACGATACTCATCCATAAGCCCCTGCTCAAATACAATTCCCAGATCCTCCTCCAGATCCTTTTCTATCTCAAGCTCCCACTGTTCTCCATCTGCCTTTTCCACCAGGAGAACGAGTTCCTCATCATTTACATAATAATGGTAATCAAAAACATCCTCAATCTCTTCGTCATTGATTGCCAGCAGTCTGTCTCCCGGCTCAAGGCCGAGCTCTTCTGCAATACTGCCAGACAAAACTTCCTTTATAATGTGTGCATGCTTCATATCTTATCTAAACTCCAATCTTTATTCTATCTAATGATACAATATCTTTTGTAAATAGTCCAATTAAAAAAATATTCCTCCTTTCCATTGACCTCAGATACCTGAAATGTTATAAGTAATTATAGAATATATCATTAACGGACAGGAGAAAATTATGCCAACGATTAAATCAATAGAAGAAGCGCTTCCAGTGGCGCCGCTTAAGATTGCAGCACTGGACAGTTGTCGTGACCTGGGAAATAAGGTCAACGACTACATCGTGAGATTCCGCAAAGAGACAAGCAAGGAATCTCTCTCTTCTCCTCTTTATTCCAATTATCAGCTGGACAATTATCTGATTGAATGTCATTGCCCGCGTTTTGGAACCGGAGAAGCCAAAGGTATGATCGGAGAATCGATTCGCGGTAAGGATCTGTTCATCATGGTAGATGTATGTAACTACAGCCTTACCTACACCGTAAACGGCCATCTGAATCACATGTCTCCGGATGACCACTACCAGGACCTGAAGCGTATCATTTCCGCTGCTACAGGAAAGGCACACCGCATCAACGTCATCATGCCGTTCCTCTACGAGAGCCGCCAGCACAAGCGCACAAAGCGTGAGTCTCTGGACTGTGCACTTGCTCTCCAGGAGCTTGTTGACATGGGTGTAAGCAATATTATCACCTTCGATGCCCACGACCCACGTGTGCAGAATTCTATTCCTTTACATGGTTTTGATAACTTCAACCCTCCATACCAGTTCATGAAAGCACTGCTCCGTGCAGAGCCGGATCTGGCTGTGGACAAAGAACACCTCATGATCGTAAGCCCGGACGAAGGCGCTATGTCACGTGCCGTGTACTTCTCTAACGTACTTGGTGTAGACATGGGTATGTTCTACAAGCGCCGCGACTACTCCAGAGTTGTAAACGGCAAGAACCCGATCGTCGCACACGAATTCCTTGGAAGTGATATCAAGGGTAAAAATGTCATTATCGTAGACGATATGATCTCTTCCGGAGAAAGTATGCTGGATGTAGCAAAACAGATCAAAGAACGAGGCGCAGGAAAGATATTCGTCTGCACAACCTTCGGTCTTTTCACAGAAGGCTTCGACAAATTCGATGAATACTACGAAAACGGCTATATCGACAGAGTCATCACAACAAACCTGACTTATCTGCCACCTGTCGTTTACGAAAAACCATACTTCGCAATCGCAGATATGAGCAAATTCATCGCACTGATCATCGATTCCTTCAACCACGATGTAACAATGAGCGCCGTACTCAATCCAACAGATAAGATTCATGCGTTGTTGGAGAGGCATAGAAATTCTATACAATAACAGGCACACAGTCGGCATTGGGGCAGATGCTTCCAGAGTCTCCCGCTTACCTACAGCCTCTGCCCCAATGCCGACTGCTGCCTTTTACCGTATCAGCAATTTCAGGCAAAAGTGTATGCCCTAGTTTGTTGGCAAACAATGGACTAGCAACACGACAAAAACGCGACAATTTAAGAAAATCGGAATATGAATATCGTTTTTTGATTGTAAGAAGCAGTGAGAAATGCAGTACCGTTTTTTCTTTTCCGTAGAAGAGCGTTATAATCCGTTACTGAAAAAGGAGCAAATAGCAATGCCGAACCTTGTACATCGAGTACAAGGTGAGAAGAAAGTTGAAACGAGAACTCATAAAGAGTTCTCGTTGAATCTGTCTGGTGCATTGCTATTTGGTCCTTTTAAAGTTATGGATTATTAGCGATTGGTTCGGAAGAAGAAAAAACGGTACTACATTTCTCACGTTCTGTTACATCAGAAAAAGCTATCTGCAAATTATCATTTTCTAAAAATCCGTATATTTTTCTCCCGCCTGCATCTGCACTCCTTTCGCCATTGCGAGTTCGCTGACGGTGACGAGCTGGTAGCCTGCTTCCTGGAGTTTTGGTATCAGTGCTATGGCGGCATCAATGGATTCGGTGTGGATATCGTGCATGAGGATGATATCTCCGTCTTTTACAGAATTCATGACGTTATCTATCGTCATCTGTGCGTTTCTTGTCTTCCAGTCCAGTGTATCGATGTTCCACAGGATCATCGGCATGCCGGCATTTTGTTTTAATGTATCACTGATCGCGCCGTATGGCGGACGCATAACAGATGCTCCGGAGCCTGCTGCTTCGCTGATGCAATTATTGGTCTTACTGATTTCTTCAATGATCTTATTGGCATCTGCTTTCGACAGGTTTGCGTGGTCGTAAGAATGATTGCCAAGTTCACATCCGATGTCTTTCATTTTCTTTACCACATCTGAATAAGCGTTTACCTTCTGACCAAGCATAAAGAATGTAGCGTGTGCGTTATACTCTTCAAGTACATCCAGCAGTTCCCCGGTCCGTTTGCCCGGTCCGTCGTCGAAGGTAAGTGCTACCATCGGTTTGGATGGATCTATCTCCTTCAGTTTCTCTGACTTCAGGCTTCCATCTTCTGCAAACTTGTAAACTGCAAAGCCAAGCTCCATCGTGCCGGTCACCATATTTCCGTTACTGTCAAAATAATATCTCTTACCATCCTGATCGAGCCATCCGGTCACTGCCGTACCATTTTCTCCTATATATCGCCTGTCATCACCGCAGTCCTGCCAGGTACTTCTGACCATCTTCCCGGCCGGATCAAAGTAGTAATTTGCTCCCCCGATCTGCTGCCATCCGATTACTTTATTGCCATCTGCATCAAAGTAATATGTTTCTCCTTTGCTTACAACAAAATCTTCGGTCACATATGTATCATCATAACGGCGGAACCTGCTGCCTTCCCATTCGCCCACTGGATTCTTGACCTCAAGTTTACCGTCCGTAAGCTTAACGATTACCTTCTTGGACCATTTTTCAGTCAGATCATTTTGAATCTTGTCATTCAATGTGATCGTAACCGGATATACGCCTTCTGTATTTACATCTGCATCACACTGCGTCACAAAGGAAGACGGAAGGATAAGCTTTGCTGCCAGATCTTTTACGGTCATCTTGCTCTTCTTGTCCAACACGCGTTCTTCTTTTCCCTGTATGCTGGTCTCTACGGAGAACGATGGTATCTCTTCTCCCTGAAGGATCGAAGTATCTGTTACTTTAAGATATATGATTGCCGGACCTCTCGATGCTGCTACAACACGAAAAACTGCCAGAAATACTCCAAGAACCACAAAAAGAGCAAGAACATGTAATGCCGTTCTTACTCTTCTTTGCTTCTTCTTTTTCTTTATCCCTTCGTGCTTATTGTGTTCCATAATCTATATTCTCCCCGTATAATACAAACTTCATCTTTGTTTCTATTATACTGTCTTTTTATGTCGGAAACAATCCCCGGGGATAAATCACTTATTAAGATTTATTTAAGAAATCACGCGAACTCGTAATACTTCCTTAACTTTTCTTAAATCTTCCGCAACGCGGTCCGGAACCTCGGAATCGATATCGATCATGGTGTACGCATAACCGCCTTTGCTCTTATTTGTCATGTCTGCAATATTCATATTGTCGTCTGCCAGAATCTTTGTAAACTGTCCGATCATATTTGGTACGTTATGATGCAGAAGTACAATTCTTGTGTTTTCTCCGCGCAGTCCCATATCACAGTCCGGATAATTCACAGAGTTACAGATATTTCCATTTTCCAGATAATTGCGAAGCTGTTTTACAGCCATTTTTGCACAGTTATCTTCGGATTCTTCTGTAGAAGCCCCAAGGTGAGGGATTACAATAGCCCCTTTTACACCTACGATCGTCGGCGTCGGGAAATCAGTCACATAATGCTTTACGTGTCCGGATACGAGAGCATCTACCATTGCTTCCTCGTCAACAAGGACATTTCTTGCAAAGTTAAGAACGATAACTCCATCCTTCATAAGTCCAAGGGCATCCCCATCGATCATGCCCTTTGTGCTGTCCATGGCCGGTACATGAATCGTAATATAGTCGCAGTCCTTATATATTTCATCCACTGTTTTGGCATGATGGATATTTCTGGATAATCTCCATGCAGAATCAACAGACACATATGGGTCATAACCATATACCTCCATACCAAGATGTACTGCTGCATTGGCAACCAGCACCCCGATCGCACCCAGACCGATAACGCCAAGCTTCTTGCCTTCCAGTTCATTTCCGGCAAATGCTTTCTTTGCCTTCTCTGCGTCTTTGGCAATATTGCCGTCTTCTTCATTTTCCTGTACCCAGTTGATACCGCCGATGATATCACGGGAAGCAAGCAGCATACCTGCAATGACAAGCTCCTTTACTCCATTCGCATTTGCGCCCGGCGTATTGAACACAACAATACCTTCTTCGGCACATTTTTCAAGGGGAATATTGTTCACGCCTGCACCCGCTCTTGCAATTGCTTTCAGTTCTTTATCAAACTCCATTTCATGCATGACCGCACTTCTTACCAGTAATGCATCTGCTTTTTCCGGTGAACTTACCGGGACGTATTTTTCGGTAAACTGTTCCAGTCCTACATTAGAGATTGGATTTAAGCAATGATATTTGTACATATTACAGATTCTCCTCCTCAAACTTCTTCATAAATGCCACTAATGCTTCCACACCTTCGATCGGCATTGCATTATAGATACTTGCACGCATGCCACCCACTGTACGATGACCTTTCAAGTTCTCGAAGCCGGCTTCTTTTGCTTCTTTTACAAATTTGGCATCCAGTTCTTTATCTCCTGTGACAAACGGAACATTCATAAGAGAACGGTCTTTTGGCACAACAGTTCCGGAGAACATCTTGCTTTCATCAAGATAATCATAGAGAATCTTTGCTTTTTTCTCATTCAGTTCTTTCATTGCTGCAAGACCACCCTGTTTCTTCAGCCACTTAAATACCTTGCCACAGATATAGATACCATAGCATGGCGGTGTGTTATAAAGAGATCCTGCATCTGCATGTGTCTTATATTTTAACATGGTCGGGGTTCCCGGGAGCACATCATCTGTAATGAGGTCTTCACGGATGATGACGATTACCGTTCCTGCCGGTCCTATATTCTTCTGAACACCACCGTAGATGACACCATATTTGCTGACATCATGTGGTTCAGACAGGAAGCAGGAAGATACATCTGCTACCAGTATTTTCCCTTTTGTATCTGGAAGTTCTTTATACTTTGTGCCGTAAATTGTGTTGTTCTCGCAGATATATACATAATCTGCATCTTCGGATATCGGCAGATCGGAACAATCTGGAATATAGGAAAATGTCTTATCTGCGGATGATGCGATAATATTTACCTTTCCGTATTTTTCTGCTTCTGCCGCAGCTTTCTTCGCCCATTGACCAGTCACAATATAATCTGCGACTTTGTTCTTCATCAGATTCATAGGAATCATGGCGAACTGCTGGGAGGCACCGCCCTGTAAGAACAAAACCTTATAGTTATCCGGAATATTCATTAACTCACGGATATCTGCTTCTGCCTCGTCAATGATCTGCTGAAATGCCTGCGAGCGGTGACTCATTTCCATCACGGACATACCAGTCCCATTGTAGTCTAACATCTCACTAGCTGCTTCTCTTAAGACTTCTTCCGGCAAAACAGCCGGTCCTGCTGAAAAATTGTACACTCTGCTCATTTTCATTCCTCCACTCTTTACATCTTTTCTTCCAGGTCTTTTTCATCGAATGCTTCACTGATCGCAGCACCAGGTGCCACCATCGGCCATACTTTGTCATCGCAGTCAATCTGACAGTCAATTACGACCGGTCTTCCTAAAGTACGTGCTCTTTGGAAAGCCTCTTTGAATTCCTCTTGTGTTGTGACTCTTATGCCTTCTGCGCCCATTGCCTCTGCAAGCTTTACAAAGTCCACTGCATCATTTAGCACAGTGGCTGAATAGCGCTTCTCATAGAACAGATTCTGCCACTGACGTACCATTCCGAGTACATGGTTGTTGATGACAACCTGAATCACCGGGATATTATGTCTGACTGCTGTGGCAATCTCGTTCATATTCATACGGAAACATCCGTCACCTGCAATATTTACAACTGTTTTATCCGGCATACCTGTCTTTGCTCCGAGAGCTGCACCAAGTCCGTAGCCCATGGTTCCAAGTCCTCCGGATGTCAGAAGTGTTCTTGGCTTCTTGTATTTGTAATACTGTGCTGCCCACATCTGGTGCTGTCCCACTTCTGTTACAATGATCGCGTCTCCCTCTGTCTGGCGGTAAATCTCTTCCACCACATATGGTCCGGTCAGAATATCCGGATGGTAAGTAAGCGGATACCGTTTCTTGTAATCCATGATCTTTTCCACCCATTCCGGATGACTCTGCTGCTCCAGACGCGCATTTAATATTTTCAATATTTCCTTAATGTCTCCTACGACACCGTCGGTAATCAATACATTTTTATTCATTTCTGCAGCATCTATGTCAAACTGCAGTATTTTTGCATTTTTTGCAAACTTCTTTGCATTTCCTGTTACACGGTCACTGAATCTTGCACCGATAACAATGAGAAGGTCACATTCGCTGACTCCGAAATTGGATGTCTTAGTGCCATGCATACCAAGCATGCCTGTGTATAATGGATCGGTTCCCGGAAATGCACCTTTTCCCATGAGAGAATCTGTTACAGGAGCATCCACTTTCTTTACAAATTCCATCAGCTCTTCGCTGGCATCGGATAACACAGCGCCCCCGCCCACAAAAATGTATGGCTTCTTCGCACGGGTAATCATCCGCAGCGCACTCTGGATATCCTCCTCACAGATATTTTTGGAAGGTACTACCGGAGCAATCTCTACCGGCTTGTACTCTGCTTTATTTGCAGTTACATCCTTCGGGATATCGATAAGCACCGGACCCGGTCTTCCTTTTTTCGCAATTACGAATGCCTTGCGAATCGTTTCTGCCAGATCTTTTACATCTTTTACGATGTAATTATGCTTTGTGATCGGCATCGTGATACCTGCAATATCAATCTCCTGAAAACTGTCTTTTCCAAGAAGTGACACACCTACATTACATGTAATCGCCACGATCGGAATGGAATCCATATATGCGGTCGCGATTCCGGTAACCAGATTGGTCGCTCCCGGGCCACTGGTGGCCAGACATACGCCTACCTTTCCTGTTGCTCTCGCATATCCGTCTGCCGCATGGGCTGCTCCCTGTTCATGGGAAGTCAGAATATGTGTGATTTCATCACTGTGTTTGTATAACTCATCGTAAACATTTAAAATCGCTCCGCCCGGATAACCAAACACCGTATCCACACCCTGCTCTTTCAAACATTCAATTACGATCTGTGCTCCTGTCAACTGCATACCCTAAGTTCTCCTGTTCTTTTGTTCTTTCCTATTTACTCTTTGGAATCTCCAGAATCGCCCCACGGTTTCCGGATGTAACCATAGATGCATATCTTGCCAGATATCCGGTCGTAACCTTAGGCTCTCTCGGCTGCCATTTTTCTTTTCTTGCTGCCAGCTCTTCATCAGATACTGCCACTTCCAGTTTCAGGTTCGGAATATCGATCTTGATGATATCTCCCTCTTCTACAAGTGCGATTGGTCCGCCCACTGCTGCTTCCGGTGAAACATGTCCGATAGATGCACCTCTGGATGCACCACTGAAACGACCGTCTGTGATAAGCGCAACGCTGGAACCAAGTCCCATACCTGCGATTGCAGAAGTCGGATTCAACATTTCACGCATACCCGGACCTCCTTTTGGTCCTTCATAACGGATCACCACAACGTCACCTGCTACGATCTTACCGCCTTTGATTGCTTCAATTGCATCTTCCTCACACTCAAATACTCTTGCAGGACCTTCATGCACAAGCATCTCCGGAACAACTGCGGAACGTTTTACAACACTTCCGTCCGGCGCAAGGTTTCCTTTTAATACTGCAAGTCCACCTGTCTCGCTGTACGGATTGTCAATCGGACGAATAACTTCCGGATTCAGATTCACTGCATCCTTAATATTTTCGCCCACGGTCTTTCCTGTAACAGTCATGCACTCTGTATGAAGAAGACCTTTCTTATTCAGCTCATTCATAACCGCGTACACACCGCCTGCTTCATTCAAGTCTTCCATATAAGTCGGGCCTGCCGGTGCCAGATGGCAAAGATTCGGTGTTTTCTCACTGATACCATTTGCAAAATCAATTTCAAAGTCCATACCAATCTCATGTGCGATGGCCGGAAGGTGAAGCATACTGTTGGTAGAACATCCAAGTGCCATATCCACTGTCAGTGCATTTAAGATGGCATCCTCTGTCATAATATCTCTTGGGCGGATATTCTTCTCAAGGAGCTCCATAACCTTCATACCTGCACGCTTGGCAAGACGGATTCTCTCAGAATATACTGCCGGAATCGTTCCATTTCCGCCAAGTCCCATACCAAGTACTTCTGTCAGACAGTTCATACTGTTGGCAGTGTACATACCGGAACAAGATCCGCAGGTCGGACATACTTTATTTTCAAATTCACATAAACCTTCGTCAGATAATGTGCCTGCTGCGTTAGCACCTACTGCTTCGAACATACTGGAGAGACTTCTCTTCTGTCCGTTCACATGACCTGCAAGCATCGGACCGCCGCTGACAAAGATTGTCGGAACATTGATTCTTGCTGCTGCCATCAGAAGTCCCGGTACATTCTTATCACAGTTCGGAACCATAACGAGAGCATCAAACTGATGCGCCATTGCCATTGCCTCTGTAGAATCTGCAATCAGGTCTCTTGTTACAAGAGAATACTTCATACCAATGTGTCCCATTGCGATTCCGTCACATACTGCGATTGCCGGGAACATGATCGGTGTACCACCTGCCATTGCAACTCCCTGCTTTACTGCATTTACGATCTTATCCAGGTTCATATGACCCGGAACGATTTCATTGTAAGAGCTGACAATACCTACAAGCGGTCTGTCCATCTCTTCCTTTGTAAGTCCCAGCGCGTTAAATAAAGAACGGTGGGGCGCCTGCTGTTTTCCCCGTGTTACTGTATCACTTCTCATATATACCTCCTGGGGACGTAGACTTTTTAAAAAAGTCTACGTCCCAAATTGAATTTTGTGGTGTACCTTATTGGAAAATGTCCTGTACCTAAATGAAACTTGCGATCAAATCACCCATCTCTGCCGTGCCGATCTGTGTCTTTCCTTCGGACATAATATCGATTGTGCGGTAGCCTTTTTCCAGTACTTTTGCTACTGCTGCTTCAATGGCGTCTGCCTCTTTGTCGAGGTCAAAGCTGAATCTTAACATCATGGCTGCGGAAAGGATGGTTGCGATTGGATTTGCAATACCTTTGCCTGCGATATCTGGTGCGGAACCGCCGCTTGGCTCATAAAGTCCGAACTTCGTCTCGTTCAGGCTTGCGCTCGCCAGCATTCCGATGGAACCTGTGACCATGCTTGCTTCATCGGAAAGAATATCGCCGAACATATTCTCTGTCAGAACGACGTCGAACTGCTTTGGATCTTTGACAAGCTGCATTGCACAGTTGTCAACCAGCATATGTTCGAGTGTTACCTCCGGATAATCTAAAGCTACTTCTTCCACAACTTTTCTCCAGAGTCTGGAGGAGTCCAGTACATTTGCCTTATCTACACTTGTTACTTTCTTTCTGCGCTTCATAGCAATATCAAAACCACGTTTTGCTATTCTGCGAATCTCGTTCTCATTATATGTAAGAGAGTCGTAAGCAGTCATTACTCCGTTCTCTTCTACAGTCTTCCTTTCTCCAAAATAAAGACCGCCGGTCAGCTCACGCATGATCATCAGGTCGAATCCGCCTTCGGTAATCTCTTCTTTCAGCGGGCATGCACCTTTTAACTCATCATACAGAATCGCCGGTCGCAAGTTCGCGAAAAGATTCAATGCTTTTCGAATCTTCAGAAGACCTGCCTCCGGTCTCTTTGACGGTTCCAGTTTATACCACGGAGAAGTCTTCGCATCCCCGCCGATGGAACCCATAAGAACCGCATCACAAGCCTTTGCCTGTGCAATTGTCTCATCTGTAAGAGGAACTCCATGTACATCAATGGAAGCGCCCCCAAGTAAAAGCTGTGTATAATCACAGGTATGACCGTAACGTTCTGCAACCTTATCCAGCACTTTCATTGCTTCAGTCACAATCTCCGGGCCGATTCCGTCCCCTTTTATCACTCCTATTTTCAGGTTCATAATCCTCTTCCTTCCTAACTTTTCCTATACAAAAAATCTATAGCACTTATCATATCGCATTTCCCACGACATTTCAAGGCTTTAATTCGGTAAATTATTGATCTAAAACTGCAAGATTTAGTGCAATTTCCATCATTTTTCCAAATCCGGTCTGCCTGTCCGCAGCGCTCAGGCTCTCATCCTTAAAAAGATGATCGGAAATCGTCAGCATACATAATGCCTTCTTTCCTGCTCTCGCAGCGTTCATATAGAGGGCTGCCGCCTCCATTTCCACCGCAAGCACACCCATCTTTTTCCATTTTTCATTAGCTGTGCTGTCATCATCATAAAATGTATCGGATGACAGTATATTTCCTACTTTGACGGATGCCCCCTGTGCTTTTGCAATCTGCACTGCTTTCTCCAGAAGTTCATAGTCTGCAATCGGAGCAAATGTTCCCGGCAGTCCGTACTGATGTGCATAATTGGAATTCGTACATGCTCCCATACCGATGACGATATCCATGACATTTACGTCATCCTGAAATCCTCCCGCAGAGCCGATACGAATAATGCTCTCCACATCATAAAAATGATACAGTTCATAGGAATAAATACCGATCGAAGGTATGCCCATACCGCCGCCCATCACGGATACTTTCTTCCCCTTATACGTACCGGTGTAACCCAGCATATTTCTTACCGTATTAAAACATTCAACATCCTCCAGATATGTCTCCGCAATATATTTGGCGCGCAGTGGATCCCCCGGCATAAGTACCGTCTTGGCAATCTGCCCTTTTTCTGCCGCATTATGTGGTGTTCCCATATGATGACCTCCTTCTATATTATTATATTATGGAAAATGATATAAGAAAAAGGAACCCCGGACTCCCGGAATTCCCCTTGTTACCTCTTATTCTGCAGATGCTTTTTCAATCTGTGCTACTGCTGCTTTCTGCATTGGAATACGGCAGTTCTTGTTATTACCGAACTCTACAATAATATCATCATCTGCAATGTCAATAATAACACCATAAAAGCCGCTTGTTGTAAGTACTGTATCTCCAACTTCCATCTCATTTAACATTGCCTGAACTCTCTTCTGCTCTTTCTTCTGCGGTCTGATAAAAATAAACCAGAAACCTCCGAAAATGGCTGCATATATTACAATCAGTAATGCTAAATTCATAGTGCCTGCACTCTGCGCTGCTAATGTGTACATATCGAATCCTCCTAAATATTTTTAAACACTATTGCTATCATACACAATATTGCCGTTTTCATCAAGTAATTTCGCTGAATTCATGCAAATTTTATAAACCATTTTATAAACCTTCTGTCATTCTGCGAATCTTTTCCTTCTTATATTCTTTATAGTTCCCAGCCTCTATCGCCTCGCGGATCTCTTCCATCATCGTATTATAAAAATACAGATTATGAAGAACGCAAAGCCGCATACCAAGCATCTCCTTTGCTTTCAGAAGATGACGGACATAAGCTCTTGAATATGTTCTGCACGCCGGACACTGGCATCCTTCTTCAATCGGCCCGTCATCCAGCTCATATTTCGCATTAAAGAGGTTCAATTTACCGTGATTTGTATAAACGTGACCATGTCTGCCGTTCCGGCTCGGATATACACAATCGAAGAAATCCACGCCTCTGTCTACGGCTTCCAGAATATTAACTGGCGTACCGACTCCCATAAGGTAAGTAGGCTTCTGCTGCGGAAGCTCCGGCACCACTGCATCCAGGATACGGTACATTTCTTCGTGGGACTCGCCTACCGCCAGCCCACCGATCGCATAGCCATCCAGATCAAGCTCCCGGATTGCCTGTGCATGCCGGATACGGATATCTTCATAGACTCCGCCCTGATTGATACCGAACAGAAGCTGGTTCTTATTGATCGTATCTGGCAGACTGTTAAGACGCTGCATCTCCTTCTTACATCTGACAAGCCAGCGCGTTGTACGGTCCACAGAATTTTCAATATAGTCCCTGTCTGCAACACTGGAAGGGCATTCATCAAATGCCATCGCAATGGTAGATGCCAGATTGGACTGAATCTGCATACTTTCCTCCGGTCCCATAAATATCTTTCTTCCGTCAATGTGAGAGTTAAAATATACACCCTCTTCTTTAATTCTTCTGAGTCCTGCCAGAGAGAAAACCTGGAATCCACCGGAATCTGTGAGAATCGGCTTATCCCAGACCATAAACTTGTGGAGTCCTCCTAATTTCTTTACCACCTCATCGCCCGGGCGGACATGAAGATGATACGTATTAGAAAGCTCCACCTGTGTTTTGATTTCCTTAAGATCAGTTGTAGACACAGCACCTTTGATTGCCGCTGCTGTTCCTACATTCATAAATACAGGGGTCTCAATGACCCCATGTACTGTATGCAATCTTCCTCTTTTGGCAAGACCATCTGTTTTTACTATCTCATACATGGTCTGCACCTCATCTTAATTCTATTCCAAACAACCATTCTAATAATGGCATACAACCGGACAATGCTCCGGAATCAGTTCATAAAGCTGTCTTGCCTTATCCTTCGGCATATTTACACAGCCATGTGAACCGTGTGAAAGATATCGGGAACCACCAAAGGATGACTGCCATGTCGCGTCATGGAATCCGATACCTCCGTTAAATGGCATCCAGTATGCAACCGGAGTCTCATACTCATAAGTACCATCCGGCTTTCTTGTACCACGAAGTGTCGCGTTTCTTGTCTTATAAGTCAACGTATATGTTCCCTGCGGTGTAGCATTGCCTCTGTTCGGATTACCGGTTACAACCGGGCTGTCCATTACAACCTGCCCGTCCTGAATAAAATACATGTGCTGGTTCGTAAGATCCACCTCCGCATATGTACTTCCTACATCCATTGCACCATGGCTTGCTGCACGGCTTGCGTACGCCGGCTCTCTTGTGACAGTCTCGGCATTCTGAATATTTGCTGTCAGTGCCGCATACTCTGCATCCTGATCAATTTTCCAGCCATATGCTCCGCCTTCTACCGTAACTGCATTACCCGTTGCCGTTGTAAACTGACGCGGTTTTCCCTTTGTATCATACTTTTCTGCAAGAGAAGCGATATAAGCTTTTACTGCTTCCTCGTCGAAAGTAACATTCATATCTGCGTCAACTCTTATCCACTGTGCAATAACTGAAGAATCTACAACCTCTGTATTCGGATTAAAGTCATAAGTAATATTTGCTCCAAGATAGCTGTTCATGGCATCTCTTGCCGCACTGACTTCCGGTGCGTCCTCAAGGAATCGCGGCATAATATATAATCCTGCTTCAGAAAAATTCAATGTATGTTGGAATCCCTCAATTGCCTCTGTTACAGCCTTATGAAACTTCTCAGTATCAATCTGCGTACCGATCACTTCCGGAATGATCACAAACTCTGTATCTCTAAACTCCGGATGCGCATCTACAGATGCTGTCTGATTCTCCGGAACAAGACACTGAAGTCCTGCAATCTGATTCTCCAGAGCAGACTTATCATATTCCACACCGACCTTTGCTTCAATCTCCGGGTGATCCCACAGTGCAGTGATCCACAGGAAATTCTCCTGCTCTTCCACCAGCTTCTGAAGTTCATCTCCCGGTACATATGTGAGAGAAATGTCTGCGCCACTGATCTGCTCACTGTCTCCGTCAGATTCCTCCATTGTAAGAACATAATCAGCCACCTGCTGCTCCATATAAGCCTCTACCTGACTTACACTCTTCATAGAGAAATCTGTTCCATTAATCGTTGTAAAGAAGATAAAATGACTGCCAAAATAAACTGCCAGTCCGATATAAATAACAGCAAGTACTCCTATGATACTTCCGGCAATGATTCCTATCTTCTTCCTTCTCTTATGCTTGCGATATGCCTTCTCCGCTTCTGTCTCCTCACATTCCGGCTCATCCTCATCCTCGTCCACTACGTCGAGATCAGCATCGCCATCCTCGTCGTCATCTGAATCCTCGCCATCTGCGTCCTCGTCATCTGAATCCTCGCCATCTGCGTCCTCGTCACCCGGATTCTCGTCATCCAGATCTTCGTCATCCAGATCTTCGTCGTCCAGATCTTCGTCGTCCAGGAGTTCTTCATCTAACAATTCCTCATTCTCAGAAATGAAGTCTTCATCATCGTCCAGATTCAAAATCTCTATATCATCATCCAAATCTGGCAAAACAGTCTCTTCTGTTTCCTGTTCTTCCTTATTGATATCTTCATATATCTCTTTTAAGGTTTCTTCAATAATTTCATCTGCGTTTTTCTCTGTATTACTCATAGAAATTCTCCTCTATTTGATTTCACACGCTTTCATTATAATATGCTTATTTACAAAAGTACAGTGTAAATTCTTTAAAAAATCTTGAAGGAAATATGACGATTTTATTGCAGTGCATTTTTTCTTCTTATATAATAGGGATATATTTTTTGAAGGAGACTTGAAAATGGCAGGAAATACATACGGGAAAATATTTACAGTTACTACATGGGGTGAATCCCACGGAGCTGCGATCGGTGCCGTAATTGACGGTTGTCCGGCAGGGCTTTCGCTCTCAGAAGAATATATTCAGACATATCTGAACCGCCGCAAACCGGGACAGAACAAATTCACGACCATGCGAAAGGAAGGGGATATTGCAGAGATCTTATCTGGTGTCTTCGAAGGAAAAACAACCGGAACACCAATTTCTGTCGTGATCCGTAACGAAGACCAGCGCTCCCGCGATTATGGAAGAATCAAAGACTGTTACCGACCGGGACATGCCGACTACACTTTCGATGCCAAGTATGGTTTCCGAGATTATCGCGGCGGCGGTCGTTCTTCCGGCCGCGAAACAATCGGCCGTGTAATCGGCGGCGCTATTGCCGCTAAGATTCTGGCGGAAATGGGGATTCAGATTACTGCTTACACACGCTCCATCGGAGATATCTGTATTCCTTCTTCTGCATACCATTTTGAAGAAATCAATGAAAATGCTTTGTATATGCCAAATAATGATTATGCAACGAAAGCTGCCGCATATCTGGAAGAATGTATGAGGCAGAAGGATTCCGCCGGCGGAACTATCGAATGCATCATAGACGGAGTACCTGCCGGTATTGGTGACACGGTCTTTGATAAACTGGATGCAGCACTTGCACGGGCAGTCATGTCCATTGGTGCAGTGAAGGGTGTCGAAATCGGCGACGGTTTCGCTGTTTCCTCTTCACGCGGAAGCGAGAATAACGATGCATTCTGCTTTACCAACAATAAAGTAGAGAAAAAGACGAACCACTCCGGCGGCATCTTAGGCGGTATGAGTGACGGAAGTACGATTCTTCTGCGTGCAGCTATAAAGCCGACACCCTCCATCTCACAGGAACAGGAAACGATAACAAACACACTGGAAAACACAACCCTCTCCATTACCGGCCGTCATGACCCGGTCATCGTCCCAAGAGCAGTAGTCGTTGTAGAATCCATGGCAGCAATGACTGTACTGGATCTGATGCTTACAAATATGGGGGCAAGACTGGATAAGGTGAAGGAGTTTTATTCTCACTAGGAATTTAGTTCAGTGATTTTATCTGAGGCAGAACAGTGACGCGAGACAGCAGAACTTTGGAAAACGAACCAGTCGCTGACAAACGGTAAACATCAAAAGCTGATATAACATTCGTAACCGAGTATATTCGACGGGAACTCCTGATGAGTTCCGCGTCTCAGATACTCTTTCGCCTTGTATGGGAAATACAAGGCGAATACGAAGTTTATATCAGCTTTTTCTGCAACCGTTTGTAACGCTCTTCCACGTTTCCCCAAGCTCAGCTGTCTCGCGTCACTTGTAATGTCTCAGCTAAAAAAATGAAACTGCATTGATAAAGTAATTCCACCACGTTATCGGCGTGAAAACAAGCTCTTTTTCATTCCCTGTGAGTCAAAAAGAAGATTTGTAATGACTTTTTTAAGACGTAAATCATTTCCTCAGAGATAAAATCCTAAAATGGAATGAGTTTTCAAGTAATCATTTCATTCAAATATGGATTTTTTCTCTTGGGAGCTGACTTCGACCTCCCAAAAATCATTACAATTCTTTACTTTTACATATAGAAGCTGAAAAGACCAGATCCATAACATGTTTTGCCAACAAACTGAGGCGCTCACATCTACCTGGAATTTCCAGTACAGTAAATGGCAGCGGATATCGCTCAGATGCTTTGCGGAGGTAAGCGGAAGACTTGGAGAATCCGCTCCGAATCTGTTAGAGCCCGGAAAACAAACCTTGATTCCCGTTTGTTTTCTGGGCTCTTATAGATTCGTGAGCTAGTCAGAAAGTCGAACGCGTCGTAGCAAGGTATCTTAGCGACATCCGCGTACTACTTACTGAACCAAATTCCTACACCTGAAAGCATCCTCCTCCGATAAATTCTCTCAGCAGTGAATTCATTGGCACGTTCTCGCTTCCGATTCCTACGAAATAGTCAAGGAATTTCAGCAGACGTTTTGCTTCTGTGTACTCCGGACAGTTTCGTTCAATGCCAAAAAGCAGCGCTTCTACGTATGGTTTCAACACAGCGAGTTCGTAGATAAGAGCGGAATTGAACATCACGTCTGCTTCTTCCTGATAAGGGAAGATATTTTTTTCTTCGCCTCTTCTTACGGACTGCCACATACTGATGGTTGTTTTGGCGGAAGCGCCTCTTGTTCTTGCGTCTCTTACGATACGACGGAGCAATCTTCCATCTGTTGTCGGTATGCGGTTATGTTCATCAATGTTTAACTGCGTTAAGGCACTGATGTATATTTTGAATTTGTTTTCTTCTGCCAGGCTTTCGGTAAGCTTCGGATTCAGGCAATGGATACCTTCGATAACGAGCACATCATTTTCTCCGAGCTTCTTTGGTTTTCCGCCATATTCTTTATGGCCGGTAACAAAGTTAAAGGTCGGAATGACGACTTCTTCTCCCGCGAGTAGTTGCTGAAGCTGGGCGTTAAAGAGTTTTATATCTACAGCTTCCAGACATTCAAAGTCATAATCCCCATTCTCATCGCGTGGATTTTCTTCCCGCTCTACAAAGTAATTGTCTACCGCAATTGGATGTGGCACTAACCCATTGGCGCGAAGCTGTATGGATAAGCGGTGTGAAAATGTTGTCTTTCCTGAGGAAGAAGGGCCTGCGATCAGCACAAACTTTATCTGTGGATGTGCTGCGATCGTAGCGGCTATATCGGCAATTTTCTTTTCCTGTAATGCCTCCTGCACAAGGACGGTCTCTGCGACATCGCCTTTGGTAATCTTGTCATTCAGTGCAGCTACTGTCTCAATGCCCTGCATATCTCCCCACTTTGTAGACTCTTTCAATACCTGGAACAGTTTGCTCTGTGGCTCAAATGGAGGAACCACTTTCGGCATTGTCTTTTCCGGCATCTGAATCACGAAGCCTTCATCATAGAGATACAGCTTAAAGTATTTCAGATATCCGGCACTTGGAACCATATATCCATAATAGTAATCTTCAAACTCATTCATGCTGTATATATTTACTTTCGAAACCCGCCGATACATAAAGAGTCGTTCTTTATCGTACATACCGTGTTTCCCAAACTGTGCGATAGCGTCATCTGTATGCACCGTCTGTTTGTGAATCGGCATATCTTCATCAATCATTTCACGCATTCTCGCATCCACACGGTCAAGGAACTCCTGATTTACTGTGACTTTGCCTTCAACGGTACAGTAAAGTCCTTTACTGACCGAATAATGAATACGGACCTTTTCAATTTTCTCACGTTCTTCTACATCATAGACTGCTTTTACAAGCATCAGGCTCATACTGCGCTCATATGTCTTATGGCCAATAGGATCTCCTGTTGTTACAAATCGAAGGGTGCAGTCTCTGCTCACTGTCTTGTGAAGCTCCTGAAGCTTATTGTCAACAAACACAAGTACAATATCGTCTTCAAAGTCTTTCTGAAACTCCTGTGCAATCGTCTGATAGGAAGTTCCTTTTTCATATTCTCTGACTGCGCTACCTATCTGTACGTGATACATTTCTTCTCCCATAAACATACCTTCCTTCCCTGTCGGCGAAGCATCACACCTTACACTGTCTGAAACGGATGACTTACCGGTGCTTCCTTGATTGTAACGCCATCCAGTTCTTTTCTTAGATAAGCTCCCACATCTTCTGTAAAAATGTGTTCGATCCCGTAATGTCCGGCATCAATAACTGCCATGTTCTGCGCCCAGGCATCAATGCCTTCGTGATGTCCGATGTCACCGGTAATCAGTACGTCAGCATTTTTCTGAAGGGCGCATCCAATCACGCTCTTACCGGAACCCGGGCAGATTGCGATCGTCCGGATCTCATGATCCAGATCTCCAAACACCCGTACCTCATTAAGCCCGAATGCCTGCTTGACCAGTTTGCAACATTCTTTCAGCGAAATACTTTCATCAAGTGCTGCAATACGTCCGATTCCTTCTTCTTTTCCATCGCATCCCACGCCGGTTACCTCAAGAGGCACACCGGCTGTTATCTGCATTTTTTCAAAAGACAGCTCTGCCATTCCTTTGATATCATAATTTGTATGCATGGCATAATAGGATATATCACTGCGAATCAGCTCCAGAACACGGTTTCCGATAAAATCATGGTTATTTATACGTTTCATTCCACTGAAAATCATAGGATGATGGGTAATAAGCATATCTGCCCCAAATGCTTTTGCCTCTCTGAGCACTTCATCTGTCGCATCCACAGCCACATAGATGTTTCTTACTTCTTTGTCATCTCTGCCTACAAGAAGACCAACATTGTCCCATTCCATTGCACAGGATGGCGGGAAACGCTCTTCTATCTTCTCGATTATATCTTTACAAAGCATATCTGCGCTCCTCTCCTAAAAATATGCATACGCCCGTCTTGCGAGCTCTGCTTCCCTTTCCAGTTCCCGGATCCGTTCTGCAATCCTCTCACTGTTCTTTTCTCTAAGCCCTGAGAGAATCCCTTCTTTGATCCGAATCTCACGTTCCAGATACTCCTTCAGCACCGGATGCTTCTTTTCCAGAAGCCGTCTGCCATACAGGTATTCCCATTCTTCATATGGTTCTTCACCATCAGATAAGATTCCATCCTGCCCGTTCTTATGTATGAGCCGCATCATAGGGTAGTATTTTCCGTCTTCTTTTACCATGTCTTCTTCCTCAATCTGAAAACCATGCTCCAGTACATAACGGCGTACTTTATCGATCTCTGACTGGGGCTGCAGGATACAGTGCTTCATCTGTTCTGTAACTGCTTTTCCTTCTTCCAGGATATGCATCACGAGGCCGCCGCCCATGCCGGCAGCGATCATTGTGTCTGCTTCCCCTGGTTTCACGCAGGCGAGGCCATCGGATAGTCTTGTCTCAATCTTTCCCGTAAGACCGTGCTCTGCGATGTGTTCTTTTGCCCGTGCAAGTGGGCCCTCATTGATATCCAGTGCAATCACTTTAACAGCTATTTCATTTTCCACAAGATAGATCGGGATATAGCCGTGATCAGTTCCAATATCTGCAACAGAGGCGCCCTCTGTTACAAGACCTGCAACTGCAAATAGTCTTTTTGATAACTCCATGGCGCCTCTTCCTTAATCCAGATAATCTCTTAACTTTCTGCTGCGGCTTGGATGACGCAGCTTACGTAATGCTTTTGCTTCAATCTGACGAATACGTTCACGGGTAACATCAAATTCCTTACCAACCTCTTCCAGTGTACGTGCACGTCCGTCATTCATTCCGAAACGAAGTCTTAATACCTTCTGCTCTCTCTCTGTTAATGTATCCAGCACCTCATCCAGCTGTTCCTTAAGAAGTGTCTGTGCTGCTGCCTCTGCCGGTACAGGTACATTGTCATCCTGAATGAAATCTCCCAGATGACTGTCCTCTTCCTCACCGATTGGTGTTTCCAGTGATACCGGCTCCTGTGAGATCTTAAGAATCTCACGAACTCTTTCTACCGGCATATCCAGCTCTTCTGCAATCTCTTCCGGTGTGGGTTCGCGTCCCAGCTCCTGCAAAAGCTGTCTGGAGACACGGATAAGCTTGTTGATGGTCTCTACCATGTGAACCGGGATACGAATGGTTCTTGCCTGATCGGCAATCGCTCTTGTTATCGCCTGACGAATCCACCATGTAGCATAAGTACTGAACTTAAATCCTTTATGATAATCAAACTTTTCAACCGCTTTGATAAGTCCCAGATTGCCTTCCTGGATCAGATCAAGGAAAAGCATTCCACGTCCGACATAACGCTTCGCAATACTGACAACAAGACGTAAGTTGGCTTCTGCCAGTCTCTTCTTTGCATCCTCATCACCATCCGCCATACGTTTTGCCAGCTCCACCTCTTCTTCTGCAGTAAGAAGCGGCACTTTTCCGATTTCTTTCAGATACATACGTACCGGATCCTCGATACTGATTCCATCCGGAATTGACAGGTCGATCTTTTCTACATCTACTTCATCTTCTTCAGAAAGAATGATGTCTGTATCATCCACATCATCCAGATCGTCTGTATCGCCGCTGATTCTCAATACATCGATATTACGGGCTTCCAGATACTCAAATACTTTTTCCATCTGATCTGGTTCGAGCTCCATATCAACGAAACAGTCATTGATCTCCTGTAACTCCAGAATATTCTTTTTCTTCTTTCCCATTGCTACCAGTTCTTTTAATTTTTCTTCAAATTTCACAATGTTTTCTTCCATGTAGTGTCCATCCTCTCATAGCTTGTTTATATTTTATCCTTAATCAATAGAAATATGCAGTTTTGCAAGGTCCTGCAGCTTCCTCTTCTCCTCCATAAGTCTTTGCAGACCCTGGATATCTGTCGGCTCCAGACTGGCCGTCGCTGCATCAATACTGTAATTCTTTATTCGGATAATCGTCTCATTCAGTGCCTTTTCCTGTTCTTTCAGTGTAGACAGCTCTTTGATCCTCGTATGGAAGATCCCCGCCACCTCACGATGCTCTTCTTCGTCCGTAAAGTGACTGATGATTCCTGCCGGATTCGGTTCCCCTTTCTCATACTGGTCAAAAAGCAGTTCTGCCACTGTCCGGCAAAGCCCTTCCGAAAAATCCTTCGGCGTAATGTATTTCCGGATCTGATGATATATATTCTCATCAGCCGCCAGCCACGTAAGCAAAATCTTCTGTGACTTTATGATCCCGTCTTCCTTCTCCCGTTCTCGTCCATTGGCCTGCTTCGGCCTTGTCGCCGGTTTCGCAAGCCCGGTCTGTACCGCCATCCGGCTGACCAGACGCCGCAGATCTTCGTACCCGACGTGATAAGCACCGGCAACTGCTTCAATATAATTATTGCGTTCAATCTCTTCATCGAACTCTGCAAGCCGTCTTGCTGCCTCTTTCATGAAATCCGTCTTACCTTCCGGTGACGTCATATCATAATTCTTCTCAAGGACTTCCAGCCCGAACATGAAGCCGTTCCTTGCCTTCTGAATCCGTTCTTCAAACGCCTCTGCCCCCAGATTCTTAATAAACTCATCCGGATCTTTATATGGTTCCATACGGATGATCCTGGCTGTGATTCCGACATCCCGCAGGATCGGAACTGCACGAAGCGCCGCCTTCGTTCCTGCCTCATCACTGTCATAAGTCAGATATACTTCATTCACATAGCGCTTGATCAGTGAGGCATGTCCCGCCGTAAGCGCGGTTCCAAGAGATGCGACTGCATTTGTAAATCCTGCCTGGTGCAGTGATATAACATCCATGTAACCCTCACAGAGCAGAAAATATGGCTTTCTGGATGATCTTGCCCGATTCAGTCCATACAGATTACGACTCTTATCAAAAATCGGTGTCTCCGGTGAATTCAGATACTTCGGTTTCGCATCTCCCATAACACGGCCGCCAAATCCAATGACTCGGTTATTCACATCCATGATTGGGAACATGACACGGTTCCAGAACTTATCATGGGCACCATGCTTCTCATCAATACTGATAAGACCTGCCTGTGCGATCATCTCATCCTTGTATCCCTTTGACTTCAGATACTGGTACAGATCGTTACTGTACTTATTCGAATATCCAAGACCAAAGGTCTTCATGGTATCATCACTTAATTCTCTGTTTTTCAGATATGTAAGCGCGTGTGCCCCCTGCGGGGAACGAAGCTGCACATAATAGTACTGGGCCGCCGCCTTATTGATCTCCAGAAGTATTGTCCGGGTGTCTGCCCTTTTCTTCGCCTCTTTGGAATACTCCTTTTCCGGCAGTTCTATGCCCACACGATCTGCAAGCACCTTAAGCGCTTCCTGAAATGAGTAATTCTCATACTCCATCAGAAAAGTAATCACGTTGCCTCCTGCTCCACATCCGAAGCAGTAATACATCTGCTTCTGTCTGCTTACAGAAAAAGACGGAGATTTTTCATTATGAAACGGACAAAGTCCGAAATAGGAGCTTCCTTTTTTCTGAAGCTTTACATAACCGGAAATCACATCCACGATATCATTTTTTGATCTTATCTCTTCTACAAGTTCATCCGGATAATACATATTTCCCGTCCTTTTATATTTCTAAACTGTCTCATAAAAATGCCTTCATTTATAATATTCGACAAAAGTATTTGATTTCCTTTAATTTTTCCAGGATTGTGGAACAAAATATTCTTCAAACTTCTTGACAGCATAATTATCTGTCATTCCGGCAATGTAATCACACACAACCTGCTCCTCTTTTTCACCGTTTTCGAGCATGAGCAGATACTGCCCTGGCAAAAGCTCTGTATGGCTCATATAATATTCATAGAGATTTGTGATCATACTGATTGCCTTATCTTCCTCTGCTTTTGCGATTGGATTTTTATATACATGTTCAAACATAAACTTACGGAGTCCCGCAGTTGCTGCTTCCACATCCGGTGACATCTGTATCTGTGGCTTTTCCATACTGTTTGTAATTACATTATGTATCATTTTATCCAGGCGGATCCTTGTGGTCGTCCCAAGTACATCTGTAAATTCTTTCGGAATATCCTCTTCCTTAAGAATCCCGCCTCTTATGGCATCATCTATATCGTGATTGATATATGCGATCTTATCTGAGAGACGCACGATCTGTCCTTCCAGCGTTGCCGGACTGCCGCTTGTCTTATGGTTTCGGATGCCATCTCTCACTTCCCATGTCAGATTCAGTCCCCGCCCCTCCTTTTCCAGACATTCCACAACGCGGACACTTTGTTTATTATGGTGGAAACCACTGGGACATAATCTATTTAATGCTCTCTCTCCTGCGTGTCCGAAAGGGGTGTGTCCCAGATCGTGTCCCAGTGCAATTGCTTCTACCAGATCCTCATTCAGCCGCAGTGCTTTCGCAATCGTTCTGGCATTCTGCGATACTTCCAGTGTGTGGGTAAGTCTGGTCCTGTAATGATCCCCCTTTGGCAGAAGAAACACCTGTGTTTTCTGCTTCAGCCTGCGAAAAGATTTGCAGTGCAGGATCCGGTCCCGGTCTCTTTGAAATACCGGACGGATATCACACTCTGCTTCCTCCGTCTGTCTTCCTCTGGACTCTTTACTTAACGCAGCATAAGGGCTTAAATACCTTGTTTCCCGTTCTTCCAATTGTTCTCTGATCGTCATAGACTCCCCCTCCTTGTCCGGAAAGCATTCTTTTCTTTATTATACACTATATTTATTGAATACACTGAACAATTTGCAAAATTTCAGATGATGTTTCTGAAAAGCAGTGCTATAATCGTTCTAAAGGAGTGTTTTACAATGACAAAAGAAAAACTGGGGAAAAATCAGATAACAGAAGGTGTTATCTGGAAGCAATTATTAATCTTTTTCTTTCCGATTGTCATCGGCACATTATTTCAGCAGCTTTACAACACTGCCGATGCCATTATCGTAGGAAGATTTGTCGGAAAGACCGCTCTTGCCAGCGTAGGCGGATCCGCCGCCGTCCTGTCTTATCAGGTCATTATGTTTTTTACCGGACTTGCCTCCGGCGCATCCGTTATCATTTCACAATATTTCGGAGCAAACAATTCCGACCGGCTGCATGAGGCTCTTCATACTGCATTTTCTTTTTCAATAATTGCCAGTATCCTGATCGCCGCTGCCGGCTGGTTTATCACGCCATGGATCCTGGGCGTCATGAAGACCCCCGCAGACGTAATGGGTGACTCCATTATCTATCTGCGCATATATTTCCTTGGCATCATCTCTACTCTTATTTATAACATGGGGTCAGGTATTATGCGCGCGATCGGCGATTCCAGACGACCGCTTTATTATCTGATCGTATGCTGCGTCCTGAATATCGGTCTGGATATCTTTTTCGTTGTAATATTAAAAATGGGGATTGCCGGAGCAGCGATTGCTACTGTTATCTCACAGACTGTCAGTGCCTGTCTCGTAATTTACGCTTTGATGACGGCCTATGATTCACTGAAGCTGAAACCGAAATGTATCAGAATCTATCGTCCGATCCTGATAAGACAACTTCGTATCGGTCTGCCAGGCGGATTACAATCCTGCATGTATGGTCTCACAAACATTATCATCCAGACTGCAATCAATGAATTTGGTACGGATACTGCAGCAGCGTGGGCAGCTTTTGGCAAAATGGACATGATCTTCTGGGCGGTAAGCGGTGCTTTCGGTATTGCCATCACGACTTTCTCCGGCCAGAACTACGGTGCAGGGAAAATGGAACGCGTCTATAAGAGCGTACGGATATCTCTTGGTATGTCTCTTGCCATTAATGGATCCATTCTCGCGTTTTTGATGCTGTTTGCCCGTCCGCTCTTTTATTTATTTACAACAGACAAAGCCGTTATTGATATTGGTGTATATATGCTGCTTAACATTGTACCAAGTTATCTCATCTTTATCTTTGTTGAAATATTTACCGGCGCGCTTCGGGGCATGGGTGATGTATTGATTCCAACCATCATCACGATTGGCGGTATATGCGGTGTCAGACTTCCATGGATTCTCATCATGACACCGATCCGGCACGAACTTTTCACAATACTTGTCAGCTATCCGCTGGCATGGGCAGCCACTGCGCTGTTTCTCATTCCTTATTATTTTTATAAAAAGCATCGCATGAACAAGAGGCACACATCTTAGATGTATGCCTCTCTTACTTTCTCTGGTACGAGGGAACCTCCGGTCGCCCACACGATATGTACTGCATCATTCATGCAGGCTGTCAGTCCCTCTTTCTCAATATAGTCACGGCAGTCCCGATTCGTTTCTACCTGTACCGGTCCTGCAAATGCTGCACAGGAACTTGGTTCGATAAATATCTGTTCCGTATGAAGCAGTTGTTTCAGATAAATGTATAATTTCTTATCTTCGATTGTAAATTCACCGCTCAGCAGATGTTCCACTGCTCTTCCCACGAACTTGGATGGTCTTCCCACTGCCAGCCCGTCAGCCTCCGTCTGACCACTCAGGCCGATGTCCTGTACACAGATTTCATTATGCAATCCAGTTGCGATGCCAAGGAGCATACAGCACGCCTCTGTTGGTTCCTCGTAAAACACATGTACCGCGTCCCCATATACGAGCTTCAGACCAAATGTCACACCACCCGGCGCTCCGCCCACACCACAGGGAATATAAACGAACAGCGGATGTTCTGTATCTACCACTATATCCTGTTCTTCCATCTGTTTTTTCAATCGCAAAGCTGCGACAGCATAACCAAGAAAGAGACTCTCTGAGTTTTCATCATCCACAAAATAGCTCATCGGATTGCTTTCTGCCTCCATGCGTCCCTTTGCCACTGCCTTTCCATAGTCCCCTTCATACTCAATGACATGGGCGCCTTTCTCCCGCAGCAGGTCTTTCTTCCACTGCTTCGCATCTTTTGACATATGCACATATACCTGAAATCCGACACAGGCACTGATAATTCCAATAGAGAGTCCAAGATTTCCCGTAGAACCTACATGAATCGAATACCTGGAGAAAAATGCTTTCATCGCCGGGTCAGAAAACTGCTCATAATCCTCCCCTTCTCTTAACATACCTTCTCTGCGTGCCAGTTCTTCTGCATATTTCAGTATTTCATAAATACCTCCTCTTGCCTTGACAGAACCTGCAACCGCAAGGTCAGAATCTCGCTTTAGGAACAACCGGCCTTCAAGCCCTGCATCCCATTCACTATTTAACGTCTCCCTCATCCTGGGGATTTCTGTAAGAGGGGACTCAATCAGTCCGCCTGTGGCTTCCGTCTCTGGAAATTCTTTCTGAATAAAAGGCGCGAACCGTTTCAGCCTTTCTTCTGCATCTTTGACATCCGCCATGGTCAGATGTATATTCTTCAAAGCCTCTGATGTCTTTGTCTTATATGGATTAATCCAGCATACTTCTTCCTTTTTCTCTAAGGCAGCAATCACTTCTGCTTTCTCTCTCAGTTCATCCAAATCCATCATTTTTGACCTCCTTTTTGAATTTTTTATTTTTTTAAAAAATTTTGAATTTATTGTTGACATTTGTATTGTGATATAGTAATATACTCTTCGGACGGTTTAGTCGTCACTTGCGGAAGTGTCGGAACTGGCAGACGAGCAAGACTAAGGATCTTGTGCATATTGCTTGCGTACGGGTTCAAGTCCCGTCTTCCGCATTAAGGTTAAAAAAACTGAAATTCTTGATTCATCAAGGGTTTCAGTTTTTTATTTTAGTTTTTTATTTTCTATATATTCGGTTCCATATCATTTACAATATATATTCCCTTACTTGTACCCATTCTTACTGCTCCCGCCTCTATCATAGCATCGCAGATTTCTCGATTATTGATACCTGTAGATGCTTTCACCTGACATTTATCTCCTACAACCGATTTCATGAGCTTTACATCCTGTACAGTCGCACCGCCCGAACCAAATCCGGATGATGTTTTTACAAAATCAGCACCTGCTGCCACAGCCAGTTCACATGCTTTTATTTTTTCTTCATCTGTCAGTTCGCTTGTTTCAATAATAACCTTTACGAGAGCCTGCGGATGAGAAACGTCAACAACTGCTTTGATCTCATTTTCAACATAATCATACTTTCCATCTTTCAGAGCCCCCACATTGATGACCATATCTACTTCCTGTGCCCCATCCTCTACAGCAAGCTTTGCTTCCATCGCTTTAATCTCTGTCTTGTTTGCACCTAAAGGGAAGCCGATGACCGCACAGGCTTTCACATCTGTTCCTGCAAGCTGTTCTGCTACAAACGGAATCCAGTATGGATTTACACATACGCTTGCGAATCCATATTCTTTTGCCTCATCACAGAAACGCTTAACTGTACTTTCTGTTGTTGTCGCCTTTAATACCGTATGATCCATATACTTACTATAGCTCAAATCTTTTCCCATTTTTCCACCCTCCGTATCAAATATTATAAACTCTTATATAAAAGCGCCGCACCAATCATCGCCGCATCGCTTCCCAGCTGCGCTTTACATACTTTTAGACTGTCCGGCTTCGTCCATGAATAGTATCCTCTTTTCATAATCTTCTCGCGCAGAGGCTTTACCACCAGATCTTCATGTACACACAGACCACCGCTGATGATAATCGCTTCCGGCGATAACAGACATACGGCATTTGCAATTGCAAATGCGAGGTTATCTACACACTCATCAATAAAAGCCAGGATTTCTTTATCACCGTGATATGCCATTTCAAATACATATTCACACTTCTTATCTTCTTCCCGCTTAAATTTTTCCGGGAAACGTTCCAGCGCCTGTTCGGTAATTCCCGGTCCGGAAACATATCTTTCCAGACATCCTCTGTTACCGCAGACACATGGACGACCGTCTTTTATGATCGGTGTATGCCCAATCTCTCCTGCAGTATTCATTCCACCATAAAATATTTTCCGGTCAATGATAATGCCGCAGCCAACTCCGGTTCCAATTGAGATACATAGCGTATTACGAAATTCTCTCCCGGCTCCAAATAAAGTCTCTGCCAACGCCGCATTTCTGGAATCCTGCATGATCACTACTTTTCTGCCAAACGCATCCTGAAACAGATCTCCTATCGGGAGGTCATACCAGTACAGGTTCGGGCAATATGTCACGATCCCTGTTTTTGCATCTACTGTTCCAGGCACACCGACGCCAATAAAATAGATATCATTCAGATTCAGCTGGTTCTTTGCCAGCAGTTCCTTTGCTGCAGTGCAGATTTCCACAACGAACCCTTCCGCCTGCTTTGCACCGGTCGATGGTATCCTGACCTTATCAAACACTTCTCCATTTTCCCGGACAATACCAATATTGACTTTGGTTCCGCCAATATCAATCCCGATACTATATTTATCAGCCATTATTTCTCCTTTTTCAGAACAACACGTCTGATATATGCAAAAGTCTTATCTTCTCCTTCTTCTGCCAGCATCTTAAGAAGCTTATGTAACAGTGCCGCAGTATCCGGATGGATCATTTTCCCGAGACGCGCTGCACCTTTCTCATAATATTCCAGCGGATGTCTGTCCTCGTAAGCCTCCCCTTCATAGGTCTTAGAGGCAGCAACACGGTCACAGAACATCTCCACCACATATCGTACCGGCATTTTCATACCGATGATGCCTTCTTTCGGATTCACACTGTAATCAATCCAGTACTCATAGTGATGCTTATTTCTTCCTTTATGGTGCAGCCATGCAGCAGAATAACCCACATCCTCACGCTGCGCATTATTCGGGCTCCGATTGCCCTGGTAGTATTTACATCCTGCCAGGAACTCAGAAGGCGAATATTTGGACATATCATGCATAAGTCCCTGACGATACAGCCCCACCTTAAAACAGTGCTTCATAACAAGCCTTTTATGATGATTGATCGTCCGCAAATGTCCCAACACTTTCATGTCTTCTAAACTCCGTTTCTTTCTTATTCTTCAACACAAAAACAAATATATCACATACAGCACAAGCAGATGCAACGGATAAAACAAATAAAAAAAATACTTTATATCCGGCCCTTTTTCTCCATTATAAAGAAGCAGAGGAATAGAAGCCAATACTCCATAACGCTGTATTTCCCATGGATAGAAAAAGTTCCATAACGCACCTGCAGTAAGCTTAAACCAATTGATTTTCCGCAGTTCACCGTATATAAATATCAGCAGAATCCCATACATGCCATAATCGCCCCGCAGCATATCATTCATGCACATAAACGAAGCAAGTACAATGATTTTCTGCCACAGATCTGTCACATTTTCTGTCAGGTGAAGCATGCATACACCAAGCGTCAATGTAAAAAATACATTCTGACTCTTAAAATCTATGATACCATTTCCGAAGATCAGATCATACGGCACCTCGGAAATAAGAGCAAATACAGCCATACGTAACATATACCGATAGATATTTCTCGTATGAGTGACACCTTCTGCTACAAGGAAACAGAAGATCGGAAAAGCGATACGACCGAATATCCGGAACAATTTCATATCCGGATACAGAACATATCCGATATGATCCACAACCATTGAGACAATAGCTATGCATTTCAATTCAAATGTATTCAAACGCATCATCTTATCTTCCCGTTATAAACATAACTGTTCTTGGCGGAAGTTCAACCTTTTTCTGTTCCTTTAAAAGAGATGGTTCTGTAAGGACTCCATCCTGTGTAGATGCCCGGAGATACCAGTTCTTTCCTTTCGAAAGAATCGGAAGTGCAAAATCATGTTTGGTCCAGTGCATATTATAGGCGATAAAGCACTCCTCTTCTTCACGTGTGGCAGCACTGTAATAGACTCCAAGCTGTCTGCTGGTTCTTTCAAAAGGTGCCCGCCATGCCTCTTCACCATGATAAGACACATCCGGAACACCCCGTCCTGTCCTGTCAGCCCCGGTCATCTCTTTCTCCGGATACAGAAGAGGATATTCCTTTCGAAGTGCAATCAGCACTTTCACAAAATCATGTAACTCTTTTTCTTTTGAAAGCTGGCTCCAGTTCAGCCATGAAACTGCATTATCCTGACAGTATACGTTGTTGTTTCCCTTCTGCGAATTACCAAACTCATCTCCGGCAAGAATACAGGGCGTTCCCTGAGAAAGAAGCAGTAAGAAAAATGCATTCTTCATCTGGGTCTTCCGAAGTGAGAGAATCGACTTTTTACGCGTAGGGCCTTCAATCCCACAGTTCCAGCTGTTATTATAATCCGGTCCATCCTGATTATTCTCACCATTCTCTTCATTATGTTTTTCGTCATAGGATACAAGATCCTTAAGCGTAAACCCTGTATGCGACGTAATATAGTTAAATATATGATCCTCTTCTGACAAATGACGCAGCCAGTATGTTACAGCCTCCATCATTCCTTCATCACCTTTCAGGAAACGGCGCATCGTACCCTGGAAATCTTCTCTGTGCTGTATGATCTTCGTTGTCTTAAGAATTGGATCAGCACTTACACTTTCAATAGAAATGAGCATTGGATTTAAGATAAAGCCGTCTATATGATATTCCATCATATAATATCGGAGACATTCTCCAATGACCTGTCCGGGTACTTCCGATGAAAATGGCATCTCGAGAACGACTTCTATCCCTTCTTTGTGACATGCTTTTACCATGTCTTTCAATCCTTTAATGCCGTTTCCATCTGCAGCATAAGCACTTTTGGGAGCAAAATAATATGCTTTACCGTAACCCCAGTAATTCAGGTGACTCTCCGTACATTCTTCAAATTCATAAACCGGCATACACTGTATCTGATTCACACCCAACTCTTTTATATACGGAAGCTTCTCGACGATCCCCTGGAATGTCCCTCTGTGCGCAACTTTAGACGAAGCATCCTGCGTAAATCCTCTTACATGAAGCGCATATGCAATTACTTTATGATAAGGGATATGAAGTTGTTTATCTCCCTCCCAGTCATATGGCTCATCATACAATTTGCATCGTAAAGTATGATCCGAAGCCTTCGTCTCTTTTCCCCATACTTCTTTTCCGGCATATGCTCTGGCATATGCGTCCGGCACAATCTCTCCATCTATCTCATAATTGTACTCGTATTCTGCCGGATCACATCCTTCAAGGGCCAGACATCTGACCTCACCTACGCTATCCTCTAACGGCCAGGACATGCAGGGAGTCTCTTCCCCCACGCGATAAAGAAGAAGAGCTGCTTCCTTCCCTTCCGGTACAGGAACGGCAAAATTCACTTTGTCTTTCTGTATCGTGGCTCCAAACGGTAATGGTTTCCCCTCTGTCTTCTTCATATTCGTTCCTTTCTGCTGTCTTACTGCCAGCCATCTACTCCATACATCTCAACATTATCTTTATCAATCATAAATACTTCTTCATATGTTTCTTTTTCGTATTCTTTCCCCTCCAGTACAGCAATGGTGATCTTTGCCGCCGTTTTTCCCATGTTGATCGGTGACTGCGCCGCCGTACCTGCAATCTGAGAATCCGGCTTCTGGAGCTCCTTCTTAATATCCGGAGAACCGTCCACGCCATATATAAGCACTTTATCAAGCCCCGCAAGATTCAGTGCTGTCTTGGCACCTACCGCAAGCTGATCATTCCCACACATGATCGCAACAATATCCGGATGTTCCCTGACCATTTCCTGTGCTGCTTCCAGTGCCCGTTCAAACTCCCCGAGAGTATCCGCTCTGTCAACCACTTCAAATCCTTTTTCTGCTTTTGCAAGTGTCTCTTCAAATCCGGTAATCCGGTCATTGATAGAATTCTGTGTCGGGCACTCCAGAATAGCTACTTTACCGCCTTCCGGGCACTTTTCGATCAAGTCTTCACCACAGATCACACCGGCACTGTAATTATCAGAACCAATATATGCATCCACATAATCCATTTCTTTTACCTGGGTATCCACATTAATGATCTTTACTCCGGCATCCTTAAGCTTCTTTAAAGAAGGCGTAATCGCTTCCCAATCTACAGGGCTCAGAATAATCGCATCAATTCCTTCTTTTATCATTTCTTCTATCTGCTCTGCCTGAAGTTCCGGATCTGTACCCGGATCCTTTTTGATCAGGCGCACTTCCTCATCTTCCAGTACTTCTTTTACTGCACTTTCAAGCGTAATAAAATAGGGATTTTCCATATCAATTGCTGAAAATCCTATCACGTACTTCTCTTCTTCCTCAGTATCTTCACCATCGGGCTGCTCTGCTGCCGCATTATCCTCCGGCGTTCCTACATTCTTCTTGCAGCCTGTAAGAACCAGCATTCCAATCATCACAAGAGACAAGAGGCTCCGTAATCTCCTTTTTTTCATAATGCATCCTCCTTTTGTGCACAGTACTGCACGATTATATTCTACAACATTTTCATTCTTTTGGCTACTATCTCCTTGCTTTTTGAGTCCAGCTTTGGTACAGTAAATATATCTTATGGGCAAAAGGAGAAGAAACATGGAAGAAGAAATCACAGTTACCTTAACACTGGATAACGATGAAGTTGTTGAATGTGCGGTACTTACCACATATGAAGCAGGCGGACATGAATACATCGCCCTGCTCCCTCTCAATGAAAATGGCGAAAGCGAAGATGGCGACGTATATATCTACCGTTATAAAGAAGTAGACGGCGAGCCTACACTTGAGAACATCGAAGATGATGAGGAATATGAGATTGCTGCTGATGGATTTGACGAGTGGATGGATGAACAGGAATTCGAAGAATTAGGCGGAGATGAGTAATTCTTGAATAAAGCGGGAAGGGCTTTTGCTCTTTCCGTTTTTTTCTTTGACATAACTGATGATGAGCTTCTGCTTTGCTCTTGTCATGGCAACATAGAAAAGGCGCCTTTCCTCTTCAATCTCTTCCCCGGTCTGCGCTTTTTTATAAGGTATGATCCCTTCATTTCCCTGGATGATAAATACAAGCTCATATTCCAGGCCTTTGGCAGCATGCATCGTAAGAAGCGTGATCCCATCACCTAAGTCTTCCTGCCCTTTCTTTTCTTTCTGCCTTTCCATACATTCACGGACATGCACAAGCCACTCTTCCAGTGATTTAAACTCTTTGCATCGTTCCTGTATTTCATCAAATATATCCGTCAGTTCTTCTATATTCAGCTGTCTGTATGCAGCATATTCTTTTAGAAATTCATCATAGCCGATATGTTTCCTTATATATTGAACTGCCGCGTATGGGGTCTTATTACGGATCATTTTCATATCCCATTCCAGCTGATCAATTCGGTCCTGCATCCATTCTTTATCGCAATAAAAACGGCGAAGGCTTTCATATGTTACAGGTATCTCTCCCATACTGTCCCTGCCAAGATACCTGTTTGGCCGATTCGCCACCTGCAGCATATCTCTTCTGTCATACTGTCCCAGCGCCAGACGGAAATAAGCACATATATCTGTACAGATGAAATGCTCATATATATGGGGCGCCTGCTCACGCATACGAAACGGGATCTGCTGTTCCATAAGCATATCTGAAAGAAGTGTTGCATCTGCTGCCGTCCGATAGAGAACTGCCATCTGCGAAAGATCGATTCCCTTCTTCTGGTATCTTCTGATCTGACCAATGATATAATCGCTCTCCTCTTTCGCATCTTTTACTTCCTGTACATGAACCGTTTCAGCCGCCTTATGATAGGCATGTATCTCTTTTTCATACCGGTCTTTATTATGCGCGATCACACGCCCTGCACCATTCACGATATGTGCAGTAGAACGATAATTTACGTCCAGCAGGATTTTCTCTGCATCTGGATAATCCTTCATAAAATCTCGCATAATACCAGGTCTTGCTCCCCGGAACCGATATACAGACTGATCATCATCCCCCACAACAAACAGATTATGCTCCGGTGCTGCCAGCATCCGTATCACATCATACTGAACCTGATTGATATCCTGAAATTCATCTACCAGAATATAGCGGAACTTCTGCTGCCATTTTCTAAGAATATCCGGTCGGCTGACAAAAAGATCCCGGCACAGGATGAGCATATCTTCGAAGTCTATCTTGCGCATCGTCTTCTTCTGCTCTTCATATCCCAGGTACAATCTGCGGAAACGTTCCGGCTGATAACTCATGGACATATATGTATCAATGGAACAACCCTGGTTTTTTACATTCCCGATCTCTTCTGCAATCTCTTTTACAATATCCCGAAGCTGACCGCTCTGTGCATATTCATCCCAGCCTGTTTCTTCCATCTGATGACTGATAATCTGAAATTTCTCCTCATCTCTTAATAAATTACTCTGGTCAAAACGATAGGCCCATTTCAGTATTCCATAATATATTCCGTGAAATGTTCCGAAAGTCACAGGAAGACCACACATGCCTTCCATACTGCGAAATCGATTCTTCATCTCTGAAGCGGCATACTTAGTAAAGGTAATGACCAGAATTTCTTCTGGTCTTACCTTATACTCTTTAATCAGATATTCTATTCTTTTTGCAATGGTAAGCGTTTTCCCCGAACCGGGACCCGCCAGGACCAGACACGGTCCTTCCTTATGCGAAACTGCTTTCTTCTGAGCGTTATTCAGACTCATAGACTCCCCTATCTGCTTAATAATTCCATTCCGGTCCTGATTCTCTTCAAAGACTCTTCTTTTCCAAGAATCTCCATGATCTCTGTTGCGCCGCCTGGTGTACTTGGCTTTCCTGACACAGCAGTTCTTACCGGCCACATTACAAAACCAGTCTTTAACCCTTTTTCATCTACGTATGCTTTCAGAGACGCAAATAATGCATCATTGCTGAAATCATCCTGATCTTCCAGAATCGCGTAAACATCTTTCAGTACTTCCAGAGAATTCTCTTCATTTGTCTTCATCTTCTTGTGACAATAAAGAGAAGGCTCATATTCCGGAAGCTTCTCAAAGAAATCTATCTGCTCCTTAATATCCGGGAACACTTCAATTCTTGTTTTTACAAGTGTCGCGATCTTCTTAAGATCATAGTCTTTGGTAACAACTTCTTTGATATATGGTTCTGCTTTCTCATAGAACTTATCAAAATCCATCGCCTTTAAGTATTCACCATTCATCCATTTCAGCTTCACAATATCAAAAACTGCCGGTGATTTACTCATATGATGATAATCAAATTCTTTTACAAGCTCTTCCAGAGAGAAAATCTCCTGATTGCCGGACGGGCACCAGCCAAGGAGTGCAACATAGTTTACGACAGCCTCTGTAACAAATCCCTGCTCGATCAGATCTTCGTAAGAAGAATGTCCGCACCGTTTGCTCAGTTTCTTATGATTCTCGTCTGTGATCAGCGGACAGTGTACATATGTCGGCACATCCCATCCGAAAGCTTCATAGATTTTATTATACTTTGGAGCAGAGGACAGATACTCGTTGCCTCGTACTACATATGTAATTCCCATCAAATGGTCATCAATTACGTTAGCAAAATTATAAGTCGGATAACCGTCAGATTTAATCAGGATCAGATCCTCCAATTCCTCATTTGCAACAGTAATGTCTCCGTAAATATCATCTTTAAATGTCGTCGTTCCTTCCGTCGGCATATTGAAACGGATCACATAAGGCTTTCCGGCTGCAAGGTTTGCTTCCACTTCTTCCTTGCTAAGGCCAAGACAATGCTTATCATATACAACGATCTCTGTATCGGCACCTTCAGACACCTTACTTTTTAATGAATCCAGGCGCTCTTTGTCGCAGAAGCAGTAATACGCATCTCCCTGCTCGATCAGCTGTTTCGCATATTTCAAATACAATCCGGAAGCGTTACGCTCACTCTGTACATACGGTCCGACACCGCCGTCTTTATCCGGGCCTTCATCATGTACAAGCCCTGTCTCTTCCAGTGTATGATAAATGATCTCCAGTGCGCCTTCCACGAAGCGTTCCTGGTCAGTATCCTCTATTCTCAACATAAAATCTCCATCTTCATGCTTTGCAATCAGATAAGCATAAAGTGCAGTTCTTAAATTTCCAACATGCATTCTTCCCGTTGGACTCGGGGCAAATCTTGTTCTAACTTTACTCATAATCTGTTCTCCTAATTCTTCGTATTTTCTCCAGAATAATCCGTCTATATTCTATCACACCTGCCTGTTATTCTTCAACCTCTTCCGCCATTTCCTTACCTTCCAGTAATGCACCTGGAATACTTCTCTCGGAATCGATACGATAAACACAATGCCAAGCACGATCGCAAATGCAATTTTTACCGCTTCCAGCCCTTTCTGTGCAGCCAGCGCAAGCTGCCCTGTTACCATATAATAAACCGTATAATAGATACCAGCTCCCGGAACAAGCGGGATAATACCGGCCATGAGGAATATGGTAATCGGACATTTCATACGGACAGTCAGCATTCTGGACAGAAAAACAACAGCCAGCGTTGCAAGAAATGTTGCAGCAGCTACAGAAAATGTGTCCGATGATGCCTTATAGACCAGCCATGCCACTACACCTGTGATTCCGCAACTAATAAAATATCTTCTTGGAACATTAAAGAGTACGACATATGCTATAGTCGCCAGAAAAGAAAACAGAATATCAAAAACCAATTCTATCATATGATCAATCCTCCAGCTATACTCTTGAACACTGTCAAGGTTACACCGACGCCGACCGCAATGTATACAAATACAAGAAGCGCATCTATCATACGTACCATTCCCGACAGGAAATCACTGTCCGCAATATCACGAATTGCATTAACAAAAGAAACCCCTGGAATCAGAGGCATAATAGCACCAATGATCATTCCTTCCAGTCGCAGAACTTCTGCTCTGGCGACATTCATGGCAAAGAGCGCCAGTGCTGTCATAATAATACCACCAATAATATTTACGATGATCTTGGACAGGTCAAGCTTCTTTGCAAATAATATCCACAAATACAGTACACAGCCGATGCAGAATGCAACAACACTTTCTGTGATCGTAGAGCCCAATAACATGCCAAACGCACCGCTGGCCATTCCTGCCGCCAGCACCTGTACAACTGCAGGTTTTGGAGGTATCTTATCAATTTCCTCTATTCTTTTCGCCGCATCATCAAGGCCGATATTTCCAGCTGATATTTCTCTCGACAGATCATTTACTTCTGCTACAATTTCCATATTTACAGAGGATAACGGCACCTGTTTTACTTTCGTATATACCTCTTCATCTTCTTTTCCAGCACTGATAAAGATTGCATGACTCAGAGTAAACATCTCAACATTTTCTACATGAAATCTGTTGCAGATTCTCTCAACGGTCTCTTCAACACGGAAGATCTCTCCGCCGTTTTTCAAGAGAATTCGTCCGGCCTCCATCGCCAGATCGACTACTTTTTTCACATCTATCTGCGCATCCAGCTTTTTTTTCAGATAGATTGCCTTCTCAGTCATATGAGAATTTGTAAATCCGCATTTCTCATAAAACTCCAGTGTTCCTCTGTCATTCCCGGCGCTCACGTACATAACATTACATGTATTCGCATAATGCTCACATATGGAGCTTATCATATATCTGCCATAGCCCTGCCCGCGAAATTCTTCAATGGTAGCAATATTCTTAAGCTCACAGCTCTGATTCTTCATGTGCATTACGACACATATCGTTATGGGCACACCGTCATCATACAGGATAAACATATCACTGACATCGAGATACCGCTCGACCATATTCTCCTGTGGCTCAGCCATGAGCAGCATCTCCATATAATCACGTTTATTTTCCGTAATCTGCTTAATCGTCATTTTGCATCCCTCTGTTTTGTATGATCCAACACATTATATCACTACATTCAGGAAATTGACAGGACTTTTTTCGATTTATTCATTTGGATTGAAGATAAGATTACCGTTCTTATCATATATACTTCCAAACATGGAATCATACACCGGATTGCCGGACATTACTTCAATATACACCAGATTCTCAAGTCCATCGAATACTCCCGGATCGATATATGTAATATTATTCGGAATACAGATTTCAAGCACTTCACTTTCTCTTCCATCTAATGCTCCTGAAATGATTCCTTTACATTCTGTATATATCGGCAGAAGAAGAATTCCATCTACCAGTTCTCCTGTGCATTTTGTAATATAGCCTTCATCATTACATACAAAATCCGGGATTTCGCTCCAGCCTGCATATAAACGCAGTTCCTGTACGCCTTCTGCTACCCCGGAAAATGGTCTTGTACACGCTTCATCTTCATACCAGCCATCAAACAACTTCCCCAGTCTTGACGGGACCGCGAGATCGTCTGACGAGAAATCAGAAAAATCACCGGTATATTCGACAATCTCAGGTAATCCACCATTCGCATAACCCGTCACGTGAAGCACTGCAGCAGCAATGACATCTGTATCAGCAGCCTGCGCTGTCACTTCTTCTGTTACCGGCAGTGCAATCTCTTTTTCAGTCTTTGCAATTTCCGGAAAATTCCATGTGACAGCATCTGTCAGATCCAGGATATCTCTGCCCGGCTTTGCTTTCGCATCGCTCACTGGCAGTGAAATGACTGCACTCTGTGTATTCATATCAGTTGCATAAAGACCCGTTTCTATATCCGCCGCGCATTTATACAGACCTATCACACCAATGACCAAAATCAGCGCACTAAAAAGTTCTCTCCACGGAATTCGTATTTCCTCTGTAAATAACCCCACTTTTATTGTCTCTTCCATATATAATTACCTACCTTTCGTGTATCTATTATATATAGTGGCAGATCGGTCTGCACGCAAAAGAAAGTGGCAATATGGAACAAGTCCCATATTGCCACTTTCTTTTCTTGAGTTATATGTTTACTGAATATATCCCGCTTTTTTAAGCTCTTCCTCTGCCTTTGCAAGGTTTGCATCAGATACTCGGATGATCGGACCTGTACAGCCCATTCCGCTCTCTGCATAGATGTTGATCTTCCAGAGTGCTTTTACCGCATCCTCAAGATCCATAACTTCGATTCCCGGTATCTGGGATGTTACGATCTCCTTCGGTGGTTCTTTTACTTCTTCTGCTGCTCCTGCCGGCTTCTGGGATGCCTTTAATGCATCCAGGATCTCTTTCAATCCTGCCTTCTTAACAGCCTCGAACTCTGCCTTTGCTACTTCAAAGACTTTTCCTCTTACCAGCTGTGCTGCATAACGGATCGCATTTGCAATGACCGGTGCTCCACTTGCTCTGGACACGATCATGACTAACTGCTCATAGCCTTCTCCGATTCCAGGTCCATATCCATATCCGGTTGCCTCGAAGCTTCCTCCTGTGTTTGCGGATGAAAGCATCTTCACAAGGATATTTCCTGTCAGGGAATCTGTTACCATGATATCTGGTGATGCCTGCAGTACGTCATTTCCTCTCATGACACATCCACCGTCCGCTCTTCCGGACTCTGCAAATGTAATGTCATATCCCTTTTCCTGTAACTGCTTCAGGGCTTTTTCTGTCTGACGTGCACCGTCTACGTTCAGAATTCCTACTGTTGGTGCTGCGTTTCCGCATGCCTTTGCAGTAATGATTCCGTAAATGGCATTCTTAATCATTCCCTCGATACGGTCTGTACTGGAGGTTCCTGTCGTGTTGGCTATGTACATCTCTTTGCCTGTTGCCGGGGTTACACAGCGTCCTACTGTAGATACTCCGATCGGGAATGGAAAATGCATCGTTACTGCTGCATCCACTTCCCCGTTCTTCAGCATCTCTTCCATTCTGTCGTGGCCTTCTTCATCATTTGCCACTTTGACTGTCGTAACACCTTCTGCCTCTAAGGTTCCGATGTAATATACATCAATCCCGTCTTTTGCAGCCGCTACTGCTGCTGCCATGGAGTTCTCTTCTCCATGCTCGCTTCCCATTCCTGTAAGGGCGATCTTTGGTCTTTTTCCGAAACTTCCTGTCTCCAGACCTTCTGCCATCTGCATGAATGTCTCAGCGATCATTTTTTCAATATTATTTGCCATAACTTCAGCCCCCCTTATTCTGCCATCAGGGTAGCTGCAAAGTCTTTCATTGCTTTTGCGATCAGTCCCTTAACCTCTTCTTCGGATACGCCTGCAGCTGCTTCTTCCTCTGCTTTTGTATTTCCCTGGATCACAAAGGATACACCGTCAAATAAGTTCGTCATACGTCCAAGGAACAAGCTTCCTTTTCCGATGATCATTGCGTTCTTGATCTTTCCTTCCAGAATGTCTTCTCTTGCAAATCCGATAAATGGTACACCTGATGGGATATGTCCCTGTGTCGGTGCCCATCCGGTAAGACCGTGCTCTGCTGCAAATCCTGCAAGCTCTTTTCTGTCTAACTCGCCTCTCTTTACTGCCAAAGCTGCGATCATCTTGTAGTTTGCAAGCGGAACATCTCCTGCTCCTGCCGGTTTTGTGATATCCGGATTCTGCATCTCCGGTGAATATTTATCGATATCTGTGATCTTCATTCCTACTCTGTCGAGCGGGTCTGCTACAAGACTTCCGATAACGTTCTGCGGAGCACTTCCTGTTCCTACTGTGTGACGTCCCAGCATGTTCAGGTTGATCTCCGGGTTCACTCCATCATTTTCAGAAATAACTACTGCAAATCCACCAAGGCAGTCCTCTAAGATCGGAAGGCCTTTCTTGATGTGGTCTTTACCGTTCATACCAAGCTTAGCTGTACATCCGCCAGATGTTACAACAACTGTCTTGTATGCACCGGATTTTACAAGTGCTGCTGCTTCGATCACTGCGTGAGTCGGTGCTGCACAGAATCCTCTTGCATCAGAACCGGTTGCACTTACAAGACCTGCAACCTCTGCTGCTGCCTTTGCGAAGTTACCGCCGCCACGCTGGTTCATATCACCACATGCTTCCTCTGCACAGTCGATCACATACTCTACTTCAGATTTGTCGATCCCTGCATTACGTACTGCATAAAGAAGTGCCAGTACACTGGATGCCTTACTCATCAGGTTCTCATGCATAACATGGGAAGATAAGTTCACATCGATATCATGTGCACGTTTTACACATCCTACCAGCTTACCTTCATGGTATAAGCCTTCTGCATGCTCTTCATTTACAAAATGCTCGATCTCACTGAGTTCTACACCCTCTTCGATCTTTGCTACGATATCTTCGGAGATGATCGGATCAGCTGCAAATGCATCTTTGTATTTTGCAACGAATTCCTTGTCCAGTTTTACAACTTCGAACATATCACATGCCTGAACGAGAAGAAGGAACTCTTCCTGTGGCATGATCTCGCCGTATTTACCATAACGCTCTGCTCCCTCTTTTTTCTTATCGAAATATGGGAACTCTACCTGTGCCAGCTCATCCGGATGTGCATTTCCGATGTATGTCTGGTTCGGCCAGTATGAAACTGCATCCTCATAAGAACGGAGATGAGTCGGTACTTCTTTTAAATATTCAGACTCCGGATTAACGATTCTCTCGGTTGTCTGTGTTGTTCCATTATATAAAACCATATCTGGTGTATGTACTAATACATAACTTGCACCTTTAATTACACTGTTCATGGGTCTTCCACCTTTCTTATTTTTACATGTTCTGATGAAATCCGCAGAAAAAAGGGCAGTACCCTAATGTGGGTACACACCGGGCCTGCCCCCTCTCAAGCATTGATTAAACCTGTTCTCTGATAGCTTCCATCTCACTTACGATGTCGTCTACGTCAAGAACCATTTCCATCATACCTACCTGTTCGTCATATACGTCTGCATCAAATTCTTCTTTGATCTCAGGTTCACATACGTGATATACCGCGAGTCCAAGCTGGACCCCTGTCAATGGACCTGCGAAAGTAGGATCGCCTAATGTTACAGTCTCAGCTGCAAGACCTGCAGCTTCACCTTCTGCTGCACCAAGAACTACTACTAAGTTCTCTGCACCATACTCTTCAGCGAATTCTTTTACTCTCTTCTGATTCTCTAAGTCCATTGCGCCTGCGCTCGTTCAGACGAAACATTCCGTAGATGAAAATACGATCTCTGCGCCAGCTGTCTGTACGCACTCAGCGATAGCTGGTCCCGGAATTCCATCACGGTCACCAATAATTATTGCTTTTTTCCCTTCTAAAATAGCCATAATTATGCTTTCTCCTTTCTTAAATGGTAAAAAACATGTAATTTATTATGATAAAGAATTATATCGATTAGATATATTTCTTGATCATCGCTTCAATACTTTCCGGTGTTGCTTCTTCTTTTACAACTTCGTCGATCTTCTCTCCGCCTTTGTAAATAGCCATAACCGGAAGACCAAGGATCTTCTGGCTGATTGCCAGACGACGTGCCTTTGTTGTGTTCAGAGATGTGAATTTCATCTTATCTCCGTATGTCTCTGCAAACTCATGTACCTTTGGCATAAGTGCCTGACATGGAACACATCCATCTCCATAAAAGTCTACAAATACGTAACCTTCTGCCTCTAATACTTCAGCCTGAAAGTTTGTCTTATCTAAATCTAACATTGGTATCATCCTCCTTTTATATATTAAATATACTTCTCAACAGTTTTTAGAAGTAGTCAGACATGCTTCTTTCTACCTGAACAGCTGCGATCGCTCCGTCAGCTGCTGCAGTTACAACCTGTCTTAAGCTCTTGATACGTACATCACCTGCTGCGTATACACCAGGAATATTTGTGTGCATGTCATCATCTGTCTTAATGTATCCACGCTCATCCATATCGATGATTCCTTCGAATGGCTTGCTGTTCGGGATTGTTCCGATAAATCCGAATACACCAAACATTCCGTCTTCTTCATCTGCTTCTACAGTTGTTACTTCGCCAGTCTTAACATTCTTCACTTTCATCCACTGAAGAATATCGTCTCCACCAACTTCTTCTACTACTGTATCCCACATGAATTCAAGCTTCGGATTCTTGAATGCTTTCTCCTGAATGGATTTTGCAGCACGAAGCTCATTACGTCTGTGGATAATTGTAACTTTTCTTGCAAATTTTGTCAGATACATAGCTTCTTCTACAGCAGAATCTCCGCCGCCTACTACATATACTTCAAAATCTTCAAAGAAGTTTGCATCACAGGTAGCACAATAGGAAACACCTTTGCCCATGTACTCAGCCTCACCTTTACATCCGATCGGACGTGCATGTGCGCCTGTAGCAATGATAACATTTCTTCCCTTGTATTCTGCCTTTGCGCTCTTCAGGACTTTGATCTCGCCCTCAAGCTCAACCTCTTTGATGGTATCAGATACACGCTCTGCGCCAAATTTTGCAGCCTGCTCTGTCATTCTTGCGATCAGGGATGGACCGGATTCTCCTTCAACGATCTGTCCAGGATAGTTCTCGATCTCATCTGTAATTGCGATCTGTCCACCATCCTGACCCTTTTCAATGATCAGAACAGAAAGGCGGCTTCTACCTGCGTACAGTCCTGCTGCTAAACCAGCAGGACCTGCACCCAGGACAATAACATCATAAATCTTATCCATTTTTGTCATTCTCCTTTATAGTCAATAACGTACTAAAATATTAGTCGAAAATTGTCTGTCCGTCTACTTCTGTTGTAAGAGCATCAAGTGCCTTCTCAACAATGTGACGACGGAGTGCTTTTTCCTCATCTTTATCCAGTGCAGGATTTCCAAGAGGATGTGGAATTGCGATAGCTGGTACGATTCTGTTAGCACCAACTGTCATGGAAATAGGAGTTACTGTACAGATATGTACAACTGGGATTCCAGCTCTCTCTATCTCTTTAACCATCGTTGCACCGCAACGAGTACAGGTACCTCAAGTGGAGGTGAGGATAACTGCGTCAACACCGTCAGCTAACAGTTTCTTAGAGAATTCTGCTGCAAATGCTTTTGCAGAAGCTACAGCTGTACCATTACCTGTTGTTGTATAGAACAGGTGATGAAGTTCCCCAATCTTTCCTTCCTTTTCCATATCACGAAGTACATCAACCGGAAGTACACGGTCAGAATCTTCGTTTGCATATACCGGGTCATATCCACCATGAGCTGTCTCGTATGTATCTTCTGTCAGATCCATAACACCTGCGATATCATATTCGCCGTAGTGAGAAGCACTGGAGCTCTCGATGTGGTCCGGATTTCCTTTTGGTACGATACCACCGGAAGTAACAAGTGCGATCTTTGCATGAGCCAGATCTTTTACTGCCGGATTTGGAGCTACTCTGTCGAAGTCAGGCATCGGATACTCTGTCTCGAACGGCTTATCAGCCAGTTTCTTGAGAAGCATCTTAACTGCTCTCTGAGATCCTCTTTCCTTCTCGAAGAAGTTTACACGTACTCCATTTGGAATATATCCTTCAACACAGGATGCACCGATCGGCTCACCCTTAGCAATCTTTAATGTAAGAGGAGCAAGTTTCTTAATTGCATCTCTCATACCAGCTGCGCTGTTCTTTGTAGATACGATATATACCTTATCTTTGAACATATCAGCACCTGGGTTTTCTACGTACATACCAGTTACAGCAGGAATACCAAGCTCTTCCTGAACTGCTGCTGCGATTGTTGCACAAGCAACACCATAACGTCCAGCGTTAAATGCAGGACCTGCAACAAAGATATCCGGATTCTGCTCTTTTACCATAGCAAGGATATCTGCTTTTGCTTTATCCAGATTCTCATTGAAGTAGGAGTCACCACAAACGATTGTAGCGATGATCTCTGCTTCATCCCCAAAATTCTGCATCAGTGCCATACCCGGTCCAACTACTTCGCCAACACGAAGCTCTGCCGGATAATCTGCTTTTTCTTCTCCACCAATCTGTGCAAAGAACTGATTGATGTAATGAACAACTTTAATCTTAGCCATTATATTATCCTCCCTTCCTATCTTGCGCTCAGTTTATTGAAACCAGTCTCGTTTGTTGCACCTGTCAGTACCTGAAGCTCAACTTCAAGAGATCCGTCTTCACGCAGAGTCTCTTCGCTTGCTCCGGCAATCTTGGTTACATAGTCCAGAGTTCCAATTACTTTATCAAGTTTTGGCAGGATAATTACCTGGTTTGCATTTCCGCCTGTTACAACTGCATCTGCTGCAGCATCAGCATCAGCCAGAGACTGAGACTTTCCGTCACGTCCAGCATACTCATCAGTGATGATAACTGTCTTAACGCCTTCTGCTTCGATCTTCTTACAGTTCATGATAAGGTCTGTATCCGGGTTACCAAAACCTTCCTGAGATACGATAACACCATCAAGATCTAACATCTTGCAAAGTTTTGCTGTCCAGTCAGAAGAACGCTGCTTGTCAGCAAGATATACGTTCTCATTTGTAATAATCTGGCATACAAAGTTAATTGTTTTTCCGTGCTGATCAAATAAATCATGAACAACTGGATTGTTCAGGTGTACATATGTTGGGTTCTTATCACATGCAGATACACAGTTACCGGATACGATAGCACCGTCCATGATCTCTGTAGGGCTTAAGATTGTAGGAACAATCTTCTTAGCATCTACGCCGTATACGTATGTATCATGTAATAATCCCTGGCTCTGAAGCATCTGTACATAAGCAACTCTCGGAAGATCTGGATATTTCTCCATTCCTTCTTTGATTGTACATGTCTCATATACTTTTGTCTCATCCGGTGTCAGATTGCGAGCTAATTCCCCAAGATATACTGCAACTCTGAAGCCTGCGAAACGAACAGCTTTTTCATAATCATGCTGTTTGATACCATCAACCGGTTCACATACCATAACAAGGTTCAATGTCTTGGAAAATGGTGTGTAATCTGCTCCAGGACCTGTCATATCGATGATACCTTCCTGGAAACCTACGATCTTACCAGCTGTTACAACAGCCATTCCCTTTAATGCATATGTTTTTCCTTCACCTACTGTGTCAACTTTAGCGATAACGCCCGGGAAGATTCCCCCTCTTCCTTCTACCTTTACACGTGGCTCGATTACATCCTTTACCGGTGTAATTCTTACAGACTCACCCGGTTTTGCAATGTCAAATGATACGCTCTTAATCTTCTCATCTTCAAGAGCTACAGCCTCAACGGCTTCTTTGGATACATAAAGGATTCCGTCTTCGATCTTAGACTCAGCTGCAAACTGAATATCCTTAATGTAAATGTGTCCCATTTCTAATCTCACTTGTAGTTCCCTCCTTCAAAAGAATGATATTATTGTTTAAGCTATACTGCTTTTACAACCTCCAACGACCTACCATACATCCGCAGATGCAATTGCACTTTCCAGCAAGGTCCAGTCAATCAGCTGAAAATCGTCATATACCGAAGGTTTGTATTTATCTGATCTGAATGCAAACTTCCGGCACGCTTGTATGGCATTTTCTATGATTGACAGCGACCGCTCTTCTACCTCCCCCTTTCTCTTAGATACCATTACAGACTTGTAAGGTGTCTCATTCGGTTTTACACTTCCCGACAAAGGATGTGATAAAAGCTGGTGCCCTTCATGGATTCTGTCTCTGACTTCTCTTAACACTTCCTCATAAGAAATCTCTTTGTAAGTCACCGTGTATTCTTCACCGAGCTTTTTCGGAACCAATGGATTATTGGTTATTATTATGTAGTCTTTTTGCATGTCATATCCACCTTTCTGCCCTACCGGAGCAAAATTCAAAAAAGGACGATGCAAACATATCAGTGTCATCGTCCTTTCTGTCTTTTGTCCTGATAGCCTGCCCTGCAAGCTCGTTATCAATTCACACAAGATTCAGAATGCGGTCCTTTTCTCAGTCCTTTTGCCTGAAAGTTTCGCCCGGTCACATTCACCCTGGTACCCGGTTTGCCTCTTCGGCGGCTGCATAATCGCAACTCTCTCTTAAGAAAAATCATCCCGCTATTCACTTATTAATTATAGATGCAATGAATATATTTCATTGCCTGTATCTATAGTAACTTATCACAATTTTTTTTGCAATACTTTCAAAACACTTTCTTTTTTTTAGTTACTATGCACAAATATCGTCTCGTTTTTTATGCATTTTTCCAGTCATCCTATTTGTCCTTTTTTGCGAAATTCTGGAAGTAATCATCATGTACTTTCTTAATCACTCCACTCAGTGCAAACAATGCAAGAATGTTCGGGATAACCATCAGAGAGTTGAAGCAGTCCTGCATTGTCCATACAAGTTCAACCTCTGCAAGTGATCCAAGGAATACGCAAACCGCTACAATCACGGAATACACTTTTACTGCTTTTGCTCCAAACAGATACTTGATATTAGCCTGTCCGAAGAAATACCATCCAAGAATTGTAGAAAATGCAAAGAACAACATGCAGACAGCAATAAAGATATCTCCGCCTTTTCCATACAATGTTGAGAATGCGTACTGGCTTAACTCTGCTCCTGTAAGTCCTGTCGGAATAGAGTGCGTTGTAATAATAACAAGAGCTGTCAGGTTCAGAATTACGAATGTGTCAATAAACACACCGATCATTGCTACAAATCCCTGCTCTACCGGATGGTCAACCTTTGCTACTGCATGCGCATGAGGTGTAGAACCCATACCTGCTTCATTGGAGAACAGACCTCTTGCAACACCTTTTGTAAGTGCGAGCTTGATCGTTGCACCTGCAGCACCACCGGCGATCGCAGACGGAGCAAATGCGCCAACAACAATTGCCTTGAATGCATACGGAATCTCTTTAAAGTTGAAAATAATAACGATCAGTGAACCCACAATATAAAGTGCTGCCATAGCCGGAACGATCATCTCTGTGATCTTTGCAATACGTCCCATTCCTCCGACAAATACAAACAGAGCAACAACCGCAAGAATCGCACCCATCACCCATTTTGGAATTCCAAATGCTGTATTCCATGCTGCTGCAATAGAATTAGACTGTACAGCATTACCCATGAAACCGAGAGCAAGTACGATCAGAATTGCAAATGCGCCTGCAAGGAACTTACCAAATGGTCCCTGGAAGGCTGCACGGATATAGTAAACAGGACCACCCGTTACAACTCCGTCATCACCAATCTTTTTATACTTCTGTGCCATAACCGCCTCGGCATAGATTGTTGCCATTCCAAGGAATGCTGCAATCCACATCCAGAAAATCGCTCCCGGTCCACCTACTGCAAGTGCTGTTGCCGCACCCGCGATATTACCGGTACCTACCTGAGCTGCAATGGCTGTTGCCAGAGCCTGGAAGGAAGACATACCATCATTTCCCGCCTCGCCCTTCTTACTGAAAAGACCACCAAAAGTTCTTCTCATTCCTTCACCGAAGCCCTTTACCTGAATGAATCCAAGTTTAACCGTAAACCAGATACCACCACCAAGAAGCGCTGCGATCAGAATGTAGTTTGAAAGATAACTGCCAATAGTTGAAAAAATGTTATTTAATGCTGCCTCCACGACATAACCCCCTTCATCGTATTGATATTTTGAATAACATTATTCGATGTGTCTATGATAACACTCACCCCATTTTTCTTCAATAACCGCATGGTTTTTTGAAAAAATTTCGTCACTTTTGACATATTATGACTTTTATGCTGTCATTTCCAAAAAGAAAAATGGCGTAAACACGCCGTTTACGCCATCAAATTTTTTTCAAAAAAGACTTGATTTTTTATTTTTTGGTAATATTGCCATTTTCTTAACAATTATACATTAATTTCAGCAGTCATACCGAGGACATCTTTATTGGCATCCAGAACCGGTGCAACAACATTCTTAAGGAATGCATCTACCTGTACAGAAGCACGTCCGGTATATTTTGCCGGATCCATCGTCTTCTTCAGTTCATCCAGCGTCAGATTGAACGCCGGATCAGCTGCAATCAACTCAAGCAGATTGTTATCCAGGCCCTTTTCCTTCACATTGCGGCCTGCTTCCATGGACAGTTCACGGATTCTCTCATGCAGTTCCTGTCTGTCTCCACCTGCCTTAACAGCATCCATCATAATATTCTCTGTTGCCATAAACGGAAGCTCGCTCATCAGGCGCTTCTCGATAACCTTCGGATATACAACCAGTCCATCTACAACATTCAGGCACAGATCCAGAATACCATCAATTGCCAGGAAACCTTCCGGTACGCTGAGACGTTTATTTGCCGAATCATCAAGTGTTCTCTCAAACCACTGAGTTGCAGAAGTGATTGCGGGATTCAGCGCGTCGATCATCACATATCTGGAAAGGGAAGCAATTCTCTCACTTCTCATTGGATTTCTCTTATATGCCATTGCGGAAGAACCGATCTGTGTTTTTTCAAACGGCTCTTCTACTTCCTTCAAGTGCTGCAGAAGGCGGATATCATTAGAAAACTTATGCGCACTTGCTGCAATTCCTGCAAGTACGTTCAGCACTCTTGTATCCACTTTACGGGAGTATGTCTGTCCGGACACCGGATAGCACGCCTGAAATCCCATCTTCTCTGCGATCATCGGATCGATCTTGTCAATTGTCTCCTGATCCCCGTCAAAGAGCTCAAGAAAACTTGCCTGTGTTCCTGTTGTGCCCTTCGATCCAAGAAGCTTAAGACTTCCCTTTACATATTCCAGATCTTCCAGATCCATCATAAACTCCTGCATCCACAAAGTTGCTCTCTTACCCACAGTCGTCGGCTGTGCCGGCTGGAAATGTGTAAACGCAAGTGTCGGCTGTGCTTTGTATTCATCTGCAAACTTTGCAAGCTCAGCAATCACATTTACAAGTTTCTTTCTTACGATTTCCAGTGCCTCAGACATAAGGATCATGTCTGTATTATCTCCTACATAACAGGAAGTTGCCCCAAGATGAATAATTCCTTTTGCCTTCGGGCACTGCTGACCATAGGCATATACATGTGACATAACATCATGCCGTACCAGCTTCTCTCTTTCTTTTGCCACATCATAATTGATGTCATCCGCATGCGCTTTCAGTTCATCGATCTGCTCCTGCGTAATTGGAAGGCCCAGCTCCTTCTCTGTCTCTGCAAGGGCAATCCAGAGTCTTCTCCATGTGCGGAACTTCTTGTCCGGGGAAAAGATATACTGCATCTCCTTACTTGCGTAGCGCTCTGAAAGCGGACTTTGATATCTGTCGTTACTCATGTTTCTTTCTCCTCTCATACATTTTGAGTTGTATTACTTTATTCAAAGGCATGTGATATATCCCTGCCCGGAACCTCCATCGGATATTTTCCGGTAAAGCAGGCATCACAATACCCCAGATCTCCTACCATATTTTTTAATTTTTCAACTTCCATGTAACCAAGTGAATCTGCCCCTATCATCTGCCTGATCTCTTCTGTTGTGTGTGAATGGGCGATCAGCTGCTTATCGGACGGCACATCTGTACCGAAATAACAAGGGTACAAAAACGGAGGTGAGCTGATTCTCACATGCACTTCCGTTGCCCCGGCCTTTTTCAGCATTTTTATGATATTGGCAGAAGTTGTGCCTCGTACGATAGAATCATCCACCATAATGATTCTCTTGCCTTTTACAACTTCTTCGATCACATTCAGCTTGATCTTGACACTGCTGACTCTTTCACTCTGTTTTGGCTTAATAAATGTTCTTCCCACATAACTGTTCTTATGGAATGCCATGCCGTACGGAATGCCGGAATATTCAGAGTATCCCTTTGCAGCAACAAGACCGGAATCCGGAACACCCACCACAAGATCTGCATCTACCGGGTAAGACTCTGCCAGAGCCCTTCCAGCAGTTATTCTGGCATGATATACATTTACATCATCAATGGTACTGTCTGTTCTCGCAAAATAAATGTATTCAAAAATACATCTGGCCTGTTTTTCTGGTGCGATCGCCATAGACATATCAGACTTCATTCCATTCTTTGTAAAGCTGACAATCTCTCCAGGTCTTACGTCTCGCACAAACTCTGCTCCTACCGCTGCGATCGCGCAGCTTTCTGATGCAAGGAAATAGGTATTATCTCTTTTACCTATACAAAGCGGCTTCAGTCCAAATGGATCTCTTGCCCCGATCATTTTTCTCGGCGAACTGACAACGAGTGCATATGCTCCTTTGATCTTCTTCATTGCATTTTTCACTGCATCTTCTGCTTTTTTCACCTTCAGTCGTTCTCTGGCAATATGATAAGCTATTACTTCCGAATCAATCGTCGTCTGAAAAATAGCTCCTGTATATTCCAGTTCATGCCGAAGTTCAATCGCGTTCGTAAGATTACCATTATGAGCAATAGCCAATGTACCCTTTACATAATTAAGAACAAGCGGCATTGCATTTTCAACGCAGGTCCCGCCTGCAGTTGAGTACCTTACGTGACCAACCCCAAGATTACCCTTAAGCTCCGAAAGGGCTTCTGCATCAAATACATCGTTGACAAGTCCAAGTCCTTTTTTGGAATGAACCTTTCTTTCCCCATAAGTATCCGTTACCGCAATTCCGCAGCTTTCCTGTCCTCTGTGCTGTAACGCAAAGAGCCCATAGTATACGTCCGGGGCAACATCGCCGCCATCCATATCATAGGCTCCAAAAACTCCGCATTCCTCTCCCATACCTGTCGTAACTCTCTCAAAGTTATCCATGAATGCAAGCTCCTCACTTATTTTTTATTAATAAATTCTCTATACCACTCCTAGTATAATACAGGAATGTAAGAAAATCAATTACATTAATTATCTGCAAACTTTCCAAGAAACTCTTTCATTCGTTCATTCGTTGATCCGAACACCTCTTCCGGGCTGCCTTCCAGTGCGATGTATCCGTTATCCATAAAGATAATATAGTCCGATACATTTTTGGCAAAACTCATCTCATGCGTCACGATCACCATTGTCATATGCTCTGCCGCAAGATTTTTAATGACCTTTAATATTTCACCTGTAAGCTCCGGATCCAGAGCAGAAGTCGGCTCATCAAAAAACAGGATATCCGGCTTCATCGCCAGTGCTCTTGCTATGGAGACTCTCTGCTGCTGTCCGCCGGACAGCTGGTATGGATATGCATCCTCTTTGTCTTCCAGTCCCATTTTATGCAGGAGCTCTCTCGCTTCACGATACACTTCTTCTTTATCTCTTTTCTGCACTCGGATCGGTGCATCCGTAATATTCTTCATAACGGAATAGTGCGGAAACAGATTAAAGTTCTGAAAAACAAGTCCAAAGCTTCCCTCATAGTGAATATCTCCTGCGTCCTGTGTTTCCAGTCCTGTTGCACACCTGAGAAGTGTCGACTTTCCTGAACCCGAAGGTCCGATGATGCTGAGCACTTCCCCCTTTTCTACTTTCAGAGAAATATCCTTCAGCACTTCAACTCCGTGAAAACTCTTTTTTATATGATTTATTTCTAAAAGACTCATGCCAACTTCCTCCTACCTGTAATAATTCAGGCGCTTCTCCAGGCGCTCCAAAAGATATGCTACAACAAAGTTAAATATGTAATAGAAAACACCTGCAAACACATAAGGAAGCATGGTCGTCTGTGATGCTGCCAGCGCCTTTGAAATCGTAAACATTTCCATAATACCAATTGTAAATGCAAGAGAAGTATCCTTTACAAGCGTAATGATCTCATTGGTCACTGACGGAAGGATCCTTTTAATCACCTGTGGAAGAATAATCCGGATAAACGTCTGTGAACGGCTGTATCCCAGTATCTGCGCTGCTTCATATTGTCCGCGCGGCATAGATTCAATACCGCCTCTGTATATTTCCGCAAAATATGCCGCATAATTCAGAACGAATCCAATTGCGACTGCTGTATATTTCCATGTAGAGGTATTTCTTACTCCCAGAAGATAATACGGTCCGAAATAAAACACCATCAACTGCAGCATCAACGGCGTTCCTCGCATGATGGATATGTATACCTTGATAATCCCACTGATGACCTTATTTTTAGACATTCTTCCGAAAGAAACCAGAAGTCCAAGCGGCAGAGAACACACAAGTGTTACTGCAAACACATAGAACGTCCATACCATACCTTCGGACAACTTGCTTAACATAACTGAAACCGTCATTTCTTACTCCTTACTAAAGAAAATGGGCCATCTGCTGACAGCCCTTTTCTATTTGTTTCTCTATTTTCCAATAATTGTAATATCTTCTCCGAACCATTTCTTAGAAATCTCTGCCATGGTTCCGTCTTCTGCCATTTCCTCAAGCACTTTCTGCACCTGATCTCTTAACACTTCATTTCCTTTGGCAAATCCAACACCATATTCTTCTGCCGCGATCTCATAATCCAGAATCTTGAAATCAGCAGAGCGGGACTCGATCTGATAACCTGCAACTACGATATCCATTGCAACTGCATCAACTGCACCGGACTCAAGATTCATAAATCCTGTGTTGTAATCTGGAATGACTTCCAGATTTGCAAAAGTACCAGTCAGCTCCGGATTGTCCTCTAATGCAACCTGAGCAGAAGAATCTGTCTGTACATCTACAACTTTACCTGCAAGATCTGCTTCTGTCTCAATGCCGGAATCTGCTCTTACAACAAACACCTGCTTATTATTCAGATATGCATCCGTCCATGTATAGTCATCTTCACGTCCATTAATTGTGAAACCATTCCAGATACAGTCAATCTCTCCGAAATTTAAAGTTGCATCCTTGGAATCCCATGCGATCGGCTGTGGAACATATTCCCAACCCATGCGGTTACATACTTCCTGCGCAAGTTCCAGGTCAAATCCTGTGTATTCGCCGTCATCTCCGACAAATCCCATTGGCGGGAAATCCTGGTCAAAACCTACAGTAAAAGTATCTCCTTCTTTTTTCTCTTCAAATGTTGTTTCTTCTTTTGTCTCTGTTTTTTCTTCGCTTTCCTTACTTCCACATCCGGCAAGAACTGTTACTGCTGTCATGGCAAGTACAAGCATCATCGCAAGTTTCTTTTTCATATTCGTCCTCCGCTTTGTTGTTTTACTATTTTAGCAATTGATTACTTTACTATACTAAATTGCTCTGTAATAGTATCACAATCCGGACTGCTTGTCAATCCTGCGATACTCCTTTTTCCACGCAACAAGCTCTTCACTGTCTACATCCATATCCACTTCTTTTCTGGCACGTTCCACATCTGCACGCAAAATGGAATCCATGCCAAGAAGTGCCGGATTGCCGGACAACATCTTCACGTATTCCCGTTCCGGAAGAGCGCGGTAACATGCATACAGATAGGCTTTCATCATGGACGGTTCTTCACAGATATTGTATGCCTCCCGATACATCTCTGCCGCTTCTTTATAAAGGAACAGTCTTCCGTATGCCGTTCCCAGGCACCCGTAGACCCGACCATAGAATTCCTTTGGGACAGACTCATCCCATTCATGATTCACGATCGACTGATACACAAGAATGGCCGAAGCATATTCTCCTGTTTCCAAAAGGCTGTCCGCTTTATATTTGGAACGCTCTACATCTTTCTGGTTTTTCAGGTGCTCCAGAAGATTCTGTACTTTTCCAATTTCGATCGGTCCGTAAATGATAGACCCCTTCAGAATAATAAGCACAAACTCTTCCAGCGACGCATTCTGATCCAATGCCCGCCGCAGATTCTCTGCCATATCTGCAAGTTCAAGTTCATCCTCCAGCCAGTCACAAAGGCGGCGGTTCATGATCGTATAATCAATCAGGTAGAGATTATTGCATATATAATAGCACAATTCTTCTATTGTATAGATGCGCATATGAACCCTTGATATCTCATAAGGTCTTTTCGCACGCTTTTCATGACATAGAATTAAACTGCCCATTACTTCCTCCTAAATGTATCGTCTTTTCTGTCCGAAAATCAGTTGCAGGAAAAAATTCTCCAAATCCGATGTCAGTAAATATCAGCTTACAGGTACACGGATCCAGGAACATGACTTCCACTCTCAGCCTGAGCGAATAATCTGTTCTCTCTGGAAGCCCTTCCAGCGATACCGTCTCTGCCTGCATCTCATCTCCTGCCAGCGATTCTACCAGAATCTCTATATCTGAAGTGTCCTCAAGAAGAACTTCCCACTGCGAATCCGCTTCGTACCAGCGGATTCCCCATGGAACGACAGGATGCCATCCTTCCAGTCCATTCACACGCATACGAAGACAGATTCTCTCTGTCAGCTTCGTTTCATCCAGATAAACCGGTCCTTCTTCTTTCTGCATACATCTGCGAATAGATGTATAGCAGGCTCCTCTGCTGTACAGATTATTTCCAATAAAAGCTCTGCGACCATTACACAGAACACGAAGTGACTCCGGATACCATTCATTTTCAAAACCTTCTCCCGTGAGATACACGGATGAAATAACCTTTTTCTCAAACACATTTTCAATCATGGATCTGAAACTTTCATCTGCGCTTTTTGCTTTCTCTTCATCCAGAATCAGCTCCAATGCTTCCAGCTCTTTTATATCTGCACTTGTCACTTCATCCACTGTTACAAAAAGCTCCTTTGTATGCTCCGTATCCACATGCAGCTTGCGGAGCATGAATGCCTTGATCTTCTGTCCATCACAGGAAAACAGTGCTGACTCATACTGCCACAGTTCCTTCGGCTGAAAAAACATATAATAGCAGAAGCTCTCCTTGTAATCCTGCACATAAATACAGGACTTGGCAACACCTATACGCTGCCCGATCCCCTGCAGCATCTTTGAAATATCAATATTGATCTCCGGTGTGGAGAATGTAAGATATGCTATATCTTCAAATTCTGACAGGGCAAGCTCCATGAACCTGGCAAGGAGCCACACACCGTCGTACTTCTTCTCTCCAAGCGTAGCACGTTCTCTTCGAAGCGCAAGCCCGAACAGGTCTTTCACTGTACAGCCTTCATTTACTGTAGCAAGCCTCTTTGCTTCTTTGCCATATACCCATCTTTCTTTAAAATAGCCAAGGTACAGAGGAATCTGATAATTATCCGCGGCAGTCTTAAGAGTTTCCGGTTCGGCCTTCATCTCATCATAATAACTGATCTGACAATGCTTTTCATTAATGTCTACACCCAAAATGTGCCCTTCTCTCATTATCCTTCCTCCTTTCTTCCTTTAATATGGCTGGAACAACTGCGCTGCAAGCAATTCCTCTTCCTCATATTCTATCATGGCTTTCTTCTGTTTTGCCGGGCTCATACGTATCATATCATTAATCTTTCCATATCTGCCGGCGGAAATCTCTCGTCCATTTTTCAGGGTCATCTTTTCTGTCGAAACAATCTTCTTGCCCTCACCCTCTTCGATATAATAGCTGAGAGACTCATCTGCATACAGTACAAACTGTTTTACATACAGGTTCTCAAATACCGGAACAAGGGATGTGGACTGATAGCCCAGAGATTCCTTATCACCCTGACGCAGCTTGTAGAACAGTTTGATCTTGCCGCTGCCGGTCGACTGATAACAGATCATTGTCTTATCGTAAAGCTGTACCTCCCTGAGCCATGCCTCCTTATACTTCAGATAGCTTGGAAATACAAGCTGCTTTTCACACATTTCACGGAGCACCTGATGCAGCACATGCTCGATATCTGTCGGATAGTCCTGTTCTGCATAATAATCCAGCATCGCGATCTTGCAGATATCCGGAAGTTCCTCTTTCTTATCACATTCATTCGCTATGATGCGGAATATACAGCCCTCAAGCTGCCTTCCGTATAACATATATTCTCTTGATACATAAGCCAGGTACGCCTGTTTTAAACGAAAATACGCATTGGTAGATACATAATAATCTTCGAAAATCAGCTCTTCCCCAAACACGTTCTCCGAAAATACCATCTGGGTGATAATTCTTTCTCCCAGCTTATAAACATTCAGTCCGTAATCCTTTGCTACGTGCCACAATTTCTTCATATCTCTTGTAGCACCGCAGAAATAATGTGACAAATACAGAAGCGTTACCTTGTCATACTGGTTCCTGCGGAACATCTCGAAGCAGAGATACATCAGGAAATCATCTTCTTCATAACTGACTTCCCGAACACGCGTTGTACAGAGACGGAATACACTTCTCTCATCAAATGCATCTACGCCCTTTTCACGTATTTTTTCAAGCGTCAGCTCTTCTTCCTCACCTTTTTCCTGCCAGATTCCTTTCTCATCCGCATATTTCTTATACATTTCAATAAAACGCGGCTCATAAAACAGTCTCTTTGTCTCATAAGAAATAGAATCTGTATAATACCTGCCGTCTGCTGACTCCCAGACGATACGTGACTCCTTATCATACAGCCGGATAATGGCACCTTCGTTTTCATCATACGGTACACGCTGATGCACTTCTCCATCCTTTTCAATCACAAGAACACTGCGCATATTCGGTACCTTTGTTATTACTTCATAAGAGAAACAGATATCCCGCATTGCTTTCATCCGCTCTTCATCCATCTCTTCTACTGTACAGAAACGTTTATACAGGATCCGAAGCGGCTCCGTAATATGCCGTTTCATCAACTGATTCCATGTAAATGCCACCATCTGTTCACGGTATCCCAGATACATCTCTTCTTCCTGATTATAAGTCAGGATATTGGCATATAAAAAGGCTGCCTTTTTGTAATTCAAGGAATTGCCATGCATAAAATAAAGCAGTATCACTCGTGGAAGCGGTCCTCTGAAGCTCTCCTCCCGCAGAGTGATCATATAATATTCATACAGTCTGGCAATCTGGAAACCTGCCTCGACTGCCTTCTGATACCATGTGAAATAACGCTGTTCCGTCTTATTACCCTTAATAAGCATCATGCATATCGTATTCAGAATCATCGGTTCCTTATACATAGCATAGATACGCTCCATGATCCGGAACAACGGCTCACTGAATGTCTTCTTCTGACTCGCAAAATTCGCAACATAAAGTGCCAGTTCTTTCGTCATAAGACGATATTTTGTCGCAAAATTCAGCACATGAATTTCAAATTTACCCAGTTTCTTGAGAAGTGTCGGCTTCTCCTGGTAACACTGGTACGCTTCCAGATAGAACAGAACACCATTGGTGCCGAACTCAAACTGCTGCTCCAGAACTTCTATCCTCTTATACGGATTCTTGTATCTGGAATCCATGTGAAGGATCATATATAGCAGCATCCAGGAATCCTGATGACGAATATATGTCTTGCCAATCTCATCCAGAACCCGCTCTGTATGCTGTGTATTATCACGGATCAACGCGGTAAGGAACAGATAATAACAGTTCGTCACCGGATCCTTACCGATCGCAAACCGGTTATAATTATAATTTTCCAGGATCCATTTTGCCTCTTCGATCTTGTGACCGATAATATAGATGTGCGCCTGCATCAGCTGATACATTTCGTTCTGGCTCTCAATCTTACGGATGGCAACCATCTTCTCAATGGCACTGTCCACCCACGCCTTCAGCTCCAGACGTCCTGCCACATAACCGACATATTCTTTTACGATCTGTGCGAACATAAGCTCCGGCACATGATGTTCATCATCATATTCCTGATTCTGCAGCACTTCCACTTCATAAGAAAGGATCTCATACGGTGTTACAAAACGGATGTGACCATAATTTCTTCCGGCATGTAGCTTCTCCGGACGCACAAAATACTCTACTTCATACGTATTACCCACAAATTCCTCTGTTGTAATATTATTTCTCGGAACTCTCAGGAATTCACCATCTGTCTCGATGTGCACCGGCATATATCCCCATGTATTCTTCACAAGCTGGACAACACCCTTTGTCGACTGCTCAATATCCTCAAAAAGCATTCCCTCTCCCGGCAACGTCAGGAATATACATTCCTTCTGCTTGATCCCAACCAGGAACTCTTCCATTGCCTGCTCGCCAAGAGACCATTTGCGCATATTATCATATAAATAAAAAATACGTTCATTTTCATATTTTAAAATACTGTAAAAATCACGGGAACGGAACAGACGGCTCGCTTCGGAATAATCCTTGATCGCAAGCTTGCGGAAATCGTCTGTATTCTGCACCTTGCCATAAGTGGTCATAACATATGGTTTCTCTATGATGGCCGTAAACGAAAGCTCATACTCACCACCGGTACATACGACCGTAAACTTACCCTCTTCCACATTTCCCGGCTTCAGTCCTCTTCCGTCATAAGTAAACTCAACCTTTGCCGGATTACCGTCAAATCCTGAATCTTTCAAATGAACACGAAAAGAAGACGGGTATACTAATCCCCGTATAACACTGTCATTACTACTTCTGATTGTGAAACTCCCCCGGTATACTTCCCCTTCTCCGATGACCAGAACCAGATTCGTTTCTTCAAATATTACCTCCGGGCGAACAAGCCTGAAGTTACCCTTTGAAAATTTCTGGATTTTATTTTTCAAGTCCTACACCTGCTTCTTTCGTTGCTTTTTTTTCAAAACATACTATAATGAATTATAGCATTGTTTGAACAGGAATGGCAATGCTGTATTACAAAATCTTGAAAAATTACGTCACTACATATACATTTGACAGATGTATATATAAATTGTGACCAAAAGGAAGTATCAATATGAACAAAAAACCTGAATTTCACGGAAGTGATCTGGAAAAAATCGCAGAATACTACCACATTCCCAAAGATGACATTGTGCGCTTCGGTGCCAATGTGAACCCGCTGGGGCTGTCTGATTCTGTAAAAAAGCAACTGGCAGCACATCTGGATATTATCTCTTCTTATCCGGACCGTAACTACACAAGCCTGAAACAGGCAATCGCCGATTACTGCGGTGCGTCCCCGACACATATTGCAGTAGGAAATGGTTCTACCGAACTTATTTCCCTGCTTATCAGTCAGAGACACGCCCAAAAAGCACTGGTACTTGGCCCTACCTACTCCGAATACGAAAGAGAACTTGCCCTGACCGGTGGCATCATTACACATTACAATCTCAAAGAAAGTGACGATTTTATATTAAATGTTAAAGACTTTCTGGGCACCCTGGATGAAAATATTGATCTTGTCATCCTGTGCAATCCGAACAACCCGACTTCATCCGCCATCCACACCGGCGATATGGAGAAGATTCTCTCATACTGCAAAAAACGGGATATCTTCGTTATGATCGACGAAACATATGTAGAATTCGCCCCGGATGTGTCCGAGATTACCGCCGTACCACTTACTGATAAATACGACAACGTCATGGTCATCCGCGGAGTCTCCAAATTCTTCGCCGCTCCCGGACTCCGGTTCGGATACGGCATTACATCAAACCGCGCATTTCTGGATGCACTTCTCACACACCAGAATCCGTGGAGTCTGAACTCCGTCGGTGCTTATGCAGGGGAACTGATGTTAAAAGACACCGCATATATTCAGAAAACCCGAGAACTCATCTGCTCCGAACGCGAACGCCTGTTGAAGAAATTAAGAAAAATGCCACATTTAAAAACTTACGAGCCTTATGCGAACTTTATTCTCGTAAGAATCCTCACACCGGGTGTTACATCTTTTGATGTATTCGAGGCAGCCATTAAAGAAAAAATGATGATACGGGACTGCTCATCCTTCGCAAGTCTGGAAGGAGAATATGTGAGATTCTGTATAATGATGCCGGAAGAAAACAACCGGCTGGTAAACGTATTGGGGACGTAGACTTTTTAAAAAAGTCTACGTCCCCAATTGCAAAATGTGGTGTACCTAATCGCAAAATGTCCTGTACCCAAATGACACTATTTATACAAAATTAACGCCACAAACGACAAGTCATATACGCCAGTATTTTTCAGGCCATGCCCATCTCCATCCTTACAGAAGAACACATCCCCCGCTTCTGCCGGAACTTCTTTGCCATTATCATTATAAACTCCACTTCCGCTTAGGATATAATAGGTTTCTGTCTCGCCGTGATGCTCATGATAGCCAAGCTCACATCCGGCAGGAACTGTTACCCTTGAGAACATCTTACTATGTTCGCCCAATTCTTCTTTATTAAGCAATGCTTCTTTTAAGATAAAACCTGCTCCACCGCCCACATGTTCTGCCTTTTCAATCGCTCTTTCTCCCGCTTTTGTCATATCATTTCCTCCAATCGAACATTCATATTATATACAAAGATACAACTTTTTTATATTTATTGTCAATTGGGGACAGGAGATTTTCCATTTGGGTACACCACATTTTACAATTTGGGACGTAGACTTTTTGCAAAAGTCTACGTCCCAAATTACTTTACTATTTTATAATACTCTCTTGCGGTCAGCGCAAATACAATCCCATAAAAAACTGCAAATACTCCCACTGTTGCTGCCGTGCATCTGGCAAACAGACCTACATTTACAAGATTTAATACTGCCAGTATCTTTGTAATTACGCCAAATGCCACGCAAATATGAATGACAGCCACGATAAGCGGCAGGAAAAACACACTTAATATCTGTGTATGAATGGATCGTTTTACTTCTCTTCTGCTCATACCGACCTTCTGCATGATCTGATATCTTTCTTTATCATCGTAGCCTTCGGATATCTGCTTATAATAGATAATAAGTACGGTCGCCATCAGGAACAAAAGGCCCAGATATATTCCGATGAAGAACAGTCCACCGTATAACATATAGAATGATTCACGGCTCATCTCACGGCATTCGCATCCTGCTTCTGGTACTTCTTCGTCTATTCTCTTCCACATATTATCCATTGCACGTGTACAGTTTTCTTCGTTGCCTTTCAGGTCAAATCCTGCCTGATAACGCATGTCGGACATTGTGCGGATAACCTCTGCCCGGGCACTTCCTTCTTCAGCATCACTTTGTTTATATGTCTCATGCAAAATCTGTCGTATCGGCTCCTCATCTGGGAACACGATGTAAAATGCATCTATGACTCTGGACTCGTTCTTGGTCTCCAATTTCATTTCTTGCAGGCTGTCCGCCACCTTCCACGTTGTTCCGGAAATGGCTACTGTTTTCTCATTAAATTCACCGCCCACACGGTAGGTAAGCACTTCATTATCTGCCAGTCGTATATTTTCCCCCTCCATCTGATTATAATCAGCAAGCGGAACCATATAGACCTCGCAGACTTTATCGCTGGAATAGTCGCCTACCGGCTGTACTTCAAATACATTTCCCTGACGGACACTTCCCGATACACCCATATGACTCTCTGTAACTTTTTGGACAGTCACTTGTTCTTTTTCTGTTTCTTCATTTATGATCTGCCATATTTTGTTTTCTTCCTCCGGCGTTGTCACATATTTGGTAACAGCGAATTCGTTAGGAAAACGATATTTCAGCACATCATTCATTCCTGCATACAGCGAAACTGTCGTAGATATCATGACAAGTACCATTGTGCTCAAAATGCAAATGTTGGCAAGTCCCACCGCATTTTGTTTCATCCGATAAATCATACCGGACACGGTGGTAAAATTTCCAACTTTGTAATAAAAATTCTTTTTCTTTCGCAGCATTTTCAAAAGTGCAATACTACCGGCTACAAACAGCGCATATGTGCCGAGAATCACGCAAATGACTGCAATCAGAAACAGCTGTAGAGCTTCAAGGGGTGATTTGGTCGTAACAGCGATATAATAACCGATTCCTGTCAGAACGACACCGAATATAGTCAGAATCCACCTGGTCTTGGGTTCTCGCTCACCCTGACTGCTGCCGCTAAGAAGCTGCACCGGGTCAGATAGTCTTATCTGCAGCAGGTTATAGAGTAAAGTGAGGCAAAAGATTCCCACAAATAAAACTACTGTATCCCCCATAGCTGTCACTGATATTTCAAATTTCATACCAATGTCATAATGAATGATCTTAAGAAGCACAAGATACATCACTTTTCCAAATATAATACCGAATACAATTCCCGGGAGAATGCTCAAAGCTGCTGTAATCACTGTTTCTATACAAAGCATTTTGGCAATGTGTCTTTTCCCCATGCCGAAGACATTGTATACTCCTATCTCTTTTTTCCTGCGCTTGATCAGAAAACTATTCGTATAGAACAGAAAAATAACAGAAAACACAACAATTACTACAGATGCATAACTCAGGCATAACTTAAGATTTTCACTGGAAATGCTTTTATTTCTTGCCAGTGCATCCATAATATAGAACATCATCACCGTTAATACGGCAGTGATGATATATGGTACATAACTTCTCCTGTTGTTCCGGATATTTGTAAGCGCAAGTCTGGAATAAATGGAACTACTCACTGCGCTCACCTCCTGTCAAAAGAATCGTCAGTGTTTCTGAAATCTTCTGATACATCTGCTCATTCGTAAGATTCCCTCGATAGAGCTGATGGAACACTTCCCCATCTTTAATAAAAAGTACACGTTTTGCATGGCTTGCCGCCTTCACACTATGTGTCACCATAAGTATCGTCTGTCCATCCTGATTGATCGTTGTAAACAGCTGCAAAAGCTCATCTGATGCGCGCGAATCTAACGCTCCTGTCGGCTCATCTGCCAGAATCAGCTGTGGTTTCGTAATCAGAGCCCGTGCAACCGCTGCCCTCTGCTTTTGCCCTCCGGACACTTCATACGGATATTTCTCCAGAAGATCGGTAATGCCGAGTTTTTGCGCTATCGGAACAAGTCTCTCTTCCATTTCTTTATATTTTCTTCCGGAAAGCACCAGCGGAAGGAAAATATTATCTTTGATAGAAAACGTATCCAAAAGATTAAAGTCCTGAAACACAAACCCGAGATTCTGCCGCCGAAAAGCCGCAATTTCTTTTTCCTTTACCTGACATAAATCTCTTCCTTTCAGATAGACCTTTCCGGCCGTCGGTCTGTCCAGTGCTGCAAGAATATTTAAAAGTGTCGTTTTTCCAGAACCGGACTCACCCATGATAGCTACATATTCTCTCGGTTCAACAGAAAAGGAAACATCCTTCAACGCCTCCACCTGATTACTGCCAAACCGTGTCGTATATATTTTCTTTACATTTTTTACATCTAGCAATGCCATTTTTTCTCATCCTTTCTATGCCTGCATTTTATTATCCTGTTACAGGCATATTATAAAAAAAGGGAAAATGTCCTGCCATTGATTTGGATTACATTTTCCCTGCGGAACCTTACATCTTTGTAAGGTATCTATTCTGTATGAAGTTTGCTCCTTCCCAGATCCATATATACTCTTGTACCCACTCCGATTTCAGATGTTACCCATATTGAATGACCAAGCTTATCCATGACTGACTTACACAGATATAGCCCGATTCCTGTTGATTTCTTGTCCTGCCTTCCATTGTATCCTGTAAATCCTTTCTCAAATACACGAGGTAAATCCTCCGGCGCGATACCGATTCCCGTATCGGAAACTACCAGGACATCTCCTTCCATACAAATGGAAATGCTGCCAGCCTTCGTATATTTTAATGCATTGGAAAGAATCTGTTCCAGCACAAATAAGAGCCATTTTTCATCTGTCAGTGCCATTTTCTTCGTTGATTCATATACAAGACTCAGCTTCTTCAGTATAAACATCTGCGAATATTTGCGCACAGCCTGTTTTACAACCTGATCCACCGAGACCTGCACAAAATGAAAATCCGACACCCCTTCCCCCAACCGTACATAAGTCAGGACCATCGTCACATACTGTTCAATCTTAAAAAGCTCAAGCTTCATCTCACGCAAAGCATCCGGTGTAATTTTCTCAGACGTTTCCGAGGTCTGCAACAATATCTGCAAAGCCGAAATGGGGGTCTTAATCTGATGTACCCACATGCTGTAATACTCCTCTGCCTCTCGTCTCGCAATCCGACTCTTCGATTCCTTCAAATACCTTTCCTCATTCATCAGCGCAAGAAGTTCACGGTAACACTGCTCAAGCTTTGTATCGACTTCCACATCCGTCAAAAGCTCCGGGTAAAATGACCGGCTCTCCAATGCCATCTGCATTTTCCGTGATTTCTGATAATATCGCCAGAAATCACACGCACCATACAGAATAAGGAGTAACGAAATGAGCAGAAAGCCATACGCAAACGGCTCAGCCGGAAGCTCATAAAGGAAGAACATCGTCCCAAATACTAAGACAAAACCGCCATATAAATACAATATTTTCCTCCGGTCCTTTAAAAAGGTTAACATGATGTGCATCATTCCACCATATACCCGATTCCTTTCTTTGTATGAATCACATCCGCAAGTCCCATTGCCTCCAGCTTCTTTCGCAGTCTTGCGACATTCACTGTAAGCGTATTATCATCAATAAACGCATCACTTTCCCAAAGTCTGGTAATAATTGCATCCCTTGAGACAATTTCCCCCGCATTTTCAAACAACATCTGCAAAATACGGAATTCATTTTTCGTAAGCTCTGTGCGTTCCTCACAACAGGTAAGGGTTGCATCACTTAAATTCAGCACCATTCCCTGATATTCCATCACATTTGCAGAGCCGCGGAACGCATACGCACGTCGCAGAACTGCCTGCACCTTTGCTGTCATCACGTGCAGATCAAACGGCTTCTCAATAAACTCATCGCCGCCCATATTCATCGCCATAACAATATTCATATTATCACTCGCCGATGACAGGAAAATAATCGGCACCTTCGAGATCTTCCGAATCTCCTGACACCAGTAAAAACCATTAAAAAACGGCAGTATAATGTCAAGAATCACAAGTTGCGGATCAAAATTCACGAACCGCTCCATGATATTTTTAAAATCCTCCACGCACTGCACCTCATAATCCCACTTGGACAAGTGACTGGAAAGCGCATGTGCGATTGTCATATCATCCTCAATAATCAAAATCCTGTACATAAAATGCCTCCCATGAAACAAGTGTACAGTAAATTTGGGACGTAGTAAAGTTGAACTTTACTACGTCCCAAATTAAACATTTCTTAGTGAAAATAATGGTCACCAATCCGCATACCGTATCCACCTTGATCAAAATACAGGCAGTTCCCCACCGGATTAGCTCCGGCCAATGCATCTTTTGCAGCATTCAGCGCCGAATCTGTATATCCACCAGAATCTCTCACTTTGTCAAGCCAACCTGTCCCTGCCGGAACAAATTGTCCCTTCTGATATATAACTTCCTCGATGCTATCGGGAAAAGAACTACTTTTCACCCGATTCATGACAACTGCGCCGACCGCAACCTGTCCCTCATAAGACTGATTTCCCGCCTCACAGAAAATAATCGAGGCCAGAAGCTTCTGCACTTCTTCCTGCCGGGCCGTTTCTTCCTCCTGCACCTTTTGTTGTTGCTCTTTAAGCCCAACCTGCAGACTCTCTGACATCTGCACTGCAAGATTCATACACTCCGACTCCTCCGGCTTAAAAACCATCTCCTGCATGACCGGCTTTGTCACTTTTTCCGGGCATAATGCCACTGACTCACCTCCTAGCCCTGCAGTTCCCAGAACAACAGCACTCAAAAATCCTACCGCAACATCTATTTTTCTATTCATGAATATCATATAAATCCTCCTTTGAAAATCATTTCAATGATTTATATAAAGTATATTCAAAAATTTCAATTCTATTACAAATGTTACGATTTTGTTACGTATTTTCATTTGGGTACAGGACATTTTACAAATAGGGACGTAGACTTTTTCAAAAAGTCTACGTCCCTATTTTATATTTTCGCTATGTCTACTAACGTTAATTTTTGTATATCTGTGTTTTCCAGGCTTGTGATCAGTGCCTCTGCCGTGTCTATTGCAGTCAGTACATTGACGCCTGTCTCGACTGCGTTCCGGCGGATGATGAATCCGTCTTTTGCGTGTTCTGCGCCCTGTGGCGGGGTATCGATTACGAGGTCGATCTTGTGACCGAGAATCAGGTCCATAAGGTTTGGTGTTGACTGCTCGATCTTATTGACTGCGATTGCTTTGACGCCGCCTTCGTTTAATGCTTTTGCAGTTCCTTCTGTGGCAAAGATGCGGTAGCCGATTTTTTCAAATCTTCTTCCGATTTCTACTGCTTCTGGCTTATCTTCGTCACGGACTGTCAGAATCATGTTGTTGAATTTCGGCAGCTTGATGCCTGCACCAAGGAATGCTTTGTATAATGCTTCGTCAAATGTCTTTGCGATTCCGAGACATTCTCCTGTGGATTTCATCTCTGGTCCGAGGCTTATGTCTGCGTCACGGATCTTCTCGAAGGAGAATACTGGTATCTTCACTGCAAAGTAATCTGCCTCCGGCTGGAGTCCCGGTGTGTAGCCGAGTTCTTTTATCTTGTGACCGATAATGACTTTTGTGGCAAGTGGTACGATAGGAATACCGGTTACTTTACTGATGTATGGCACAGTACGGCTGGAACGTGGATTTACCTCGATTACATATACATCTTCACCGCACACGATGAACTGGATATTGATCAGTCCGATAACGTGCAGGGAACGTGCCAGTCGTTTTGTGTATTCTTCTATCGTCTTTTTGGTCTTTTCGGAAATGCTCTGTGCCGGATATACGGAGATACTGTCGCCGGAGTGAATACCTGCACGCTCAATGTGCTCCATGATTCCTGGAATCAGGATATCCTCGCCGTCGCATACTGCATCTACTTCGATTTCTTTTCCCTGTAAGTACTTATCTACAAGGATTGGATGATCCTGTGCGATCCGGTTAATGATGCCGATAAACTCATCTATGTCGTGGTCATTTATGGCAATCTGCATGCCCTGACCGCCAAGTACATAAGATGGTCTTACAAGAACGGGATAGCCGAGACGGTTTGCCACTTCTTTTGCTTCTTCCGCAGTATATACCGTACCTCCTGTCGGTCTTGGTATCTGGCACTGTTCGAGAATCTTATCAAAAAGCTCACGGTCTTCTGCAGCATCTACATCTTCTGCTTTTGTACCGAGAATCGGTACACCCATCTTCATGAGAGCTTCGGTAAGCTTGATGGCTGTCTGGCCGCCGAACTGTACCACTGCTCCGTCTGGTTTTTCCAGATCAACGATACTCTTTACATCTTCTGGTGTCAGTGGCTCAAAATACAGTTTATCTGCAATATCGAAGTCTGTGCTGACTGTCTCCGGGTTATTATTTACAATGATCGTCTCATATCCTTCTTTTGCAAATGCCCACGTACAGTGTACAGAACAGAAATCGAACTCGATTCCCTGACCGATACGGATCGGACCAGAGCCAAGGACGAGGACTTTCTTCTTGCCGGATGTCTTTTCTACTTCATTTTCGCTTCCGAATACGGAGTAGTAATATGGTGTTTCTGCCGCGAACTCTGCCGCGCAGGTATCTACCATTTTGTAGGAAGCGGTAATTCCATAAGTATGACGCAGATCATGCACTTCCTGCTCTGTCATTCCTACGAGGCGTGCAATGACACTATCCGGGAATTCCAGGCGCTTTGCTTCCTTAAGAAGTTCCGGAGAAAGGGTAGCTCTTCCGGATGCGATCTTCGGTGCAACGCTCTTTAAATCCAGCTCCATTTCCACCAGAATCGCAATTTTATCAATAAACCATTTATCAATCTTTGTAATCTCATGTATCTTATCATAGGAAATGCCCCGGCGCACTGCTTCTGCGATCTTCCAGATCCGCTGGTCATCTACAACAGCCAGTGCTTCTAAAAGCTCCTCTTTATCAAGCCCGGAGAAATCATAGGACATGAGACTGTCCACATGCTGCTCCAGAGAGCGGATGGCTTTCATAAGTGCTCCTTCAAAGTTATCACAGATACTCATGACTTCACCGGTCGCCTTCATCTGGGTCGTCAAAGTACGTTTTGCACTGATAAACTTGTCAAATGGAAGTCTTGGTATTTTCACAACACAGTAATCCAGCATCGGCTCAAAGCTTGCATACGTCTTTTTGGTTACTGCATTTTTAATCTCATCCAGTGTATATCCAAGTGCGATCTTTGCTGCCACCTTGGCGATCGGATAACCGGTCGCCTTGGATGCCAGTGCAGAAGAACGGCTGACACGAGGATTTACCTCGATAACACAATATTCAAATGTCTCCGGATGCAGCGCATACTGTACATTACATCCGCCGGTAATATTCAGCTCACTGATGATGTTCAGCGCAGAAGAACGAAGCATCTGGTATTCCTTATCCCCCAGTGTCTGGGACGGTGCTACAACGATACTGTCACCGGTATGTACACCGACCGGATCAATATTTTCCATATTACATACTGTAATACAGTTTCCCTTTGCATCACGCATTACTTCATATTCAATCTCTTTCCAGCCGGCGATGCAGCGTTCTACCAGTACCTGCCCCACGCGTGATAGACGAAGTCCGTTTTCCAGAATCTCAATAAGCTGTCTTCTGTCATGAGCGATACCGCCGCCGCTTCCGCCCAGTGTATATGCCGGCCGCAGTACGACCGGATACCCGATGCTCTCCGCAAACTGGATTCCATCTTCTACGCTTTCTACAACGAGAGAGGCAGCACATGGCTCACCAATCTTTTCCATTGTTGACTTAAATTCCAGACGGTCTTCTGCTTTCTTGATCGTCTCAGCAGTTGTACCAATGAGACGAACATGATTTTCTTTCAGAAATCCTTTTTCCTCCAGCTCCATAGCCAGATTGAGTGCTGCCTGGCCGCCCAAAGTCGGAAGAACACTGTCTGGTCTTTCTTTCAAAATCAACTGCTCTACTACTTCTACCGTAAGTGGTTCAATATACACCTTATCCGCAATATCTTTATCCGTCATAATCGTCGCCGGATTGGAATTCAGGAGCACAACTTCAATGCCTTCTTCTTTAAGAGAACGACATGCCTGTGTTCCCGCATAGTCAAACTCTGCTGCCTGCCCGATAACGATCGGACCGGAACCTATTACAAGTACTTTTTTAATCTCGCTGTTCTTTGGCATTACTTTGCTCCTTTCATCATATCCAGAAATCTGTCAAACAAGTAGCCGGAATCCTGCGGCCCCGGACAAGCCTCCGGGTGGAACTGTACCGTGAAGATACGCTTTCCGGTATAAGTAAGTCCTTCATTTGTACCGTCGTTTACATTCACGAACGCCTCCTCGGCAATACTCTTATCCACCGTATCATAATCCACCGCATAACCATGGTTCTGAGAGGATATATACACTCGACCACTGCTCAGGTCTTTCACCGGATGATTTCCACCTCTGTGACCATACTTCAGCTTATATGTTTTCGCACCGTTCGCAAGAGCCATCAGCTGATGTCCCAGACAAATTGCAAATATCGGTATATCTGTATGATACAATTTACGGATTTCTTCTATAATAGATACACAGGTTTCCGGATCCCCGGGACCATTTGATAACATGATACCGTCCGGATTTGAAGAAATGATTTCTTCAGCAGTTGCGTCCGCCGGATAAACGTGAACTTCACAACCTCTTTGAACTAAAGACTTGGCAATGTTATTTTTTGCTCCAAAATCCATAAGAGCTACTTTATATCCATCACCAGGTAAGACATATTTTTCTTTACAGGTAACCTCTGACACGACATCTCCAACTGTGTAAGCCTTAAGCTTCGGAAGAATCTCTTCCAGATCATAGTTTTCATCTGTCGTGATCATACCATTCATCGTGCCCTTTTCTCTGAGAATCTTCGTAAGAGCACGTGTATCAACTCCCGCGATTCCCGGAATGTCCTGTTCTTTCAGGAAATCTTCCAGCGTTCCGGTACATCGGAAATTACTCGGCATCCTGGATAACTCTCTTACGATATATCCATCCGGCCATGCTTTCTTTGATTCCATATCCGGGGTCACTCCATAATTTCCTATCAAAGGATATGTCATCACGACCGCCTGCCCGGCATATGAAGGGTCTGTAAGCACCTCCAGATAACCCGTCATTGAAGTATTAAATACGATCTCACTGATCATTTCCCTGGCAGAACCGATGCTGGTTCCAGTAAAAACCGTTCCGTCCTCCAGGATAAGAAATGCTTTCATACATTCACCCTTCCTTTCTGTTTTTCTATATTTTGTATTTTGTGTCTTAAATGTTCCCAAATTGTAGAAATTATACTACAGCTTATTTTATTTTTCAACTAAAAAAATAGCAGAAAATGCGCATTTTGCGGGCTTTTCTGCTAAAAATAGTCCGAATGCAAAACCTCATTTTCCGCATATAATTTTAGTTATTTTTAACAAAATTTCTCGTTAACAACTTAATACTCATATATTACGGTAATTAAAATCTGGTTGTAAACTTTTGCATATTTTCAAAATATCTTTTTCTAATCTTTTAAGAATATTGCCAGTAAATTATTATTTTATTTGCTGTTTCATCTTTCATATATTGGTAATGCACTTCCGAAAGTCCGTATTGACGGGCAAGATTTTTAATTGCCTTCGGAAGAGGTGTTTCAAATATATCTGCTGCCGCTTTCTCATAGGCCTCCGGAGACGAATACTTGAATACCGTCTGAGAAGCTCCTCCTGCAACATCACGATTCATTATTTTCAGCGTCTCCTCCCCATCATAATCTTCATAATACATTCCATTTACAACATAGTAATTCCACCTGATCTGATCACATACCGGAAGCGAAATATCATCATCCGGCTGATGGGTCCGGAAAAGCTGGGCATCATCACAGCACATATAATCATAACTGATATTCTCTTCTTTCTCCTGAAACAGAGGATCTCCCCATGTTGTATCTACATAACAATAATCCCCCTCACATGAGACAAGATTCCATGCGTGGAGGTTACCCTCTCCCGTTGTACCGGTCACATAAGTGCAGAATACTCCCAGCCGTTCCAGAAGATACTGCGTTGCCTTTGAATACCCGGCACATACAGAGCGCCTGTGAACAAACACACTGTAAATATTCTGGTTATCCTCTGCTGTATTGTCATAATCTACATTATTCACGATATACTCATATACATAAAGAATCTTTTCATAATCTGCTGCGCCTTGTGCCACACCCTGCAGGCATTCATCCACCGCACTTTCTATCTCTGCCTGCTTTTTCTCCTTTTCCTCACCCTCGCAAATATACACCGGCTCCAGCACCGTATACGCCTCCGGGCTTTCATATGCGGTTGCTGTCGCCGAACCATCGCACCAGAAGATTTCCGGAAAATCCTTCAAAACACTCTGCAGTATCTGGTTCACCTGAGTCGCATCGCCGGAATGCACATAAATCTCCTTCTCCTCTTCCTGAATTCCCTGAAGAATCTCCTTATAAACAGTCTGCGCTTCCTCTGCAAGCTGTCCATAATAAAACTTCTGTTCCAGCGTCACACTCTGTATCTTCACCGGAACAAACGAAATTTCCGGTTTCTTCTGATTTACCTTCTGAAGCACTGTAAAAGCACAAAACAGAGCTGCTGCCATTATAAATATTTTCAGGATTCCTCTGATTATTTTCTTCATATTTTCTTCCTTTTCTCCCTCTTAAGATGAACGCTTCTTCCCACATCTCATATAGTAACAGTAATAGAGTCTCTATGAGGTATAAACTATGAACGATATACGCACTTTTCAATCGGACCTTCCCGATACTGGCCGCCTGAAGGTCAGCCTTACCTCTTCCATCAACGGATTCCCGATTGCAGATGCATCTATCTCTATCTCTTACACCGGAGTACCCGACAGCCAGTTAGAACAGCTTACAACGAATTCTTCCGGACAGACTGACACTATCGACCTCCCCGCTCCGCCTCTGGAGTACAGTCTGGATGTAACAAACGAAATACAGCCCTATTCCGAATATACGATTCAGGCAGAAGCTCCCGGTTACGAGCCGATCAGTATCGCCGGTGCGGAAATTCTGCCTACAGTCACTGCACTTCAAAACATCGAAATGCGTCCGATAACAGGAGCTGCCAACGACGTCTATGTCATTCCTGCACATACATTATATGGCACCTATCCGCCGAAGATTCCCGAAGATGAGATCAAACCGGTAAACGAAACCGGAGAAATCGTATTAAGCCGGGTCGTTGTGCCGGAATTTGTCGTTGTTCACGATGGCAGTCCGCGAGACTCCACTGCAAGAGATTTCTATGTCCGCTATAAAGATTATATCAAAAATGTTGCCTCAAGTGAAATATATGCTACATGGCCGGAGAATACGATTCGCGCAAATGTTCTCGCCATCATGTCATTTACGCTGAACCGGGTATACACAGAATGGTACCGGAATCAGGGATTTGATTTTACGATTACTTCGTCTACCGCATTTGACCACAAGTGGATTCCGGAAAGGAATATCTATGATACCATATCTGCCATCGTCGATGAATTGTTCGGGAATTATCTGTCACGGCCAAATGTAAGGCAGCCCATTCTGACACAGTACTGCGACGGAAGGCAGGTACAATGTCCAAACTGGATGACGCAGTGGGGGAGCAAGTCCCTCGGCGATCAGGGTTATACCCCGATCGAGATTCTCCGCTACTATTACGGCGACGATATGTATATCAACACCGCCGAAGCCATCTCCGGTATTCCCGCATCATGGCCCGGATACAATCTGGAAATCGGCTCCACCGGTGACAAAGTCCGGCAGATGCAGGAACAGCTTTCCGTCATCTCCGGCGCCTATCCGGCAATCCCAAGAATAACCCCTGACGGCATCTACGGTCCGGCAACGGCGAATGCCGTTCGTGTATTCCAGTCCGTATTCGGCTTACCACAGACCGGCGTTGTCGATTATCCGACATGGTATAAAATATCAGAGATATATGTTGGCGTATCGCGAATTGCAGAGCTGGTGTAAAATCTGATATAGCTTATTAACATATAATATTTGAGCAGGAGGCAAATCCCCATTTGCTCTCCTGCCATTCTTCCCTTCTATAATATCATCTTTTTCACAAAATTACTCCCCACTCCACTTAACAGTACTTCCTTTTTCCGTTTTCCTTACCACCAGTTTCGTATCGATCTGCTCCTTTAATTCATTTACATGAGAGATAATGCCTACAAGGCGGCTGGCGCCGGCAAGTTCATTTAGCACGCGTATCGCCTGTTCTCTGGACGTATCGTCCAGAGAACCAAAGCCTTCATCCACAAACATTGTCTCAAGACGGATTCCACCTGCTGCACTCTGCACAATATCTGCAAGTCCAAGTGCCATAGACAATGATGCCATAAATGCTTCTCCACCGGACAGAGTCTTTACATCCCTGACAGAATTGTTGACCATATGATATACGTCCAGATCAAGCCCGGCCTGTCCCTGACTGCTTAAGTTTTTCACCTCTCTGCACTGCAGGATAAATTCACCGGAAGTCATCTTAAGGAGTCGCTTGTTGGCAGCATGAATAATCTGTCTGAAATACTGTCTCTGGATATATGTTTCAAAATCTATCTTGGCAGTTCCGCTTAAGCTTCCATTGGCAGTTCTGCTTAAGTTGGAAATCATTTCATACCGCTTCTGGATATCTTTCTGGCGTTCGAAGAAGTCTTTCATTTTTCTCTTTGCTTCCTGATTCTTTTTATTCACACCGTAAAGATGCATTTGTTCTTCCTTTACCGCTTCCAGCTTTCCTTCCAGTTCTTCTGCCGTATGGCGAAGCTTTGCTGTATCTGTGAATTGTTTTCCTGAAAGCTGTTCTTTCAGAACCTTTACCCTGGCCAGTGCTTCTCTTTTCGCCAGCTCATATGAGCGAATATCTTCTTCCATCTCTTCACGTTTGCCGACTTTCTCTGCAGCTTCTCTGTAACCTGCTTCTTCAAAGTCATATTTGCGCAGCATTTCCTTCCAGCTGTCCTGTGAAGTTTGTCTCTGCTCTTCCAGAGCAGCATATGACGTCTGGCTGTTCTTAAGCTGTCCTTCTGTCTGTTTCTTCTCTTCCACCTGCTTCTGGTAATCTCTTTCTGCTTTCTCACATGCTTCCTTACCCAGCTTAAGCGCCTTCTTTGTTTCCAGAAGACATTCTTTTGCTTCCTGTAACGTCGGATATGGGAGACTTTCTGCACGTGTCTGATATTCTGCCTGCATCCTGTCCAGGTTTCCTGTCAGATCATGTAGCTGACTCTCTTTCTCTTCTGCATCCTTCCTAAGCTGTTCTTCTTTTTCTTCCAGATCAGAAAGCAGTTCCCCCGCCGCAATGTACTGCTTCACTTCTTTTTCAGCAGCCAAAAGCCTCTTGGAAATCTCCTGCCTTTCCTTGTCTGTTTCCTGATAAAAGATCAAGATTCTTTTAGACAAATCCTCCTGGTCTTCCTTTCCCAAAACCTGCTCGGGCAGTTTTTCACCTGTGACAGATAAAAATATCTGCGTAAACGATGCGTACTGTGCCTGATACCGGCGAAGTGAGCTCTGGTATACTTCTGCCGTTTTTTCCCTTGCGGCTTCCGCCGTCTCACGTAAGAGCTTGCTTTCTTCTACTTCCTTTTGCGTCGGTGCTTTTTCGGATATTTCACACGGAACCGGATGGGACAGTGAACCACAGACCGGACATGGACTTCCATCTGTAAGTCGAAGGGCAAGAATCCCTGCCTGTTCATTTAAAAATGCCTGATATTTCTCTTCGTAAATCGCTGCCTTTATCTGATAACTTGCTCTTGCTTTCTCCACTTCTGCATACCGCTCACCACATTCTCCTCTAAGTTCTGTAAGAGTTTTCAGCTGCTCTTTTGCACTTGCAAGCCCCGTCAGACGAGTATCCAGCTTTTCTTTTTCCACTTCAAGCTTAACTTTTCTCGCTTCACAATCTGCATTTTGCTTTTGTATTTCCTTTGCTTCATTTTTCTGTCTTACCAGCTCGTCCAGCTCTTTTCTCACATCTGCAAGCTGGTCCATGGTCGCCTTTCGCTGATGTTCCAAAAGGGCACTTCTTTCCTTCAGTTCTTCTATTTGCTCATATAGCGGAAGCGCATCCTGAAGCCGCACGATCTGATTTGTCCATTCTGGTTCTTTTTCGGCAAAGTTTTTGTCTTCGTCCTCTTTTCTCTCTTTCTTTATTACAATGTCCTGCTGCAGCACAAGCAATTTCTCTTCAAATGTATGAATATCTGCCTTCACTTTACTGACATCCTGTTCTGCCTTTTCCCAGGCCTTTTCTACAGGAATAAGCTTTTCTGCACATTTTATCCTTTCAAGCAGCAGCCCCTTACTCTTATATTCCTCTGTTTGGTTTTCCAGATCCTCTATCTCTTTTTCCGAACGCTCACAGACCAGAAACAGCTGATTTACCGTCTCAGCTTCGCGAATGACACTGCGCATTTCATCCATCTCCTTTTGCAGCACAGTGACTCTTTGCTTCTTATCCTGCTCCTTCATTTGCATCTGCACGTCCAGTGTCTCCATAAGCTCTATCGTCTCATCATAAGGAGGAACATTAAGCTTCTTTAATTCTTCCCAACGCTTTGCCTCCTCACATACCAGCGCTTCTCCCGCAAGCTCCACACGCTCCATTTCACGCCTTAAGTCTTTCATGTTATCCTGGAGCGCCACATAACTGTCTGTAGCCTGCTTTTTCAATGCTTCCTGCACCTGATAATAATATCTTGTATGGAAAATCTGCGAAAATATCTTCTTACGTTCCCTGGATTCTGCATATAGAAGCTTCAGGAAATCTCCCTGCGCGATCATGGCAATCTGCGTAAACTGCTCCGCATCCATTCCCATTATTTCTACGATCTTCTGATCGGTTTCTTTCTTTTTGCCTGCAAATACACTGCCATCCGGAAGAGTGAGTTCTACTTTCGAAGACTCCTTCACATATCTGGGTGAACCATCCGCATAACGACGTTTTCCCAGCCGCAGATATTCGGGATTGCGCCTGACTGTATATTGTTTCTTCTGATAAGAAAACGTAAATTCCACATAGGTGTCTGTTTCCTCGGAAGCATACTGACTGCGCATCATATTGCCGTCACGTTTCCCACCGCTGGTCTGTCCGTAAAGTGCATAGGTAATCGCATCAAATATCGTAGTCTTGCCTGCACCCGTATCACCGGTAATCAGAAACAGACCATTCTGCACCCTTGTAAAATCTATTTTCACTGTTTCGGCATATGAACCAAACGCCGACATTTCCAATATAACTGGACGCATCTGCCTACTCCTCCTCTGCCTGTTCCATTATCTTTACTACAAATTGTTTTTCCTCTTCCGTCAAAGAACGTCCCTGCATTTCTTCAAAAAAATCATTAAATGCTTCAAATGGGCTCTTTATCTCTGTCTCTTCGTCAAATTCGCTGAGCTTATTTCTTGTTCTTTCATTATCGATCCGAATCTCCAGAATATGTGAATACACATCCTCCAGGCGCTCTTTCGGCTGATATGGATCCACCTCATCTGTCAGTGTAATACTGATATAATCCCCCATCTCTTTCGGATCCGCCCCTTTTAGAAGTTCTTCTAAAGTACCCGCTTTTTTCTTCACATCCCGGATCGGATGAAGCATAAGTTCCGTGATTGTGACAGGTTCCGCCTTCTCCATAAGCGTCACCATCGTCAGACATTTCACCTGTCCGGCTTCACTGACCGAATACTTAAGTGGAGTACCACAGTACCGGATATATTCCTTTCCAACCTGCTGCTTTCCGTGAAGATGTCCAAGCGCCACATAATCAAACTGCTCTACCGCCTGCACATGCACATTGTCAATCCCACCTACAGAAACCGTCTCCGAATCACAGGTCTCAGGGGGCACACTACCGGCATAGAACTGGTGAGAAACCAGCACGTTTCTTCGTCCTTTATAATCAATCTCTTCTCTCTCAATAAGCCATTTTACCGCGTCACTATAAGATTCCGGCGCTTCTCCTTCAAATACATTTCTTACATAAGAGGGCTTCAAAAACGGAAGAAGATACACATCCACCTCGCCAAAGGCATCTGTAAATGTCACTTTCTGCATATGTTCTTCCTGCGTCATCGGCGCACTTCCCGCCACATAAATATGCTGCCTTTTCAATATCTCAGATGCATATTGAAGCCGCTCTGCTGAATCGTGATTTCCCGCGATCATCAGCACCGGTATCGCCGGTGTGATCTCCGAAAGACCTGTCAGGAACTCATCAAACAGCGTTACCGCCTCCGCAGATGGCACCGACTTGTCATAGATATCCCCAGCGATCAGTATTGCATCCGGATGATATTCTTTCGCATATTCAATGATTTCCTCCAGGATTACCTTCTGATCCTCTTTTAAATTATAATGATGAAGCTGTTTGCCAATATGCAAATCCGATAAATGAAAAAATCTCACATTACTACCTCGCTTAATTATTTTACTCTATGATACCCCAGATCTTATCCCTGTTCAATATACGCTTTTTCAATAACGTACATGAAAAGCGCCACATATACTGTATAAAAACATTAAAGGTATGAACTACTATGAATACAAACTGTACGGATCTTTACTTTCTTTCCACCGTCGCCTGTAAACTCGCCGAATGTATCCCGGAAGATGAACTGGCCATTTTAGCTGCCAGCTTTACTGCACTCGGCGACATGCTTCAGGTAATCATTGCACGCCGTGATGCATGTGATAATAAGAGATAATATAAAAGGCACCCTCCAGGGATGCCTTAAATCTGTCTTCTCGCAGCGTCTACCGCCTCTCGCCTCACATTATGCTGCTGATTCTGGTTTTCTGTCTTTTTCTTCTGCGTAATACTGTTGAATTTCTCCTGATCCTTCTTTTCCTTTTTATCTTCCAAAAAAATCACCTCATAAATAGTATGCGAAGGACAAAATCTATTATTCATCCGACAGGCTCCATATTCATTATTTTTCATATTCTATAACAAAAAGGAGAACTGGCTATGTGCAATAATTTTAACAACTGCTGCAGACATGACCGCTGGAACGACCGGCGTGATAATAGATGCGACGATAGGCGCGACGACTGGCGCGATGATAGATGGGATGACCGACGTGACAGACGCCATGACCGACGCGATGACTGGCGTGACGACTGGCGTGACGACAGACGTGTTGACCGGCGCGACGATAGACGTGATGACCGCAGACATGACAGGCATGATGACGACTGGCGTTGGCGGTAATGGAAAATTAGTGTAGTAAGTTATTCGCAGTATCGACAGGAGAAAGTGCCTCGACGCATTCGCCCCTGCAACTAACCCACGAATCTATAAGAGCGCGAAAAGCAGACGATAAATCAACGCCTGTTTTTCGCGCTCTAACAGCTTCGAGGCGGATTTTCCGGAGCTCCTGCTTACCTCGTCACTTTCTCCTGCCGATATCTGCTAACATTTACTACACCGCAAATTTCAAGGTAGAGTGTGCAGGCGGCAGACTTTAGTTATAGTAACATTTCATTCAAATTGATGACTTTTTTGGTCAGAGAATGACTTTTTCTCTTCTTATTTCATTCAAATCCTGATTTTTTTTATATAAGAATGAGTTTTCCTCTTCAAAATTCATTCGAATTCCTCAATATTTTCCCGGGAGATGATTTTAACAATAAAAAAGTCATTACAATTCTTTGCTTTCGCCAATGTGTAATGAAAACCTACAAATGAGGAAGCGCATCGTCGTAACATGACATAAGGGGCGCCGTTTCGTATTCGTTAATCTTCTAAATTCCCATCACACCTTCTTTGCCGTAACAGCTGAAGACATGATATACTCTCCAATCGCGAGACTGCGTCCCCACCTCTCTTCATACTCTTTTGAAACTGGCTTGGTCATGATTTCTACATCTTCAAACCCGGCCATTTTTATTATCTTTTCCAGTTCTTCTACCGAAGAAGCGCCGGACACTCAGCAGCTATGCATTGCTTCGTCTTCCTGCATCTCCTTCGTGATTTCTTTCATGATTACAATATCACAGATTGAGATACGTCCGCCTGGTTTAAGCGCGCGGTATATTTCTCTGTAAACGCGAGGCTTGTTATCAGACATATTGATGACGCAATTGGAAATACATACATCTGCTGTGTTGTCTGCAACCGGAAGATTTTCGATTTCTCCAAGTCTGAATTCTACATTGCGGATCTTATGTTCCTTTGCAATATTTCTCGCTTTGGACAACATCTCCGGAGTCATATCCACTCCAATGACCCGTCCCCGTCTTCCAACAGCCTTTCCGGCAATAAAACAGTCAATCCCGGCACCACTTCCAAGGTCCAGTACTACTTCTCCCGGCTGAATATTGGCCTTTCGATGGGGATTCCCACAACCCAGTCCCATATTCGCCTCTTCTGGAGCCAATGCCAGTTCTTCCGGTGTATATCCAACACTAGCAGACATTTCTCCGGAAGAAATCGTTTCGGTCAAAATTGAGTCTTCTTGCTTTGCAAGGGCAATTTTCCCATATTCTTTTCTTACATTTTCAACTGTAGATTTCTTATTTTTCCCTTCAAAAAAACGTCTCAAATTATCCGGCAATGTATAATGCCCTTCACAGCAGTTAACTGTCGAAGTATCCATACTGCGAAGGATGGCCTTCACAAGCATTTCTTTTGACGGGATCTCATACTGACTGCCATCATATTCAAATACTCTGCATTCTACCTCCGTTCCACATATTTCACCACAACACGCACAATCTGTTTCGATAATTTTTCCAAATATATCCTGTCCATTTACACGAATTGTTGGCGATGACATAAAGCGGTACCGTTCTGCCATCTGAGGCGTTGCAATCTCTGTTTTTTTATACGCAACTTTATAGCCTTCCTTTTCAAATACCGGCGTCAGCTCCTCTACAACTTCATCCAGCACATCAACCGTTCCCATGCATCGGTCACATGTTTCCAGATCCAGATAAAGATACTCGATCATGACCGTTTTTTTGTTTTTCATTTTCTTTTCCCTTCTTATATCAATAAAAACTGAACTGCATTAAAGAAATAACCCACAATGATAATTCCTGCCGTACAGATTGCCACAAATGTTCCCAGAAGCTTCGGCTTTACTGCTTTTCTGAGCATGACCATAGACGGCAGACTGAGTGTCGTCACAGCCATCATAAAGCTTAAAATCGTTCCCAGTTGTGCGCCTTTGGAAAGTAATGCTTCCGCCACCGGTATCGTTCCAAATATATCTGCATACATAGGCACTCCCACAATAACCGCCAGGACTACACCAAACGGATTGCTGCTTCCAAGTATAGTCTGAATCCACTGTTCAGGAATCCAGTTGTGAATCAAAGCTCCGATTCCTACACCTGCCAGAATATATGGAAATACCTTCTTAAACGTCCCCAAAACCTGTTCTTTTGCATATATTAACCGATCCTTCACTGTCAGACTGGGAACATCAATATCCACTCTGCCGGCGCTGCGGATAAACTCTTCCACATATTGTTCCATATGCATTTTCTCAATCAGACCGCCGCCTGCCACTGCAATGATCAGTCCAACAACAACATATACAACCGCCACTTTTACTCCAAATATGCTCATAAGCAGTACAAGACTTCCCAGATCGACCATCGGTGATGAGATCAAAAATGAAAATGTTACTCCTGTCGGAAGCCCGGCACTGGTAAATCCCATAAAAAGCGGTATCGATGAGCAGGAACAAAATGGTGTTACAGTTCCCAGAAGTGCAGAGATGATATTTGCTCCAATCCCATGAAACCGTCCGAGAATCTTCCTGCTCCTTTCCGGTGGAAAATAGCTCTGTATATAGGATATTACAAAAATCAGACAGCAGAGCAATACTGTTATTTTGATTACATCGAAAAGGAAGAACTGTACGCTTCCTCCCAGGCGGGAAGATGTATCCATTCCCACCGCAGAGAGCCCTTCCCCAATTCGTGAATGCATCCATTTCATGCCAAGAATCTGATCCTGCACAAACAGCCATACATTTTTTATTGTTTCCATATCCTTATCCCTTCAGCAGTTTTACAATTTCATCTTTTTTAGCGACTCTGCCAGACACTACCAGCTTCCCGTCAATCATAAGCGACGGGGCCGTCATAACACCTAATTTTACGATATCAATCAGTTCTTCTATTTTCTCGACCTCTGCTTCACAGCCGGTCTCTTTTACCGCCTCCTGCACATTTTCAAAAAGCGTATCACATTTATCGCATCCCATGCCGATTACTTTAATATTCATCTCACTCGTCCTCCTAATTGCGCAGCTTCATTTCCAGACCGACTTTCGTTTCCCACGCCTCAAATATTTTCTTGATGATTGCCGGACCGATTTTCGAAATAAATACAAGCTGTGATTTTTCATATGGTTCGCACTCTTTGAAATCAATCTTTCGTCCTACCACATCCACCTGGTTCCAGCCCTGTCCCTTAATGAGAAAAAATCCCTTCACGCGGTACACATCCGGTATGATTTCATTCAAAAATGATACAAGGGCTTCTCTTGCAATCTCACCCTCAAAGTCCATAAACAGCGTCTTCGGCTTCGTCTCCGGAACATTTGTTGACGCTTCCCCTTCTGCCCACTGATAAAGAAGCAGATCCTCCTTAAGAAAACCATAATCCATTTCACCCATATGACTGATTTCTATTCTGCAGACTGGATTTATTTCTCTGATTTTCTTTATCAACACATCTGCTGTTCCCTCTTCTACAAGGTCTGTCTTCGTAATCACAGCAAGATGACAATGCTTCAACTGACGATACACGGTTTCCAGATCATTCAGCTGCTCCATAAAATTCACCGCATCCACCAGACAGATAACACCTTTAAAATCATACTCTTTTCCAGATACCACCTGGGCGGCCTCAAGAATCTCCTCTACATTTGACGGATCGCCAAGTCCTGAACTTTCAACAAATAAATACTCAAAATCTTTCTGGGCCATCTCACTTAATGCATTTACAAAATTAAGCTTCAGGCAGGAACAGAAAATCGAGCCTCTGTTGATCTCTATCATCTGGATATCGTCATTGCGAAGGATATTTCCGTCTATTCCCAGTTTACCGAACTCATTTTGTATAATTCCAACCCGATGTCCCTCAAGTTTCTCCAGAATCTTAAGAAGCACTGTCGTTTTACCAGAACCAAGAAAACCTGTCAGTACATATAATTTTGTATTTACTGTCTCCATATTTCCTCCTTACATAAACATATTTAAATTTTTCTATTTATTATTTATTTTTTTACCGGCGGTCTTCCGCCGGCTGTTACCTGTTTTATTTACAATCACAATCCACAATACTTCTGTATTCATCCGGCACCATCAGTCTGCCTACCGTTTTATAGATTTCATTCATCTTTTCCATATTCAGAGAATAATGAATCCATTTCCCCTCTTTTCTCGGATTCACAAGCCCGATATCACTTAAGATCTTCATATCATGCGACAATGTCGGCTGCGTAATATCAAATTCTTCCAGTATCTTGCATGCACAGAGTTCCCCGTTTGACAACATATCAATAATCTTCAGCCTCTTCGGATCAGAAAAAGCCTTGAAAATCCGTGCATACTCTACATAATCGATATCCATATCCGTTCCCTTCTTATTCAAACGCTTCATCATATAGAAAATATTCTATATATGAATCATAAACTTTAATACCCAAAATGTCAACATTTTTTATCTGTTTCAGGCATCCACTCTACTATCCAGCATCTCGATAAATGCAGAAATCCGTGTTGCAATCTGACCGCTGTCTGCCATTGAATAATCTGTATCTAGTTTCATATATGGAATTCCAATTTCTTTCACAGCCTGTCTCATTTTTTCTGCCTCAATATTAAACGTATGGCACGCCTGAAGAATGACTTCTATCACTCCATCTACTTTGTACTTCTGTATCATTTCTTTCGTATTTTCCATTCTACCAGTATTAGGAGTCATGACCGAACAATTTACCTTCAGATAACGATCTGAGATTGCCCGCAAAATATCGTCTGCATTCTCATCAACCATCTGGCGATTGGTACGCTCCCCACCACAATCATCCAGACATACAATAACACCGCCATTATTCTCAATTGCCATTCCAATTTTTTGTATGACACCGCCCATTGGACATCCTGTCAGCAAAATACGTTTTGCCGACTTATCGACTGGCGAATTTCCTTCTTCAAATGCCTGTCGTGCCTGTTTTACTTTCTGACTGATACTTTTAAGCTGATCTTCAACATGAAATCTAAAACTATTTTCTTGAAAAGCCAACATCATCTCCGTTCCATACATTGCCGGAGGACATGTTTGCTGTAATTCAAACATATCACAATTAGCTTTTCGAAGTTGATTTCTGATTTTAGCTGCTTTTCGAAGATTCTCATCTGTAATCTCCACGCCAAACTTTTCTTCCAGTTTTTCTTTTAACAGCTTTACTTCCTCATACCAGATATCTCCAGCATATGCTCTGACCTGACTTTGCGGTAAGTGCAAAACATAAGTCTCTTTCAAATCATTTAAAAGTTCATACATTTTCTTCTTTCCATCGCAAGTAGTTTCACCAATAATCATATCCGAAAAATATGTATATGGGCACTTTTGCGTAAGTGCAAATCCGTAAGTTCCTTTTATCAGGGGACAAATATTTTTAGGCAACACTTTTTCAGCCTCCGGGAAAGCCTCTTCACTTGTTCCACAGAGTCCTACACCTGCGATTCCCGCTGCATCTAAAAGTTCATGAGGTGTATACGAGCACAAATATCCTACAAGTTTACCACCATTTTCTTTAAATTCTTTTGCAGCTAAAAACCCCTGTTTCCTTGTATCTTCAAATTCTTCAAATACCTTCGGCAAATCAGTCTTTATCATATATATTCTCCCAATCCTTTTTTCGTCTCTTAATTATCATAACGCCCTATTTCTTTTGCTGCTTTTATCATGGCATAAAAATTAGCCGGAGGTGTAGAAAAACTAATTGTACATTCAGGTGTTAATACAAATCCTCCTGGAAAGTGTTTCATTTTCTTTATTATTTCTGCACTTTCATTGTACACTTCTCTTGGAGTTCCATTTTGTAATATGTCACTTCTTAGATTTCCTCCAATTATAAAATCTTCTCCCATCAGCTTTCCAAGTTCTTCCATGTTTGTTTCGGAACCCACCGTAATAAGCGTCCTTCCATGAAATGGAATACACTTTTTAAAGATCTCGAGATTCTTGTTATGATTACCACACAGATGCAGACCTGTAATTGGAATCCCCCATTCTTTGAATGTTTCAAATATTTCCACTAAATATGGAAGGCAAAATTTCTCGAACATTTTGGGAGATATCAGCGAATTCGACTCTATTGGACACGCCATACCTGCCCCCAATGGTTCCTTTCCAAATTCTTTCAAATAAAACTGTGCCAGAAAATATATATAATCCGTAGCAAAACGCATCAGACGATGTACCAGTTCTGGCTTTTTCCCCATCCAGCGAAGTAGATTTTCTACACCTACAAGGTATTGAACTACACTGGTAGGTGAACCAGCAAACACAGATACTCCTTCTCCATTCTTATAACATATTCTGTTAAACTCCAAAATACGCTTTGCATCAAACATTTCATCAATATTATCAGGAAGTTCCAATTTCTCTACATCAGCCTCTGTCGGTGCAGCCAGCTTGGCAGCATGCGGAAGACAATAACGAGGAGTCTTCGGAATAACAACTTCTCCACCTTTAAAATCTCCTGCCAGCCCAGAGGATACATCATAACATTTTCCGCCATCATATCCGAACATTTCCTGACACCACACCTGAGATTCATATGCTTTTTGCGGGAAATTATACCACTCATAAGTTGACATTCCACACACGACTCCTGCAAACGCTTCCATATGTGGAATAATAGGAACATGATCTATCGGCTCACCAGCAAACAATCGTCTCATTCTCTCCTGCGTTTTTAATTCTTCCATTGCACTCCCTCCACTAATCCTTTTCTTCAGGCTCAACGATATTTAGAAATTGTATCAGTCGCTGATTTGTAGGATTAGACAAAATCTCTTTTGGTGTTCCTATCTCCGCGATTTTCCCTTGATCCATAAAAACAATCTTATTGGCAATATTACGTGCAAACTCTATTTCATGAGTCACTACTAACATAGTTACACCTTCATTTGCCAGTTTTTTAATTACATTTAACACCTCTCCGACCAATTCCGGATCAAGTGCAGACGTAGGTTCATCAAACAAAACAACACTGGGGTTTACCGCCAACGCTCTTGCAATACCAACTCTTTGTTGCTGTCCTCCGGAAAGTTCAGATGGATAATAATCTTTTCGCTCTTCCATCCCAACCTTTCTCAACAGCTCGACTGCAATCTCTCTTGCTTCTTTCTTATTTTTCTTATGTACTGTTACCAATGCTTCCATTACATTACCCAGAGCAGTCATATTCCGAAACAAATTATAATTCTGAAAAACCATTGAAAGATGTCTTCTAAGATTCATAACCTGACTCTTCGTATAGTGTTTTGCATCTATTGTAATATCATCTACTGTTATTTTCCCATCTGTCGGTTGAATAAGAAAATTGATACACCTCAAAAGTGTTGATTTACCAGTACCTGAAGGACCTATAATTGCTACAACGTCTCCGCGATTTATCTCAAGGCTAACATCTTTTAATACTTCTGTTGCCCCAAAATTTTTATATAAATGTTCAATACGTATCAATCTCTTTCCTCCTTCTAGTATCTACTTAATTTCTGTTCAATCTTTTTCTGAAGGTATCCTAATATCAGAGACATAACATAGTAAATAATAGCTATGTCAAAGTAGATTTCAAAATAATTAAACTGTCTGCTTCCTTCATAGATTCCCATTGCCATCATCTCCGTTACACCGATTGTAAATGCTATTGAAGTACCTTTAATCAAATCAATCAGAGAATTAAACAAAGAAGGTAATGCAACCCGCATTGCCTGCGGCAACACAATTCTTCTCATATATTGTAACCTTGTCATACACAATGATTCTGCCGCTTCAATTTGTCCACTGTCAACAGACTCAAAAGAAGCGCGAATAGTCTCACTCATATATGCTGCACTATTTAAACTCAATGTAACAATTGCTGCCACCGTTGCCGGAAGTCGTGTCAGGGTTGGTGATAACGTAAATATTCCAAAATATACAATAAACAACTGAACAATTAATGGGGTTCCTCTAAAAAAGGATACATAAAACTGTACAATCTGAGATAATACTTTTATCCGGAAATATCTGATTGTAGCAAGTAACAATGCAAGGCAAAATGCTATGATGAGTGCTATCACTGCCAAATAAAGTGTCACTCTCGTAGCCCTTATCAAGAGGGGCATTGTTTCTATCATAAACTTTATATCTAGATCTTTAAATAATGACATCTGTTATCCCCCAATTTCCCAAAATTTTACAATAGAAAAAAAAGTGGGAAACCAATCTCTGGCTTTCCCACTTGCTTTTCAGATTCAATTACTCTGCGTCCGGATTAACTGTTACATCTTCTCCAAACCACTTTACAGCTAATTCTGCAAGACTACCATCTTCCTTCATATCTTTAATTGTTTTATTAGCCATCTCAAGTAATTCTGTATTTTTACCCTTTAACATAGGGAAAATATCTGTTTCTGTAATTCCATTATATCCACATACTTTAACACCAGTTACTTCTCCTTCTTTGATAAGGTAGAAGCCCTGTGGACGAGAAATCCCTACTGCATCAAGACGACCTAAGGCAACATCCTGATATGCAGCATTAACATTTGAATACATAACCTGCTCAATCTTACCTTCTGGATCCGCTTCATTATACATGTCAATATCTGATCCACCAGCTACAACTCCAGCAGTTTTTCCGAACAAATCTTCAATATTTTCAATATCCTCTGCGTCTTCTTTGACAAACCATCCACCTGGACTATACATATATGGTTCTGTAAAATCATATTTCTCAGCACGCTCTTCTGTTGCACCGATCTGGCAAAGAATGGTATCAATCTTACCAGAATCTAACATAGTGAAAAGACCTGCAACATCTGAAGAAATTGTATAATTTAATTCTAAATTGTTTCGTTTTGCAATTTCTTTCCAGATATCAACTTCATAACCAACCAGTTCATCATTTTCCATATAGTTAAACGGAACATGTGCACCATATGCTCCAATCTCAACTACACGTGGTTCCTCTTTTACTTCTTCACTTTCACTGTCAGACTTATTTGAAGCACATCCAACAACTAAAGCTGCAGTCATTGCAATACACAATAACATACCAATTACTCTCTTTTTCATAACTTCTCTCCTTATGTATAAGTATTTTACATAAAAAGAATACCCCCCCCCGGGGTTTTTGTCCAATTGTTTTTATCAATATAAAAACATTATATATTTATTATATCTATAAGTAATAATTATATTTTTTTAAAGTTTCTTTTCCTTCATCCCCTCCATAATCTTATCAAGATCATAATCTGGCGCATATTTTACTGCCACATCACAGATTTGCTGTATGATACACACATCTTCTTCCAATGCATCTGCTATTTCCTGCACCCCTTTATTTTTCTTCAGTTTTTTGCAAATGATCTGAATAAGTTTCTTATTTTCGCCTTCCAATTGACCTTCCATACGACCTTCCATACGACCTTCCATACGTCCTTCTTCCCGGCTGATTCTTCTCGTCTCCTGCACATCGTATGCCTCAAAACTGTCAAATAACATATTAAATTCCCTCCCCATTATCTGATCAGTAAATTGTTCCACCTCCTTCCGCGGGACATTCATCCGCTACAAAAGGACGGCGATGATCTTACTGATCAATTTCAATAAATATTCTGGTGTATGTTCTCCCAGATGTTCAAAATATTCCTTTGGAACTTCCTTAAGATTCTTGAATTCTTTACTGCTGTCCAGGATTCTGTCCCTTCGTAATAAATGACCGGAAGGACGGGTGGATACTTAAATTCCTTTGTCTTTGTAATACCCGGGTGCAGCTTTTCCTGTTCATTTTCGTAATCATTCAGTATCATCACTATATAACGAAGTATACGAAATGCCATATTGTAATGTACTTTCGACTGGTGTTCGACCAGGGCAATCAGATAAAGATCCTGTCCTTTCAGATGCACTTTCTTTACAGTGTCAGAATCACGCCCCTCCTGCCACATGGGAAGAAATCTTTCGGAGATATCTTCAATATCTTCCGGCTTTACATCCTTCAAGATCTCAATCCCAAGATAACCTCTCAGGAACTGAGCACACAAGATGGGATCATCAAAGACAAGCTTTGCCCCGTTATCTTTTGCTTCATGGTTTTGCAGTTCATATTCTGCCTGATTTTTAGTCATACCTTCTCCTTTCCGCAGAACATATGACTATGCATATCCAAGAACCCTCTTTGATGCTATTGTACCAAACCACACCCCAAATGACAACGCCACATCCAATAACTCATAAATGTCATAGTAACACATATATTCTGCTCTGTTTTTAGTTTCAATCATTCATCAAATTTGAAATCCCTGCCGACCGGCAATGAAAATCAGAATAAAGAGCTTAGAAGTTTTGAATAAAAAGCTCCGATTTTGATGTGAGAAAAGTATAGCAGGTAAATAAAAGTATAGCAAGTGGTTTTTATAAGAATTTAGTAGAGTAAGTGGTGCGCGGATGTCGCTCAGATACCTTGCTACGACGCGTTCGACTTTCTGACTAGCTCACGAATCTATAAGAGCCCAGAAAACAAACGGGAATCATGGTTTGTTTTCTGGGCTCTAACAGATTCGGAGCGGATTCTCCAAGTCTTCCGCCTACCTCCGCAAAGCACCTGAGCGACATCCGCTGCCATTTACTGTACTGGCAATTTGGGGTATGGATGAACGCCACAGTTTGTTGGCCAAACATGTTATATATCTGGTCTTTTCAGCTTCTATATGTAAAAGTAAAGAATTGTAATGAATTTTGAGAGGTCGAAGTCAGCTCCAGATAGAAAAAATCCAAATTTGAATGAACATATGAACGGAAAAGTCATTCAATTATTTTGTTTTGTCTCTGAGGAAATGATTTGGTTCTAAAAAAAGTCAGTACATATTTTCTTTTTCGCTCTCAGGAAATGAAAAAGAGCTTGTTATCGCGCCGATAACGTGGTGGAATTACTTTAACGATGCGGCTTCAGTATTTTGGCTGGAGCATTACAAGTGGCGCAAGACAGCTGAGCTTGGGGAAACGTGGAAGAGCGTTACAAACGGTTGCAGAAAAAGCTGATATAACTTCGTATTCGCCTTGTATTTCCCATACAAGGCGAAAGAGTATCTGAGACGCGGAACTCATCAGGAGTTCCCGTCGAATATACTCGGTTACGAATGTTATATCAGCTTTTGATGTTTACCGTTTGTCAGCGATTGATTCGTTTTTCAAAGTTCTGCTGTCTCGCGTTACTGTTCTGCCTCAGATAAAATCACTGAACCAAATTCCTATTGAAAAAATATCCTCACAATATCATTATACAGTGTAAACACCATCAACAGCATAAGCAGCGCCATTCCTGCCATATGCACGTATCCTTCTTTTTCCGGTGGAATCCTCTTTCGCCTTATGGCTTCAATGAAGAGGAAAACGAGTCGTCCGCCGTCCAGTGCCGGAAGCGGAAGCAGGTTCATGACCCCAAGATTCGCTGAGATCAATATTGCAATATTTAACAGTTCTACAATTACGGCAAATGTACCGTATGATTTACTTTGATTGTACGTATCGTCTACAACATCTACGATTCCGACCGGACCTGACAGCTGATCAAGGCCGATCTGCCTTGTCAAGAGCATTTTGAGACTGTCTAACGTGGTACAGATCCAGAATTTCACCTCATAGACGCCATATTTTATGTCCTCCAGTATGGTTCCTTTTGTAGAATACCCACCACTAATACCGTACCGATAATATCCGCGTTCTTCGTCCATCTTTGGTTCCAGTACTGCTGTTTTCTTCTCTCCGTCATGCAGATAGGTAATCTCTGCCTTCTCTCCCTGGTGGAACTGATTGTAAAATGTAATCTCACGGAAGATATTGATTTTCTTATTTCCGATGCGGACAATCGTGTCCCCTGCAGAAATCCCGGCCTCTGCAGCCGAATAACCGGCATCCACATCTGCTACAACCGGTTTGTCAATACCGACCATCGCAATGAGAACTACGGAAGCTATAAATGCAAGAATAAAATTAAATACCGCACCTGCGGCAATTACCGAAATTCTTGCCCACACAGACTTATTATTAAAATTATTCGGAGAATCCGTAGCTTCTTCGTCCTCTCCCATAGCGCAAAATCCGCCGATCGGAAGGAGTCGCAGGGAGTATTTGGTTCCCTTATAATCTTTTGCATATATCAAGGGTCCCATTCCTATAGAGAACTCTTCTACGTCTATTCCATTTTTCTTTGCCAGTGCAAAATGTCCCAGTTCATGAAAGAATATGATGAAGCTGAAAATCAATATTGCAAATATAATACCCAAGTCAGTTCTTACCTCCTGCTTTCAATACGCTCGTAGGTTGCCGCCTCTGTCATAAAGATTTCCTCCAGAGTCGGATTTTCAATATTCTTATGCGCGCGCATACAATCTTCTATAATTTCTATTATTTCCAGATACTTTATCTCCCGTTTTAAAAACTTGCTGACTGCCAGTTCGTTTGCTGCATTGAACACAGTCGGAAGACTTCCGCCTACTCGTCCCGCCTCATAAGCAAGTGCCAGTCCGTAGAAGGTATCCATATCCGGTTTCTCAAAATCCAGTTTCCCAAGGCTCCAGAAGTCTAATCTTTCACCCGGAAGAAATCTTCGCTCCGGATAATACAGTGCATACTGGATCGGCAGCTTCATATCCGGTGTCCCGAGCTCTGCCATAATTGCGCCGTCCACATATTCCACCATAGAATGAATGATACTCTGTGGCTGGACAACAACCTGCACCCGATCAACATCTACACCGAAGAGCCATTTTGCCTCGATTACTTCCAGTCCTTTATTGACCATAGTAGAAGAATCAATGGTAATCTTCTGCCCCATGGCCCAGTTTGGATGTTTCAGTGCATCCTCCACACGAATATTCAGAAGATCCTCTTCCTTTTTCCCGCGGAACGGACCGCCGGACGCTGTCAGCAGTATTTTGTGGATCGCCCCGTGGTCATTTCCCTGCAGTGACTGGAAAATCGCGCTATGCTCACTGTCTACCGGAAGAATGGATACGTGATTTTCTTTTGCAAGCGGCATGATGATATGACCGGCTGTCACAAGTGTTTCCTTATTTGCAAGAGCAATATCCTTTCCTGCCTTGATTGCTTCTACTGTCGGACGGATACCAATCATTCCAACAATTGCTGTCACAAGTATTTCCACATCTTCCAGAACAGATACTTCAATAAGTCCATCCATTCCTGCTACGACCCGCACATCCAGATCTGCAATTTTCGTCTTAAGCTCCTTTGCCTTTTCTTCTTTCCACACTGCAACGACCTTTGGCGAAAATTCCCGGATCTGCTTTTCCAGAAGTTCAATATTACTGCCTGCAGCAAGCCCCAGTACTTCGATATCTTTATTCTCTCTTACCACTTCAAGTGTCTGCGTTCCTATAGAACCCGTAGAACCTAAGATTGCTATTTTCTTCATATTTTCCTCTCTTTATCCTATGACTGATCTACCCATTTCATCCTTAGATATTTCCTGCAAGCATCGTTGCAAGATAATAAATGACCGGCGCTGTAAATATCACACTGTCAAAACGATCCAGAATACCACCATGTCCCGGAATCAGTTTTCCGTAATCCTTAATATCGTGATTTCGCTTGATCGCAGATGCCGCAAGGTCTCCCACCTGAGAGATCATGCCTCCGACTCCGCAGATGATCGCGTAATGCAGAGGATTCGCATTGGCGCCTCCCCACTGATTCATGGCAAGTGCGAACAGTACACCAAGAAGTGCTGCACCGACAACTCCGCCTACTCCGCCTTCCACAGACTTCTTCGGACTCAGCTTTGGTGCCATCTTATGCTTTCCGATCAGCATTCCCACACAGTACGCACAAGTATCACAACCCCATGAGCTCAGGAAGATGAGCCATACAACAACACCGCCATCCGGCAGCATTCTTGTCTGATACACGTAAGAAAGCATAATCGCTACATAGAAAAGTCCGAAATATGTCGTCATCACCTGCTCCGCTTTATACTGCGGAAATGAAAATACATATGCTGCCATCACAAGAATCAGAAACAGAATGAACAGCATCGTCATATACCCGGTCTGCCCCGTATATAACAGAACATAATATGCGATTGCAGCCACATATCCGACAAAACCTAAAATCTTGTTATGAACATCTACAACCTTGTAAAGCTCGGACATTCCAATCAGACTGATGACTGCAAGCAGACCGAAAAGTACATTCCCGCCATATCCTACGGTTGCAATCAATATAATTACCAAAACAATACCACTTAACAGTCTCGTCTTAAACATTTTGTTCCTCCTTTATCCCTCCGTACCGTCTGTCTCTTGCATTATACTGCTCGATTGCTTTTACAAGTTCCTCTTTTGTAAAATCCGGCCACGGCACATCCGTAAAATAAAATTCGGTATAAGCAAGCTGCCACAACAGATAATTAGACAGTCTCTGTTCTCCGCTCGTACGGATCAGAAGATCCGGATCCGGAATGTCGTGTGTATCCAGGTAAGATTCTATCGTCTTTTCATCGATCGTATCCGGATCCACCTTGCCATCCTTGCAATCTCTTGAAAGTCTGCGGACAGCTCTCGTAATCTCATCCCTACTCCCATAATTAATGGCAATCTGGAAATTCAGTCCGCCGTTATTCTTTGTTGCTTCTTCAAGCTCTGCAATTCTGCTGCGGATATCTTCATCAAGTCTTGTCGTATCTCCGATCACACGGATCTTCATATCATTCTTTTCCGCAGTTTTCAGACAGGTCTTCATATAATTCCGCAAAAGCTTCATCAGCGCATCTACTTCATCCTTCGGGCGGTTCCAGTTCTCCGTCGAAAATGCATAGACTGTCAGGTACTTGATTCCCATGCGATATGCATCCTCACAGATACGCTCTACATTCTTACTCCCCTGCGCATGTCCGTAGTTTCGAGGCATTCCTTTTGACTTCGCCCAACGGCCGTTTCCGTCTAAAATAATTGCAACATGCTGTGGCACATTCATAATAATAGCTCCTTCCGCACAGAAAGCATGCCTTTTCGCATGCCTCCCTGTGTATATTAAACAGTCATTACTTCTTTTGACTTCACTTCTACTGCTTTATCTACTTCCTTCACATACTTGTCAGTCAGTTTCTGAAGATCGTCTTCCATATCCTTGATCTCATCCTCAGATATCTCAGAACCTTTTAACTTCTTAAATGCATCATTACCGTCACGGCGGATATTACGGATCGCAACTTTCGCTGCCTCTCCCTTTTTCTTAACATCCTTTACAAGTTCCTTTCTGCGTTCCTCTGTAAGCTCCGGGAAAACAAGGCGGATACAGGAACCATCGTTTGTCGGATTGATTCCCAGATCTGAAACCTGAATTGCTTTTTCAATTACCTTAAGCATGTTCTTCTCCCAAGGCTGAATCTGAATCATACGTGCCTCCGGAACTGCTACGTTGGCAACCTGCTGGATCGGTGTCGGTGCTCCATAATAGTCAACCATGATCTTATTCAGAACATTTGGATTTGCACGTCCTGCACGGATTGCCCCAAGTTCTCCGTCCAGGTTTGCCAAGGTCTTTTTCATCTTCTCCTGGTATACATTTAATCTCTCATTCATAATCATATCCTCCTTATGATACAGTCACTTTCGTTCCTGTAAATGTTCCTGTCATTGTCTCTACAATACTGTTCTTCTCATTTAATCCAAATACAAGCATCGGCATCTTGTTCTCCAGACACATAATAGATGCTGTAAGGTCTACCGCCATCAGCTTCTTATCAATAATCTCCTGAATAGAAATCTCATCATACTTCTTAGCATCCGGGTTAACCTTTGGATCACTGTCATAGATACCATCGATTGCTTTCGCAAGCAACATTGCATCTGCTTCTATCTCAATCGCGCGAAGTACTGCGCCTGTATCTGTTGAAAAATACGGATGACCGGTTCCGCCTGCAAAGAATACGACCTTTCCTTCATTCAGGGCTTCTACTGCTGCATCCTTGGAGAACAGTGTTGTAAATGCACCACACACAAATGGTGTAAATACTTCTGTCTTCATACCGGCATAACGGAAAATGTCTGAAACATAAATGCAGTTCATCACTGTAGCAAGCATTCCGATCTGATCTGCTTTCACACGGTCAATCGTCTCACTTGTTCTTCCGCGCCAGAAGTTGCCGCCGCCTGTTACGATTGCCACCTGGATACCACTGTCCACAAGCTCTTTCACCTGATTGGCAACACCCATACAGGTTGCCTCGTCAAATCCTGTTTTTTTATCCCCTGCGAGTGCCTCCCCGCTGAGCTTTAATAATACTCTTTTCATAGTCTTACGCTCCTTGCCAATGTTCTGCTATGCGTTCGCATACTTACAATAAAGTATATCATAGGAATAATAAAAAGGGAATATCTTCTTTACTTCTTTGCTTTCTCATCCCAGAACACACAATCCTGTCTTCCAATAACCGCAGATGTAAATGGTGTTCCGTCATTCTTTTTATAATGCTTTGTAGCACGAAGCACATATTTTGCTCCAACATACACAATCGGCACGTTGAAGTACACGATCAGAATATTTCCAAGATCTGAGAATGCCCACAAGTTTCCCAGCTCCAGGCCTGCAATATTACAGAGAATACCAAACGCTGCTACAAAAAGCGCAATTCCTCTGACAACATTAATAAATCCCTTGTCCCTGCGGATTCTGTTTGCTGCGATTTCAGAAAAGCTGATCATTCCGAGAAGACATGTATAGGCAAACATACAGAAGCACAATGTGATCACAAAAGTCACGATCGCATTTGCCGCTGTTCCCGGTGTCAGAGCAGCGATAGATTCCGTAAACTTCGGAAGCTTATCAAGTTCTGCCCAGGCCTGCGCATTTGCGCCATCCCAGCAATGTGCCATTACTACAACAAATCCGGAAAGTGTACAGATAACAATTGTATCCAGAAATACACCAATAGAGGCAAGTATACCCTGCTCACACGGATGCTTTGCATCAGATGCGGCAGCGGACATCGTGATCGTACCCTGACCAGCCTCATTTGACATAAGACCTCTCTTTACTCCCTGCGCCAGCACAGTACCGAACATACCGCCAAAGACAGCCTCCGGCTTAAACGCACCTGAGAATACCGCCTTAAAGAAATACGGAATAGATCCGACATTCAATACGATCAGGACAAGCACGGTCACAATATAAAGTACAGCCATTACCGGCACCATCTTATCTGTCCATTTTGTGACCTTGCGGATACCGCCATAGGCAATGAATGCTGTCACAACAATAATAAGCGCTCCAACTATATAATAAAATGCAGAATCTGTTGCGATCGTCGTACCTGTAGCAATCTCGGCCATTCTTCCGAAAGAAGATACTACATTGAATCCCTGCGCCGGCAGACAGCATAACGCATACAGGATGTACAGAATGGATAAGAACACACCGATCCACACTTTATTTCCGAGAAGCTTTCTTCCATAGAACGGAAGACCGCCGACAAACTCGTCATCCTTCTTTTCTTTAAAAATCTGAGCCAGGACACCTTCCATGTATGCAACAGCCATACCGAAAAATGCGGATATCCACATCCAGAACAGGGCACCCGGTCCCCCCACTGCGATGGCGCCCGTAACACCGATAATATTTCCGGGTCCCACACGCATGGCAGAACTCAGAAGAAAAGCTGCAAGCGGCGAAATACCGGTATCTACTTTTCGCTTCTCCGTCATGACTTTAATTCCCTTTTTGAAATAAGTCACCTGCATGAAGCCGATTCGAAAACTGAAGAAAATACCAGATCCAAGCAACAAAATAATAGCAAATGAAAAGTTACCAAGTAACGGAATGGATGCATACCATTCAAAATTCGTCGGAAAATCCCACAGAAAATCCGACAACGGTCCAATAAAAGAAAAAATACCGTTGATTGATTCAAAAATGCCCTGCATAAACTACTCTCTCTTTCGTTTTTTCTTTATTATAACAGACCCTGTCACTTTGTAAATGAAATTCCTATATGGAAAATAAAAAAGAAAGACACATTCCCATACAAAGGAATGGTCCAAAAGCAAAAGAAGTCTTACGACCAGACTTTTTTATAAGAAGTAACCATATACTGTAAATCCCCGCCAACAGCAAAGCCCAGAAAAAAGCATATAAATTTTGCTCCCAGCCAAGAAATATCCCACATGCCGCCATGAATTTAATATCCCCTCCTCCGAATGCACCGGGAACAACCAGCGCGATCACAAGGAGCGGTAAGCTAACAATAAACATTCCCACTATCCTTTCCGGAAGTGATATTTCTGGAAATAACAGAGCAGACAGGATTCCGATCCCGCCTGCTGCTATTACATATTTATCCGGAATTGTCATAGTATGCATATCTGTATATGCAACTGTCACTAGCACTCCCCAAAAAGAGGCAGCAACAAGTATGCGTACGAATTCATACATTCCATTTTTCCTTTCTATGGATAATTCAACTTATTACTTCACATCAGCGATCGCAACAGGATCCGTACATGTAATAAAACCATTTTGTAAGTCATTCATATCGTAAATATTTATAATAATATTTTCTCGTTCCTTGTCTTCCATACCATTGTCAGTGAACAGCGACACCTCTTTACTCATTCTTGTCGTGATCAGTGCCTTCTTACCAGAAAGTATATTCCCATCCGTAATCATCGTCCCACCATTCACATATTCCTGTGCTTCCTCTGCCGTATCTGCGTACGGGAATGAAAGGGATATATCTTTATCTGACTGATTATCCACATAAAGTTCCAAATTGTACCATCCAGACTCATCTTCTTCTAAATCTGTTACGATAATCTGCATTCCCTCTTTGTTACAGATCTCCGTTCCATCCGGCTTTTCTAGTTCTTCCATTTTGTCATACGCAGATGTCTGAATCTCTGTAAGCTCAGTGCGGAATAATTCTTCATGAGATGCTCCGTCGTAAATATATAATGCCAGATTCACAAGTCCGATGCTTGCAAGATCACATTTTTCCTCATAATACACCGTCAACAGGCCTTCCACTGTTTCTCCGGCTTTTGCAGTAACCGACATATATTGACCTGTACTTTCAGCAAATGTCGGATCTTCTGCCATATCAATGAATCCCATTGCCGGCATCAGATCAGTGTCACTATATGCCTGCATCATACAATTATTTACTGCCAGTTTATGTGGTAATACGCCGATGCTTTTGTCCGTGTTATTTTCAACAGTAACATTTAAGTTGAAACCGTCCAGCCCTGTCGCCGTCACTTTAACACCATCCTGGTCGCATAACACCTGCTCTTCTATGGACACCTTTTCAAGTTTCCCTTTTTCTTCGCTCTTTTCTTCCTGCTTGTCCTCGCTTTTCTCTCCGCTGTCACTCGTCTTAGATGATGATCCACATGCGCAAAGGCTCAGAACCATCATCAGTGTCAACAGCGCACATAATGCTTTCCTTTTCATTTCACTTTCTCCTTCCTCTTACAAGAAATATATTTCTGCCATTTTACTCCTCTGTTTTCTATCTTTCAACAAGGTGAAAAATAACATTTTTTGAAATGAAATTATCCGATTCCTCCCATAACGATTCCAAATATAAGTACGAGAAAACATATCGGACAGAAAACATACTTACACAAAGGATAGAAACCACTGTACATTGCTTTTTCTCTTCCTTTACCTACCTGCGCTTCCACATAATCTTTCCCGCATATCCAGAAGAACATGATCGCAGCAAGACCTGCCCCAAGCGGGCAGATGTAGATCGATAAAATATCCATCCAGCCGGAAACAATACCCTGAATGCATACTGCAACAACTGCGCTGAATATCCCAGTCACAGCACAAGCCGGTATGCGGTTCAGTCCAAACTTCTCCTGTACAGTCGCGATCGGTGCCTCGTATAAATTAATCAAAGAAGACATTCCCGCAAACAATACTGCTACAAAGAAAATAACTGCAACAATATGTCCTCCCGGCATAGATCTGAACAGGTTTGGCAGGAAGATGAACATAAGTCCCGGTCCTCCCTGATCAAGCTGGGTTCCTGTCGTTGCCATAGCCGGAATGATTACAAGTGCGGCGAGAAGCGCTGCAAGCGTATCAAAAAATGCTACACGGGCAGCTGATGCCGGAATGTTCTCTTCATCCGAAAGATAGGAACCATAGATCAGCGTTCCATTGCCTGCTATTGATAAAGAAAAGAATGCCTGTCCCAAAGCATATATCCATGTTGTGGGATCAGCCAGCGCTTCCGGCTCTACCCGGAATATATAGCGATACCCTTCTGCCGCTCCCGGCTGGAAGAAAACATAAATACCAAGAATAACAAACAGTAGAAAGAATACCGGCATCATGATCTTATTTGCCTTTTCTATTCCGCTTCCCACACCCAGCATTAAAATCAATATTGCAAGAACGAGCGCTCCCAGCAGCCAGCCGTTATTTCCAAATGTCGATGCCATATTTCCAAATGCTGCCCCAAAGCCATCTACATCCTTTGCAGCAAGTGTTTCTCCGGTAAAGGTTCCAACTGCATATTTTAAAATCCATCCAAGAACAACGGTATAACCAATTGCCATCGCAAGAGAACCAAGAACCGGTATCAGACCGATTGCTTCACCAGCCTTACGCTTCCCTTTTCTCTCACATGCAATTCCAAAAGCATCTACCGGGCCGGATCTTGTCGCACGACCAAAGCTCATCTCTCCGATAATTCCGGTGGAGCCAATCAAAATTACAAATATAAAATATGGAATGATAAAAGAGCCCCCTCCATAAAGAGATACTCTGGTGGGGAACATCCAGATATTCCCCATTCCTACCGCCGAACCAATGCAGGCAAGAATAAATCCCCATCTTGAACGAAATGAATCTCTTTTTCCCATTATATATACACCTCATAAATATTTTCTAGTCATCATTCTCCAAACACGCTTCTTAATGCCTGGATAACTTCATCCATATTGATCGGTTTTGAAATGAAGCCATTCATGCCACACTCTGCAGCAGTTTTCCGGTCCTCATCAAAAGCATTGGCAGTCATAGCCAGAATAGGAATAGCGGACAACTCCGGATCATCCAGCGCACGGATACGCCATGTTGCTTCGTAACCGTCCATGATTGGCATCTGAATATCCATCAGCACCAGATCATAATCACCCGGTCTTGAAGCCGCCACCTTATCCAGCGCCTCTGCACCATTCTCTGCTATATCTATATGAAAACCATACTCTCCGAAAATTTCCATCGCAATCTCTCGATTGAGTTCATTATCCTCAACAAGCAACATGTTCCTGCCCTTATAAAGATCTGTTTCATCACCAACAACTGGCTGAACAACTTCTTTTTTGGCTGACTGATGTCCCAGAGCGGTCAGCAATGATTCCCGCAGATCGGACATAAACATTGGTTTGGAACAGAAAGCAGTCACACCGGCCGCTCTTGCTTCTGCCTCGATATCATTCCAGTCGTAGGCAGTCAGAATAATAATTGGCGTATTGTCACCAAGACTTCGGATCTGTCTTGTAACTTCGATACCATTCATATCCGGCAGGCGCCAGTCAATGATATAAGCATGAAAGGCATCGTTCATCTCCAGAGACTGTCTGGCGCGAAGGACTGCCTCCTTGCCTGACAGAGTCCACTCAGATCGCATACCTACCTGTACCAACATCTTGGTCACACTGTCACAGGTATTGAAATCATCATCTACCACCAGTGCCTTCAGACCCTCAAGTTCCCTTATACGCTCCTGATTTCTTCGTTCTGACTGCAGACGCAGCGCAAGACGGATAATAAACTCTGTGCCCTTACCCTTTTCCGTATACACCTCAATGGTACCGCCCATCATGTCGATAATATTCTTGGATATAGACATACCCAGACCTGTTCCCTGAATCTTGCTGACGGTAGAAGTACGCTCACGCTCAAAAGGCTCAAAAATCCGTTCTGCAAATTCCTGACTCATACCGATACCGGTATCTCTGACCCGGATCTCATAGATTCCCTTTCCTTCCGGAGCATTGTGAAGCTGGGACACACGAACCGATACCGTACCGCCGGGCGCTGTGAATTTAATAGCATTAGACAACAGATTCAGAAGTACCTGATTCAGTCTTGTCTTGTCACAATATACATCTTCATCAGTCACATCTATTACATCCATATACAGTTCCAGTTGTTTGGCATGTATCTGTCCACTGATGATCGTCTTAATATCATGGAGCATATCAGACAGATTCGCTTCCGTCTCTTCCAGATGAATCCGGCCACTCTCAATCCGGCTCATATCAAGGATATCATTGATCAGACTCAGCAAATGATTACCCGCAGACAGAATCTTTGCCAGATAATCCTTTACCTTCTCCGTATTGTCCACATTGGCTGCTGCAAGAGTGGCAAAACCAATCACAGCATTCATAGGTGTCCGGATATCATGAGACATATTGGAAAGGAATGTACTCTTGGATCTATTCGCTGCCTCCGCCGCACGCAGTGCATCCTCGGCTGCAAGCCTTAACTTATTTAGTTCCTGATTGTTTTTCTGTTCAATCTTTACCATCTGGCTGCTTCGCTGAACATTGATAAAGCTGATGATTGCCAGGGTCATCACGACAATCAGAATAAGCACAAACATAATCAAAACCTGAATCGTAGAATTCATCATGTCTACTGTACTGATTGCCACATACTCCGCCGGAATCAGTAACAGCAAAGTCATATCATACTCATCCAAAGATGCGAGACAATAAAAGTACTCTGTCTTATTGAGACGAATGTTGGAAGCAGCAATTCCATCACTGTCAAGATGCTCTTTGATAGAATCAAAGTCATGCCCCTTCGCATCTTCCGCTTCCTCCAGCGCCTTAAAAACATTCCGCGCCCCGATGATATCATCATCTGCATCATAATATGCCTGCACTCCATTTTGCTTGATAATATAAGTCGCCGCATTTCCACCATAGGATTCCGTTGTATAGTATTTCTTCAAAGTCTCTATACTTTTCAACATGACCAGATGTGTGCATTTTTGACCATTCTCTCCAATTGTAACAGGATTTTCCAGTTTCTGAGAAAAAGCAAGGAAAGTACCGTCCACATTACTGGTGTCCGTGACAAAGGTATTACGGTAATCTCCGTCAGAAAGTCGGTTGATATCATCCCAGATTCCTGCTTCTCCATCATCCAGATAAGCCATACCCATGGAATCCAGAAGCATCAGCCGGCAGCCATAAAGTTCTGTACAGAATTCCTCTTCCATGGCGGCTATATCTTCCATCATTACTTTGTCATCTGCGTAATGCTTTCCACCCATAGCTTTTTCAATCCCACACAGAAAGTTCCAGTGAGTCTCCATTCCATGTTCCAGATTGGTCCGGATCTGAGCGATCATCTCCTCCAGCTGGGCTGTACGCTCCTCTACCGTCTGTTGTATCATGTAAGAACGAATATAGAGAATACCCACACTGAAGAAAGCTGTAAATGCAATTACGCACAATATTGGGGCAATATATTTTTTCATCCGTTTCATTTTTGACATTTTATTTTTCCTAACCTCTCATATCCTTCCTGATCAAACATTTCCATTCCACAGGCAACAGCCGCCTTTATTCTCCCGCTTCGCGCGGTACAATGCCTGATCTGCACACCGAATCATCCTTGCAAAGTGCTTATCTTCCGGGCCACACAAAACAATTCCCGCAGAACAGGAGGACTGGAAAGCGCGACAGATATCCGCTCCTTTTTTTACGGCCGCTGACTCATCAGACATATGTTTCAGAACCACCAAAAATTCGTCTCCGCCATAGCGACAGAGAATATCCTTTGTCCGGGTCTGGCGTCGAAGCAGATCTGCAAAGGACTGGATAAGCCGATCTCCGGCATCATGACCATAGGTATCATTGACCTTCTTAAGATCATCCAGATCAAAAAGACATACTGCTAACGGCATATCTTCTTTCCGTAAAGTATCCATTGCGACCTGCAGTCCCCGCCGGTTTAATAAGCCTGTAAGGTAGTCCCTGCTGGCCTCATCCTGCAAACTGATCTCACGTTCATAAGATGCTGCAACACCCATCATTCTCTCAACTCTCCTGAAGAGATCACGCTGAGGATGCCACTTGCAGAGGAAATCATCGGTTTCTAATGCCAATGGCAGCCCATTCATTACTTCTCCTCCCGGTACCGTAGCCAGAACAGGAATACGCCAAAACATTGGATTCTGTCGCAGGGCCCGAAGGAGCGAAGCTGCTCCATCATCAGGAAGTGTCATACTCAGAATCACGGCAGAAACAACACTACGCCCATTCTCTGCGATAATATCAAGTGCACGGTCTGAGCAAGAAGCTTCCAGCACCTGATAATGCCCATCAAACGTACTACGAACCCGTTCCCTGTATGCATCATCGTTATCTACCACCAGAATACTGCGCATACCATTTTCCATACGCGGCATGTTCAGTACAGAAGTCACACATTCGGCAGGCTGAACTTTCAACAATTCTTCATATTCCTGTACAGGCATTGGTTTTGCAAAATAATATCCCTGTACATAGTCACATCCAAGCTCCCGCAGACGTTTATGCTGCTCCAGGGTCTCTACACCCTCTGCCACCACACTAAGTCCTATTCCATGCGACATACTGATAATATATTTGAGGATGCTCTGATCTGCCGGTTTTGTCATCTCATTCTGAATGAACTTCATATCCAGTTTCAAAATATCCATTTTCATCTGATTCAGCATATTCAGCGAAGAATATCCTCTGCCGAAATCATCCATCTCAATGATGAATCCCAGCTTCTGCAGCTGACTTACTGTGCTGATGATCTGATCTGGATTCTCTGCATAAGCACTCTCTGTAATCTCCAGATGCAGGTATGCCGGATCAACCCCATACTTCTGTGTAATTTCCACAAGCGTATTCACCAGATCAATCTGATAAACGTCTGCTCTGGATACATTCACCGATATCGGCAAAAGAGAATACCCCTTCTCCTTCCACTTACAAAGAAGCGCACATACCTGCTCCCAAACATATTGATCCAGATGCGAAATAAAACCATTTTTCTCAAATAAAGGTATAAACTCTCCCGGGGAAATAAAGCCCAGTTCAGGATGAATCCAGCACACCAGAGCCTCTGCCCCGGCCATACATTCTTCACACAGACTGTACTTGGGCTGCAGATAAACAATAAACTGTCTTTGTGCAAGCGCCGTCTCCATCGTATCGGTAATAACCTTCTCGCGAAGCAGTTTCGCGCGAAGTGCATCATCATAAACAGCAAAATGGCGATTATATTGTCCCTTGATACTGTCCATCGCCAGCTGTGCCCGGTCACACATCTGTTCCACCGGCACCGTACGGTCAGTAATCTTATAAATCCCCCATTTCATGACTACATTTTTTATTATAAGAGTGTTGCTCTCCGAAAACCTGATCCTGTCTTTCTGTTCCTTCTCGCGTTCCTGCAGGCAAAGAAACCTGTCAGCGCCAAAACGACCGCAAATCGCATGCTCGCCGCTGGTCTCCCGAAGCAGATCGGCCATTTCCTTTAGCAGGTAATCTCCTGCCGAAACACCAAAATAGTCGTTATATAACTTAAAATTCTCAATATTGGTACAGATAATCGTATATTCTGTCTCCGGGTTCTTCTGCAGCCTCTCTCTTACTCTCTGGTAAAAGAACTCTTTCGTATAAAGTCCGGTAAGCCGATCATATTGAAGAAGATTAACAATTGAGGCAGTTTCCCGCAGTTTGATAATACTTGCAACCCGGTGCAGGATTACCTGCGGTCTGTACGGTTTGGGGACAAAGTCTGTAGCTCCGTGAGCCAGAGCGGTCACCTCATCATCCTCACTGTTGTTCTGTGTCATTACAATGACCGGTGTCAATGCCAGGTCTGCATCTTTCTTTATCTTGTCCAGAAATGTATATCCGTCCATCACAGGCATCATCACATCCAGAAGAATAAGAGAAATATCCTCACTGTTGTTCTTCAGGATATCCAGCGCCACCTGCCCATTCTCAGCCTCTATCACCTGATATTCACCGGACAGTATTTCACTCAGCATAGCCCGGTTGAGTTCGTTATCTTCTACAATTAAAATCTGTTTCTGCGGCATCATGTAACATTTCCCCTTAGTACTTCTTCCTATATGCGACATCACATTTCACACAATTGTATATTTATACAAAATAAATCATACCATACAACATCTCCATAAAACAAGGTTTTTCCAATTATTTCGACACATGATAAAAAACAGCAGGAACAAAACAAATTTCATTCCTGCTGTTTAAATCTATTTTTAATTCTTTTCCGGCATGGAAGAAATCACAAGATAGATGATTCCTAATATAATTACTGCTCCAAGCATAATCATAAACATTTCTCTGGTATTTACCACGTGACTTCGAAAAACCGGATTACAGTCCAGCGAATCCGCAATACCCGTAACTACTTCATCTGGGAATCCCTTTGCTTTCATCTCCTCAAACACGCCCCGCAGCATGTGATTTTTGAGCATCGAAGTTCCATAAGTACTTGGCAAAAATGACATCCCTTTCTGCAGGCTTTCTGAGAAATTTGAGATCGGCATATATGCACCACAGATAAATCCATAACCGGCACTTACAATTGTACCCACCGCGGACATCTGCCCCTGTGTTTTCAGAGGATAACAGACAATACTTGAAAGGACTGTGCCAAAAAGCACAAGCACAACAATATCAATCAATAACAAAACGATATCGCCTGCACTCATATACCATCCCATCGTTTTTACATATAAAAGGCAGATGATAAGAGCAAGAACATTTACCATCAGCGAATTAAGTACCGTAGAGAAGAAATATCCGAGATAAATGACAGGCTTTTTTACAGGTGCCACATTAAAGTCTTTTCGTGAGCCGTTGGCTCTGTCCTGAATCATCGTCAGATTTACACAGAATGTTACCGTAACACAGCTTACTGCAAGAAGGGCAGCCGCAAGCTGTGAAGCCACGGTTCCGTTTATAAGCTTCTCAGAAACATCCATAAACTCCGGCAGCGAAGACTCAAATGACTGCTTATACACATTTGCCAGAAATGTGCCATATAATACAATCAATATGATCGGTGTAATAAGGGATGAAAAAAGCATTCCTTTATCTCTGAAAAACAGTTTTCTGTTCCTGCTGATCAATGCAAATAAAGTTTTCATAATCTATTTGTTCTCCTCTCCAAGTGTCTTTCCGGTAACGGCAAGAAAAACATCATCCATGCCTCCCTTGACCACCTCGTAATCTCTGAACAATTCCTGATGAGACACGATCAGCTGTGTTGCTGCCGCTGTCGAAGGCACAGAAACCTGATATCCGTCACGAATTGCCTTATAGTCCATATGCAGCGTTTTCATCTCTTCTTCCGAAACACCATACAATGACACATAATCCCGTACGTATGTATTCTTTAGTTCAAGCGGAGTACCCTCAGCAACAATGCTTCCACTGTCAAGAATAACAACATAACTTGCCGAAGCGGCCTCCTCCATATAATGCGTTGTAAGGAATACCGTCATTTCCTCCTCTGTTCTGAGATGTTCAATTACATTCCAGATCAGCTTTCTGGTCTGTGGATCAAGCCCTGTTGTGGGCTCATCTAAGATTAATATCTCCGGTCTGTGGATCAGTGCCCTTGCAATATCAATTCTTCTTCTCTGACCTCCGGAAAGCTTGCCTACCGGCCGGTTCATAAACTCTTTAAAATCAAGAATTTCTGCCAATTCCTTTAATCTGTCTTCAAAAGCTTTCCCAGTAATTCCGTAAAGTGCTGCTCTACTCTTTAAGTTTTCTTTCGCAGTCAATGGCTTATCTAAGATACTGTCCTGAAACACAACTCCGATCGTTCTCTTTGCTTCATCTAACGAATGTTCCGCATCCATACCCTTTACAAGTACAGTTCCGCTGTCCTTCTTAAGCTGACCGCATATAATTGAAATCGTTGTGCTTTTCCCCGCACCATTTACCCCCAGAAAGGCGAAAAGCTCTCCCTTTCTTACCTGAAAGCTCAGATTCTTTACAGCTTTCACATCTCCAAATGATTTGCTTAAATGTTCAATTTCTATAATTGTATTTGATTGATTCATAGTTCACACCTTCTTTTTACTTTTAAATCCTCCTGAATGCCACACTCGCTCAAAATCGTTTCCGATATACGCGGGATGGTTCACCATTCATATCATGCATCATTTGATAGAATTCACATCCATATTTTTCATACAATCCCTCGTGATTCGTTGAAATAAGAACTTCACTAACATTCTCAGACTTTGCAATTCTTGCAATCTCTTCAAATAGTTTCCCCACGTAATGATGTCCTCTTCTCTGCGGAAAAGTATAAACCCATCCGATCCAAGGTGTCAAATCTGTTGGCTGAATATCATCTTTCTCTGCATAAGTACAAAAGGACACGAGTTCATCACCATCCACAAGCAGCAATACTTTCACATTTTCGCCTACATAATCTTGTAGTTCTCCGTTCTCTAACAACCTGTATAAAAACTGACCGGCACTCCAATCACTCTTTCCAATCTGAGCAAGCCAATATTCCTGTCGATCACTTGAAAAATAATTAATTACTTCCATTATTGATTTTCCCTTTCTCCCAGCTATCATTGGGTGTTTCAATTCACTCGTTATCCTAAAGTCATTGTATTACTTTCAATGATTATGTCAATGGACAACAAGGACTAAACCATATCCACATTTGCATTATCTGGCAGGCTATTCTATAATATTTCCAGAAATCACTTATGAAAAGGAGCTATACATATGAACCCAACCGCAACAATCTACATGGCTAACAAATCCCGTATCGTCATTGAACTCCTGCCGGACTTCGCACCGAATACGGTAGCCAGTTTTATCTACGCCGCAGAACGTGGCATCTTTGATGGACATCCAATTGAACGAATCGTTCCCGGCCACTGGATCGACATCAGTTATACGGGATTCCGGAAAAAGGAAGGACAGTATCTGATTCCTTTTGAATACGAACTGCATCCGGAGATCGCACCGTTAGACTCTGATATCGGATGCGTCTGCATGGGCGGATATGATGATCTCGGGGAAGCAGGCTGTGAATTTTTCTTCCCTCTGCGTCCATGTCCGGAACACAAAGGACATTATCCGGTCTTTGGAAAAGTCATATCCGGAATAGAAGAAATCCACCGTCTGGAACATATCAGAATTCGTCCGGTAGAGGACTTCCCGATTCCCGGCCTTGTAGTAAACACTCCGATAGAACCAGAAATCATCGATCGTGTAGAGCTGGACTTAAAGGGCAATCATTATCCCGAGCCAGTCCGGATAAATGAAGGAGTATTGACGCCCTCCTGGAAACAATTCCGGGAACGCCATACCAATACCGGCAGTGCAGAATAAACACGATATACAGACATTTTTTACCTGCAGTCCACTCTGCATATCAGGGCACTCCCCCCGGTCTCATCCTGAGATCGGGGTTTCATTATGCTTCATAAATCTTCTCCTTTGGGCGGCGCGGGATAATGATAGCTGCAATAATATAGGCAAGAAAACCACTTCCACCCATCGCACAGAATAACACCCAGCCAAGCCGAATCAGTGTAGGATCAATACCAAAATATTCTGCTATTCCTGCACATACGCCATCTATAAGCTGGTCTTCATTTGATTTATATAGTCTTTCGTTTCTCATTTTCATTCGCTCCTTCCCAGACATATTTTTATGTCTATGTCGATATTATATATAATATCCTGATTACCCGATAGATATATTCTTCAGGTGAATGTGTCAGTTTTATAGGAATGGAAATTTAGTGTAGTAAGTGATACGCAGTATCGGCAGGAGAAAGTGCCTCGACGCATTCGCCCCTGCAACTAGCCCACGAATCTATAAGAGCGCGAAAAGCAGACGATAAATCAACGCCTGTTTTTCGCGCTCTAACAGCTTCGGGGCGGATTTTTCGGGGCTCCTGCTTACCTCTTCACTTTCTCCTGCCGATATCTGCTACCATTTACTACACCGTAAATTTCAAGGTAAAATATGCAGGCGACAGACTTCAGTTTTAGAAACATTTCATTCAAATTGATGACTTTTTTTGTCAGGGAATGACTTTTTCTCTTCTTATTTCATTCAAATCCTGAATTTTTCTATACTAGAATGAGTTTTCCTCTTCAAAATTCATTCGAATTCCTCAATATCTATCCAGGGAGATGATTATAACAATTAAAAAAGTCATTACAATTCTTTGCTTTTGCAAATATGTAATGAAAACCTACAAATCAGGTACTTGTTTTGCCAACAAACTATGGCATACACCTTTTACCCAGAAATTTACGGTTGTTAAGGAATAGAAACGGTGCCCCTTATGCCATGTGAGGTAAGAGGAGCGTTCCGAATATCCTTGCCTGCTATGTTGGTTCGGGAGAGAGAAGCTGCTTTCAGCGACTCTTTCCTGAACTTACATACCAGTGCAAGAGATGAGGAGAAGCGCATCGTCGTAACATGACATAAGGGGCACCGTTTCGTATTCGTTAATCTACTAAATTTCCATTAAAGCAATTTTCTTACTGTATTTGCGGTTCGAATGGTAATCTTTTCGCTTATATTGGAGCTGGCAGTCCTGGACCACCAATTTGTCTTCTGGTAGTCCTTTCGGCTGAAAGACCAGAAAATAGCATTTTTATAGTTATGTACTTGCTCATATTCAGCTTTTGGATCGCCGAGCTCATCATAAACCTCTTCATAGGATAACGGAGGCATGATAAAGATAAGATTATCATATATTTCTTTATTATCATCTCCCCACCAGTCAGGAGCATGATCTAATATGTCTGCCAACTCTTTCTGAAGAATGATAAAAACTGGTATATCCAGATCAAACTTGTTTTTTATCATTGCTTTTATCATGTCTGCAAGGGCTTCTTTGTCATCTTTATCACTGAAAAAGCTAACGTTCCCACTGTTGAGATATGTAATAACCTCTGCAAACCCAAGCTCTGCAAAGTCCTTTTTCAATTCAGACATGGCTATCTTATTTTTGCCGCTTATATTGATACCTCTTAATAAAACAATATATCTTTTCATATCACATTCTTATGCTGCTGATAAAATTCTTTTAAATCAGCTTTAACTTCATCTGATAACATCGTCTTCTTTACACCCTGAATCGCACCTTCAAGCGCCATCAACCGATGCAGGCATGCAGACTCATCGATCTCCTGTATTTTGAGCCATGCTTCTTTTGCCCCGGCTTCTTTCAATTCATCTACAGTGCGAATTCCTATTTGAAGGAGCTGTCCTTCAACTGTTTTTCCTATGTTAGGAAGTTTCGATAATTCTCCCATATAATGCCTCCTTTTTGCACATCGACAAGTATCTTACAATTTATACACAGCGAAAAGTGTTTTTTCATCATCAGACCCTGCATCATGTTTCAACTCTGCTTCGTATGAAATTCCTTCATGAATCAAACATAGTTCAAGAAAACACAGGAAAATCCCCATATCAATCTGATTATAAAAAGACACTTTATCGGCAGGCATAATGCCTCTTTTACCTGGTTTTTTGTAGCGGTAGACTTTCAGTATACTTCCGGTATGTTCTACCATCCACGGTTGCGTATTGCAGGCGCTGGGAGCGAATCGAACGATATCCGTAATCCCTTTCATACATTCTCCGAACCATATTTCATCGACTGGCTTTCGTTTACTTTTGAACATATCTTTGCGGAATTTGGTTTCGTCAGTAATCTTTTTGACAGCAAGCATGATGACAAAATCAAGATTTTCATATTGGGATTCTTCTGTTTTTCCAATTCCAAACCACAATGTGCCAATGTTTTTCAGAGTCAGATATAAATCCAGCTGTTCCCCGATATAACCGATATTTTGTAAGTAATGTTCTTTTTTTTCACTATACAGTAAAATACAGTACTCTTCACCACGTCTGCATGTCGTCTTTTCTGCCGGAACAATCCGGATCGCTGTCTTTATATCCGGGCGCAACGCAGAAAAATGTCTGTATTCATCTTTTATTTCCATCTGTTCTTCTGTTGAAATCGTCTCATTTCCAATATCATTAAACCGGTGAAAGGATTTCCTTTTATATATTGCCGGATACAGACTTTGATCTATCATTTCTTAATTCTTCCTCTATACTCATTATCATTATCTCTCCCACAACTTTCTGCCTAACGCCATGGTCTTTTGCCGTCCAGCCAGCCGTTTTCTCTCCAATAGCGTACTTCTCCTGCGTCGTATCCGCCATCTGGTGCTGATTTTTTCATGGATGCCATGAGACAGAACATAAATCTTATGAAAAGGCTCGGTTTCCCAACCTTCGCTTTCTTAATCTTTCCTGCAAGGGCTGTCATATCCTTTTCGATCCGCTGTTTCTTTTTTTCTGGGACCTGTCCCCAGTTCATCGCACTTACCGCTATTCCATAACCTTTTCTGTATGGAACGCCCCAATACGCCAGAGCTCTTTTAACAGGTGCAATCGCTTTTCCGGTACCGGTACCTGCTGCAGTAGAAATAATGACTGCCTTTTTCCTGAACATATATTTTCTCGGTCTGTGAGGAATCCAGTAGTTAAAAAACAGATCCAGAAATGCTTTCATCGGTGCAGAACACTCCAGACAGTAAGTAGGTGTTGTAAAAATTAGAAGCTCTGCCTGTTCCATTGCATCCGCTATGACTTTTTTCTCACTGTAATAGGGGCACTTCACTTCGTCTTCAATGCAGGAGTAACATCCCAGACAAAAATGATTGAGTGAAGCTGGCAGGAAGAATTCTGTGATTTCCTGTTCATCTGCCAGTTTTTCCGCAAGCATGCGACCAATATGGTAACTGTTTCCTTTATGATTTTGTCCGTGTATAATTGTAATTTTCATCTTATCCCTTTCTATAATTCAAACAAAGTTAATTGCTTACCTGCTTCTTTATCCTCGAACTGATACATATATTATTGTAACAGACATTTTCATCCAGAGAAATAGTGATAATACAGATGATTGTGTCAATTTTATAGATGTATATCGATTAAACAAGTAAAAGCCCTTCCGATAAAAATCGTGAAAGGCTTTTACGTTTTACTTTCCATTCGAAAATCATGCTTCTTTTTCAGATAATCTGAAGCCAACACCCCGAACCGTCTCAATCTGAATATTACTGTTAATACTGCACATTTTCTTTCGCAAATTGTAAATATGCTGCTTCAGAGATTTCTCCGTACAATCTGGTGTCTCATAACTGATACTGTCCAGAAGCAGATCCCTGGAAATAGTATATCTGGAACGAGACATCAACAGTTTGAGTATCACTGATTCTGTTTTTGTCAGTTTTACGACCTGTGACTGAACATACAAGTTCAAAGACAGACAATCCAGTGTCATATTCCCAACCGATAATGTTGTTTTCTCTACAGGATTGCCAAAACTTTTTTCTTTCCGTAACTGGACATAAATACGGGCAATCAGTTCTTTTGCATTAAACGGTTTTGTTATATAATCGCAGGCACCCTCATACAAAAGATTTACCTTGTCCTCCACTCCTGCTTTTGAACTCAGTATGATAACCGGAATATCCTTAATATGCTCCAGAACCGCTTCACCGTCAAGACCCGGAAGAACCAGATCAAGCAATATCAGGTCAGGCTTGTTGTGTTTAAGTAAATATAACGCTTCCGTCCCGGAATACGCCCGGATAACGTCAAATCCTTCCTCTACTAAAATCTCATTAATCATATCTCCAGTTAGTACATTATCTTCTATTACAGCTATTTTTTCCATAACACACCCCAATAATAAGAAATTAAAAAAGGCTTACCAAGCATCTCTACTTAATAAGCCTTATTTCCATATATTATGTAGATTACCATGTCCAATTTTACTGAAACATCATCCTTTGTAATCCGAACGCTCCACCCATTTCATTCCTTACATCACGAGTTCTTTTCATTGCTTCAATAACCGGAAGACTAAGAAATATTTCATCTTTAAAATCTTTAAAGACATCCCACAGAGCCATGATCTCATCACATTGACAATTCATTTGGAGTACTTTACCAGAAAAATCTCTTGTAATCGAAGCGGATATGTAATCTTGAATTGATCCAAAACGTTTCAAAAATTCTTCATTACATTTTGTGATAGCATGTTCAACCCCATTGTCAATGTCAGATAAAAATATTGTTGATAAGTACATTTTTTAATTCCTTTCTTTTCTGCAATTCAGCACTATCTGATATAAAACATTATACAATGTCGATTGAAATGAAGTCAATGAGGGAATCGAACTTTCGTTCGACGGTTTTCAACAAATTATGACGTGAAACAAACTACATCTGTGTATTTTACTGCTGTCGGCTTATGAGTATTTATCTGTTCTTCTTCCGAAATATAATAAGCAACCATATCTATAAATTCACTGTTTGTCGGCTTGTAAGTCAGAGGATAACCCGCAATCTCATCCAGCCCTGTCCTGTTCATCGCCCAGCAGACATTAATAACCGTACGAATATTATGTTCGACATTCATTGGAGTTGTTTTGTATTTTCTTGCCAGATATGGATAAATGTCTTTCGTAATCTTTATAGGTTCATCGTGAAAATTCATTGCCAGACGAATAGCATCCGTCACATAATAGTATCCTTTATATTTCGAAGTAACCCCAAGTTTTCTAATTATCCCATTTATCGTTTTCATCTCTCTTATGTTTCTCCTTTCTTGCCCATGATTTTGTGTCCCAATAAGAATTGCTCTTTAGATCAATGACTCTGAAAACAAAATAATTTGCGAAGTCTGGAACAGAATTTACTTCTTGATATAATATTAATCTATAAATTCAAAAAATCAGTCAAGAAATGAGTCAAGATTTAGTCAAAATATTCGTCAAGATTTGGTCAAGATTCCTTTCTTTTACACATCCTTCCGGTTAAACACCAGTATCGCCACCACGAGCTGAATCACGGCAAGTACTGCTGCCACCAAGAGAGCAGTCGTATAATCACCGGCTTCTCCGGCACCTGACAGCAGACCGGATGCGCTCATCAGATAAGAAGGAAGATATTCCTTTAGATCCGGCAGCATACTGAACAGATAAAGCACAAAGAACACTCCGCCGGTTCCCACAGCCACCGCTGAACCTGCTGAAAAAAGTGTAGACATCAACATCATAAGAGCGATCAGCCACACACCCAGCATATACACGCAAAATGCTGCAAATCCCACATCTTTCGCAATGCTGTTATCCCAAAAATATGCATTATACACGTAGGTAATCCCATAACACATCCAGTAGCCCAAACTCCATAAAAAGAGCAGGACAACACTCTTCGACAGGACAATCTTCCACCGGGAAAGACCTTTTGTAATCATATTGATTAATGTTCCCTTTTGATATTCAACTGCCAGAATGCCACTGAACATCAGCAAAAATACAATGAGCGCCACAGGAACATTTTTATAAAACTGCATCCATGAAGTAAGGGCATCAACCTTCGCCTCTGTTACAGTAAGGCCGGACCCTTTAAGACTTTCCGAAAATGCTTCCATCATCCAGGGAGTCAATTTTGCGATGGCCGGATTCATAACACCAAACAAAATAAATAATACCGCAATCATCACAAATTTACCAGTGCGCAGTACTTCTGTCCATTCTTTTTTTACAAATGCCATAAGCTGTATCATCTGCCCACCACCTCCATAAACAAGTCCTCCAGATTGGGTTCCAACATCTCCATTCGCTGTACAGCAATATGATTTTCTACCAGGATCCGCATCATTTCCATCATATCCTGCTCTGTTTTCTTCTCATAACGAAGCTTTAAGGCACTCTCCCGGCTCCCGTCTGCGTACAGAGACTGAAAATGCCCGGCATCCTCCGGCTTACAGAATTCAATTTCCAGTGAGGTTCCGCCCCGGACACCTTTTACCTCTTCTAATGTTCCCTGTAAAGCAATTTGTCCATTGTGAAGAAAAGCTATCTGATCACAGATACGCTCCACATCTGATAAAATGTGGGTAGAAAATATAACAGTGGTCTCTTTTTTTACCGCCGATAAAATCTCTAATATCTCCTTTCTTCCCACCGGATCTAATGCAGAAGTAGGCTCATCACAGATTAACAGCTTCGGGCTGTTCAGTAATGCCTGGGCGATTCCTAAACGCTGTTTCATACCTCTGGAAAAACCGTGAATCCGTTTATTTGCTTCCGAAAGGCCTACCATTTCTAAAAGCTCTTCTGCTCTTTTGGCACTGTCTGCCTTTGACAATCCTGTAATACTTCCACATAACATCAGATATTCCTTTGGTGTCATAAATCCATAAAATTCCGGCACATCCGGCAGATATCCAATGAAACGATTCGTCTCATTCTGCCCATACCGGACCTTCTTTTCGTTGACAGTAATTTCACCGCCATCCATTTGTAATAGCCCAAGTATCATCTTCATGGTTGTGGTTTTACCGGCACCATTTTGTCCGATAAACCCAAACACCGTACCCTCCGGCACTGAAAAACTGATGTCCTCCACAATCGTTTTCTGTCCAAAAGACTTGGATACATGGGATAATGTCAGCATATCCATTACGCATCCTCTTTTCCTAAAATAAAGTAAAGTATTGGCCCAACATAATTCATCCCTACAATAGTTACAATTAACCAAAGTACACGGTTACCCCTTTTATATGTTTTGTGGGTCAGAATATGCCACAAGGTATACGCAAGCAATCCAAACTCCAAAATAATAAGTGGTATTAAAAATGGTAAAAACTCCGTTAACTGACCTAATTCTACCTGCATAATCATTCTCCTCTTTTTTCAATTACATCTTTTACTTTTACGGATAAGTTCTTTTTTCATTTCAATAAATGCTTTTTCTTCTGCTAAGATGGCAAATGCCGGATGATCAAATGCCTGAATGGCACTATCCCAGATCACCTTCCTGTCACGCGGCGGGCTTCCACCAAACTCTTGTTCCTGAATCCATTGATCCAGCTTAGTAAAGTAGGAATCTCCATGAAATATAAGTACATCTTCAGCCAGGAGATTCTCTATTGCTTTTACATAGCTTTCCATATACGCCAGAGCTTTCTCCTTTTTTCCCTGTGTACAGTACATGATGGCTGCCTGATACCAGAACACTGCGATACAATTTCCATTCAAATGTATTAAATCGTATGCGTTTGCGACCATATCTACACGTCGGATTGTTTCCTCACAAATTGCCAGATTATCGCTATGTATAGCAATGTATTCCGTTGACCATCCGACTAAAGCCAGCACCTCATTATATATATTAATCTGCGTAAAATAATCTGCTTTTTCCAGATTTCCGGCAAGTTGATATGCCTGAACCAACACACTCCCGCTCTGGTTTGCTGCACTAACCGGATTCGCAATTTCTTCCAGTGACTCCACTACTTCCTGCGTTTTCCCAAGCTGTAATAAAATCATGGCGCGAAGCACTACAGTTTCATTACATATGGTAATATCTTTGCAGGCTGCTAATATGCGGTCACACAGACGCAGACCATGTTCCAATACCTCCTGCTGCCTTCTCTGATCACCTGCCAGCATAAAATGATTCAGATATAATAAAACTAACTGATACAAAAATGGATAGCAGCTGTAGTACTCCTTTTCCAGTTTCTTTACTCTTTCTATCACTTCTTCAAAAGGACTTCTCGCAAAGTCGCCTGTCAGCTCCAAATAAATCTTTTGCATCTGTTCCTTACTAAGCTGTGGCGCATATCCCAACAGCTCATCAATGGTCACATCAAAAAATGCTGCCAGCTGTGGAAGTAATAAAATATCCGGCATACTCTGCTTTGTCTCCCATTTAGAAACGGATGCCTTTGTTACACCAACAAAATCCGCTAATTGCTCCTGCGTAATCTTCTTATCATGGCGTAAACGTATAATATTTTCTGATAAATTCAACGTATACATAAAAAACCTCCTCTTGGTTTTATCATAACCAAAAGGAGGCTGTAACTCAATGGATTAAAACGATATTCCACGATTAAAAATCAACCAACAGGAAACTTTTATTTTTCACTCCCGGCAATATGGAGCAATTCCAGCAGGTTTTCCTCTTTTATCAAAGCGATACCCTGGGATTCATCCCCTAATATGATAAGGCTGTCTCCCGGGTTAATATGGAAGATCTTTCTTGCCTTGGCAGGAATCACGACCTGCCCTTTGTCGCCCACCTTGACCATTCCAAAGATGTGTTTGCCCCTGGGCGGTATCCCAAGTCCCATTCCTGTGGATTTTTCATAGCAGATAAGATCATCCACAGTAATGCCAAATACATCAGCCAACGCCTTGCATTTTTCAATATCCGGCAGGGATTCACCCGTCTCATACTTGGAGAGGGTCTGTCTGGAAACACCAATCTTCTCTGCCAGTTCCTCCTGGGACATCGCGTGATATTTTCTCAATTCCATCAAATTATCCGCAAACATTATTTTCTACCTCCGTCGTAACCTCTATCTGATTTCCTTCCGGATCAAGTATACAACTTTCGTAATAGCCATCACCTGTTGTACGTGGACCACTGATTACTTCATAACCATCATTCTTTATTTTCTCTGTAATTCTATCCACATCCTCTTTTCCACCAACTGTAAATGCAATATGTATAAATCCTGTTCGCTTTCTATATTTTTCTATATCATCCATTTCAGTGTTATGCATTAATTCCAGCCTTGCTCCATCCTGAAATTCCAGGAAATATGAACTGAATCCAATTTCCTCATGCACATATTTATCTCCTGCTTTTGCATCAAAATAGGTTTCAAAAAATGCTTTCTCTTTTTCCAGATCATTTACATACATTGCAATATGTTCTATACGCATATTGTTTACCTCCAAAAATCAATTTTTTGGGCATCTTCGCCTGCCTATTGCGTGGAATGATTTACACTGCCCTAACAAAATAACGACGTGAATCAGGTGCAGGTACAGCCTGCCAAATTCCGATTAATCTAATTGTTTACTTTAATATTACCCCTATTTTTTCAAGTTCCTCTTTGGTCTTTTCAAATTTCGGCAAATTGGATACACCTACGCAGTTCAAAAAAATAGAAACAATGAATCCGCATTTCACTGCACCTTTGGCACTTGCCTTGATGCACGAATTCCCATCTACACCTATCATCTCTATCTCCGAAACGCCCTTTGAGTTAAGATATGAAATCAGTTCTTCAGATGAGAATGCATCCGCCTGTCTTTTGCAAAATACATTATCTGATGCAAGAATGAGATCATCTGCAAACTCATCTGTTACCATTCCACTACGAAGCTTCTTCGTGTTCTTAATATATACAATATCATACTGAGCCTTTTGAAATTCCATTATCCTCTCATTAATTCTCTGTACAATATCAGTTTCATATTTTGTGATATATGACTTTTGAATATCTATAACCAATAATGCTTTCATGTCTTCCTTCTTACAAATCCTGATTTACCCTACTTAAAGCTCCAGTCAGCATATGTCTCATCATGGTAATTCGGATAAGTCACATATGTGATTTCCTTTTCCTTCTGCTCAATAAGATCATACAGCTTACAATCCGAAAGAACTGTGCAGAAAGATATTTCTTCAGATTTGCATTTCTGTAAAGATTCTTCAGTAATACCCTCAAATCTGTATCTGTCATCTATTACAATCATGATTCTTCCTGTGCAGTAATTGGATACAGGCACCATTATAGTTGTATTACCTACATGACTTTTTTCCCTTAGCAAGGCATTCATTTCTCTATGTCTTTTTGCCCAATCAGAAATTGCCTGTGCCGCAGCATTTATCTCCAATGATTCGTCCAGATAAAGCCAGTCTGATATTCCGGTTTTATCATGAAGAGCATCAACGCTATGCCATATCATATCCAGGTATGCTTTAAATGGTGTTTCGTGCAAAACTAATCCGGAAGGTATAGTTCTGTTATACCGTTCTGAAAAACCTTCCGGCAGCCTGCCTTCCCCTTCCATAAATTCCTGAAATGTTTTTTCTATTTCTGCACGTACATCTGCAATTTTCTGTTCTTTTGATTTAAACATTATATGCTCTCCTTTCTTCAAGTGCATTACAGAATTCAATCTTACTTTCTTTAGTTTGAAAAAATATTTGCAAAGTCTTGTTTTCTGTTATCACAGCGATTTCCATATCATGTGCCAGATCATAATTGTTGATATTATCGCTTCAATTCCAGTTTTTCAATATCTCTAATAATACCACATTCCACGCCAAATATTTTATTTTTTACCAGAATTCTGACAAAAAAGACCCTGACAACCAATTTTTCAACTGGTCACCAGAGCCTTTCATCACCCCAAATTCAACTCATGTATTCACATATCTGACAATTATTGCATTTTCCCTTGAAATTCTTCTATGGAGTCTGATTTTGCTGCCGCCTTATGCCATTTTGTTAAGATTTGCAAATCTTTTTCCGACATAATTTTTGTCTGTAGTTCTTCCGGAATTTCTCCTAAATCATTTAATAATTCGATGATCGATTCAATTTTTCCTCGCAAAATGCCCTGCGAAATCCCCTGTGAAAGCCCCTGTGAAAGCCCCTGTGAAAGCCCACCTTCAAACTCTTCTTTACGTATTAACTCTTCTCTCGCTTCCCACGTAAAATCAAGATGTGTCACTTTTTTCACCTCATCTTTCCTAGTTCTGAAAAAATCTTCCAATATGTGATTATTGATACAATCTTCTATTGCATCATCCAGTGCTTCTTCCAGATCCATTTTCTTCTTTTGGTTAGCTCTTACCTTCTCTACAAAATATGTATATCCATCCAGCACTATTGATTTTCTTTTCAATCCCTGATTATTATCAGGATTGATATTATATACCTTACAAATCAGTTCCATTTGCAGTTCATCTGTCTTATGGTAGAATGCATCGGATAATCTCATTTCTTCATATTCTGGTCGTTTTTCTGTTCCATTATAAAACACCACAAAGTACGGTGTTGGAATCTTAATTTGATTTGGACTGAACAAATCCTTCTTTTGTTGTTTTATCCAATCTTCAATCGCATTCATAAAATAAATGGCAAATCGAAGTGGCATATTGGGATTATGTGTAGACTGATGCTCATAGAAGCTGATATTCATATCAATCATAAATGAAGCATCATTTCTGATGGAAAGGGACACACCTTTTTCCAACTGTACGATTTCTACCTCCTCTGGATTCATATAATCCGAGCCATGCAACGCATTGTAAACATCCAATGCGTTTGCTTTGTCTTCCATCAACATGGAAAACACATCACTTTTGTATTCTCTGTTCTTTCCCATTCGGTACTCCTTTCGTGTGTTGGAGTCCTTGTAAGAAAGATTGTGTCGTTCATATCATTACCTTTAAGGACTCCTGCTGTTAATGTGGTATGAAAAGCATGAATTCCTTTAAGATAATTAAGATATTGTATAGACACGCATAAAAGCGTAAAAGAAAAAGATGCTTTTAAGAAGAGTTTATCATCCCAAAAACATCTTTTCAACTCATTTAACATTAGAATGCAACTAATTTTCCCAATACCTCATCGGCGTAAAACGAATACCATTTACCGTCTGTTCCATATCCGTTTCTTTGAAACCAAGATGCCGGTATACTTCCACTGCATAAGGCGAAGAATTCACGGTAAATTCCTGACGGTCATAATCTCTTCGCATTGTTTCAAATAAACTGCGTCCGATCCCTTTTCTATGATAATCTGCTTTCACGAAAAATCCACCAATATGCTGTGGTTCTCTCATACAGAGTGTTCCCACAAGCTGATTACCATCAAAAGCCCCATAAAATGTAAGCTTTCTGGTACGTTCTTCATCATCAAGACTTTTTCTGAACTCACTAATGCCTTCTTCAGAGTACTCCGGTGCTTCAAACTTACAGAAAACCTCCCAGCTGAGATTCAAAGCTGTGGGAATTTCGTCCTCATTCAAGCGACGTACAGGATACTTTTCTGTCTGTCTTGTAAGCCCATAAAGTGCCATATCCAGTATCTGTCCATTCTTCGCGGCATTACACTTCATAATACCTTCCAAATGAAATCCTGCTTTTTCAAGAACACGCCGTGATCCGATATTATAAGCAAATGGCTCTGCAAAGATCCTGATGATATCCGTCTCAGCAAACACTTTCTCACAAAGCAGTCTGACTGCTTCTGTCATAATTCCTTTCCCCCAGTATTCCTCTGACAGATAATACCCAAGTTCCGCAGTGCGGCAATGAATGTTTTCCTGACGAAAAGCACCGATACTTCCGACTGCCGTTCCGTCTACATCAATTGCGTAAGCAAATGTATTATCGGAATTTGAAAACAAAATAGAATTGATATAATCAAGCGCATCCTTTTCCGTGTAAGGATACGGCAGTCCATCCCGCAAATTATTCAGAATCCTTTTATTTGATAATGTAGCTGCCAGCGATGCAGCATCTGACTTTTCCCATGATCGTATTGATACCTTCATACATTTATTCCTCCTGTTTACTATCGCCGTACTACCATCCGAAATTCTTCAGCAAGCCGATTTCTCTTTTACCGGAAACTCCTTATCGTATATTTCCACCTCTGCTTCATCCACAAAATATCCCTGTGGTGTCGAATATTCACCTGTAATCCCATCAAAATATCCCGGAATCAATTCCTTGCACAAAAAGAAGGATGCATCTTCGCCTTCCGGCAGACCATGATAACGAATGCCAAACTTACTTGCATAAGTAAAACCACTCTTTCCATACCCCTTTCTTTTCAGTTCAGGGGTAATGCAGATTGGTCCCATCGTCATGATTGGTATATCTCTACCATTTTGCCTTTTCTCAGCCAGATAACCTTGTGTATCTTCCACATACCGATTCTCATTCATCAGTTTCTGATAAGAGCGAAGTTGATCGATTCCGTCTCCGGCATCCCACATCCCCAGTTCACGCATCCCCGGTGTATCAATCACCATGCCTCCGGATGGCAAAAGAATCAGTTCACGTAACAGATCTTCCATATAGGCAACCGGTCCTTCGACAATACACTGACTGTAAAGCTCTGCCATTTCTTTATTCCGATATTGTTCCAAAGTTAACATTTTACGAAAGTGGGATGCAAACTCATCTTCTGTCCAGAACCTAGCTTGTTTTTATAATGCCTGTACAAAGCACCTTTACCGAATGTATTCCTGCCTTGGATTTCATCAAAAGGTTAATTGTACATATCCCTGAAAAGCATTTTAAAATGCTACGCTACTATGGCATCTATGCCAAGCATCACAAACAGGAAAAATAACTGCACCAAAAAACAAAAAACTTCATAATCAAAGTCATGCGAAATCGCCACTTACCAAGAGTGACGATTTAAAAAATATCTTATTGAATAATCCAATTATAATCTTTGCGACAATCCAGAATGTAATCCACATATACTGTATCATCTTTTATCTGATAAAGAACAAGATACCATTTTCCCACAAACATTTTATGATATTTGTTGGGTGGTATATACATTTCCTCAAAAAACGGGAAACGATGCGGCATACAGGCAAGCGAACGCAATGCCTTCATAATTTCTTTCTTCTTCTCTTTTGCTGCATCTTTGTTAACCTGTGCCATGAAACGTAAATGATTTCCTAACATTCTTTTCGCTCTGTCCGAAATAATGACCTTGTACTTTATATTTTCTTCCATATACTATACCTCGTCAATCATATCATCCAGATAAGAATCCAGTTCATCAAGCGTACATCCTGTTCTTCCTGCAAGTCGGTCTTCCTCAACGGATAAAAGCTCTTCTCTTAATCGCAACATCTTCTCACGTCTGTTAAAAGTTTCAATATCCATAACCACCAAATCACCTTCACCATTTTTTGTCAGGAAAATTGGCTCTGCAGTTTTACGGCACAAATCAGCAATCTCATTATAATTCTGACGGATTGCTGCCGATGGACGTATATTCATAACAGCACCTCCCTGTTTTTTGATAGTAATATTTTAATCATATTATACTATTTTTATACTATATAGTCAATAACAGCCCCGTAAAGTGAATTTTTAAATCCGAAATTTAGTTTTTCATTTGACCCATGCCCGGTAGATTTCCCATAGGTATTCATATCTATAGTTGCCTTTCCCAGAAGTTCGCTCACATATTTATGGGTACTTTGCTCGTTTCCACCCAGATATAAAAATTCGTCACAACTTCCTGCTATGGATTCCCATAGCTTTTCAAACAAGACTTTCAACTGTGCCAGTTTTGCAGGATGATAGACACACTTATTTCCCTTGAACGCATAACAGACAATATTTTATCGAAATCATCTGGCAGTGAAACATTAGCAAATTCATCCATGAGAAAATGCACATGGACCGGCCGCCTGCCGTAATACTTATGATCGGCAAGATAAAATAACTGTTGAAATAACTGTGTATAAAGTCACGCCGGTTATTCCCGCACCGCTCAGAAGCATCAGTGCAATCCACAGAGCGAGATTAGTGGCATCATCGGTCTGAGGGCTTGCCGTGTCCTTATCACCCGTCGGCGTTTCAGTATCAGTTTTATTACCTTCTGTTGGCTTTGTCTGATCTGAGGCTGCTTGCTTAATCTCAAAATTCGTGCTACACTCGCCGTCGGTATAGACAACTGTGAGTTCATGCGTGCCGACAGAAAGAGTTTTGAGGTGATTTGTATTCAGCGTGATAACAGTCGAGCCGGAGACTGCAGTATAATTCTTCGCATCAATCAGCGTATCGTCAACCTTAACGCCGGTGAATTTGCCGAAATCGCCATCTGCACGGAAAGTCAGCGTTCCGTCGCTGTTCTGCGTCCAGGAGCCGTTTGCTCCCTCAATGATTTTGTAATCCGAAGTTACTTCCACAGTAGGCGTCATAGTAAGCTCAGTTCCAATCTGCAATGAAACACTGGTTTCATCGGAGTGGGTATATCCAACATATTTGCCGTTCACTTTTAATCTGGTGTTTGGACCGAAAACATATCCTTCTGCAGCTGCGTTGTCTGTCAGCTTCAGATAGAGCCGGTAAGTATATTTCGTATTCGCCTTAAGCGAAGAGAGCAAACCATCGCACCAGCCTCGCGATATTTCATTTTGGACGCAAAAACCCCTGAAAATGCCCATTTCCCGGGATCTTCAGGGGTTTTATAATCATTTTGCTTTAGGAATTTACTTTCCCATCTGATTTGCGACTTTTGGATTACATTCCAGCCTGATTTGTGAACTTTGAAATTATATTCTGCCTGTATTGCTACTTATATATAATACAGCTATGTATTTATCAGTATTTTCAAGAAATTGGTCTTTCCGGCTAATTAACGATTTCCTGTGTTCCCCAATTTTTTAAGTTGGGGAATGATTCTGAGCATTTGTTGCTTGATTTCAATTTCATTTTTTCTTATTTGGGGAATCCTTTTTATAAAGTTGGGGAGTATTTTCGTACCCCAACTTTATAATCAGCAGTGACTCATAGCCGAAATTCTAGCCCTTCGAATTTCTTCATTATAATATTCTTCCGGTGTCTGTGTCTTCGCCACTCCAAATTTCTTAATTTCTTCTTCCATTATATTATCCAAGACATGTGTATAAATGTTTAATGTGATGCTGATACTCGAATGTCCCATCAACCTCTGGACAACCTTCGGTTCCATTTTCTTTTCAAAGCATCTTGTAGCAAACGTATGTCGTAAACTATGTGGGTGGAAGTCCCTGATCTCTCTGGGTTCTCTATTTTCTTGTACTGCCAGAACTCCTTCTTTTTCTCTCATTCTCTTTAAAGCCTTTTTTATTTCTTTCTCTACAACATATCTGACGCAGGGACTTCCCATACCTGTTGTAAATACCAAATCTTTTAAATCATCCGTACTTCTCCAGCGACTGCCCAGTTCCTCTTTTAGCTTATTCTGTTTTTTCCTCTGAGCTTTTAATATTTCTTCCATTTCTCCTAAAAACGGAATCTCTCTGATTGAATTTACCGTTTTAGGAGTTACAAGCATCATTCTCTTTTCTCCATTATAATAACTACAACTCAAGGAACGTCTGACGTGAACTACTTTCTTTTTAAAATCTATATCGCTCCATTTCATTCCACCAAGTTCTCCAACTCGGACACCTGTCAGACACATGAAATAGAACATTTCTTTATACCAGCTATCCTCCATCTCACTCAGGAAATTGTCCTGTTCTTCCTGGGTTAATGCAATTTCTTCTTTTGATTGTTTAAATGTCCATGGTACTTCTACAATCAAACATGGATTTACTTTAATCAATTGGTTTCCTAATGCAAAATCTAAGCATTCTCTTAAACGCCCCAATGCTTCTCGCATTGCACTGTGCGATACATGATTCTGTTCCATTGCATTTAATGCTCTCTGAACATCCAACGGTTTAATATCTTTCAGCTTCATTGACCCGATATAAAAACCAAATGTTCTTTTGAAATTATTTTTCATCGGTGCAATACTTGTTTCTTTCACCCGGTGTTGCTTTACCTCTGAAAACCATTCTTCAAACCACTCATTCAATGTGATTCTTGTTTTTCTATAATCCAATGTATCCCTGGCATTTTCTTTTGCCTTTTCAAATTCTTCCATCAGTTCGTTTAGATCTGTTCCATATAAATTGATTCTAATTCCGTTTACAACCGCTCTTGCTTCATATGAACCGTTCTTCTCTCTAACTCCTCTTGGTAATGCTTTTGCCATAATTGTTTCCTCCTGAAAAACTTCTTATCTGTTGCTCCTTCAAATTACCATTCATAAACGTGCAAAACAAACATGCGAATTTTTGTTTCGCATTCTTGACTTACTTTCTGACCTGTGCTAACAGCCATTTATCGAGTAAGAGCTTATGTGCATAATTACGATTGCCAATTCTGACAACAAATATTTTTTCATTTTCTCTCATCAATTCTCTAGTTTTCGTCATCCCAAGATTCAAGTAAGCTGCTGTTTCTTCTACATTTAAAAGTACCTTTTCTTGCTCCATATACTACCCTCACACTCGCTTCTTTCCTATATAATAGTCATATCCTTTTCTGATATTGCAAAACATACAAGTATCCTTATATCGCTGTTCTGGATTCACCCTCCGGATATAATGTCCCGGCACATCATAAAAATTGCCTGCGCATACTCTGCACAGGCTCACGACCAACGGTTTTTCAATGATTTTCGGTATCCCGGTACTTCTCCGGATTGCTTTATTGATTTTCTCCATTTCTACCCGGTTCAACGTACATACATAATTTTCCAACCGTCTTTTATCTAAAGTTCTAAGCTGCTCTAACAGCACTACAGAATCCTTTTCCAGACCTTCGATTTCTGGAATTGCAATGTGTGTCGGCAGTTTCATTTTTTCTTTACTTGTAATTGCTGCCACAATCACTGTCGGACTGTATTTATTTCCTATATTATTCTGAATCACCAGCACCGGACGATAACCGCCCTGTTCACTTCCAAATACAGGATCAAGGTCGGCATGATAAATATCCCCACGCCTGACGTTTCTATCTTCCATCCTTGCTTTATCTCCTCTCGACTTTCTAACTGTTGTTATTCCTAAATATGTAAAATACAAGCCTATTTGTCCCCGACGTCCCGACTTGTAATTGGGAAATCATCAGACGGCTGACTGCTAATCAGCTCCACAGGATTTTATTTAAAATAAATATGTGGGATTGGGATTTTTCCTCTCCAGGGATCTCCTGAAGCTGCCCTCACTTGTTGCGGCATCAAAGAAATATTTTGTATACACGACTTTATGACCGGACAGGAGTATCATTATGCCTGTTGTCTGTTATCGCCCTGCCAGAAGCAATCTGACAGTTATAACCAGATATTTTTCGCTCAACAGTCTGGGCAATACAAACTAAAACCAAAAGGAAGTATACGGGTGGGATTTCGCTGTCTTTACCCAATCCGTGTTATGGCGTATCTGTTAATGTGGCTTACGCTCATCACGATAACAACAGGAATGTGCCTGATGAATGTATATGAATTTGTCAAGGTTCGTCCCGCTCCCCAGTCTTTTCATAACAAAAGAAGAAACAGGTGGATCAGAATATTTCTCTTTCCACCTGTTTCCTCACTTAAACGCTATTTTTCAACCCACTATCTCAAAATCTTTTTCAAATTTCTGATTGCTGCTTTTACAGACTTTGCTACCATTTGAAAAGAGCAGCCTTCTTCCTGTGCAATCTGCTCATAATTCTTATCTTCAAAATAATACTTCATCAATCGTCTTCTCTGAATTTCCGACAACTGCTGGATTGCACTATGTAACCGTTCCGTTTCCAGTTTATTCAGAACCGTATCCTCTACACTTTCTTCTTTCTGAAATATCCGTTCATACAAACTGGAATCCCATACTTCTGACTGCTCAATGTGCCTGTCCACAACATTCATATGCGACACATCCTGCAATTCAAACGTATTAAAAGCCTCATATACACTCTTTCCTATTTCCAAATCCTTGTACTCTTTTTCACCATTGCGGAATGAAACATAATATTTTCCGTCCTTCTCATAGATTTCATATGGGTTGTATTTATCTTTTCTTCTTTTTGGCTGTCTGCCTTCCATGTCCTTTCCTCCGATCTGAATTTTTTTGAATTCAGATCAGTAGGCGGGGCACGAATACGAACAATCGTCCTTGTTAGGAATTGTTCATTCTCAATATTTAGGTAACAAAAAACGCCCTGACAGATTTCACTCCTATGGACGCATTTAATTCGATATTTTATTACCCTGGATTCATTATTGGCTCTTACCCTAGTTTCAATTCCAACATTTACTAATGAAATTGTTGAGATTTTTTTAATTGAATACCTTCTGTTGAACAGAATTTTTTAGCTGAACTCTTGCTAAGAACCATATTTTCTCCGGTTAGATTCCGGAAAAGAAAATAAGCATACAAATACTGCTCTTTCGGAATCTGTTTTTTTTAACCGAAAGAGATTTGTATGCTTTCTCATTCATTGGGTAATACCCTGTATTTTTTCTAATGTTACACCCTTTTCACTTTTCAAATTTAGGGTAATACACTAAGTTTATGGAGGTATATAAACATGGATATTCCAAAAACATTATTTGCCACTTTAGTAAAACAAGGGCGTATGGAAATGCATTTAACACAAGAAGCTCTTGCTGAAAAACTCGGAATATCGGCGGCTTATCTTGGAGACCTCGAACGCCATAAAGGCGGTCCCAGTCTGGAATTATTTTGTAAAACCATGCAGACTTTAAATATTTCTGCTGATGACTACGTTTATCCAAATCAGAATAAAAATAATTCTACATATGATCAGATTCTTCGGCTCTTAAATCAGTGCAATGATTATCAGTTACAGGTAATTCTTGCAACTACGACAGCTTTGCTAGATTCTAATCCTTTTATTTCTAACGTAGACACTACTAATGATACAGAATAAAACTTGTAAAATACCGATAAATAGCTGATAATTACCGATATTTAAAATTAGTGGAATAAATACTATTACCATATGTTAAAAACAGTTATGCTATATCATTACAACTTGATATAACATAACTGTTTCTTCTTTACGAACATCCTTTTATCTATCAAATACTACATTTTCCTCCACAACACACTTAATTGCTTTTCATCTCGCTAATTATTTTTTCCATATCCGTCGATTTTTTCAAGAGTCCTAAACCAGCCAATAACTGAATACAATCTACATATCCTTGACAATATGCCCTTTGTTCTGACACAAACGCTTCTTCTTCCAAAATTTCTCCATATTGCTTCAACTTCTCCCTGTCCTCATTACTTATATGATCGAGAAGTTTATTCACCTTTTCTTTTTCCATTTTCTTCTTCAACTGAATATTTGCAAGTTCTTGGAAATAGATATAACTTTCTCTGTTTATATTCTCACAACGCAACTGGTTCAAAAAAGAGGATATTTCATTCCAAATATCATTTTCCATAAAAATTTCTCCTGCTATTTTTGGTATCTTTACTTATTATGCCCAATTTTATATTCCATCATTTCATCAATTCACCATTAAATTTATATCCCATTCCCCATACATTTAAAATGTATCTTGGTTTTGCAGAATCTGGCTCAATCTTTTTTCTGATTCTCCGAATTATGCCCATAACATTATCTTCTGCCCCATAATATGGTTCTTTCCACACCTGTGTATATATTTGTTCCTTTGAAAATATCCGTCCTGGATTTTTTGCCAGCAAATATAATATTTCAAATTCATAATTCGTCAATTGAACCAGCTCACCATTACTTTCTACAGAACGATATTCCGCATTTATTTTTAATGCTCCGTAATCAAGTACCCTATTTTGTTTATCAGGCATCTCAGAGTATTTTTTAGCAGACAGAAAATGTAATAATTCATTTAATTTTTCTTCCTCATTTTCATCAAATGTTACAACAACTACCCTTCCCATTTTTATAAAAACCTTTCACATTTCAAATCTTACAAGTGTAATTTTTATCTATTATTACATCTGTAAGATTTAAAGTCAAGTTTTTATTTCGTTGACAGAATAACCTTTTAAGATATATAATATTTTTATTACATTTGTAAGATTTGGAGGAATATCACATGAGCAATCTGCCTCAAATTTCAGAAGCTGAATTTGAAGTTATGAAAATCGTTTGGAAATACGCACCAATCAGCACCAATGAAATTACTGAAAAATTAACACAAATTTCCAGTTGGAGTCCTAAAACAATTCAGACATTGATTAAACGTCTCGTTTCTAAAAAAGCACTAACCTATGAAAAACAAAGCCGGATTTTTGTCTATACTCCATTGGTCAAGGAAGACGAATATATTCGGCAGGAAAGTAATTCTTTTTTAAAGCGATATTATAATGGTAATATCACTTCTATGCTTGCCTCTTACATTGAGGATGATAAATTGTCTGAAGAAGACATTGCCAGCTTACGGAATCTTCTTTCCAATCATTAACCATGGGAGGAGCATATTTTGATATATTTTAGTTTTCGATTTTTACTCTGTAATGCCATCATTTGTATTTTTTTAGGTAGTTTACTGGGATTAAAAAATTTATTGCAAAGGCAATTATCCGCATGTATGCAATATAATCTTTCGATTATATTTCTTGCCGTTCTAATTGTTCCCTTTTTACCGATAAACTCTGCCCCATCTTCTATATCGTGGAGACATTTGCTGACAGCCAGTTCAAGTACCAATGGTGACATTCAAACCACTTTTCTTTCTGGTAATGGTTATAATTTGGATAAAATAAATGATTTTGCTGTCTCTGTCAGCACCCAAATACCAACTTTTATTCACACATTACTTGTATTTTTCTGGAGTATCGGTATATTCATAATGTTTTTTCTTCTCTACCGCTCAGTAAAACAAGTAAAAGCCTTACATAGTTCTGCTTTACCTCTTCAAAATGAAGAACTAAACGCTCTTTATATAGAATGTTTAAACGAAGTGAACAGCAAGCATACCATTCCGATTTATAGTACAGCATTTTTGAAATCTCCTGTTTTGGCTGGTTTCCTGCATCCTCGCATTTATCTTCCAATTCACTTGATTTCAGATTTTAACGCTGGAACTATAAGCGCAACTGATATTCGCTATATGCTTCTTCATGAACTGCAGCACTACAAGCATAAAGATATTCTAATTGGATATTTGATAAATACAGTAAATGTTTTCTACTGGTTCAATCCCCTAATCTGGTATTTTCTAAAAAGAATACGACAGGAACGGGAACTTGCCTGCGACAGTGCTGTATTACAATTATTGAAAGAAACAGAATACAAGTCATATGGAAATACACTGATTAACTTTGCCGAAACAATAGCTCTGTCTCCATTCCCTCTTACTATGGGAATTAGTGGAAATATAAAACAGTTAAAAGGACGCATTTTAAATATTGCATCATTCCACCAACCTACTTTTAAACAAAAAATTCGTGGATATCTTATATGCATATTCGTCTCTACTATCATCATTGGATGCATTCCCATACTTTCTGCTTATGCTTCTGATCAGACTGGGTATCATTTTGACACAACCGAAAAGAATATTACTCAGCTAAATCTTTCTTCCAATTTTGGGGACTACACTGGAAGTTTTGTTTTATATGATCAGTCTGCTGATAAATGGAATATTTATAATATGGAGCATGCTTCCACACGTGTATCACCGAATTCGACTTATAAAATATATGATGCATTACTTGGCTTGGAATCTGGAATTATTACACCAGAACATTCCACTTTCACATGGAATGGAGAACCATATCCTTTTAATTCATGGGAAGCCGATCAAGATTTAACCTCGGCTATACATAATTCCGTAAACTGGTATTTTCAGGCAATTGATTCACAGGCAGGTTTTGAAGCCGTAAGAACATTTTTACAGACAATAAACTATGGGAATCAGAATACTGGAACAAATCTAAATCTCTATTGGACAGATTTCTCTCTGAAGATATCCCCCATAGAACAGGTGGAATTGTTACAGGATTTCTATCAAAATAATTTTCATTTTGACAGTAAAAATATCCAGGCAGTAAAAAAAGCTCTGCTGCTTTCCACTACTTCTTCCGGTTCTCTTTACGGGAAAACAGGAACCGGGCGTGTCAATGGTAAGGATGTCAATGGCTGGTTTATCGGATACATTGAAACATCGAATAATACTTACTACTTCGCAACAAATATTCAATCCTCTTCTGGTGCAACTGGAAGTCAGGCTACCGAAATAACAAAATCTGTACTTTCTAATCTTGGTATTTGGAAATAAATAAAGAGAACTGATAGCATAATTTCCCGTTATCAGTTCTCTTTATTTATTTCTTCTCTACTGATCAATTCTGCAAATTACCTAACCGGTACTGATACCTCGGTATATTATCAATACCATTATCTAAAATCCTGTTTCCAACATACTGAATCGTTCCATCATCCTGAATTTTCATCGTAAGTTCGTGTGTAATAACAACATCATTACATACAACAGAATCACATACTGCATGAATTGTCAAAACAATGGTTCCATCTTCATTGTGCCTGACTTCTGTTACTTCCGGTAAAGACAAGCCAAAATGTGTTGGTGAATAATTACCATATCCCAATCGTTCCCAGATAAACCTATTACTTTGTTCATCGTAGACCGCCCATTCTTTCAATTCTTCTTTTGTAACAGGAAGATATGTCATAATTACATTTTCGAACTCTTCTGCTGGAATTCCCACAACCTCTTTTTCTGCAGTAAATTTTTCTCCATATTTCATTTGATAAAAATATTCATAAAGTCCATTATAATCCAACCCCTGCATATCCTCCGCATTCCAGTTTGAACATAACAGATTGTTTCCGTGATAGCCGAACGTACTCACATATTTTTTTGAATATTCCCGACACTCCTCACTCAAAGGCTTTACCCGGATAATACAACTTCCATCTACAATCTCTGTCACTTCCGGTGGTTCAGGTACGCATAATTCATAACAGAAATTCCCATTTTCAGTATATGCCCATTCTTTTATTTTTGATAGCGATATGTATGTAAGTACAGGCTCTGTATCCTCACTCCAGATCATTTTTGCGGACATCACACTCATTTCTTTTCCATCATAACTATATTCTTTTCTGGTAATTCCACCATCTGTATCTGCTTCATATAAAATTACACTTCCTTTTTCTTCTTGTTCTGCAGATTTTAAAAATTGTTCCATCTTCTGATAATTATCCATAACAGAATAATGATCGGAACCAATAACCGGATTCCCATTTTGTTTGATAATTTCTTTCATCCGATTCATCATTTGCTCAGCAGTGTTCTGATCTGCTTCTTGTATTCCATTATATTCAGAATAAATGTCTCGGACAATGCCCATAACTTCTTCACAATCGTTCACAACTTCCTTTTTCTTGTCTTCATCGATTGGTAGATTATATCCCTTATCCGGATTTTCCATGGTAGTGTTTTTCTGATTCTTCTCATTTTTTACATCTGTGCTGTTTAACGATATCTTACTTTCACAGGAAGTCAGAATCATTCCTATACAAAGTACTAACAAAATACTTTTTCTTTTCATATTGCCCCCTAATTATTACTGTAATTCTCTTCCCACTCTTCTTCTGTTAACCTTGGCATATACCACCCTGCATTTGCATTTTGATCTGAACTGATTACCTTATTTGATAAATACTGGAAACTTCCGTCTTCCATAGGTTTTATCATCAATTCACTGGTGATTGCCTGATCTAACATTCTGATTTCCCATACTGCTTCTATCGTAAGTTTTAATGTTCCATCTTGTAATTTTTCATATGAGATAACTTCCGGATATGGCTCATATGGGAATTCACAATCATATAACCCTCGCGGTCTGTATCTAAAAGTTTTATTATTAGAGTTATAAAAAGTTCCCTTTTCAATCTCGGTATTACTAAATGGTAAATAGGTCTTTATAACCTCTTCAAACTCATCTTCTGGAACTTCATATTCTACTCCACCATAATTTGCTTCATATGGAACATGCTTTCCATATTTCATATAATACATTTTTTCATAAAGATCATAAAAATCAAGTTCCGTATAATTCTGGTTATCCCAATTTGTAATCAACAGATTATTAAGTGCATACCCCAACGGCATAACATATTTTCGATTCAATTCCCGGCATGTTTTATCTAATGGCTGCACTCTGAATCCAGTTTCACCCGGTGCTCCATCAAATCCCGGTGGGTGATATTCCTCCAGAAACAAGTATCCTTTTTCTGTATATTTCCACTCATATGCTTCATATTCATCATAATAATTAGCCTGTGGACTATTATCCTTCCATTTAACCTGACATAATCGAACATTTATCTTTCCATTCATTGAATCTAAATGATATTGTATAATTTCCCCTTCATCAAATACAACAACAATATCAACTGCTGCCTGTTCTTCTTTCTCCGCTGCTTTGCAAAATTCTTCTACTTTTTCACGATTGACCATATCAATCTGATTATCACGATCTACTGCCGCATATCCTTTCTCTTCCAGACAATTGATAATTTTTCTTTTCGCCTTTAATGTATTTAACTCCGACTTCTCCTTCATATAAACAGACCGAAAAGTTTGCGCTGTTTTTTTTACTTCTGCATTCATTTCAGATTCTACGGTTTCTTTCTTTTCTTCTTTTTCCGTAATTCGATTTTGGCCGCACCCTGTAAAAACAATAAGAACTATCAATATCATCGCAAATTTCTTACATATGTAATAATTCCCCGTAAAAATTTTTTTATTTTTCAAAATATTCCTCCAATACGGTTGCATCCTTTTTAACAACATAACCACTTCCACCGATTCCTTTCACATTCTCAACCATACTGATAAGAAGAATTGGTTTGTCCACGCTTTTATCTGCCGTAAACACCGAAAACCACCCGATTTCTTTGCCAGAAGTATCTTCTTTCGTTGCCTTCAACTCGGCTGTCCCTGTTTTTCCAGCAAGCAAAATATCGTCACGATGTGCAGCATATCCGGTTCCTTCCGGATCATTTACAACACCTTCCACCCCTTGCATAATTTCTTCTACATTTTCTTCGCTAAACGCATTTTCTATCCATGTTTCACCAGATGCTTCTTCTTTGTATTTCAAATACGGTTTTATCATATTCCCTTCATTTAAAAATAAAGTATAAATACTTGCCAGATGTAATGGATTTACAAGAATCTGCCCTTGCCCATAACCACTATCTGCCAATTGTATTTCTGTTTCTATTTTATCTGTATTGGAATATGTTGATTCCTGCATCGCAATCTCAAACGGCATATTCTGATTAAATCCTATTTCATTTAAAGTATTCATGAAATTCTCACTACCAATTTTAAGAGCTGCCTTTGCAAAATAAATATTATCAGAATAGATAATTGCATTTTTCATAATAACCGGTTCATATTCATGAAGTGTTGTCACTTGATAAGATCCCCAAGACGAGTCTTTCTGCCATGCCAAACCTTCATTTCCAAAATCTTCTTTTGGATCTATGCTTCCCGTTTTCAACCCAATTCCTGCCACAACTGGTTTAAATGTTGAGCCAGGACACCATACTTGACGAAAACGATTATATAATGGCTTCTTTTCATCTTCGTTTAATGATGTCCATTTCTCTGATGATAAGCCCCGTATAAATTCATTATTATCATAAGATGGGGTACTTACCAAAGCCAATACTTCTCCCGTATAAGGATTCATTGCGACAGAACACCCCGGATCTTCTTTAAACTGCTCGTATAATGATTTTTGCAAATCGGAATCTATCGTTAATCTTATATCCATACCATCTTCTTTAAAAATACTTGCAAGAACCTCTTTTACTTCCCCATCACGATCCAAAATCTTTATATCACAACCATCTTTTCCTTTTAATTGCTTTTCGTATAACTTTTCCACCCCAAATCTTCCGATTACACTTTCAGCTGAATATCCTTCCCCTGGATGATTTTCCAAATCTTCTGCTGTTACAGACTGTACATAACCAATTAAATGAGCTGCTGCTTCCCCTAACTCATAGGTTCTAACTTCCACATCTGATAGCATAACCCCTGGAATTTCCAAAAGTTTATTCTGACAATCCTGCTCCTCAAGTGTCTTTTCTTCTGGCTGTATTTTCATTAAATCTATTTCTTCTACTTTCGGAATAGTTTCAATTGGTACAAAAGAATCTTCTTTTACCCACTTTGCTGTGAGTTTGTTATTTATTGTTTCCACATCTATCTCTAATAACTCCGCTATTTTTTCAATAGATACATTCCTGTCTTCCAGCTTTCCCGGTATAATACCAACTGATGTTGCTACTCCTTTTCCTGCAAGCATTTTACCATCTCGGTCTAATATTTTTCCTCTCTCCGCTTTTGATGTAGTAACACTTATTTTATCATCACTCTCTAAATCTGGAAAAATCAGGCTATCCTGCCATACTAATTTATATCCCTGTTTCGTCTTCTTCAGTTCCGCCATATTGTCAAATTGTATTGTTCCGGCAATTGTATTACATGATGTTTCATACGAAAGCGTAACTGTATCTGCTTTTTTCTCTTTCACAGCTATATGACTGATTTTAATGTCACTGACCTCTATTCCTTCGTATATCTTAGAATTTTTTTGTATGTATTCTTCTTTTGTCAGATATACTTTTTCATCTGAATCTATCATAGTATACATTACTTCATATTCCTTTTTTTCAATATGGTTCATATATTCCATAAGTGTATCTTCTGGTGATTCCGTTATAGTCCTTTTTAATAAAATACCTCCTGAAACAGCAATTACTGTTATAGCCACTATCAGCCCAAAAATCTTACAAGTGTAAGATTTTTGGGTGCTTTGCTTTTTCCGTTTTCTTTTCATAGATACCCCTTTCTTCTAATTATTTTGTTTTTCAAAATCTTACACCTGTAATATTTAAAAGTCAAGTAAAATATTATGTTTTAAAAGAATACTTACTTACATAATTTTTTTGACTTTTATATTAAATCAAATCTTCACCATTAACAAATCCATACGATTTTAATAATTCTTTATCTTCTGAATTCATTTTGGGCACTCCCCATACTAGTAAATATTTAGCACGTGTACTCGCTACATACCCTATTCTCTTTGCCTCTCCAGTTCCATTGAGCCAATGCTCCTTCCAATGTCCCCCTATGCTTCTTGCATTTTTAGTAGAAATCACCAAAGTAGTATCAAATGTACACCCTTTACTTCCATGAATAGTCATAATTGGAATAGCATTTTTTACTTTTTCATCTATTTCCCCTATAACAACGTCTTTATTCCCATTGCTCACTCTATAACTTTTTCCATTAATCATTTTTTCAAATTCTCTATCCTTAATTTCATCATAATCAGCAATAATTGGATATTTTTCTTCCAAAATAATCCCTAATTCTTTCTTAGCATATTCATGCCATTTCCCGCAAGTTACGTTAAAATTGGACAATTTTTTGGAACTCAAAATTTTGTTTAATACATTCATCAAAAAGACTCTCCAATAAAAAACTGACGAAATTTCTTTAGGGCAATAATAATTAGCTTTTGTTCTTCCGTTACCTAACCATTTTGAAATTTGTTTTCCCGCCAATTCTAATGCTATCTTCATTTGTTGTGGTGTTCCATCTTTCCAAAGTTGAGTTGCTACAATAAGCGGTTCTTTTTCATCCATCCCATCACGTGTTGATTTTTCCAATTGCAACTTCATCGAATTTTGACGCACTAAAATTCGATTTTCTTTTTCAAGAAAATCAAATTTTTTTAATATTTTGTAATAGCTATTTATTGCATCATCAGGCTTATCATATTCAAAATAAACCAATGAATTACTTCCAAATAAATTATTTAAATTTGCACTTTCAATTTCATTGACATTTATTAATCTTTCTGATAAAGCAACAATCTCTTTACAACTCCTAAAATTAATATGTAATTCTTTTTGTTTATATTCTCCCACATGTTTCAATATCTCATCAGGATCTACACGCTTAAATTCATAAATACTCTGATTTAAATCTCCAATACAATGCACTATACACCCTTGTTCTTGTAATGCTTTAAGTACCCTCAGTTCATTTCCTGATAAATCCTGACATTCATCAATAAAAATCACCGGAAATCGTAATGCAATCTTATGCCCAATATCTCTTTTCAACAATCTTATAGCCAAAATGTTCAAATCATCAAATGTCGAAAAACCAGCTTTCCAGAAAACTTCTTTACATTCCCTAAAACATTTTCTTAAATACTTCATTTCCCAAAATTTTGCATTATGAATTCTCTTTTCCTTAATAAACGCTTGCACAGCCGGCTTTAAATAATATTCCGAAAGCCATTCCATTTTATTTTTTCCTATATAAAAATAAAAATCTTTCTTTTCTATATCATATCCAATCTGATGCGCAAAAATCGAAGACCATCTATTATTTGCTTCTAAATATGATACCCTACACTTATACGTATTTAACCAAGAATTTGAATATACCGGTACGGTACGATCAATTATATTAAATGAAAAATCTTCATCTTTTCCCTCAAATCCCGTAAGGGTGTATGCAAACGGTTGAACAATATAACTATGAATAAAACTGCTTAAAGTTCCTATATAATGTGGATAAACAGCATTCCTCCCCGTAAATTGCTTTACACGATCTATAATTACATCTGTAGCATCATTCGTAAACGTCAATACTGCTATTCCCTGATTATACGAATTCCATTTTTTCATTTCATATGCGGCTTTTAATCCTATTACCTCTGTCTTTCCACTTCCCGCACATGCTTTCAAAAAAACATTTTCTTTTATTGATGTCATTACATATTCAAGTTGTTCTTCTGTTTTTTCTGATATTCTACATTCTTTAAAATTTTTGCAAACATTCCCATCTGCTAATATATAGCATTCCTCGCAAGTAATTTTTTCTGATTTTCCACATACTATGTTCGCTATTTTCTCTTGATATTCTTCCTTATTCACAATCTCCTCCACATGCCCAAATAATTGCTTTTTTTATGTATTGCGGCACAATTATTGTCTGTCCCGATTCTATTTTTTCTAATAAAGCCTGTGAAAAAGCTCCTTTTCCGATTTCATCGCAATCAATATGCGTATATATATATTTCGCATCTTCACGCATTTCATCATCCTCTTTATATGCGGTTTTCTCTTTTATTTTTTTGCATTTATTTTTCACACTATTTTCTTTTTTTCCATCGTTTGGCCAATTTTCATATAATATCTCAGCCATTAAAGAACAATTTCCATTCATTGCTAAATCATATTCAAATGTTTTTAACGATGCAACATATAACCTTGCCTGCTTTGTACTATTAATGCTTTCAACTAATTCAATTGCTTTATTTCCTCCAATTATATTCTCACCTTCAATTGGATACTTCTCTTCTTTTTTAATAATTCTTCCCTTTTCATCTTTTTCAATATCAGCTACAGGATCCTTATCTGTAATACCACTACATCTAATCGGTAATCTATCCTCTTCCCAATCTGTATCACAAAATAACGGATAGAAATATTTAAAATTTATTCCATTAATATTAACAACTGTTACCCCAGCCTCTTCTAATGAATTTGGTATTTTTACTGTCCGTTTTTTGTTATATTCTTCTAATACTTTATGCGCAAAAACTGGTATTAACATTGCTTCACAAATTCCCTCTACCAAAATTACACCCTTTGAAAAAAGCAATGTAGATTTTGTTATATCCATCCATCTATTTAAATAATTTTTTATATCTTCACTTAGTTCAAAATCAGATAATTTTCTTACATCAATTCCTGTATTTTTTCCTGTAACGTATATGATAGTGTCAATACTAACCGATGACGCAACAACCGCCGAATGTGTCGTTAATATTATTTGCAAATTATCTTTTTCATCTGATAATTTTTGCAGATATTTTATTAACTTCGCTTGAATTTGTGGGTGTAGATGCGCTTCAGGTTCTTCAATTAACAATATCGTAAACAAATTACTATCTATTGCCTCTAACTCAGCAAATACCGTTGCAATATATAATAAATTATTATACCCCAAACTATTAATCGCCACATCTCTAAATTTCTCATCATTCATTTCTCCCATATCCGGGAAAAAGACCATTTTTATATTTTGAAGAATAGATGAAAATGAATTTTCTGTAAATTGTAGATTTATACTTTGTCCAAAAACATTACCCATAGCATTTTCCATGGCTGTATTTATATCCTTCTTTGCTTTTGTAATCTCATCAAATTTATTATCCTTATTTTTTATTACTGATTTATTAAAAGTATCAAAAGCTTCCACAAGCTCATTTTTTCTTTCTTCTGTTTTATATTGATGCTTTAATAAAAGTGCAAGTCTTGATTTTCTACCATTTGTTAGTTTTTCCTCTGCATTTCTCAATGCAGGTAAATAAATTATATTTATAAAATCAAAAGTATCTTCTTCAAACGCACTTGCTTTGGATTTGCCTCCCCAAATACTTTTTTTAAAATATCCTCTCGGACTCGGATTGCTTTCCACTTCTAAATGCAATTCTGCATCAAAATTAGCATTACACCACGACAAGAACGTGATTTTTTCTTCTTGATTCAAATTCTCCAACGTAACATCAATTCGAATATTATTATTTTTTATATCCTGAGTAAAGGATTTATAAAAGTCATCCTCTGTTATATATGACTGCTCTTGATCTTTTAAAATTAATCTTAACGCATCAATAATTGTAGACTTTCCAGATGCATTTTCTCCCACTAAAATATTCAATCCTTTATTAAATGATATTTGAGATTTTTCACAACAATTTCGATATCCATCAATTGATAATTTCGATATAAACATATATTTTCCTTCCCATTTGTGCTGTTAAATTTATTCTTTCTTCTCATTTTAACAAACCTTTCAATATATGGAAGTATCTTTTTTATTTTTCCCTTTAAGACTTATTATAGATTTCAGGGGACTTACCAATATCCCGACAAGCCCCCCTTTCTTAATATGCCGGAACACCGTATCCATAGATATTACTGCTTCCGATACTGTAATTTCGTCTCGCCACCTTGTCCCCACTGTTGCCTTCAATGGTATTCACTGTTCCACCGCTGACGCTCTCCACAATTCCAACGTGATCAATCGTTCCATTGTTCCCCCAGTCAAAGAAAATTATATCTCCTGCCGCCGGTGTATAACTTCCGTCCCGGAACCTGCCTTTACTTTCAAACCACCTGACACCGTCCGAACAAAGAGAGAATTTCGGAATGACTCCACTTTGGATATAACCGCTCTGGTCTGCACACCAGGACACAAAGCAGGCGCACCACTCTACCCGGCTTCCAAAACCATACCAACTCCAGTAGGTTGTTCCGCCTTTTCCTTCCTGAGATGCTGCTACCTGAACGATTGCCTGATTACCGATGCCTGTCGGGATTCTTCCAAATGCATAATACTGAAGCACATGCGGCACATACTGCTTATCTCCATAACTGCTCCACCCCATTCTCTGTGCCATCATATCGGAAAATTCTGCTGCATTTGCAAGGGTATATCCACCTCTGGCTTTCGCCCATTCCAAATATCCATTTCCGTAGTTGTAACTTTGCAATGCCAGTTTAATATTTTCCATATCCAGAGGATTTTTTACTCCTGCACGTTCCAGACAGCTTTTTATCTCCTGCACTCCGCAAGAAATCGAATACTCTGGATCAGTGATTCCATTCGGCTGTTTGGGGTATTTTGTATTAAAGCTCCCTTCTGAACACTGCATCGGGTCAAGTCCTCTCCCACCTGATTCCTGCATCATAATGGCTTTGATTAGTTCCACATACTCTCCAATGCCATATTGCTTTGCATACTGACGGATTAGTGGTTCGTATGCTTCTACTTCTGCACTAATCGAAGAAACCGTACTGGAATTATCCCCACCTGTCATGCATAGAAATCCACCAAATAAAATGACGATAATCAAAATCATAACCGCAATCCAACCGCCTGCAGTCAATGCACTCAGTAATGCTTTTGTAGCTTCAATCAACGCTTTTATCGCATGTGTTACCGCTTTTGCTGTCTTTTTCACTGCAATCGTGGTATCTCGTGCTGTCTGTCTTGCTGCCTGCACTGCTTTTTCTGCTTTTTTCATGGAATAATGCATTGCCCGGACAGAAGCATTTGCTGTCTGCTCCGATGTTTTGATACTGGTCCTTGCTGTTTGTTCTGCAGTCTTGACCACTTTCCCAGAAGTCTTGATGGTACCTTTTCCAGTATTCTTTACTACCTGTTCCGATGCTCTCCCGGTCTTGATGGTTCTTTTATCTCGCTCAATGGTCTTGATTTTTTTGACAGCAAGTTCTTTTCCCTGATCCTGTGCCTTTTCTCCGCCTGAAGGCGGTACTGGTCGGATTTGTTCTTTCGGCTGGTAAACTGTTTCTTCGCCTGCCGAAGAAACAGAAGCTTTCTCTTTCTTCCGTTCAATAATCTTCCCTGCCTGTCTGCGTACCTGATACCCTGTATCGTGAAAGATGCGGTCAGCATACTCGCTGGCCGCATCTTCTGCATAACCTACCGGATTATTCTCTCTATCACTGGAATTTTCCGTCGATTGCATGACATTTTCTTTTGTTCTGACATAAGACTGCTTAACATGGTCTGTCACCGTAGCTGTCTTATCTAATATTTTAATATCCTTATGGACTTGGCGTGTTTTTATCTTACGATCCATCGCTTTCCTCCATTTGAATCTTTATCTAGCGTTCATGATTAGTTTCTTTTTTATTCACCTGTGGCAGTTCCCGGCAGTATTCTGGATACTTTATGCGGATTGCTTCATAAAAATATGGTGCATGACCGCAATCAAACATCTCGTATGGGGTAGACAGACTTTCTTCTCCTTTCTCCACATATCCATTCCACAAGTTAAATGCCAGTCTCGTCAATCGTGCCGAACCGCCTGTCTGCCACCCTTCATGCAGTGCTTCCGGTTTAATCAAACGCTCCTTAAAATCAAACATGCGGTCAACATGATTTCTGGTATCTTCAGAAATTCCCACACAATAGAAAAATGAACTGTAATAACTGTCGTGCTTTCCGCATTTTGCTAACATCTGATAAAAAAACCTTTCGTGTTCCTTTGATGAAAATCTGATTTCTGACATATTTTTCTCCTTTTCTGGCACTAAAAAAACGCCACAAATTGTGACGATTTCCGGTGCCATTCTCTTAAATTGATTATTGAAGTTACATTCTTCCTCGGTTGATACTGTCCTCTCCCGGCTTTGTGGTCATCAGTTTATACAACCTTGTATTGGTCGGAAATCTATTGACGAACGGTACAAGTGAACTTCCGTATTTCACCAAACCGCAACCGGCATCTGCATTTGTGATATATCCCATTTGCTCAGTGGAGATATTCAGAAGTGTTGCCAACTTTGCTCTGTCCGGCTCTGCCTGATTAAGCATCACGATATACTCACTGTTGGAAATCATCGTACTTGCAAGAACAGAATCTAACAGATATTCCACGTTCTGGGTAATTGCTGTCGGAAATGCATTACGCTTACGAAATCTTCGCCATGCAGAGTTAAAAAATGCTCCGGAATACTCATTTTCAAATACTACATGAAACTCGTCTAAGAAAATATGGGTTCGTTTTCCCTGTTTCCAGTTCTCCGTTACCCGGTTCAACATTGCATCAGTGATTACCAGAAGTCCCATAGTCTTTAACTGTTTTCCTAAATCCAGAATGTCGTATACCATGATACGGTTATTCACATCAACATTACTTTCATGTGCAAATGCGTCCAGACTTCCATTGGTAAATAATTCTGATACCAGTGCCAAATCCTGTGCTTCCGGTTCTTCCTGTTCTAAAAATTTTTCACGCAGCACCCGCAAAGTCGGCACTGCTCCGCCATGCTGATATTCCTCATAAACTTCTCCTACACATCGGTCAATAATGGAACGTTCCTTTGCATTGATTCCTTTTTTATCCAATTGCTCAAACAGAGATAAAATAAACTGTGACTTCTCAATCACTGGATCACCGCCATCTCCATATCCGTCTACCATATCCATTGCATTGATATGGTCCCGACTTCCTGCAGCAATGCGAACCACTTCTCCGCCCATTGCTTCAACTAATGATGCATACTCTCGCTCTGGATCACAAATCAGGATATCGTCCTGCGTTGCCAGTGCCAGGAATACAATCTGCATTTTTGCATTAAAGGATTTTCCACTTCCCGGTACTCCTAAAAGGAATGAGTTTGGATTTAACAGTTTTTCTTTATTACACATGATTAAGTTATGGGAGATTGCATTTTCACCGCAATAGATTCCTCCTGCGTCCATAATCTCCTGCACCCGGAATGGCATCAACACTGCTACACTCTCCGAAGTCAGTGTGCGGACTGCCGGAATCTTTCGGTGTCCGATGGGAAGTGCTGTATTCAGTCCGTCCATCTGCTGAAATTTCAGAACCGAAAACTGGCATAACTTTTTCCGTCCGATTGTCAGAAGTGTTTCCGTATCTGCGTCAAGCTGCTTTTTCGATTCTGCAGTATGCACCATAGTCAGTACACCGAACATCATACGCTGGTCACGTGTAGTCAGATCATCCATGAACTCTTTACTTTCTTTTCTCTGCTGTTCCAAATCATAAGGAATCACTGCGGAAAAGTTGTTATTCGCATTCTGCCGTCTCTGCCAGTTCGTGATATTTGTCTCCACACCAAGCAGACGTTTTTCCACTTCCTGTACTGCTTCATCAGTCGGGACCGGAATCACATCAATGCTCAACATCAGATTTCGATTCATGTCGGTCAGTTCTGCTATCATATCGTCTTTAATGTAAGAAGCATACTCCCGAAGAAAGAGTACCCTTCCGTAACGCTCTCCCATGCGGAAATAATCTTTTTCAAATTCAAAAGTATCCGGGCAGATATAATCTTTGAAGCTGTGCCCTTTTCTCATACTCTCCTGAATATCAAAATGGAAACCAGATTCTTCTCCTGTACGGTAAAAATCATGCAGAATCCGTAACTTATCTTCTCCATTTACCTCTGCACATTTGGAACCCAGTCTTGCAAAATGGCTGTTCAGCTCTGTTGTCACTCGTGCAAAATACGTTCTCGCTTCTTCGATCGTTTTCTTATAGCAGGATACTGTCACATATTTTTCCTGCACCATGCTGTTGGAACTGGTTGCCTTATCTAAAAGCATGTTGTTATACTCTTTCCGGTATAAATCCAATCCGTCCTCCTGCATCGGAATCAGAATTGCTTTTTCAAAATCCACTTTATTCAAGCGACGATTATTGATCGTTATTTTTGTTGTTCCACCGCAATCGAACGAATTTAATAAATCCATATATTCCAGGAACATTGTTTCCTTATCAACTTTGCTCGCCACTGCATAGTTAATATCGGTAAATTTATAAGTACGTGCAAATTTATTTCTCCCGATTTTAAAAATCCCATCTGACCAGATGGTCTCGATGGGAATTACCTGCTGTACGCTTCTTGGAATTACAAATTTTTCTTTATCCTGCTTGAAGATATTACTCAGCGTTTTCATCATTTTTCTTGCGTCCCTCCTTCTTCAGACTTTCTTTCTCATATTTTTTAATGACTGGTTCTACCGCATCAAAATAAAGATTTTCTGACCGGAACACCAGTTTTTTCGGCATCAGGATTTCCGATTTAATCCATGCCCAGATAAACTGCTCCGCTGTCATTCCATGATATTTTACAAACCCGAACACTACACATGGGGCAGCTCCCAGTACACAAATCCAACTCACTGTTTCCATACTCATGTATGGGTGAAGCAAAAAATAAAGCCCAACGGCAATCCCGCAGGCTAATCCTGAAAAGATAAACTGTCTTAGGGACAATCCGAAAAAGATTGCTTCCGTGTAATCCCTGATTTCCTTGTTAATTTTTACTTCCAAAACGATACACCTCCAAATCGCACATTTGTTATATTTTTCCTGTTCTGTTACACTTTGGGTAAATGAAAGGGGGACTGACCTATGCCAATCACTGTTATGATTTCACTTGTTGTTACCGTTGCTCTATTCCTGATTTCTCTGCTGTTTCGGATTGCTGCCAGATTAAATCTGACCTTACCACTGTTATACTTCCTTGCTGTTTCCACGATTCTGAATCCATGGGCAGCAAGCCATGAGAAACTTGCATTTGCAATCCTCTATCTGCTGACTGCCTTTTCTGTTCTCAGTTGGATTTCTGCTCTGCGACGCAAGTGGCAGGAACATCAATATTACAAAGCTATGAAAGACGATATGTCATTCCAGATTTCTCGTGCCAGACAGAAAGGGATTCCTTTAGATTCTGTTCATTTCGACTCTCAGGGAAATATGAGATATAATGACAGCAAAGACATTGTAGAATAGGCTCATAACATACTCTGTTTTTTATAATCCCATCATTTCCCGTACTACTCGGTCTGACATTTTCACTGCCCCGACCAGTACAAGCATATTAAAAATCAATTCCCCGATATAACTCCACACCATGGTCACTGCTGCTGCATCTGGATCAACTACTGGCGGTGATGATGCAAATAGTGAAAAAATAATGCAGGCAAGCACCACGATTGCTCCTTCCAGACACACTGCTGCATAAGACTTTAAAAAACTTCTTCCGATATTCTGGCTTGGTTCTCCTGCAAAGGAAGATAACGGAATCGGTGCAATGGCTGTATAAAGATATAATCGAAAAAATCTTCCATATACACTCATAATCATAATGAAGCTCAATACCGTAATGAACAGTCCACCGATCAGTGTCACCGCCCATAGTGGGATACTTTCAAAAAATCCACAATCTTCTACTGCCTTTATAATCTCGTCCGGTAATACTGTATCTTCCGTACTTCCAAATCCTGCTGTCTTCATAATCGTACTCGTTACTCCCTGTACAATATTAAAAAGTGCCATCATCAATTCCAATCCATACGTGACTACGCCTTTTGCAATCGCAAAGCGTATAAAAATTTTCAATGCGTGTTCCGGTCTTTTTACCTCTGTGAAACTGCCACAAGTCTTGACCACTCCGACTACAAAGAAAAGCACTAACAAAGCATAGCCGATTGCCTGCAATGCTCCATGGATCTGCACAATCACCTGCCAGATACCGCCACCCTTAAAGGTCTCCGGCGACTGTGTGAGTATCTGCCAGATTTCCGCAAGTTTACTGTTCCAGGTGTCCAAAGCATTTTGCAAGTTCTGTACTACCCAGTTATCTGACACGTTCTAAACACCTCCTGTCTTAGTCGGAACGGTGCGGCTCCATGTGAGCCTGCACCGTCCCATTTCTTTTATTTTTCTATTCTTCTTAACCCGTAATCAAATTCAAGATTTCTTTTGCAAATGTAATAATGACACCACCTGCTAATGTTAAGAATCCATTGGCTCGTTGACTTGGATCGTGAGATTTCAGTGATAAACCAACCTGCACAATTCCAAATCCCAGTAAAATCATTCCGATAGCACGAATCAGTCCAAAGATAAATGTGGACAGATTATTGATTACGGTCAGTGGATCGTCTGCCGCAAATACAGTACTTGCTCCTGCTGTCATAATCAATACCATGACAATATACACTGCCATGGCACGTTTCATTTTTGCTGTCATTGGCAGCTTCTTCGTTACTTTTGTGCTTTCTTTCTTCTCCTGCTTTTTTCGCATATCTAACTTCATTTTTTGATAGCCTCCTATATATTTTTCTTGGATTTACTCATATTTCTGGATAATTTCTTCCAAATCTTCATCAGATAATAATTCGTATCCTTCACTTTCTAGTGAATCATCAGCAAACTCGTCCTCCAGACTGTCTCCCAGTAAGATACTTGCCACTGCCCGGTCAACTGCTCCATGCAGATACGGCTTTCCATTCCCGTCAGTTGTAAGTCCCACATTGGGGTGTTTTAAAATATCGAACTTCTCGTCTAAAATTGGTCTTTCTCCACGAATAAAAAGAATCGCATATCGGTTATCCAACATGCGAACTTCATCGGGTGTCATCAGCTCCCTCCCTGTATTCTGATAATTGGTGGAATAATTCCCGGAATGTCCCGTTGACTTTCCATAGGTGTTCGTGTCAATCGTTGCCTTTCCCAGAAGTTCGCTGACATATTTATGCGTCCCCTGCTCGTTGCCACCTAAATATAAAAATTCGTCACAGTTTCCCATAATGCTTTCCCATTGCTTTTCAAACAGTGCTTTTAACTGTGCTAGATTCTGCAAAATAATACTGACTGACACTTCTCTGGAACGCATAACGGACAGAATCTTATCGAAGTCATCCGGCAGTGAAACATTTGCAAATTCGTCCATGAGGAAATGCACATGAATCGGAAGTCTCCCGCCATATTTATGGTCTGCCAGATAGAACAACTGCTGAAATAACTGGGTATACAATATTGACACCAGAAAGTTATAACTGGTGTCGTTGTCCGGGATTAACGCAAATAAAGCCACTTTCCGCTCTCCCAGTGATGGCAGATCTAAATCATCTGTTGCAGTCAGTGCTGCCAGACTGGATAAGTTAAATTTCTCAAGTCTTGCTGCAAGTGTAATCTGAATGGACTTTAATGTCTTTGCACTACCAGAGTGATAATCTTTGTAATACTTTACTGCAATATGTTCCGGGTTCTTCATTTCCAACCGTTCAAACAATTCATCAAGCGGTGACTGGTACTGGTCATCGTCCTCTCTGACTTCTCCGGCACGTAACATTTCCATTACCATCGGGAAATTCTGTTCTTCTTCCGGTGCTTCATATTTCAGAAAGAAAACCAGTGCCAACAACAGCATAGAAGCTGCGGTATCCCAAAATGGATCGTTAGACTGACTGCCTTTTGGTGTAGTCGCTTTGAACAGGTTCGTTACCAATCTCTGCACATCGTTATCGTCCTTCAGATATACAAACGGGTTATAGCAATGGCTCTTTTCCATATTTATCAGGTCAAGCACTCTTACTTCATAACCTTTTTCTTCCAGAAGATACCCGGTATCTCTTAGATTTTCTCCTTTTGGATCTAAAACCACAAAAGAAGTATTCGCCTGCATCAGATTCGGCTTTGCAAAAAATCTGGTCTTTCCGGAACCAGAACCGCCAATTACAACCGTCAATACATTTCGCAAATGTTTCCTCATGTTATAACTGATCTGCACATGCATGGTCAGCAACTTATTTTTTGTAAACCGCTTCTCCTTGTATCTGCGATTTATTTTCTTCACATTTCCCCATTTTGCAGAACCATGTTCTTCACCTCGTCGGTAATGTTTCCTAGTAGAAAGATAAATCCCGATTCCCATGCCGTAAGACATAAAAAAAATAAGGACAGTTTTTACACTGTCCCCACATAACTGAATCGAAAACGGATGATTCATTGCTTCCGGGACCCCTTCCAGAATCCCCATAAGACCAGACGAAAGATAAGGTGCGACAAGTAACGCAAACCAGATAACCGGGATAATTCCAAGCAACGCCAGTATCAGACCACTCTGCTCATCATCGTTCTTCATGGCTTCTGCGTCCTCTCTTTCCTTTATCCGGCGGTACTTCGATTTTCTCAATGACTTTCATCAGAACATCATCGACAAGCTCCGTATCCTTTCCCTCTTTCAGCATCTGATTCCGCTTGTCTTTCAGGGAATGGAACACCACACCGCTTTCATATTTATCCAGTTCTAACGTAATCGTATCACTGCTCATTTCGTTTTCTCCTTCCCTGATTTTCCTAGCGTGCTTCTCCCCGGTCATGCTCCTGTGCTTTCTGTTCTCCTGTTTTTGCTTCAGGTTCTTTCTGCTCAGCTTCTGTCTTTCCCTGCTGGCGATAATTCAGATTTTTATCCTGTTCCAACACTCTCGCCATTCTTCCGGAAATTGCATTGGCTGCATCTCTCGCTTTGGAAAGTTCCCCTCTTACCTCCTGCGGTTCCATATTTTCAAAGAACTCTGGTGCATGGGTAAAATCAAACTGGCTGATATCCATTCCATACTTTTTAGACAACATATAAGACACACAATATGCATGGAATGCATCTTCATTCCGGTCATAGTGCGGATTGCCTTCTGCATATCCTGCAAATACCAGTTCCGGCACAAGACTCTGAAAAATTTCCTGTGCATCCATGCCTTTTCTCACATAAATACAATTTTCTTCCGGTTCAAAGTATGCCCCCTTTTCATCAGGCATCTGATCCGGCTCTGCTGCAACAATATTTGCCGGAGGATTGCTTACTAATGCACGAATCACGCTTCTCTCATCATGCTTAACTTCTTCAATGTGCTTATCTGTCAATGTTGTTTGCGAAATATCATACAACTTTTTCGCATTATAAAATGTTCCCATCGAACCGTCTTCACGCTCATAATTCTTTCCAGGCTCCAAAATCAAAACCGGACTCTGGCGTTCCACACGTTTCACATAAGTACCCTGACTTCTCCAGTATCCATAATCACCTAATTTCTGAGCATCTGGTCTTTGTGCCAGAATCAGAAGTGCATTATTGGCTGTATAGCGGTCAAAGGTACTCTGTACATCCAAATATTTCTGAAGCATTTGACCATCTGTCGCTACCTGTGCGGTTACCTGTTCTGATAACTCATAGCAACGGTTCCGATTATTCTTGCTCTCTGCGATAAATGCCTGCACCTTATCGTCCTGTGGTACGGCAGATACATTTAATAAAGAATCAAAACTGTTATCCATAAAATTTACCTCTCTTTCCCTTTTCTTGGTTTTCGTTTCTGTTGTGGCTGTTGGTGGCGAATCTGATTCCGGTCTTTATTGCCCTGATTTCTCACCGGATCATTTCTATGCTCACGCCGCTCCGCTTCTTTCTTCCTTGCATTCTGTATCTCCCGGAGTTCCTTTCTGACCGATGGTTTCTCTGGTTTTTCCGGAGCGTATAACTTAGAAGTACCCTCTGCGGTTTTCTCTTGCTTCTTTGAGGTAGGCTCGGACAGACGGGATTTGGTTGTCTTTGCCAAAGAGGGGTTTTGCTCTTTCCCCTCTTTCTTCACCGGCTCTCCAAACAGCTCGTCCATAAGCTGATCCTCCTTGGATTTCTGTGGATAATCTTTCTCCGGCTCCGCCTGTCCCTGTTTTTCCTGCTGAATCTGTACCTTTTCCGGTTTCTTTTCCTGCTTCTCCGATTTTCCGGCTTTCGCTTTTTCTGCACGTGTCCGTTCAATTTCCGTCTTAATCTTCGCCGCTTCTGTAACAGATGCGAACTGGAATCTGTCTACGATACGGTTGATTCTTGGTGCATCTTCTTCCTTTACAATCACATCTACCAGTCCGTCACTGCTTCCTTTAGGATTTCGGACTGCACAATACAACACGCCATATCGTTTTGCTTCCTGCACAAACTGCTTCAGGTCACTTTCTTTCACTGAAAACACCGTCAGTGGTCTACCCGATTTGACCAGTGTCTCAAGTCTTGCCCTGCCTTTTGTCTTTTTCTTCTCTTTTAAGACTGCATACAACATCACTGCCAGATGCTTCGCACCTGTACCGCTGATTTTCAATGCAGCTTCACCGACTTCCAGAGACATTCGTACCACCTGGTCAGCGGCTTCGCCTGATGTGTTCATGGCTTTGTTCCTCCTTCTTCTCTTTTTCTTCCCGCACCATCTTAAATTTTTCTTCAATCACCTTGGAACGTGCGGCAATCCCATCGCAAACCACCACCTCCCTTCTGAGCGTTCCAATTTCTTCTGTCAGACCTTTGATCTGTTCTTTCAGCTCCTGTATTTCTTCTTCCGGTCTGTTTGCCCGAATCTTATAACGCAAGTGTTTCCGCTCCTCCACACACTGCTCCATTTGTTTCTGCAAACGGTCTTTCAACGAAAAAAGCTGCTCCGCAGTATCAATGTGATAGTGGCAGAGCAGCTTTGTCTCTTTGGAAATGGTATTCAGTTTTAATAAATCCTCTCGGAACAATACATGAATTTGTTTGGCAGACATTGACGGGCGGTTCTTCGGTAGGATTCCTAAAAGATAACAGTAATGCAGATACAATCCCCGAAGTCCTCCGATCTTTCTTGTCTGCTTGAAGTTGCCGGATACCCGAATCCGGTAAGTCTTACGAACCGAAAGTTTCTTCTCGGCAGGTAATTCATTTTCTTCCAAAATCCGAACCCGGATCGCTTCCAGTGAATAATTCTCTCCAAAGTTACGCTTTAACTTCAGACCACGCTCCCGCCCTTCTGGACGAATGGTAATGTCTTTTCCAAACTTAAAAGAATATCCTTTTTCCCGCAAATAAAAAAAGAACTGTTTTTCAGTCCTCGCTTTTCGGATTGCTTCATCAACATCTGCTTTTACCATGCTGTGATAACTCGGCTTTCCTTCCTGTTCTGCCTGCCACTCGACATAATGTTTTCCTTTTCCCTGTTCTGGCTGTTGCACAACCGATAGCTGATATTCTTTACATAAACGGTCCGACACCATTCGCATATCACGATAATCCTGATTTGTCCTGTGGTATCTTTTTCCGTCAAGGAATGAAACTGAGTTCACCACAAAATGATTGTGCAGATGATTTGCCTTATCCAAATGGGTTGCAATCAATACCTGATACTGACTGCCCCACAATTCTTCTGCCAGCTTCTTTCCGATCTCATGTGCCATTGCCGGATTACATTCTCCCGGTGCAAAAGACTGGTATCCATGAAATGCAACAATTCCGTCCTCTTTTCCAAAACGCTTTTTGACTGCGATCATTTCTTCTCTGGCGGTTGTCGGTGCACAATTAACTCCAGATACATACTGTTCCATCAGTTCTTCCGATTCTCCGACAAGTTCCCTTTCCATAGATTCAGATTGTCCCCGTCTGGTCTTTTCAGTATTCACCGCATAGGTAATTACATCCTCTAATCCCTGTGTGGATTGTGATTGATTCTCAGATATCTGCCCTTCATTGTTCTCTTTCGTCTTGTCCGGGTTCTCCGCATACTTAATTACTTTTCCTATCCAACCTTTGATACTCCAGATTGATGTCACTGCCATGATTCGTTTTTCTCCGGAAGTATTACTGCTTCTGTAATCTTACGGACTGCTTCATTGAACTTCTGCACTTCCTGATCGTATCGCTGCACATCTACCACATTTAACACATGTGCTTTCTGTGCAATCTGATTTAAGTTATTTCCAATTTTGTGAAGTTCCCGCATCATAGAATAATAATCTGGCGGCGGTGCATCTTTGGGAACAACACCGGAGATTAACTGTCTCAGGTACGCTTCTCGGTTCAGTCCGCTTTTCTTTACTTTCTTATCCAATGCCTCGGCTTCCTTTTTGTTCAACCGAAAAAGAATTGCTACATTACGTTTTCTCAACGCTCCATCTCCTTTGCTTTCTGTATAGAATCTGGTTCCTGGCGAATCTGATGTTTTTCTTTATCGTATCTGTAAACTCTGTCTGAGAGAACCTCCTGTCGTTCCACTTCATTTTTATTTACTTCTCGTACCATTTCACCAAGCATTTTCGGTTCCATCTCTCCATTATCCGGAACGATCAGAACTTCATGCACCGATGACGGTAAAACATAAAATCCTTCTGGAAAAAGTTGTTCCAATTTATTTAAAACTTCTGGCTGCGTGATCATAGATGCCCCATATTGCTTTTCTGCATTCGTAAGTGCATACAACATATCATGTGAACGAAGTCCAAATTCAACACTTTCATTTAAAAGGTTTGTTGAGTGTCCTTCTTCATTAAAAATACTCAACATTATTTCATTCATTGACTGGAGAATCGGAGTATTTACAGGCTGTGTATTTGATCTTGCCTGTTGAAATATTTTTTTTGCATCAATATTCCAAATGCTGAGATGTTGATTTCTTACCTCCAAGGTTGCTTTTCCTTCTCCTGAATCTACTGGAAAATCCACATAGCAGATAGCAGATAAATCTTCAATATTTTCATGGGGCATTTCCTGCAGCATCTTTCGATTTGCCTGTGTGTTCACAAGTTTAATTGCCAGATGCTCTTTTAACGAATCATAGTTTGTCAGATCAATCCCGCTATTCATAAATGGAGCCCTGCTCGATTTCTCTATACAACTTGCAATCCTGTTCATTACACGCTCAACAGGTTCCCCTTGTCGGATTTCATCAAAGAATTGTTCCACATAAATAATCGGACTTAAATCTTTACCTGGGAGATTTACCTGTACCCCTATTAACTGAACTCCATTATTTTTATTTTTCTGCACGACCTGAAAATCCGCATTTTCATATTCTGGTGGAAGATAATTGCGAATATCCTTTGCCACGCCTTCCGCAAATACTTTTTCCGCTATCATTTCTTCTGTTCCCCTTTCTTTTTGCCCAACTTCTTTAAATACGTTTCGTATCGTTTTACTTCTTTTTTCTTGTTTCTGATTGTAATATCAACAGTTTCCATTTTCTGTTTCCTCCACTTACTTTCTGTTCACCTGTAAAATGCACATTGCAATTACACCGACTGTACTTCCGATAAATATTCCTGCAACAAATAAAATCATTTTCTTCATGTCTCCTGTTTCTCCATATTTTAACTATTGTGTAAGGGTTTCAGGGATTCTCCCTGACAAGCTGCTGTAGGACTGACAGACAGGGAAAACCTGTATGGCAATCCAAAGGCGTTGCTTGCTAGTATTGTGTATTCCTCTGCACCCGTCTCGCTGTTCCGGGTATCAGAGAATTTACCGTCCGAAAAACAAATGCTTTCCTGGCTGCAATTCCAACATTGGATTTGTACAGCAACCACATTTTGTACAAGCAAATCCACACTCTTTACACTCCTGACCACAATCATGTCCGAAGTCTTTTTCCTCTTTCAGTTCACATCGCCCACAGGTTTTACACAAATATTCGCACTCTGTGCAGCGTACATTTTCATCAGTTGCCATACATTCTTCACTCGCCGGACAATACTTTTGACAGCTTTCACACTGCTCCGTACAGCTTTCTTCTGATACCTTTTCAGCAATAATTCCAAGCAATCCGTCCTGTTCTTTTTCTTCTTTCACCTGTGTTTCCAGAAAAATCTTCAACAGATCTTCACTGTCCACATCATCTTCCATCGTTAAAATCAACTCTTTTTTATGAACCAGTGACAGCTCATACTTCACTATTTTCATGTAATTCCGTCTCCTTTCTTCCTGCTCACCGTTCCCATAAGCGGCTGCTTTTCTGATTTTTTGACTTTTCCCGCCTTGTTAATCCAAGATTTAATCTCAGACATAACATATCATTACAGTCTTTTCCTTTAGCTGGTGGTTGATCTTTTACATGATATTTTTCGGGTGCAACCGTCTGGATTGCTTTTGTTGCAAGTCTTCCGGTGCGATCATTATCCAGATGCAATACAATTTCTTTCACGTCTGTATGTTCCTTTAGAAATTGTGCCAACGCTGCCGGAATTTTGCTTTTTTCAATCTCTTTTGCAGGCTGATATACCCCCGCCAACGACAATAAATGCTCCGTCTGCCACTCTTTCCCGTCCAGTTTCTGCATCGTTGCATAAGATAACAGGTCAATCGCAGATTCAAATACATGAACCTGATCACTCATTTTCCCTGCCGGAATTGAAAAAGAATAGTTCTTGTCACTTCCATTTGCTTCTCCGATAAAATCCGTATTGATTCCACGAAGTGCTGCATATTTCGGTTCTCCCTGCTGATCCATGCCAACAAAAACGGCATTATGATGATACGCACTCTCATAAATTCTTCCAGTTTCTATGCAGAATCGAATAATTTCTTTATCAATTCCCCGTCCGGTAAGATAACTGAATACATTTGTGTGATACCGATTTTCTTTTGGTAACAGCAGATGTTTTTCCACTGGAAGCTGTTCTGATACAGAAAGAGGCGGTTGAATATTCGCCCGCTCCGCAAGCAATTCAACCGCCTCTAAAAAGCTGTATCCTCTTACTTTGATTAAATAATCCAGTGCTGACCTGCCACCAGTTCTCTGGCTCCACCACATCCATTTACCATTAGATATCTTCAGACTGTCATGCGTTCTGGTAGTATAAGTGTTACCGGAAAAATGAACCAACTCATATGGTTCATAATTTTTCAGATAAGTCAGCAAGTCCATTCGCTTTACTTCCTGCACAACCTGAGGTGGTATATATGGCATAAGCTCCTCTCCTTTCCTGCCCTGAATTGATATTTTTCATATCCGGACATAAAAATAACCGGGTAATTTCCCTTTTAGGAAACCACCCGGTTATGTAGCATTTTCATGCTAAGCAATTTCTTTCTCGTCCAGAGCTTTGACTTCTTCTACTGTCAGTTTTGCTATTTCTGCAATTTCTTCATATGACAATTTTTTTAATTTCAACAAACGCTCTGCTACTTCTATCAATTCTTCTTTTCGCATTTCTTCCATCGCTTTGCACATAGTCGCAACTCCTTTCTCATCTTCTTTGAAATATCGGACTCGATCTGCCAAGATTTTATATTTCATATCCTTGGCATCGGTACAGGAAAAATCATGCATCAACATTCCTAATGCGGATTCGTCTTTAATTTGTGAGTTCACATATATAATATGTGATTCATCGCCAAATAATTCGCCTGTTTCTTTTACCGTTCTGTCAATATGATAGATTGGTAATCCCGCTTTCATTATATCATTTTCTGTAATAAAAATAACATAGGATTCACACAAATTTTCATATTTTTCACCAGGCTCTGTCACATTTGCGTCGATAAGGCTGCTGTTATATCTTGCTCTTTTCACTCCGGCACCCTTATCACTTCTTTGTATCTCGATATTGTACACTCTGTTATTCGCATCAACAGCCAAGATGTCCAGTCTTACCGAACGTCCCTGCAAATTCTTAATATCCTGCTGTCCGTTCACTCGCAATACTTTCAAATCTGTCCTGTTTAAAATAATTTGAAGCAAAAATTCTGTACACGCTTTATCCTCAAATACTTTTTGCATGAAATCATCGTCCAACAATCTCAGTCCCCTCAGACGCTGTAAATCTTCTTCATGCTTCCGGTCAAAATCTAATTCTTTTGTAGTATTCTCTGCCATAGTATCACCTCTTTCTTTTTCCGTATCTTCCTTTTCTTCCGTTTGTTTATAACAGATTAACATAGTTTCTTCTCCTATACAAGCTCCATGTTTTTACTAATCCAACTTCAATAACTCAATAATCTCCATCGCATGTGCAATCCCTAATAAATACATCTGCAACCGTTTCCAACAGTTTATATCGTCTTCCACTAAACAAAATTTCGCCAAAGCTTCTGTCTCTGCATAATTCAAATCCAATGCTTTCGTGACCCCATTGCTGTCGGTAATCATATTTAAGAATGGATATTCATCCAGTAATGCATGGTCTTCTCTCTGCAACTCAATAAATTGTGGCGATTCCTGCAGCAATCTTTCACATTCATTTTCAAGATAATCTACAAACATTCCCATTAAAGGCGGTAAGTGATAAATATCAAAATCACTGATTTTCATGTTTTATCACTCCAATCTTTTTCATATATTCATAACAATGGATATGTCCGTACAAATAATGGTACAAGCGTTCTTTGTTCTCTATTTTATCTCTGACTTGCAAATACTCCAATACTGCCTGATGTTCCTGCTCTGATATTCTAACTTCACCGTTATCATCTAATAATTTTTCTATAACTGGATACTGGTTCAGCAATTCTTTTCTCTTTGCGCAGAAAGTCTGATATTCCTCGTGTTCTGCAAGTAATTCCTGAACCGTATCTCTGTCTACTTTTTCCAATAGAATTCCCAACCACTCAGGTAAAACAATATCGTTTTCTGAAAATAATGATTTCATGCTCTACTTCCTCCTGTTCTTTTTTGCTAACTATAACAAGTTTCTCAGGAGAAAACGACTGTGCGATTTTCACATTCAATCTGCCAGAAACTCTCTGGCAGACTGAATCCCTTTTACCGCTCACGCTCTTTTTTCTTTTGTTCCGGTTCTATCTCCACTCCTTCTCCATCGTCCAACAGCACCTGGTCTTTCTTATCCATATCCAGAAGTACGTTTAATTCTCCAAGCCTTGCTACCTTTTCTGCCAGTTCTTCTTCCTGTGGAAACTCTTTCTGTGCTTCCTCTTTGGCATTTTCCAACTGTACCTTGAGGTTTTCTAACTCGTCCTGCCACCGTAACATCTTGTCAGGCAGTTCCTGAATCTTATTATCCAGACGGGTAATATTACCATGAATATCTGAACCAAGCGGTACATGATATACTTGTTTTCCATACATGGAAATGATAAATACCTTTTGAAAAGAATCATAAGATAGTTTCATTGGGAAGCCACGATACCTTCCAAGCAGCACCGCTTCTGCTGACTTCATTGCTTTACAGGCTTCTATGATTGCCTGTCCTGCCTCTTTCTTTTCTGTATATACAACATCATGAATCTGCATCGCCGGAAAGGTCTCCCGGTCTGGCGGCGTATTTTCCTTTGCCAATGCAATATCTGATTCGTAATCCGCAATCCGTTGTTCGCACTGTTTGATTTCATTTGGGAAATATCGCACTGCTTTATCTTCCATTTCATACTTCTGGCTGAGAAAACTCTGTTTCAATAACTGAAGCTTTGATACCTGAATATCCAAATCCATCTTCTCTTTTATATACGGATTTCCAACTGCTAAGGCTTTGATTTCTGCATAAGACAGTGCCACTTCATCAATATCCTCCACTGACCTTGCCGGACTTTTACTGGTCATGATTTGAGAGATGAATTTCTGCTTATTCTCTATAATCTGATATAGATAAGCATCGAAAGTTCCTTCTGTAACGTAACGGACAATATCTACTTTCGGATTTTTGTTTCCCTGCCGGACGGTTCGTCCTGCTCTCTGCTCCAAGTCTCTCGGACGCCATGGACAGTCCAGGTCATGGCTTGCAATAATCAAATCCTGCACATTCGTACCGGCTCCCATTTTAAAAGTGCTGCCCATTAAAATACGGACAGCACCTCTTCTTACTTTTGAAAATAATTCTTTTTTTCGTACTTCGGTATTAGCATCATGAATAAATGCAATCTCCTCCGGCGGAATCCCTTTGGCAATCAACTTATCCCTTACATCGTTATAAACACTGAAACTTCCATCTGTTTTCGGGGTAGATAAATCACAAAATACCAACTGCGTCAATCTCTTTTCCTGCCCCTGCTCCCAGAAGTTATAGACTTCCTCTACACACGCATTGACTTTACTCTCTGGATAATCCGGTAACAATTCATTCATCATTCGCTGATCCAGAGCCAGTTTTCTTCCGTCATTGGTAATCAGCAGCATGTTATCTTCAGTGGCATTGACCATTCCATCCCTTACACGCTCCGCACGTTCTCCCAGTTCTGCAACCATGTCACGCTGCATTTCACTTGGTTTTACAGATACAACCCGGTACTCTACTTCCGGTACTGGAAGATTCAACATGTCAGCAGTCTGAATATCTGCCACCTCCCGAAACATCTGCATAAGCTCCGGAAGATTATAAAACTTTGCGAATCTCGTTTTTAGACGGTAGCCTGTCCCTTCCGGGGCAAGCTCGATTGCTGTCACTGTTTCTCCGAAAGTTGATGCCCATGCGTCAAAATGCTGTAGGTTATGCTCCACCAATGTATGATGCTGCAAGTATCTCTGCATGGTATATAGTTCCACCACACTGTTGCTGACTGGTGTTCCTGTAGCGAATACCACACCTTTTCCTCCAGTCAGTTCGTCAAGGTACTGGCATTTCATAAACATATCAGAGGACTTCAACGCTTCTGTCTGGGCAATGCCTGCTACATTTCTCATTTTCGTATATAGATACAAATTCTTGTATCCATCCGCTTCATCAACAAATAAGCGGTCAATTCCCAATTCTTCAAAGTTGATCACCTGGTCTTTTTTACTCTGGTCATTCAGTTTTTCCAGTCGCACAAGCAATGACTTCTTCGTCTTTTCCAACTGCTTGATTGTAAATTTGTTTCCATTCCTTGCTTTTTCCTCTGTAATTCCCTGCACAAGTTCCTCAATCTGACTGCGGATTGTCCTTTGCTGACGTTCAATGCTCAATGGAATACGTTCAAACTGACTATGCCCGATAATTACCGCATCTATATCACTGGTAGCAATTCTGGCACAGAATCTTTTTCGGTTTTTGGTTTCAAAGTCTTTCTTGGTTGCCACCAGTAAATTTGCTGCCGGATAAAGCTGTAACCACTCGGCTGCAAACTGTTCAATGATGTGGTTCGGTACAACAACCATGGACTTGTGACAAAGTCCCAGTCGTTTACTCTCCATTGCAGCCGCAACCATCGTATACGTCTTTCCTGCTCCAACTACATAGGCAAGCAGCGTGTTCCCGCCGTACAGGATTCTTGCAACACCATTTTTCTGATGTTCCCGTAGCCGGATTTCCGGATTCATTCCATAAAAGTTCAGATGACTTCCATCATATTCCCTTGGTCGGATTGCATTGAAATTTTCATTGTAATAATCAGTAAGTCTCTGCCTGCGCTCCGGTTCTTTCCAAATCCAATCCTGAAATGCCTGCTTGATCAGATCTTGTTTTCCCTGTGCTATGGCAGTTTCTTTCTTATTTAGAACAGCTTTTTTCTTTCTGTCATCGTCCTCCACATAATCGTAAATCCGAACGTCTCTTAGATTCAAGGTATCTTCAATAATCCGATACGCACTGACTCTTGTTGTTCCATAGGTATTGTTTGCCTTTACATTCCCCTTATCCAGACTTCTTCCCTCTACCTGCCATTCTCCCGTATATTTAGAAAAATGTACTTTTATTTTCCACTGCATATAATTGGGCGTATTCAATAACTGGAACATAAAATCTTCAACATCACTCTCCGGAAGCCACGTTGTCCCCAGTCGGATATTGATTTCTGAAGCACTTAAATCCTTTGGCTGTACTTTTTGCAAAGCAGTTACATTGACCTGATACCTTACATCTGCCTGTGCCGCAAGTTCTGCCACTTTCAACTTCTCTCTTACATTCCCTGACAAATATTCGTCTTCGGAAACATACTTTGGATTCTCTGTATCACTTTCCGGTAAACGAAAAACAACGCCGGACAACTCCTGTTCCAGTTCTTCTTCTGTTTTCCCGGTCAGTTTCGCCATGAAAGGCATATCCACTTTTGCTTTTTCTGCAAGAGAAATTGACAATGCTTCACTGGCAGTATCCACACTGTTCACTACCTTATGTGCTTTGATTGTCCGCTTAGAAAACATATCCGCTTTCCGTTCCAGTGTTCCGTCTTCTGCAAGAATCTCCAGTGAACTCAGCAATGGATAACTATTATCGTCTGCAAATACACGCATATTGGCACGATCATTTAACAGTCCGTATTTACTGCGGAAGAGATCATACAGACGGTTTAATTCCTTCTGTTGTCCTTCGATTACTGCATCAGAATATCCTTCTGTCTGATACCGGATCAGTTCTCTTGCACAATCCCGGATTGCAATCATACCTTTCACACGATTTACTCCAGTCACCGGAAGTGTTACCGGCTTCATACGACTGTTTTCCCGATAGTAAATCTTTCCATCTACCAATGTGTAAGAATAATTGCTCACCGATGGATCTGCAGGAATCGTATGGTCTTCTTCCTCCACCAGTTCTTCCATTTCTACTTCTTCAATCGTACCCTTTAACGCTTCAACTGCAACTGAAAGAAGTTCTGACAGTTCTCTGCCCTCATACGGTCTGCAAGTACTTCTCATGCCATACGGACCGGATTCCATAACCATTTCTCCCAGTATCATTTCCGGGTGCTGTACATAATAGCGGTTCTGTTCAATGCCGTTGTCATCATAATCCAGATATACCCAGTCCGGTTCCTCCAGTGTCATATGGTCACGCTTCTGAAGGAATAAAATATCCGATGTTACTTTCGTTCCTGCGTTTTTGGTAAAGGTATCATTCGGCAGACGGATTGCACCGATCAGCTCTGCTCTCTGTGCCAGGTATCTTCTGACATATGGATTCTTCTTATCCATGGTTCCTGATGAAGTAATAAATGCAATCACACCGCCCGGTCTTACCTTGTCCAATGTTTTCGCAAAGAAATAATCGTGAATGAAGAAATTGTACCTGTCATATCTGCTGTCAAATACTTTAAACTCCCCAAACGGTACATTGCCGATTGCAACATCGAAAAAACTGTCTGGAAGATTTACTTTCTCATAACCCTCAACCGCTATCTTGGATTTCTGATAAAGTTGTGCAGCAATTCTTCCTGAAACAGAATCCAATTCCACACCATACATCTTACAGTCCGAAAGAGATTCTGGTTTCATACCGATAAAGTTACCGACACCACAACTTGGTTCCAGAATATTTCCACTCTTTAGTCCCATGTTTTCCAGTGCCTGATACATACTCTTGATTACAATCGGCGGAGTATAGAACGCTGTCAGCGTTGATTCTCTTGCAGATTCGTATTCTTCTTCACTTAATACAGTCTGCAATTCCAGATACTCGGCTGCCCATGCGGATTTCTTTGGATCAAATGCATCTGAAAGACCGCCCCAACCAACATATTTTGCCAGTATTTCCTGTTCTTCCGGTGTTGCATAACGATGTTCGTTTTCACATTTCTTCAGAAGTTGAATCGCTGCAATATTTGCCCTGAACTTTTCTTTGGCTGAGCCATACTCCGGCACTTCCTCCATAATCTGATACTGATGTCTGTTCTGCCCGGAAACTTCCGGATACAAATCGTAGCTCTGCGCTTTCTTTGCAGGTTCGCCCTGTTCCCAGGAAGGGGCTAATTCCAAAGTATTTTCTTCTTCGGCTGGTAATTCGCCTGCTTCCAATTCCGCTGCTTCCTGTACCGGAACATATCCTTGTTTCTCGATTGTCTGGAACCACTCATGTGCAAATAGATTCAGTTCTTCTTCCAGCTCCTCATTATATCCGTCATCGCCATAAACTTCATCGTATCTTTGTAATGCGTCCTGCTGATAAGTTCTTGCCTGAAGCGTTTTCCTGTCATTATCATAAGCAAATTCCATATCCGGATCTGCCATGGCATCTCCATTCTGCTCATAGTAATGAGAGATTACAATAAAGTTGTCACCAACCTGCTCAATCGTAAGGGGCATGAAGCCTGCTCCTGCCTCAAAGGTTTTGAAATCCACTTCTCCCCGTAAAACTTCGCCTGCCATCTTCATCACAAACTGATAATTCTGCTCCGGAATACTCAGCTCTGTCTCTGTTTCTTCTGATGGAACATCTGTCGGCTGTGCCTCTTTTTCTTCTTCGGCTGGTAATTCCGGCAATGGCCGTTTGATTTTCAAATGGTCATTTGCCGGATTCTCACATATCTTACGGTCAAATTCTTCTCTGGATAGTTCTTCGCTAAAAATCGGATATTGCTGATCCCGAAGTACCACTCTCTCTGCTGACAGGAACTCAACTTCATAATCTTTCATTCCTATCGTAACAACAGTATCCTCAGAAATGTCATAATCTGCCGATTCGTTTTCCGATTCTGTTACAGCTCTGTCTGATATTAATTGTAGCTCAGATTCTTCCTGCAAAGGTCTTCCTCTGGCAATTTTTCTTTTTTCATACTCTGGAAATTCTTTCTGTTCCTGCTCTGAAAGATACCTTCCAACAGCAATAAGTTCTCCAACTCTTTTTACGACTACGTTCCATTTCAGTAAAATTTCTGGTGAATCTACTTCATATCCTTTCCGTAGTTTTATTCCTTTACTGTCATAGTTTTCATCAAGTTTTATTCCATTTATATTTAATGTTCTTCCACCCATGCCATATGCACCCTGCAAGAATTTCACATTTTCTGATGTGCTATGTTCCTGTTTAAGATAAGAATAGATATCGTATTTTCCATCTGCAAAATGCGGACCGTCTTGAAGAACCTCATCAATCAGTTCCTGTGAAAAAGAAAAAGCAGGGGATTTTTCCTCTGCCTTCTCTTCTAATATTTGAAGTTGTTCTTCCTCACTTGGAAGTATGTCACTACTCCTATTATTTTCTTCTAATTCTCCAGGATTTCGTTCCTCACGATTTCCTGCGCTCTCTGCCGGATATTGTTCATTCTCCCGATCCACTCCATCTGATCTCTGGCTTTCAGTTCTTCTGTCACGCCCTCGTTCTCTGCCATCTGCTGAATAAGTGTCTCCATTCTGTTCTGTGCTTCTTCCTCCGTCTGAATCAGATGCTGGTTCAATGTTCCCGCTGTCAGAAGATTCAGATACATTCCGTACCGATTCTTCATCAGATATTGTTTTCGGAGATATGCGTACTTCCCAAGGTGAACTTCCTCGCCCTCTGGAATTGTAAGATTCGGCAGGAGATAATCTCCCTGTCTGCTGTATGTGATTGCTGCCATTGTCCTGTCCCCTTTCTGTTGCGATTTCCTGTTTGTTATCCACATTATAATCTGTTGTTTTCTGTTCAACAAATGTGCGTTGCTTCCGTTCCTGTATCTTTAACTTTCGTATTGTGTCCGCAACTTCTCCTAATGCCATTTCTGACATATCACTCGCAGCCACGCCAAAGAGATTGACTAACTCCTTTGTATGAAAGTCCCGAATATTTTGAAAGTCCCTTGTCTCCAGATAAATGTCCGGTTCAATTCCACAACGCAAAAAAAGCATATAAGAAATGCTGTTTGCAAGCAGTTGTTTCATTTTCAACCGGATATTAAACTCATCAATTTCTTCTAACGGACTATCCTTTGTCGCAAGTAGGATATCCGGAAGATAATCTCCAATGTTATCCTCTGCAATATTCAGAGACGCTTCCAGAATCACCATCGCAAACTCTTTTCTGTCTCCGTCCGTCACGCCAAATGTATTTACCAAGGCTTCTTTTACTGGTTCCTGTTGTTCTTCTGCCACACTCCACAAAGAGACCGGACGCACCAGACGCTTATACTTTCCTTCTCTGGTATCGGATACATCAAAATAATATTTTAACTTTAATCTATCGGAACTCTTATCAAATACAGCAATTCCTTTAGAATCCCGTTTTACCCACCGTCCAAACTTTTCATTCCATTTTTCCATAGGAAGTACTGCGGTTGCTTCTGGACGCTGCACATGAATCAAAAGCTGTTCATCAAATGGCAATCGGTAATTTTTACTGGCTGACTGAAGAAAGGCTATCCACTTTTCCGGTGACTCTGTCACTTCCTGCGTTGCTTCCTCATACAGTTTTGTAATGACATCAAATTTCTTTACCACGTACCTTCCTCCTATCGTTCTCTTTCTTTTTGTCTGATTGGATATTTTTCTAAAAACTCCTGCACTGTCCGGCACCCCTTATCTTTATATTTCCAGTCCGTTTTCGCTTCCAGGTCAAGATAACCATTCGCTGGTATTTTTAACCGTTCGCGTGTAAGAACCGAACCCAAATGATTCGCTAAAATGCCTTTTGCAATCTGGACTGGTTCCCACGTTTCATCATCATATCTGACTTCATATAAATATAACCCTTTCGGAACTGTCTCCTGATCCAAACGCATATCGTTAAATAATGCAGGTTTTCCAAACAAACGGATTTCCGTATAATACTCATTCATAACGTCATATCTCATACTGCTCCACCTCCCAAAAAAGTAATCACTTTATTGGCTTTGATTGCTTTCTGCAAATCATTGATCATTCCAATCTCTGCAACCGTAATCCCTTGAATTTCCAAAATCTCGTCCAAGGTCATTGCAGAAATATCTTTTTCCTCTGTAATTCCTGCTTCAAATATCTTATTGATAACTTTTACCGCTTTCTGGTTCACTACCATTCTTTTGTCCTCCTTGCCTGTTTCGCTATGTAAGAGGGTGGTATTTCACCACCCTGTAATCCTTATTCGTCCTCGCTTTCTTCTTTCTTTTCTTCAATCGCCAGTGGTGCTTTCTTCTTTTTTCTTGCATGGATAGCCACCCCACCAACGCCCATTGCAGACAATGCAGCAATGGCTAGCCACAATCCTGCTTTTGCGGTGTCTCCTGTTTTTGGAGGATTGCTTGTCTTTGTAGTAGTACCCGGTGTCTCTGGGGTTGGTGTTTCCGGTACTTCTTTGATGGTTACGGTCTGTCCTTCATCGTTGATATCCTTATGCTCTGTTACCTTTTTCGGTTCTTCCGGATTTGTCATATCATACAGTTCTTCAAAAGTTACAAGCTGCTTTCCTCCAAGAGTGCTGCCGTCGAAAGTAAACTCAACCTGCACTTCCATGTTTTCCTTATCAGCAATAAATTCATAATCATTGGTAACTTCTTTGCCATCAATAATCAGCTTTGCATTTTCTGCCTTAACCATCTGCCAACCAGACAATTTATACTTTGTACCGATTTCCAATCCATCTAAAGTAACTGTATCTACAATCGTCAGATCTTTTCCGGCTTCGATTTCTTTCTTACCGTTCTTATCAGTTGCTGTGGTATGAATCGAAATCTTTCGCTCTGTAATCAGGACCGTCTGTCCTTCATCGTCAATGTCCTTATGCTCTGCAACTTTTACAGGTTCTTCCGGATTCTTCAGGTCATATAATTCTTCAAATGTAACCAGATTCTGTCCGCCAAGTTCTGATGCATCGAACGTATAAGAAATCTCTACTTTCATTTTCTCGCTGTCAGCAACAAAAGTATAATCACTTTCCACACGCTTTCCATCAATGAGCAGTTCAGCATTTTCCTCTTTCAGCATCTGCCAGCCTTTTAACTGGTACTTTCTTCCTTCTTCCAGACCGTCCAGAGTAACTGTATCCACAATCGTTACTTTCTTTCCTGCAACAATTATCTTTTCGCCCGTTTTCTTGTCTGTTGCGGTTGTATGAATGCTAATCTCTTTCTCATACTCATCGGTCAGTGTTCCAAGGTCGATTTTCACTTTATTTCTGCTGACAACAACTTCAAATGCAGGGATCAGCTTCATGCCTTTATTGGATTCACAAGATAATTCCTCAATCTCATAAGTATCATAAAGCAATGCACCTTTGCTATCGTCCGGCTCAGAAGTTCCGAACCAGATACCGTCCTCACTGGATTTTCCTGCATTTGTATTTTTCTTATGAGACGCCCAATCGGAAGCGGTTGAAAACTGACCATTTTTATCTGTCACTACGATATGGCTCTCTCCGGTTGTTTTACTCGTAATCTTAAAAGGAACATTCGCAAGTCTCTTATGTGTACCTGCTCCAATCTTTACGCCTTCCAGATCTCCACGTTTAATCTGGTTGTAAATGGAATGACTTTCGTCTGTTAAATCCACGATTTTTCCATTTTCTGTAATCGAAAATTCAATCGCTTTTGCCCCGTCAGTCAGATAACCTTCCGGTGCTTTGGTTTCTTCCATTTTGTATTTACCATACGGAAGTAAATCTGCCGTCGTTGTTGCAATTCCGTCAATTCCTGTCTGAATCATCTTAACTGTCTCATTCTTCTTGTACAGTTTTCCTTCTACCAGAACCGGATTCTCGTTCAGAGAAATAATTGCAAATGCTGTATCTTTTAATGTGGCACTTCCCTGTGCTTTGGTATCTTTTGTCTCTAAATCACGTTTCTGAATCTTCACCCCACCTCGGATTACCTGATCAGATACGGAATACTGATTGCTTCCGGAAAGAACTGCAAGTTCTCCGTCCTCTGTGATCTGTGTCAGATACATTCCTTTTATCTGTTCTGTACTGTCTCCTGCCTGCATATAAGCTCCGTCCAGTAAATATCCGTTTGGTGCTTTTGTTTCTTCAACAGTCAATGTTCCAAGTGGTAATACGCTTTTTTCATTCTGAGTGTAAAATGCATCTCCGGATACTTTGTAGGCATCTGCCAGTTTTGTCACATAATGAATGGTTCCGTCACTGTCTTTTTCTGCTACCGTCTTTGTAACCCAGGTACGTGTTGCTTTCTCCGGTAAGTTGTCTTTTGTATAAAGTCCGTCATAATAATGCCAGGTAAACTCTGCTCCTGCCAGTGCTGCATTTCCCTGTGCAGTTGCTTTTCCTGTCTCCATATCAATCTTGAACAGGTCTACCAATGTTTCTGTCACTTTCGGAACATCTGAAACATTTAATACGGCTGTTTTTCCGGCTTCAACTTTCAGACTGCGTACTGTCGTATCCAGCTTATATCCCTTCGGTGCAGAAAGCTCTTTGATATAAACAGTTCCGGCAGTTACTTCAACCTCATTTGTATCTCCATTTTCGTTTGTTGTAAGTGTTCCAATCTGATTACCACAATTCTGGTCTGAGAATATACCAAAGGTTGCTCCCGCAATGGAATACATCGCATTTCCATTTGTGACAATCTCATTTGCGGTTGTTTTCTTTACCTTTGCATTTCCAACATTCAGTTCTGCCCAAAACTGTCCGATGTCCTGTCCTTCTCCAGTATAGATATATCCACCGCATTTATAGCGTCCCTTATTTGCCTTTACAAATGCTTTCGCTCCAGCATACACTTCATTCTGAATATCCTGAGAAATCTCGGAATATACAGCTCGGACATTATCACACTGCCAACCCAAATGCTCACTTAAACGCTGCCACACAAGGCACTGCTCTAAAAGATATGCCTGATTTGCACTCAGATTACTGTGACTGCCTGTATACTGTTTCATATACTCAAGCGACAATGCCACATCTTCAATCTGATCTGCACTCATGCTGGCACTTGCGTCATGTCTAGTTTTATAGCCATTCTTAAATTTCATGTTGATATTTACACAGTAGGCGGTTTCGCCCTCTACTTTCATATGTCCTTCGTTGAAAGTACTTTTTATTGTTCCGTCGTTCATCAAATGTTCCACATGTCCAACTCTCTCTGCGGACTCTGTCCAATACTGTGTTTCCGCTGCCTGAACCGATGTAATCGGCAATGCAGTTAAAATCGTGGTCAGGGCAAGAATCCCTGTACACACTCGTTTCCATATCTTCTTCATTTTCTACAATTCCTTTCTTTTCAATCCAATAAAAAAAGACGTCCGTCTGAAACGCCTGCTATTGCTTTATTCTGTTTACTTCTTGCTGTCATGCAGGTGTGGGAATCTCTGACCTGCCGAAAGAAAAGATGTTCCCGGCTCCTTATTGTCTTTTCGGCTGGTAATCTGCTGGTAAACCAAAGGGGTAGGGTGTGGGGAGGGGAAAACAGGAAAATGCTGATTTCTCATTGACTGCCAACGGATAGACTGCTCCCTTGGTGTCAAATTGCTTATCGTTCCCTGCTTTTTTCCCGTCTTCGGTATAATTCCAGTGCTTTGATAATAGTTTCTTCCATTTTCTGCTGTGTAGTTCCCGATGGAAAATATTTCTTCAGTCGATTCTTCGGAATTTTCCATTGCTCTACCTGATTTGGCTTTTCTTCTGACATAATCGACAGTAACACATCTTCATTCAATCTGCCTTCTGCGGAAAATTTGCGTATTTTGATTGCCTGTGCATGACTTGGAGTGCAATCTTCCGATTCCATGGTATCGTACAATATCTCCTGTTCTTCTTTTGGCAAATAAGACAGCTCCACCGCCGGACGCATGGCAATTTTCTTGTTATCGACCATATCAAGAATTTCCGGTATCAAGTAGGTTAATCGAATATATCTTCTTATTTGGTCTTTACTTTCTCCAACCTCCTCACCCAATAATTCATCAGAACGTTTCCCTTTCAACTTTGTCGCCAATGGCGACGAAGTTAAATCAGTTCTTTGTCCCTGTCTTTTCATGACATCTAACTTCATTTTGTAAGCAAATGCTTTTTCTGATGGTAATATTTCTTCCCTTTGAAGATTGCTGTCAACCATGACAATAACTGCTTCGTCATCACTGAGATTTCTTACAATACAAGGGATATTTTCTAACCCTGCCAGTTCACTTGCCATTTTTCTACGGTGTCCAGAAATCATTTCATACCCACCTGTTGGCTTCTCTCTGACAAGAGCAGGAACCAATACACCATGTTCACGAACACTTTCGATAGTCTCCACCATCTTAGCATCCATTCTTACCTTAAATGGGTGATTAGGAAAATCAGTAATCTCAAAAAGAGAAATATTTTTTACATATTCCTGATTCTTATGGTCCCTTTCTTCCTGAGTGGTAAAAAGGTCATCGGCTGAGGGAAGATTCATGTTTATTTCTCTGCTTTTCGCCACATTGAATCACCTCCCTCGTAAATTCTGCATATGCCTTTGCAACAGTTCCATTCTTGTCATACTCATAAATGCTCTGTCCTGCTGCACTGCTTTCTGCTGCTGTGATAGCCACTGGAATAATCGTTTTGAAAATCCGAATATGCTTTCCATAATTCTCTCTAAGGCTATCCTCTGTTGTCTTTGCAAGTTTTGTCCGCATATCTGCAAGTGTCAGCAATACTCCATCAATCTTCAGATTAGGATTTAGCTGTCTTTGTACCTTACCAATTGTTTTCATTAACTGTGTCATGCCCTTTAGTGGAAGATAATGAGCCTGCACTGGAACAATTACACTGTCTGCGGCAGCTAATGCATTGATTGTCAGCATACCAAGACTAGGCATACAATCAATCAGGATATAATCATAATCTTTTTTCAAATTTGCCAGATACAGCTTTAATGTCTGCTCTCTGCTCATGGCATTTACCAGTGATATTTCCATACCCGATAACTCAATGTTGGTCGGAACAATATCTACTCCTTCTTTATGATGCAAAATGCCTTCATTATACACAAATGGTTCGTCTTGTAATATCTTCTTCATTTGCGTTTCCAGTGTAATCGGAAGACTGTCTGCATTCGTCCAACCCAATGCAGTTGTTAAATCTCCCTGTGGATCAGCATCAACCAATAATACTTTTCGCCCCTGATGTGCAAGACCAATTCCAAGATTTAATGTAGTTGTAGTCTTTGCGGTTCCTCCCTTCTGATTTGCAAGGGCGATTACTTTACACTTGGTCATATGGTTTCCTCCTTCCTCGAAAAATTTAATAGCCAATCCTTTTTACGGGACTGGCTATGTATAAAAGTGGGCATAGAAAAACCGACTGATTCTTAGTGAACCAATCGGCTATGTACATTTAATATGGATTACACATTTTATTTATAAAAGCTCCTATAAATGCCGTTAATGAATATACTCTCTTATCCGTTTCTTTTTCATATATATAACATAATTTTGCTTTTCCTTCAGATGTAAATTGAAGATATGGATTTATTTCATTTAATACGTTTTGTAATTCTGGTTCTAATGCTTTTAAAAGTTCTTTATGCATAGATGTAAATATTTTTTCAAATCCTAACATTAATTCATATAAATCAATTTTTTCATTATCATCACGCATTTTCTGCAACTCTGTAATAATCTTTTTTTGCAATCTGCTCGAATTTTGTAACAAATTTTCTGGTTCAATATATATATACATTTCCAATTTTCCAGGCCAAAACTCTATTTTTGTAATCGCCATTTCACAATGAGTCATATAAATCCGAAGATTATACATCATTCGATACTCAAAATATTTATCATAATATTTTTTCTTAATGGGTTCAAAAATTTTTTTATAATGGCTTTCATAATATTCAATCCATGCATAAAAAGTGCCTAATACATTGTATGTATATCGATTAATTGTATCAATTGAATACTTATCTTGCATCTTTATTGTAGGCAAAAACGCAAGTAACTCTTTTATATTATCTCTAACTACAACATAATAATCTTTACTCAACATAGATATTTGAAGTTGTTTTATATTAGACATAATAGTTTCATATTCTTCCTCCGATATTTCAGCTACAATTGTTTTAATTGTTGTATCATTATTAACAGCAATAATTTTATATTTCATTTTTTCTCCATTTCTACTACAAATAGTTTTCATCTATCTCTATTATAATCTGTATATTTAATTTCATCAATTGAAAAATATTTTCATAACAACTTACAAAATGTTAAGACATCTCATATTATCATACACCAAAAGTTGGGGAACTACGCTATCCCCCAATAAAATAAAACAAGCAATCTTCGCCCTTTTATTTCAGAAGAATGAGGCAAAGTTTCATACTCCAGTTGGGGAATTGAAATTCCCCAACTCACTCCCCAACTTTTACCCAATTCCATGCATAAATAGCGATAATTTACGATAAGTCAAAATTTATTCCCCAATACGCAAAAAAACCTTGAATTATCCCATTTTCATAGGAAATTCAAGGTTTTTCGTTGATTTACATGATAATCATACGGTTCAAATTCTTATGCGAACTGTAAGATTATGCGTTCTCCTCACTGGCAGCAACACCTCGCAAGATTCTCTGGTGAAAATCAGTTTTGCTCATTGCATTAATCTGTTTAATACATTTTTCTACATCAACCATGTATGTTACCATTAATATCATCCTCCCCCAATTTAATATTTTGGCAGAATCAGCCGCTTTTCTACCACCTCGGCCACCAACTGCAAGGTATTCTGGCAGCCCGTTTTCTGCAAAATATTCTTGATGTGGTACTTGACTGTATTTAGCGTAATATCCAGATCCGCCGCAATCTCCTCATATTTTCTGCCTTGCGCCAGCTCCCGAATAATATCAAATTCCCGAGTGGTAAATTCATTGCTGTTACTGTATCCAATGCGAATCACCGGCGTGTCCTCGGGATAAACATATTCGCCGTTCATCACCCTGTCGCAAACCTCCATCAAGTCAGTGTTGCTATATTCCTTATACCAAAAGCCGTTACAACCACACGCTTTCGCTTTCTGAATAAAGGAATGTTCCGGCATGGAGGTCATAATAATAATCTTGATTTTTGGATTATACTGCTTGATCTTTGCCGCAGCTTTCAGGCCGGATTCTTCGTCAGCCGTACATACATCCATCAAGATTAAATCGACACTTCCACGCAGACAGGCAATTTCTGCATTGGCTGCATTTTCTATGGAGGCGTACAGGACATATCTTTCTGATTTGGCAATCTGGCTCTCAATGGCATCGCGGGTAATCCTGGAATCTTCTACAACTAGAACCTGTATCATTTTCGTCCTCCTTTCTGGGGTTCATCAAAATCAAAGGGAATATCCACAAGCAGGGAAACACTGTTGTCGCAGAGTACTTTCAGGGTAGCTCCTTCTTGTTCTAATCGTTGCCGCAATGCGCTAAGACCATTGCCCTCCGTAATTTTTGAAACAGTAACGCCGCCGTTGTCGGATATCTCTATATGATAGTTTTTCTCGTCTTGCTCAATTTTTACCATCAATTCTGTGGCGTCCGCATGGCGTACCGCATTGGTGAGCGCCTCCCGAATGGCGGCATACAAAAGCTGTAATGCCTTGCGGCTTTTGGGCTGTTCTCCAAGGAAGGTAACCTTACAGCCAATCAGCTCCGCAACCTGCATCAGTTCAGACTGCAGAGAGGAATCGGGCACCGTCCATACTGTAGAGATATTGGAAAAATCATGAATGGCGCTGTTCCAATTTTCCCTCAGTACATCAGCGTTCTCAGCCAGACGGTCTTCCGTAATCGCCTTAGTGGTGGCCAGCAAACAATGCCCCAGCTCATCATGGATATGCATTTTCGCGGCAAGAATCTCTTTATTCAAATTGATTTCCACGATACTGTCCAGCAAGGCTTTCTGCCGCTTTTGAATCTCCTGCAGCCGGATAGTGTTCTCGTACAGTTCCTCGCTGAGCCGGTAGAGTTCTGTAATTTCCGCCGCCTCAACCTGAACGGTATTGGAATCAAGAAACCTCAGCTCAAAACGCCAGACCGAGTTGTCGGAGAAGCGGAAGAACAACTGTTGGTGGGTGCTTTCATTTTCATTGTTCATATCTTTTGGCAGCCAGGATTGGGTTAGCTTTTCCGCCTTGCCGTTATTAGCAAAGTTTGTTAGCTCCTCCCATGCCGTCTTTGCGTTCAGAATTGTATGTCCGGTCAGCTCCAGCATCAGTTTGTTCATCTTCTCATTAACGAGAATGACCCGTCCATCCAATGCGGAGAAGCAGATTCCGCCGGGGTAAGAGTCGATGGCTTTTTTAATCATTTTAGCTGACGTATTCTTTTTCATGACTGCACCACCTCTCCCTCCTGCAAGAGCAAAAGCCGATAACCTGCCGGAACCTTTTCTGCCTGAAGACGATATCCACCTTCTAAAGAACGAGGAACAAACTCGTGATCTGTACCGGTAATCTCAAAGCAAACCGTATCGCTGATTCGGATTGCCATAGAGGTCAGACAAAAATCCGCCTCCTCCAGAAGCGCTTCCAAGACCTTCATAATGAGAAGAATCAGCTCTGGTTCTAAATTCGATGTGGGGCAAAAATCCAAGCTTGTTCGAATACCGACATTCTTCATACATTTCGCCATATCCTGTAAGCTGATGGCTAAATCGCCCATCGGAATCGTCTGTTGCTCCTGATAAGTGAGCCGCAAGTTGCAGAATCGCTTGATATACGTGCCGATGAGGCAGATGCGTTTCCAGTCATCCGCCGTAATGTTTTTGTTCGATAAAAGTTCTGTCAACAAAGTAAGCTGCCCGGCCACCTCCGAGGATAGGCTGTCGTAAATATCATTGCGCGCCTGAATACTTGTCTCATCCGATTGAATGCGAATTTCCTGCGCCAGTAGATCCTGTTTTTCTTCCAATTCCGCATTCAGTCTCTGAAGCTCCCGCAAAGCTTGGTTGATCTGCGAGAGATCGGTTTGCCAGACCATATACCCGCCCGGGATTTGGTGCAGGTGCATGATAATATCTTCCGTAACAGAAAAATGCTGATTCAGCTTTAGAGCTTCCAGCATAGCAGGCGTGATTTCCGCCGTATTTTCCGATGCTGCAATCGTCTCCCCGCTTGATGGGAGAATCTGCATCGCCACCGTAGACCGCCGGAACACTTCCTCGTACTGCGTGTTTACCGGAATCAGTCCGACTAGGATATAAAGCTCCCAGCAAAGCACAAGAATGAAAATCAGTCCCGCCGAATATTCCACAATCTCAAACCGCACAACGTAGGCCGTCGCAGCATAAGGAATACTGAACAGGAACAGTAGGATCGGTTCATAGAAGGGGATCAGCTTCCGGTAAAGCGGATCTGACTTTGTCGTACCATTTCGTTGATAAATCACATATACCTGATAACTGATGATACTAAGTCCCCAAATATAGATGATATATGTGCCAATGTATGGATGAAAGTATAAATTCGGCTGTGGCTCATTTGGCACGATATAATAGAAAAAATGATACAGATTATCGTTCAATGCCATCACACTCAGAAAACAAGCCGGGATCAGGAGCAGATACCACTTTTTGCTGATCCGGTAATCCTCCGGCCTGCCGAGATAGAATGCGCCGTAAAGACCGAATAGCGGTATGAAAATGGCTGCTATATTGATAAAGTATCCGGTAAAGCGCATCCAGGGAATATTGACATAGAGGAATGCATCCTGGATAAAGCGAACAGTTAAATACAGGATACTGACGATATTCTGCGCCGTCAGGTGGCCACGCATGGCTTTCTGGGTAATTTTTGTTGTAATGGTATGCTGCCAGCAGAAGAGCAGAAACATATAGACCGCCCAGACAAGATATGGACGCAAAAAATCCTCCGGCAAGTACCGCATGCTGAACTGCCGGTATGCGGAAACAACAAACAACAAAATAGCTGCCGCAAAAAGTCGAACAATATATTTTTTACGCTCACCCATCATATCCCCCCTTTCTACTGAAAGATAATTTTAACCAATCTACAATGAATAATAAAAGTATTATAACATAAAAACAATACCCACAAGCGTAAGATGCAGAAAGTACCATTCGGCTTGTGGGTATTTCCCTTTTAATTAAATCTTATCTTTTCTTTTTGCGTTTGATAACGCATATACTGCCGGCCCCCGCTATAGACGCCACCGATAATGTGATCCACAGAGTCAGATCTGCGGAGTCTCCGGTCTTTGATGATGTTGTATCAGAAGTTAATTTTTCATTTTTTCCGGAGGAATTCTGGTTTCCATCTCCGGTGTCCGGAGAATTTGTTCCCCCAGATTCTTCTTGCTTCACAATCTTTAACTTCACATCAAGCTTACCATCATCAAAAATTACCTGAACGACGTGCTCGCCGTTTGCCAGTTTCTGAAGACAGGAAGGCCATAACTGAATACCGAGAACAGTTCCCGGATTTTCACCTCCGTCAATATCGTAATCAGCCGAATCCAGCCGTGTTCCATCAACCGTCACATTTCTGAAATGCTCAAGGCTTCCTTCTTTTTCAGGAGTTCTTCTTATAAACAACGGCAATGTCTTATTCGAATCTTTTGTCCAAACCAGATCGCCTGTCCTGATGATCTGATAATCAATGTCCGGCTGTTCTGGCTGTCCGGTTGGCGGTATTTTCTGTTTCTCTACGTGATTGTTGTCATTCTTACATACCCGGATCATCTCACCTGGTTCATCGGCGGTTGGTTCTTTACTGATTGTCCATTCACCCCAGTCGTGACCCTTTGGTAAAATAATCAAATCATCTTTTGAAACTTCTTTTTCACCATTCGTATCTTCAAAATACTTTCCGCAAAGATCACAATAATAATACTCTCTGTTTCCTGCTTCCTCACAAGTGGCTTCTTTTGCCCCAACTTTTGTTATACTGTGAATATGTTGAACCAGTTTTGGAATCACAACATCTTCTTCCGTGAGTTCCTTTTCACCATTTTCATCTGCAAAAATACGTCCGCATTTACAATGATAATACGCAATATTACCATCTGCTTCATAAGTGGCTTCTTTTGCCAGAACGAATACCAGCTCGTGTGTATGTGTCAATTTCGGGATCACACGTGTCTCTGCATGCGTACTATTATTCTCGCAGACACGCTGTTCCTGTCCTTCTTGTTCTTCCGTTGCCGGAACTATAACGATCCATTCACCCCAATGATGTCCTTTAGCCGGAATCAAAATATCCTCTTCCGAAATCTCCTTTGTACCCTCTGCATCTTTGAACCGGCCACCACATTCTTCACAAAGATAATATTCTATATTTCCGTCTGTTTCACAATCTGCTTCAGTGGCAGTAATTTTCTGCAGAACATGAACATGCTCCATAATCGGAACCTTCCATTCTATACGATACCGATAGGTACCCTCTACTTTCGGTACGGTAAAGGTATAATTTGACCAATTATCCAAATAGTAATAATTCTGCTCAGCATTTATCTCTACCGTATTGGATTCATCCCTAATATTGGTCAGAATCAGTGTTGGCTTCATTCCGTTTCCCTGATAATAATTATTGAAATTATTACCGGCGCCATCTGTCAGTTCACTCATACTGAGCACAATCTGCTTTCCTGCTTCTACAGAAGCCTCTTGCGTTGCTTCACCATTCATAAGAGCCGTCACATTGCCGTGGAACTGATTGGAAAGTTCGATATTGGTATTCGTATTTTCAGCAATATCTACTGTCTTGCTAATATTAATATTACTGCCATCCTTCAGTCGCGCTGAGATATAAATATTCTGTTCTCCTGTCTGGCAGACGATCTTTTGTCCATTCTCTACAGTCTGATCATTAACCCAGCCATCTGGCGAATCATAAGATACTTGAACAAGATCGTAAATAGTCGACCAATTCAGTGTAACCGTAGTCTCTGAAGAATTCTCCGGCAGTTCAAGGACTACATCCTGATCTGCTATTGTTATCTCCTGCCTGTTATGAAGGGCAACTCCATTTATCGTATAATCCGTCTCAATTTGATAATCTCCGGGAGCCAGTAACATCGTATCTGAATTTGCAGTAAAATCATAATTCATCAAGCAAATCACACTCTTTTGAATCTTGGCATCGCTTTCCTTATATGAAATCTTATGATAATCCTTCTTCAATTCTTTCAGATCAACCGAACCTTCCATTGTTCTTGGATCCATTTGATAAATTGCTGAATTATCACTGCATACAAGAGAAACTGTTTTGGCATTTGTAATATTCTTCCATATCGCATCATCAAAACAAATCACCGACTGGCCATCTTCAGTTTGTTCTACCGAAAGTCCATACGAAGATTCTGAGCCACCCTGATTCTTCATAATTAGCAATGCATTTGTCAAATCTCCGGACGCATTGGTTAATACAACTTTTTTCGAAGTATCCTGTAAATGGATGGTTTGTTCAGAAGACAATTCATCCAAATCTTTTTCTATTGTTTGATAGTGTCCATTACAAGAATAGTTAATCTTAAGATGAACGTCTGAAATACCTTCGCCAATATATACCGTTTTGTCAAGCCAACAGTAGCCCGGCAACATTTTTCCATTTAGCTTTGCACAGGAAACTGAAATACTTCTTATATTCTCTGAATCTGCTGTTACCATTACCTTGCCAGATGGATTTCCCGAAATTTCTTTATTCTGAATCTTATTCAATGGGATTAGATCCATTCTTTCATCATTACCGACAATGAAAACCTTACAATCTTCAGAAGGTTTGTAGGACTCATCAAAATATATAGACTCTTGATAAATCGTTTGTTTTGTTTTGTCATCATATGTAACATGACTGACAATCTCATAACAATCTGGATCAATCTTTTCAAAAGCATCTTCTTTTTCAACTACAAGTTCTGTTCTGGGGTATCGTCCTACACAGGTAAACGATATACCCTTTTTGATTTTAACAGAAACAGGGATCTCTCCTGATATTGTTTTTGTCTCACTTGTTCCATCTTGATAAGTCGCTATGACTTTCAGTGTATGAGAATCTTTCTCAGCCAAATATTTTATCGGGAGCAGAGCAGCGTATCGATCTTTTCCATCACATTCATAAGTTTCTGTCCATGCATCCTCATCCAGACTAAATTGAACGGATTTCATCCACTTCCCATTTTTAAAAAGGGCTGAAACAAAGGCTCCTTTATCTGTTTCTTTTAATTCAATTAATTCCGGACTGATCTTAACAATTTCCGGAGCCTCCATTTTTTCAGCTCTCAAAACTTTTGTTGCCGTATTATTTTCAATGGTACGTTCTTCTACATATTCTGTCTTATTTTCCAAAGAAACGGTGATTTTATTTCTCTCTTTCTGAGGAGTCATGGTAAAACTTAAATCTGCAGATCCAAATGGTCCAACATACACGTTTTTCTCTGTATAGACAGTCTCTCCCTCTGCTGTCACACTGACATCTGTCCATCCACCACGTGGTCCACGATTATAAATTGTAAAAGGAATCTCCATTTTTTCTCCGATTATATTTTTCTCCTGATTGCGGATATTTTCTGCATAGATTGCAAAATCCGGGATACACCGAATATCATCTAACGTATCCAGGGAATCTGAATAAAACAGTGTTGAATCATCCGGTACCAATGTATTATATTCCGTATCTGCCGTCACCTTATAACTACCCGGATTTGTATCATAATCCCGAATAACAGTATTTACTCCCTGTTGAAAAGTATCTGTAACAAGAGCAACATTATAGAGACCTGACAAACCATTCGTTGTTATGCTTCCTATTTGTGTACCATTTACTTTAAATATCTGATTCGTCGTATCTTGATAAGCATAGGATAATGCTTCATTACTTAATCGACCTGTTGTGACTACTACATTTGCATCCGGATGAGAAGCGAAATCATCCTCTGTTAATCCTGTATTTCTTTTTCGTTTTGACTTGGAATTACCAAATAGTTCTAATATTTCTGCATTTGTATAACTGTTATTACCAAGCTGATAATATGCCCTATTCATTCCCCAAAATCCCTGCATTCCGCGTGCAAGACTATTTATTTTCACTTGACTCTTAACGCTTCCTACATTCGTGCATTGAGATCCATATACCAGTTGTTGGAAATAAAGTCCAAACTCCTCATCGCTCATATCTGAATATCGGATCTCATCCATTTTATTCAAAATTTCTATAGCCTTTTCCGGTCCTGCCGTAAAGAAGGAAACTTTTCCTTGGGGCGTGCTTTTAATGGCCTTGATTCCAACGCTCGCCATATGCATCAACAAATGCGCACTTGCTTTATCTTTCTCGCTTTTCTCAATGGTAGGATTAGATATCACAGCCATATATTTCCCTGCTTTTGCAGCATCAGACATATCACCAAAGACCTTTGAAATGCCTTTGGAAGCTTCTAATATATCCTTTGTATAATCTTTTGTCCCTACTTCAAACGCATCCCATGCCGTATCTCGAATGATGGATTTAACAAAAATTTCACCACCACCCATCTCTTTGCCGGAAAATGCTTCCCAAACTTTATCAAATATGAGCTTCGCATCCTCTTCTAAGTTAACAAAATTTGAAGCCTCTTTTAAATAAGTACTTATAGCGTCAAGATAATCAGCTTTCTTCAAATTAGCACTTGTTAGAACATAACACGCCACATGATCTCCAATTGATGTCCCATCTAATTTTGTTTGTTTATACTTGATTCGATTCTCTTGTGGTTCCGCTATCATATGACTAAAAACATTTGTTTCAATCGTAATTTGTTGCTGTTTCCCCTCTTCATCAATATATGGATAGGTTGCTGTCAGTGATATTGGATTCTCTTCACTAATTCCCCCCTTTTCCATATTCAAATGGCAAAGTTCAATAACTCTCTCTTCTGTCCATTCGTTGCTCCGTCTTTTCATAGAAGCTTTTGCCGAATCATTTGGAGTTTCAAAATTATCTGCAAATTCCGGCTGATCTATCGTATAATAAGAACTTTTCTCCTGATAAAGCGCCAGCCTCCACGCATCAATTTCCTTAACATCATCTGTTTTTTCAAAAGAAATAGATTGTTTAACATTTTGCTTACCGGAAGATACAATCAGTTCTCCTTCAACATTTGAAACATCATTCTCTTTCATAAGACCCAGATCACAAGACACCGTAGTCGAAACTGACTCCCCTGTATCCAACGTATAATTTTCAATTGCCGGTGAAAAGATCAAATAATCTTTCACACTATCACTTGCACTCAATGTAAGATCTGTAATTTTCTCTCCATTATTTGTGATACGATACGCTTTTTGAGCAGGTGATCCACTCTCTTGTGGTACGATACTCACATTGAAATCACTCTGTTTACAGTGGAAAAGAATACGTTTCTGGACAGCAGCGGACCAAAAACCTTCCTCACCATCATTCACATAGGCTGTAATAGGAATCCGATATGTATCTTCTGCAGCATTTTGAAGAAACACACTCAATTCAATTTCCTGTGTTTCCTGTGGCTCAATGACCATTTTTGCATTTTCAGAACCTTCCTGCACGAAATTAAGATATATATCCTCATAACTATTCTCAGCTTCCAGATAATATTGGACCATCTTCTCAGACTTATTGGTTACTTTCACCTTCACAGTCTGTGCATAATCCCTGTCAAGGGTAACTACATCACAGGAAAAATCAAGAATACCATTATTAAAAATTTCCTCGGTTCCTTCATCTGGCTCTTCCTGTTTCGGTGTAACCGTAATCGTATTTTCTCCTCCATCCGCCGAAAATATCAGCTTGTCCGAAGATGGATTTGCCATGACTGACAACGGAAACATTTGCACAATCATTACCAATAATAAAACGCCGGCTATGATTCGTTTTCTTTTTTTCTTTAATCTTCGCTCTCCCATACTCTCAAACTACCTCCATCATGGTCCTATTCCTCTATTTAAATCATTTTATCAAGTATGAAAACAAATTACCCCACACAAAAAGGTAGTTTTTTCAATTAATTTTAAAAATCATTCAAAAATATGCCGTACATAATCCTTTTTTATGTAAAGATTTTGGCAGAATCGAGTAGGAGGGAGTGATTAGCTCCCGTCCTCTCACACCACCGTGCATACCGTTCGGTACACGGCGGTTTCAATAGTTGACGTGCACAGACTGATAGGCTGTGGCTAAATCATAAAAGCCACTGTTTATCAGTCTTTCTTTTGTCATTGCTCTTTTGACCGTCGTCAAGTTTGCGCAGAACCAATGACCTCTGCGACTGTTAGCCGCCATATATGCATAGTATTCGGGAATCCCCATTTTAATCAGATTTCTCATCTTAGTCCTCGGGAGTTTCCATTGCTTCCATATGCACATTCGTATTCTGTGATAGAGCCATCCGTTGATCTCCTCGATATTATTCTTCATGCTTGCTATTCCGTAGTAGTTAAGCCATCCTCTCGCATACACCTTGATTTTTCCAAGGCTTGGCTTGATTGACTGTACAGACTTACGGGAAGATAACTCTTTCAGCCTCGACTTAAACTTCTTCCATGACTTTGAATGGACTCGAACATAAATACCGTTCCCATTCTTTCCCAATGCAAAGCCAAGGAACTTAAAATTTCGGATTGCAAACACGCTGACAGTACGGCTTTTCTCTCTGTTTACTGTAAGCTTCAGCTTTTCTTCAAGAAAACTTGTACTGCTTTCCAATAGTCTCTCCGAGGCTCGTTTGCTCTTTGCAAGGAGCACGATGTCGTCCGCATATCTTATGCATGGAACACCTCTCCTCAAGAACTCTTGGTCGAACTCATTGAGATAGATATTCGCAAGTAGTGGCGATAGATTGCCCCCTTGTGGCGAACCTTCCTCTGTCTCGATTACCACTCCGTTTTCCATTACTCCGCTTTTCAGATAGCGCTTAATCAGTTGCACCACTCGTTCATCCTTTACATTCTTACGAAGTAAGTTAATAAGGATTTCATGGTTGAGTGTGTCAAAGTATTTTGATAAATCCAAAACTACAGCAAATGTATATCCTTGCTCTGCATACTCCTTCACTTTATGAATCTGCTAAACGTACATACGAAGCTGCTGTTGAGCTTTTCGCATTCCTTTGTAAAGAATATGGGCTCAACCCGCTCGCTGACGGAGTAATTATTTCTCACAAAGAAGGTCATGCGAGAGGTATTGCTACAAACCACGGAGACCCGGAACATTTATGGAAGGGATTAGGTATGGGATATACAATGGATACGTTCAGACAGGCTGTTAAGGCTAAAATGGGCGGAACTACTGTAGTAACACCGCCGTCTAATCCTTCTAACCCGACAAACAAAAACTTCCCTGCTACTCCGTTTACCGTACAGGTAATCATTTCTGACTTGAATATCAGAAAAGGTGCTGGTATGGGATACGCTACAACTGGTGCTTACACTGGCAAGGGCACATTCACTATTACCGAGGTAAAAGATGGATGGGGCAAACTGAAATCTGGTGCTGGATGGATTTACCTTGAAAACGCATCTTACTGTACTATCGGTTCTACTGTTGGAAACACAGGCAATAAACCTGCTACGCCAAAAGTTCCGTATACAGTGCGTGTCAATGTAAGCGATTTGAATATCCGTAAAGGTGCTGGTACTAACTATGCGAAAACAGGTAAGTACACAGGCAAAGGGGTGTTCACAATTGTTGAAGAGAAGGCGGGAGCAGGCTCCGCTAAAGGCTGGGGTAAATTAAAATCCGGCGCAGGCTGGATTTCTCTTGACTTCTGCGAAAAAGTCTAATAATGATGGCGGGATTACATTTCCCGCCACCTTTCAATAAAAATTATGGATGGTGGTAATCTTGATTAATTATATCGAATACTTGAATTTGCCAACCAAGCTTGCAATAGGTATTGTGGCCTTGTTTTTGGCGTCTCAAATATTAGGTGAGATATTAGAAATAAAGGGAAAAGTAGTTCCTGAATGCATTAAATTGCGTAAATACTTTAAACATAAAAAGCAGGAGCGCGAAACTTTGAAACAGGTTCCTGAAATGCTTAAAGATGTAAAGGAAACATTAAATGAATTCAACTCCCATTACAGTGTCGATAATATCAAATTGCGTGATGAGTGGATTGAGAATGTTAATCATAGTCTCCAAGAAAACGATAAGTGGATAAAGGAACTGGATAAGAAGTTAGATAAGAACAATGCTGATACGCTCTCATTATTGATTGATAGCAAACGTAATACAATCATTAATTTTGCGGCAAAAGTAATTGATAAGAACTGTATGGTGACCAGAGAGCAATTTAATCGTGTGTTTAAGCTCTACGCCGAATACGAGGAAATCATTGAGGCCAACGGTTTAACAAATGGAGAAGTTGATATTGCATATCGCATTATCAAAGAATCGTATGAGACGCATATGCGGAATCACACATTTGTTGAAGACGCTCTGGGATACGACGTGAACTAATTTGTCACTAATAATATACATTATTCGGGACAAAATAAGATAGGCAGATTGGGAACAAAACCAGTCTGCCTTCTTTTTCTGCAAAAGTAAAGGAGTGGCTCACCACCACTCCCTGTACTACATATGTGTAAACTTACACTGTAACTCATCATTATTTTGCGTAAACTTCGCTGAAGATACTTCAGATTTCTTGTACGCAATTCTCTACGCAACTTTGACGCAAAACACTATATCGAGATGCGTAATTTTACGATAGTTTATGATAGGTTACTCAACTTACATATTTGAACCTTAACCTGCCAAATCCCTTGATTTTACTGGGGTTTAGCGGTCTCTTACTCAGAAGTTTGCCGAGATACTTACATTCCCATCTGAGCTGCAACTTCTGCTGCGAAGTCTTCGTTCTTCTTCTCAAGACCTTCACCTGTCTCGAAACGAACGAACTTCTTAAGTGTTACATTAGCACCGTTCTCTTTTGCAACTTTCTCTACGTACTTAGCTACTGTAAGGTCGCTGTCCTGTACGTATACCTGATCAAGCAGGCAGATCTCTTTCATCTCTTTGTTGAGACGTCCGATGATCATCTTCTCAATGATGTTATCCGGCTTCGGTTTAGCACTTTCTTCGTTCTCTTTCTTAGCCTGTGCAAGAAGGATCTCTTTCTCATGCTCAACATAATCAGCTGGAACTTCATCACGGGATACATACTTCGGATACATAGCTGCAACCTGCATAGCAACGTTCTTTAAGCATGTCTTGATCTCGTCATTTACAACATCTGTATCAGCCTCAACAAGAACACCGATACGTCCGCCGCCATGGATGTAAGATACTACACATCCGTCTGTAGCGATCTTCTCAAATCTTCTGATGTTCAGGTTCTCTCCGATTACGGAAATCTTAGCTGTAAGAGCATCCTTTACAGTCATAGATGCATCTTCGTTCCATGCCTCAGCCATGAAAGCATCCATATCTGCAGATTCTGTAGCGATTGCCTGATTAACAACTGCTTTAACGAATCCCTGGAAATCTGCGTTCTTAGCAACGAAGTCTGTCTCAGAGTTTACTTCTACGATTGCTGCAACCTTGTCGTCCTTAACGTCAGCCATAACGATACCTTCTGCTGCGATACGTCCGGCTTTCTTCTCAGCTTTAGCCTGTCCGTTCTTTCTTAAGTACTCTACAGCTGCATCCATATCTCCATCTGTTTCATTAAGAGCTTTCTTACAGTCCATCATTCCAGCGCCTGTCATTTCTCTTAATTCTTTTACCATCTTAGCTGTTACTGCCATCTTCTTATCCTCCACATTAAAAATGTCTGCTTATTCTTCTACTGCTTCCTCTACTGCCTCTTCAGCAACTTCTTCGTATACTTCTTCAGCACCTGTCATACCCTGGTTTGCTTCGATAACTGCATCTGCCATCTTGGAAACGATTAATTTAACTGCACGGATTGCATCGTCATTTCCCGGGATTACATAATCCAGTTCTTCCGGATCACAGTTTGTATCAGCGATTCCGATAAGCGGAATACCAAGTGTGTGAGCTTCCTGAACACAGATTCTTTCTTTCTTAGGATCAACTACGAAAATAGCATCCGGAATCTTCTTCATATCTTTGATTCCGCCAAGGTTCTTTTCAAGTTTTTCCCATTCTTTCTTAATCTGGATAACTTCTTTCTTAGGTAATACATCGAATGTTCCGTCTTCTGACATTCTTTCGATATCTTTGAGACGTGCGATTCTGCTCTTGATTGTCTTGAAGTTTGTGAGCATACCACCTAACCATCTCTCATTTACATAATACATTCCGCAACGCTCAGCTTCTACTTTGATTGCATCCTGTGCCTGTTTCTTTGTTCCTACGAAAAGAATTGTGCCGCCTTCTGCTGCAATATCAGATACTGCATTGTAAGCTTCATCAACTTTACCTACAGACTTCTGTAAGTCGATGATGTAGATACCATTTCTCTCTGTGTAGATGTATGGAGCCATCTTAGGGTTCCATCTTCTTGTCTGATGTCCAAAGTGAACACCTGCTTCTAAAAGTTGTTTCATTGAAATAACGCTCATGTTTCTTTCCTCCATTTGGTTTTTACTTCCGCACATGTATCTTCCTTCGAAACCAGCATCCCTTGCTGGCACCATCTCAGGCACGCATATGCGTGTTTTTTTGCGACCTTTTGATGATAACACAAAACCCTTGCAAATGCAAGGGTTTTCGCGAATCTGCTTATAATTAATGTTCCTGTTTTTCGAACTCAACCAACTCATCAAATTCTTTGCCGACGATCTTGGCCATCTCCGGATCCAGTCCCTCCATATGGTTCTGTTCCAGCCATGCATCTGTCATAACGCGTCCCATCTCATGTCCGATCAGGAAACCTCCCATACAGAGTACATTCGTATTGTTTACCTGTTTTGCACGGCGAGCCTGATAAACACTCTCACAAAGTGCAGCATATACACCTTTGTGCTTATTACAGATAATGCTGACACCCATACCAGTTCCACAAAGTGCAATACCTCTGTCAAATTCTCCGCTCTGGATTCCTTGTGAAACCTTGCATGCTGCATCCTGAAACAGGATAGGTGCATCCGGATTCACATCAACCACATCATAACCTTGTTTCAGAAGATGCTCTTTAATCGCATTCTTCAGATCAAAACCATAACGATCCGCACCCATAATGATTTTCTTTACATTCTCGTTTCTCATGATTCATTCTCCTTATCCTTTATTTTTTCAGACCTTTACGTCTTATTTACGAACATCTTCCAATGGGATTCTACCAGTATCTTCTCACTGCCAGAACTGTCTTGTATGCATAGTTATTTGTAATCTTAATACCACCCTTCGGGTATGGTGCACTGTTCGATGCATGAACTATACGTCCGCCACCAATATAGATAGCCACATGGCCACTATAACAGATAACATCACCCGGAAGCATATTTGCAATGCTTACTGCTTTTCCTCCTGTACGAAGTGCACTGGAGGATCTTGGTGTTGATATACCGAACTGCTTATGTATCTGCTGTACGAATCCGGAGCAGTCAATACCATCCGTCAGGCTATTGCCGCCATATACGTACTTGTTACCAATGTATTCGCATCCTCTGTTCGCAATCTGCTGTCCAAGAGAAGCGTTACTCGGATTACCGGATGCGGAACCACCGGAAGAAGAACTGCTGTTATTACCTGAACTTCCCGAACTGGAACTGCCGGTATTGCTCGAGTTACCCGAATTACCTGTGTTTCCCGTGCTTCCGGAGTTTCCTGTATTACCAGAACTGGAATTGCCGCCTGATGGCTTACTGCTACTTCCAGAAGACGGTTTGCTGCCCGATGAACTATCTGCCACAGCATTTTCTACAGCCGCTGCCGCTGCTGCTTCCGTCTGTTGCGTTGCTCTGGCAAGCTCTGCCGCGGCTTCCTCTTTCGCCTGTGCAAGCTGAGTATCGAAGTCAGCGATCTGACTCTTCATATCCGAAAGTGTCGTTTCCAGATTCGACTTCTGGGCACTCATTTCCTGTGCCATATCCTTCATCTCAGCCTGTCCTGTCTCCAGGTCATCCTTAAGTGTCTGTACTTCTTCCTTTATCTCCACATATTCTTCTAATTTCTCACGATCATAATCATGAACCTTCTGCACATATTCCGACTTACTTACAAGCTCCGAATATGACTGTGCTGTCACAAGTGCTTCTACAAAAGAGGTATCGCCCTGCTCATACATGTATTTGATACGAAGCTTCATATCTTCATACTGCTTCTGCTCTTCTTTCTCTGCTGCGTCAAGGTCACTCTCCGCCTGTGCGATCTTCTCTTCCTGCTTCTTCATATCCTGCTGCAGGCCTTCATATTCCAACAGAAGACTGACAAGCTGTGAATTCACATCTGCCATCTGCGCCTGTGCTTCACTCTTTTGCTGCTCCAGAGAATCCACTTTATCCTGAGGTGCAGCCAAAACCGGCGCTACAATCAAAGAACTCACCACAATTGATGTGATGAGTGCTTGTGATAATCGTTTATTCATATTCTCACCCATCCTTATTAATTATCAGTTATTAATACTCCTATGCTCCCCTTGCATATCTAAGGTCAGAATACTACATTTTACAATTGATTTCAATATTTTTTCGTTTTTTCCATTAATTCCCGTCAGGGATAAAATGCCATTAACGGCGTACGAACCACATTCCGGAATGAACCGCTGAAACCTTTACTACGTCACCTGTATGCGGTGCGTGGATCATCTGTCCTCCACCGATATAGATACCTACATGACCAGATTTCACACAGACATCTCCCGGCTGAGGATCACTTACTCTTGGCCATCCGGCAAATGTTCCGGATGTTCCGATACGTGTATAGCTTCCTGTCAGACAGTAACTTACAAATCCAGAGCAGTCAAAGGTGTCCGGACCACATGCGCCCCATACATATGGGCGTCCCAGCTTGCTGTAAGCACGGTTTACGATCGCATTACCGGTAGATGGACTATAGGATGGTGCGCTTCCACCGCTACTGCTGCTTCCATTACCTTTATTGCTGCTTCCGCTGTTACTGTTATTATTATTATTCTGCGCTGCCAGCTCCTGCTGTCTTCTTGCCTCTGCCTCTGCTGCCGCCTGCGCGATCGCATCTTCAATCTGTCCATCCAGTTCTGCGATCTCTGCTGCCTTGGATTCAACAAGATTATCCAGTTCGCCCTGCTGTTCTTCAAACTCTGTCTGCTTTGTCTCAAGCTCCGCTTTTTCTGCTTCAAGCGTTGTCTTAAGATCTGCGACTTTCTGCTTTGTCTCTACATACTCTTCTAATTTATCACGGTCATATTGATGTACATTCTGTACATATTCTGCCTGGTTTACAAAATCAGAAAAATTCTCAGCAGCAACAAGGGTCTCCAGCGCACTCGTATTTCCCTCTTCGTACATGAACTTAATTCTGAGCTTCATGTCCTCATACTGCTTCTTCTCCTGCGCTTCCGCTTCCTTCAGATCTTCCTGCGCCTGTGCGATCTCCTCACCCTTGGTGATAAGATCTGCCTCCAGATCAGCGATCTTAGCTGTAATATCATTCAGTTGCTTCTGCAGAGATGCCATCTCACTCTGCGCTGCCTGTTTATCTTCTTTCAAATCATCCACAGATGGGGTTGCCATAACCGGTGTTACAATCATGCTGCTCATCACAACTGCTGCCAGCAGGTTCCTGCCAATCTTTTTCATCATAATAATATCTTCCTTTTTGTACTGTAATTTATCTTTATTTGTGCAGACTTACCCTACACCTAAAATCATTATACATGAGTGCAAACAATTTTGCAATATTTTTTAACATTTACGTAACATTTACTCAGCCTCTATTCTCTGTATCCATACAAATGCGGTTGCAGCAAGTGAGGCACAGGCAACTGTTACAATACCCATACGCATCGGCTCCTTCATAAGCCATCCGAACAGGTTGTAATTCGTACCCACAACAGACAACAGATTTGCCGTAATATGTCCGAGAATCGGTGCTTTAACCGAACCATATTTTTCATAAAGATATGCCAGCAGCATTCCCATGAAAAATCCATATAACATCTGCACAACATTTCCATGTGTAATGGCAAATACAACGGAAGAATAAAGTGCAGCCTGCAAAAACTTCGTCTGCCCACGCATCCGCCGGAACATAAGGCCTCTGTATACCATTTCTTCACATATCGGTATCACGATTCCGAGACAGACAATCTGCATGAGAAAAGACGGCTCATAAAAGGCTTCCATTATCTTTTCATAGGATTCACTCATTTCTGACATATGTGAAATCAATATGAGATTATTTAATGCCATGCTCATCGTGGCACTAATGACAATAATGCCTGCATATTTCCACAACGGAGCCTTCTTATATATGGTAATGCCTGCTTTCTTCTCTTTCGTACGGTCTCTGTGAAAGAAGAAAGCCATCAGCGGTATTGTGACAAGCGCCGCTGCGCCTTCAATCGGAACGGCATAACTGTAAAGCTGCGTCAGTACCGCCTCATACATCTGCTGTATCTGTGTCTGACTTTCGAATATCGCCATCATTGCATCCGCATCACCGCCGGTCTTAACAGATGTATACGCCACCATAAGTCCCGCTGTCACAATTACATATATTAAATACGCAATTCCAAATTTTATCACGACCGGCCCCCACAGGTACCACATGCGTTTGCCATAACTCTGATTCGGTTCCATATAATTCCCCACTTTCTCACGTTGGGGACGGGGTATTTTGAAAAATACCCCGTCCCCAACGACAATTCACTACAATTTGATCTTTACAACATCTACATCAAGATCCCACAGGAACTTGTCCAGATCCTTAAATGACAGAAATACAGTTGCTGTATTCTCCAGCGGATGAATGCCAAGGCTCTTACATCTGCTTAAGTCCTTATCGATAAAGAACTCTACCGCTTTCTCTGTATCATTCATCAGACCGAAAGGTGATACACTTCCCTGTTTCAGTCCAAGATACTTCTCCAGTCTTTCTTCTGATGCGAAGCTTACATTCCCTGCTCCGAGCTGTCTTCCCAGTGCTTTGAGATCGACTTTCTTTTTCTCGTCACAAGTTACAAGGAAATGTCTCTTTCCTTTGGAATCACGCAGGAACAAGTTCTTACACAAGGTTCCCTTCTCCGGCAGGCCAAGTCTGTCCATATCTTCCATTGTATGAACGGGCTCATGCTCCACCACCTCATATTTAATCTTCAGTCTGTCTAATGCGTCATATACTCGTTTTTTCTGATCTTCCATATTGAGCATCTCCTTTCTAGTTTTTTCTATTATATTGCAACTGTTTCTGAAAGTAAAGCAAAAAGTTCCCTGCATACACTCTGATACTCGCTTAAATGCTGCGCTTTCTTTATCTTCTTCAGAAGCTTACCATTCTCCGGGAACATTCCTCCCATATAGCACCAGATCTCTTTCATCTTAAACAATGCATTTTTCTCTCCAAAGCAATTTGCCAGATAGCCCTCCAGCACTTCATCATGAAATGCCTGCAATCTTCCTGCATCTGCCGGCAGGCCATGTGAGATTTCCTCAAGAAGCCCCGGATTGCCGATGATGCCTCTTCCAAGCATATACGTATCCACCTGCGGGAATCTCTCTGTAAGACGCTCATAATCTTCCACGCAGAAAATATCTCCGTTATAGCAGACCGGAGCCTTACTCTCCCTGAGCGCCTGTTCAAATACCTGCAGATTGGGTTTATTCTTATAAAAGTCCTGCTGCACACGCGGATGAATGATCAGTTCTTTTACCGGGTACTGATTATATATCTGCAAAAGCCCTGCGAATTCCTCCGGAGAATTCTTTCCGATCCTTGTTTTGATAGATATTTCTACATCTGTCCCATTATAAATCTGTTCCAGAAACTTGTTAAGCTCCTCTGTCTTTTCCAGGAAGCCCGATCCCCTGGATTTGGATACGACTGTCTTAGATGGACATCCAAGATTCAGATTCACTTCACGATACCCATATGCCTTAAGTTTGTTTACTGTATTCAGAAATCCCTTTGCATCATTACTCAATATCTGTGGTACAAGATATAACCCCGGGTTCTGCTCCGGTAATACTTCCCGTTCCTCTTTGGCACTGAATCCTTTCTTCTCATGAGGCACGAGAAAAGGGGTAAAATATTTATCCACAGGAAGAAAATACTTGTGATAAGCATTGCGGTATATGTTGGTTGTAATTCCCTCAAGAGGGGCCAGATAATACTTCATGTCATCTCCTCAAATATACATTTCATACTTTTTTCATTATACACTTCTTTGCTGATAAAAGCATTATAATTCGACATTATGTCGGATTGAGTTGCAAAACACTTGACGTAGTTTCAAATACTATGTATCATGTTATCAAATACACCCGAAAGGAGATTCATCATGAATCCAATTATTCTCGTTGCGGAGACCGGTTCTGATATTACACCGGAGCTTGCCGCACAGTACAATATTAAAATGGTTCCAATGCACGTTTCGTTTGACAATGAGACTCTGGATGACGGTTCATTCCCGGTTCAGAAGATCTGCGATTACTACCAGGAAACCGGTAAGCTTCCAAGGACAAGTGGATGCTCACCAGATGATTTTATTCGTGCATTCGATGAAATTCACGAACAATATCCTGATGCACAGATTCTTTATCTTGCATATTCTTCAGTAACGACCTGCTCTTACCAGAGCGCAGTAATTGCCGCCGAAGACAGAGATTATGTCACAGCGATCGATACGAAACAGGTATCCGCCGGACAGGCAGCTGTTGTTATCGCAGTCGCCGAATATATGCAGGCAAATCCGGGAGTATCTCTTACAGATGCTTCTGAAAAGGCAGTGGAGCTTCTTTCCCGTGCGAAAATGTGTTTTCTTCCGGACAATCTGGAATTCCTGCGCGCCGGCGGACGTGTCAGCAACGCAGTCTGCCTTGGAAGCCGAATCCTCAATATTCATCCATGTATTGAGATTCTTGACGGAAAGCTTGTTGCCACAAAGAAATATCGTGGAAAGATGAAAAAAGTCGCAGCAAAGCTTATTCAGAATTATGCTGCAGAATATGATCTGGATCAGGATGTTCTCTGGTTCGTCTATACCATTGGATTAAAAGATGAAATCCGCGAAGTTGCAGATGAAACTGCAAAGGCCTGCGGATTTAAGCAAATTAAATGGATACAGGCAAACGGTGTTATTACCACTCACGGCGGTCCTGCCGCATTTGGTATCGCCGGTTTTGCCAGATAATGATAATGCAAAACAAGACCACCGGCAAAAGTCGGTGGTCTTCCTATCTTTATTTCCAAACTTCCATTTAACAAACATCTTCCAAAGTACTCATCAATGTCTTGATATTAATCGGTTTTGCTACAAAACCATTCATTCCTGCCTCATATGCCATCTTCTTATCTTCGTCAAAAGCATTCGCAGTCATTGCAATTATTGGAATATTGGCCTTTCGATTATCGCTTAGTGTTCGAATCTCTCTTGTGGCAATAAATCCATTCATCTTCGGCATCTGGATATCCATAAGAATCAGGTCATACCGATCCGATGCTGCACTTGCCATCTTATCAACTGCAGCAATGCCATCTTCCGCAATATCAACTTCAAAGCCAACTCCCTTAAGGATTTCTGTTGCAATCTCCTGATTGAGCTCATTATCTTCAACAAGAAGAATTTTCTTCCCTGTAAAATCAACCTTTTCTGGTGCTTCTTTTCTTACGACCTTTGTGCGAATCGGTCTTGTCAGTACTTCACGCAGCTCTGACATGAAAAGCGGTTTCGATACGAATGCAGTTACACCAGCTTCTCTGGCTTCGTTTTCTATATCTGACCAGTCATATGCCGTCAGGATAATGATCGGTGTACTCTCTCCAATCACTTTACGGATTCGGCGGACCGTTTCAATACCATTCATATCAGGCATAAGCCAGTCGATGATATAGGCCTTGAATTCATCTCCTTCTTCAAACGCCTCTTTCGCTCTGACGATAGATTCTTTTCCTGATACCGTCCAGTCAGCTCTCATTCCGATCTGCTTAAGCATCTTGCTTACACTCATACAAGTATCTGTATCATCATCAACAACCAGTGCACGCGCACCCTGCAGTTCCGGAACCGGTTCATATTTTACAACATTATCGGACAGCTTACAGTCAAGTACTACAACGAATTCTGTACCCTTTCCTTCTTCACTCTTCACACTGATGGTTCCGCCCATCATATCAATAATATTTTTCGTAATCGACATGCCAAGTCCGGTTCCCTGAATTCCACTTACCGTTGTTGTCTGTTCTCTTGAAAACGATTCAAAAATATGCTTCTGGAATTCCTCGGACATACCGATTCCGTTATCCTTTACGCGGAATTCATACGTTGCATACCCATTTAGCTTACACGGCTTTTCCAAGATTCTGATACTGATCGTTCCTCCGGCAGGCGTAAATTTAATCGCGTTGCTGACAATATTTAACAATATCTGATTCAGACGAAGCTTATCCGTAATGATATCTTCATTCATGATATCCTGTGTATCAATAAACAGATCCTGCTGCTTGGCAGAAATATTTGACTGAATAATCGTTCTGAGATCATGCAGGACATCCGGAAGATGAACCTCTTTCTCTTCGATTTTCACCCGACCGCTCTCAATGCGGCTCATATCCAGAACATCATTGATAAGACTAAGCAAATGGCTGCTTGATGTAGAGATCTTATTAAGATAATCCCTTGTTGTCTCCACATTATCAAGATGGGCTGCTGCAAGAGCCGTATATCCTATGATCGCATTCATAGGCGTACGGATATCATGAGACATATTATTGAGGAAAGCTGTCTTTGCCCTGTTGGCATGTTCTGCCGCAGCAAGAGCATCAACAAGGATCTTCTTCTGCGCTTCTTTTTCACGCTCTTCCTCATCAACATTCAGGAAAGCAAAAGCGATATTGGATGCTTCTTCCTCTACTTTAGCAAACTTAATCAGCACGAGCTCCAGCCATTGATACTCCCCGTTCTTTCCGGTATTCAGAAAACGATAGGCATATCTTTTCTTGTCATGAAGTATTTTTCTTAAATAATCCTCATCAGCAAACTTCAGCAATTCCTCACGGAAATCCGGATGCGCATAAGCACTTACCAATTCTTTAAACCTGTGAAAATAGTTTGCCGAATCCTGATTAACAGCCTCCTTGTTCGCTTCAGAGTCCGCTTCACTGATAACGTATTTTGAATATTCTTTTGTCTCCAGATTAATAAAATATAAAGTCGAATACTGGCTGGCAAGTCCTTCGATTTTCCTAATATCCTCTTCAAGAATTCTTCTCTGCTCTTCATCTCTTGTATGGAGCTCTTCTATCTTGGTATGATCAAGGATATAAGTGATTGCCAGGAGGTCATTATTCGTCAGATCACGGTACATCACTATATGCTGCTCTGCCAGCATCGGGTTACCCAGAGAATCCTTTGTCCAATAACGATGGAAAATATGGTCTTCTCCCTTTTCGTAACACTCCGTCAGATGATCCATATCAAAAAACGCAAAATAAGCCGGCTGCTGCTCTTCTGTCAGCTGATTTCCCCAATATTCAATAACGTCCCAATACCTGCAATCCTCTGGAAATCCAATTACCTCATTAATGCTGTATTCAACATCTTCAATCACCTGGTACATAGTCCCGGGAACAATGTTCTGTGTAATATTAATGTTATAATAAGCGCCTGCACTTGCGGAAAGTGCATGTTCCATTATTTTTATTTTTTTCTTATATGTTTCGAGCTGCTGCTCTAAAAAAGTTGTCCCCACTATCGCGACCTCCAGTTTGACAAATGTGCTATCCATAATTTTACAAATATAATTATACCGAAAGGATGTGCAAAATTCAATCAAAACAAAACATCCTTTTTGGTGCAGAAAAGGAGCTGCACACTTAGTGCTACAGCTCCTTTTCACTTCTCTGAGCATATGTCCTATGCTTCTTTTCTTCTCTTTCTGAGACTCAGAATCGCTGCCAGAGATAACAGCATCAGATATACATACATCGTTGTCTGTGACGCATCTCCTGTTCTTGCACAGCCTCTTCTGCCTTTTCCAGCAGTTCCTGAGGAAACAGTCTCCGTACCGGCTTCATTCGTATCGGATGATAACCAATAACCATTTACGTAGTAAACACCGCCGTAGAGTGAATGAATATTCACATTTCCGGTCACATAGATACGTAAAGGATTGTCTTTGTAGCCGGCATGTCCGTTTGCCTGTATAGCCAGATTGTGTGCGACAATATCTTTGCCGGAAACATCGCCCTTTGCGGTAAGGTCGATATCGTTTCCATGCATGCCCTCAATATCCAGCCTGTCGGAAATATTATGGATGAAAATATTTTCTGCATTCAGAAGGATCTTGTCCAGATTTGTTCTGACCGGAGCATCTTTCTCACCGAAGTTTCCATCTATTGTTGCCTCTAGACGCTCTCCACTGATGATCGAGTTCTGATATTTCATCTTGATGTCACCGTCCACATCCAGTTTTATTTCCTCATCTGCATGGATGCTGTCGATGATAAGGTCCTCTGCATTTTCAATGTAAATATTTTCACCATCTGCCTTCAGTTCATGGATCTTAAGACTAAGTGGATTCTCTTCTTCTCCAACATCGCCTCTGGTAGAAACATCAAGCTTTTGTGCCTGAATCGCCGGCTTTGTGCTTCCTGCCAGATCTCGGATGTCGCCTGTTCCTCGAATTGTCACTGTTCCGTTTCCGTCATTGCTCTGGATAGAATCGATGGTAAGGTCATCTGTTGCTCTCAGATGTACATCGCCGCCTGCGTCTACGGTTACGGTTCCATCCACTGCAAGGGACAAGCCATGGTTGCTCTCGCCAACGTCTCCGCCTGCTGTAAGATCCAGGCTGCCGCCTGTCTGAATTGTAGGAATCTCTTCTCTGTCCTTGGCATCATCTACATCGGCTGCCGCATCATCGTATGCTTTCTGTGCTGCATTCACAGCTTTCTGTGCTACATCTGCCTGTGCTTTCAGTGCATCACGTCTGGCTATCGCTTCTTCAAGTTCCTTTCTCGCTTCTTCCGCGATCTCATGTGCCTGATCGTATGTATCCTGTGCATCCTCAAGAACCTCTTTGGCTTCGTCCACTGCATTCTGAGCTTTGATCAGTGCTGTTTTGGCATCTGCCAATTCTTTCTCAGCATCCTTAAGTTTCTCTTCGGCTTCAGCCAATGCTTCTTCCGCATCCTTAAGCTTCTGCTCTGCCGCTGCAACGGCCTCAGCATCAACAGACTCTGTTGTAAGAAGATCCTGCAGCTTTTTTGCCGCCTGTTCCGCAAGATCTTTTGCATCCTGCTGTGCCTGCTTCGCTGCTTCCTCTGCAAGTACTGCAGTATCCACTGCATCCTTGGCATCATTAAGTGCCTGTTCAGCCGCATCCTTAACAGCATTTGCTGCATCCAGGGCATCTTTTGCCGCTGTTTCTTTTGCCTCTGCCGCTTCCTTTGCTTTTTCAAGCGGTGGGATAACCAGTTCTTCCTGTACGCGAAGATCTGTGTTAATCTCATCCAGCACATCCTTCGCCTGATTCAATGCATCCTTTGCATCTTCTTCTTCCTCAAGAAGGTCATCCTTTGCATCCAGAATGTCACCCGGCACTGTCAGTGTGAAGTCTCCGTCTGTCTTCACGTTTTCCAGTGTCACGCTTCCTGTCAGCTCTTCTATCACTGCACTCTCAGCGATTACACTTAAGTTTCCGCCATCGGCTGCATCCACTTCCAGTGGATTTTCATCGGTTCCGACTGTTCCGCCTGCATTTACACGAATGTTCTCACCTTTCAGAACCGCCTTATGACCTTCGTCACCTTCGGATACTTCCACGAGGTTTCCATTCACTGCAACTGTCAGATCACCATTTCCTGCTGTCAGGGAATCTACATACATGTCTCCGGTTCCTCCGTGAGACTTGTCTGTATTGCTGACACTCAGATTCTCCTCTGCCAAAACAGTAAGTTTACCGTTCTGTGTATCAATCTGTGCATCCAGGCTGTTCTTTGCATCCAGAGTCACATCGTCGATTGCATCTACCAGCAGCTTATGGCTGATATCCACGATAATTGGTGCTTCATTTGTTCCAATCGTTCCTCCGACAATGCTGCTTGTTCCGGTTGCTGCCCCTGCTGTAATATTTGTCTGTCCGGCTGTTCTCTTATCGAAAACATCACCATAACCTGTATTACCTTCTTCATCCGTAACTGCTCCGGCTGTCAGATTCACGGTACCATTCTGTGCGCTTATCACACCAAGTCCCAGATTGCCGCTCTTTTCCGTAATCTCAATATTACCGTTTGCAGCCACTGCATTTACAGAAGTGTCGGCCTGAGTGTCAAATACATGCTGTCCGGTGTAATCTACATAAGCCGTGTAGGTGATCGTTCCGTCTGCCTTCACTTTAAGCTGTGGATCGGAAGCTTCCTCACCGTCTGCTTTTGTCAGGATTTCGTTGGTAATCTCATAGTCTCTTGCAATCTCATCTACCACAAGTCCGATGATAGAATCATTTGCGCTTAATGTTATTTCATTGGCTGTGATATTCGCAGTGCCATCTGCCTGTACAACACCGATGATACTTCCACCGGCTGCTGAGATATCCACATTTCCAAGTGCCTTTTCTCCAGGAGTCAGGTCACTTCTGTTCGTCTCGATAACGCCCACATGCAGATCTCCTGTTGTCTGTGTCACTGTAATATCACCATAGTTGCTGATGTTGATACCGTCTTCTGTACCGGTAGAGGTTCCGATTTCTACCGTCAGATCAATTGGATCTTTCGGTGTATAATCCGGTGTATTCTTATCAGCCTCTGCCTTCATCTGATCCAGAATTGCCTGCTTCTGTTCCTCTGTCATACAGCCATTGAACAGTTCAATACAGGTTGCTTTTCTGATTTCATCTTCACCACTCATTGTGGTCAGGATCAGATCTTTCAGAACGGAAGTTCTTTCTTCCTGGGTAAGCATGTCTTTCAAAATCTGTGCCTGATATTCTTCCGTCAGCTCTTTCGCCTTGAGAAGTACATCATCTTTCAGATCTTCATCCTCTGCTGCCTTCGTCAGGACTTCTTCCAGCATACCGCCTGTCAGGATTGCAATCTGCAGATCCAGACGTTTCCGTTCTTCCTCCGTGAGTGTATCTGCTTCCGCTTCTTTCTTAGATGTAAGTTTCTCCAGAGCTTCTTTTCTCTGCTCTTCAAAGGTCTCCTCATCATTGATGTCAACACTGACATCTGGATCCTCCGGATTCTCCGGTTTGAGCACTTCCTCCATGATTTCCTTCTGGTAAAGTCGTTCTACAAATGCGTCATACGCATCCAGCGCTTCATCTGCCAGACTTTCTTCCAGAAGTTTACGGAAGCTGTCTGTATCCTGTGTTCCAAGAAGAGATATCAGCTTACTGAGCACTTCTGCAAATGCAGTCTCTGCTTCCTGCTTCTCTTCTTCTGTACTGTCTTCTGCGTTCATCACAGCTTCATACTCATGCAGAGCCTTTGTGATCGTTTCCGCGATCTCTTCCGGAGTCAGATTAACGATGATCGTCTGCTCACCATCTTTCAGATTTGGTTCTTTATCAAAGTCTTCTGTCAGATCGTAGTGCTGTGCACCGCAGATAAACATATCTTCCACTGTGACTACCTTAAACGGTACCTTAGAATCCGTCACATCTACTACCAGCGGAAGTTCCTTAGAACCAACATCTCCACCAAACTTAAACTCTGAGCCATTGTTATAAACTTCTGTACCAAGAATCAAAGTACTTGTGGTTTCTTTCGATCCCTCCGGCTGCTGTACAGCCAGCAGACTTCCGGACAGGTCAAGTACAACTTTACCCTGTGCATTCATCGTTCTCTGAATGGTCAGATCACCGGTTCTTCCATCGGTTGCCTCTGTATCTTTTGTTGTGATGGAAAGTGTTCCATATCCAGCACCTGTGCTCTTATTATACGCACTATTGATGATAACATTTCCATCGGTTGTGTTCGTTTCAAGAACAGATGTATCGTTAAGCTCTACATCCTGCATCGTAATATTGCCGTTCTTGTTCGTAAGTTTAACTTTTGACTGACCGGATAATGTCACATTGCCTGTCGTGATCATTCCGTTCTCTGTGCTGACATCCAGCACTGCTTCTTTTCCTGTCTCTTGTGCGCTGTCACCACCTGTTACCTGAATCTGATCGAAGATTACATTTCCTTCATCCGTAATCTTCAATGTAAATGTAGAGTTCTCTTTAAACTCCATGTTCTTAAACTCTGCATTGCCGCCTGTTACTGTAAATTTCACAATTGCCTGCTCATTAGCATCTCCGCCGATGACGGAATCCTTGAACAATACATTTCCGGTGAAATCCACATAAGCTTTTCCGGTGAAATCTCCTACATAGCTTAATGTTCCGTCTGCATTTTCTACAATCTTCTGGCAGAAAAGAACTTTTGTAACAGAATCTTTTCCGATTGCCTCTGCTTTCATCGGGTTCGTTGAATCACCGTACAGTGTGGTGCTGTCTCCCTGGCTTGCCAGAACAAGCTGATCGGATTTGATCTTTGCACCTGTCGTTCCGGTCACATATACGGTTCCGTTGTCCGGACTTGTGGTCTGGATAAAGGTCTCTCCGCCTTCTACTGTGCCCAGATTGATCCGCGTATCGCCTTCCAGCTTGCTATAGATTCTCAAAGTATCTGCAACAAGTACAGACAGATCTTCCTTAGAATCTACGTAAGAGGCATCCGGCATAATGAAGAATGCCCGATTCTTCAATACGGTATCTGCCGTTGTGTTATTGATGATAGACAACAACATGGAAGAGCCATTGGAAAGACCGAAACCACTTTCCAGCGCTGTACTTGCCGCACGGCTTGCACGACTGAATCTGGTTGTCGTAACCTTCTTCAGATGAACGCCATCTTCTTTTTCTTCATATCCATACTGCTCAGCTACTTTTATCAATTCTACCAGCTTATGATCTGCGGAGTATCCGAAATAATGTGCGGCATCGTAATTGTAAAGGCTGTTTAAAGGCATTGGATGCTCTGTGGTGTCCGCATGCAGTCCGTATACACTGGTAAATACATCCTGGGCAAGTTCAATAAAGTATGTAGGTGTGCCTGCTGAAATCGTAGTTGTAAGTTTGCCTGCAGCATTTACCTGATATTCGGAATATGCATCCTGCACTCCCGTATCACCATACTCATATGCGCGGAAGGTTCCGTCCGGTTTCAGGTATGCAACAATATTGCCTTCTGCGTCAAGGTACAGGATCGTTCCTACCGGAAGGTTAAGCTTCGCTGCAACTGTTGTTGTACCACCTGCACCATCACTAACCTTATAGTTGTCTACTACTCTTGTATAGCGGTCAATGATTGCGTAACCATTTGTGTCACGTGATGCTGCAAATGAATCCACTGCATTTTTGTAGTACAGATATGCATCATTCGCTGTGGTATCTTTGATTGGAGCGATGATCACTGTATCCTCCAGATATTCTATCATCGGGATAAAGCTGATGCCGTGGATTCTGGTTCTCGTAGTTAAATCCGAATAACATGCTTCCGATAATTTTTCCAGCTGTCCTGACGTCAGATATACGCAGCCATCCGTAACCGTAACCCATCCTCTTACCAAGTTGACTGAACTATTGTAAAATAGTAGTCCATTTTTAATATCATATCCGCTGATTTGATATTTCTGTTTGCCGTTTCCATCTGTAACAGCATGGTAAATCTCATAGACTTTATCGCTGTCTGTAAGATAATCATAATGCTTTTTGCCATCACTACCTGTGAAGTAGTAAGCTGCAATCTGAATACTCTGTTTCAGGTTCGAATCTGCCTCAATGAATTCCTCCAGTGCCTTCAGGAAGTCCTTCTCACGAGAGCTGATCTTTCCTAATTTGTTGTTAAAGAACCCATTAAGCTTGCTAAACTGTGCGAAGCCGGAGAAGTAAGTACTTATCTCCGCTTTACTAAGCTGCGGAGTGTTACTCTTGTTCTTCCAGTACAGGGACATATACATTTCCGTGTATACCGGATCACCGTTCTCATCCAGCTTCTGCTGCATATTCGGAGAAATTCCGATGGTCTCATCCATCATCGAACCAGTGTTATCAGAATTCTGCTGAGTTGCGATAAAGCTGTACTTTCCATCCGGGAACAGTGCAAGTACCCGGTCCGTAATAAGGAGAATTCCCTTCGTATCCGCCACCTGATCGAGGAAACGATAGTACTTTGCCTCTCCCTGCGGATTGGTTGTCTTCACATAACCGCCGTTCAGATTCTCTCCGTTTACTGCTCCGGTTCCTGAAAGCGTAATCGCTGTCGTCGGAATCAGACTGTCACCCTCAAACAGGAAGAATACTTTTCTCAATTCATTAAGGATCTGTTCTAACTGATTGTTGTTTGCGGTTGCTGTCAGATAATACCATCCGTTTGCTCCCTGTGTTAATGCATAATCATAAACTTTAGTTTTACCGTTATTTGCATTGGTTACTTTCACATAGAGCCTGTTGCTTCCCTCTTTAAAGTATGCGGTATCACTGTACTTGTACGCAGTCGTCTCCACCGTCTTCGGCTTGATATTCGTATCATAGCCCACCTGACTGCTGGTTGCATTTGACCCAATTTTCCGAATCATAGCAGAATCCGTAGTATTGAAAGTTCCTTTTCTGTTAATATTTTGGGAAGTACCATCCTCTATCAGGCTTACATTGAAGTCCCAATTAATCATGAATTTTATAATGAGACCGGAAATAACTTGTTCAGCTTCTAGTGTTACATTTACCGCAACATCGATATTCTCTGTGACGTTTGGACGGATAATCGCATAAATTGCATCGCGTACTGCATTCGCATAGGTTTGCCCTGTTGCAGTGGAGGCTGTTACCTGATTGAGTATCTGTTCCACATAGCTGTTTTTGCTGTTTTGCAGCAATCCCATTTCCGCAGTCAGTTTGTTTGTTGCTTCTGTTACTGCCTGATCCAGAGTCTGGAAAACTTTCTCCTTTCCCTCTGTGATCGTACCCTTGTTGTACAGGTATCCTTCTTCAAAGATATAATGGTTGTCTTCGCCTTCGGTCGTAACCTTTACCACATGGTATGAAGTTCTTCCCGATTCCTTAATATTCTCCAGAAGAATCCACGTATGTGTCTTTCCTCTACTGTCGGTTTCTGTCTTGATAAAGTTTCCTGTTACAACTTTGTTCGTTCTTTCATCCAGGAATACCTGCTTGTAGAAGACGATGATTCCGTTTGGCAGCAGCCATCCGGTTCCATTCTCCATGCCGGAAGATTCAATATAGGTAGTTGCACCGTTTACACCGATCTCCATATAGGCAATGCCATTCTTCATGGTAATTTTCTGGTCGAACGCTGCCCCGCTTCCTGTGATGGTAATAACCGGATTTCCATTTGTATCTGTCGTCACAGAAAGGTTGCTTAAATCAAAGATTCCGCCGCTGTAATCATCGGTTGTGTCATCTGAGATCCGGTTGATCACTCTGACGAGCTTCTTTGTCACCTTGTCAACAACTACTGTTGCACCATTCGGAAGCAGATAAGTATCGTACTTATCCGTCTGCTGTACTTTGTAAGCATCAGATACGAAGGTGATTGCATCCTGTTTGTTGACCAGCATACCATCCTTTGTGATCCAGAAACTTGTTGCATTTCCATTTGCATCCTTAATCTGCACTTCCTTAAATGTATTTCCTTCCGCCGGAAGTGTCACATAATTCATTTCTCCACGCGGAATGGAAATGTAGTAATCATCATCTGTCTCCGGCATGTTCGCACATACGACCTTTGGTGCCGCCACATCGATGACTACCGTACTGTCCGTACCGCCAATGACCTCCGCAAGATTCAGTTCCGCCTGAATGCCTGAAGCACTGTTCATTTGTGTCTTTGTCATCCACTCACGAACCAGGGTAAGCTTAAGATAGATTGCTCCGTCTGACTGAATCTTTACTTCATTTGGTCTTGCACTCTGTGCTTTGATTGCAGTTGTTCCTTTGTACTCACTGATATCGAAAACATATGCCTGGAAAGGATTGCTCAGATTCTGCCCGATCTGTCCAGCTCCATCAATATGCAGCTTGTTTGCTGCCACGAAGGAAGCGCCTGTTGTGTAGAGATTACCGCCATTCATATGGATGGTCAGTACACCCTCTCCAAGGTCTGTTTCTGTACGACCGTTCGCTGTATCTATCACTTTTCCGTCTGCAAATGTGACATCACCGTTTCCCAGAGATGTAATAGTAAGTGCCGGTCTGTCTTCGTCTACCGTATAGGTAAAGGAATCATTTCCTTCTGCATCTGTACTGATATCCGGTGCTATCGCACTTTCATTTTTCAGCACCGCATTCATAATAACCAGATCCAGATCTGTGTGATTTGTAATATTCACATTTGGAAGATAACTGTTGGAAATGATCGTACCCTTTCCGGAAATATTTCCAACTGCTGCGGTCATCTTCATGCTTCCACCGTCATCGTTATACATCTTATTGATCGTAACAGTGTTTCCGTTTACAGTTAAGAATTTCTCTGTCGTTCTGTTTTCCGTAGTCAGTTCACTGTCCAGTCCGGAATATTTAATACTGTCTTTATCGAAGATATCAATATAGGTTCCTGCTGCTCCGCCGCCTACGTGTGCAGTACCGTTGAAAACGATATTTCCTGCATTATTAAATGTTCCTTTCATGTTGGCTTCTGCATCGGAATAGAGGATTTCTTCTACCAGCTTATCTACCCATTCCACTACTTTCTTGACAACCTTTTTGATCAGTTTGCCAAGAAGCGGGATCTTGCAAAGAACCTTCACTACTTTTTCTACAACAGTCTTAACCTTTGTCCATACATAGTTCACTACTGTATTGGCAACTGCTGTCGCACTGCGGTCAATTACAGAACTTGTGAGTTCCGGTGCGCTGGAATCCAGAAGAATTTCCTTGCCGGCCAGCTCGCCTTTACCCGTTACCGTAATATGTACAGTGTTGGAACCACTTATCTCTGATGTCGCATATACTTTTCCTGTGAATCCTATTACCTCTGCATAAGACTCACTCTTGATATTCTGATTGTCAACAGACGCTGCGACTGTAAGAGTCTCGATGCCTCCTACATATGCGTTGTCAATCTTTGTATTCAATGTGTTATTCACATTGGATGTTGCAACCGCTTCTGTTTTGGATCCTGCCGATGCTGTATAAGAGATTGCATTTGCATGAATCTTCTGAAGGACGATATATGCACCGATCGTCGTGTACTCTCCAAGAAGTCTTGCTTTCTCAGCTGCATTTTCAGCAATCTTTGTACTTACATCCGTTCTTGCATTGATCGTAGCCGTACTCGTATTCGATGCAACTGCTGCCGATGCCTTTCTGTATGCATACACATACATTGTCATGGCTTCTTTCGAGCGGATATCCAGTGTACCGTATTTTGCTTCGATATCACTTCCGCCGCCGACCGTCGTTGTTACGTTTGACGTATAAGTAATATTGGCACTTGGGCCTCCGCCTGCATAAGCTGCTCCTGAGCTTCCCTTGGCAATACTTTCTATCGAACTGTCCTCATCACCTTCTGCCAGAATCTCAATATTTCCGACAACTGCGGTAATACTTGCATTATTACCTACTGTTGCTTTCACATCTCTTGTAACGGTATTGGTTGCTGTTGCCGCACAGTTTGTTCCTAAACCGTTTCCGGAATCCTGTACTCTGCTGTAAAGATCGAGTTTGGACTTGGCTCTTGCAGATACATTTCGCCATGCCTTTACTTTGGATTTATTTCCAAAACCAACCGATACATTCTGACTGTTAACTTTATTTGTCACGGAAGAAGAACCGCCGTTTATGATACCCGCATTCAGAAGTCCGATATCTGTAACTGCTTTGATCGAATCTGTTGCGGCAACATGAATGTCATTATAGGATTCTGCCGTTCCGTTAATATATGCCTGTGTATCCGTCTTGCCTACATCGGTTGCCACTTTGTAGCGTCCCAGGTTTACAGCACTGACTTCCGTTGAAGTATTCACCTTCGCCTCAATATCGATCAGAGACTCAGCCTTCACATTGATATCGTCTGCATCGCCTTCTCCTACGGAATAAACCTCGGATCCGCTGCCAATGTATGCCTTCGTGATCTTTCCGTTTGTTGCTTTGCCTGCGGATGCTGTCAGATCTACGGAGTTTCCATTTGCAAGTGTAACAGAAACGGTTGGAACAGATCCATTTGCACGTACCGTCGTTGTACCTTTTGCAAGAATGTCAACACTCTTTCCGGTTACACGGCTTCCATTCGTGCCTGCGATATAGGCTTCTACCTGATCGTTAGAATCTGTACTTACAGTCACAAATCCAAGACTTACCAGTTCTACGTCTACGAACTCCTGTATGGACTCTCCGGTTACTTTTGACGTAGTCGATGCTTCCACATCCACATCACCGTCTGCTTTTACAACTGCATTTTCAATGTATGCCTTATTTATTGTAGTCGAGGATACATCAACCAGATTTGTCTTTCCGCTTACAGCACTAACATTTACAGTACTCTTGTTGCCGCCTGTTGCTGCGTATCCATCTGCAGTAAGTGTTGAATGTACTTTTACATATCCGTCTGCATCGATTCCGGTATAAGAATCGTAATCCTTTCCAGGTCCTGAAATATAAGCACTCTGGTTTACCTGAAGCTCTGCTTTTGCTTTACTTACTGTAATATTTTTTACATCTACTGAAATATCTGCAGTTTCTATCTGTGCATCCACGTCTGCGTCGCCGGAAGCACTTACTTCTACGTCGCCGGAAGCTACTATACTGCCCATTCCCCTGATAGAGGCACTTGCACCCGTTGTTGCCTTTGCATGGGCAAGGTTCACCTCTGCACTCTCATAACTTGCAGACACACCGTATTTTGGCTGTGTGCTCACAGCATATGCCTTGCTGTAATATGTTGTCTTTACATTTACGTTTTTCACATTTGATTTGCTTCCTAATTTTGTAGTCCACCATGACCCAAAGCTTCCGGAAGCATCGGCATTCATCACGAGCACACCAAGTCCGAGACGAGCCAGATCTACCTGTGGATTTGCTTTGCCTGCATATGCATTTGAGGTTGCATCCACCAATACCGATACGTCTGCGGCATCCACAGAAACATTGTACATATATGCCTGTACAGTCGCATTTGAGGTTGCTGTTACTGTATGCACTTCTCCATTTACAAGGCTTGCATTTACCAGTCCTGCTCCACCTACATCTGCCACTGCTCCGTCCGAAATGTTGCTTCCGTCCTTCTTATTGAAGCTGGAAGAAACCTTCACATCTTTGCCTGTTGCAATCAGGTTCACACCTTCGATATAAGCCTTCTGTTCAGCTATCAGCTCTGATGTGACAACATTTGCCACGATCTCAATTCCGGATACACTGGCTTCAGCATTTGCCAGTCTTGCCACAGATTGTGCTGTACCTGTCACGGTCACATCTACTCCACCGGTGGCTGTTACAGTTCCGGAACCCTTGATATAGGAGTATGCTTTTACTCCGACAGAAGCTAATGCTGTATTATTCTTTACAGAGACTGCTTCGATAGAAATACTTCCGATTCCAAGTCCCGGCTGTCTTGTCTCAGCTTCTGCCCGTGCCTGATAATCGTTCTTTACTGTAATCTTGTCTGCTGTAATCGCACGAGCAGTGTCGATATATGCTTCGAAAGTGCCGTTTGCCAATGCCTTCAGTACGTTGATACCGATACTGATACCTCTCACCTCGCCGACCTTATCCACCAGAGAAGCCTTTGCATAAGAGGTACTGTCTGTCTGAACTGTCAGATTACCGGTCAGATCAATCCCTGCATCCTTCATATAGGAACGGTTGGTTGCTTTCATCTCTGCAATCGCTGTATTCAGCACCGCCCCTTTACCTGTTAACTCGATGGAAGTATTGCCTGCTGCGTTGCCGCCAAGCTGTGCCTTTGCACCTTCTGTCTTACCTTTATTCAATTCAGAAGTCAATGATACGCTTGCTCCGTAGAGATCCACGCCGTTTATAAATGTCTCCTGAATCGCACTGATATATGCATTTACTGTATTCGTTGCAATCGAATTAGCGGATACATCTAATACAGGTGCTACCACTTCTGCATGTGCATACGCTGTTCCTTTTGCCTCCACAGTGATACTGCCTGCACGCTTAACGGTGCTTCCAATCGCTCCGCTGCCTTTGATACCTGTGTTCGCTTTTGTCATTACGTCTGCAAACGCAAGGTTCGCTTCACCACCGTAGTAGCTTGCATCTATTCCTCCAATCGCCGGAGTAAGAACAGCATCCGCCTTGCCATTCCATGTATTTTTAATACTGATATTCTTTGCGTCAATCTTTCCGGTGCTTTCCAGAAGTGCCTCAAATGTTCCTGCAGCTTTTGCATAGCCCACCATCACACCGACACTTAACCAACCTGCTTTCAGGTTGTCTACGGTAATGGTTGCAACAGAATCTGCAGTATTTTGAATCGTAATATTACCATTACCTGTGATAGTCAGATCTGCTGCACTTGCCTTAGCTCTGGAAGTCGCATTACTGAGTGCGGTTGCCGTATTCGCTGTCACACAGGCGATTCCTCCGATAGATGCACTGAAAATAAATGCCTGTGCCATGGAATTCGGTGTGATTGTCTTCGTTTCGCTTGTCAATTCTCCCTCGTTCATATACTGCAGAAGAACTCCAAACGGACTGCCCTTCGTATCAACCTGATTCTGTGTAGATTTTACTGTCAGGTTACCTGTTGTTACCTTTGCATTTCCACTCAGAAGTGCTTCCTGAACGGAAGAAAGTGTTGCATATGCCATCGATACATTCGCTGCAATGCCTCCTCCTGCTGCATTAATCACTACTGCATATGCCTTGGTTCTGCCATTTGCACTGATATCGAGTGTATTGTTCGCAGTCAGAATTCCGCCTGTTCCGCCGGCTTTCGCACGGTTCACAGAGCCATTGATGGCAACTGCAAAGTTCAGTGCGACCGCAATGCTTCCTGCACTACCTGTGATCACCGTGGTGATTGCCTCGGTATCATAAGGATCTGTGTCTGTACCTGCATGAATCGTAATATTCGCTGCGCTTACAGTGGTTCCCTCTGTCTCAACCATTGCCACGTTCTCGCTCTTGATCTGAGCGACTGCTACAGTTGCGCCCACTGCTACTGATCCGCCTACAACGGATGTTGTGTACACATGTGTATCCCCATCCATTGCGGATGTGATATCAATGTCTCCTGTCACAATGACATTCGTCTTATTGATCGCTGCATAGCTCTTTGCACGGTTAAATCCAAGTGCCACTGTACCATTCACAGCCACACCGCCTATTGCAAGGCCCAGTCCGCTGACATCTGTAGCACCATCCAGCTTATTGTCTATGGTTACAGATTTTACTGTGATGGTTCCAGGTGCAGAAGCACTGGAGGTTTCGATGATCTCCTCATCCGGAGTCACACCGATATAAGTCAGCATCACCGGACGGTTCACAGCTACTGCAACGGAAACGCCGATTCCTGCTACACCTGCTCCCATGCTTACAATGATCGCTCTTGCATCTGCCTTAAGTGCTCCGTCCATATCGATTGCTGCATTCGGTGCATTATTCGGGGCATTGATCGTCACGCCCTGCCCGATGAATGCATCGAATCTGCTTCGGTTCACCGCTACGGAGATCGGTACGGCTACACCGGCTGCCCCTGCAACACCTACTGCTGTAGAGGCTGAAGATGCATTTGTAGTTCCGTTTATTTTTACATAAATTGTTCCTGTTACATTACTGATGTTTGCATTGCCACCGATAGAAGCCTCTGTACGGCTCTCGAAATAAGTCACTGCTGCAGAACCGCTCACACCGGCTACACCGGCTGCTGCTGCCAGCGTGATTGCCAGAACAGTGCCATACTGGGTCTCTGCCTGTACGGTAATATTCTGTGCCTTTGTGATGTCTCCCATCATTCTGGCATATGTCTTATTCATCAGGTTCAAAGATGCCACTGTCACGGATACACCTGCAATACCGCCGCTTCCTGTCACGCCGATCAGAAGGATCGTGGACTTATCGCCGGTTGCTGCTGTGTTACCCGGATCAGACTCAGCAACTTTATTATTGATAGCAGAAGTACTGTCTGAACCTCCACCGAGGTTAAAGTTAAGCTCTGCCTTCTCAACTTCATCTGCACAGGAAACTGCGGTAACACTCACATTCCCACCTGCAGAAATTGTTACGTTATCTTCTACGACTGCCTGTACATTGGAGTAAAGAACTGCCACAGATACACCTGCACCAACACCGGCGTATGCGCCAACTGCAATCGAACCGCCTGCCATGTATGCGCTTAAGTTGTCACCGGCATGAACACTCACATTTCTGCCTGCCGTTAAGCTGGTTCCAACATCGCCGCCTTTTACAACTGCTGTTGTGGCATCGGAAAGCTCTGTTCCGTTTATCGTTGCACCCTGGGTACGGGTCTTTACGATTCCGTCTGCGGCACTGTCGTAGGTGGCATCATTCATGTTGGCATCGCTGCCTTCTTTGTTATCTTTTCCACTTGTATCCTGACCATAATTGTTATAGTCGATGGTTCCATTTCCTTCTGCGGTTCCTTTCGCACTGGATCCATCACTTGCCAGAAGGACTGTAAGACTCTCCTGTGGTTTGTATCCCTGTGCTGCACTGTGTGCCTGTGAGAATGCTCCATCTGTCTGTTTCTGTGGATCCATCGCTGACGCTTCGTCATTGGATACATAGATACCATTGTGTGCATCTTCTGTCAGGAGACTTCCTGCAACCACTACCATAATGGAACCGGATACACCAACACTTCCGCCGCCGACTGTCAGCACATATCCCTGTACGAGACGATCGGATGCTGCGGATACGGTAATATCTCTTCCTGCGGTGATCGTATTGTTGTTTCCGATCACTGCACTCACGGTATTGTAAGATACCGTCGTCAGTACACTGACACCCACACCGGCTGTGCTGCCGACTGCCACAGTACCGACCACTGCGATGAGATCATACTTGTCATCTGCTCTGACTGTGATATCGGATTCAGAACCTGTGGCATCTATTACAACATTGTCTTCTGTATATGCCTTTGTAACAACCTTTGTCACCACAATATCGAGGGTACCGCCCACACCGGCTGTTCCGCCCACTGCTGCACCTGCTGCATCCGCTGTAACAAGTTCCTTAGAAGTCGCGAGGATCTCAACAGAACCTGACGCGTAGATCTTACTTCCGTTCTTAACGTATGTTCCGTCCTTGACATATGATCCGTCCTTAACGAATGCCAGAGTCTCATTATAAAAATATGTAACAACTGCAATTCCTGTTGCACCTGTTGTGCCGCCAAGACCTGCTGCTGCCGCAACATTTACAAGGGTACTGTTGGTGTCCGCTGCCACCTTTACAGCTGCAACACGATTATTTTCTGTACCGATTCTTCCGCCAAGAGCCGCTGTTACATGGTTCTGGAATACAAGGGCATTGGCACCTCCTGCAACACCAGTTGATGCGCCGGCACCGAAAGCAACTGCGAGAAGGATCAGGTCGTCTGTTGCATGTGCAAGAACTTCTACCTTGCCCGGACAAGTAATGACATCTGTCGCACCTGTCTGCGCTGTTACTTCTTTATTAAATACAAGTGTAACGACTGTTGCACCTGCGCCGATATTTCCGGCTGCTGACAGAGATCCTGCCAGATTCAAAAGGACTGTATCGTCATCCGCCTTAACCGTCACACCAGGGAGAGGGTCGGCATCTTCTGCGCCGCCGTCGTCCTGCTTTTCTACTGCGATGGTTACATGTTCTCTTGCCGTTGCCTTTACCACGTTCTTCACAACAAGAGTATTGATAACACCGTTTACTGCACTGCTGCCGGCAAGTCCTGCTGCGATGGATACCATCACGATATCTTCTTTTGCCTGTGCCTGAACGAGCACATCATAAACAGAAGCAAGTTCCGCAAAAGCTCCCAGATTTGCCTGAATATCATTTCCTACTACTGCGGTATTGATCGTTGCACCCATTGCATTTGCACCTGCTGCGGATAATCCTCCAGCGATCAGGTAAATGCCGGAGTCTGCATCTGCTTTCACTGCAATCTTTCCGCCGGAACGAATGCTTGTATAATTATCCTCAGTTCCATCCTCGATTTCTGCAAGGATCGTACTGTTATTCACGATAACAGGAATCACACCCCTGAGGGCATTTGCTCCTGCCGCACCGCCTGCAAGCAGAACAAGAAGAATCATTTCATCTCCTGTTGCACCAAGCTCTACATCTCCGGTATTTGCTGTGATCTGAGACGGTGCTACGGTTGCCTTAATATTTCTGTCAAGTACATTGACACTGACTGTTGCACCCACTGCATTCTGGGCACCGGCACTTAATGCCGCGTTGATCTGGAAGAGCTTTGCTGATCCGTCTGCACGAATCCGTACATGTTTCTCTGCATAAATCTCTGTTTCTCCAATATCTGTCAGCGTATCAGAATCCGATACAAGAACACTGATCGTGCCGGCTGTACCTGATCCCGTTGGCGATGCACTTGCGCTTGCCAGAACGCTGATCAGCTGCTCCTCTGTAAGAGAGGAAATGGTGACAGATTCACCGGTACTCTTGATTACGCAGTCATCCTTTACAATTGTTTTCGCATTGCTGTCTGCAACCGTAACATTTAATGTTCCGCCTGCTGCTGTCGATCCGCCGCTGACTGCTGCACTTGCTGCAATCAGATACAGATCATTTCGCTGCTGTGATGTGATGCTGACATCTCCTTTTGCTGTGATTGTCACATCATTTCCAACATTGGAAATTGCCTCATTATTAAGAACGATCGCACTGAAGTTTCCGCCCAGTGCCGAGCCGACTGCTGAAGCTGTGACTGCCGCTGCCGCAGTAATGACAAGGGCATTCATGTCAGAACTGCTTCGCTGTGTATATTTCCCTTCTGTAGCTGTAATCTCTGTATGATCTCCCACCTGAGCCTTTACAGAGTCCTCATCGTACAGGAATCCTATCGTAAGTCCTGCACCAATATTGGACCGGCTTGCAGAAAGAGATCCTGCAATAACTCTTGCATTGCCCTTGCTGTCTGCGATCAGTTCCATGTCCTTTGCAAGCACGATCACAACGTTCTCTCCGATGGATGCTTCCACCTGATTGAAGAAGAAGACCATTGCGATAGAACCTGCTGCGGAGAGTGTACCGGTTACACCGGATACTGCTCCGGAAATGGCTTCTGCATAATAGTTAACCGATGCCAGGAAGTTCAGTAAATCTACGGCATCCAGAATACGTTGTGTATCCAGATTGATCTGTACTTCATAGGACGCCGCTGAGCCTGTTCCGTTTTTGGACATATGGATAATTCCCTGCTCGGAAACCGGAATATTGGCACCACCTTCACTACGTGTGATCAAAGTCTGTAATCCATAAGGAAGCTCATAATCAGAAAGTGATACTTCTGCCTTTACTGCCTGAATGCTAAGAGAATCTGCATGGATTACGGCATTATCCAGAACTTCCGCTTTCACGGTGTTCTCTCCATAGATAAATGCGTACGATGCACCCATACCGATCTTGGCACCTTTGGTAGATACAGAATATCCACCTGCGCGTACAGCAAGCTTACTCTTATCCATTGCAAGAATCTTAATGTCACCGCCGTCGATCAACTTTCCGTCAATGAACCTTGCACTGATCAACTGCACGCCTTCGCCTACAGTCACGCGTGTCTCTGCCTGAGATACGAGAATCGCTATCGCACCGGCGATTGCTGCATCTGCGGAACCTGTCACAGAACCTGCCAGAGCCTGTGCTCCAAGATATCCCTTGTACTTACCATCCATATTCTGGGTAAGATCCGCAGAAATATTTATGTCATTTTCCGCTTCTACTGTAATCGATACATTTTCACCGACGATCACGAGTGCCTTATTGTTATTTACGGATACTGCCACACCCATTGCAAGGGCAAATCTTGCCATACCTAATGTCATGGTAGCACCGCTTCCCAGTGTCTGATAATTACCGTCATTGTCTGCGATCAGATTGATATTTTTTGCTTTCAGACGATTGTTGATGAATGTCTGTGCAGCATGGTTGGTAATATTAAGTCCAACTGCTGCCGCTGCCTGAATGGACTTTCTGCCAATGGTGTTGTTGAGGTTTGCAGAACCGCCCTGTCCGGAAGTATTATTCTTCACCTGTCCATTTGCAGTATCTGCCGCATTGCCTGCCTTTGATCCACTTTCTGTACTTTCCGTAGCTACACCCTGAGAACGAAGTGCGTTGGTGGAAAGAGCCAGGTTATTGTCTGTATTCTGTGCAGCCTGTCCGCTCTGATTGCTGCTGTTCTGGTTGGCATCCAGCCTGTTGTTAACAGTGCTGGCTGTGTTGTTATTTTGGTTGTTATTACTTGGCTTAAAGCTCTCATAGTCGCCGTTCATAACCTTATTCGCATTATCCTCCGTTACATTCGTTACATTTTGGAATTTACCGAGAATACGCGCAATGTCAGCACCGATCGCTGTCGCAAGCGCCTTGCTGTCATCTTCATTATATGTATAACTCTTAACTGTCGCATCGCCGCCAATCTCGCCTGTGCCGTCAAAAGCTGCGAGAACATTGGAATCTGCGATATTGATGGCTACTGCTGCACCGACTGCTGTCAGGCCTCCTGCAGAGAAGCCGCTTGCATTTGTCAGTGTATTGCCCTTAGATTCTGCCTGAAGCTTGAAGTCTCCAGATGCATAAATCTTCGCGCCTTCTGCCACATATGCTTTCACATTAAGATCCGTAAGACCGATCGCTGCCGATGCATCTACCGAATAATCCTTTGATTGAGTAATGGTTGTAGTTCCTGATCCTACAGGTGTGGAATTTGAAACATTGCTCATACTCTCACCACTGATCGGATCTGTTCCGGATACGGATACTGTCGTACGATAATGACTGGACTCTGCTGTTACTTCCATATTCTCCGCATGAACGATACGGTTCTTTCCGATTCCTGCCTCCACATCCGCATTCACAACATCCAGTGCAAATGCCGCACCCACACCGATAGACTTACCGAAAGTAGTCACCGGTATCTGTGTCGTCTCTGTTCCTGCCGAAACATCTTCAAAGACTGCTTCAATTCTTACATCAAAGTCCGGCATGTAGAATGCATAGGTATGATTTCCAGGATTTTCAAGCGTAACGATCTGCTTTCTCTGCTCTATCCCGTTTCCATCTTTATAAACATATACAAGTGTTCCTGCTTTCAGCTGCTTGCCTTTTGCAGGTACAACACGAACCTGTACTTTATCTCCCATTTTGGCAGACGTATTATGAAGCTTTTCACCTGTTGCGACCGGAGTCGTTACATACAGCTCTCCTCCGGTAGTGATCATCGGAACGATCAGGATATCGTGCGGTTCTTCTTCAAAAGTCACCTTGATTGTAATCGTCTCGCCTTCACCGAGTTCCGGGATCGTAAATGTATAGTTTCCGCCACTTGGTGTTACTGTGATGGCTGCACCTGTCCTTGTATTCACTGCAGTAACAGTTCCGATCTTGTAGCCCTCTAATGCACTCGGTGTTACCGTTACAGTCGAACCGTTTACAGCTACTGTATATTTTCCGCCAACGGAAGAAGACAGGATCAGATTTTCCTGCTTCTGTTCCGCCTGATCCGGTGTCACTCCACTTGTTGCTCCGGATGCTCCGGCAGACAGATTCTTATCTGCTTTTCCGTCTTTTCCCACTGCAGAACTTGCGGTTGTCTCTTCACTCTGAGAAGAATATGCTCTGACGATCAGATCTCCTCCTGCAGTCACTTCTTTCAAAGAATCACCAATATATGCTTTGGTACTTCCGTTCGCTACGCATATGGCAATACTTCCTGCCACACCTACCTTTGAAGCTCCGGCTCCGGCAACTGCTTCCGTCACAAATGCATGTGCCGGTCCTCTGTCTGTCTTCTGAATATCTACATTCAGCCAGGTAAATGCCGCATCCAGTGCTGAAGTTGTAAGGACTCTTCCAAGCTGTGAGAGCAGTTTCTGCGAATTCGTCTTTAACTGCTCTACAATATTACTTCCTACGATTTCCTTCAGCAGGAGAAGCTTGGACGGATCTTTTCGGAAATCCATTTCCTCATAACCTTCTAACGGTGTTCCCGCAAGCATCGTCTTTATCGCCTGCTCTGAAAGATTTGCGATCGTATCTGAAAGCAGTTTATTGAACATATTCACGTTCTCATTTCCAAAGAGCGCTTTCAGCCCCATCTTCTCTGCTGCCTGATCTACGAGCTCTGTAACAAAATTCTTTACCTTAGTATTTACATCTGAAGCTGATCCATTATTATCCGCTGTTACCTCTTTTTCATCTTTCGGAAGCAGCGCTGTGATCTGAATATTGCCGCCTGCCTTAAGGCCAGCCTGATCTACATATGCCTGGTTTACAAAGCTTACAATATTCAATGCTGCCGCTGCACCGATACCAATGATCGACTGCGTCGCAGATGCGTTTGCATAGATCTTTGCTTCTGTCAGAGCAACAGAAGATACGATGATATCCCCCACTGCTTCCATAGACAGATCGCCCAAGATCTCAGCGATACTGCTGTTCTTCATAACATTCAGATTGAAGGCTGCAGCGATATTCATTTTCCCTTCGCTAGTCTGTGCAGTCTGACGGTTCTCCGTCATATTGCTGACCATGCCAGGTTGAATATTTTGATTTCCTGTAGTGCCTGCAAGCTTGGAGGCACCACCGATACTTTTATCTGCCTGTTTGTCCGATTCTCCCTTGGACGAGGCAGCCTCCCCGGAATCACTGCCGGAATCGGTACTGCTTCCGGAAGTTCCTGATGATGATCCGGACTGAGCTCCATTTGCTCCGGCACGTGCCGTAGACTTCAGTCTGCTGATGCTCTCAGAAGCAACTTTGATATTCTGTGCCTTGATACTTCTATTTAAAGAAGCTCTTGAGCTGTCATGATATACCGTTACTACCGGAGTAGCTCCAACTCCTACCATACCGCCTGCTGCTTCTGCGTTTGCTGCGATCTCACGGTAGATATTGCTTGCTGATGAAAGATCAAAGTCTCCGCTTACCTGCCACTGGTTGTTATCATTATTCTTTGCCGCACCGATGTATGCCTCTGTACGTGCACCGGATACATTCACTGCCAGTGACGGAGAGACAGATACGCCGCCTGCGCTTCCGGCTACTGCAGATACTCGCTCCTCTTCGGAATGCTCTGCTTTCACCGTTACTTCTGATAATTGATTTACATATACCTTTGTTCCTTCTTCGATGCCGGCTACTACGTCAACACCGGTGACTGCCACTGCGATTCCCGCACCTACACCGATGCCTCCTCTTTCGCTTTTGCCTGCATCTGCAACTGTCTCTACACGCTCTTTTGAGAAAGCGTTCAGATGGATAGCTGCATTGTCTCTTAATGTAACCTCTGCATTCTTTAATACAACTGCTGTTGTCTTTGCAGATGCAACATGTACGGTAACCGCTCCGCCGACTCCGATCGCGCCCTGTGAGTAACCTGCATAGGAACGTGCCAGAGAAGTGATCGGCTGGTCAGCGTTTCCGGAGAGTGCCTGGATATCCAGTCCGCCGGCTGTAATCTTACCATTTTTAATGTAAGCATTATTGCTGTGGTTTGTTACGGATACATTGACTCCAACACCGAGAGAAAGCGGAGCCAGAATATTTCCATTTCCACTGCCCTCTACAAATTTTCCGATGATCGTAATGACTGCTGTATCACCAAGCGTAGTCGGAACGGTAAATTTGTAAATGCCGGATGCATCTGCGGTAATGTCAAATAATTCGGTTGTCGCTGCAGCACCGGTTCCTTTTTCAATACTTGCCTTCAGAGAATTCGGTGCCAGCATGTATCCACTATTCGGAGTTACACGAACAGTCAGCACGTTGCCTCCGTCCACATAACCCGGTGCGGAAATGATTCCGCCTGGCAGACCTGTTAAACTGTCCTTCTGTACTTCAACCTTAACCTGATATTTTTTGTTTGTTCCTGTTCCGGCTGTCACAACGATAATCATGCCATCGCCGAGCACTGTGCCGGCCGGGAGTACGAAGGTACCGTTTGCTTCATTGAAAGTAATCTCTCCGTAAATGTCTGAATAATCAATCGTCGTAGAGGTATTGCCTTCCTCGCCAAACATGCTTCGATATCCATACTCGATCTTAACACCGGTAAGGTTCTGTCCAGCCATAGTGCTTGTAAGCGTAACAGTCTCTCCCGCGTCTGCTCTTGTTCTGTCTGCAGTAATACCGCCCGGAACAATAATCTCATATCCACTCAGGGCAAATACAGCCTTTATGGTAATATCCTTAGACGGCATGATAAATGACCAATTTCCGTCCGTACCCATTTTGATTTCTACTATATTATTCTCTGCTGTCACACCTGCTGCCGGAGTGTCATAATAATATACCCTTGACACTTTATGATCGGATGTGGCATTAACAGTTACATTTACTTTGTCTCCCGTCTTTGCTGAAGGCGCTGCACTTAATGTACCCTCTGCTACCGCCGGAGCTGTTGTCTTAATATTATGAAGATCTCCTTCGAACAGTGTCGTGATAGATACATGTGCACCTTCCGGTAAGTGCGGCATTGTAAAGTAATAATTTCCGGTATTCTGATCACGATCAAACGTTCCGGTCATCGGATTGTTTGATGCATCTTTCAAAACATTGCCTGTCGCGTCCTTGATACTCCATGTAAGAGAGCCTTCTTTCAGCTTATATCCGTCGATCGGCTGCACTGCTACCGCAACTTTCTCACCCTCCTGCGGATCCTGATTGGTAGACTTAAATATCACAATTCCGTTGGTTGTTGCCTCTATGATCACATTGCCATGTTTCTGCTGTCCGGTGATGATACCGGTATTTGTGTCCGGCTGACCTGTTACAGGATTTGTCGGAGTTGTCTGCGTTGCACTGTTCTGTGTGAAATTCGATGCATCTGCATTGGAATCCGCATACGTATCAGCCTCAGCAAGGAGGTGTAATGTTCCTCCCGCAATGACTTCGTTTGTCGTATCAATGTATGCATCATTCTTGTTGATCACAATATTCACAGCCAGTGCTCCCGTCACCTGAGAGGATGAACGGCTTGCGCTTCCACCTGTTCCGCCGGATGTTGTGCCAGGTGCTGCGTCTTCAAATTCCGCCTCAAATGTCAGCACTGTGCCCGCCTTCAGTTCCGGCATGGTCAGGAAATATTTTCCTGCTGAATTCTTCGGAATCGTATACTTAATACTCTTTCCGAGACTATTGGTATAGATCGCCTTCAGGCTTCCTTCCTGAAGCTGTTTACCTGTTCCCGGGTTGACAGTGATCTCTACGTTATCACCTGCGTTTGCCTTTGAACGGGAAGAAAGGATCGCACCTTCCAGATTTTTTCCATCCAAGGATTTCTTTTCAAAGTTCTGAATTTCAAAATTCCCAACATAGGATGGATTCTGTGGCGTTGGTGTCTCTGTCTGTGAACCTGAGGTACCTTCGTCGAACAGATCGCCAAGTCCCATGTCCTCGTCTGCGTCTTCATCATACAGACTGCCAAGTCCCATATCCTCATCTGCGGTATTGTTTCCAGTTTTTTCAAAAGCTGCTACAATCGTTACTGCAACTGCCGGCATCTTGAATGTATAAGTTCCGGTAGATGTATCAATGCTTCTGGTCACATAGGATGCAGATCCTGCCGGGAGATAAGAATAGGTAAGTCCTACAAGTTTATATCCCTTATTCGGAGTAACCTTTACCGTAACCAGATCATCTGCCTCTGCTCTTGATGGAGCAGATATTGCACCATGTTCATTGGTCTGCGCTGTAATCGTATTGCCGCTTTTTCCATCGATTCTTCCAAGCACTGCATTCAGCTTTGCTGCTGCACCCTGCTTGAATCCATCTTTTGTATCTGCGAGCTTCTGCTTCAGCTGCGTAATAATAGAAGAAAGTTTACCCTTAACTCCGGATACTGTCTCTCCGCCTTCTGCATTCTGCTCTGTCGAACCACCGACTGAAACCGCTGAAGTTTTTACAGTTTCCGCTGCCTTTGCATGTACAGTAACATCTCCGGCTGCTTCAATTCTTCCATTGCCTTTCAAAGCAGCATCCACATCCTGAAGGACAACTGCCACTGCGAAGAAACCGCCAAACTGATTTGCGATACTTCCGATTCCTGTCGGTGTACTGCTATTTGGATTCTGTGCATTCACAGCATTCTCGGATGTCTGTGGTGCGGTTTTTGAAGATTTGGTAATCACCGTCGTGTTACCTTCTGCTTCCATTGTCACATTGCCACCTGTTGAAATAAGTGTACCAAGCACTTCCACATGAGAGTCGTTGACAATGACCGATAATGCCAGAGATATCGGAATGCTGCCCACGGTAGAAATTGTTTTGAGTTTTACATCACTCCGGGAGCTTAACTTTATATCCCCATTTGCAGTAATCACTGCGTCTTCTCCTACATTCACTTTTGACTCTGCAACAACTACACTGATTGCAAGAGGAACGAAATATTCTGCCAGGTGCTTATTATCAGCCTTTGCATCAAACTCAGATGTCGCATTTGCTGTCACTGCACCACCTGCAGTAATTCTTCCTAATATATCTATTTTAACGTTTCCGATTTTTACATTTATAATAGAAGGAACAATGTTGTTCTTCTGGCTGCCACTTGCGTTCAATGTGACATTTCCATCCGCCTCAAGGGAGGCATCTTTTCCGATCACGATTTTTGAACTTGTCAGTACATCCATCGTACTTACGGTGAGTGACTTATCTATTTCAATCAGATTATTAACTTCATCTGGAACTCCTATATCTAATAAAGTGTCATTTTCACTTGCTTCAATAATTATTTCTTTTGCCTTAACAACTCCTTTTACTTCAATATTCTTACCAGTGAGATGAACCTGCATACCCTCTGCCTGAATCTGATTCACCACCAGGTTCTTCGCATGAATCAAAAGTTTGCTAAGCAGGCTACCTCCCTGCATGATGAGATTTACTTCCTCATTCTCTTCCGGGTTATAGATCACATTGGCAAATGCCGGTGTAGGTTCCGTATACTTACCATCTGTCAGATCTGATTTCTTCAACTGAATCTCAGCTTTGTTTTTCAGATCATCGGTAAAGCTTTCGATACCGGATGTAAGGATATGAAGCTCTTTCGCTGCCATGTTGGTAAGTGTGATGTCTGCTGTCTTATCGGCTGCATTATATGTTCCATCAGGTTTCTTATCAGAATCTTTTGAAAGCTCTCCTGTCAGATGCACTCTTCCGCCATCTGTATCATCAACATGTACGGTACCTTCCAGGGAAGTATCAATTGTGTAAATATCACTTCCGGATCCGCCATTCAGTGTCACAAAAGCATTTATCTTTCCAGCTCCGGATCCTGTCACTCCGATTGTGTCCACTCCGGCTCCGGTTTCCGCATACAGACTGGCGTTATCCAGTTCCACCTGAATAATATCATCCCTGCTTGTTCCATAGATTTTTACTTCACAGTCTTTTGCGGTAATCTTCTTATTCAAAGAATAATAAAGACCTGCCAGCACAACATCCAAACCTTCTATATATATATTGCCTGTTGTATTGGCTCCGCCTGCTCCATTTGCAGAAATGGTCGACTTATTGATCACTCCGCCTTCGCCTGGATCCAGGAAAGAATCTCTCGTAATGATATAAAGCTTTTTCAGGCTGGAAGGATGATCCTTTAGCGAAATATTAATGTCTCCGTTATATGTACCATCTTCCACTACGATCGTAATCTCTTTTGTGCCCGCATTCACCTGTGCTGACCTCAGAGCCTCATCTACCGCTTTCTGAATCGCGTTGCTTTCTTCAGTCGCAGTATCATCATCTGTCTCTTCAGCCGGAGGATCATTCTCAAACACTTCCGGTTCCTTGACTACATTCGTCGGGACATCTGATTCATCCGTCACGATCTGTTCTGTTATCTGCGCGCTTCCTTCCGGTGCCGGTGTCTCCGTCAGTGTAACATCCGGTTCCTCTGTCTGCGCAGGTTCCGGTGTCGTTATCTCTGTCTGCGTAGTGTCCGGATCAGAACCGGTATCTTCTGCTCTGACTTCCAGACAAGGTGTCACCATTGTCAGACACACCATCATAACAAGCACGCCCCGGGCTATCTTATGCAACTTCATTCTATCACCTCCTCCTTTCTACTTCGCTGTTCCCTGACCATTTAATAGTTCCAGTAATTCTTCGGAAGCCTTCACAAGCTCCGCATTATTGTTTCTTTCTACAACCTTCTGCAGATCGCTCCTTGCCTCTTCTGCCCTGTTCAGTGCAAGTGCCGCAACTCCACGGTTGTAATAAAGCATCGTTTTCATGTTCTCATCATCCCCTTCTCCCTCAGCTGACGGTATGCCATACTTAAGTGCAAGATTAAAATCTTCGTAGGCATTCTCGTATTTTTCAAGGGTAAGTTCACTGACGCCTCTGTAATAGTAAAGCTCACCGTTTTCCTTATATTCTTTCATATCCAGCAGTTCTGTCATGCAGGAAGCACTCTCTTCAAAATACCCGAGATTCAGATTCGCAAGTGCCTGAAAATAAATAAGTGTACCTTTGTATTCATCTCCCGGTTCTCTTCCAAGAGCTTCCTTCGAATAGCTGAGCACATGCTCATAATCTTCCAGATAGTATTCACAGAATGTCAGATACACATAGCAATAAGCTTCTTCTTCATATCCTCTGTCCAAAGCCTCAAGAAGATCATCTCTGGAGCTTTCGAACTGCATATTCTGTATCCTGCATGCCGCACGCATGAAATAGTAATATCCGTTTTCATCTCTGCCCTTTCCGATCAGCCAGGTACAGTCATCTGCTGCCTTCTTGTACTCTCCGCTGTAGAAATAGAGCGCTGTTCGGAGCATCCGCAACTGGCACATTTCCTCTGTCGTCAGATTCATGTTCTCGATAATATAATTTACCGGATCCAGTGCTTCTTTGTATTTCCCTTCTTCGATCAGACGCTGCGCTTTATCGCAGGCATCTTTGAGTTTCTTTTCTATCTCTTCTGAGTTCTCCAGCATCTTCCATAGCTCTTTGGCCCGATCCGATTCCTCATCCATACTCTGATAAACATCGTCATTAAGCAGTGCCTTTGGATTCGTCTCGATCGCCGCGGTAGAAGCACTGGCATACCGAATCACAACATCTGTCCCGATAAGCGCCACGACCAGTAAGGCAGCGATCAGTTGCTTACTTCTCTCCTGATACCACTTCTTCTTTTTTACTTCCACAATAGTATCCTGTTCTTTATTCATCCTTATCGCTTCTCATTCTCCTGTATTTTTCCGCAAACAAAGCCACACTCTGTTTCAGCACCGCCATTTGCGATTTCAGATAATACTCATCCTCGAACAATGCATAGTGAACACTGGCACGAACAAGAATAAATATGAGCGGTGTTATGATGTCATAGGGTATACCAAGCTTCGGTTCAAGCTGTTTTGCATATTCGGTGTAACGCTTGTTAACGCCCTCAAAGAATGCTTTACCGTGTTCAATATATTTGGGATTCGTATACACCTGATACATCAATCGATATTTTTTGCCGTGCTTCTTGGCTGTCCAGTAAGGAATCTCATCAATGAAGCGCATTACATCTTCCGGATCCGTAGGCGCTTTCGCCATAAAATCATCTTCTACTTTCGCCATACAGTAGGCTGTGGATTGTATGATCAGATCATCCAGATCTTCAAAATATGTGTATAAAACAGATGAATTCACATTACAGGCTTTTGCAAGTCCACGAATGCCGACATCGGAAAGTCCATTTTCAGCGTAACACTCAAAACACTTTTCCATAAGTTCAATCTTCTTCGCCTGAAATTGTTCCTCGTTACGTGTTCGCAAGGAAATCCCTCCTCATTATTATTTTTGTATCTATTGATATTCAATTTATTATCCGATCGTTCGATTTTATTATAACATTATAACATCATTTAAAAATAAAAACAATGCTTTAAAACTGATCTCTTTGAAAGGATGTGCATCATTTTTCTGCTGTTATCCAACTCCTCTATCAGTCTTCTATGGCACTCTTCTTTATTTGCATTTGCATCTAACAAAACGCAAAACTCATCTCCGCCAATTCGATAACAGAAGCCATCTTTCGAATATGCAGTTTTGATACAGTCAGCTACTGCTTCCAGACACTGGTCTCCCATTACATGACCATAAGGAAGTTGTGTCTATTATGAGAAGCTTATGGAACTTCAGCAAGAACTCGTTAAAAAGGCCAACAACAAAGAAGACTACGACGAGATTGCCGACCAGATTTTGCACTCAGAGAAAAGCGCCAGCAAGCTTCAATGGACACAGTACAACGTGATGAACAGCTACAGCGAATCACAGAATTACAGGATTTCATCAAAGACCAGTCTTCCGACCTTACAGTGTTTGATGAAGCACTTGTAAAACGCTGGCTGAAGCAAATCACAATATGGGACGACCATTGCACGGTTGAATTGAAATCCGGGCTCAAGGTCGATGTTGAAAGATAAGCATAGACGCACGAAACCCTCCCAGCCATGATGGTTGAGAGGGTTGTTTTTTATTCTATTAAGTTGGGATATCCAACATCTAAATCATAACCTGTGCCAGATGAGTCGCGTTTAAGTTCATAATATTGGATATATTCGTTAGTCATGCTATCTGCAAACCAAATAAAGAAACTTACTCCTTTACTCATTTTATACGTTTGAACATCTAGTTTTACTACCTTTGTTTCATTAATTGTAAATACCTCTTTGTAGCTAAGACCCGTCAAATTTTCTCCAGTCCCAAAAGTCAAAGTATTTGCAAATCCATTCCCTATATTAGTAATCGATAAATAAATAGGATAAAACGATTGTTCCGCTTTTCCATCCACATATTTAGGTTCATCCGCAATTTTAAACTGCTTAACAGCAACTCCAGATGGCGGTGCAACAATCTTTACATTTAAAAACGGTTGAATACTTTGTCTTTCTTTGTTTCTATCAGCTTCTCTTGTAAATTGTATTGTATAAAACACGCCGAAGATAGCAATCACACCTGAAAAGATACCTCCTAGGATTCCTCCCCAATATGATGCTAAAGAACCTATCCATGTTGCATTGGCATCGTTATCAACTGATAGCTTTACTATGTTTGAACGAATTAAATCTTCACCCTTTAATGTTAAAAAGGCAAAAATGACAGTCAAAACCAAGCCTATAACTACAGGCTTAATCCATTTTTTCTTTTTCTTTTGAAGTTGGTCTTGTCCAAACCTCTTCACGCTTATTTTGTCGTTCTTCATATTTATTCATCCTCTTTGCTATTTTCTTTTGGGGTTACTGGCTTCTCTCCAAATTCAAATCTTGCTTCACGTGCAGCAGTTGCTGCTGTAGCTAGTTCTTCTTCTGTCACATCAGGGACAACCCACAGTCCACGTATAAAGCGCGAATAATATTCTTTTTCTGACAACTCTTCTGGAGCAAGAAATCTAACATTCTCAGGATATTTCTCTGATGGCCATTCCCATACATACTCCATAATACCGGCAAACACATCTATTTTCACAGCTTCTGGAGAACCCACCAAGACCGAGAATTTGATATTTTCATTGTCTTTGTTAAAGCAGAATTCCTCGCACTTTTTCATTTCATACTCACTTAATGGCTTAGCTTTGATTTCAAACCATCTGTCAAGGCTTGGAATATAGAAGTCTGGGAGATAACGAATACCATTCATCTCAAACCCTTCAACTTCGTATTCATATTTCAAACCAATCATATCGAAGAAAACAGCCCAACGAGCTTCCAAGCGACTTCTAAATCTGAAACCATTGTGTTTTGTCTCGATAGGTTTTATTGTTTTTTCCACTTTCGCTTCTCCTTCCATAACATCTAATCCACTGCCTGCTATATTTCCCACAGTCGAGTTGCCGGATTAGACAATATCTAAATCACTCACTCAAATTGAGTTTGCACCCTAGATAACATCTATCCTAGTGCCACAACCCACGACATCTAATCCACAGCCTAAACCCTCTGACCGTTTTTACAGTAGATATGTTTCAATATAAGAATTACGGACTTTCATGAGCTATTGCCTAATCTCAAAAAAGCCCGTAAATACGCTACTTTTCGCTATTTATTTCTCTTTCCTAGACATCAAGCAGACCGTCTCCACATGATAAGTCCCCGGGAAAAGGTCTACACACGCAATCCTCTCCACTTTATACCCGCGTCCCTGTATCATCTCCAGATCCCTTGCGAGACTGGTCGGCTTACATGCGATATACACCATCTTCTCTACGCCAAACTGCAGGATTTTAAGAAGCGCCTTCGGGTTCACACCATCCCGCGGAGGATCCAGCATGATAAGATCCGGCACTTCACCCAGCTCATCAATGACCTTAAGTACATCCCCAGCCCAGAAGGTACAGTTATCCAGTCCGTTGAGCAGGGCATTTTCTTTTGCAGCTTCAACTGCTTCTTCCACAATCTCCACGCCTACGACCTTCTTTGCAACCGGAGCAAGAATCTGCGCAATGGTTCCGGTACCACTGTACAGGTCGAAGATTACCTTGTCTTTCGTCTCTCCGATATACTCTCTGGCAGTCTCATACAACACTTCCGCTCCAAGAGAATTTGTCTGGAAGAAGGAAAACGGCGTTATCTTAAACTTCAATCCGAGAAGTTCTTCATAAAAATAATTCTGTCCGTATAAAATATCTGTACCTTCATCCTTTACTACATCTGCCAGACTGTCATTCTTTGTATGGAGAATTCCGGCAATCTTTCCATCAAGGGGAAGGGAAAGCAGCTGTTCTGCCCATTTCTTCCCGCCAAAATCCGCCTCAAAATCGCATTCTGTTGTTGTCACTAGATCGAGCAGTATTTCTTTTGTTTTTACCGCTTTTCTTACAAGCAGATGACGAAAATATCCGGTGTGTCTCATTTTATGATAATACGGAAGACCTGTTCCCCTGGCATATTCCAGTGTACAGGTCAGAATCTTCCGATAGTCCTCATCTACGATCTGACATTCCGGCACCGGTACGATATCATGGAAGCTTCCACGTTTATGCATACCAAGAGCCAATGGCCCCTCTTTATACTCATCACCGAAGGAGAACTCCATTTTGTTACGGTATGCGAAATGCACCGGGCTCGGCTTCACACCTTCCCAGACATAATCTCCCTGCACGGCTTCATCCATCATCGCCTTGATCTGTGCTTCCTTCATCTTTACCTGCTCTTCATATGGCAGGTTCTGATACGTACAGCCACCACATTCGCCAAAATGTGGGCAGGAAGGCGCAATCTCTGTCGGAGCAGGTTCAAGTACCTCAAGGATTCTTCCTTCTGCCTTATCCTTACGAACTTTGTTGATTGAAATGCTTACTTTCTGCTCCGGCACACCATTCTTCACCGTAACATATCTGTCCTCTTCCGGTATCAACACCCTTCCTTTATTCGGAAAATCAACTCTCTCTATAATCCCTTCACAAATCTGCCCTTTTTTCATTGCACCAAAAACCCTTTCTCATTTACATAAAAAAGCAGGAAAGATGCCTTCCTTCAACAGACGTCTCACCTGCTTTTTCTCTCTTTTATTACTACAGTCTTACCTTATACCTGGTCCTCATCATTGAAGAAATCATCATCAAAATCGTCTTCAAAGTCCTCATCAAAGTCTTCCAGATAATCTGGTGTAAAGAAACAATATACGGCATAAGCGATTGCTGCCACTGCTGCTACAGCACCTACAACAGCCAGTATCCAAAGAACAGTCTTGCACTGCTTATCCTCTTCTTTTCTATTTACCAGTTCACTTAATCTTGTAGCTGCAATAATATCCTCTACCTTACTCATGCTCCCACGTCCTTTCTTTTGCCTCCGGCAAATTCAATATATAATTATTATAACATCTTAAAACGCAGATTACTATACATTTATTTCAAATTACACATTTTTTATGCATCTTACTGCATCGGCTTTTACAGTTTTTCAAGTCTTGCAAATGTAGCAAACATCTTTTTCGTTCCGGCACTGTCAAAGTCAACTGTTACCTCATAGTCACGACCGCCTTCTACAATTGCTGTCACAGTTCCCTCACCAAATTTCATATGCCGTACTCTGTCACCCACACCATAGCCCGGACCGTCACCTGCCGGTTTGCCAAACTGTCTCGCCGGCTTTGCAGGAGCAAATGCCCTGGTCTTAAATGTCTGTCTTGCCTGCATATATGTATTCTGCGGTTTTGGTGTATTCTCTGCCTTTTCAAATACTGCACCGGTAGAAAGAAGCTCCCGGGGTATTTCTTTGAGGAAACGTGACATCTTATTATACTGCGTCTCGCCGCGCACCATTCGCCTTCTCGCACATGTCAGAGTCAGTTCCTCTTCGGCACGGGTAATGCCTACGTAACAAAGCCTTCTCTCTTCCTCCACTTCTTCCGGGTCATCCGCAGTTATCGTCATATAACTTGGGAAAATACCATCCTCCATACCTGCCAGATATACCCGTGGGAACTCCAGTCCCTTTGCGCTGTGAAGTGTCATAAGGACAACATAATCATTACTTTCATCCAGACTGTCAATATCCGCCACAAGTGCCACTTCCTCCAGAAATCCGCTGAGTGTCACAGGTTCGTCTCTGTCTTCACAGCTTTCTTCGTAAGCAGCAATCTTACTTAATAATTCGTCAATATTTTCCATACGTGCCTTTGCTTCTTCTGCATCCTCTGCCTGCAGACTTTCGATATAGCCAGTCTCTTCGATTACTTCCTGCATTAGAGCCGATAATGTCAGATCGGCCGCATCAGCCTTAAAATGCTCGATCAGCGCCACAAAAGATTCCAGTTTACCGACTCCGCGTCCAATATCCGGAATCAGATCCGCCCCTCTAAGTGCATCATAGAATCCAATCTCGCGCGCCGCTGCATATTCCTGCACACGATTGATACTGGTAAGGCCGATTCCTCTCTTTGGAACATTGATGATTCTGCGGACAGCCAGGTCATCCTTTCCATTATCAATTGTCTTCAGATATGCCAGCAGATCCTTAATCTCACGCCTTGCATAGAAGTTTATTCCCCCAACAATCTTATAGGGAATATTCGCGGTAACAAACTTCTCTTCAAACATACGTGACTGCGCATTCGTACGATAAAGAACCGCATTGTCATTATACATACAGTCTCCACGTTCAACATGGGCTCTAATATCCCCTACAATATACTCTGCTTCATCATACGCCGTGTCAAACTGACGGAATTCCAGCTTATTTCCTTCTTGATTATCTGTCCAGAGCGTCTTGTCTTTTCTTCCAACGTTATTGCGTATTACCGCATTCGCCGCATTCAAAATATTGCTCGTCGAGCGATAGTTCTGTTCCAGTTTAATGACCTTTGCATCTTCAAACACCTGCTCAAAATTCAAGATATTCTTAATATTCGCGCCACGGAACTTATAAATGGACTGATCATCATCACCCACCACACAAAGATTGCGGTAACGGGCAGATAACAGACGAATCAGCTCAAACTGAACCGTATTGGTATCCTGATATTCATCCACCATAATATAACGGAAACGTTCCTGATAGTATTCCAGCACATCTGCCTGGGTCTTTAGAAGCTGCACCGTCTTTACCAGCAGATCATCAAAATCCAGTGCATTATTCGCACGAAGCTGTTTCTCATATTCCTCATACACCTGTGCAACCTTCATACGACTGTAGTCACCGCCCGCTTCCATCCGGAACTCTTCCGGACTTATCAGCTCGTTTTTTGCATGTGAAATGCTTCCCAGAAGTGAACGCTCTTTTAATATCTTTGTATCGATCTGCAAAAGCTTACAGATATCCTTCATCAATGTTTTCTGATCGTCGGTGTCATAAATCGTAAAATTGGTATCATATCCAAGCAATCCGATATGTCTGCGCAAAATGCGGACACACATAGAATGAAATGTACTGACCCATATACTCTCAGAGCCAAATCCAACAAGCTGATCTACTCTTTCCCGCATCTCGCCTGCTGCCTTATTCGTAAATGTGATCGCCAGGATATTCCATGGATTCACACCCTTTTTATCAATTAAATAAGCAACCCTGTGAGTCAGAACTCTAGTCTTTCCGGAGCCTGCACCGGCCAGGATCAGAAGTGGGCCTTCTGTGTGATATACCGCCTCCGCCTGTTTATCGTTCAATGTATCATAAATGCTCAAATCCACTTGCTTCCTTTCTCTTATTTTCGCTTATCATATAAGATACCACATTTACGATCCGACTCGCAAGATGCAAGAAGAACAACCTTTATTTTTTACTTGTCATATAGTTTTGAATACTATATAATACCTGTATCGAGGTGAAAAAGTATGGATATTAATTCAAAAGACATGCTGAACAGTATTTTAAAAAAGATTTCGTCCATTGATTATGTGAAGCCGGAAGACATTCCGAATATCGATTTATATATGGATCAGGTAACTACATTTATGGACAGGCAGATGCGCTCAACCAAGAGGTATGAGAATGATAAAGTTCTTACGAAAACCATGATCAACAACTATGCCAAGAACAATCTGCTGCCTCCACCGATAAAGAAAAAATATTCCAAAGAGCATGTCCTTGTCATGATATTTATTTATTATTTCAAGAATATCCTTTCTATCAAGGATATCGAGACACTTCTCGCACCACTTACGGAAAAATATTTCGATACGGAAGAAGAGTTCGATATCACTTCTGTCTACGAAGAAATCTGTGAACTGGAGAAATCTCGTATTGATTATCTGCAAAAGGATATTACCAAATCATACAATGCAGCAAAAGACAGTTTCGCCGATGCACCGGAAGAAGACCTCGATTACCTGCAGTTGTTTTCTTTCATCTGCTCATTAAGCTTTGATGTCTATGTAAAGAAGCAGATTATTGAAAAGCTCATTGACAGCCTGCCGGAACCGGATCATTCACAAAAGCATAAGAAAAAATAAACGGAGAGGACGCTTCCTCTCCATTTTTTATTCTTCCTCCGTACTTTCACCGGCCTTATCGCCGATTCTCTCAAATACCATATCATAGCCGTCATTACCATAATTAAGTGAACGATTTACACGGCTGATCGTTGCTGTTGATGCGCCTGTCTTTTCAGCAATCTCCAGGTATGTCTTGCTCTCTCTTAACATCTTCGCAACTTCAAATCTCTGTGACAATGAAAGCAGCTCATTGATTGTACAGATATCCTCAAAGAATGTATAACACTCTTCTTTATCTTTCAAACTCAGTATAGCACTAAACAGATAATCAACTGCCTCTGTTCTGATTTTTTTACTCATATTCCAATCTCCTTAGTAATAAACTTCATTACTTTTATATTTTAACACATTAAAATTTTAAAGTCCACTCTTTTTGTTACGTTTCAACAAAGCTTTCAGTTTTTCCAGAGAACTATTTGCAATTAGTTCTTCCGGAAAATCTGCCTCCTCCAGCACTTCCTTCGCATACGTATAATCCGCAATAGACACATCCACATGTGCATCTGTTCCCAGAACAATATACACACCATATTTCTTGCAGCATTTCAGCATTTCAAGCATATTTTCTCTTGTATTTTTTCTGAAACCTCTGGGATTCAGCGAAGAATTATTCAGTTCAAGTAAAGTCCCTGTGCGTCTGGCAGTCTTTACAAGCACCTCATAATCTACCGGAAAACGCCCGTCATCCGGATGCCCGATAATATCAATCACCTGCTTTTCCATAGCATTTACATAGGCACGGGTAACAGCCTCTTTTGTCCTTTCCCCCTTATAGCAGGGTCCATGTATACTTGCAATCGAGATATCAAGCTCTGCTATCACATTGTCAGGCAGATCGATTTCTCCATCCTCGTTCATGATATTCAGCTCTGCTCCCAATAATAATTCTATTCCCTCCATCTGCCTCGGCACAACATTAAGATTCTGAAAATAAAACAAATGCGTGCTTCCCGGCATCTCTGGCGCATGTTCCGTAAGAGCAAGTCCTTTTAATCCTTTATCAGCTGCCATTCTTGCCATCTCACGGATGGTATTATACGCATGTCCGCTGATCAGCGTATGCGCGTGTGTATCAATTTCTATAAGCATAATATTCCTTCTTTCCGGCGATTCGCCCATGGAAATATTATACAGTATACCCACATCTTTTTCTAGCAAAACTAAATATAACCAAGAAAACAAGAAAATGGAGGTAACACAATGCGCCCAGACAAAAATATACCCAGATCCAATCAGGAAATCATTGATTCCTATGACTATCTTTCCAATGCCGCTTCCAGCCAGGACTGCACCGGACTCATTCCGTCCGAACCCACATCTACAGGCGAATTAGAATCCTACGAAGACCTGTACCACTTTCTTCCGCCAAACGCCAGAGCTGCAAATATAAAACCGGCAGATGAACATACAAAGGAACCTTAAGCCAAAACCTGGCATATACTAATCAAAAACCGGAGTTTGATCATTATGCCAGCCACTTTAGCTCCCATAAACGGGATTGTTCAAAATGTTTCATCCTTTGGAAACAACTGCTGCGAGCTTCAGGTAACCATCCGGAATACTGACGGTATCCATAATTTTATCGTCGGTCCCGACACCTACGTTGCAGGTCAGTCAAGACTTCGCCCCGGCATGCCGGTAACAGCGTTTTACGACACAAGTCTTCCGATTCCTCTTATCTTCCCCCCAAGATATCAGGCAGTCATCATCAGTCGACGCAATCCGCGCGAAAACATATTCGCCGGGTATTTTGATGCCAATCTGACAGCCGAAGATGATGCACTAAAGCTGAACATCGGAAGAAATACCGAAATTATCACCTCCAACGGACAGCAATTCAATTGCCAGCCCGGAGAACAAATGCTGCTCGTATACTATAGCGAAACCACACGAAGCATACCACCACAGACAACACCACGGAAAGTGGTTGTGATGTGTTAACTGGAAATTTAGTATAGTAAGGGGCACCAACTGTCCGGTATCGTAATGGCTCGACGCGATCAGCCTTTCCGACTAACTCACGAATCTATAAGAGCGCAGAAAACAAACAAGAAATGAAGTGTTTGTTTTCTGCGCTCTAACAGCTTCGGAGTGGATTCTCCAAGGCTTTTCGCTTACCTCGCCATTACGATACAGGACAGTTGATGCCATTTACTACACCGCAAATTTCTGGGCAAAGGGTGTATGCCGTAGTTTCTATACAAAACACTTGATTTGTAGGTTTTCATTACATATTGGCAAAAGCAAAGGAAAGTCATCAATTTGAATGAAATGTTTCTAAAACTGAAGTCTGTCGCCTGCACATTCTTCCCAGAAATTGTAGTGTAGAGATTTGAGGTTTTAAGAGAACAGGCTGTGAAAGGGATATTGTTTTATTGTATTTCCGTAGAAGAGCGATATAATCCGTTACTGAAAAAGAATGAAATATACAGTACCGAGTCTTGTACTTCAAGTACAAGGCGAGAAGACAGTTGAAGTGGGAACTCATCAAGAGTTCCCGCTGAATCTGTCTGGTGTCTGTCATATTTCATTCTTTTAAAGTTATGGATTATTAGCGATTGGTTCGGAAATACAATAAGACAATATTTCTTCACAGCCGTCCTTTTATACCTTAAAACTTCTGCACTAAATTTCCACTTCTAAGTTCTTGTCTCCCACCCATTTTTCCTTTATACTTAATGGAGGTAATCTATAATAAACATTGGAGAGGTTTTACTTATGAAGAAAATATTGATGATAGCAACCGGGGGAACGATTGCTTCTAAAGAAAGTGACAGTGGTCTGACTCCTGCCATGACGGGCGAGGAGCTGGCTGCGAATGTTCCTGGTATCGAAGACAAGTGTGAGCTTACTGTCCTTCAGCTTATGAATATTGACAGTACGAACATGCGTCCGAAACACTGGATGATGATCCGGGATATTATTATCGAGCATTATGACGCCTATGATGGTTTTGTGGTTCTTCATGGAACGGATACGCTGGCATACACGGCGGCAGCTCTTTCTTATCTGATCCAGAACAGTGTGAAGCCAATCGTCCTGACGGGTTCTCAGAAGCCGATGGGGAATCCTTACACCGATGCAAAGCTGAATGTATACCAGAGTATTTTATATGCGCTGGATGACAAATCCTGTGATGTTTCTATTGTTTTCAATGGCAAAGCAGTTGCTGGAACGCGTGCAAGGAAACAAAGAACCAGAAGTTTTGACGCTTTTGAGAGCATGAATTTCCCGTTCCTTGCCATGATTCATGATGATAAGATTATTCGCTACTACAAATCACCGCGCCCGACGGCTGCGGATCTTAAGACTTACACACAGCTAAATGACCGTGTGTTTGTACTAAAGCTTACTCCGGAAGTAAAACCGGACATTTTCCGACTTCTGAAAAATGATTATGATGCAATTATTCTGGAGACATTCGGAATCGGCGGTATTCCGGAATATGAAGATGCCTCTTTTGAAAAAGCGATTTTTGAATGGGTAAACTCCGGCAAAGTTATCGCTGTAACAACGCAGGTTCCGGAGGAAGGATGCGATCTTGGAGTATACAAAGTGGGCAAGAAGTACAGTGACTGCCCGGGAATATTGACTGCTGGTGACATGACAACAGAATCCATCGTTGCGAAAATGATGTGGGTACTGGGCCAGACAAATGATTGCCAGGAAATCCGCAATCTCTTCTATGCACCGGTCAACAATGACCGTCAGATTGACCTGTAGATGACAAAAGGGAGCTTATTATGCTAAGAGAAATTAATCTTGATGAAGTATCCGACGGAAAATTATACACCAGAAATGATATGGTCAGAACCGACTGCGGCGGCTGTGAGGGCTGTTCTTCCTGCTGTCGTGGGATGGGTTCTTCAATCGTACTGGATCCGCTGGATATCTATCGTCTGACTACCGGACTTCATCTTTCATTTGAGGAACTGCTTGCCGGATATATAGAACTAAATATGGCAGACGGCATTATTTTACCGAATCTGAAAATGTCAGGAGACGATGATGCATGTGCTTTCCTAAACGAGGACGGCAGATGCCGTATTCACAGCTTCCGCCCCGGCATCTGCAGATTATTTCCACTTGGTCGTTTCTATGAAGACCAAAGTTTCAAATATTTTCTGCAGGTACACGAATGCCCGAAACCGCAGAAGGGAAAAGTAAAAATCCACAAATGGCTTGATACCCCTGACATCAAAAAATACGAGGATTTTATTACAAAATGGCACTATTTCCTGAAACGACTGCAAGAAGCTTCTCTGGGAAATATGTCGGATGCGACACGTAAGAACTTAAGTATGTATATTCTGAATCAATTTTATATACAACCATACACAGACGCAGATTTTTACATACAGTTTGACGAGAGACTCAAAAAAGCCATGGAATACACAGCAAATGTGTAGGCCATGGCTTTTGGCTTATTATTCTTCTTCAAGAACAGATGTACAATGCGGGCATCTTGTTGCTTCGATAGCGATCTCGCTCTTACAGAACGGACATGTCTTTGTTGTCTTTTCTTCCTCAACTTCCTCTTCTTTTCGTTTCAGCTTAGCAGCAAAACCATTCATAACCTTCATCAGCATGAATACGATAAATGCCATGATCAGGAAATTAATTACTGCAGAGATGAATTTTCCATAATTCAGTGTCACTTCTCCCAGAAGGTTCAACTGAAGTTTATCAAAATTCATTCCGCCGAACAGACCAAGCAGTGGATTAATGATATCCTCAACAAGTGAAGATACAATACTTGTAAAAGCACCACCAATAATGATACCTACTGCCATGTCCATGACATTGCCACGGCTGATAAACTCTTTAAATTCATTCATAAATTTCTTCATTTGCATATCCCTCTCTTCAAATTGTAATAACCTTTTGATTACCTTCTAAAAGGTCAGACGCATCTGATACCAGGTGACATTGCCATGAACAGACTCTGATATTCCTTCATTTACAAATCCGAACTTCGCATAATAATGTACCAGCTTATCTTTACATGTCAGGACAAGTCCTTTCCTGCCCTGGCTTCTTGCATCAGCGATCGCCCGTTTCAAGAGCTGCTCTGCGCAGCCTCTTCTGCGATACTTTGGAATCGTATTGACCCCAAAAATCATCTGCCATTCACCGTCTTCCTTATGAAGCTCTGCCTTCTCGTACATTTCGTCCCGAAGATCCGGCTCATCTGTTACCATCCCATTGACAAAGCCTACCAGCTTGTCTTCATCAAACAACAACCAGAAATGCTTCGGATAAAAAGTAAGTCTGCGGGCAAACTCTTCTTCCGGTGCCGCCTCAGCTGCCGGAAAGCATTCTGCTTCCACTTCTGTTACTATTTTCAAATCTTCTATTGTTGCATTTCTAATATTCATTGTCTTCTCCTCTTTTGCGCCTTTGCTCTATTATAACCGATACAGGGGTGTTATGCCACTTATAATTTTCAATAAATTTTCTGTTTACTTGTCAGTATGAAAACAATGTCTTATAATGAAGATATCATTATATGTCTATGACAGAAACGAGGGAAAATATGAGTAAAAAAATACTGATTTGTGACGATGCCGCTTTTATGCGAATGATGTTAAAAGACATCCTTACCAGAAACGACTACACAGTTGTCGGCGAAGCCCCAAACGGAGCAGATGCCCTCAAATTATACCAACAGTTACAGCCAGACTTAGTATTTATGGACATTACAATGCCGGAAATGGACGGTATCGAGGCACTGAAGAAAATCAAAAAAGTGGATCCCAATGCCATTGTAATTATGATATCCGCTTTAGGACAACAGGAAAAAGTCATAGAAGCACTCCAGTCCGGAGCAAGGGATTTTATTGTAAAGCCCTTCCAACCCGATAAGGTACTCAATACTATAAAACAAGTACTTAAATAAATCATGACCCGCGGAACAGGTGATTTGTTTTGCGCCATACAAAAACTCTTGCAGACAGTTCGAATTGCCTGCAAGAGTTTTTTCACTATTTGTGCTATTTCTCACAAATTATTTCTGTACAATATTAATAATCTTCTTCGGCACATAGATTTCTTTTACTATGTTTCCGGTCAGCTTATCTGCAATTGCTGCTTTTCCTGCCGCGATCGCATCCTCTTTAGAAATATCTGCTGCGATAGAGATTACGGCTTTTGTCTTACCGTTGATCTGTACCGGTACTTCGATCTCATCATCCTTCATTGCTTCTTCATCGTAGGTCGGCCATCCAGCTTTAAATACGCTGCCTTCATGTCCTAACTGCTCCCATATCTCTTCTGCGATATGTGGTGCAAACGGAGACAGAAGAACTGCCATTGTTGACAGAGTTTCCTTGTCGATACCGCCCTCTTTCTTTGCGATCTCAATCAGGTTATTATTATGCTCCATAAATCCGGAAATGGCTGTATTCAGGCTGAAGCTTTCCAGACGTTTTGTTATGTCGCATACCAGTCTGTGACGTTCTTTGATCATCGCTTTTGTTGGCTTGATATCGGCATCCTTGCTGTCCATCACGAGATTCCATACACGCTTCAGGAAACGGTTTACACCGTCGATTCCACGGTCATCCCACTCTGCATCCAGTTCCGGTGGGCCAACGAAAAGCTCATACATTCTTAAGGAGTCGCATCCATAATCTCTTACCAGATCATCCGGAGACACAACATTTCCTTTTGACTTACTCATCTTGATACCGTTCTTACCGGTAATCATTCCCTGATTGAAAAGCTTCTGGAATGGCTCATCAAAATCTACTGCTCCAATATCATATAAGAACTTGGTATAGAAACGGGAGTACAACAGGTGAAGAACTGCATGTTCAACACCACCGATATACATATCTACCGGAAGCATCTCATCTGCTTTCTCACGGGATACCAGCTCTTTGTCATTGTGATTATCTACATAACGAAGGAAATACCATGAGGAGCCAGCCCACTGTGGCATCGTGTTTGTCTCTCTCTTTGCAGGCTTACCACATACCGGGCATGTGCAGTTTACCCATTCCTCAATGCCTGCAAGTGGTGATTCTCCGGTTCCTGTAGGCTCATAGGAGTCTACCTCTGGCAGACGAAGTGGTAATTCCTCTTCCGGTACCGGTACACATCCACAATCCGGACAATGTACGATCGGAATCGGTTCACCCCAGTAACGCTGACGGGAAAATACCCAGTCACGCAGCTTGTAATTTACAGTTGCGCGGCCAATACCACGCTCTTCAATAATATGTGGTGCTTCTTTCTTAAGTACTGCAGACTCCATACCATTCCACTCACCGGAATTGATCATCGTTCCGTTGGCTTCTGTGTATGCTTCTGTCATATTTTCGATTTCTTTACCGTCTTTTGCAATAACCTGAATGATCGGGATACCAAACTTCGTTGCGAACTCAAAGTCACGGTCATCATGTGCAGGTACACACATGATCGCTCCTGTACCATAATCAGCCAGTACATAATCTGACAGCCAGATTGGTGTCTTTTCTCCATTTAATGGATTGATTGCATAACTTCCGGTAAATACACCGGTCTTTTCCTTATCCTGCATACGGTCTACATTAGACTTCATGGAAGCTTCAAAAATATATTTTTCTACTGCTTCTCTTGTCTCATCTGTAGCAAGGCTTGTAGCCAGTTCATGCTCCGGAGCAAGAACCATAAATGTTGCTCCGTATAATGTATCCGGTCTTGTTGTGTAAACCGTAATCTTTTCTTCTCTTCCTTCTACCGGGAAATCAACCTCTGCACCGTAGGATTTTCCGATCCAGTCAGCCTGCATCTTCTTAACCTTCTCCGGCCAGTCCAGTTTATCCAGGTCATTCAGAAGTCTGTCTGCATATTTGGTAATACGAAGCATCCACTGACGAAGGTTCTTCTTTGTTACTTCCGTTCCGCAGCGCTCACATTTACCATTTACTACCTCTTCGTTCGCAAGACCTGTCTTACAGGAAGGACACCAGTTGATCGGGAACTCCTTCTCATAAGCGAGACCTTCTTTAAACATCTTTACAAAAATCCACTGTGTCCACTTGTAGAACTCCGGATCTGTTGTATTTACTTCTCTGTCCCAGTCATAAAGCGCAGCGATCTCATTAATCTGACGCTTGATGTTCTTAATGTTCTCTGCCGTAGAAATAGCCGGGTGTACACCCATCTTGATCGCATAGTTCTCAGCCGGGAGACCAAATGCATCCCATCCCATCGGATGAATAATGTAATATCCCTGCTGAAGCTTATATCTGCTCCATACATCAGAGATTACATAGCCTCTCCAGTGACCGACATGAAGACCATTTCCTGACGGATATGGGAACATATCCAGGCAATAGTATTTCTCACGTTTTGTTCCATCTTCATTTTCCTTGACATTCACCGGGTTTTCTTCCCAGCGTTCACGCCATTTCTTCTCAATCGCCTTATGATTATAAGGTATTTTTGACATGATAATTTCCTCCTGCATTCTTTACTTTATTATGAGTTTTCTCCCTCAAGATAAATGAAAGCCTTCTCATCTCCAAGAGACGAAAAGGCTTAACTTCCGTGGTACCACTCTTCTTCACATGAACCACATGGCTCACATGCACTCATTTCTCCTGTAACGGGAAGTCCCGCTTCTGCCTATACTGCTTAACGAAATACATTCCCAACGTCAGGCATTTCAGCAAAAGAACTCCGAGGCGAGTTGGGAGATTACGTTTACTGCCTCGCACCGACCGGCAGCTCTCTGTAAACGAAAGGCTCTTAATACTCCTCTTCAACGTTTCTGCATTATTTTCCATTTGCCTATCTATTATAAAAAGAATGTTAAAATAAGTCAACCCCAATACTCAAATATTTCCATGCATTGTATACGATAACGGAATCTAACTTTCCATATCCCTTAGTTCTTCACTTATCTGTCCAAAATCAATCTCCAGTTCCCCACCATAGAGTCGAACCGGGACTTTCTGATCCATCCCGTAAATAACCGGAAATTCATCATCTTCAAAAAAGTAGGTAACGATCCTGCTTCCTTCAAGATCAATCATCCAGTACTCCCTCACACCTGCGCACATATATTTCTTCAACTTCAGAAAGGCGTCTTTCTTTCTGGTAGAAGGCGAAAGAATCTCCACAACAAAATCCGGTGCCCCCATGATACAGCGGTTCGTAATCTTACTTTTGTCACATAGAATAAGTACATCCGGTTCCAGCATCGTCTTATCATCGCAGTCCAGCTGGACATCTACAGGTGCAACTAGTACAATACATTTTCCTTTTTTGCTTTTTATAAATGTACCAATCGTCAAACTGATCTGCATCGACACATACTGATGTCCGAAAGACGGCGTCAGCATCTCAAAAAATTCTCCATCGATCAGCTCTACTCTCTTATCTTCCGGCAGCGCGTAATAGTCATCTAACGTATATGGTCCTTTCGGTTCCTCATAATCATCCGTCAGATACTGTACCGCAGCCTCACCCACTCTGTCATCTTCTGCCGGCTTCAACACCTTTTCCAGTGCCTGCAGCGTATCATATCTGGGAGACTTCGTCTCACCGGTAAATATCTTCTGTATCGTTCCCACCGGAACCCCGGAAAGCTCTGAAAGCTTCGCAAAGGAATACCCTTTCCGCTGCTTGTAATACTTCATCTGTGATAAATTCATAACATCATCTCCACTCATTTTGCAAAACGGTTGAAATACGGTTGCATATCTTTATTATATAATATTTCAACCGTTTTTCAAGTGCAAAATATATTAAATTAAGGTTGTTCACGGTTATGGTTTAGTGTATAATAGACATAAGACAAATGTACTGAGCGTTTCAGTATAATATGATACATAAAGGAGAGTTCGCTATGGTAAATTTATTAACAGGCCCGAAAGGCAGCGGAAAGACACAACAAATGATCGAGCAGGCTAATGCTCAGGCAAAAAACTGTAATGGAAATGTAGTATTTATCAAAAAAACTCATCGTGATACTGCAAGTGTTGCATTCGATATCCGTACAATCTGTATGGACGACTTCACATCAATCACAAACATTGACGAATATATCGGATTTTTATATGGTATGTACAGCTCCAACCACGACATTGAGTGCGTTTTCATCGACGGTATTTTAAAACACGCTGATATTTCTCTGGAAAATATGCCGGAGTTCATCGAGCGTCTTAAGAAAATCTCAGCTGAATGCGGCATCGAATTTTTCGTAAGCATCAGTGCTGCAAAAGAGGACCTGAAAGATATCAACCAGGAAGGATGCAACTTCCTCAACTAATACGACTTATATACGGGGCAGTTCATAAGATTATGGACTGCCCTTTTTACAGTCAGACAACCTACTATCAGACAAATCACGAAAAGCGAAAAAATTATGGAAAGAAAATCACGTGGCATTAAAGATGCCAAACGACGAAGAAGAAAAAGATTACGCCAGCGAAAACTGCGTCGGATTATGCTGGTTTTTATACCGTTTCTTTTGTGCACCATACTTTTCTTTGGAATCAAAGGAATCTTATCCCCGACAAAAGATAAGGAAAAAACGGATACCAGAAAAGTCGACCAGAAACAATCTGAAATTGACACTTCACAAGTGGAAGTGAAAAACCTGGTAATAAATACAGACAACAAAGCGGATTCTAAGGGACCGGTTACCATCACTGTCAGCTCCATGGGCGACTGCACACTGGGAACTGACGAGAACTTCAACCGTTCAACAAGCCTTAATGCCTATTACGAGTCACAGGGTGCCGCATATTTCTTCAAAAACGTCAAGTCGGTTCTGGAAAATGATGATCTCTCAATCGTAAATATGGAAGGAACACTGACCGAAGAAACAGCAAGGGCTGATAAAAAATTTGCTTTCAAAGGTGCCCCGTCATATGTGTCCATTCTGACAGAAGGATCTGTCGAAGCAGCCAATCTTGCCAATAATCACAGCAAAGACTACGGAAGCAAAAGCTTTGAAGATACCGTCTCCTATCTGACTGATGCCGGTATTGCTGCTTTTGGATATGATGACGTATCTCTTCTCGAGATTAACGGGGTTAAGGTCGGACTGACCGGAATCTATGAGCTTGCCGAACATCTTGGCAAAAAAGAACAGGTGAAAGCAAATATAGCCGCATTAAAAGAAGCCGGTGCCCAGCTCATTATCGTAAACTTCCACTGGGGCATCGAGCGGGAATACACACCAAATGACACACAAAAAGAACTCGCCCACCTTGCCATTGATGAAGGCGCCGATCTCGTTATCGGACATCATCCACACGTACTACAGGGTGTAGAAAAATATAAAGGAAAATACATCGCCTACAGCCTTGGTAATTTCTGTTTCGGAGGAAACTCCAATCCACAGGATAAAGATACAATGATCTTCCAGCAGACCTTCACAATAACGGAAGATGGAGTCGAAGAAAATGATGACATTAACATGATCCCCTGCTCCATTTCCTCCAGCAAAAGCAAAAACGACTATTGCCCGACCATACTGGAAGGCGAAGAAAAACAAAGAGTACTGGATAAGATTCAGGAATATAGTAAGAATTTGAGTAATTAATGAATACGAAACGGTGTTCATTATGATATGTTACGACGATGCGCTTCTCCTCATCTCTTGCACTGCTTTGTAAGCTTAGGAGAGAGTCGCTGAAAGCAGACTCTTCTCTCCTAAGCCAACATAGCAGGCAAGGATATTCGGAACGCTCCTCTTACCTCACATATTCATAATGAACACCGTTTCTATTTCTTTAATAACCAGAAAATTCCAGGTATAGTTGTATGTTATACTGTATTGGCAACGCTTGAACTATGCGGTTTCAGTATTTTATTTAAAAGATGTGCCTTGCCGATGTCCTCTTTCAAAGAAAATCACTGCACCAACTTTCAATCCTCTAAAGACAACACCGTATTCGTCTTTTCTCCTTCTTTGTACTCCATTGTGATTTCCTGTCCGACTTCGCATCTTACGACGTCAATATAATCCACAACGGAAACATCGAAAATATCGTCTGAACCGGAGATCATAATATAGTAGTGAGATGTACCGTCAATAACTGCCTGTGCAATTTTTTCAATCTGACCGGTAATCTCTTTCACTTCGCGTGTATCCCGTTCTGCCTCTTTTACACCATTGCTGAGAAGAAGTGACAGATAATTTTCTTCACACTGGCTTACGCTGTCACCGATGGCAACAATCTGGTATTTCTGTACATTTACCATCGCATATTTCTTTACCAGACCGGCGTCGTCCTTAAGTGCGATAAAGTAAGTCGGCTCTCCCGAAATATTGAGAAGCAGAGGGAATGTAGCCGTATATTTTAAGTTCTGCACCTGACCTTCAGCAGAGGACATTGCGGAAAGCTCTGTCGCGCCTTCTACTTTATAGTACTTTGTCTCCATCGTACGCTGATTTGCAAGCACGAAACCGACATTTGACTGGTCGCCATTGACAGAAGTGACACCAGTATACATCCACACATCATCATCCAGTGCCAGATAATTATATCCGTCTGTTGTTTCCAGACAATCTCTCTGACTTAACACGCTGTTCAGGAAGCCATGCTTCAGAGTTCCATAATAATCGAAAAGCTGTATGAGAAGATCTGCTGAATAAGCTCTGTCGATCCATTCCGGCACTTTATCAATCGCATATGTCTTCATCTCGCCTGTAATAGCATTACAGATCACGACCTGACCTACAGTTTCACCTCCGAAGAGCCCAATATTATACTTCTTAACCGGTGCGATCCAGTACGGAACTCCTTTGTCATCGATTTCAAAGCTTAAGTCTCCGTAAATGAATGTTGGATGTGCAAATCTGAGATGACGATAAATATTACGGTTAAAATGTTCACTTGTCGTATACTTGATTCCTTCTTCCAGTTTCACAAGCTCTGTCGTCTGTGTCGCCATATTGATCCGGATATATGCAGGAATACCTTCTGAACGGTTCGTGAACCATTTGATCAGACTCGCATATTTAAGTGGCGTAACACGAACCGGCTGATCCTGATAATTAATCTGAGAATAGATATCGTCTGCCTCAAACTGTGAAACCATATCTACCATACTTCCCATCTTACGATCACCGAGAAGTGCTGCTGTATCACGGTCAAGAAGCGGGATCTTATCAAAAGAAAGTTCCTCGACATCCTCAGAAAACTCTCCTTCCTCTACTGCCATGAGCTGCTGATACTTCTTCGCATTCACAATTGGTGAGGACAGGACAGAACCGATGAGATAAATGATTCCAACAGCCACAATAAGATAAAACAGACTACGAAGTACTTTGTTCTGTTTAAACTCTCCTTTTCCTACTTTTTTCTTTATTGCATACAAGACAGCTATTACAACCAGTAAAACAATAACGAAAAACCATATATCCGAAGAATGGATATTTATTGCAGGAAGCGCTACATAATAATAAATTCCTGCCAGCAATACAGCCAACAATACAGCTATTATTTTCCCTTTCTTTTTCATACTGCCAACCTCCATCTTTACTCTTATTTAGAATTTTCTACGCCATGCAAAGCTTGTAAAAAGCATCAGGAACGGGAATATCTCCAGACGCCCTGCCAGCATATCAAAGCAAAATACCAGCTTGGCGAACGGCGAGAAATTCGCGAAGCTTCCGGTCGGTCCGACCTCTGATATACCCGGTCCGATATTGTTGAGTGTAGCGATAACAGAACTGAACGTTGTTGCAAAATCCTTATTATCCAAAGCGATCATCAATACTGAACCGACAATGATCGCCGCATATGCCATCAGATAAACATAAACACTTTTAAGCACATCGGAGCTCATTTTCTTATTATTTACACGAATAATATTCACGGACTGCGGATGTACAAGCTGCTGAATCTCTTTCTTAATACTCTTAAGCACTACCAGCATACGGGATACCTTAATACCACCACCGGTAGAAGACGCACATGCTCCGATAATCATAAGCAATATCAGAATACATTGAGACAGCATCGGCCACATATTAAAATCTGCTGTTGCATAACCTGTGGTTGTGATAATCGTAGCAACCTGGAAAATCGCATAACGAAATGCCTTTAACACACTTCCCACCTGTCCGCTGATATTCAACGTGATAAATCCTGTTGCCAATGCAATAACAACGAGATATGCCCGAAGCTCTTCATTCTTCCATACCGGTTTCCAGTCACCCAGAAGCAGGAAATAGTACATATTGAAGTTAATTCCAAATAATATCATAAACAGTGAAATAACCCCATCTATATATGCACTGTTAAAGTGTCCCACACTATCCGCATAATTGGAAAATCCGCCGGTTCCTGCTGTTCCGAATGCATGAATGAGACTGTCAAACAAATTCATTCCGCCAAAAATGAGCAGGATAATCTCTATTGCTGTCAAAGCAAAATACATGCCATATAAGATTCTGGCCGTTGACATTGATTTCGGAACGAGCTTATCTTTTTCCGGTCCCGGGACTTCTGCACGCATAAGATGCATGGAATTCTTCTTATCCAGTGTTGTAATGACCATTACAAACACAAGCACTCCCATACCGCCGATCCAGTGGGTAAAGCTTCTCCAGAAAAGCATACATTGCGGCAATGCCTCAATATCTGTCAAAATAGAAGAACCTGTGGTCGTAAATCCGGAAACTGTCTCAAAGAAAGCATCAATATAAAAAGGAATACTTCCAGATATGGTAAAAGGCAATGCACCAAACATAGACCACAAAATCCATGCACTTGCTACAATAACCATACCATCTTTTCCATAGATTTTCGCATTTTCCGGTTTCCTTGTCCCGGCAACAGCATATATGACCACGAGTACTGCTGCCGTGATCAGAAACGACATTGCTTCCCTGTTCTCACCATAGATAAATCCGACAAGAACCGGAAGGAGCAATAAGATTGCTTCTACTCCCAGCATCTTACCCAGAATAAAACGTATCATTTTTGTATTCATAACTTTTCCCTACGTCTCCCTATGCAAGTATATCCTTAAATGCTTTAATCGTATGATCTTTCGTCACAACAATCACGCTGTCGCCTACTTCCAGATGGTCATTACCATTGGGAATAATGATTCTTCTCTTACGTCCGATACATGCGATCAGATTATTCGGCCTGGTCGGAAGATTCTTTAATGGAATATTCGTAAATTCACATTCCTCTTTAATAATATATTCCTGCGCCTCAATCTTACCATTGACAAGTCGGTATATTGTCTCAATATTGGCACTTGAATAAGAATTCATACGTGCTTTAACGTATCCATGAATCGCATCTGCCGTCGCACTCTTTGCAGAGATCGTACAGTCAACTCCCAGATCTTCCACCATCTGAGCACGGGATTCTTCATTTACTTTAGCAATGATCTTCCCAACACCCTGTGTCTTTGCGAAAAGAGCCATGATAATATTCTCTTCATCCATACCTGTAAGTGCTATCATAGCATCCGCCTCGCGGATACCTTCTTCTATCAGAAGATCTTGATCAGCTGCATCTCCATAAATAATCGTCGCCTTTGGAAGAAGCTCGCACAGCTCTTCGCAGCGTTCTTTTCTATGTTCAATGATCTTCACCTGCATTCCCGCCTGCAAAAGCTGCCCTGCCAGATAGAAGCAAAGGTGACCGCCGCCGCAGATCATTACATTTTTAATACGGGAATTTTTACGGCCAATCGCCTTAAAAAATGTCTTAAGATCCTGGTGAGCCGCTGCGATATGGAGCTTATCACCTTCCTTAAGCACAAATTCACCATCCGGGATATATACCTCTTTTCCTCTCTTTACGGCACAGACAAGAATCTGGATCTGGAATCTCCGATAAACATCTGCCAGAGAAAGATCAGCCAGAGGGCTGTTCTCTGTAACCGGATATTCCACAAGCTCTACTCTTCCTTTCATGAATGTCTCAACCTTGCTTGCCTCTGGGAAAAGAAGTACTCTTGCCACTTCATTTGCTGCTGCCAGCTCGGGATTAACTGCCATACTAAGACGAAGATCTTCCTTCAACAGGTCGATCTGGCGATAGTATAGCGGATTTCGTACTCGCGCAATCGTATGCTTTGCTCCAAGCCTTCTGGCAAGCAGACAGCTCAACATATTCAACTCGTCTGTAGAAGCACAGGCAATAACAAGATCTGCATGCGGCACATCTGCCTGTCTCTGCACCTCAACATCTACGCCATTTCCAGTAATACAGAAAATATCCAGCTCATTCAATGCCGCTTTCAGTTTCCCTTCATTCTGGTCTATCAAGACAATATCATAGTCTTCTTCTGATAACTGTGACGTCAGCTTATGTCCAACCTTACCGTCACCGATAATGACAATTTTCATTTCTTTATCTCCATCACACTGTAAATTTAGATATAGCAAAGAGATTATAGCACTTTTATATGCAGAAAAAAAGCCCCCCAGGGGCTTTTCTTCCTACATTTCTTTATTCCTCAGATGCTCTTTTTGCAATCTCAGCTTCCTGTACATCAGACGGAGCCTGTTCATAACGAGCAAACTCATATGAATAATTTCCTCTTCCACCTGTCATAGAACGGAGTGTTGTACAATATCCAAACAGACCTGTCATTGGAATATCTGCAACGATTTCCTGATATCCGCCTGATACCGGATTCATTCCAAGCACTCGGCCACGGCGCTTATTCAGATCACCCATAACATCTCCTGTGTAATCATCCGGAACAATTACCTTAATAGAAGCGATTGGTTCAAGAAGAATCGGAGATGCTTCCATGAATCCCTTCTTAAATGCCTGGCTTGTGGCAGTCTTGAATGCCATTTCTGATGAATCTACCGGATGATAAGATCCATCGTAAAGTGTAGCCTTCACACCAACAACCGGATATCCGGCAAGAGGTCCCTTCTGAACAGATTCCTGGAGACCCTTTTCTACTGCCGGGAAGTAGTTCTTCGGAACCGCTCCACCAACTACACATTCTTCGAATACATATGGAGTCTCCAGATCACCGGAAGGTTCAAATCTCATCTTAACATGACCATACTGTCCATGTCCGCCGGACTGTTTCTTGTACTTCGTATCCACATCAGAATTCTTCTTGATCGTCTCTCTGAATGCAACCTTCGGAGTCTCAAGAGTTACTTCACATTTGTATCTTTCTGCCAGCTTGCTTACTGCAATCTCCAGATGCTGATCTCCCATACCATAAAGCAGTGTCTGACGATTCTCACTGTCATTTACAACCTTAAGAGTCACATCCTCTGCCATCATCTTCTGAAGTGCCTGAGACACTTTATCCTCATCGCCTTTATTCTTTGTCACATATTTCATATATGTATATGGCTTAGAATACTCTGTCTTACCAAATAAAATCGGAGTTCCCTTTGCAGAAAGAGTATCGCCTGTCTTTGTAGCTGTAAGCTTCGCGATCGCACCAATATCACCTGCAAATAATTCCGGAACTTCTACTGGTTTGTTTCCAACCATTGTATAGATCTTGCCCAGTTTTTCATCTGTCTCTGTGTCTGCATTGTAAAGTGTATCTTCTCCCTTTAATACACCGGAACAAACCTTGATAAAGGAGTATTTACCGATGAACGGGTCAACCATTGTCTTAAATACATACGCAGATTTTGCTTTTGCGAAATCGTAATTTGCTTCATAGATCTCATTTGTCTTACGATTGATACCTGCACATTCTCTCCAGTCCGGGCTTGGGAAAAATCTTACGATATCAGATAACAGGTTTGCAACACCCTGTGCCTGAACATTAGATCCCATAGCAACCGGAACGATGCTTCCTTCCATAACCTCTGTACGCATTGCTGCACGGATCTCTTCTACAGAGAACTCATCACCGGAAAAGTATCTCTCCATGTACTCGTCACTGATCTCTGCAACTGCTTCCAGAAGTTTCTCACGATAGATCTCAAGATTCGGTTTACAGTAATCCGGAATCTCGCATTCCTCTCTCTGTCCAACACCTGTGTAACGTCTTCCTGCGTTCTTGATGACATTAACATATCCGACCAACTTCTCATTCTCACGGATCGGCTGGAAATGTGGAGCAATCACTTTACCGTATCTGTCTGTCAGATCCTGAACTACCTGACGGAAACTTGCATCGTCAACGTCCATCTCTGTAACATATACCATTCTCGGAAGATTATACTTGTCACAAAGCTCCCATGCCTTTTCCGTTCCAACTTCCACACCGGCCTTACCGGATACTACGATAACCGCTGCATCCGCTGCACTTACTGCCTCTTCAACTTCTCCCACAAAGTCGAAATAACCCGGTGTATCCAGCACATTGATCTTCGCTTTTTCCCACTCGATTGGTACTAATGTTGTACTGATTGAAAACTCACGCTTCTGCTCCTCTTTATCAAAATCACTAATCGTATTCTTGTCCGCAACCTTTCCCATACGATTTGTTGCTCCTGATACATAAGCCATAGCCTCTACAAGACTCGTCTTTCCGCTTCCGCCATGTCCCAGAAGAACGACATTTCTGATTTCATCAGTTCTGTATACTTTCATAATTCGCTGCCTCCTTGCGTTAGTAAAATCTCATGTAAACATTGTACTAAAAAATCAGAGCCATTACAACTCATTTATGCAATATTTACAATTATTATTGCTTTTTCACTTTAAAGTGCCATAGTGTTGACATTTCAAAAGGGACAGGGTAAAATGAATTGGGGACGGGGTAATTTGAAAAATACCCCGTCCCCAATTAAAAAAGGAGGTCTTTCATGAGAGACAAAATCGGCTTTATCGGTCTGGGTCTTATTGGTGGTTCCATTGCCAGGGCTATCCGCCAGTACTATCCGGATTACGAAATAATCGCTTATGATAAAAATAAAGAAGCGCTTGCACTGGCTACGCAGGAATCTGTTATTGATGTTGCAGCTACAACAATTGATGATAATTTTCGCGGATGCACTTATATCTTCCTGTGTACACCGGTATCATTTAATACGGCTTACTTAAAACAGCTTGTTCCTTATCTGCATGATGACTGTATCCTTACAGATGTGGGCAGTGTAAAAACAAGTATTCATATAGAAGTAAAAAATCTTGGTATCGAAGATTACTTTATCGGTGGACACCCGATGGCAGGCTCTGAAAAAAGCGGCTACACCAATTCCAAAGCAATGTTGATTGAAAATGCTTACTATGTGCTGACGCCGTCTGCCACAGTGTCAAAAGAAAAACTGGCTAAATATCAGGCTTTTGTAGAAAGTCTGAAAGCGATTCCCATCGTGCTGGATTATGAAGAGCATGACTATGTAACAGGAACAATCAGTCATCTTCCACATATCATTGCATCGACTCTTGTGAATTTTGTCCGCAATACAGATACAAAGGAAGAACTTATGAAACATCTGGCTGCAGGCGGTTTTAAAGATATTACAAGAATCGCTTCTTCCTCCCCTACCATGTGGCAGCATATCTGCCTGAAGAATAAGGAAAATATATCTCAGATTCTGGGTAATTATATTCAGACACTTGCACAGGTTAAAGAACTGGTAGATACAGAGGACGAAACAGGGCTTTTCCAATGGTTTGATTCTTCAAGGAATTATCGTAATTCCATTCCAAGTTCATCCGTTGGTCCGATTAAGAAGGCTTACACTGTATACTGTGATATCATTGATGAGGCAGGGGGGATTGCTGCCATTGCTACGATTCTTGCCTCCAACGGTCTGAATATTAAAAATATCGGTATTGTAAATAACAGAGAATTTGAAGAAGGGGTTTTGCGCATAGAATTCTACGATGAAGCTTCCTCTAAGAAAGCTGCGGAATTACTGCAAAAATTCAGGTACATTGTTTATGAGCGTTAGAAAAATAAATCCTGTAAAAAGCATCCGGGGAGAGATAATGATCCCCGGGGATAAATCGATTTCACACCGTTCTGTTATGTTCGGTTCCATTGCCCTTGGCACAACAGAAATCACAAATTTCCTGGAGGGCGCAGATTGCCTTTCAACCATCGGCTGTTTTCAGAGCATGGGAATCAACATCGAAAGAAAAGGGGCTTCCCTATTCGTTCACGGAAAGGGAATGCGTGGTCTGACCGCGCCACAAAATACACTTGATGTTGGAAACAGTGGTACAACCACACGTCTGATGTCCGGTATCTTATCCGGACAGAATTTTGCTTCTGTCATGTCCGGTGATGCCTCTTTAAACTCCCGTCCGATGAGGCGTATCATGACACCTTTAAACAGCATGGGAGCACACATTACCAGCTTAAACGGTAATAACTGTGCACCTCTGAAAATAGAACCCGGCACGTTGCACGGCATTGATTATTCTTCTCCGGTCGCTTCAGCTCAGGTGAAATCTGCCGTTCTCCTTGCAGGACTTTATGCAGACGGTGAGACGTCTGTAACCGAACCGGCACTGTCACGCAATCATACAGAACTGATGCTTAAAAGTTTCGGCGCACAGGTCACATCCAAGACACACGAAAATGGAAGTGCAACTGCACACATTCTTCCGTGCACAGAACTTTATGGACAGAAGATCACCGTTCCCGGTGATATCTCATCAGCTGCCTACTTTATTGCTGCTGCCCTTATCGTCCCAGACTCTGAGTTATTAGTAAAAAACGTAGGAACAAATCCTACCAGGGATGGTTTTCTGAGAGTCTGCAAGGCTATGGGAGCTGATATCACAATGATCAACTCCTGTGTACAGGGCGGTGAGGAGCGTGCCGACATCCTGGTTAGATCCAGCAACTTAAAGGGCACTGTGATTGAAGGTGACCTGATACCAACATTGATCGATGAGATTCCTGTCATCGCAGTCATGGCAGCTAATGCCGAAGGCACTACTGTTATCCGTGATGCAGCGGAACTAAAAGTAAAAGAAACAAACCGCATTGATACTGTCGTTTCCAACCTCCAGGCAATGGGCGGAAATATCACACCGACAGAAGACGGTATGATCATTGAAGGTGGCACTCCACTTAAAGGTGCACATATCCAGAGCTTTCTGGATCACCGTATCGCCATGTCCTTCGCGATCGCAGGCATAAACGCACAAGGCGAGACAACAATAGAAAATGCCCAGTGCGTAGATGTATCCTATCCGGAATTCTTCACGACATTAGAGAAGTGTTGCTTATAACTGGAAATTTAGTGTAGTAAGTGATACGCAGTATCGGCAGGAGAAAGCGCCTCGACGCATTCGCCCCTGCAACTAGCCCACGAATCTATAAGAGCGCGAAAAGCAGACGATAAATCAACGCCTGTTTTTCGCGCTCTAACAGCTTCGGGGCGGATTTTCCGGGGCTCCTGCTTACCTCGTCACTTTCTCCTGCCGATATCTGCTACCATTTACTACACGGCAAATTTCAAGGTATAAAGTGTATGCCACAGTTTACTGGCATCGTAACATTTCTAACGCCTGAGAATATGATACATTGCTAAAGCCTGTCGCCGGCATATTCTACCCAGAAATTGTAGTGTAAAGATTTGAGGTGTTAAAAGAACAGGCTGTAAGAAGAGAAACCTGGTGCTTTGTTTCCGTAGAAGAGTGATACAATCCGTTACTGAAAAAGGACAAAATATACAGACCGAGTCTTGTACTTCAGGTACAAGGCGAGAAGATAGCTGAACGGATGAACTCATGAGGAGTTCTCCGTGAATCTATCTGATGTCTGTTATATTTTATCCTTTTGAAGTTATGGATTGTAAACGACTGGTCAGGAAACAAAGCATCAGGTTACCTTTCTTACAGCCGTCTTTTAATCCTTAAAACTTCTGCACTAAATTTCCAATTAAATATCCTTTATCTCTTCTTTGAATCCTTCTCCCACTACTTCATTTGACTCCATAATAATCGTAAATGCCTGTGGGTCAATATTGTGAACCATTTTCTTGATCGTGTACATCTGCTTATTATTGCAGGCACACATGACTACGTCTTTCTCTCTCTTTGAGAAACTGCCCATTCCATGAAGAATGGTAGAACCTCTGCCGGAGTATGCATCAATCTGCTCAGCCACTTTATCACCATGTTCTGTTACGATAAAGGTCATCTTACCTTCATCAATACCATACATGATTCTGTCCATTACGATTGCCATGAGATACGTTACAATAATACCATAGATGAGTCCATCCACATCTTTAAAAACGAGAATACTTCCCAGGATAATGGTGCAGATATCAAGGGCAAATGTGATAATTCCAAGGCTCATATGTGGTTTTACTTTCTTGATCGCAACACTGATGAAATCCTGGCCACCTGTTGAGGAACCTCTCATGAAGATCATTGCATATCCGATACCGCAGAGAACACCCATACAGAGTGCTGCCAACAGGCGGCTTCCATGATAAACCGGGAAAAGCGGAGCAACATAATCCATAAATATTGAAGAAATCACCATGGATTTCACTGACTTAAGGAAAAATTCCTTGCCCAGAAATTTATAACAAAAGATTGCTACCGGAATATTAAGAATAATTGTTCCGATACCGACCGGAATCCCCAGCAAATGATATAGTATAATAGCAATTCCCGAGAATCCGGCTACCGGGAAATTGGCACTAAGAGCGAAATTATATACGCCTACTGCGATCACGATACTTGCAGCAACATCCACCAGCAGATCGATCATCATTTCCTTCCAGTTTATTTTATTCATAATCAAAACCCTCCATCTCTTTACATGAACACAAACCAAAAAAACAGCTGCAAACTATATATAAATATAATTCGCAACTGCTCTTATAGTAGTAAGTATACATTTTTAAGAAAATTTGTCAAGACTGCTTCCTCTGATTACCACATTTTCTCCATATTTTTCTCGCATCTTATCCAGAGCTTTATCCAGTTTTTCATGCTTTTTGTCTGTGACAGTCTTCTCCCTTTCAAACTGTATGTCGAAAATACTCAACTGTTCCGGCTCACCTTCTTCTGTAAGCCTGGAACTGCGAATGCCAAGGAGACGAACCGGCTCATGATTCCAAAGTTCCCGGAAAAGCTCAACAGCTGTATGATAAATAACCTGGTCGCTGTTTGTCGGCCTTGGAAGCTTACGCTGATGTGAACAGCTCTCAAAATTATGATACTTGATCTCCACACTCAGCATACCTGCTTTCTGTCCCGCTTTTCTAAGTCTTCCTCCTACACTCTCCGCCAGACCAAGCAGGACTTTTCTTGCCTCTTCCTCCGTCACAGCATCTCTGGAAAGTGTTGTCGAATTCCCGATTCCTTTTGCTTCTGACGGGCTCGTCTCCACCTCTGAGTCATCCATCCCATTTGCAAACTCCCATAGTCTTCGCCCATGACTCTTGAGATGCAGCTCCAGTATCTTCGGATCTGCCTGCGCCAGCTCCCCAATGGTACGTATTTCCAGCTTACGAAGTGTCTCTACACTGGAACGTCCCGCCATATAAAGCTCCTCCACCGGGAGAGGCCACATTTTCACCTGTATTTCTTCTGGAAATAATGTATGCACCTTATCGGGCTTCTCAAAATCCGATGCCATCTTTGCCAGGACCTTTACACTGGAAATACCGATATTTACCGTAAATCCAAATCTTTTCTTTACCTCATCTTTGATTTCCAGTGCCGCCGTCACAGGAGAATAATACCGGGAAGCAATTCCGGTAAAATCCATATAGCATTCGTCCACACTGACCTGCTCAATATCCGGCGTATATGTCTTAAGAAAATCCATAAGCCTTCGGCTGTAAGCAGAATACAGACGATGATCCGGCGGTTCCATCACAAGATTCGGGCACTTACGAAAGGCATTCGCCACCGGTTCCCCGGTGTGAATGCCATATTTTTTCGCAGGGACAGACTTCGCCAGCACCACCCCATGGCGGGACTTCTGATCACCGCCTATGATAGCCGGGATAGTACGAATATCCGTTTCTTTTCCATTCTTCAGTTGTTCTACTGCGGTCCAGCTCAGGTACGCAGAATTCACATCAATATGGAATATTATTGACACACGCTTTGACTCCTTGCCGTTAATCTGCCATTTTCGCTGTCAATCACAATCGTCTCTCCTGCACCAATATCACCCTGAAGCATCAGCCTTGCTGCAAGAGTCTCTACATTCTTCTGCAGGTAACGCTTCAGCGGACGTGCACCGTAGGTAGGATCATATCCGCCTTCCACTACCTGACTCTTGGCAGCTTCGGTAAGCGCAATCGATATTTCCTTATCTTCAAGACGTTTGTTGACATCTGCTACTAATAAGTCAATAATGTCATAAATATTTTCTTTCGTCAACGGCTTAAACATAATCATTTCATCCAGACGGTTCAAAAACTCCGGTCTGAAATGTGCACGCAGATCTTCCATGACCGCCTTCTGGCTTGCTTCACTGATATTGCCATTCTCATCAATTCCGTCAAGAAGGTAAGAAGAACCAATGTTAGATGTCATAATAAGAATCGTATTCTTAAAATCTACGGTTCTTCCCTGAGAATCTGTAATACGGCCATCATCAAGCACCTGCAGAAGCACATTAAATACATCCGGATGTGCCTTCTCAACTTCATCAAAAAGTACAACAGAATATGGTTTTCTACGGACTGCCTCTGTAAGCTGACCGCCTTCATCATATCCTACATATCCCGGAGGCGCTCCGATCAGACGAGATACGGAGTATTTCTCCATATACTCACTCATATCAATACGTACCATATTGCTCTCATCGTCAAACAGGCTCTCTGCCAGTGCCTTGGCGAGTTCAGTCTTACCAACACCGGTAGGTCCAAGGAACAAGAATGAACCGATAGGCTTGGTCGGATCCTTAATGCCTGCCTTGGAACGGATGATTGCCTCAGTCACAAGCTCTACGCCTTCGTCCTGACCAATGACACGCTTATGGAGCTCATCGGCCAGATGAAGTGTCTTACTTCTCTCACTTTCATTTAGCTTCGCAACCGGAATACCCGTCCACCTGGAAACAATTCTTCCGATTTCTTCATCTGTCACACTTTCGTGTACAAGAGAGAGATCCTCATCCTTTACCTTCTCTTCCTCAGCCTCCAGCTGCTTCTGCAGCTGCGGGAGACGTCCATACTGAAGTTCAGCCGCCTTTTCAAGATCATAGGAATGCTGTGCTCTTTCAATCTCCTTATTTACCTGCTCGATTTCTTCACGAATCCGCTGTACACGTTCGATACCAACTTTCTCATTGTCCCACTGCGCTTTCTTACCGGCAAACTCTTCTCTGAGCTCTGCCAGCTCCTGCTGCAGATGTTCCAGACGTTCCTTACTCAGACGGTCTTCTTCCTTTTTAAGAGCTGCTTCTTCAATCTCCAGCTGCATAATCTTACGCTGCAGTTCGTCCAGCTCTGTCGGCATAGAATCCAGCTCTGTCTTAATAAGAGCACATGCCTCATCTACAAGATCGATCGCCTTATCCGGCAGGAATCTGTCAGAGATATACCGGTCAGACAGTGTTGCTGCCGCCACAAGTGCACCATCTGTGATTTTTACACCATGGAACACCTCATAACGTTCTTTCAGTCCACGAAGAATCGAAATCGCATCTTCCACTGTTGGTTCATCTACCATAACCGGCTGGAAACGCCGTTCCAATGCCGCATCCTTCTCAATATACTGACGATACTCATCCAGTGTTGTAGCTCCAATACAGTGGAGCTCACCTCTTGCCAGCATTGGTTTGAGCATATTTCCTGCATCCATGGCACCATCCGTCTTTCCGGCACCGACAATTGTATGCAGCTCATCAATGAAGAGAATAATCTTACCGTCACTGTTCTTCACTTCCTCAAGAACTGCTTTCAGACGTTCCTCGAACTCACCTCTGTATTTTGCACCTGCAACAAGTGCACCCATATCCAGCGAAAATATCGTCTTATCCTTCAGTCCCTCTGGCACATCACCGCGAACGATCCGCTGCGCAAGCCCTTCTACAACTGCGGTCTTACCCACACCAGGCTCACCGATCAATACCGGATTATTCTTTGTCTTCCTTGACAGAATACGGATCAGGTTACGAATCTCTGTGTCTCTGCCGATCACCGGGTCCAGTTTCTGCTCTCTCGCCCGTTCCACCAGATCAGAACCATACTTATTGAGTGTATCATAGGTGCTTTCCGGATTATCACTTGTCACTCTCTGATTGCCCCTTACTGTGGAAAGTGCCTGCAGGAATCCTTCTCTGCTGATACCAAGTTCCCGGAAAATATTCTTCATCTCTTTATTCGCGTATTTCAAAAGCGCAAGGAACAGATGCTCCACAGATACATATTCATCACCCATCTGCTTTGCTTCATCCTCTGCATGAATCAATGCTTTATTCAGATCCTGGCCCACATACTGCTGGCCACCCTGTACTTTCGTCCTCTTTCGCAGAGCTTCTTCCACACGATTGATGATCACATTCTTATCAATGCTCATCTTTTCCATGAGTTTCATTATAAGACTGTCATCTTGTGTAAGGAGTGCATAGAGGAGATGCTCCTGCTCGATTTCCTGGTTGCCATATTCCATTGCAACACGCTCACAGTCCTGCACAGCCTGTAATGACTTCTGTGTAAATTTATTAATATTCATAACAATGCCTCCTTCCGACATGCTATATATGTTTACCTTGTTCTAGTGTTTCTATAACACTAAACATAATATAGCACCGGTTGTTAGCACTGTCAAGTATTGAGTGCTAATTTTTTAGCTAATCCTTATTCTCCCCGCCTTCTTCATACTCCAGAAAATAGCGCAATCCACCCTGTCCCTGCACTGCATCCACCATATTAATGCAACAATTTCCCATTCTGTCTACAGAATGAATGATCTTATTGAATGACTCTGTCAGTTTTGCACTGCATTTGCCTTTACCGACACGCTGCACATGGGATTTTCGCATCTTAATACCCAGATCCATGATCTGCTCTTTCTGTTTTAATATTTTCTTTGCACTTTCTACATTGCCGTTTAGCATCATATCCTCTGTCTGCACAAACATTTTCTGAATCAGCTGCAGACTGGTCTTTAAATCTTCCATGGCTTTCCCGGAATATTTATACTTTTTCTCCTCTTTATCTTTCAGAGATAACCCGATTTCTCTGCTTAGAGCTCCCATACGGTCCACATCGCTTAGCACATACATAATGCCGGCAGTCTGGGTAGCCTGTTCTTCTGTGAGACCGCCTGATGCGAATAACTCTGCAAGATATTCTGTGATTCTGTCATAAAGGACTCTGGTATCCTCTGCATTTTTAATCACTTCACTGATTTTACCACTGTCATTCTTTTCCAAAACTGAAATAAGCTGTTTTAGATTTGCTCCAACTAATTCCGTACATCTTACGATTTCTTTTACGACCAGCTGAAGTGCTGCTGTCGGCTGGCTTACAAGATTGGAATCCAGATAGATCGGTTCAGAATTGGAATAAATGGTCTTTCTTCCATCTGGAATAATTCTCATAACAATTTTTACCATCAGCCAGATTAACGGAATCCAGATCAATGTCATCGTAGCATTAAAAAACGTATGTGCATTTGCAATCTGTCTGGAGATAACTTCTATTTCCGGTCCTTTTGGTGATATGTACTGAATCAGTGCTGCATATGGCTTTACAAACCATATAAATAGCAGACATCCGGAGATATTAAATATGCAATGTGCCACTGCTGTTCTCTTTGCATCCTTTGTCTGTCCGATGCTAGCCAGTAATGCTGTGATCGTAGTTCCGATATTATCCCCCAGAAGAATAGGGATAGCCCCGGTTAATCCCAGTATACTGCTGACTCCGTCCGCTCCCGGCTGTGCTGCAAAGTTCTGAAGAACTGCAATAGTGGCACTGCTGCTTTGTACTACAAGTGTCATGAATGTACCAACAAATACTCCCAGAACAGGAATATCTGCAACCTTTGCAATCATATCGGTAAATACCGGGCTGGACGCCAGTGGCTTCATAACGCTGCCCATAGTCTCTATGCCCAGAAACAAAAGACCGAATGCAAAGATTGTCTGACCAATATTTTTGGCTTTTTCTGATTTCATCACAAAGCTGATGATAAATCCAATAAAAATAATAATATAAATGTAATCACTTAATTTAAATGCTATGATCTGTGCCGTCATGGTCGTACCGATGTTGGCACCCAGAATGATACTGATCGCCTGCGGCAGGTTCATAAGTCCTGCACTGACGAAACCAATAGCCATGACTGTCGTCGCACTGCTGCTCTGTAAAACCGCAGTTGTCAGGGCTCCCGCAAGTACTCCCAATACCGGATTTTTCGTTAATAATGCCAGAATACTCTTCATTCTTTCCCCGGCAGCTTTCTGCAGGCAGTCACTCATCATATTCATTCCGAAAATAAATACTGCCAGTCCTCCCAATAACCCAAAAATGATTTCCAAGTTACTGTTCATAAAATTTCCCTCCTGTCACCTTTTTTCTGCGTTGCTGTAAGCCATTGCATAAAACGTCTCCTGCGAATTTAATTTCACATCATTCAGGTTTCTATCCACATAGACTCCTTTTGCGGTCAGACATTTTCCTTTTTCATCATCATTCATCATCGTTTCAAACATAAAGTCCAGACGTTCTCTTAATTTCTCGTCCAGCACCGGTGCCGCCACTTCTACTCGCCGAACTGTATTTCTTGTCATAAAGTCAGCAGATGCAATGTATACTTTTTCCCGTTCTTTTGTTCCAAACCGGTAAATCCTGGAATGTTCCAGGAAACGTCCTACGATACTCACTACTTTTATATTCTCTGTATAACCCTTTATTCCCGGAATCAGGCAACAGATTCCTCTGACGATCATTTCAATTTTTACTCCTGCCTGAGAAGCCTCTACTAATTTATTCATAATGACCTTATCTGTCAGGGAATTAATCTTTATACCAATATATCCTTCTTCGCCCTGCTTCACATGTGCAATCTCTTCGTCGATCATATCCAGCACCTTATTCTGCAAACACTTTGGAGCTACCAGCAGAAGACTGGTTTGCTCTACGGTCTCTCCTTTTAGAAGTGCTGCAAATACTTCCGCTGCTTCTTTTCCTATCTCCTGATTGGATGTGATCAATGACAGATCTGTATACAGGGCAGAAGTTTTCTCATTATAATTTCCAGTTCCAACCTGTGTGATATAAGAAATACCATCCTCTGTTTTTCTGGAAATCAGGCATAGTTTGGAATGCACTTTATAACCATTTAATCCGTATATAACTCTGCATCCTGCCTCTTCCAGCTTTCTGGAATACTCTATATTGCTTTCTTCGTCAAACCGTGCACGAAGCTCCACCAGAACGACCACTTCTTTTCCATTTTCAGCCGCTTCGACCAGTGCTTCTACAATCTGGCTTTTATCTGCAAGACGGTATAACGTCATCTTTATTGATACAACCGTTTCATCTTTCGCTGCCTCAAAAAGTAAGTTGATAAATGACTTTATATTTTCAAATGGATAAGACAATAACACATCCTTCTTAATAATCTGTGGAATCAGAAGGCATTTTTCATCCAGTTCCGGCGTCATTCTTGGCGTGCGCCTCTGATAAAAGAGATTCTCCTGATTTGTATTTTTCAGGTAACTTTGAATCGCAAACACAAAGGACATATCCAGCGGAACCCTGGACATAAAAACATGTTCCTTCTCTATATGAATATCTTTACATAAGGCTTTGATCATTTTCTTATTTAATTTCCTGGAAAGCTCCATCCTTACGGGATTCATTCTCTTTCTCTGCTTAATCAGATTTTCCATTGCTTCCCGGTAATCCAGATCTTCATCATAAATAGTCTCTGTATCGATATCTGCATTTCTCGTAATACGAAGGAGTGATTTTTCCCTGACCTCATAATTTTTAAACATTTTAGGAAGGAAATGCAGAATCAGTTCTTCGGAAAGCATAAATGTTCCCTTTCTGGTCGGAATATCTATCAGACGCTTAAAGACATTATTACTGCATGGTATAATCGCTGTTTTTGTCTTTCCGCCTTTTGTCGCCAGCAATGCAACTGCATAAATATCTTTATTCTTTAAAAATGGAAATGGCTGTTGTCTGCTTACGATATTTGCCGATAAATATGGTGCAATCTCATGGTCAAAATAGGCTTCCAGAAGCTTTCCCTCCCCGGCTGATAATTTATTGAAATTAATCAGACGGATTCCTTTCGGTTCCAGCTCTCCCATAAGCTGCTCATATATCACAGCTTTTTTCAGATCCAGCTCTCTGGTTTCTTTCAAAATCGCCTTTACCTGCTCTTTGCTGGTCATATTGGTTTTGTTTTCACGTACTACTTCCGATGATTCCATCTGGTCCATAAGAGTGCCCACTCTTACTCTGTAAAATTCATCCAGATTCGACTGGTAAATGGCTGCAAATGTCAGTCTTTCAGCTAGTGGAACCCCCGGATTTCCTGCTTCATTTAGCACTCTCTCATTAAATTTCAGCCATGACAGTTCCCGGTTCATCATATATGGATTTTTGGCTTCTTCTTTTTTCATCTGTACATTCCCTTTCTTTATTCTTATGAGATAGTCTGGACTTCTTTTTTGCGCAAACCTTCCCAATATTATGAGACATTATAATTCTTTCACTTCAAATCCAGGGAATATCTATGTTAAATCTGTGTAAAATAAAAAAAGGCCTGTCTCCACAAACGGGAAACAAACCTTTTTCTGTCTGTTATATTTTATTTTCCACAAAGTTCGTCTGCCAGTGCTTCAATCTGTGCAGTACTTTCTTCATTCAGCGCGGACATAATGCGAACTGTTGTATCAGTAAAAGTCAGATTCTTGCTGCTCTCCAGCATCTTGCCCATCGTTTTGGCTGCCGTTGGTGCCCAGGAACCATTCTCAACAAATGCAACTGTACGCTTCTGATAATTGTGTTCTGTCAAATGGTTGATGAACTCTTTCATAAATGGGAAAATATCTGCATTATAGGTTGTAGTAGCCAGTACCAGTCTGTCGTAGCGGAATGCATCCTCCACTGCCTCTGCCATATCCGTACGGGCAAGGTCATGCATGGCAACCTTCGGGCATCCTTTTTCCAGAAGCTTCTCTTCCAGAAGCTTTGCTGCTTTTTCCGTATTACCATATACAGAAGTATACGCGATCACAACTCCTTCTGACTCAGGCTCATATGTTGTCCATGTCTGATAAAGTCCCAGATAATATTCCAGATTCTCTGTAAGAACCGGGCCATGCAGCGGACAGATCGTCTGGATATCAAGCGAAGCTGCTTTCTTAAGAAGATTCTGTGCCTGCGGTCCGTACTTTCCTACAATTCCGAAATAATAACGGCGAGCTTCACATGCCCAGTCTTCCTCCACATCCAGCGCACCGAATTTACCAAATGCATCCGCAGAAAACAGTACCTTGTCACAGGCATCATATGTCACCATAACCTCCGGCCAGTGTACCATCGGAGCTGCCACAAATGACAGGGTATGTTTACCAAGCTCCAGAGTATCTCCTTCTTTGATCACCATGCTTCTGTCTGCGAAATCTGTTCCGAAGAACTGCTTCATCATGGCAAATGCCTTTGCACTTGCTACCAGCACAGCATCTGTATATATTTCCATAAAGGCGGCAATGTTTGCTGAATGATCCGGCTCCATATGCTGAACGATCAGATAATCCGGCTTACGGTCATTAAGCTGTGTACTGACCTTATCAAGCCACTCCTCTTTAAATCTTGCATCTACCGTATCGAAAACTGCTATCTTTTCATCCATGATCATATAAGAATTGTAAGCCATACCATTGGGTATGATATACTGACCTTCAAACAGATCCAGTTCATGGTCATTTACGCCTACGTACTTAATATCGTTCGTAATCTCCATTTGCATTATCTCCTTTTCTTTTTCGACTACGCATAGTGTACCACGATTTTCTACAGTCAACAATACATTGCTTCATATAAATTGTTTTTTTAAGGAAGCATTATTTTCCCTTAATTATGTCAATTCCTTCCACTTCAAAGCATGTAATCCACGGATATTCTACATACTGCACTGTCACATGCTCTGAAAGGCATACTCCTTCCTTCGGGTAATATACCTTTCCCAGTTCACTCATCTTCCATATATATCCTTTTTCCTGCATAGATGCCTCATCCTCGTCAGTAAAGCTTACCGACATCTCCTTATACGGAGGGGCACATCAGCTTGTAATGTCTTCGATATTCAGCACGATATCTTTCCAGCCAAATTTCGCCATATATTCCTTAATTCTGTCATTTAATGCTATCATCACTGCTTATCCACCGAATATATCCACATTGCTTTGATCTGATCCTGTATCTCTGCAAATACCCACTGCTTTTCGCTGTTTGCACGATTAAACGGATCACACACTTTCACTTCTCCGTCATGATACTCTGTGAGAATAATAAAATGTCCACTCTTCGTAAAGTCACCCGGTCCTACACTGCATATGATCGGATGTCCTGCTTCTAACTCCTGCTTTACCTCTTCTTCTGAAAGATGACCTCCGCGGCAGGATACACCCCAGTTTTCTCCCGCTTCTTCCATAAATGACCAGTACGTATTGTTATCCTCGTCCAGATATTGATTCTCCGTTCCGTATGCTGCCATAACCGCCGGTGTCACAGTCGCATCCCCTGTCAGTCCGGCAATAATCATGGACATACACGTCGGTCCACAACCGCTGACCGCCACAATATTGGAGCCGTATGGTGCATATCCCCAACGTTCATCCCACTGCTGGATACAAGGGATCTCTCCCTCTTTCAGTTCTTCTATCGTTTCTGCCGGTGCAGCGTCCTTCTTCTCGCCATAATTTTCTACAAAGTCCACGGTCTCAGGGTTCTTTGACAGAAGGGCAATGACCTTTTCGGGATAACCGGCTGCCTTAGCCTCTTCTTTTACTCTCTTAAGCCGTTCTTTTTCTGTCTCCTGCGTGTCATTTTTATCCTCTTTTGCGGTACTCTTCTGACTGGACTGCTGCTCTGTTACTTGTACAGACTTCTTGTCCTTCACTCGTTTTACCGTACAGGAAACCACAGCAATCACTGCCACAAGAACAACAAGTGCAATCACCAGAAGCTGTCGCCTCACCTGCTGCCGCCTCTTGGAATTCTTCCTTTTTCTATTTTGTGTATGTGAATGTATCTTATCATTTGCCATATCTAATCGTCCCCTTACAGGACTTCATTATACTATAGGTGGATGAGACATGACAACTTAAACTATTCTTAAATTTCTCTTTCAAACATTGGAAGAATAGAGTAAAATTATGATAATTCTACACAAGGAGGCTGCTTATGAAGATTGTATTTTTAGACGCAAAGACGATCGGCGATGATATTGACCTTTCCGGCTTTGAAAAGCTTGGAGAGGTAATAAAGTATGCATTTTCCACACCGGAAGAAGCATTAAAACGTACCGTTGACGCCGATGTACTGATCATCAACAAGGTTCCGGTCAATGCATCCACGATCGGAAACGCATCACACTTAAAGCTGGTATGCGTGACTGCTACCGGAACCAATAATCTGGATAAGAAATATCTGGACAGTCGGGGGATCGCGTGGAGAAATGTTGCCGGATACTCAACAGAATCTGTTGCGCAGCATACATTTGCCATGCTTTTTTTCCTTCTGGAAAAACTACGTTACTACGATGATTATGTAAAAGAAAATCACTACATAAATGATACCGTTTTCACACATTTTGAAGAAGTGTTCCATGAAATATGCGGCAAGACATGGGGAATCATCGGTCTGGGAAATATCGGAAGACGTGTTGCATCTGTCGCAGAAGCGTTTGGTGCAAAGGTAATCTACGCCTCTGCTTCCGGCAGTGCACCGCAGGAAGGCTATACACAGGTAAGCCTGGATACGCTGTATGAAACATCCGACATTATTTCCATACACGCTCCTTTGAATTCGTATACAGAGAATCTGATTGATAAAGAGGCACTGCGAAAAATGCAGAAGCACTGTATCCTTCTCAATCTCGGAAGAGGCCCGATCATTGTAGAACAGGATCTTGCGGATGCACTCGAGGATGGTATCATTGCTGCTGCCGGTCTTGATGTCCTGTGCGTCGAGCCGATGATCCCCGATAACCCACTTTGCAGGATAAAGGACAGTCGTAAACTCTTCATTACTCCTCATGTTGCATGGGCAAGTATCGAGGCTAGAACCCGGCTTATGCATATCATTCTTAATCAGGTAAAAGAGTATTTTTCACTCTCAGATTGACCGGAAGATACGGAGTACATTTTCACTCCATATCTTATCCAGCTGTCGTTCAGATAATCCACTTTTTTTCAATGCATCCCACAGTTTTTCCATGTGGGATGCATCTGGAATATCCAGGTGTTTCATCCCGTCAAATCCATCAAAGTCTGTACCGATTGCCGGAAAATCACTTCCCCCGACACGAACCATGTGCTGCACATGTGCTGTCATCTCTTCCAGCAAAGACGCATCCTTTGTGCCAAGAAACGCACCATAAAAATTGAGGCCTGCCACACCACCTGCATTTGCAAGGTCACGGATCATTTCATCCGTCAGATTGCGCGGATGGGAACAAAGCGCCCTGCAGTTTGAATGGGAAGCGACCACCGGACCTCTGGCATTTCCAAGCACATCATAAAATGATCCATCCGAAGCATGGGATACATCGACGATCATGCCAAGTTCGCCCATTCTCCTTACTACATCTGAACCGAAAGATGTTAACCCTTTTTGCATCACATTTTGATCTCTGCTGTTCGGGTAACCAAGACAATTTTCATAATTCCACATAAGTGTTATCAAACGCACACCTTTCTGATAAAGAAAGTCCAGTCGCTCCATTTCCCCATTCAGCACACCACCTTCTTCTACTGTCAGTACTGCAGAGATTTTCTCCTGTTTCTTATTTTCCATTATTTCTTCATATGTACGTGCCTGTGCAATATCCCCCGGAAAGAGATTCATCTGTTTTTCAAAAAGAGCAATCATCTCCAATACACGGTCATAACAGGTATCAAATCCGCCCTGATCTTTATATTCTTCCACACACGTAAAGCAGGCAAAGAACTGTGCCAGTGTACCCGCTTTTCTCATTCTGGGTATACTAATGCCAAACTGGTTATCCTTAAGATTTTCTCTGCCTTTTCTATGAAAAAGCTGCATAACTGTATCACAATGCATGTCAATCAGGTTCATATTTCTCTGCTCCTTTTCATATTTTTTATCAATTATAGCATTTTATTTCGAAAGGAGCCAGTTCATGTATCCAGTCATTGGTATCGTTATATGCGGACTAACCGAAGACAGACAATTTGTTTCAAATGCATACATACAGGCGATTGACGAAAGTGGTGGGCTGCCGCTTATCATTCCGCGCGTACTCTCACCCGGCCTGTTCCCGGATTACAGTTTGATATGTGATGGTTTTCTCTTCTGCGGAGGTGATGACATTTCCCCCAGGCTTTTTGGTGAAGACCTTCTGACTGACCGGGGTCACACTGATACACGCACCGACCAGTTCCATCTGGACTTCATGAAGCATATCCTCTCCACTTCTCTGCCGGTTTTTGGCATCTGCCGTGGAATGCAGGTATTGAATGTTGCACTGGGCGGCACCATCTGGCAGGACCTTTCTCTTCGGGAAGGCATCTCGCAAAATCATATGCAGATTTCCAAAAACCGGGAAGACCCCAGCCATCGCGTCTCTTTTTCACGGGACAGTCTTTTGTACCGCATCTGCGGAAGCTATCTTGAGACAAACAGTTTCCACCATCAATGCATCCGCCAGCCCGGCAGGGATCTTCGCATCACAGGTGTTACTGCTGATGGAGTCGCGGAATCAATCGAATCCACAAAGAGGAAATTTTGCGCCGGTGTTCAATGGCACCCGGAACATATGTATCGTTCCAGTTCTTCGATGCGGGAATTATTCAGCATTTTTATTGAACACGCCAAAAATTCCAAAACGATCCTTGTACCTGTAGATTTTTCATAAGCCGTATATTTTATTCTCCAGATACACATAATAGTCGTGAAAATCATGGTATAAAGGAGGAAAACACATGGCAGAATTATCTGTATTAGACCTTCAGAACCTGCGTCATCTCATCGGAGGCTACGACACGGAACATTGCAAAATGACAGACTATGCTTCACAGGCAAAGGACCCGGAAGTCAAAAAGCTCTTTCAGGATGCTGCAAACTCTGCAATGAAAAATAAGCAGGACTTAATGAAGTTCTTATAGGAGGGGAATTATGTTAGACGAAAAAACAATGGTTTCTGATGCTCTGACCGGCATCAATGGCGAACTCACACGCTTCGGGGAGATGATTCCCCAGACAGAAAACAAGGAATTGAAACAGTGTCTGAAACAGATCCGCAATGAATGTGAAATGTCTCAGGAGAAACTCTATCAGGTGGCAAGAGAAAAAAGCTATTACGTACCTGCCGCCAAAGCTTCCCGGCAGGAAATCGACCACGTAAAATCCGTGCTCATGGGAATCGCAAAATAGCAAATTGGCAAATTGGGGACGGGGGTTTTTTGAAAAAACCCCCGTCCCCAATTTTATGCGCTGCGTTCAAACTGTGAATTGTATAACTCTGCATAGAATCCTTTCTGTGCCAGTAGTTCTTCGTGATTGCCCTGTTCGATGATATCACCGTCTTTCATAACGAGGATCAGATCTGCATCCCGGATCGTAGACAACCGGTGTGCAATGATAAAGCTGGTTCTGCCGCGCATGAGATTATCCATAGCCTTCTGAATCCGGACTTCGGTTCTTGTGTCAACAGAGCTTGTCGCTTCGTCCAGTATCAATATCTTTGGATCAGCAAGAATTGCTCTCGCGATAGTCAGAAGCTGTTTCTGTCCCTGGGACACATTGCTTGCCTCTTCATTCAGCTCCATCTCATAACCGCCCGGCAGTGTCTGCACGAATCGGTGAACATATGCTGCTTTAGCCGCTTCTACTACTTCTTCATGTGTAGCATCCAGTTTACCATAGCGGATATTGTCCTCAATGCTTCCCTTGAACAGCCAGGTGTCCTGTAAAACCATGCCGAACATTTCTCTAAGTTCACTGCGGTTAAAATCCCGGATATCATGCCCATCTACTTTGATGGAACCACTGTTGACGTCATAGAAACGCATGAGAAGTTTTACCATGGTTGTTTTTCCGGCTCCGGTTGGTCCTACAATTGCAATCTTCTGTCCCGGCTCCACTTTAGCACTGAAATCATTGATGATTGTATGATCCGCATTGTATCCGAAATGTACATGGTCGAACTCTACCCGGCCTTCCAGATGATCGTTTGACACAGGATCTGGTACCGTCTGGTCCTCCTCCGGTTCATCCAGAAACTCAAATACACGTTCAGACGCTGCTGCCGTTGACTGCAGCATATTTGCCACCTGCGCCACCTGCTGAATTGGCTGTGTAAAGTTACGGACATACTGGATAAAGGACTGAATGTCACCGACCTCTATCGTCCTTTGGGCGGCAAGATAACCACCAAGTATTACGACTGCCACATAACCAAGATTCCCTACGAACTGCATGATCGGCATCATCATTCCGGACAGGAACTGTGATTTCCATGCTGCCTGACAAAGTCTGTCATTATCCTCGTCAAATGCACAGATGACGTCCTCTTCTTTATTAAACGCTTTCACAATATTATGACCGCCATACACTTCCTCTACCTGCCCGTTTACATGACCAAGGTATTCCTGCTGGTCCTTAAAATATCTCTGGGAATGCTTCACAATAACAGAGATAAATCCCAGCGATACCGGAAGGATAAGAAGTGCCACCACCGTCATAAGCGGACTGATACTGAGCATCATGACCAGTACACCGATAATCGTTGTCACGGAAGTAATGACCTGCGTTGCACTCTGATTCAGGCTCTGACTTAATGTATCGACATCATTGGTAATTCTGGACAAAATCTCACCATGTGTCATTTTATCAAAATAATTCATCGGCAGACGACTGATCTTCTCAGATATTTCCTTTCGCATCCGGTATGTCAGTTTCTGGGAAACCCCTGTCATAATGTATCCCTGAATAAATGAGAACAGCGCACTGCACAAATACAGGCACAAAAGGCCAATCAAGATCTTTGCTATCTTATCAAAATCAATTCCACTTCCGCCGGAAACCTTGCTCACAAGTCCTGTGAAGATTTCCGTCGTCGCTTTTCCAAGGATTTTCGGTCCTACAATATTGAAAATGGTGCCGCCTATGGCAAAAATAACAACAAAGAAAATACCAATCTTATATCTGCCCAGATAACCCATAAGCTTTTTCATCGTTCCTTTAAAATCCTTGGCCTTCTCACCTGCCATTGCACCCGGACCATGTCCGTGTCCACCCATTGGGCCTCTTTTTGCCATATTAACCCACCTCCTTCATATCTGCTTCCAGTTCTTTTTCAGACAGCTGGGAAGACGCAATCTGATAATATTCCTCACAATTTTTCAGAAGTTCTTTGTGCGTACCTTTACCGACAATCTTCCCGTCATCCAGCACTATGATCTGCTCTGCATGCAGAATTGTGCTGATACGCTGCGCCACGATCAGAACCGTACTCTCTTCTGTATGTTTCTTCAATGCATTTCGAAGTGCCACATCAGTCTTATAATCCAATGCCGAAAAACTATCATCAAAAATAAACACATCCGGATGCCTGGCAATTGCCCTCGCAATGGAAAGTCTCTGCTTCTGTCCGCCGGATACATTGGAACCGCCCTGTGAGATTGGACTCTCGTACTGCTTCTTCTTATTTATAATGAATTCTTCCGCCTGCGCAACCAAAGCTGCTTCTTTCATTTCTTCCTCTGTTCCATCTGGATTTCCAAACAAAATGTTGGAAGCAATATTACCGGAGAACAATACCCCCTTCTGCGGCACATAACCGAGACGTTTTCTTAAGTCGTGCTGTGTGACCTCACGAATGTCCTTACCATCAATTGTAATTTTTCCTTCCGTCACATCATAAAATCGCGGAATCAGGTTTACCAATGTAGACTTACCGCTTCCAGTACTTCCGATAATTGCTGTCGTCTGTCCTGGCTTCGCTGTGAAGGAAATATCCGTAAGAACATCCTCCTCGGCACCCGGATAGCGGAAAGACACATGGTCAAAGGTAACTTCGCCCTTACCGTCTTCTGGAAATGCTTTTGCATCTTCCACATCCCCAATCAGTGTTTCGCTCTGCAGCACCTCATCTACACGGTCTGCAGATACTGCTGCCCTCGGAAGCATGACAGATATCATACAGATCATCAGGAAGGACATAATAATCTGCATCGTGTACTGAATGAATGCCATCATGTCACCAACCTGCATTGCACCGTCGTTTATATTATGTCCGCCAGCCCACACGATCAGCACGGTAATACCATTCATGATCAGCATCATTACCGGCATCATAAATGTCATCGCTCGATTGACAAAAAGATTGGTCCGGGTCAGATCACGATTCGCATCATCAAAACGCTGTTCTTCATATCGCTCCGTACTAAAGGCACGAATGACCGGAAGACCGGTAAGTATCTCACGGCTTACAAGATTCAGTCTGTCGACCTGTTTCTGTACAATCTTGAACTTTGGCATGACTACAACAAACAGTACCGCAACAACCATAACAATCAATCCGACACCAAGCGCAATGATCCATGACATATCTACATTTGTATGAAATACTTTCCAGACGCCACCCACTGCCATGATCGGCGCATACAGAACCATTCGCAGAATCATTACTGTAAGAAGCTGAATCTGCTGAATATCATTCGTACTTCTTGTGATAAGAGAGGCCGTAGAGAACTTGTCAAACTCCGCATTTGAAAATCCAACCACCTTACGAAATACATTTTTTCTGAGCCCACGCCCTACATTTGCACCAACTCTGGCAGCCATAAGTCCTACCAGAATGCTGGCAATCATTCCCACTGCCGCAAGGCCGAGCATCTTAGCACCCGTACGTAAAATGTATGAAGAGCTTCTTGTATCCGTATCAATTCCAATACGCTCATACACCCCTTTTATATATGCAGATGCTGCCTGCTCCACGATGGAATCCGGCATCTCATCCAATTTCGCTGTCATCTCCTTCATTGCCGCTGCGCGCTGCTCCTGGGGCATCATGGCAAAATTTTCCATCTGCATCTCACTGTTTTCTCCGTCAGTATCTTCCATATTGATGCCAGATGCCAGAAGCATTGGGTATCCAAGGGCTTCCGACAGTTCATCCATTTTTGCTGCATCGCTTTTTACAGAATCTTTTAATTCCATTACTACGCCGTCATAATCATAATCCTCTTCCGCTTTTTCAAATGCATCTTGAACAAGCTCCTTTTTATCTTCCGGCACAAAAAGAAGAAGACTCTCATAATCTTCCTGCGAAAGCGCCTCCGGCACCGTCTCGTCAATACCACTTTGCTGGATTCCCACATTTACAATATCTGACGTGTAAGTCGGAAGCGACAGATCACAATACGCCTGCACGATCAACACACACAGAATCGCAAGCACCGAACCCGCATACGGCTTCATAAACTTAAATAATTTTCTCATGCTGCATGTTCCTTTCCATATCTATTCTAAAAACTGCTGAAATTCATGTTTTATCGGTGGTCTGGTCTTCTGCATGATCGAACGCATATCCATGCCCCGGAATTCCTTAGAATCCAGAAGGTTCTTCCGCATATCCACCAGCAGGCGACGAAGAAACATCTTCTCCTCCGGCGTCATACCACGGTAGAGTGTAGCCTCCATTTCTCTCATAATGCCCTTCAGCTTTTCAACACATGCTCTTCCATTATCCGAAAGTTCAATATTAATTACCCGCTGATCCTTCTCATCTGGTACCTTATCAACAAGGTCCCTCTCCTCCAGTTTCCGAAGAGCCACCGTCATCGAAGGCGGTGTAATACCTATTTCGTCCGCTAATTTACGCTGAGACATCCTTCCATGACAATTCAATATAAAAAGAATTCCCGCCTGACTCGGCTTTAACCCCAGATTCTCCATCCTCTTCGCAGCCTCATATCTGCCCAGATGAGCCAATTCATTAAGCATCATAAAAACTGATGCATCACCAGGATTCTTCATGGTGCACCTCCTCACTCTTTTTTTCTATACACAAATTTAATTAGATTTCTAATGATTATATTATTCATATACACTATTAACGTCAATCACTTTATAGTTTTTTAATATTTATAAGGGGAAAATATACAAAGAAATAATTAGATAAACTAATGAAAATATAGTAAATTGGGACGTAGACTTTTTAAAAAAGTCTACGTCCCAATTTTAACTAAAACAGTCCTGTTATTTTTCCGGTTTCGTCTACATCGATTCTAACTGCCGCCGGAACTTTTGGAAGACCCGGCATGGTCATGATCTCACCTGTCAGCGCCACGATAAATCCTGCGCCAGCGGATATCTTAAGGTTCCGCACCGTTACTTCGAAGTCTGTCGGTGCCCCAAGTTTTGTCTGATCATCGGTCAGACTGTATTGGGTCTTTGCCACACAGATCGGGCAATTGCCAAAGCCTAATGCTTCCAGTTCTTTTGCCTGTTTCTGTGCCTGTGCAGTCAGAACTGCACGTTTACCGCCGTAAATCTTCTGTACAATCTGGTTGAGCTTGTCTTCGATGCTTCCTTCCAGTTCGTAGGAATATGAGAAGTCGTTTGGTTCTTCAGCGAGGCGAATGACTTCTTCTGCAAGCTTCACACCGCCTTCTCCACCTTTTGCCCATACTTCAGACAATGCTACATTTACGCCAAGTTCTTTACATTTTGCTTCTACAAGATCCAGTTCTGCTTTTGTATCTGTTGGGAAAGCATTGATTGCTACTACACATGGAAGCTTGTATACGTCTTTAATGTTGCTTACGTGTTTTAACAGGTTCGGAAGTCCTTTTTCCAGTGCTTCCAGATTCTCGTTATTTAAATCCGCTTTTGCCACGCCGCCGTTATACTTCAGTGCACGTACTGTTGCTACGATAACAACTGCATCTGGCTTGATGCCTGCCATACGACACTTGATATCAAGGAATTTCTCTGCACCAAGGTCTGCACCAAATCCTGCTTCTGTGATCGCATAATCAGCCAGTTTCATTGCCATTCTCGTGGCTGTTACGGAGTTACAGCCGTGAGCGATATTTGCGAATGGTCCGCCGTGCACGATTGCCGGTACCTTTTCCAGTGTCTGTACAAGATTTGGTTTCAGAGCGTCCTTAAGAAGTGCTGCCATTGCGCCTTCTGCATGAAGATCACCTGCAGTTACCGGCTTCTGGTCTGCAATTTTTCCGTATGTGTATCCGATAATGATACGGGACAGACGTTCTTTCAAGTCTGTAATATCTTTTGCCAGACAGAGTACTGCCATGATTTCGGATGCAACTGTAATATCATATCCGTCTTCACGTGGTGTTCCGTTTGGTTTTCCGCCGAGTCCGTCTACCACATATCGAAGCTGACGGTCATTCATATCTACGCAACGTTTCCAGGTAATCTTTCTTGGATCAATGTTTAACTCATTTCCCTGATAAATATGATTGTCGATCATCGCAGCAAGAAGGTTGTTTGCCGCACCGATCGCATGAAAGTCACCGGTAAAATGAAGGTTAATATCTTCCATCGGAACTACCTGGGCGTAACCACCACCTGCGGCACCACCTTTCACGCCAAATACCGGTCCGAGTGAAGGCTCACGAAGTGCTACCATAACATTCTTTCCGAGCTTCTGCATACCATCTGCAAGACCGATTGTTGTTGTTGTCTTTCCTTCCCCTGCCGGTGTCGGATTGATGGCTGTAACAAGGATTAATTTCCCATCCTTTTTGTCACTTTCTTTTAACAGGTTATAGTCAATCTTTGCTTTGTACTTTCCATACTGCTCCAGATATTTGTCATCAATGCCTGCTTTTTCTGCAATTTCTGTGATTGGCGCCATCTGACACTCCTGTGCAATTTCAATGTCTGATTTGAATCCCATAATGTTCTCCCTTCTTTTTTCAGGTATAAATGATTTTCATATATCCGTTAATAGGAACCCGCTAATATTTCTCACACATAAGAAATATATTCATTTCTTATGTAACAAAAAGGGCAACACATGCAAAAACATATGCTGCCCAGACGGTCGACGTTCCCAGAACCCGGTTCCCTTGTGGTACTCCACATTCATCCGTCAGTAAACCGAATTCTTCTTTAACTGTCGTCATCGTATCATAAGTAAATTAGAATTTCAAGTGGTTTTTCACTGTTCTTAGAGATTATCTGAATCCAATATAATCGTAAATGGTCCATCATTTACCAGACTGACCTTCATATCTGCTCCAAACTGTCCTCGTTCTACCACCGGAACCTGTTCTTTGCATTTTGCAATAATGTATTCGTACATATCAGATGCCATGTCCGGTGCTCCTGCTTCAATAAAGCTTGGACGGTTTCCTTTCTTGCAGTTTGCATATAATGTAAACTGTGAAATAAGTAAAAGCTCCCCTCCTACCGTATCCAGTGAAAGGTTTGTCTTTCCATTCTCATCTTCAAAGATACGAAGTCCCAGCATTTTCTTTATCATCTTATCTGCAATTTCCTTTGTATCGGAATCACTGACACCGATGAGGACCATAAATCCCTTTCCGATTTTTCCGAGGGTCTCTCCGTCTACCTTCACTTCACTTTCATTGACTCTTTGTATTACAAATCTCATTTCAAAAATCCTCCTACCTTTTCCCATTCAACTTCTCTGTCCGTTGCAAACATAGCCTGCCCAATTTCTTTTCCGGTCTTTGTCTTAAATATTTTTTCAAATGTTACTTTTGCCGGACGGTTATTTGTCTCATTTTCAAACAGATTTACAAGAAAATCTGCTTCTACAAGAATCTGATAATCCAATTTATCTATGTCTTTGTATGTGTGATGATGCCCCACAAGATAGCATACTCTTTCTGTCAATTCCGCATCATAACTCAGTTCCTCAAGCATCTCCTGCGCCACTGCAGGGCCTTCTTCTTCCTGATGCTTGCCGATACAGTCTCCGTATTTTTCTTCACTGACTTTAATCCCAATATCATGAACAATTGCTGCCACTTCCAAAATATCCTGCTCTCTGTCTGATAACCCTTCCAGTTCACCTATCATTTTAGAATAAGCATATACTTTCATGAAATGTTGAACTCTATGTGGCTGTCCATTATAGTATTTTGTCATTTCCATAATTAATGCATTATGATTCATTATGACACCTCCTGCCTTTCACATTTTCTTTTTATCTGGAAGCTGCGCCAGAATGATTGCCGCAAACATCAGAATACAACCCACGTATTCTCTTACCGAAAGTCTCTCTCCCAGCACTACCCAGCCTGCCAGCACAGAAAAACAGGATTCCAGACTTAATATAAGTGATGCAATCGCCGGATTCACATTTTTCTGCCCTACGATCTGCAGTGTATAGGCTACACCACAGGATAACACTCCTGCATACAGAAGTGGCATCCACGCATTTATCATTGCACTCAATTTCGGTGTCTCTGTGAGGAACATCGGAAGAAGTGATGCAATGCCACATACGAAGAACTGAATGCACGACATTTTCACTCCGTCTACTTTTGGTGAAAAATGATCAATAACCAGTATATGTAAAGAAAAAACAATAGCACAAAAGAATATCAGTATATCTCCCTTTCCGACTGTCAATTTCTCTGTCATACACAGGAAATATAAACCTGCCAGTGCCATGGCAACTGCTATCCACACCTTCCACCCGATTTTCTTTTTCAGGAAAATACCAAGAACTGGTACTATCACAATATAAAATGCCGTGATAAATCCCGCTTTTCCCGCAGATGTATACTGGATTCCGATCTGCTGCAGACTGCTCGCCACAAACAGAAGCAGGCCACATGCAATTCCTCCTGTAATCAGATCCTTTCGCGTTCCGGAAACCGGTTCACTACTGCCGTTTATTTTCTGAAGAATAACAATACACGGCAGAAGCGCGATTCCACCGATCATACTTCTTACCCCATTAAAAGTAAACGGACCAAGATAATCCATTCCGACACTTTGGGCAACAAATGCTGTTCCCCATATAAAAGCTGTCAGAATAAGCATAAATGCATTCTTTGCTTTCATTTTCTCATATCCTCGCTGTCTTCGTCTTAAAGTAAATCATACAAATACCAACTTGAACAGTATAACATATTTACTTCAAAAGGTGTATAATAAAAACAGCTTTCTTCCAAGAGGTAGTGGAAATGAAATGTAATTGGAACAAAACATACAGAAAAGTTTTTTTATACAGCGGTTTTCTCATGCTTATCAGTGAAATATGGAAACAATGGTGCCTTACATATATTATAGGTCATGGACATTACAACTGGTGGTATTTTCCCTTCCAGCTTTGCAGCATTCCTATGTATATCTGCCTTCTCCTTCCCTGGATAAAATCAGAAAAAATCCATCGTTTACTTCTTACCTTTTTAATGGATTTCGGACTTCTGGCCGGTATTTTTACGTTTTTTGATACAAGCGGACTGTGCTATAATTATATGCCGTTAACGATCCACTCTTATCTGTGGCATATTCTTCTCATTTTTCTCGGTATTTTTTCAGGAATGACGAAAGAAACCGACTGTTCCCTGCGTGAGTACGCAGGAAGCGCCGGTCTCTTTCTAAAATGTTGCCTTCTGGCAACAATATTCAATTATTTATTTCATTGTGAGGGTGAAATAAATATGTTTTACATCAGTCCATATTGTGTTATGAAGCAGAAATTCTTCTGTTATATCGCACAGTTTTGGGGAAATACAGCTGGTATCCTTTCTTATATTGTTTCCATTCTTTTCGGAGCATTTTTATTCCATCAATTATGGAAATATTTCCTGTCACGATAATACAAAGAAATCGACACTACGAGGCAGAGGATTTCTGAAAATGTCGCTGCCCACCAGATTCCTTTTCCGCCAAACAATGTAGTCAGGATGAACATACTGGCTACAAGAGTGATACAGCCTCTTCCAAGAGAAATCGCAACTGCCGAAAAAGACTTCTCAATAGCGGTAAAGAAACCGGCAATCACAATGTTGTATCCCACGATCAGGAAAGACAGGATAAAAATGCGAAATACTCTTACAGATTCTGACGCCAGCTGTGGCAGGTTATCGGATATAAAAATATTTACGATATACTCTGCTCCCATATAACACACCGTCACCGCCCCGATTGAAAATGCAAGTACCGTTATTAATTCATAACACAGAAGTCGTTTACATTTATCCGTTTCTTTCTTACCAAAATAATAACTGATCAGCGGCTGACATCCTTGCGCCACGCCTACCATCGACATCACGACAATCGCGTTTATATAAGCAATAATTGTATAGCTTACGATATATTCTTCATTAAGGAAGCGAAGAATTGCCTGGTTGAATACAAAGGTGATAATTCCTGCTGACAGTTCTGTAAGACCAGAAGGAAATCCATTGCGTATCTCTCGCCAGATCCGTTCCGGCTGAAACCGGAAACGGCAAAACTTGATCGTACCATTCTTTCCAAGAAAATGTTTCAGATAAAATATGATTACAACTGCCTGTGAGAATGCTGTCGCAAATGCAGCGCCTTCCACGCCTCTATGCAATACCATAACAAGCAGATAATCTAATATACAGTTCAGCACAACTCCAACACTTACAATCATTGTCGCCATAGCCGGATAACCATCTGTACTGATCAGAATTTCAAATGTATAGGACAGAATAAAACAGATCGCAAATGGTGCAATTGTTCCTATATACCCCTTCACATAGGGGAGCGTATGCTCCGTTGCGCCAAGGAATCTCGCCAGACTTTCCAGATTCAGAAGAACCAGGGCTGTCAGAATCAGCGACAGAATACTTAAGACGATCATATTCTGCGAAAAAACTTCTCTTGCCTCTTGGATTTTCTTTTCTCCGAACAGAAGCGCCACAATCGTTGAAGTCCCTACTGCAAACATCAGTGACATAGCAAACATGGCGGTTACAAACGGAGAGGAAATATTCACTGCCGCAAGAGCTGTTTCCGATACACCTCTTGCAACAAACATTCCATCCACCATCGTATATAATGCAAACACCCACTGAGATACAACTGAAGGCATGATAAATTTAAAAAAGTCTCGTTTTAATGATTTCCCTTCTAATTTCATTTTTTCTCCATTTCTCTTCTTTTCCTCTTCGTTATTATCCTAAACCTTGGTATAATACTAGGGTCAAGAGATTTTCGAAAAATTTTTTCAGGAGCAGTATGTATATGAAAAACTATTATAAAATCAGCGAAATATCCAAACTATATAATATCGGTGTGGATTCCCTGCGCTATTACGAAAAACTGGGAATCCTTACCCCCAAACGAGACTCTAATGGTTATCGCCTCTACAATCTGACAGACATGTATAAATTAAATATCTTACGTGACCTTCGTGCGCTGGATTTTTCCATGGCACAGATCAAAGAGTATCTGGAGCATTTAAGCATCGACAATACCCTTGACTTTCTCACAAGAGAACAGTCTCTTCTTAATGAACGTATTAAGGAACTGAAAGAACGCGAAACCATCATCCAGGAACGAATCGCTTCACTGCAGATTTCCAAGCAGCTTGTCTGTGGAGATATTACTATAAAAACGCTGCCCCGAAGACTTTGTGTACAGCTAAATGAATATATCACCCGGGATGAAGAGATGGATTTTCTTATTAAGAAGCTGCATCAGAAGCATGATGACAAGGTTCGTGACCTGGGAAATCAGACAATCTGTGCTTTTGTTTCTATGGAAGATTTAATGAAAGGACGTTCCAATGTGTACACCTCCGTCTTCTTTATTCTGGATCAGGAAACAGAGGATTATGATTTCGTTCTTCCCGCCGGAGACTATCTTTCTCTGTGTTATCGGGGGGACTATGAGCAAAATGCAAGTCAGATACAGCATCTTTTGAATCATGCCAATGAAAATGGTCTGACGGTTAGCGGCGCACCATTTGAAACTTATCTCATCGACAACCGCGACACCATATGTGCGGATGAGTTTATGACAGAGATACAGCTGCTCCTTGAACCAGAATAATGTTTGATAGGGGTCTTGTTTTTTTGAGTCAATCCTGTATTCTGATAGTAACAGCACAAATGACTCATATAGTCAAACTGTCTCAGTCAATGCTATTTCTCATACGAAAAGGAGAAGTCTATGAACGACAAATTTTTCTCGCTTCCTGAAGAAAAACAGCAATGCATCATCAATGCCGCCATGGAGGTTTTTGCCTGTTATGATTATAAACATGCTTCCACAGACCTCATTGCTTCCAAAGCCGGCATTTCAAAAGGATTGATTTTTTATTATTTTCACAACAAAAAAGAGCTCTACCTATTTCTATATAGCTATATAAAAGAAATGCTCATGAAAGAAGTGGTAGATCAGAAATATCTGGAAATCACCGATTTCTTTGAGCTGTTAGAATATTCTGCATTAAAAAAAGCGAAAATCATGAGAAAGAATCCATATATACTGGATTTTTCAGTACACACCTTTTACTCGGAAAAGGAAGCGGTTTCCGATGCTCTTGCAGATATGAATTTCTGGCAGCAGGATGATCTGTTCGATCAATTCTGCGGTCACATTGACCGGGAAAAATTCAAGGATGCTGCCGAACCACATACAGTTTTTAAGATGCTTGTATGGATGACAGATGGATATCTGCATGAACTTAGAATGATGCAAAAGCCATTGGATGTAAATGCACTGATGCAGGAGTTCTACCGCTGGTGCGGCATGTTAAAACAACTTGTGTATAAGGAGGAATACATATTATGAGTATCATTGATATTCAGCATATCACGAAAGATTACGGAGAAGGACGCGGCGTATTTGACGTCAGTTTCCAGGTACATAAAGGAGAAGTCATGGGTTTTCTGGGGCCAAACGGTGCCGGAAAAACAACAACGATCCGGCAGCTCATGGGCTTCTTGAAGCCGGACAGCGGAAACGTACGTATTCTCGGCATGGACTGCTTTCATGACGCACACAAGATTGCAGGTTCACTTGGCTATCTGCCTGGTGAAATAGCGTTTATCGACTCCATGAGCGGGACAGAATTTATCCGATTCATCGCCCGGATGAAAGAAATGAAAGACACCGGAAGAGCAGACGAACTGATGAAACGATTTGCACTTGATCCTTCCACCAAGATCAAAAAAATGTCCAAAGGAACCAAACAGAAAATCGGCATTATCTGCGCTTTCATGCAAGATCCGGATATTCTTCTTCTGGACGAACCTACCAGTGGTCTTGATCCATTGATGCAGAATGCATTTATCGAATTGATTCTGGAAGAAAAGAAACGCGGAAAAACAATACTTTTGTCCTCCCACATTTTTGAAGAAATAGAAAAAACATGCGACCGCGCTGCTATTATCCGAAATGGTCGCCTTGTTGCCGTAGAAGACATGGAGCATCTCGCAAAGAATAAGCAAAAGCTCATAGATCTTCGCTTCCCGGACGAAAATACTGCCAGAGATTTTGCTTCTTCATTTCAGCCTGATGCTACATCCATTGTTTCCGTGCGACAAAATGGAAGCCTTGTGACTGTACAGATAAAAGGAAATATAGATGCTCTCATAAAGGCTGCATCCAGATATACCGTGAACGATCTGGATATCCGTACCCAGACTCTGGAGGAAATATTTATGCATTTTTATGGAGGTGACGCAAATGCTTAATAAAACTTTATTTCGAAAGGAATTAAAATCCAACTACATCATGCTCCTCATTTTCTTAGGTGTCCTCTCCATGTATTCCTACATGATCACACTCATGTTTGATCCAAAGCTCGGAGACAGTCTGAACACGATGGCAGAGAGCATGCCAGAACTGTTCGCTGCTTTTGGTATGGCTGACGCCGGTACGACACTTCTTGAATTTGTAACGAACTACCTGTATGGAATGCTGTTCATCGCATTCCCAGGCGTATTTATCATCCTTTTGTCCAACCGGCTTGTGGCTCGCTACGTGGATAACGGTTCCATGGCATACCTTCTCTCCATACCAAAGAAAAGAAGTTCCTTTGCCATTACACAGGCGCTGTTCATGGGAAGCCTTTTGCTTATCATGGTTGTATATGTTACTTCACTGATTCTGATCGTCAGCGAAGTAACATTCCCTGATGAACTGGATATCCCAGGATTCCTTCGCCTTAATGTAGGACTGTTTGGTCTCTTTCTTTTCTTTGGGGGAATCTGCTTCTTCTTCTCCTGTTTCTTTAATGAGAGCAGGCTTTGTACCGGAGCAAGTTCAGCCCTTGTTGTTTACTCAATTCTGGTACAGATGATCTCACAGGTAGGCGATAAATTTGAAAAATTAAAATATGCCACCCCTTTGACACTCTTCGATACCAAAGGATTGTCAAATGGAGCATCAGAGGCATGGATCGGATGTATCATCTTGTATTTGATTGGAATAATCGGATTTGTAGCAGGTATTAGAATCTTTAGAAACAAAAATCTTTCTATCTAGCAAATCGGGGACGGGGTTTTTTTCAAAAAACCCCGTCCCCGATTTGCTTTTACCCTGTCCCTCTTTGTATTTTTCTTTTCTATATGCTATAATTATCCTCGTAAGCAAAGGAGGTTTATCCATGTCATTAGAAAAAGTCCTCACATATTTTGATACTGTCGGTATGAAAGATTGTGTAAAAGTTTTCGATCAGTCCAGTGCCACCGTCGAACTTGCCGCCGCTGCAGTAGGTTGTGAGCCTGCCAGGATTGCTAAAACAATGTCCTTTCTTTTAGGCGAACAGGCCATCTTGATTGTCACTGCCGGAGACACAAAAATAGATAATAAGAAATATAAATCTTTCTTTCATCAAAAAGCAAAGATGATTCCGTGGGATGATGTTGAATCATACATCGGTCATGCGCCCGGCGGTGTCTGCCCATTTGTCATAAAACCTGGCATTCCTGTTTATCTGGATATTTCTTTGAAGCGATTTGAAACTGTCTATCCAGCTGCCGGAAGCGGGAACAGCGCTGTAGAACTTAACATTGAAGAATTAGAAAAACATTCCAATGCATGCGAATGGATTGACATATGCAAGAATTGGGAATAATGCAAAAGGGACAGGGTAAAGTTTAATCGGGGACGGGGTTTTTTCAAAAAACCCCCGTCCCCGATTATCTTACGCATACTGCTGCACCAACGGTTCCCGGCCCCACATGGCAGCTAATGCTCATCGGCAGTTCTGCCACCTGTACCTCATGTCCCGGAAACAGTTCTTCTAAATGTTTTTTCCATTCCTGTACTTCTTTTTCTGCATCTGCATGTCCAACATAAAGATTCAGATTATCTGCGCCGAACTTTTCAGCCAGTTCTTCCCAGTCTTTCTTCAACGCATCTTCTATCATCTTTCTTGCCTTCTTAGGGCCACGTACTTTCCCATAGACCTCCAGAAGTCCACCCTGGATCTGAAGCACAGGTTTAATATTCAGGATTTCGCCTGCAACTGCGGCAGCCGCACTGATTCTTCCACCTTTTTTTAAATACTCCAATGTTTCTACTGTAATATATATAGAAGCATCCAGCGCTGTCTCTTCAAGCTGTTCCTTTATTTCCTGTGCGGGCATACCTTCTTCTGCGAGTCGCCCTGCCTGAATAGCCATAGCTTCCTGCGTTACAGAGATTCTCTGTCCGTCAACCACAACTACTTTTCCATCATATTCCCTGCTCAGAACTACCGCCGTCTCATATCCCCCACTCAGAGCCTTTGACATAGGGATATGAACAATTTCATCATAGGATTCCAGCAGTTCATCCCACAGCTCTGTCAGATCTGCGATTGAAGGCTGTGAAGTGCTGACCTCCTTACCATTTCTCATACTGTCAAAGAAAAATTCCTTTGTGATAGATATACCTTCTCTATATTCTTTTCCATCAACGGTGAACATCATGGGCAGAATCGTAATCCCATACTTTTCGGCCATTTCGCGGGACATACCGCTGTTACTGTCTGTTACGACTGCTACTCTTCTCAAATTTTTCGCCTCCAGAAGTTGCTATTTCTATTTTTATCCATTAAAATAATTTTCAACATGAACTGTTACAAATTGTAACATCAGTTTTTTTATTATTCAACATATTTCCCCTTAACTGTTACAAAAAAAGGAGTTTTGTTCATGAAAAAAAAGAACACGGCCAACCAGATGGCCCGAGAATGCATTGTTACTGCCCTGATCCAGCTGGCAAATCAGAAACCATTTTCCACGATATCTATTTCCGAACTATCAGAACGTGCCGGTGTATCCCGTATGACCTTTTACCGCAATTACAGTTCGAAAGAAGAAGTTTTCCGCTCCTACTGCAAAGAAATTGTTGATGCATATCGGGAAGACGCCATACAAAATAAAACCCCTGAAAAATTTGGAGAATATGAGAATATCCTTCGCTGCTTTCAATACTTCGAAAAATATCGCGAATTTATCATATGTATTACCAGTATCGGACTCGGTCATATCCTGCTGGAAGCCTTAAGCGACTATCTGATCAACACTTACTATAAAAAGAATGAATCCTCTCCCAGACTTTACTACAATCTGATCGCCTATGCAGGTGCATTATTCAGTGTATATCTGGCATGGCAGATCAATGGTAATCAGGAAACTCCTGAAGAAATGGCCAGAATCCTTTGCCGCACAGATAACTGAATTGACTTTTTCCCATTCCTCTGCTACTGTTGTAGTTAGAACAAGGAGGTATGTTTGATGTTATCAGAACGGCTTTTAAAATTGCCTGGTTTTATCTATGAAGTAAACGGCGATTACTATTTTCTTGGGAAATGGATCTGCAAAGCATGTACCGATGTAGAAGCTACAGACTGTGTTGTCATGTATCAGATGTGCAGAAATGCAAAGGAAGAACCGGAAACAAATATGTATTTTCAAAAGATCCGGGCATTCAGTGATTTTGCGTTAGATGTACCATTTAACCCTGCAAAGATTCAGGCTGATATGACTTCCATTCTGGATACACTATCCCCGACAGGGGTTGAATTTCTGACTGCTCAGGTACATTGCTTCGAAGAAGATTTATTAAAATACTGTAATCAACAGGTATAAAACGAACCCCGAAAGAATATTACTCTTTCGGGGTTCAATACGTATCTGTATTCTTAAATCTGTGAGAAATACTCGTCGATCACTTCTTTCCAGTCACCTTTACAGATAATGTGATGATTACTGATTGGATGGCTGGAGAAATATCCAGTTCCGTCAGCCAGACGCAAACGCATCTGTGAACGGCACAAATCGCTTCGATGCATGGTTTCGATCAGATCTGCACTTCCTGCATAATATCTCGTTAACGTATCATCGCATTTAAAAATTGTCATTTTCTGTGGTGCAATATCACATGCCACAGCGACACCAATTCCAGATTCAAAATGTGTAGTAAGCGCATAGCTGTCCGGCATATCGATCGGCAGCGTACAATGTGCAAAGATAATCTCTGAAGTCTCTGGATCCATACAGCTAGGATTTGCCATAAATCCAGACTCTCCTGTAAGAGCATGCAAAACTGCCATACTTACAAGACTTTTCTGATCTCCTTCACACGCCGCCGGTATTCCTTCTGCATTCAGAATCGCAAGAGCGAGGCAGCCTGTCGTATGGATCAGATCCAGAAGATCAAAACACTTCACTGTAACACCATCCAGATCATATTTCCCGATCAGACGTTTCAGCGCGCCATATACGTTTAGCGCCTTATCAACTTCTTCTGCATTGTAGCCTTTTTTCTTCAGCTCTTCTGTATAAATATTATCCGGATAACCGCCTTTGTTGTATTCTTCCACAAGCTCATCCAGATCAAACAACTCCAGCTCCATGCCGCTGATTTTCTTCAATACATCAAAATCCGCATCGCTTGCGATCAGTCCTCCCGGAGTGCCAAAGCACCCCAGACGCATGTGACTTAATTTCTCTTTTGCCTCTGCTACACGACAAAGCACTTTCAGACGCTTTGCGATTGTCTCAAAAGAACCATGAAGAATTTCTCCTTTCAGACCATTCTCCTGCAAAAAGCCCATAATTTCCATAGATGCTGCCAGTGAATTGTATCCTGGCGTCGTAAGCAGAATATATGGTTCTTTTGTTTCCGTATGTGCAGCCTTAAACCCCTGCTCAGCACCGCCGGATGCAATAAAATAAACCGGAAGTGGCTGTTTTTTCACCTCGTCCATCTCAGCACAGACAACTTCTTCTCCCAGAGCTTCGCTCAGATTCTCAAGAAACTCCTGACTATATGACGGAATATTTCTGTCATTACACTCCGCAGGACCCATCAAGAACTTTACTTTTAATGTTCCCATATCCATTCGCTCCTTTTATCTCACTCTCAGTGTACGATATATATATTCTTTATATTTATCTGCGTACAGTTTACTACATATATAAACATTTGGTTCTTTTCCCGTAACGTTATTTACATCTACCAGGACCGCACCATAGCTTGGACCGGCAGATATATCCACCTCACAGTAATACTTCTCGCAATGCTCGATACATTCTGGATACAATGCTGCAGACATCGCTGACGGATCTGCCATATCCAGATAATCATCTCCAAATCTCTCACGATTCATCTCCATAAGATTTTTGTTGCAGTCGATTGCAAATTTCCCAAGTGGACCACTTGCCCTGATTTCTTTAATCTCTGCCGGCGTCAGCATACATTCACCAAGGCATGCATCCCAGCCTACAAAAATAATATTTTCCAGTCCAGATTCTACCACGATTTTGGCAGCTTCCGCATCCTGCCAGATATTAAACTCTGCAACAGGGGTCACATTGCCATCTCCAAGTCCGGCAGTTCCCATTATTACAATCTTACCAGCTTTTTTCATTGCCTCATAGTCCAGACGAATGGCAAGAGCCAGATTAGTAAGAGGTCCGAGAGCTACAATATCAATCTCTCCTGCTTCACTGGCATTTAATGCTTCGATCATCTTTATTACACCGTTTCCCTCTTCGGGAGTCAGCCTTTTGGGCACAAGCCCGATATCTCCCATTCCGTCATTGCCATGTGTCTCATAGGCACATGCCAGATCTCGCAGAAGCATTTTTTCAGATCCAACGTACACCGGCGGTTCATAAGTATCTGCATATTCAATTGTAGTAAGTGTATTAATGGTTGCCTGCTTAACCGGCACATTTCCGGATACAGTTGTAATAAGTTGAATCTCATATGCAGGATCATTGAGTGCCATCGCGATCGCCATTGCATCATCCGAGCCACAATCGGTATCAATAATTATTTTTTTCTTTTCTTCCATAACTACTCCTCTATCGTCGTAAATTTTTTTGGAAAAATAGCATCCAACGGCCACGTCGTCATATTATGATACATGTCCTGCCACTGAAGAATCTCATAATTACAGCTTGTTGCAAATATCTCCAGGAGCCTTGCCTGCTCTCTTTCGGTCTTATTAGCACATAGTTTATTTACCATTCGGATCTCATTATCAGTCTTAGCGATATAGGAATCACTGACATAGAATTCCAGCCACTGATAATACATATTATCTTTCTCAAGAGTGCACTTTCCAAGCAGATCTTCTCCAAAGAAACGGTATAAAATATTACATGGGAACAGGGACATCATACATTCTGCAAGCCCACCCTGCTCTGCACACATCAACTGGAACGAAGTATAGGAACGTTTCCCCGGTGCTTCGATAACTGCATCCATCTCTTCCAGACTCAGGCCAATCTGCTCTGCCCAGAAATCTCGATTAAACATCACCGTACCTTCCATGGTATTTTTTACAATCTGATACCAGTCGTTCATTTCTTCAAAGCAGGTGCATTTGGAAAAACCAACTGCCCAGCATCTGGCATAATCCATCAGATACTGATAATTCTGCCTGATCTGAAACTGAAATCTTTCTAAAGACATTGTTCCATGTAAAATATCTTGCATATGTGGAGTTGCTTCAATCACAGGGCATACTTCTTTGATGATCGGAACCAGTTTTTCTTCATAAAATCCCATACTCGAATACTCCTTTATCTTCCTTCTTTTTTCTTATCCTCCTCAATGAGAAGCTTAATTGCATCACATGCCAGCTCAATCGTATGGTCATTCATACTTCCATACGCCATAATGGCACCGGCTCTTGCACCTCTGACGGAAGAAACGATAAACAATGCAGCCGTTTCCATCTCCGATGCCATCACGCCAGCCTTTTCCCATGCTTCCCATCTCTGGTGAAGCCTTCCGCTGTTTGGCATGCCATCCGGATCATGTTGTCCATAAAATGCATCCTTGGACTGTGCGATACCTTCTGCAAACGCATAGCCTTTGGCCTCACATGCTCGTGCAAGTGCATCGACTACATGACGGTCAGCTATTGCAGGATATTCAATCGGGACATAATGCACCGTTGTCCCCTCATCTCTGACCGCTCCCGTAATAATAACTCCTTCCAGATCTTCATTATAACTTTCCGGACAGATTCTTCCACATGTACCTACCCGGATAAAAGTATCGGCACCACAGTGAATCAATTCTTCCAGTGCGATCGCCGCAGACGGACATCCCATACCAGTGCTGGTAACAGATACTTTTTCTCCGTTCAATGTACCTGTCCAGGTCTTATGCTCCCGATTATGAGCCACCAGCTTCGGATCATCAAACATCTGTGCAATAATATCTGTCCGGAACGGATCTCCCGGTACCAGTACATACCTTCCTACGTCACCTTTTTTACACTGTATATGATACTGTTTCCCTTCTTCATCTAATACTTCTTTGCTTTGAATTGGCATTATCTTTCCTCCTTTTCTGTCGTATTTAACCGCAATACTGTTGCCCCAATAATACTTACAATACACATAATAATCACATACTTATAAGCGGATCCAACCCCCCATGTTGCAACCATGATACCGGTTATGACAGGAGTCAGAATATCGGATCCCCCACCGACAGTTGCCATCAGAGACCCGGCTCTGCTGATATGTTTATAATCTATTCTTGTTGCTATTGTTATGATCGTACTGAACAATACACCCAGGAAAAATCCTGCAATCGCAAGTCCCACAAAATACACCGGAACTTTATTGACCACAAGCATCGTCACTATCGCCGCAAGAGCAATTACATGATTTATGAGAAGCACTGTCTGTACCTTTACTTTTCTTAAAATAATGACAAATGCCAGTGATCCGACAAAGCATCCGACATTATATACTGTCAGCATAAAGGCGGATATCGACGGACTGATTCCGATATTTTCCGCAAAGCTGGAAGTATAGGTCATTATGCCATTCACCTCAGCACAATAAGCAATATCCACAAGGATAATTGCTGCATATGCAAGTACCGCATTTCGCGTGTAAAGTGGTGTCACTGTCTCCTCCTGTACTTCTTCTTCACTATTGTTTCCCCGTACACACGTATCAATTTTCGCAAACGGGATACATAGCAACATCAGAACCGGTACAAGCAAAAGAATATAATAGGAATAATAAAACGGAAGTTTTCCAGAAAGCATGACTCCTACCAGAAATGGAGTTGCAAAATTACCCAGTCCAAAAAACGCCTGTCCAGCACTCATGGAACCCGCATAATTCTCACGAAATACAACACTGAGGAGTACCGGACAGACCGTATCCTGCGCTCCCATTCCTACACCACCTAAAAAGGCGAATACCATTCCAGCATAATAATTCGGAATCGTCGGAATCCCAAACAAAAATACAGCAATCAAAACACAGCCTCCTGCCAGTACTCTTGCCGGTCCAAGCTTTTCCACCATCTGCCCGGTCACATAAACAGTTAATACTCTTCCCAGTGCATATGCAGAACCAAGCAGAACCACCTTATCCAGCTGTAATTGGTACATTTTAACCAAATGTGGCAAGCTGCTTCCCACTACGATACAAGCTGCGCCTGTCAGAAAATACATCGCAAATGCCAGAAAGGCAATCAGTCTGTGATCTTTTCGCATAATTAGCACCTGTTCATAATCCCTTCTACCGCATCATCAATGTCAATAATGTCACCTTCAATACCAAGTGCCCTGCACACCCGGCTTACATATGGCTGTTTTAACATTGCTTTCTCTAAAGCTTCAAAATCCCAGAAAATTTCTTTCGGTGTTCCCGCACGGACAATCTTTTTCTTTGCCATTACGATCACCTTATCAAAATTAGAAGCAACAAACTCCATATCATGTGAAATTGTAATCACTGTCTTTCCCTGTTCATGTAAAGTCTTTAAGATCATGCTCAGTCTCTTATTACCTTCAATATCCTGTCCCGCTGTAGGCTCGTCAAAGATCAGAATTTCTGTTCCCATGGCAATAACTGCAGCAATTGTGACAAATTTTCGCATAGACAACGGAAGATTCATCGGATTCTCATCCTTATAAGCATCCATTCCGGTAATTTCAAGCGCTTCCTTAACCCTTCTGTCTTCTTCGGCCAAATCCAGTTTCATCGTTTTCGGGCCATAGCGCACTTCGCTCTCAACCGTAGCATGGAATATCTGATCATCCGGATTCTGGAATACATATCCGACCACACGTGACACCTGCGCTGTTGTATAATCCTTTGTATTCATATCACCAATCAATACTTCACCCTCTGTAGGTCGAAGAAGACCGTTCATCATCTTTACAGTTGTTGTCTTTCCGGCTCCATTCTGTCCAACTATGGCAACATTTTCTCCGGATTTAATCTCCATACTGATATGATCTACCGCCAAGAAACCTCCCGGATAAGAAAAACTTACATCTTTTAAAATCAAATCTCTCATGGTCAGTTCCTCTCTTTCAGTGCTTTGGCAATGACTTCTACTGCCTGTTTCTCAGTAACTGGAATAGCCGCAAGCTGTAGCCCTTTTTCCTGTAGCTTTCTTCCTAAAATAGCCACCTGCGGAAGTGCCGCTCCCTGTTCAAGAAGGGACATGTCAGCAAGGACTTCCGTCTTGTCACCTTTTGCGATCAACTCCCCATTCTTCAAAACAAGTACCTCATCTGCATACTCCGCGATCAGATCAATCTTATGCTCAACGAGAATAATTGTTTTCTGCTTCTCTTTCATCATTTCAATAATAGCAAATACACTTTCTGTTCCCTCAGGGTCCAACTGGCTGGTTGGTTCATCAATGATAAGAATATCCGGCTCCAGCACAATAACAGACGCAAGTGCTACTCTTTGCATCTGTCCTCCGGATAATTCAAAAGGACTTTTCTCAGCAAGTGCTTCTATGTCTGTCATTTTCATAACCTCAATGACTCTTCGCTCAATCTCTTCAACCGGTACGCCAAAATTCTCAAGTCCATAAGCAACTTCCTCAAATACCGTATCCTTTACACCACTGATCTGTGTAAACGGATTCTGGAACACAAAACCAATCTTCTGCGCAAGTTCGCCGCCATATTCCTTGATATTTTTTCCTTCTACCAGCACCTCACCTTCGAGTTCTCCTTTATAAAAGCTGGGCGCAAATCCACGCAGCACCGCACAAAGTGTTGTCTTGCCGGAGCCATTTTCTCCCACAACTCCATAGAATTTTCCTCTTTCAATCTGAAAATCCAATTTCTTAATTGCAGGCTCCTTTGTGAGAGGATATGAGTAAGTTACATTCTTGCATTCCATTATAACATCCATAAAGCGACCCTCCCCACAATGATCAGAGCTGTGACAACAATCCATAATATCTTCATTGTGCCCTCTGCCCCGGATTTTTCAAGATTAAATAAATGTGTCTTTTCTCCCTGCATGGAGAATCCACGTGCCTCAAGCGTAAGAACTCTCTCCTCTGAGCCAATGACCGCCCCCAGAACAAGTGGAACAAGTGTTGGGAAAAATGCTTTTGCACGTACTATTACGTTTCCTTCTGTTTCAACACCCCTTGCACGCTGCGCATTCATGATTGTTTTACTGTTTCCACTCAGGATATTGATCATCTGCAGTGAGGATGTAAAGACATATGCTGTTTTATAGTTCAATCCGGACTCTTCTAATGCTCTCGCGATTTCCTTATTCTCCGTCGTCTGGAAGAGCCATACGAAAATTCCTGCTATATCCATAATCAAAAAAGACAGAGAAACTGCTGTCTTAAGTCCTTTCTCGCAGATTCTCAGAAATCCGAACCGAAACAGAACATCTCCACCCGGAACAATGAAAGTCTGCACGAGAAAAATAACCAGCGCAATGACCGCAACCGCTTTCAGCGCTTTTATGCTTTTTTTCATGGCACCGCTTGCTCCACAAAGTATCAGCACAACCAAAAACCACGGTATGAGCAGTAACGATAAGCCGACCTTTGTTAAATGCACAGAACTAAGTACAAATGTACAGATCGTATACATAATAACTACAAAAAACTTTGTAGCAGGATGAAGTCCTGCCAATTTATTTGTCTTATGTATCTGGATTTTTTCAATATATGTTTTTTCCATAATTTCCCCTTTTCATAAGGTTTTGTTTGCAGCAATTATTAGAGAGCCGTCAGGAGGGTATTATTTACTTGTTCTCTTTAATATAATTGCTTCCGCATCCGAACTTAACAAGTGTTCTTGCCGGAATAACTTTAATAACTGCCCAGCAGATCACGAAAGAAATCACACGGTCAAGCACTGTAAAGATACCTTCTGTTCCGAAAAATGCTGCCCAGATATTTGCACCTGCTGCCATAGCTGCTGCAGTAATAAGAGATGTACCTCCACCGGTGACACCACCAAATACCAATACTACGATCGGAGCAGAAGAAATGATAGAAGCTGCTGCCATAAGTAACATAGAAATGATCCATTTCCACCATACACTGAACATCTGCTTTCTTGCAAGGAAACCTGTTACAAGACCTGCAATTACATTAACAGGAATAAATGCAAAGTTTACAGGGTTAGCAATACCCGTTACAACATTGGTAAGACCACCGGTAACTGCTCCAACCCACGGTCCGCAAAGCATAGATGCAAAAATTGTTCCAATCGTATCTAAGTACATTGGCAGTTTTAAAAGCGATGCTAACTGTCCACCAACAAAGTTAACAGCAACCCCCACTGGAATAATCAGTATTGCCAGCATTGAAAAGTCGTCCTTAATTGAATATTTCTTTTTTTCCATTCTCATGTCCTCCTTTGATATTAACTGTCTGCATACAAATCACCCTCCCGGCATCTCTAACACGACAGTTTTGTTCTTAAATTTACTTTGTCTGTCCATAAATTTCAGACATTACTTGACTTTAAGGTACCATATTCTTATAATAATAAAAATGACAGCTGTCATTTTTATTTATAGAAATTCACAATAAATCAAGGAGAAATATAGATTTTATGTACAAAAGCACCATTGAAGCATTAAAAATAATTCTGAATGATAACTATGATAAAGATGATCCTGTATCTTCCTTTAAGCATCTTTCCCTTGGCAATCACTTAATGACGGTAGGAAAAGGTAAAACAATCCTCTACCAGAAAGATCCCGCCAAATATTTCTATTTTCTGCTCAGCGGACGAACAATCATAATGAATCATATTTCATGGTCAACTGACAGCATTATTGACTATGTAGAACCTCCACACATATTGGGACTTCTGGAATACCTGACAGATGTACCAGCCTATACAGCTTTTGTAGTGGCAGATACTCCATGTGTGCTTTTCCGCATAGCCGCTTCTGATTACATATCGCTGATTCAGAGTAACAGCGAATTATGCTTCCGCACTTTAATCATTATGGGCAAAGTATCTCACCTCAATATGGAGCGGGCAGAACGACAACGTATCTTTCCGCAGATCGATATTCTGGGTCACTATCTTTACATGCAGGCAAGGTATGAGACCCCTTACACCTGTCCTCTTACCAGGAAAGTGCTGGCAGACGAACTCAGCATTAACCTGCGAACACTCTATCGCTATCTTGATAAAATGGAAGAACAGGGGTATCTTATACTTAGACACGGCAAGATTGTCATTGAACAGCAACAACTGAATAATCTTGCCGCACGATACGGAAATATTATCTTATAAGGAGGAAAAACACCAATGAAAAAAATCATCTTTGTATCACATTGTATTTTAAATACTGCCTCAAAGGTCATACTTTATAACCAGGAAGAGATGGATGCCGAAGAGGCTCTCCGCAAAAAATTCATGCATCAGGTAATTGACAGCGATGTCCATGTCATCCAGCTGCCTTGTCCGGAGTTCACTCTCTATGGTGCGAAACGCTGGGGACATGTCAGTGATCAGTTTGATAACGTCTTCTTCCGTACACATTGTCGCAAAATATTAACTCCTGTCATGGAGCAGCTGAAAGAATATCTTGCAAACGAAGACTGGTTCGAAGTGCTTGGATTCGTAGGCGTAGACGGAAGCCCAAGCTGCGGAGTTGACTATACCTGCCGCGGCAACTGGTACGGTTCCTTTGAATGTCGCAAGAATCTGGATGAGACACTTGCCGACGCCCATCTGGTCAAAGGATCCGGTGTATTTATGTCTGTCTTAAAAGAAATGATAAAAGAAGAAAACCTGGAAGAAAAAATAAAAATCACATCCCTTTTTGCACCAGAGCCAGAAAAATGTCTGGGGATTTTGCAATAGGAATTTAGATTATTAAATGAATACGAAACGATGCCCATTATGATATGTTACGACGATGCGCTTCTCCTCATCTCTTGCACTGGTATGTAAGTCCGGAAGAGAGTCGTTTAATGCAACTCCTCTC